>CALRWB020000028.1:0-5000 GCA_943371815.1 Chitinophaga pinensis | reverse complement strand
ACAATTCTATTTCGCCGAGCCTCTCTCCGAGACAGCGCCCAGATCGTTACGCCTTTCGTGCGGGTCGGAACTTACCCGACAAGGAATTTCGCTACCTTAGGACCGTTATAGTTACGGCCGCCGTTCACCGGGGCTTCAGTCGCCAGCTTCGCTTGCGCTGACCAGCTTCCTTAACCTTCCGGCACTGGGCAGGCGTCAGCCCCCATACGTCGTCTTGCGACTTAGCGGAGACCTGTGTTTTTGGTAAACAGTCGCCTGGGCCTCTTCACTGCGACCACCTTGCGGTGGCACCCCTTCTCCCGAAGTTACGGGGCCATTTTGCCGAGTTCCTTAGAGAGAGTTACCTCGCGCCCCTCGGTATTCTCTACCACCCCACCTGTGTCGGTTTCGGGTACAGGCAATGATGCCTTAACGGGTATAGGGCTTTTCTTGGAAGCATGACATCACCAACTTCGTTGCCGTAGCAACTCGCACTCACGCCTCAGCTCAAACCGTTTTCGCCGGTTCTCAACGCCTCGAACGCTTGGACCAGTAACCAACATCTGGCTTGGCTAGCCTTCTCCGTCCCCCTTCCCAAAACATCATCGGTACAGGAATGTTGACCTGTTGTCCATCGACTACGCCTTTCGGCCTCGCCTTAGGTCCTGACTAACCCTCCGCGGACGAGCCTGCCGGAGGAACCCTTAGGGTTTCGGGGCATGGGATTCTCACCCATGTTTTCGCTACTCAAGCCGACATTCTCACTTCTATGCAGTCCACGCCCGCTTACGCTAACGCTTCACCCCACATAGAACGCTCCCCTACCATTCATAAGAATCCGCAGCTTCGGTACAACACTTAGCCCCGTTCATTTTCGGCGCAGGATCGCTCGACCAGTGAGCTATTACGCACTCCTTTGAGGATGGCTGCTTCTGGGCAAACCTCCTGGTTGTCTGGGCAACCCCACCTCCTTTATCACTCAGTGTTGATTTGGGGACCTTAGCTGGCGGTCTGGGCTGTTTCCCTTTCGACCATGGAGCTTATCCCCCACAGTCTGACTGCCTAGTTACACACAGGGTATTCAGAGTTTGCATCGATTTGGTACCGCTCTCGCAGCCCGCACCGAAACAGTGGCTTTACCCCCCTGCTGGAGCACTAGACGCTACGCCTCAACGTATTTCGGGGAGAACCAGCTAGCTCCGGGTTCGATTGGCATTTCACCCCTAACCACAGCTCATCCGCTGATTTTTCAACATCAGTCGGTTCGGACCTCCACTTGGTATCACCCAAGCTTCATCCTGGCCATGGTTAGATCACCCGGGTTCGGGTCTATAAACACTGACGATCGCCCTATTCAGACTCGCTTTCGCTATGGCTCCACCATTCCCGGTTTAACCTGCCAGTGCCTATAAGTCGCCGGCTCATTCTTCAACAGGCACACGGTCACCCTATGAGTAGGGCTCCCATTGCTTGTAAGCTCACGGTTTCATGTTCTATTTCACTCCCCTCCCGGGGTTCTTTTCACCTTTCCCTCGCGGTACTGTTTCGCTATCGGTCACACAGGAGTACTTAGCCTTACGAGGTGGTCCTCGCGGATTCACACGGAATTTCACGTGCTCCGTGCTACTCGGGATACAGCTAGGCCAGTTTCATTTTCAAATACGGGGCTTTCACCCTCTGTGGCGCGCCATTCAAACGCTTCTTCTAATGTCCCTGGTCCACGTTGCTGTCCCACAACCCCGATGGTCGAAACCATCGGTTTAGGCTCTTCCCCGTTCGCTCGCCGCTACTCAGGGAGTCGTTTTTACTTTCCTTTCCTCCAGCTACTAAGATGTTTCAGTTCGCTGGGTTGGCTCGAGCCGCCCTATGGATTCAGGCGGCCGTTCTAGGGGTTGCCCCATTCGGAAATTCCCGGATCAAAGCGTGTTTCCAGCTCCCCGAGACTTATCGCAGGTAACCACGTCCTTCATCGCCTCTGTGTGCCAAGGTATCCACCGTGAGCCCTTTGTAGCTTGACCAAATTATCCTCCAATGGCTTCAGGCTGTTGAGGCCTATTCTCTCTAGATTCACCATCCTCTCAAACTCACCTTTTCAGATCAGCTCAATCAGACTCGAATGCCAGGATCAAACTCTTCAAACCCTCCACGCAGTTAACTTGGACGGCTGAAAAGAACCATTGGATTTCTCGGCTCTAAAAACTCAATAGAATTTTCCCAAACACACAAAAAATTCAAGCTCAGACTCTCGTCCTCACTTGATCTCTCTCGCATCTGGGCATCCATGAGATGCTTTATTTCCAGACTTACCTATGCAGTTGTCAAGGTTCTGCTGAAACTTAAGACTTTGGTTAAAAGCCTTGAGTCCAGCATCGTTTCAACCGTTTGATCTCTAAACAAAGTTCTTGATTTCTCAAGCTTGTCAGATGATCAACTCTAGAATGAAACGAGGCTGGAGTCGGTTGACTCAGCGTTGCTTTCCTGGCTATCGTTTGATGCCAGTTCCGAATTTCATCTTTGTCACCACACCAGGAACTCCTTTCAGAATTCGGGCTAAGGGGCCTCCGGTTGAATGGAGGTTAGCGGACTCGAACCGCTGACATCCTGCTTGCAAAGCAGGCGCTCTACCAACTGAGCTAAACCCCCAAACACGAATGGGCCATCCTGGACTTGAACCAGGGACCTCACCCTTATCAGGGGTGCGCTCTAACCACCTGAGCTAATGGCCCAGGAGTTATGTACCCTTAGTGGGTGACCTAGACAAAGTTTAGGAACTGAAATTGAGTGGACCTAGCAGAATAAATTCTCTAGACCCTCAACTTGAGGTACCGATCGACCTTCGAGATGACAGGACTTCGGCCTGAGAATAAAAATACTCAGACATCAAAGTCAGTTGTTGTCTCCCTGTTAGGAGGTGATCCAGCCGCACCTTCCGGTACGGCTACCTTGTTACGACTTCACCCCAGTCATCAGCCCCACCTTCGGCGTCCTCCTCCACAAGGGTTGGAGTAACGACTTCGGGCGTGGCCAACTTCCATGGTGTGACGGGCGGTGTGTACAAGGCCCGGGAACGTATTCACCGCAGTATGCTGACCTGCGATTACTAGCGATTCCGCCTTCACGTAGGCGAGTTGCAGCCTACGATCTGAACTGAGCCACGGTTTATGGGATTTGCTAGCTCTCGCGAGTTTGCTGCCCTTTGTCCGTAGCATTGTAGTACGTGTGTAGCCCAGGATGTAAGGGGCATGATGACTTGACGTCATCCACACCTTCCTCCGGTTTATCACCGGCAGTCTTTCTAGAGTGCCCAACTAAATGCTGGCAACTAAAAACGTGGGTTGCGCTCGTTGCGGGACTTAACCCAACATCTCACGACACGAGCTGACGACAGCCATGCACCACCTGTCACTGCGCTCCCGAAGGCACTCCCTCGTTTCCAAGGGATTCGCAGGATGTCAAACCCTGGTAAGGTTCTTCGCGTTGCATCGAATTAAACCACATACTCCACCGCTTGTGCGGGCCCCCGTCAATTCCTTTGAGTTTCACACTTGCGTGCGTACTCCCCAGGCGGAACACTTAACGCGTTGGCTACGACACCGAGGGGGTCGATTCCCCCGACACCTAGTGTTCATCGTTTACGGCCAGGACTACAGGGGTATCTAATCCCTTTCGCTCCCCTGGCTTTCGTCCATGAGCGTCAGTTATGGCCCAGCAGAGCGCCTTCGCCACTGGTGTTCTTCCCGATATCTACGCATTTCACCGCTACACCGGGAATTCCCTCTGCCCCTACCACACTCTAGTCTTGTAGTTTCCACCGCCGAAATGGAGTTAAGCTCCACGCTTTAACGGCAGACTTACAAGACCGCCTGCGGACGCTTTACGCCCAATAATTCCGGATAACGCTTGCCACTCCCGTATTACCGCGGCTGCTGGCACGGAATTAGCCGTGGCTTATTCATCAAGTACCGTCAGATCTTCTTCCTTGATAAAAGAGGTTTACAGCCCAGAGGCCTTCATCCCTCACGCGGCGTTGCTCCGTCAGGCTTTCGCCCATTGCGGAAAATTCCCCACTGCTGCCTCCCGTAGGAGTCTGGGCCGTGTCTCAGTCCCAGTGTGGCTGATCATCCTCTCAGACCAGCTACTGATCGAAGCCTTGGTGCGCCATTACCACACCAACTAGCTAATCAGACGCGAGCTCATCCTCAGGCGAAATTCATTTCACCTCTCGGCATATGGGGTATTAGCGGCCGTTTCCAGCCGTTATCCCCCTCCTGAGGGCAGATTCTCACGCGTTACTCACCCGTCCGCCACTAACCCGAAGGTTCGTTCGACTTGCATGTGTTAAGCACGCCGCCAGCGTTCATCCTGAGCCAGGATCAAACTCTCCGTTGTAGACCAGTCCTCTTAGCTTGATTTAAATTCAAAAAGTTAACTTAAAAAGTAAACTTCTAAAAACTAAATCAACCCTCAACTTGGCTTGCTCGTCACCCGCTAAACCTGCACTGGCGTACAAATCGCAGTTGGAGCCCTTTCCTCTGACAGAAAGTTTCAAAGAGTGCACTTAAAATTTCTTCCTCGTGACTTTCCAGGATCTCAGATCCGGTCGCGGTTACCTTACTGAAAGCAGCACACCGTTAACCTCGCCTCGTGAAAGACGACATCAACAACTGCTCTCTGGTACCCGCTAATAATTTTTGACGGGACCTCACACCTTCACTGCTCTACCGCCACAATCCTGAGCTCCATCAGCCTCCCACCGATCTCTCAGCAAGGGCCGCAGGCTCCTCAAGAACTTGTGACGCAGTGAAAGCGTCAGTTCCTAAACTTTTCGGTTGTCCAGGTTCAGCTCCCTCCACTCCCCTCTCGGGAAGCTCTCGGTAGCCGTCGCCTCTCAGCGACCTAGAAAACTTACAACACCGTCGGCTCGCGCCTCCCGATCTCGTAAGCCACCAATCCATCTCTAGATCGGCCCCACGCTCAGTTCGGGTAAAACCCCTCCCGGCGCAGTCCAAAACCATAACACC
>CALRWB020000027.1:0-7051 GCA_943371815.1 Chitinophaga pinensis | reverse complement strand
CATGCCCCCCAAATCGGTGCAAAAAATTTGGTACGGGCTGATCCTGGTTGGTGGTTTTGAAGTGGTGAGGGTTCTGGTCACCATCATGGGCGCCATGCTTTCTACGGGCGCTAACTAAGCGATCTCGGCAGAAGCGCACACGGGGAACTATTGGGGCTCCCCGTTCAATCTCTATGGGATCGCCGCTTTCACAGCGAGACGTTTCACCGGCTCCAGCTGGGCAGAAGAACTCTCCTCACCGCCCCCTTGCCTGCCAAAGCGAGCACCGTTGCACTGCTGCCATAGCGCCCGTCAATGCCCTCTGCCAGATCGAGCAGATGCCATAGGGACCAGAGCGACCCGTGAAGTGCCTACAGGTCTCACAGGAGTTCAAGAGGTCACCGGGGAGTATGCGGAAGGCGCATAACGACCAAAACGAGCAAGAGCAGTCATAAGCACCGGGGTCCTTTAGGAAGTCTTCCCCTACAAAGTGCTTCTACCAGCAACTATCGGGAGCACCGACCGCTCATGCTTGAACCAACGCAGTAGCGACTGAATGGATCTGGACCAGAACGCTCTTTCTCCGACGGCGCTGGTCTGGGATCTCAATGGGGAACTGAGAAAAGACGACCTCGATCGCCTGCTAGCGCGTCTCAAGGCACTGTTGGTTGAGGGCAGCTGATCAGAGCACGAACCTGCGAAACGGAGGACGAGAAGCAGCTCAACCTCATCCGACGAGAAGGAGAGCAGATAGCCCTGGAACTTATGGCTCCCTGACGAGGCATTCACAAGCCTCACCTTTCCAGAAAAGCATTTTTAAGACTAAAGCAGAAAGCCTGGCGCACCAATATTTCTACTTAACGATCAATCATTTTGAATCGCCGGACTCTAAACGCTCCGCAAGAATGGCTGCAGCAGATTCAGAAAAAGATCTCCCTGATCTGGCGCTGATTGCCTGAATATGGTCGAAAACCCTTTCTGAGACAAAGACGTCGATCCTCTTTAGGAACTTGGCAGGATCCAGCTTGAATCGATCGACATCGCTGGTGTGGTCAGACATTGTGATCACCCCAAAGAAGGTCAAAACTTTAATCGTCGGAAAACTAGTCGATTCTCCAAGATGCGTCCAGGCGGGAGGGCATGGCGTAATACATCTATTTGATGAGTTACCAAAAGAATCACAATCCTGAGGAAGGAGACCAATGAAAACCGGAATGCATCAAACCGCCTCCGGACACCAGCGTGGATATGGAATTCGGAGCACGATGTGGCGAGGGCTTGCAGGGCTTGGCATCCCTCTGTCGGGTCCTAGGCCCCAACGCTGAGCAAGCAGGTCGGAACCCTTTAGGGCCATGCGCCGTTTGCCTTGTTCCCCGTCTTCCACCGATCCCTCGCCCTGCTTGGATCCCTGTTCCAGCAACAACAGCCCTGCTCCACCATTGGCCGGCCCCCCTGCCAGGAGCTCCATGCCCTTGCTGCCTTTGAGCAGGGCGACTGGCTTACGGAACTGGATCTCCTCCACCTGGGTGACGCCCTGCATCGCAGCGCCCTTTCCAATAGCGGCTACGACGACACTTCCTTTGATGTGATGGTCGGTATCGCCGACCTGCTCGAAAGCGATCACGGCTGGAGCACCGAGCAATCAGAGGCCTGGCTTGAGCGCATGGGCCTCTGGGAAGAGGACTCTTGGGAAGTAGGACCCACGAAGGATTAGCGCCCCCTTGAATTAAAAGTTGTGCATCAGCCCTGGGCTACGGCCTGGGGCTTTTTGATGCCGGTCGCCTCTACGTGTTTCCTGCGCCCAGCCCATTTGGACCGCCAGATCCTGGGTTCAGCGGGGCCAGCGGGAGGGCTGTTCAGCGGGTCTGCTGCACAGTCACCTAGTAGAGCCGGTGGATGATTGCTCCTGCCTGGCACCTGGCCAATGAAGAGTGAGCTCGCCGATTGCGTTCTTGAGGGGCTGCTCCAGCTCCATGAGGAACTGTCGGTGGATCCTGAGGCGCCTTGGTATGTGGGCACACCGGATCAGACCCAGGTGCTCCACAACGAGCTGTGGACCCTCGCAGCTGAGGTGGGCCCGGGCTCCAGTGGTGCGTTGGTGGATGCCTGGTACGAGGGCGGCCGCTCAAGCCTGCTGCCGGTGGCATGCACCGGTGAACTGGTCAGCAGCAGGCATGGCGTGGCCTGAGTCCTCAGGGCGTGTTGGCCCGAGGCTTTTGAGCAGCGGCTGGCTTAGTCGCCGGTTTTGCCGTTGTTTTGGCCGTTGGTGTCACAGCTGGTGGGGTGGCGGCCTGGGGTTTGGGGATCGGCGTGGAGTTGGCGCACAACGCCACCACCATCAGGTCCTCGCCGCCGCGCGCGCTTGATTCGGCGGCCGAATAGGGCAGGCGCCAGCTGGTCCAGGGCTGCTCTGCACTTTTGATGCTCAGCTTGAGGGAGTCACAGTGCACGGCAACGCTCTCGCTGACAGTGGCTGCGGGCGCTGCCTTTTCCTTACCGGCAACAGTTGAAACGCCGCATTGGACGCTGGTGATGCGCACGCCCTCAGGCATCAACTTCCAGGTGGACCAGTCGTACTGGCAAGGCCCGAACGTCCGCCAGCGCGGGGTCTTGAGGGCATTGAGCTTCTGCAGCAACGCCTTTTCCTTGTCGCTCAAGCCAGTGCCATTACCAACCGCTGGTGTCTCTGCTCCAGGTGCTGCCGTTGTTGCAGCCCCTGGCGCGGCTGTTGTTGTCGCCGGTGAACTGGCGGCAGGCTCCTGAGCTACCGCCGGGAGCAGCCCACCGGCCGCGAGGCATAAACCAGTGATGAAGGGCAGAGAACCCAGAACGCGGCCCGGTCGCTTCATGGCTTGATCACACAGAAAAGATTAGTACCACTCGAGCATGGCGACATTCGGCTCTGTTGCCAGATCAGCTCTTGGCAGGTGAGACCTACTTGGCTGTCGCCTCAGGCTTACGGAACAACCCGTCGAGGTAATGGCGCACGACCGGACGGTCCTGACAGCCCTGTTGAAAGAGAAAACCAGCCAAGGCTGATTGCATCAGTCGGTATTGGTCCCATTGCGGATGCTGCTCAATAAATTCCACCATCGATTCGAATAAATCAGCCGGGAATTGGTTTTCCACACTCACGTGGACAGCCATTGCATCAGGAACTTCTGCCAACCTTTTCCTCTTCTCGTTCACCCACCCATCAGCGCACGCCATAGGCCCGATGGTCAAAAGGATCTTGACCGGGCTGCTCGCAGGCGTCTCACCCCAAGAATCGTTGCCGCGCATGGCTTTGCTGGTCGGCCCGCGGGGCTGCGACCTTGCCCGGTTGCCAGCTGCGGAGACTGTCAAGGGGCCAAGAGTTTTCCAGCGTTTGATCGCAGACCCGCTGCTAGCAGGCCAATCGGACGCTGGAGAGGGGAGGAAAAACTGTGGAAAACCATCGCTCACCACGGAATTGGGCGGGTCTTCAGGGGTGCTGATCGATCGCAGCCACTGGCCAAGCAATCCAGATCAGCAGTTGTTTTGCTGCATTTATGCCCTTGACCGGTGGAGCCTGCAGCCTCCGGTCTGGCTCAGCCGGTAGCGGCGACGACGCGGCTGATGGGGCCATCGCGGTCGGAGCGGTACTGGAGCTCACTGGTGGGCATCAGCGCTTGGAGTTGGCCAAGCATCTGCTCCAGGACGCCATGGCTGAGGGGAGCACCACGGCCCAGCCCCTCCCGGCTGGTGACCAGAACACCAAGCTGACGGCGGCCCCTTAGTTCCAGCAGGACCTGGACAGGGAACGCATGCGATGCGGGGAGCACGGTGATCGCGGTATTGCGTGGATCCAGCCAGGTGAAGGTTCCACCAGGCCCTGGATCGAGCTGCTCAAGCAGGAGTCGTAGCTCGCGATCACCCGGCATCCCCGAGAGCAGTGCTTCCAGGCGAGCCAACCGTCAGAACTCAATCTACGCTTGATTGTGCCTCCTTTAGGGGGACAGATGGGCTGCGAGATCCCTTTTATTTAGGCCTGAACAAACCAAGGAAGCCCCTGGCCTTGAGGTCATCGCGGTGCTCAAGCTGGAGCCCCAGGCGGAACTGCAGGCGCTAATTGATGCGCTTGAGCCGGTGGCGCTTGCAGCAGGCAGGTAGTGGCCTGGGTGCTCACGGATTGGCGCAAATGATTAGGGCAGGAGAGAACCCCTGCCCTTCCCGCCGTGCCGTGAGGCAGCTAGCTGGGAGCCTCGAAGTCCACCAACGAGGGCGGGGCTGGGAGGTGCTTCAACCATGGCTGCGCTATTGCTAGAGGGAGGGCTGTTCAGCGGGTTTGATGCGTTCGCCCAGCTCCTTGCTCCAGGATGTGGGCATAGATAACTGACACAGAAAGGCCTTGGCTGGGTTCTGTCGCACAGCAGCTACTGCTGGACCATCGCGTGTAGCTGGAGGTGGGGCGTTTGGCTTAGAAAGGCAATCTAAGGCTCTCCATAAGCTTTCCACAAGCCAATTCCATGAAAGGAATGGTCAATCAAGTGTTTCAGCTCATAGCGATAGGGATTGATCAATCCGACCGTGGCGGCTTCTGCGAGCTGCGCCAATCCTTCATCACCGTACTGGATATAAATACACCAGCCACAGTCCCGCACTGCAGTTTGCAGCATGTGATGGTCTTTTTCGTCTGATTCCAATAGAGTTCCTTTGCTATCACCCAATAAGTGCTGTGCCAGTGCATTGGCATGCCAACGAATGTAGCTGACTGCTGAATCAATTTCTATCGCAGGATTTGGTCGCGGCGGTCGTGGCGGTAACCTTTCCAAAAGTTCAGTGTGGAGAGAATTAAGATTTTCCATTTTTCACAAGTTCAAATAGTCCACGTGCCATGGCCGAGCAGAGCAGCTTATTGGAGAGAGTGCATGCGGCAGCTCGACCTAGGATGCTTCGAAAGCAAGCCAGCGATAAAGAGTCTCCCTGGAAGTGAGGTTTCCCACTAAAAATATAGTGCGAATTTAATGCGATGATCTCCTTGCAGCTAATTTGCAGCGGTTACTGCTTCCGGCAACAAGGAGGTTGCTAGCGACCGGCCTTCGTAGCCACTGCGTTCCAGCAGTCGTTGGTGGGTGGGCCAGGGCATGGTCAGCGTGACCCTGACGGATTTGCGCTTTGGTTTTGCCTACTGGCATTTAATCCAATAGTTCAATGGCAATAAAAAAGCCCCGTTAATGATTGTTCATTAGGGAACGACGCGGATCTCCCAGCCTGAAAGCACGGTGGGCCGATCTCCAGGGCCACGGGTGATCGTGTAGGCGAAGCGGCTGCCGTCGGGGCTGATGAAGCTCACCAGACTCTGACCGTATGGATACACCGCCGTCCCGATGCAGTCGGGGCTGACGCTGTAAGTGGTGCGCATCGTGCCTGTGGCGCCACCAGTCCCGCGATAGGTGAGTTCGACACCACCTTTACCGTCGTAAATCTCGCGGCCGGCTTCGGCGTAGAGCTTTCCATCAAGCATGCCGACCGAGCTGTAGAGATAAGTGCCGTTCAGGGTGGCGATGTTGCAACGGGTGGATGGAGCGGAGGGCTGTTCCGCCCATGCAGTTGGGGACCACAACAGTGACACCAGGGAAACCAACAGAGCTGGCAGGCTCAGCAGATGCAAACGGACAACCATGGAAATGGACAAAGAAGCCTGAAAACATCATGACCCATGTTGATCTCTCAAGCTTTTGTACGAAGCGGTGACTGTCGCTAATTCGTACAAGCTGTTTTGCCGACTCTTTGGGGCGCCTGCTTCACGGTTGTGGTGCTTCGATTTGCAGCGACAGGGAACGCCGCAGATCTGCTGCACGCCCGCAAGGTCTCACGGCACCAAGTGGTGCACCCCAACGGTCACGGTGCCCAGGATTTCAGGATCTGAACCCTGGCCAAACCAAATCGGGGGTGTGATGCCATCGGTTGCCACCAGCGACACGTTGGGCGGTCTGCCCTTCACCCGGCGCACGATCAGCTCGCCTTCATGGAGGGCCACAACGCACCGCCCTGGGCTGGGGAGCTTGGCCCGGTCATAAAGCACCAAGTCACCGTGGAAGAGGCCAACCCCGCGCATGGCATCACCGACCACGACCAGTCGCTCTGTGCTCATTGGGGACGGCACAAACTCCCGGTTCAGGTCGATGCGGTCTTCGATGTAGTCGTTGGAAGGGCTGGGGAACTTGCTGCGGGTCACACCAGGAAGGCGGACCTATCGGGGTAGTACGAATGAACCATCCCGCTAGGTGATTGCCTTAGGTCGTTTTGCGGTGGCAGGACATCGGGTCGAGCCAAGGGAGCCCAAGCTCCGCAGGGGCTGTTGGATCTGCTCGAGCCCGCCTGCTCTGCTCAAACGGATCCTGATGAGATCAACAAGTCGCCAGCTTCCTGAGCCTCAAAACTGAATCAACAACTTCAAAGAAGATGTTGGATAACCACCCGGCGGACGAAATTTCAGGATGTCACACGGCACCAGGGCTGCGCGAGCCGGTGTGGCCGCGATGCGGACACCGGCCCTGGCGCTCGCGTGATCACTACTTTCCTTGCCGCCGCCGGGATTGGTGGTCTTTGTCTTGCATGCTTGGCGTCTACCCTCGGCTGCGGTGGCCCGCCTCTTTTGGGGCTGCCTAAGGGGCCTAGAAGCGGCTGGCATGGCTGCGTTCCAGTCGCTTGATGCTTTGCCAATGGGCTAGAGATTTGCGCCACTGGTTATGCCACAGGGTCACCTAATTTGAGCTGTAAAGATTCACAAGGTTGGCCCGAAAGGGCCCGCCTCTTTTCGTGCATAGTATGCCCGTACTGCTATACTAAGAGGGTGCTCAAGGGATCCCCTCCGCGATAGCTGGAGCCCTTGAAAGAAATCCTGATGCGCTCTTTTTTAGCCCATGGTTTCCCTTCCCTATGCCGCCGCATTGGCGCCTCCTGTTCATTCCCTGTCCAGCCCATTGCCGCTGCCCGGTAGCGCCCAGCTGGTGATCGTGGCCGGTGGTGGCCGTGATCTCACCTGGCCGCCTGGTCTGATTGCCAGCCATCTGCTGCGGGCTTCCGCTGGCCGGCTGGTGCAGGCCCT
>CALRWB020000026.1:0-7110 GCA_943371815.1 Chitinophaga pinensis | reverse complement strand
ATATTTGGGGGGTAGCCCCCTGAGAAAATAGCTCGATGCCAGGTAAAACATTCATCCAATCAAACTCAAGGCTCTGACCTCCATTGAAGGGAGCAGGGCTTGAGACGAAAAGCCACCCACTGGGTGGCTTTTTTGTTGGCTTCTCCCAGCCTAGGAGCGATGCACGTGCACCTGTTTCCAGGTCCCGTCGAGCTTCTGCCAAGTGCGTGTTTCACAGCAACTTGCTGTCACCGGTTCTCCGTTTGAAAGTTTCTGGGTGAGCCGGGTGTAGCTGAGAATCACGGCATCCTCACTGATCCAGCGCAAATGGGTGCAAGCCATACTCACGTTTGGCTTTACGTCCTTGGTGTCTGGATTGTTTGTTGGTTCTTTTGGCAGGTCAAAATAGAATTGATGGAAGCTCAATCCTTGGGCTAAGACCCCATTGGTTTCTGCTTCAAAGCAGGTCAAGTCTTCGCTGCAGAAGCTTGCATAGGTGCCCCAATCTCCAGATACCACGCTTTCCAGCATGGCCTGATTGAGGGCGAGGATCTCTCGATCGCGCGGGCTTTGGTTCACGGATTGAGCTGCAGGGCTTCAAACGTGCTGATTCTCTCAAACGAACCGTTGTCTCTCACTGGGTTGCCTTCCCGATCACTGAATCGCACCTGCAGTTCTGCTTCACGGGCCGCCTCGCATTCCACCAGTGAGTCGGTAATGAACAGGATCTTCGAGCTGCTCACCCCCATCGCTTGGGAAATGGCTTGGTAACTGGCAACGTCTTGCTTTGATCCTGTTCTGGTGTCGAACCAATGGCTAAAGAGGCTGCGCAGGTCCCCGTCAGTGCTATGGCCATAGAGCAATTGTTGGGCAGCCACGGATCCCGATGAATACACAGCCAGCACGGTGCCCTGTTGGTGCCACAACTGGAGGGCCGGTGCCACGTCGCTGAAGAGTGGACCCTTGAGGTCTCCTGAGCCATAGCCCTCCGCCCAGAGCAGGCCTTGGAGGTCTTTGAGTTCTGTGAGTTTGCGGTCTTGCTTGATCAACAGTTGGAGGTAAGTGACCACATCGGCTTCTGGGTCGCCCAGGAGTTCTTTGGCCTCGGGGTTGCTGTCTTGTTTCCACGCCAGTTCCGCTGCCGTTAATAAGTCGCCCACGTTGGGGTCGTTCCTGTGGGTTTCCACAAAGGCCCCTAGGTGTTTGGCGGCATAGGGAAACAACGTCCCCGCCACGAAACTGACCGGGCATGTTGTCCCTTCGAGATCCAACAACACATGGCTGATGCCCTCAAGTTTCATGGTTTCCTTCCATGGTTGAGTTCCCTTGGTTGAGCTCTCAGGGTTTGCATCGTGCCATGAGGAGTTGTTCACGCCACTGGTGCTCCAGCAGGAATTCGAGGATTTCCAGATGGCGCTTAGCCACGTCAAGGTTGGCTCCCCAGGCGTACAACCCATGGCCTGCAATTAAAAGTCCGTGGGGTGCTTCCTTGAGGAGTGGAAGAGCCGCCGCGCTGAGCCGTTTGAGGTCTTGGTCATTGGCCAGCACCGGTATCTCCACCTCCTCGCTATGGCTTTTGATGCCTTCGAGTCCTTTCAACATCTCCAGTCCAGTTACCTTGATCGCCCCCTCGCTTTCACCGACGGGGCAAGCCATCTTTGAGAGGAGTGTGGCGGCCTGGGAATGGGTATGGAGAACGGCACCTGCTCTTCTGCTTTTCACGATGGCCAGGTGCAGGAGTGTCTCCGCACTGGGTTTGCCGCTGCCATGTAACAGCTGGCCTTCAGCATCGACCGTTATCAAGGCCTCTGGTGCAACGAGGCCCTTGTCCACCCCGCTTGGGGCCATCAGCAACTCCAAGGGGTCTTGCTGGAGTACGCAGCTGAAGTTTCCTCCAGTGCCATCGCACCAGCCGCGCCCGTGAATTCCTGCCATGACGGCACACAGGGCCTGGCCCACCTCAGCCTTTGGGCTCTCTCTCAACGGCACGGTTGGCGATCCGCTTGATTTCTCGATCGAGTTAAGCCCCCGTCTGGCCATTGATGCAAAAAATCCGTGGCCTCTGCTTGGCCACCGTTGAGCTGGGATTCTCGGATCACTGCTGGCAAGTCGGACACCAGTGGCTGCTGCGCCCCCCCAGTTTCTCCCGGAGAATTGGAGTTCCGCAGATACGGCAGGGATCTCCCCCCCTGCGATACACGAGGGCAACGCCGCCGTAGTTGCCATTGGTGCCACTTAGATCGCGAAAGTCGCTGAAGGTGGTGCCACCAGCCCCAATGCTCACCTCCAACACCCGCACGAGGGCCGCACACAGGCTCTCAAGCTGGCCCTTGGTCAGGCGGCCGCTTGGGGTATGGGGCCTAATCCCTGAGGCAAACAGGGATTCATCGGCGTAAATGTTGCCCACGCCCGCCACCAGGGCCTGGTCCAGCAGGGCATTTTTGATGGGCCGGCTAGAGCCTTTGAGCTTCTGCATTAAGTAGGTGGGGTTGAACTCCCCACTGAAGGGTTCCGGTCCCAGCCGCTTCAGGCCGGTCATCACCGATTCGATTGGCTCCCCCGGGGGAACCCACCACATCTGGCCAAAGCTACGGGTGTCGATAAAGCGCAGTTCCTGGCCCTGCTCACTCCAGAACTGCACCCGTGTGTGGCTGCATGCCGGGGGGGATGGATGGGCCGCATTGGCATCAATCCAAAGGAATTGGCCCGTCATGCGCAGGTGCACCCCCCAATGGCCTGCAGCAGCGCCTTCCCGCTCCAATTGGGCGTAGAGGTACTTTCCCCGCCGGCTCCAGGTGCGAATGCTGCAGCCCGTCAGGGCCCAGCAGAAGGCCTCGGGATCGGGAGGGCTTGCGATCGCCCGGCTCCGGTGCACCGCCACCTTGGCGACCTTGAAGCCAGAGGTTTGCTGCTCCAAACCGCGCCGTACCGTCTCAACTTCGGGCAGTTCAGGCATCAGCCTTTCTATACAAACATCACACTCAAAAGCCCGCAGTCCTCCATGGGCTACGGGCTTCCTGCCGAGAGGCTCTACCCACAATCAAACCTGAAAGCGCGCAAACCTCTGCACCTTCAGGTCTGTTTGGGTTTCAAGCCTTGTCGAGCTCGGCTTCGGCGAAGTTGTTGGTGTTGATGCCGCCTTCTGAGCCGCTATAGCCGTTGTAGTTCACCTTGTCAAAGCGAACCACCACCGGATAGCGGATGCCAGAGGTGTCGACGGAGGCAACGGTGCCGACTTCGTTGTACCAGTAGGACTCAGGACGCTTGATCCGAACCTTGTCTCCGCGGGAGATGGCCATCGCTTCGCTGTCAATCGTGTGGCTGTCGTAGGGAAGTTACTAGCTGCCGCTTGCCCAATACCCTTCCGCGTCACGATTCGTCGTCGTTGGCCGTGGCACGATCGTTCCGATCTGCTGCACCGTTGTCTCCCTTGGCCCTGGATCCCCTTGAGGCCCCCACCCTCAGCCTTGAGCTGCCCGATCCCGACAGCGACACCATCAGCACGATGGAGTTCCTGGCGCGCCTCGAGGAAGCTTGGGCCGTTTGCGATCGTTTCGACCTCCAAACGGAGATTTGGCGGGGCCGGATCCTGGGTGCCGTGCGCGACCGCGAAAAGCGTGGTGGCGAGGGCCGGGGCACCGGGTTTCTGCAGTGGTTGCGCGAGCGGGAGATCAGCAAAACCCGGGCCTACACCCTGATCCAGTTGGCGGAATCGGCCGACAGCCTGGTGGGAGGCGGCCTGCTGGAGGAAGCCAGCGTGAACAACTTTTCCAAGCGCGCCTTCCTCGAAACCGCCCAGGCGGACCTGGAAGTGCAGCAAATGATCAGCGAGGCCGCCAATGAGGGTCAGCAGATCACGCGCAAACAAGTGCGGCGCCTCAGTGATGAGTTCACCGCCGCCACCAGCCCCCTGTTGCCGGAGGAAATTCGCCAGCGCACGGCCGAAAACCTGTTGCCACCCCGGATGATTGCCCCGTTGGTGCGGGAGCTGGCCAAGTTGCCCGAGGAGCAGCAAGAGGATCTGCGCAAGGTGCTGCGTGACGAACCCGAGCTCGAGCGGGTGAAGGATGTGACCAGTACGGCCCGTTGGTTGAGCAAGGCTGCCGAAGCCGGCTTGGCCGTGCGGGCGTTTCAGCAGGGCGACTTGAATTTTGAGAAGGCCCTGCAGGAGGCCCAGCGCCTCGATGCCCTGGGGTTGCTTGCCGATGCCGTGGGCCAAGCCCAAGCCCTCGAGAGTGCCGTGCTCAAGCTCCACACCAGTTGGCGGCGCCTTGGGGGCCTGCAGGAGCGGCTTTGGGTGGAAAGTGGCAGCAGCACGCCCCACCTGCGGGACCTGCTCATCGCCCTGCAAACCCTGAGCGGCAGCACCATGCGGGTGTCGTTGGGAGAACTGGCCGGGGGCAAGCGGGTGCGGTTGCAGTTGGTGGAGGAATCCCCAGACCGGCTCGAGGCCCCCGCCCTTCCCTAGCCCCGCTCTCCGCTAGGCCTGGTGGCGGCTAGTCTCTAAGGGCACTACAGGTAGGGTTTTTGGCGGCTGCGGATTCAGCTGGCGAAGCCGCCCCGCCGGCTGCCCTTCCGCCGGCCCTCGAGCAAGCCCTGCAGCGCCATTTCGGCTGGCAGGAATTCCGGCCCGGGCAGCGGCCCGTGGTGGAGGCTTTGCTGGCCGGCCAGGATTGTTTGGCCGTGCTGCCCACGGGGGGCGGCAAGTCGCTTTGCTACCAGCTTCCTGCCTTGGTGCGGCAGGGGTTGGTGTTGGTGATTTCTCCCTTAGTGGCGCTCATGCAGGACCAGGTGCGCCAACTGGAGCGCCGCGGTATTCCCGCTGCCTGCATGCACCGCGGCCTGAGCACCCCTGAACGGCGCCAATTGATCCAACGCCTGCGGGACAACCGCCTGCGGCTGCTCTATTTGGCCCCCGAGCGGCTGCAGGCGGAGGCCACCCGCCAATTGCTCGATGACGTGCTGGCTTCGGGGCGCTTGGTGGCCTTGGCGGTGGATGAGGCCCACTGCATCAGTGCCTGGGGCCACGACTTTCGCCCCGATTACCGGCGGCTGGGCCAGTTGCGCAGCCTGTGCCCCGGGGTGCCTTTGGTGGCCCTCAGTGCGACCGCTGCTCCCCAGGTGCGTGCCGACATCATTCGCCTGTTGCAACTTCGGCGTCCGTTGATTCAGGTGCGATCGGCCCGGCGCAGCAACCTGGTGTATGGGATGCAAAGGCGGCCGGATGACCCCCTGGCCCAGGTGCTGGAGGCGGCCCGGGCCGCCAGGGGGGCCGTGCTCATCTATGCCCGCACCCGGCGTTCGGTGGAGCAGTGGGCAGCTCGCCTGACGGCGGCCGGCCTGGAGGCCATCGCCTATCACGCCGGCATGGATCCGGAGAGTCGCCAGCTGGCCCTCGAGCATTTCCAAACCCAGCCCAGACCCGTGCTGGTGGCCACCGTGGCCTTTGGCATGGGCGTGGATCGGCCGGATGTGGGCTTGGTGTTGCACCTGGATTTACCGGCCAGTGCCGAGGGCTATCTCCAGGAATCGGGCCGGGCCGGGCGGGATGGCCAACTGGCCCGCTGCCTGGTGCTCTTCGATCCAGCCGATCGCACCAGCCTGGGCTGGGCGATTCGCGCCGCTGGCACCCAGCTGGATACCCAAGCCCTGGGCCCGGAGCAACGCCGCCAGGAGCAGCACCGGCTCGAATTGGCCCAACGTCAGTTGCGGCGCATAGAAGCAGTCGCGGAGGACGAGGGGTGCCGAGAACAGGCCCTCCTGCTGGCGGTGGGGGAGTTGGCTACCCCCTGCGGACGCTGTGACAACTGCCAGCGGCAAGCCCAACGGGTGGATTGGTCGGAACGGGCATCCCAGGTGCTGGAAGCGGTCTCCGCCCGCAATGGGCGGGATCTAAGGCTTCTAGCCGAAGACCTGGCCTCGGGGCGTTCCTCGGGGGAAGACCAGAGCTGGGCTTGGTTGGCCCGCCGCCTCGTGCAGGAAGAATTAATTGGGGAAAGCGACGATGGAGCCCAACGCCTGTATCTGCGTGATTCGGGCCGGCGGTATCTGCGCCAGCCCTGGCCGCTCCACTGGGCTTCCTAACCGCCTTTGGTTTTGCAGAGGTCGGTTACCAGCTGTTCTTCGAAATCAGCCTGGGGGGACTCCCAGGTCTTCCATTGCCCCACTTGGCTTGTGGTGTTCAGTTTACGGACCCCACAGTTGATGGACAGATAGAGCGGTTGGCCCTTGCTGTTGATTGTGGGTGCCACGAAACTGCCTCCCATCGCTTGCCAGTTGGCCCAGTCCACCTGAATCGGACCATAGTTACGCCACTCGGAAGCGGCCAGCTTGCCGCCGGAGCGGCTTGTGGCGTCCGGGGCCGTGGCCACGGCTACAGCTGGGGCTGCAGCCGCGACAGGAGCTGCAGTCGCGGCCATGGCGATCGGTTGGGCCGTTGCTGGGGCCGTGGTCATTGGTTGGCTTGCAGCAACCGGCTTGACCGCCACAACAGGCTTGCTCGTAACGGCTGGCTTGCTTGCAACAACAGGCTTGGCGGCGGTTTGAACGACGGGCCTGGGTTTCGGGGTGGGTCTCGGGGCTTGCCTGGCGGCGGGCCTGAGAGTTGGTGGATCCAGCAGCTTGATCCTTGTACCCGTCACCACCATGTTGGGATCGTCGAGATTGTTGATGGCGACAAGCTGATCGACGGAGGTGTTGTAGCGATCGGCGATGTAAGAGAGGCTCTCCCCGGACTGCACCACATACTCTTCGTAGGTTCGACTGGTGCGGGCACTGGAAGCCCGGCCAGGAACGGCAATGCGGGTACCGGCGATCACCAGCTTGGGGTCACTGATGTTGTTCAGCTTCAACAGCCGGTCTGTGCTGGTCCCAAAACGCTCGGCCAACTCGGAGATCGTTTCCCCCTTCTTGACAGTGTAGGGAGCAGTGCTGATCTTGACGGTGTAAGGAGCGGGGCTGACGGACTTGGGTGCTGCAGCCTGGCTGGAGTAGCGCCCTCCCCCTGGAATCACCAAGGTTTGGCCCACCGCGAGCTTGCCGGCGTTGTTCAGGCCATTGGCTTGCATGAGCCGCTTGAGGCTGACGCCACTGCGATCGGCAATCTCGGAGAGGGTGTCGCCATCCTTGACA
>CALRWB020000025.1:0-11888 GCA_943371815.1 Chitinophaga pinensis | reverse complement strand
AGCAGAAGCCACCCCCGTGGCCCTGAGCGCACCCTCTATTGGCTAGGGCCAAACAGCCCGGCTGAGGCTAAGAACCTTGCTAAGGCTGAATAGGCCTTGATGGAACCCCCAAGCCCCCTCCACAGGAGGGGGCTTTTTGTTGGGTTTGGATAGGGCGGTGCGTTGTTGAACCCCATGCTGAGCTTCGAACAAACCATCGCGCGACTCGACCTGCAGCCCCATCCAGAGGGGGGCTGGTACCGGGAGATCCATCGCAGCCCGATAGGGGTCCAGCGGCCAGATGGTTCGCGGCGGGACGGACTCACGGTGATCCTTTTTCTGTTGGGGAAGGATGAAACCAGCCGGTGGCACCGGGTCAGCGGAGCCGATGAGGTCTGGGCCCATGGCGGGGGTGATCCCTTGGAGCTCAGCTGCCTTCCGCCCCAGGGCGGATCCATCTCCCGAATCCTGCTTGGAGCCGGCCACCAACCCGTGGCTGTGGTGCCCGCGGACCATTGGCAGGCTGCCCGCTGCCTGGGCGCGTGGACCCTGGTGAGCTGTTGCGTTGGTCCAGGTTTTGACTTCGCCGACTTCGCGCTATTGGCGGACCTACCAAGCCAGGACCATCCGGCAGGGGCCGATCCCACCTTGCTCTAGGCCGTCTGGGTAGGCTCCAACGATCGAAACCATGTGATGGGCAGCAGCTTCGGCAAGCTCTTTCAGATCAGCACCTTCGGGGAATCCCACGGCGGTGGTGTGGGGGTGATTGTCGATGGCTGCCCACCACGGCTCGACCTCGACCTCGATGCCATCCAGGCCGAACTGGATCGCCGCAAACCGGGTCAAAGCAAAATCACCACCCCGCGCAAGGAAGACGATCAGGTTGAAATCCTCAGCGGGCTGCTGGATGGGGTCACCCTGGGCACCCCGATCGCCATGGTCGTGCGCAACAAAGACCAACGGCCGGGCGATTACAAAGAGATGCAAGTGGCCTTTCGGCCCTCCCATGCGGATGCCACTTACCAGGCGAAGTACGGCATCCAGGCCCGCAGTGGTGGTGGACGCGCCTCTGCCCGCGAAACGATTGGCCGTGTGGCCGCTGGGGCCATTGCCAAACAACTGCTAGCCAAGGCCCATGGCACGGAGGTCATCGCCTGGGTACGACGCATCCATACCATCGAAGCCAACGTGGATCCAGCTGGGGTGAGCCTCGAAACGGTGGAAGCCAACATTGTTCGCTGCCCTGACCAGGCGGTCGCCGAGCAGATGATCGAGCGTATTGAGGCCATTGGCCGGGAAGGCGACTCCTGTGGGGGGGTGATCGAGTGCGTCGTGCGCAATCCGCCCGTTGGGATGGGCACGCCAGTGTTTGACAAGCTGGAAGCCGACCTCGCCAAAGCCGTGATGTCGCTGCCTGCGACCAAGGGCTTTGAAATTGGCTCCGGGTTTGCAGGCACCCTGCTGAAGGGCAGTCAACACAACGACGCCTTCCTACCCACCACCGATGGCAGCCTGCGGACCGCCACCAACAATTCGGGCGGGATTCAGGGAGGCATCAGCAACGGTGAATCGATCCTGCTGCGGGTTGCGTTCAAACCCACCGCCACGATTCGCAAAGCCCAACAAACCATTGATGCCAATGGTGCCGCCACAACGCTGGAGTCGAAGGGACGGCACGACCCCTGTGTTCTGCCGAGGGCCGTGCCCATGGTGGAAGCCATGGTGGCCCTCGTCCTTGCCGATCACCTGCTGCTGCAACACGCCCAGTGCAGCCTCTGGTAATCGAAGCTGGCTTGGGGAGCCAGGCTTGAACTCCTAGAGCGGATTAGCGACGGAGGATGTCGCGGATGTCAGGGGCTTCGTCGCTGCAGCCTTTTTAACTGCGGGCTTCGTCGCTGTGGGCTTTTTGACCGCTGGTTTTTTGACGGCAGGCTTATGAGCTGCAGGTTTTGGAGCAGCGGCTTTTGGAGCAGCAGCTTTTGGGGAGGCGGCTTTTGGGGCAGTGGTTTTTTTGGGTGCAGGCTTTCTGGTTGCCCCAGGCTTGAGCGCTACGGACTGATCGGGCACGGCCTTGGCAGCAGCTGCCTTTGCAAGGGGTTTACGGGCGGCAGGAGCTTTCGGAGCCCGGGTGCGGTAGCTCAACACCATCGCCCACTCGGCATCGGTGAGATTGGCTGGCTTAGCACCATGGGCATCGGCAACCTTGGCCGCCTTCTCGATGTCGATGATCAGGTTCTTCCAGGAAGTTGCAAAACGCTTGTCGGATTGGGATTTCGCCCCACTTTCCACCAGGGTTTCGACAACGCCAGCAACCGTCACCTTCTTACGGCGGCGATTGAAGATTTCTTTTTGGAGCTGGGCGACCAAAGCAAGCGCTTTGTCGCTGAGCTGGATAGTCACCTGAGCCATGGAAAGAGACAATCTCTTTTTCACTAGTAGCACTAAAGGCGCAGCATGCCAACTAAGCAGCGTCAAGGCTGCGGCAATGGCTCCATCAAAAGCGTCGTTGGCGCAGCGGTGAGAACGAGATCAAAGCGCCTGAAAACCCCTGTGCCGCAAGCGTTCGACAAGGGTCGCCAATGCCTCCCACTGAGCGGCGTGGGCCAAAGAACCGCCTAGGGCCACCGCATCCACCCCTGCCTCCAACCAGGGAATCCCATCGGCCGGAGCGAGGCCACCCGCGGCGATACAAAAGGGCAACGGACCCAAGGGCTGGGCCAGTCGGCCCCAGTAGTTACGGCCCAGGGTGATTGCCGGGAAAAGCTTCACCACCCGGCAGCCCCAATCCCTGGCCTGGTGCACCTCGCTAGGGGTCATCACCCCAGGAACAAGGGCGAGGCCCAACGCCTTGGCCCGCTCCACCAAACTGCGATCCAAAACGGGAGAAACGGCGTAACGGAGCCCAGCGGCAGCAGTAGCGTCCAGGCCAGCAGGCGAACAGATCGAAGCAGACCCAAAGACCATGGGGCGAAAGCGCTCCTGCAGGGCCTGGCACTGCCCAACCCAGTCAGGATGCAGGCTCCAGGCCAATTCCACCTGATGAATCCCCAGGGCCTGCAAGCGCTCAATCTGGGGAACCAGTTGCAGGGGCCCAGCAGAACGAAGGACCACCAGCAGGGGCTGGCGGTGCAACGCAGCGATCAAATCGCTCTCAGCTGTCTGGTGTTCAGACGTACTCGGCGACCCTCACATCCCGGCGAATCAGAAGCTCTTGGAGGTCTTCTGCATCCACCGTCTCCTTTTCAACCAGCATTTCAGCGAGCTCATCGAGCACGGCGCGGTTGGTCCTGAGAACCTCCGTGGCCCGCTTGTAGGCCTCAGCCACCAACAACGACACCTCTTCGTCGATGGCAGCGGCGGTGTCCTCGGAGAAGTCGCGCTCGGCGGCCATATCGCGACCCAGGAACATCCCCCCCTGGCTGCGGCCCAAAGCCACCGGACCCAGACGATCGCTCATGCCAAAGCGGGTCACCATTTGGCGGGCGACCCGGGCGACCTGCTGCAGATCGTTGGATGCGCCTGTGGTCACCTCGTCTTCTCCGTAGACAATCTCTTCGGCGACCCGGCCACCGAGAGCAACGGCCATCTGGTTTTGCAGGTAGGAACGGGAGTAGAGACCCGATTCCATCCGCTCTTCGGAAGGGGTAAAAAAGGTGAGGCCACCCGCCTGACCCCGGGGAATGATGCTGATCTTCTGAACCGGGTCGTAATCGGGCATCAAGGCACCGACCAAGGCATGGCCGCCCTCGTGATAGGCAACCAAGCGCTTGCGCTTCTCGCTCATCACCCGATCTTTCTTCTCAGGGCCAGCCATAACGCGCTCGATAGCGTCGTTGACCTCATCCATGGCAACTTCAGTGAGCTGCCTCCTGGCCGCCAGGATCGCGGCCTCATTGAGCAAATTGGCCAGATCAGCTCCGGTAAAGCCCGGGGTGCGTCGCGCCACCTTATCGAGGTCCACATCCTTGGCCAGGGTCTTGCCCCGGGCATGGACCTCAAGAATCTGCAAACGTCCGCTGTAGTCGGGACGATCGACCACCACTTGGCGGTCAAAACGCCCTGGCCTCAGCAGGGCCTGGTCGAGCACGTCGGGGCGGTTTGTGGCGGCCACGATGATGATGCCGGTATTGCCCTCAAAACCATCCATCTCGGTGAGGAGTTGGTTGAGGGTTTGCTCCCGCTCATCGTTACCACCGCCAAGACCAGCGCCGCGCTGGCGGCCCACGGCATCAATTTCATCAATGAAGACGATGCAGGGGGCGCTCTTTTTGGCTTGCTCGAACAGGTCGCGCACCCGACTGGCACCCACACCGACAAACATCTCGACAAACTCCGAACCCGAGATCGAGAAGAAGGGCACACCAGCTTCCCCAGCGACGGCCTTGGCGAGGAGGGTTTTCCCCGTACCCGGAGGGCCCACTAGCAAGACACCCTTTGGGATTTTGGCGCCGACGGCGGTGAAACGATCGGGGTTTTTGAGGAAGTCGACAACCTCCGTGAGCTCAAGCTTGGCGCCCTCAATCCCGGCCACATCACCAAAGGTGACCTGGGTTTGGGGCTCCATCTGCAGGCGAGCCTTGCTCTTGCCGAAGCTCATGGCCGGATTGCCGCCGCCCCCCTGGGCCCGACGCAGCAAGAAGAACAGACCCCCCAACAACAAAAGTGGGAAAATCAAACTGCCAATGGCCTGCTGCCAAGGGGCTGGCTCCCGACTGGGCTGAACCGCAATGTCGACGTTGTGGTCGGTGAGCAGCTTGAGCAGGTCCTTGTCTGGGGCCAGGTTGACGACGGCACGCCTGCCGTCGTTCTCAACCACCTGGGCCGTACCGCGATCGGGCGAGATCAGCACCCGCGACACTTCATTGCCCTGAACGGCTTCCACAAAGTCGCTGTAGCGCAGGGTGCGCGGAGCGTTGGCCGCCTCAGGGCGGTCCAGGAAGGCCGTGCCCACGGCGATCATGACGATCACCAACAGGACATAGAGCCCCGCATTGCGCCAGCGCTTTTTCACGGCTCGTGAGAATGAGGTAAAGGAATGTTAATGGGCCCTAGGGCGCAGGCGTCAGCTCAGGACCCGGCCCGCAGCACCTCGACCACACTACGGAACGCAAACCACTCGGGGATCTCCTCGCCGCCACGCAGCATCTGGCGGAACTGGGTGCCACTCAATTTTTTCACGTGCAAGCCCCGGGCCTCGGCGTGCTCGGCCGTCACGTAGCCCTCTTCCTCCGTGTAGACGAGGTTGAGGGAGGGCACCGTTTCCATGCCCAGCTCGGGGGCATTGTCGCGGGCGAAGTCCTGGGCCTGGTAGGGGCCATAGAAGTCGTCGCCGCTCAAGGACGACTTGCAACCCGCCATATCGCGGCCAATGATGAAGTGGGTGCAGCCGTAGTTCTTGCGGATGATCATGTGCTGCAAGGCCTCCCGCGGGCCAGCCATGTGCATCGAGTAGGGCAAGTAGGCCCAACGGATCCGGGGGTTGTTCACCTCTGCAGCCAGACGCTCATAGGTTTGGAAGCGCACTTCCCCGGCGATGTCGTCATCCTGGGTGGGCCCGCAAGTGGGATGCACCAGCACCACGCCAGCCGAACTGACGTTGCTGGCGTCCAGGGCCCGGGTGAACAACTCGTAGTGGGCCCGGTGGATGGGATTGCGGCATTGAAAGGCCACCACGTCCTGGCCTGCTGGCAGGTTGGCGCGGACTTCTGCGGGGGTATTACATGGGAACACCCGGTTGGGCAGAGCCAGGCCCTGCAGCGTGCCGCCCAGATAGAAACGCCCCCGTTCGGTGGCAATCATCTTGACGGCGGGATGCTCAATGGAGGTGGTGCCGTAGCAGCCCTTGGCTTCTTTAGCCTTGTCGGGCTCCCACTTGCTCTCCACCGTGAACACCGCCAACTCCTGGCCGCGGTAGGTGAGCAGGAGGCGATTGCCAAGGCCAATGCTGGCATCGGCGGTGTCGAACACGATCGGCAAGCCAAATAGCAAGCCGCTGGTGGTGCGGTTCGTTGCCACCACGGAGTCGTAGTCAGCCTGGTGCATGAAGCCCCGCAGGGGCGAGAAACCACCCACCACCAACAACTCCACATCGCAGGCGTTGCGATCACTGCACTCGACAACCCTGGTGGCACTTGCTTTTATTGCCTCGCGCTCGACGGTGGGCACCATCAGATCCACCAAGGAGCCGCCATGGGGAGCTATCAGGCCGGTTGCGATGGCAGACATCTGGTGGCAGCAAAAGAGAGGTGAGGATTCTCCCAGACCAGCCCGGCGAGCCATCCCCGGCCTGCGGCCGTCCACCAAAAAGGGCCCCTGGCGGGGCCCCCAAAGCAGCCCTGGGGCCACTGGCGCAAGTGACTTGAGGATCAGGCCTTCTCGAGGCGGCCGTAGAGCTGGCCGATGATCTTCACGTCGACAACGGGCTTGGTTCCCATATCCGAGTCGGAAGGCTGGATGGCCGTGAACACACCGGCGAACTCGCCGGTGGTCTCATCCACCTTGGTGATCGAGAGGTTCATGGAGCCAGTGCCATCGACGTAACGCTTGACCGTTTCACCGGTGAACTCATCACCGGCGGGAACCAGGCCCATGGCACTGCTATAGCCCGTAGTCAAACCACGACCCTTGGGATCAAGGAAGTTGCTGGTGCGGTAGCTGGGAGCCCGGAAGCTGCCATTGAAATCCGTGCTGGTGGTGATGGAAGCACCATCGGCCTGGGCCACCAACTCCTTGCTGGAGAAGGTGAAGGGCACTTCCTCGCCGCCGGGGAGCAGCACGGTGATCGGCTGGAAATCAATGCCACCGAGTTCCTTAAAAGACAAACCATCGGCACCCGCATTCAGGTCGCCATAGACCTGGTCAAGGCTGGAGGTGAAGCGCGTCAGAATCTTGCCAGCCACAAACTGGGCTTCCTGGCGCTTGTTAGCGGGCTCACCCTTCACGTACACCTCTTGGGGGTGCAGGCAGATTTCGCGCAGCTGATATTTCGAGCCCGCGTCGAGGAAAATCGAGCCCCGAGCCGAATCCGGCAGGGTCGGACAATTGTTGGCCAGACCTGTGTTGTGGATGTCGTCGTAGGTGAGGTTGGAGCGATCAACGGCCTTGGCCCCACCGCTGCAAGCGGTCACCAGGGTCAGGCACAGCGCCAGCACGAGAGCCAGCAGAGGACGAAAACGCATGGGGGAACGCCGCAGAGACGGTGGATGGGAACTGGGCTCCGGCGGATCCTACGGGTGGATAAACCTGATTCCCCGTACGATGTCGCGGCTCTCAACAACCTGTATGCAGAGCCCATCGCCAGCGGCGATCCCGCCAAGCGTGTGAACCGAGATATGAGCCTCACTCCCGCCCAGCAAGCCACCCTGGCGAGCCAGCTTCAAAGCCTGCAGCAACTGGCTCAAGAACTCAACGGCAACCCGGAAAGCCTGCTTGATTTGCTGCGTCAGATCGAGCAACTGCACCGCACCGTCCAGGACGGCGCCTTCCGGGGCAGCCTGCCTGCCGACCGAAGTCAGTTGTTCAGCCTGCTTCAAAACATGGAACGGAGTGGGGGCTGGCCCTACATCCCAAGGCTTCAGCTGCGCACCTTTATGGATCTGCTGCAGCTCAATGCACACCCCGAGGCCCCGGCAGAAGTCCCTAGGAAGGACCTGACGGATGCCCCGGAAGCGGCTCTGACGGTCTGAGCGCCATTAGCAGCTGATGGGCAATGGCGAGCTTGGAGGCTGACTGGATCTCGATTTCCTGGCCGCCTGGTCCCAGCAACCAACCCTGGTTACTGGGACTGCCAAAACCGGCATCGAGCTGATCGATGGGATTGGCAAACAACCAATCACAGCCCTTGCGGCGGTATTTCTCCCGGGCGATGGCAAGGCCATCGCCCGAATGAGCCGCGAAACCCAAAATTGCCTGGCCGGGGGGCCGACTCGCCACCAAACCAGCCAACAGATCGGGCACCTGCTCCCAACCCTCCGCCCAGAGCTCGCCAAGCTCCTGCTTGCTGAGCTTGCGGGCCAGGGGCTCGGCCCGGCGGTGGTCGGCAACGGCAGCGACCATGGCGATGGCATCCACCTGGCCCTGGGCCCCCGTGAGGGCAGCCTGCATCTGGGCAGCGGTTTGAACCGGCGTGCAGCGCAAGCCCTCCAGGAGCGCTAGGGGCACCTGGAGGGGGCCATGGACCAGGTGGACCGAAGCGCCGCGAAGTCGTGCGGCCTGGGCCAACAGCACACCCATCAAGCCCGTGCTCCCATTGCTTAAGAAGCGAGCGGGATCAAGGGCTTCCCTGGTCGGGCCCGCACTCACCAGCAGGGCCAGGCCCTGCCAATCGCGCTGCCAACCCCAGAGGGCTACCGATTCGAGCGCCAAGAGGAGTCGCTCTGGCTCCGCCATCCGGCCATCCCCCTGGCGATCACAGGCGAGCAGACCCGCGGCGGGCCCCAGGGCCAGCACCCGCTCCAAACCTTGGAGCGCCTGCCAATTGCTTTGCACCGGGAGGGCTTGCCACATGGATGTGTTCATGGCGGCGGCGGCCACCACCGGAGCCTCCGTGGCCAGCAGGGTGCTCGCCAGCAGGGTGTCGGCCAAGCCATGGACCCAACGGCCCAGGCTGGTGGCGCTCAGGGGGGCAAGCAGCACCAGCTCGGCCCATTCGGCCAACTCCACATGCAGGGGCCGGGGAGCCTGGTGGCTCCATTGATCCGCATCCAAATAGCACCGGTGGCGACTCAGGGAAGCCAGGGCCACCGGACTCACCAACGAGGCCGCACTGGGGGTTAGCACGCACCGCACCTGGGCCCCGCGCTTGGCCAAGGCGCTCACCAGCAAGGGCATCTTCACCGCAGCGATGCTGCCGGTGATCGCCACCAAAACTCGTCGTCCGGCCAGGGGATCGGGGATCGCGGCAGGACGCGACGCGTCCTCAGTCCTCATCGAAGGGTTCCTGGTCGACCAAATGCACGTAGGGCCGGGCCAGCTCCGGCCGATGAATGGCCAAGGCCCGCATCAAATGCCAATCGGCAAGGCCGTCGAAGGCACTGGGATAGTCGTCTTCATCCAGGCGCCGGGCCAACTCCGCCGTGGAGGCTTCATCAAAGGCGGCGAGCCGTTCGGGCGTGATCGACTCGGTCATGGCGGAGAGCGGCCAGGGGCCGTTTCGAATGGCTTCTGGAGATAATGGCCCAACCCATGGAACTTTGGTTCCCCCGGCATGGGCCCTTGGGGAGTTAGCTCAGCTGGTAGAGCGCTGCGATCGCACCGCAGAGGTCAGGGGTTCGAGTCCCCTATTCTCCACTCCATGAATTGGACCACCAACGCCGAGGCCAGACTGAAGGAAGTGCCTTTTTTTGTGCGACCTATCGTGCGGCGCAAGATTGAGGGTCTTGCCTCAGAAGCGGGGCAAAACGAGATCGACGAAGCCTTTTACGAGCAAGCCAAAGCCCAGTTCGGGGAGAAGTAAACCGGCGATGGGGTAAAAGGGACAACACGATCAGTCCTTTTTATGTCTCAGTCGAAGCGTGAGCAGGTCGTGAGTCACCTGCGCTACATCCGCCAGGAACTCCGGGAAATGCACCAGGGGGTCCAGGAGGATGGGCTTCTTCCAGAAGCCGGGGAAGTGCGTGGGGTGATGGCCCAGATGGAAGCCCTGCTCGAACTGCTCGAAGGCAAGGGCTCCCGCAAAAAAGATAGCGACGCCTGATTGCGCCGCTCTCAAGGTGACAGCCGGACCATGATGGTTCCAACGTCAAGGCCCTGGGACCGTTCCATCCAACGGCCAAAGGCCACCGGATTTCAAATCAAGCCAGGGCTTTTTTAATCGAATCCCCTATCGGTAGTGGCCAAAACCTTGCATGACACCAGAGATGGTGTATATATGGAATGGCAGGATTTGGGCCGGGTGATGGGGATCACCAAAAGCCAACTTCCCTGCCCCCCTATTTTCAAAACAATTATCAACGCTCCAACGGCGCTGTGACGACGGGATTGCCCAAGCCCCGCTACCAGCAAACCCGCTTTCAGCAACGGGTCGTCCAAGCGATCGTGACCCTTGAGCGCTGGGCCTCCAATCCCTGGCGCAGGATATCGCTCCAATTGATTGTGCTGCTGATCAGTTTCAGCATTGGCGGGGCCATCGGCACCATCAGTGGAGCCTTCTCCGAATTAGACCCAGTTGGCGCCCTGATTTGCGTGGGCGCCATTGAATTGGCGATTCGCGCCCGGGGCCCCATGCTGCGCCGTCAAGGCGACCGTCTGATCCTGCAACTCCTGGACATGGCACGGCTGGGCCTCCTCTACGGCCTGCTGCTGGATGGCTTCAAGCTGCTATAACCAGCGCTAGCGAACCTTCAGCCATCCAATCTCTAGGAAGCCAGAAGATAGAGCAGCGCCATGCGGATGGGGATGCCATTGCGGACCTGCTCTTCAACCAGGCTGAGGCTGGGATCATCCAGCAAGGCACCAGCCATTTCCACACCCCGATTCACGGGGCCTGGATGGAGCACCGGCACTCCTGGACTGCCTAACGCCAAGCGCTGGTGGGTGAGGCCGAATTGACGGTGGTATTGATCCAGGCTGGTGAGCAAATTTTGGCGCATACGCTCTTTCTGCAGACGCAAGGTCATCACCGCATCCGCACCCGTCAGCGCCTGATCCAGGCTGCGAACCACCGTCACGGTGCCTCGCTGGGCGACCGGATCAGTGGCCTGGCCCGGCGGCGGCGCCGCCACAAACTCAGCAAAGGCCTCGGGCACAAGGGTCGGCGGCCCACAAAGCACCACATCGGCTCCACAGGCGGTGAGCGCCCAGAGATTGGAGCGGGCTACTCGGGAATGGAGCACATCGCCCACGATCACAATCCGCTTACCGCGCAGGGCTTCTGGCGTGGGCGCCTCAGGATTGAAGTAGCGGGCCAGGGTGAACAAATCGAGCAAGCCCTGGCTGGGGTGGCTGTGGAGGCCATCGCCTGCATTGAGCACGGCCACACCCCCTCCGGCCTGATCAAGATCCCGCGCCAATCCTTGGGGAACGCCGGCGCACTGGTGGCGCACCACCAGCACATTGGCCCCCATGGCCACATAGGTGCGGGCCGTATCGAGAAGACTTTCACCCTTGCTCAAGGAACTGGACGAGGGAGAAAAACTCTGCACATCGGCCGATAAACGCTTCGCCGCCAGTTCAAAACTGCTTCGGGTGCGGGTGCTGGGCTCGAAAAACAGACTGGTCATCAGTCGGCCCTGGAGGGCCGGCAACTTGCGCGCACCCGTCACGGGCATGGCACGGAAGCGCTGGGCCAACTCCAGCACAGTGGCGTAGTCGTCCAGCGAGAAGGCCGCCAGATCGAGCACATGGCGGTGACTCCAACCGCTCAAAACGCACGCTGCACAAACGATGTCAACCTAAAGGGCCAGGGGCGGCTGACAAGGGGTTCCGGTTGGTTGGCGATCACCGCGCATCCGCCTGCTAACACTGCGACTGGCCCGCCAGTACCAGCGCCAGGGCAGCTCTTGGCCCAGGGACACGCCAATGCGTGTGGTTTGGATCACTGCGGGGGGCTCATCCCCGTCCATGGCCTCTGCAACAGCGGCCGACCGAGGTGCCAGCCAAAGCCCCGAAACCCCACTAACACACAAGGCGTCTTGGCGCTTACTCAAGCCAAACCGCTTAGCCAACAGGGCAGGGCCAGCCGCAATCCGCTCTGGCTCACCAGGCAGCCATGCAGCTCGCAGCAACACTCCATTGGCCCAATCAGCGCGGCCAGTTACAACGTTGACGCAGTGGTGGATGCCATAGCTCACATAGACATAAAACCGCCCAGGCTCACCAAACAGGGTTTCGTTGCTGGGCGTGCGGCGGCGATGCCCGTGGCAGGCGGGCTCGCTCTGGCAATACGCCTCCGTTTCCACAATCACGCCCCA
>CALRWB020000024.1:0-19424 GCA_943371815.1 Chitinophaga pinensis | reverse complement strand
GGGGGCGAGTAAAGATATGCTCTGGAAATTTCACTTTATGCATAAAATCAATCGGTTCCCGCCAAATCATTATCGATTGAGTTGAATCTCAGGATAAAGCGCAGAAAAGGATTCAAGTCTAGACATGATCAAATCAAGCAAAATTTTGATCTCTGGATGCTCGGCAAATTCTCTGCGAACGACAAGTGCTTCTCCCGATAAAAAAGGGAGTTCCAAGGGAAGTCTGGCGAGACTGCCACCACTAATTTCCATGCTCAAATCAGTCCCATATCCAATTGTCAGTTCCTCCTCGCTCTTTCCTTCCCATGAATCACGCTGGTAGCGTGACATGCGAACATAATCATTCCACAAACCAATAGACTTCAAAGACGCCTCGACCCGTGGGTAAGATCCTGCTGGCAATGCCAATGTTGGATATCTAGCAATTTTCTCAAAAGTGAGTTCTGATTCTCTGAGCAATGGATGATCAGGACTGCACACAAAAAAAACTGGCATGGATGAAAGATTAATTGTCATGAGGTCATTGTCATCATCCAGTGGGACATCTGGCAGTCCAGCAACAAAAGCATCGACAACTCTTTCTTTTAAAAGTTGGAAATTTCTACGTACTCCGACGATGTTCGACAATCCCAGAATCCACCTTTCTGGAGATGGCGTACAAAGTAATGGGCCAGACCAATAAGTTGCTTCTAATCTTAGTGGTCGGAGTCCCAAAAATCGTGCAGTCTGGTGAACATTGCGTTCAAGAAAGAGCATGGTTCGGTCTCCTAAAATCTCCCATTCACCGTTAACCCGCTTTAACTCGACGTCAAATATGTCCAAACACTTTCTTGATTGCCTGCTAACCGTTGAAGAACTGATACCGTATCGCCGAAAGACTTCATCGCCCGTTCTTAACCACTGAAGGGCGTCGAGAGCAGTCAACGCATCGAGGTCAACCACGCAGTAGTCTTGCCTCACAAATTGCCGCCCTATTCTAACACTAGATAGCTAATAATTGGGAGTTTCAGTTGTAAATCTAAGGCATCTACAACTTCCAGCAAATCTTCAATCTCGCAATCTAGCGCCGTCACGATCTTGGATACCAGATCCAAAGATAGCTCTGTTGCTGCCTTTTTGTCGACTCTTGCCCGGCGAGCAATGTGGTGGTCGCAGCCACCCCTGCCTGAACTGCCAGCGAGTTTTTGGTGATTGCTTTCTCCCCTGGCTCAGCACGACGAAGATTTGCGTTAGGAGATTCAATACAAGAGGAGCACTACCTATGGCACAAGAGTTATCGAAATCAATAGACAGTTAGTCAACGATGAGACGATCAGGATTGAAACTTCCAGGAATGCACTTGCGAACAAGAGACTTCATGATAAAGGAGTTTCCCGACACTCCCCTGGTGACGATATCAACCCAAGGTGTTCCCTTAGTGTCATACGAGACCCCCACCACCTCGACCCAACTTCCATTCTGCTTTTTCTCTAAGATATTACCATTGGGAGACTGTCTAACATTTACAAAAGAGTCATTGGGATCCCAGGCAACACATATCTGTCTGACGTAAGTCTGTCTCGCGTAAGCAGACGAAGTGAGCAAGCAGAGGAACAAAGCAGCGAATGCAGATACTGAAAACCGCGTAAGTATTTGGTGTTCAGACATGTCTACTACCATAGTAATCGTTAAGGGCAAAGAAATCAGCACCCAAAGCACCCACGGCTGAAGTTGCTGCAAGTTGCTGCTTAAAAAGGGCGGCAGCGTTGGCGGGGTTGGGTCTGGAGTTGTGGGGGGGATCCAATGACCATCAACATTGAATGGCAAGACCAGTTCGGTCGTTGGCATCACTACCAGAGCAAGCAGAACCAGGAGGATGCCTATCGGGTCGCTCAGCGTCGTGCTGAATCCACTGGGAAGCGCCACCACCTTATGCCTGGCGATGGAGAGGGGTGTGAATCCAAAAAAAGAAAAAAGCAATCCAATAGCAACTCACCCTTGACCGTCACCAAACCAGGCACTAGTTTCAAAAGGAAAGGAGGTCCAAAATGAGAGGAACGCTATGGAAAGCATCAGCACTTTTCAACATGGTAGACGGCGTTTTCGCTGTCGCCATCACGCTGATACCAATAAGCATTCCGAATCATTTCCTAGAAAATAATGAGCACAATCTACTTCTACTGAATACAAATATTGTACTTATCGGACTTACAATGGCACTAATGTGGCACAAGTTCAGGAGCGTTCTCAAAGCAAGTAGTCCCGTAAATTCAATCGAATTAGCACTCGTTGGCATTGTCTGCATCTTGGCGGTAATGGTACCTAAATACGCCCTTCTTGCCTTCAAGTACGGGACCGCTCCAGCAGACATTTGGGACTGGAACACATCCCAATCAGTGAACTTTGGATTCCAGGGCCTAATAATAATCTACGAGTTAATTGTGCTGACACTAATGCTTCGGGGACTAAAAAAAACAAGCACCACCAAATACACGAAGTTTCAACTCAACGGATTCAAGGCTGTTGAACTGATTGGCCTTGGGCTCATTGGAATCATTGTGATCTGCGAAAACGTCAGCAATAGCATCAATGGAGTCTACCTATACTTTGTCCCAGCAGTTCTTGCGATGGAGGAGGTGGGATATATCTGGGTAAACGAAAAATCAAAAGAAACGCAAAAAAGAAATCAATCGCCCACCCGACTACAATCAGGTACTAAGATATAAAGCAATACGCCATCTTGACCGCTACCAGAGCAAACAGAATCGGGCGGATGCCTATCGGGTTGCTCAGCGTCGTGCTGATTCAACAAAGAAGCGCCACTGCCCTATTGAGGAATCTTTGGAGGAAATCCACCCGGAGGCACCAATTTCGGTGTCTTCCATTGCCACACGGTCTCTCTGAATATCAGGAGATGATCCTCCCCCTCCGTTCCGTATCCATTTCTTGCGAGATTGCTCCGCAATTGGCTTTGAAGCTGACCTCAGCCCTCAATAGCGACAGGCTTGGGCCAAACGCGTGGCGATCTCTGGCAGGAGCTCAAGATTGTTAGCGCAACTTGGGCCTTCGCTGAACACAACCAGCAGAAAAGGGAAGTGGCCTGGGGCTTCTACGTAGGCCGCATCATGGCGAGCCTGACTCATCAAGCCAGCCTTGCTCCACAGCCTGCTGCCAACAGGCAGACCTTCCCCTAAAAAGCCATCCACCTGGTTCTCCGGATCGGCCGACCGGGCTTCGATCTCCAAACTGCGCTCGAGCACCCGCCGCATGCGGGCACAGGCCGGGGGCGAGATCAGGGCCGATGCCATCACGGCCTGGAGCAGGCGGGCCGTGCCATCGGTGCTCAGCCGGTTGCGGTTCTCCATCGCCGCGCCATAAAACTCTCGCTCCCTGCCAAAGGGTCCATCGCCCCAGGTTTTTTGGCAGACATTGGAGCCATCAAGCTCTGGCCAAGCCCATTGGCTCAGCCAGCCATTCACCAGCTGCCGTTGGGCTGCCCAATCGGCCATGGCCCGCTCCGGCAACGCTGGGCCGCTCGTGGTGCCGCTGAGCAGATCCACCACAAAACCGGTGGCGTCATTGCTGGAATCCCGGATCATCTCCGCCAGGGCCAGGCGCAGTTCCCTACTGTCTTCGATCAGATCGGCCTGCAGCCAAGCCTCAGCCGCTGCCAAATAACAAACCTTCACCACACTGGCGGGATAGCGCTGGATCTCTCCGCCCCAACTCGCCCCCGCCCAGGACTGGGTCCAAAAGGCGCCCGGATCCCAATCGGCAGCACGACCAATCAAGGAGCTCTCAAAGCGCAGCCAAGTGATCGAGAGCTGCTGGCCTAAAGCGGGTCTCCCTTCGAGCTCTAAGGCCCGCACCAGATCGGCGAGGGTCTGGCCCATGGCTGGATCGGGGCTGTAGAACGCCATCGCGGCCGCTAGACATGCTGGCGAGACTAAGCACCATGGCCCCAGGTTCCCAGCCCAATGCGCCGACCCCATTGCCCATCGGAGCTCCGGCAGCTCCCGAATGGCTGATAACCGGCAGCATCTGGCGGCTTCTGGGTCCGATCAACCTCTACGGCCGGCAGCGGGGCGAGGGATTGGCAAGCCAGGCCTCGGCGGGCCGCTGCCTGCGGGTTCTTGAAGCTTCCCAGCCGATGGGGCAGGGTCACCAGCAACGCCTGCGGATCCGCCTTCTCGACGACGGTTATCCCGGCTGGATCGAGCCCAATGACCTTCTGGGCAACGCGGAAGCCGCGCCCCCACCCCGGCCAAGGCCGTGGAATCGACTTGGCATTCAACAGCGGCTCGATGCCGTCATCGCCTTCGGCCTTAGGGCCCTCGAGCAGCCCAACAGCTACCTGTGGGGGGGCAGCTTGGGCCCAAATTTTGATTGTTCCGGGCTGGTGCAAACCGCCTATGCCTCCCAGGGGATCTGGTTGCCCCGCGATGCCTATCTCCAGGAGCGCTTCTGCCAGCCGGTGGCCGCACGCAGCGGCATCACCCACCTTCTGGAGCCTGGGGATCTGATCTTTTTTGGCAGCCCCCAACGCTGCACCCACGTGGGCCTGCACGTCCACAACGGCGCTTATCTGCACAGCTCGGGAACGAGCAACGGTCATAACGGCCTCGCCATCGACAACCTTTCCCCAACCAACGGCTCTGGCGTAGCCAGCCACTACCGCCAAACCCTGCGCGGCGCCGGACGGGTGATGTACAGCCATGACGGCAGCCCGCTGCCCGCCTAAATTTCAGCCCTTAACGAAGCCCGTGATGCTGGCCCTCTCCGTGGTGGTGCCACTCTTCAACGAGCAGGACAGCCTGCGGCCATTGGTGAGCCAATTGCTGGACGCCGTTCGCCCCCTCGGGGTGGCTTTTGAGCTCGTCCTGGTGGATGACGGCTCAAAAGACGGCACTGCCAACGTGCTGGCCGAGCTGAGCGACGAGGTTCCCGAACTCGTTGCAGTGTTGCTCCGCCGCAACTACGGCCAGACCGCAGCCATGGCGGCTGGATTTGATGCCAGTAGCGGTGCTGTGATCGTCACCCTCGATGGCGATCTGCAAAACGACCCGGCGGATATCCCGCTGTTGCTCGCCAAAATTGAGGAGGGCTACGACCTGGTGAGCGGCTGGCGCCACCAGCGCCAGGACGCGGCCATCAGCCGGCTACTGCCCTCCAAGCTGGCCAATGGCTTGATCGCCAGCGTGACCGGCGTGCAACTGCACGACTACGGCTGCTCCCTCAAGGCCTACCGCCGCGAGGTGGTGGCAGACATGAACCTCTACGGGGAGTTGCATCGCTTCCTGCCGGCCCTGGCCTTCATCGAAGGGGCCAGGATCAGCGAAGTGAAGGTGAACCATCACCCCCGGCGCTTTGGTCGCAGCAACTACGGGATCGACCGCACCTTCAGGGTGCTGATGGACCTGCTCACGGTGTGGTTCATGAAGCGGTTCCTGACCAGGCCGATGCATGTGTTTGGATTTTGGGGGCTGGCCTCCATCGCCGTGGGCCTGGTGATCAGCACCTATCTGCTGGGGGAAAAACTGATCGCCAATGCCGATATCGGCAACCGCCCCCTGTTGATGGTGGCGGTGCTGGCCTTGATCACCGGGGTGCAGTTGTTTTGCTTTGGCCTGCTGGCCGAGCTACAAATGCGCACCTATCACGAAAGCCAAGGCCGGCCGATCTATCGGGTGAGGGCGGCGTTGCGGGGCAACCGCGGCTGAGGCTTCGGAGCCAGAACCGGCGTGCAGCGGCCCCGGAAGCGTTCCATGGCTTGGGCTGCCGCTAGCACCACCTGAGGATTGGAATCCCTTAAGCCTCGCTTCAGCAGGGGCAGGGTGGCGCGGTGACCCCAGGCCCGGGCCGCCTGCATGGCAGCCAATCGCTCGCCCGTATCACCAGCCAACTGGCCGTGCAGGCTTTTCAAAAAAGCTGCCTGCTCGCGGGGATCGGCGGGCAAAGCCCAGCTCGCCGCAGTTGCGGTGGACGACGGGGCGCTGGAAAGCTCGTCATCGGACTCCATCGGGTTGTGCTGCACCAGGGAAATCTGGGCCCGATTGAGGGCAGCCACCGCCGAGGCATCCAGGCTGGCAAAGGGGGTGGGCTTACGACGGCTCCCAACCCAGATCAGGACAGCCAAAAAGGCAGCTAGGGCGCCAACGGATTGGGTGTTCATGGATTGAACTTTTATGTCGCCCCCAGGGAGCCAAGAGGATGGCCTTGGGAAGGCTCCTTACAGTACCGGCGGTTGTTATTGGCCTGTGCCATGACTGGAGAATTCGCAGCTGCCTGGTTGCCCTCGGTGTTCGTACCCCTTGTGGGAATCCTCGCGCCAGCTGTGGCCATGGCCCTGCTGTTCAACGTGATCGAAGCCCGTAACTGAGAGCAAACCATGACCGTCACCCCCGTGGCCGACCCCTGCGTCGGCAATTTGGCCACCCCTGTTAACAGCAGCTATTTCACCAAGGCGTTCATCAACGCGCTGCCCGCCTACCGCCCGTCCCTCTCCCCCAACCGTCGCGGGTTGGAAGTGGGAATGGCCCATGGCTTCTTCCTCTATGGCCCCTTCGCCATCTGCGGACCCCTGCGCCTCACCGAGTACGCAAGCACGGCAGGGTTGCTGTCCACCATCGGTCTGGTTTCAATCCTGACCGTTTGCCTCTCGATCTACGGAACCGCGGGCAACGGACCGAACGTGCAACCCACTGACGCCACGGTCGACAACCCTCCTGCTGACCTGTTCACCAAGGCTGGCTGGGCTGAATTCGCCAGCGGCTTCTGGCTCGGTGGTTGCGGCGGTGCCGCCTTCGCCTGGTTCCTGGTTGGCACCTCAGTGGTGGCCCCGCTTGCGAACATCGCCGGCGGTGTCTGGAGCGTTGGCTGATAGCTATCGCTGATTGCCATCCCTATTCAACGGGAGATCGCTGGACAACCAACAATTTCGTTCTCCAAAGCCCCGCAAATGCGGGGCTTTTTTAATGGCTGGATTGCACTGGCCAAAACAGGTCAACAATGGGGTTAGCTCCCCATGCAGGTCCCAGCACCATGAAAGGCAAACAGTGGTTGTGGGTTTTGACACCGTTACTGCTCACCAGCTGCAGCCTCCCAGGGGCAAACCGATCTGCCCAGGAGCAAGCAGCCCGCAAGGCAGCTGAGCAGGCCAGCCAGCAGCAATTGGAGCAGAGAGTGGCAACCCAGGCCCTCAAACAACTCCAACAGCAGGCCCATACCGCTGGCATGGTGGCCGGCCATCAAGCCACGGTGAATTGCCTGCGCAGCGAAAGGGGCCAAACCGATGGCAGCGAACTGCGCTGCGAAGCCTGGGGTTACGTGCAAGCCAACTTCCCAGGGCCCCAGCCCTAAGGATGGATGCCAAAAAAAACCCCGGCCAAGGCCGGGGTTTGGAAGCGTCCCTCAAGGGGAGACAAGCGATTGGATCAAATGATCTAACCGAACTTGCCTGAGGTTGAAGCGATCAAGAAGGCTGCATACGTGAGGATGTAGCCAATCGTGAAGTGGGCAAGACCCACAACCCGGGCCTGAACGATTGAGAGAGCCACTGGCTTATCGCGCCAGCCAACCAAGTTGGCGAGCGGTGTGCGCTGATGCGCCCAGACAATGGTTTCAATCAGTTCCTGCCAATAACCGCGCCAGGAGATCAGGAACATGAAGCCGGTAGCCCAAACCAGGTGACCAAACAGGAACATCCAGGACCAGACGGCCAGGTTGTTCGAGCCGAACGGGTTGTAACCGTTGATCAGCTGGGAGCTATTCAGCCAGAGGTAGTCGCGGAACCAGCCCATCAGATAGGTGCTGGATTCGTTGAACTGGGCAACGTTGCCCTGCCAGATGGCGAGGTGCTTCCAGTGCCAGTAGAAGGTGACCCAACCGACGGTATTCAAAGCCCAGAAGACTGACAGATAGAAAGAGTCCCAAGCCGAGATGTCGCAGGTGCCGCCACGGCCGGGGCCGTCGCAGGGGAAGGAGTAACCGAAGTCCTTTTTATCGGGCATCAGCTTGGAACCCCGGGCATCCAGGGCGCCCTTCACCAGGATCAGGGTGGTGGTGTGCAGACCCAGCGCAATGGCGTGGTGCACAAGGAAGTCGCCAGGACCAATCGGCAGGAACAGATCGCTGCCACCGTTAATGGCGCCCATCCAACCGGGGAGATAAGCCGCACCAGAGGTGCTGGCAACGCTTCCAGCGTTGGAGAGGAGCACATCCATGCCGTACATCGCCTTGCCGCTAGCGGCTTGAACGAATTGGGCAAAGACAGGCTCAACCAGGATTTGCTTCTCGGGGGTACCGAAAGCAACCACCACATCGTTGTGGACGTAGAGACCCAGCGTGTGGAAACCGAGGAACAGGGAGACCCAGCTCAGGTGGCTGATGATCGCTTCCTTGTGCTCGAGCATCCGGCCAAGAACATTGTTCTTGTTGGCTTCAGGGTCGTAATCGCGGATGAAGAAGATCGCACCGTGGGCGAAGGCACCGCACATCAAGAAGATGGCGATGTACTGGTGGTGGGTATAGAGGGCAGCTTGGGTCGTGTAGTCCTTTGCGATAAACGCATAGGACGGCATCGCATACATGTGCTGCGCCACCAGGCTCGTCACCACACCAAGGGAGGCCAGGGCCAGACCCAATTGGAAGTGGAGGGAGTTGTTGATGGTGTCGTACAGACCCTTGTGACCAGCACCGAGAGCGCCGCCGAAAGGGGTTCCCTGGGGTGGGTTGTGGGCCTCGAGGATCTCGCGGATCGAATGGCCAATACCGAAGTTGGTCCGGTACATGTGGCCAGCAATCACAAACAGACAGCCAATCGCCAGGTGGTGATGGGCAATGTCGGTCAACCAAAGAGCTTCCGTTTGGGGGTGGAAACCACCCAGGAAGGTAAGGATCGCGGTGCCGGAACCTTCAGCGGTACCAAAGATTTGGTAGGCGGTATCAGGGTTAGCTGAGTAAACCCCCCAATTACCGGTGAAGAAGGGAGCCAGACCTGCGGGGTGGGGCAGAACGGAGAGGAAGTTATCCCAACCGACGTGCTGACCACGGGCCTCAGGAATCGCCACGTGAACGAGGTGGCCAGCCCAGGCAATCGAACTGAAACCGAACAGAACAGCCAGGTGGTGGTTCAGACGGGATTCAGCGTTCTTGAACCAAGCCAGGGAAGGCCGGAACTTGGGCTGAAGGTGGAGCCAGCCAGCGAACAGGGCCCAAGCCGACAGGATCATCATGAAGATGGAACCCTGATAAAGCTCAGCGTTGGTGGTCATACCGATCGTGTACCACCAGTGGTACAAACCGGAATAAGCAATGTTCACCGGAGACGAAGCACCCGCTTGGGTGAAGGCGGCAATCGCGCCTTCACCGAAGTGGGGATCCCAGATCGCGTGAGCGATGGGACGGACATGCAGAGGATCGGCGACCCACTGCTCAAAGTTGCCCTGCCAGGCGATATGGAACAGGTTGCCCGAAACCCAGAGGCCAATGATGGCCAGGTGACCGAAGTGGGTAGAGAACAGCTTTTGGTAAAGCCGCTCCTCGGTCATGCCGTCGTGGCTCTCGAAGTCGTGAGCCGTGGCAATGCCGTACCAAATCCGGCGGGTTGTCGGGTCCTGTGCCAGACCCTGGCTGAACGAAGGAAATTTCGTTGCCATTGGGAGAGGTCAGTAAAGGTCAGCCGACCGCGACGATGCGGGCCAGGAAGAAAGCCCAGGTGGTCGCGATACCGCCCAACAAATAGTGGGCGACACCGACGGCACGACCCTGGGTGATGGAGAGCGCCCGTGGCTGGATAGCCGGAGCAACCCGCAGCTTGTTATGAGCCCAGACGATGGACTCAATCAGCTCCTGCCAGTAGCCGCGGCCACTGAAGAGGAACATCAGGCTGAAGGCCCAGATGAAGTGAGCTCCCAGGAACATCAGGCCATAGGCACTGGAGCTCGAGCCGTAGCTGTTGATCACTTGTGCGGCCTGGGCCCACAGGAAGTCACGCAACCAACCGTTGATGGTGATAGCGCTTTGGGCAAAGTTGCCATTGGTGATGTGCTGGACACTGCCGTCAGCGTTGACGGTTCCCCACACATCGCTCTGCATCTTCCAGGAGAAGTGGAAAATGACGATCGAGAGGGAGTTGTACATCCAGAACAGGCCCAGGAACACGTGGTCCCAAGCCGACACCTGACAGGTACCGCCACGGCCGGGGCCGTCGCAGGGGAAGCGGAAGCCCAGGTTCGCCTTGTCGGGAACGAGGCGGGAGCTACGCGCATACAACACACCCTTCAGCAGGATCAGCACGGTGACGTGGATCGTGAAGGCGTGGATGTGGTGAACCATGAAGTCGGCCGTTCCCAAGGGGATCGGACCGGCAGCGACCTTGCCGCCCACAGCCACAACGGTGCCGTTGAACACTTCGCTCACACCCGCAAGGGCGTTGGGTGCAGTGCTACCGGCGGCGGCGGCGTGGAGGCCTTGGATCCATTGCGCGAAGACGGGCTTCAGGGCAATGGCCGAGTCACTGAACATGTCCTGGGGACGACCCAGGGCACGCATGGTGTCGTTGTGGATATAGAGGCCGAAGCTGTGGAAGCCCAGCCAAATGCAAACCCAGTTCAGGTGGCTGATCAGGGCATCGCGAGCCTTGAGAACCCGGTCCAGCACGTTATCGACATGCTTGGCGGGGTCGTAATCGCGAATCATCGCGATGGCGGCGTGGGCACCTGCACCAACAACCAGGAAACCGCCGATCCACATGTGATGGGTGAAGATCGACAGCTGGGTTGGGTAATCAATCCCGATGTAGGGATAGGGGGGCATCGCGTACATGTGCTGGGCCACGATGATGCTCAGGGAACCGAGCATCGCCAGGTTCACAGCCAGTTGGGCGTGCCAGGAGGTGGTCATGAACTCGAAGAGTCCGTCATGACCTTTGGTCGCAGGAAAGAGGAGGGGATCGCCCTTTTGACCCTCAAGGATTTCCTTGATGCTGTGACCGATGCCCCAGTTGGTCCGGTACATGTGACCGGCCACGATGAACAACACCGCGATCGCCAGGTGATGATGGGCGATGTCGGTCATCCAAAGGCTGCCAGTTACAGGATTCAGGCCACCTTTAAAGGTGAGGAAATCGCTGTAAGCGGCCCAGTTGCCCGTGAAGAAGGCTGAAATACCCGCCCCGAAACCGGGGAAAATCTGGGCAATCAGGTCCTGATTCAGGAACTCGTGGGGAAGGGGGATGTCCGCGTAGGTGGCGATGGTTTTGCCATTGAGCACCAGCGGATGGCCGGCGTCGATGGCGTCCATCAGCGCGTTGGTGGGCAGGGACACATGCAGCAGGTGACCTGTCCAGGACAGGGAACCCAGTCCGAGTAGGCCGGCCAGATGGTGGTTGAGCATCGACTCAACGTTCTGGAACCACTCGAGCTTTGGAGCTGCCTTGTGGTAGTGGAAGACGCCCGCGTTGAGCATCAATCCAGCCATCACCAAAGCACCAATGGCCAAGGCCATCAACTGCGTTTCATTGGTGATGCCCCAGGCCCTCCAGACATGGAAAAGGCCGGAGGTGATCTGAATGCCGTGGAAGCCGGCACCCATATCGCCATTAAGGATTTCCTGGCCGAAAATTGGCCAGACAACCTGCGCGGAAGGCTTGACGTGCAGGGGATCGGCCAACCAACCAGTGAAGTTGGAGAAGCGGGCTCCATGGAAGAAGGCGCCGCTGAGCCAGATGAAAATGACGGCCAAATGGCCGAAGTGAGCCGAGAAGATCTTGCGAGAGACCTCTTCGAGGTCACTCGTGTGACTATCGAAATCGTGAGCGTTGGCGTGGAGGTTCCAAACCCAGGTGGTGGTTTTGGGACCTTTGGCGAGGCTGCGATCGAAATGGCCGGGCTTGCCGAACAGTTCGAAGGTGGCCGGGTTGTTCACCCGGTCGACCATGGCCTTCGCCTTTTCCCCACGCTCTGGTGGGCTAATGGTCATCGAGACGTTCCTCGAGGGACGGGGTCGAGGTGGGGGTCCACCCCTGTCGGCGGGGCCCACCGCGCGAAGCGATGGGGAACTCACCGTGGGCCCCATGGCCGCAGGCAGTCGAAACCACCAAACAAGCCATGGGCTCCAGCCAGGAAAACGCTTCACGAAAAACGTGAAAACGATTGCCACAGCTAGGGCTTTGGGCCCCAGATAGGGGACCGCTGTTTGGACTATAAGCTCCACTTCCGAGCTAGTTAGGGTCTCAGTTACAAAGGTTCAATCCCGGCGCTTCCCTGGCCACCACTGGGCTCTGCCAGGGGCAAAGAATTACGAGCAGAGTCGCATTTAGCCCTGCAAAAATATAATCAAGTCGCACAATTTTTAAATCCCTTTTAAAAGCAATTCCTGGGGCGGCAAAGGCCAGCACAATGGGGTCTGATCCCAGCAGAGTGAAGACAACTTGAGGGCAGATCGCGCAACCGATCCAACTGCAGCCCAGGGTCCTGGGGAGCGTCCATTGGATCCTCCTTGGCGCCGCCTAGGGGACGGCGCTTGGCACGAGTGCTGGGTTGCTCTTTGGCAGAACCGCTTGCGGACCTTTTGGGACAGGGCTTGTGTCTTTGGCTTAGCCCAGACCTGTGGCCGAGGCATGGCCTTTGGCCGAGCCATAGCCATTGGCCTGGCGATTGGCCTGGCCCTGGCGCTGCCCTTCTGCCCTTCGGTCCAAGCAGCAAGCCAGTCAGAAGGCCTAGGCCCCCTGGAGAAACTCAGACCCCTGATCAAGCCAAGCGCCCCCGATGGCCATCTGCAGGAGCTGCCCCCGCCCCTGGCCGTCCAACAGATCCAAGCAGCTTTGGCCGATCGCCAGCCCCGCATCACGATCCTTGCTCCCGCCGACGGCACCAACGTGCCCAATGGCAACTGGACGCTGAAGCTGCTGGCTCAAGACTGGCCCATAACAGACGGAGGTTCCCTTGGGCTGGGTCCCCATGTGGTGGTTCAGATCGACGACCAGGAACCAATCCGCCTCACCGAGCACCGTTCTTCGCCGCAGGGCGATTCCCTCCAGCTCTCCCTAGGGGCCCTAACGCCAGGAAGCCATCGGATTACGGCCTACGCCGCCAAGCCCTGGGGTGAAGCCGCAAAAAATTCGGGGGCGGCAAGCCAAATCCGGGTCGACCGGGTCGCAGCCAACCCCCTCACCGTGCCAAAACCTGGCAGTCCCCAGCTCCTGCCCGTGAGCCCCCTCGGGGTGGTGAGCAGCGAGCCCGTGCTGCTGGATTGGCTGCTCTTGGATGCCCCCCTGCAGCACCTACGCGACAACGACGGCAGCTGGAGGCTGAGGGTCAGCGTGAATGGAGACAGCTTCATCACCGATCAAAACGTGCCGATCTGGCTCAAGGGCTGGACGAACGGAAGCAATAGCCTCCAACTCGAGCTTCTCGATGGGCGGGGCAAACCCCTTAACCCTCCTTACAACAGTCTTGTTTCCGAGCTGGTGCTCAAGCCATCGGCGCCCACTCCTCGCTGGCAGCAGGGCCGCCTCAGCGCCGAGGAACTGGCCAGCCTGGTGGGCCAAACCCCCACGCCAGCCCAGCCTCGTCCAAGCAAGCCGAAAACTGTTGCGACTCCGACTGCACTCCCTGAACAAGCACCCCAACCAACAACCAAACCCGAACCCGAGCCCCAACCAGAACCCCAAGCTGAGTCCAAGCCCCAAGCGGCTGTTGAAGTCACAGAGCCTCAAGCCACCGAGCCCCAACCAGGAATTCCCCAGCCTGCCGAGACCAAAGCTGCAGATCCCGAACCTGCGAAAAACCAAGGAGAAAGCCCAGTCTTAACCAGCGACCAAACCCTGCTGGAAGACAATCCAGGCCTGGCACTTCAGTCATCAGACACCAACTCAGATAGCGAGTCGAGCCGCGATTTAGACACCAAGGACGACGGCGAAGGTGCTGATCAGCCCGCGCCCTGGGAAGAACAGAGTGAGCAGCCAGCGGGCGAGCCGGTACCGACCCATCCCGAAGACTTTCCGAAGCCTGAAGACCTAGCCAATCCGGGTGATCCCTCGGACCCCGGGGCCTCTGGGGTCCAAGACGCCCTGTTCCCTGCCCCCATCACAAACCCGGATCGCCTTACGCCAAGCACCAGCGTGGTGGGTCCGGCTCGGGATCAGGTGCACGACGACGGCTCCCTCATCAAGCCAAAAAACAAGGGCCCCCTGGCCGGACTTCGGGAGCGGTTGACCTCGTGAGTGACCACTCCACGATTTGGGGGCTGTCCTTTAGCCCCCAGGGCAATGGCCTGCTGGAAGTCCTGCGCCAAGCAGGGCTGATTCACCACTCGGTTGACAGCGGTTCAGATCCCTCAGCCAGCGACCTGCTGGCGTCCCAATGGGGCAGCGCCCAAGGTTTTGTCGTAGTGGGGGCCTGCGGCCTGGTGACCCGGCTGATTGCTCCGCTCCTGCAAGGCAAAAACCACGACCCGGCCGTGGTGGTGGTGGATCCCCATGGGGCCTTTGCCATCCCGCTGCTCGGGGGCCACGCCGCAGGGGCTGAAGCCTTAAGCCAACGGGTGGCCGCCCTGCTCGGGGGCCAGGCTGTCCCCACCGGAAGCAGTGGCAGCCAGGGCAGGCTCGCCCTGGATGTCTTCGGCAAAAGCTGGGGCTGGCGGCGCAGCTCGAACGGCGACTGGACCGCTCTCATGCAGGAAGCCGCAGCAACCCAAACAGCACGAGGTCAAGGCTTACTTCCGGAGACCACGCCCATACGCATCAACCAGACCAACGGCTCCGTGCTTTGGAGGAGCCTGGACGCCGCAGCCGCCTCGGGCTTGGTCACTAGCCTCGAGGGCCAAAGCACCGATCTAACCAGTGGTGCAGACCCAACCAATGGCGCCGACCTCACCATTGGCATCACCCGGGGAGCTGGTTGCCGCTGGCATCCCCCGAGCCTCTGGCTGGGCCTGGGCTGTGAGCGGGGCACCAGCCAGGAGCTCATTGCCAGGTTGGTGGATCAGGAATTGGATCGTCTGGGCCTGGCCCCTGAGGCCATCGCAGGGATGGCGAGCATTGATCGCAAAGCTGATGAACACGCGTTCCTCTCCCTTGCCCAGGAACGGGGCTGGGCCCAGCAGTGGCTACCGGCAGCAACCCTGAATGCCACCGCCGTTCCAAACCCTTCCGATGCGGTGGCGGCAGAGATGGGCACGGCGAGTGTGGCGGAGGCAGCGGCCCTGGTCGCCGCCGGTCCCGGATCCCGCTTGCTATTGAACAAAACCATCGCCCGTGCCCAGGGCGGCGAACAGGGGGCTGCCACCTTGGCCATGGCCACCTGCGCCGAACAATGGGCACCCCAGGCCGGCCAATTGCATCTGGTGGGAAGTGGGCCCGGTCGCCTCGATCTGCTCACCCCCGATGCCCGCCGCGCCCTGGCTGAGGCCACCGTTTGGGTGGGCTATGGCCTCTATTTGGATTTGCTCGAACCCCTCCGCCGGCCCGACCAATTGCGCTGCGATGGCCGCCTCACCGAAGAGCGGGCCCGCTGCGCCCAGGCCTTGGGCTTGGCCAACCAGGGGCTGACTGTGGCGTTGGTGTCCTCGGGCGACAGCGGGATTTACGCCATGGCCGGCCTGGCCCTGGAGTTGTGGCTCAGCCAACGCCCAGGTCAACGACCCAGTTTTGAAGTGCACCCAGGCATCTCGGCCCTGCAGCTCGCCGCCGCCAAAGCCGGTGCGCCCCTCATGCACGACTTCTGCACGATCAGCCTCAGCGATCGCCTGACCCCGTGGGACGTGATCGAAAAGCGCCTGCAAGCAGCAGCTGCGGGGGATTTTGTGGTGGCGCTCTACAACCCGCGCTCCAAGGGCCGGGATTGGCAATTGGCCAGGGCCCAGGCGTTGCTGCTCGCCGGGCGCCCCGGGACAACCCCGGTGGCCCTAGCCCGCCAACTTGGCCGCCCTGAAGAGCAGGTGAGTCTGCACACCCTCGGCGATCTGCCGATCGAACAGGTGGACATGCTCACCCTGGTGCTGGTGGGCAACAGCACCAGCCGCACCCAGGACGGCCGCATGGTGACCCCCAGGGGCTACCCAGGGGCAGAACTGGATTAATCGGGAGAGGGGGAACCTCTCAAAATCGGGATGACAGGATTGGAGAAGTATGCGGCTGCAATGAATTTCAATCCCAATTAGGGGAAATCCTTAGGGAGCGCAAATTGCTCTGAACAACTATAGATCAGACAAGACCTTTAGGCAAGGCCAAGACCCTTGGATCGCTGTCCGGAAGCGGATTACAAGCCTAGTAGCCGCAATACTGGAGGCAGCACCAGCCCCCGAGAGAGCCCCCACCCCGCCGTAGCAAATCGGCCTCCCTGCATTGGCGGTCGGAAAATCTTGCAAGTTTTTTGGTACAGGTTTCAAGTGAATCGAGAAAATTCGTTCTCACTAAAAGCTGGGGAGTTTTCCAATAAGGCTCAGGCTGCCTCCGGCGCCCAGCCCCTTTGGGCCGCCAGATCCTGGGTCCAGCGGGGGCAGCGGTGGGTGAGGTGATCGCCGTGGATGATCAGCCCCTCGTGCAACTGGCAGGTGAGCAGGGGAATGCAGTTGACGCCAGCGTGGTGACGAAACCAATGGCAGGTCATGCACACCTTGCGGCTACGGCTGGATTTCAGGACCTCCTCATCGAGGTAGGGCCAAGCGTCGATGGGGATCTCGCTGGTGGCCGGATCACCGCTTAAGGCACGGGATGGAACGCGGGACGGGGCCATAGCCGATGCCTTGCGGAAGTACTTCTGTACTAGCAGGAATGCTCGTGTTTGGCGAGGGGTGGGGCTTGGCATCCCCCTGTCGGGTCGCAGGTCCCAGCGCTGAGCAAGCAGGTCGGAACCCTTTAGGGCCATACACCGTTTGCCTTGTTCCCCGTCTTTCACCGATCCCTCGCCCTGATTAGTTCCCTGTTCCAGCAACAGCAGCCCTACTCGACCACTTACCTGCTTCCATGCCGGGAGCTCCATGCCCTTGCTGCCTTTGAGCAGGGCGACTGGCTCACGGAACTTGATCTCCTCCACCTGGGCGATGCCCTGCTCAAAGGCAGCGCCCTTTCCCAGAGCGGCTACGACGACACCGCCTTTGATGTGATGGTCGGCATTGCCGACCTGCTCGAAAGCGACCACGGCTGGACCACCGAGCAATCAGAGGCCAGGCTGGAACGCATGGGCCTCTGGGACGAGGACATCTAGGCCGTTTGCCTTCTCCCCGTTGCCGGGCTCAGTGGGTTAGGGCGACGCGACTGATGGGGCCATCGCGGTCGGAGCGGAACTGGAGCTCACTGGTGGGTATCAGCGCTTGCAACTGCCCAAGAACCTGCTCCAGGACGCCATGGCTGAGGGGAGCACCACGGCCCATCCCCTCCCGGCTGGTGACCAAAACACCAAGCTGACGGCGTCCCCTTAGTTCCAGCAGGACCTGGACAGGCAGCGCGTGCGATGTGGGGAGCACGGTTATCGCGGTATTGCGTGGATCCAGCCAGGTGACAGTTCCACCGGGACCTGGATCGAGCTGCTCAAGCAGAAGCCGTAGCTCCCGATCACCCGGCATCCCCGAGAGCAGTGCTTCCAGGCGGTCCAACCTTCTGTGCTCAATCGACGCTTGATTGTGCCTCCTTTTTTGGGGCAGATGGGCCGTGCGCACTCCTTTTGTTCAGGCCTGAACAAACCAAGGAAGCCCCTGGTCCCGAAGTGATCGTGCTGCTCAAGCTGGAGCCCCAGGTGGAACTGCAGGCTCTACTCGATGCGCTTGATCCGGTGGCTTCTGCAGCAGCAGGCATCTAGTGGCCTAAGCACTCACGTCTTGCCGCAAATGATTAGGGCAGGAGAGAACCCCTGCCCTTCCCGCCGTGCCGTGAGGCAGCTGGCTGGGAGCCTCGAAGTCCACCAACGAGGGCGGGGCTGGGAGGTGAATCAACCCTGGTTGCGCTGCTGCCGGCGGGAGGGCTGTTCAGCAGGAATACCTCAACCTGGCCCAGTGCATGTTGGACAACGTGGAGCCCCTGGAAGCCGAATCCCTCAAGGATCGCGAGATCTTTGACCTCCTGGGATTTGATTAAGCGTTAGCGCCTCAAAACCACTCGGCCACGGCGTCATCCTGGCTGTTGACCGCTGCATCGGGGGTGCTGCGGGCAAACTCCAGGGTGATGGAGCGGCGTTGCTCGCCGTCGGCGGCAACGGCCGTGATCGGATACACCTGCTGACCATCGCGGAAGGGCACCTGCAACCGGAAGGTGCCATCGGCGGCCAAGGACACGATCTCCTCGCCAATCCGCAACGTTGCCGAGGGATCGGTAGCCCCATAGACAATCAACTCGGCATCGGCCACCAGCCAGAAGCTGCGTTGGCGGGCCAGCAAGCCAGCCCCGGAGTCGTTGCGGCCACTCGCCCAAAGGCCGACCCCAGAACTCTGGTTGCCAGCCGCGGAAGCCTGGTCTGCGTGGAGGTCATGGAAGGCCTCGGATCCCCGCCCTAATACCTGGCGACCACCGCTGGCCTGGAGATAGAGACGCTCATGCAAACCCGCCGCCAGCGCCGGGGGAGGCGTGACGGGCAGGGTCTCAGCGTTTTGGCTTGCGGGCGGGTCCAGCACAAAGGGAACGAAATGATCGTCGATCTCCCTGCTTGGTCCAGTCGCTGGCATGCGTGCAGGCGCCGAGACAGCCATCGATAGCCAGCCACCGCCAGCCATGCGGTAGCCAAGCTCCACTTGATAGTCGCGATCACTCATGGGCACGGGAACAAACCATTCCCGCGCCAGGGCATTCACCAACAATTCCTGCAGGGTGTGCAGGTGCACCGACCCGGCTGGCAACCCGGTGACATCCCACACCCGCAGCACCAGCTGCTCTGCTTTCGCTTCAAGGGCGCTTTGACGATCCTCAGCACTGATCTCCCAGTGCACAAACGCCCATTGGGGATCCCGGGGCAGAAACACCACGCTGGTTTTCAGGCTCGGGCGTGGGGCAGCGCCCATCTCGGCCTCTAGGCGATGCAGGGGATGGCTTTCTGGAGAGGAACCGGAACCACCCATGGACTAATTGCAAGCAGCGTGTCGTGACTGTGGATTCTATGGAGTAACGACATAGTCGAACCGTGCTCTAAGACAGGCAATGCGCCAGGTCGAAAAGAGCAGGTTTCTTTAGGTTTAAGCCACTTTGGGAACCAATCCCGCCTTGGGCAGATCATTGCTCCAGCGGGTGCACCCGTCAGCAGAACAAAGTCGACGGTTTCAATAAGATATCTTAAGAGGATCCACGCCCTTACCCCTCGGGGCCTTTAATGCTCCAGCTTTCATTGCTATTGGTCACTCTTTGCTTGTTGTTGAACCGAAGTCAAAGGCAAAGATCCTGATAGTCGACGACGAGCCAAATGTATGCAACATCCTGGAAACTCGGTTGAGAATGGTCGGCTATGAGGTCGCCACTGCAG
>CALRWB020000023.1:0-26192 GCA_943371815.1 Chitinophaga pinensis | reverse complement strand
GGATGTGTTCACCTGCGGGGACCACACCATGCCGGAGATGGCCTGCCAAGTGCTCGCAGATGAACTCTCGGCCGGCAACCACAAGCTCACCAGCTTCCGGCGGGAAACGCCCTCGGCCATCGCCGACGTGCAGCGCGATCCCAGCCTGGTGTCCAGTCCTGCTGGTTAAGTCAGGGTCTGCTTCAACCGGTGGCGATTGCCAAGATCCAAGGGGCCCGTAGGGGCCCCTCGCCGACGGCTAAAGACGCTAGGCAAGTCTTTTTTGAGGATTTCACTAAGCAGATCGGCTTGGGATCGTTTGGTGGTTTTATGGGGCTCCTTGCTTCTCACTTCAACGAGAAACCCATCCAGCCGCTTGGGGCTCCAGGCGATCAGCACGCTGAGTGATTCCCGTGCATATTTTTTACGGGGGTTGGCAAGGGCGAACATAAATCCCGAGTCCACATCCGACGATGCCAGCTCAAAGCCGATTGCTTCGAGCTTCGCCGTTAGGGCTAACTGGTCAATGGCTATGGGCCCGTGGTGTTGCCACTGCAGACTGGCCATTCCGCACGATCATTAAGGCCCTGCTTCTTTTTAAAGGGCGTGGATCGGCTGGGTCGACCATGGGGAACACCCGGCCGTGTAGGTGGCGATACAGGCCGGTTATTTCAGTAAGTCTTTTTTGCTTGCACTGAGCTTTTTCCAGATTTTCCGGATTTGGTCGTAGGCCTGCTCCTGGCTGAGCTTGCCGTTGCTTTGCAGGGCCACGATCAGCCCCACCCGTTCGGCGAACGATTCGAGGTTTTGGTGGAAGACCAGGCTGGTGGGGGTCCAATCGTCGCCCCGATAGCTGGAATGGGCTTCTAGGGGGGAGCGAACACCCTCCTGTTCGTTGTCCAGCCCATGCCCGTCAGATTCACTATCTTTAAAAGTCAAACCATCAAAGCCTCATTTCGAGATTTTAGACGGCTCGAGCAAAGCTGCGTTCAAGGCGCTGCCATCTTCACCACATCGGTGTGTGGTCTGCGGCACCTCGCTTTAGGACTGCCCTGCCCCAGCATCGTTGGTAGGTCCTTTGGATGGATCACGCCGTGGCCCAAATCCTGGAAGATTGGCTTCCCCAGGTGATGCTTTGCCTGTTCATTCAGGGCGCCTTCATTGGTGGGGCCCGGGTGATCGACCACTTGACCCCCGATGCGCCGCTGTGCTCCGCCCCACGCCTGGTGCTCTGAGTTCCCAGCGGCTAGAGGAGCGGCCAGCCAATCTCCCCACCCAGCTCTACGTGTGTGGCGGCCGACCGTCCAGTCGTTTTTCAGCGGTGCTGCTTGAGCCCGATGGCCCCAGGCAGGTTGTCCTTGACCAACCCGAAGATCTGCAGTGCTTACGCCAGCAGGGCCTGCCGATTTGGTTGCGAATCTCGGGTCTGTCGGATTCCCAACGGATTGGCCGCTACCTGGCGGTATTGGATGTGCCCGAGACCCTGCTGCCTCCCCTGCTGGAGAGTCCCCAGCGCCCCAGGGTGAATTGCTTTGGGGATGCCCTGCTGGTGGTGCTGCACCGGTTGAGTTTTGCCCATGATCCCTCCCACTTGGTGAGCTCCCAGGTGGGCTTGTTGCTGCTTCCCAATTTATTAATCAGTTTTGAAGAGGTGTCGATTGGCGAATCCTTCCCCGAGCTCACCTCCTGGCTGTATTCCCGCTTTGCGGCCCCTGAGCATCAGGATCTCGACGACATCCTCCATTTCCTCATTGATGAATTGCTGGATGGTTTGTTCCCCATGCTGGAGCAAATCTCCAACCGACTCGACAGCCTGGAAGAGGCAGCCCTGCGCGATCCCAAGCCCAAGTTGTTGTCGCGGGCCTTTGTCCATCGCTCCAACCTGCGCACGATCCGTTCCATGGTTTGGCCCCTGCGGCACCAGCTCAAGGTGTTGCTCCGGGAGCGCCAACCCCTTTTGGGGCCAGAAGCGATGGTGGGATTTCGGGATATGGGCGAACTGGTGGAGATGTTGTTTGAAAACTGCGAGTTGCTGCGCCACCAATGTGATGGGATCACCCAGTCCTATGCCGCCAGCATCGGCAACCGCATGAACCAGGTGATGAAAACCCTCACCATCATGACCAGCATCTTTGCGCCCCTCACCTTCATCGGCGGCGTCTATGGCATGAACTTCGTCAACATGCCAGAGCTGCAATGGCACTTTGGCTATCTCTACGCCCTGCTGTTGATGGCCGTGATTGCGCTGGCCCAGGGGTACTGGCTCTGGCGCAGGGGCTGGTTCCAGGATTGGACAACGCCCCGCTAGCCATGTTGCAAACCGTTGTGGTGCTGCCCCCTAGGGCCAGCTCTTAACCGCCACAACGCCCAGCTCCCTTCAGATTTGGCGGGTGAATCAGGATCGTTGGCCATGCCCAGGTTGGGTGAGCATGGGACTGGGCTGCTGCGTCAACAGACCAAAGCATTGGTGCACTGGCATGGGCCGGTGCTCGAGAACCGTGATCCCGAACCGCTGCACCAGATGCGGGTTTCGATGCGGCGGCTGCGCACCACCTTGGAGCAATTTGGCCCAGCTTTGGTGTTGCCCAAAGGGGTGACGGCAGAGCGCGTGGCCAAGCCCCTGAGCCGCCTGGGGATGGCCCGGGATTTGGATGTGCTGGGCCAGCGGCTTGAGCAGGGTCTGTTGCCCCAGCTCCCCCAGGCGGAGGCCAAGCAACTCAAGCCCGTGTTCAAGCAGTTGCGCCGGGAGCGGGAGCTGGCCCATGGGGCGGTGGTGGCCACGCTGCAAAGCAGTTCATACCTGGCTTTGGTGGCCCAATTGCAGGGATGGCTCAAGGATCCCCAGTTCAGCGCCTGGGGGGAATCCCCTTTGGATGGCTGGGTGTGGGAGCTCCAATTGCCAGCGATCGGCGAGTTGTTTGTGCATCCCGGCTGGTTGGTGGCTGAGCTCGGCGACCAGGGCGAGGCGATCCACGGCCTACGCATCGCGATCAAGCGCGCCCGCTATGGATTGGAGACCATCAGCCCGATGGCCGGCCCTGGCACCCGCCGCTGGATTGGGCGCTTCAAGGCTGCCCAGGATGTGCTCGGCGAGCTCAACGATGGCGAGGTTCTGCGCCGGGCCATTGATAGCCAGATCCCCCAGGGCTTGGAGCGGGCCCTGCCCCAATTGCAGGTGTTGCTGGACCAGCAGCGCCAAGAGCTCTGGCAGCAGTGGCGCCTCCAGGCCGGCAGCTTGAACACCAGCCGCCAGCGCCGCTCGCTGCTCAAAGCCCTGCTCGCAGATCAGGCCCGCCTCCAGCGACTGACCTGGTGGCCGGCTTGCTTAGGCAGAACATCTGCCGCATAACCGCTGCAAATGCAAGGCGCGGTTTGTGTCCTGGGATACCTCGCCGGGTGCTCTGGTTGGTGGTGCGGAGTGGGCGCTGGTCGATAGGTTCCGCACGGCTTTCTTTGTAAAGCCATCCCTATCGGTGTGAGGACCCGATGACTCTCTCTAAAAAGCTGCTGCTGGCTGTGGCCGGCACCAGCCTGGTGGCGCCCCTGGCCGCATCTGCCCAAGACATCGCTGCGCTTAATGGCCGTGCTGCCGTTAACGACTACATGCAGCAGCAAGACATCGACACCTTCCGTGCGTGGGAATCCCGCAACCAGGTGACGAGCGTCAACCAGTTTTCCGACGTGAAGCCCACCGACTGGGCCTACCAAGCCCTGAGCAACCTGGTGGAGAAGTACGGCTGCGTGGCCGGCTACCCCAACGGCAAGTTCAAGGGTGCCCAGGCCATGACCCGCTATGAGGCGGCCGCCCTGTTGAACGCTTGTCTCGATCGCGTCACCGAAAAGACCGACGAACTGCAAAAACTGCTGGACGAGTTCGACAAGGAACTCACCATTCTCACCGCCCGCGTGGACGGCCTCGAGAGCAAGGTGGGCAAACTCCAAGCCCAGCAGTTCTCCACCACCACCAAGCTGAGGGGTGAAGTCAGCATGATCCTGGGTGGCATCCCTGGCTACAACCGGGATGGTGACAAGAGAAAGGGCTTCGGAAATACCACCTTTAACTACGATCTCCGTCTCAACTTCGATACCAGCTTCACCGGCCAGGATTTGCTGAGAACCCGCCTGCGTTCGGGCAACTTCTCGGAATTCCCCTTCGGCGATTCCAGGCAGCCCTTCAAGCTTGACAAGGCTGAGGGTTACAACGACCAAGCAATTGTCGACCGCCTGTACTACACCTTCCCCGTCTCGAAGGATAAGTCGGTCAAGCTCACCTTGGGTGCGCTTGTCAGAAACACCGAGATGGCCTGGCTGCCGACTGCCTACAAGTCGGACATCCTGGATGCCTTCACCACCATCGGCACCTCCGGTGTCTACAACAAGGCCACCGGCCAAGGTGTGGGTCTGCAGTGGGTGCAGACGGTGCCCAAGGGTAAGGGTGGTTGGGTTGCCAATGCCAACTACGTTGTGGCTGGCCCTTGCCCCACAGGGATCACCTGCTCGGCCCCAGGTCGTAATGGTATTGCAGGTGGTGATAGCCAAGCCGGCATCTTTAATAGCGAATCCGGCCTGAACGCCCTGGCCCAGTTGGGCTACAAGGCGAACAACTGGGGTGCCGCCTTTGGCTACCGTTATGGTTCCCAAGGTTCCAACGTTCGCGATGGTAACGGTCTTGCCGCCGTTCGCCTCTTGAACAACCAGTACAGCAATTCGATTGCCTTCAACGCCTATTGGCAGCCGATCAAAACCGGTTGGTTCCCCTCGATCAGCGGTGGCTATGGATACAATTTTGTATCCAACATGAACGGTCTGGCGTTCAACAACAACACCGTTGCCCGTCCTTCCAAGTCCTGGATGGTCGGTCTGCAGTGGGATAACGCTTTCCGCAAGACCAATGCCGCCGGTATCGCCGTCGGTCAGCCTTCCTACTCAACCGTGACGGGCGCCCAGTCCAGCCCTTGGCTGGTGGAGTGGTTCTACCGCATCCAGGCAACCGACAACATCACGATCACTCCCACGTTGTTCTACGGAACCAACATTGCCAACTCCGCCGCGAGTGCCACAACAACCAATGCCTTCAACGGCCTTGGTGGCGTGATCCAAACCACCTTCAAGTTCTGATCTTCAGCGCCTAGCTCGAAGATCATCTTTTCTAGAAGGTACGTTTCAGTTCATTTGTAAAGACAGGCCAGGCTTTACCTCCTAGCCTTTTCCTCACACACCACCCACCTGCGAGCCCTCCGGAAACGGGGGGCTTTTTTGTGGCTCCAGGGCCCGGAGGCACGGCTTGATGCAAGCCCCAGGGCCAGGGCGAAAACCCTTAGGCGACTCTTAATGGCTTCATAACGACCCTGGGGTGCTTGGCTTGCTACGACTAAGTTGACCCTCAAAGTCTTCTTCCATGACCTTCGCCAAGAAGGCCCTGACCGTTGGTGCCCTGGCCGTGTTGGCCGCCGGCGGTGCCGCCTCAGCCCGTGAGCGCCTGAACGCCGCTGGAGCAACCTTCCCCGACAACATTTATTCCCGTTGGTTCTCCCAGCTCGCCAAATCCGGCGGCCCCAAGGTGAACTACCAGTCCGTGGGTTCAGGTGCTGGCCGCAAGGCTTTCCTGGATGAAACCGTGAGCTTCGCGGCATCCGATGACCCCATCTCCGCCCGCGACAAGGCCAAGGTGTCCCGCGGCGTGCTGCAGATCCCCGTCGTGGGCGGCACCATTGCCATCGGCTACAACAAGCCTGGCTGCAGCCTGAAGCTCACCCAGAAGCAGGTGGTGTCCGTCTTCATGGGCTCCATCAGCGATTGGAAGGACCTGGGTTGCGCCGCCGGCAAGATCACCGTGGCGCACCGCTCTGACGGCTCCGGCACCACCGCCGCCTTCGCCGACTCCATGCAGGCCTTCTCCAAGGAGTGGACCCTGGGCACCGCCAAATCGCTGAACTGGAAGGTGGGCGTTGGCGGCAAGGGTAACGAGGGTGTGGCCGGCGTCATCCAAACCACCCCAGGCGCTATTGGTTACGTCAACCAGTCCTACGTGAAGGGCGCCATCAAGGCGGCGGCGGTTCAGAACAAGTCTGGCCAGTTCGTGCTGCCCAGCTTCAAGAGCGGTCAGGCTGCCCTCAGCGGCATCACCGTTGATGCCGACCTGGCCGGCTCCAACCCCAACCCTTCGGCCAGCGGTGCCTACCCCATCGCCACCCTCACCTACCTGTTGGTGTACCGCACGGGCAACGGTTCCAAAACCGATGCTCTGAAGCAAACGATCAACTACATGCTGAGCGATAAGGCCCAGGCCCAGGCCGATGAGCTCGGCTATGTGCCCTTGAGCGAAGGCATCCAGGCCAAGGCCAAGGCCGCTGTCAACAAGATCAGCCAGTGATCGGTTGACAGTGATCGGTTGATTGTTTCCAGGGGCCCCATTCGGGGCCCTTTTTTTATGCCCGCTTTTCGCTGGCCTAATCGTGGGGTTCGAGCTGGATCGTGCTGTGGGCAATGCCCAGCCGGGCCAAATCCGCTTTGGCCTGGTGCAGCAATGCCATGTCGTCGACGCTGCCCAGCCGCCGGCTGATGTGGGCGGTGAGGGCGTTTTGGGAGGTGCTCATGCCCCACACATGCAGGTGGTGCACCTCCACCACTCCAGGCAACTGCATCAGGGTGGTTTCCACCACGGCCAAATCAATCCCTTTGGGCACCGCATCGAGGGCAATCATCAGCGCCTCTTGCAGGACTTCCCAACCGCTGTAGCCCACGGCCAGGCCCACGCCGATCGCCGTGATGGCATCCAATTGGCTCCAGCCCGTGAGCCCCACCACCACCGCACTCACCAGGACGGCGGCTGAAACCAGGGCATCGGTCATTAGGTGCACCACCGCCGCCTTGCGGTTGAGGTCGTGGCCGTGGTCGTGGCCAAACAATTTCGCGGAGAACAGGTTGACCCCAATGCCCGCCGCCGCCGCCCAGGCCACCGGGATGCTGGTGATCGGCACGGGATTAGAGAGCCGCTGGATGCCTTCCACCACCAGCACCGCCGCCGCCATCAGGATCAACAGGGCATTCAGCAGGGAGGCCAGCTGGGTGCTGCGGCCAAACCCGTAGGTGAAGCGCCCCTGGGCGGGTTTGCCGCTGAGGTGTTCGGCGCCCCAGCCCAGCAGCAGGCCCGCCACATCCCCCAGGTTGTGAATGGCATCGCCAATCAGGGCCAGGGAGCCAAAACCAAAGCCAATCACCAGCTGCAGGGCCGAGAGTCCGCTGTTGAGGATCACGCTCCAGCGAAAGGCCGCCGCCGATCCGGCCCGGTGCTCGTGTTGCCGTTCATGGGGTTGGCGTTGGATCACCACAGCCGGATGCAGATCCCCAGGGCTGTGGCCGGGATCATGGCTGTGGTCGTGATCGGGGCTATGCGGACGCTGTTGGGAAGCCATGGGCGCTTTTTAGGCGAGAAAGCAACGTCGCGCCAAGCGCCGCCCACACCGTAACCAGTTCTTAAACCCAGCACTACCCCACCTTTGCCGCCAGGTCAAAAGCCCTCCATAGCGTTGGTGGCAACCGATTGCCCGGTCTGCGATGGTCTTCACGCCCGCTCGCGAGTCAAGCCCTACCCCCAGCTTTGTTGAGCTGCTGGAGGCCAGCTACGAGAAGCGCAGTTTGGTGCATCTGCCGGCAGGAAGCCGGGTGCCGTTGCTGAAAAAGAGTGTCTGGCTGGTGGTTCGCGGCATGGTCAAGCTCAGCGCCATTTCAGTGCAGGGTGATGAGCTCCTGTTGGGTTTGGCCGGTCCGAATGAACCGTTTGGCGATCCCCTGTCCAACGTGGAGGTCTACGAGGCCACAACGCTCTGCGAGAGCGACCTGCTCTGCCTCACCTGCGATGAAATCGCCGCTTCCCCCCACCTTGCCATGGCCCTGCTCCAGGGCATGGGTGTGCGCTACCGCCAGAGCGAGGCCATGCTGGGCCTTTTGGGTTTACGCCGCATCGAAGATCGGGTGCGCGGCTTTCTCGAGCTGCTCGCCAATGATTACGGCCAGCCCTGCGACCAGGGCCTGCGCCTCAATATCAAGCTCACCCACCAGGAGCTGGCCAGTGCCTTGAGCACCACCCGCGTCACCGTGACCCGGGTGCTTGGCAGCCTCAAGGACGAAGGCTGGTTGCAAATGGATGCCCAGCGTCGCCTAGTGATCGCCCACCTGCCCCGACGTGCTCGCTGAACCCACCTTTTGGGGCCAGCCCATTCCAGGGCAAACTGGGGCGATGCAACCCTCGCTCCTGGTCGTCGAAGACGACGAAACCATCCGCGAAACGGTGCGCGATGCCCTCGAGCTTGAGGGCTTTGCGGTGGTCGCCTGCGGCAACGGCAGGGATGCCTTGCAAATTCTGCAGCGGGCCCCGGAGGGCGAGGGCTTTTCCCTGGTGGTGCTGGATCTGATGCTGCCTGGCCTGGGCGGTTTGGACGTTTGCCGCCAATTGCGCCAGGGCAACAACCAAACCCCCATCCTGGTGGTGAGCGCCCGCGATAGCGAAACCGACCGGGTGCTTGGCCTGGAGGTGGGGGCCGACGACTACCTGGTCAAACCCTTTGGCATGCGGGAGCTGGTGGCCCGCTGCCGGGCCCTCCTGAGGCGCACCACCAGCCAGCAGGCACCGGTGAAGGTGCTGGAGCACGCCAATATCTGCCTCTATCAAGAGGAGTGCCGGGTCACCCGCGATGGCCTCGATGTGAACCTTTCGCCAAAGGAGTACCGGCTCCTCGAGCTCTTCATGCAAAACCCCCGCCGGGTGTGGAGCCGCGACAAGTTGCTCGAGCATGTGTGGAGCATCGATTACATCGGCGACAGCAAGACCGTGGATGTCCACATCCGTTGGTTGCGCGAGAAGTTGGAGGAGAATCCCTCGAGCCCGGTCCACTTGCTCACCGTTCGCGGCTTTGGCTACCGCTTTGGCTAGTGCCGCCACCGCCGTTGCGGCTAAGGAGGTAAGTCTCCAGTGGGGGTCTTGGTTGCTTGGTCTTGGCATGGGTGGGGGCTTGGCGTTGCTGGGGGCACCAAGGTGGAAACAGTTCAGCCAGCGCTGGGCCCGCCGCCAACCGATGCCAAGCGTGCGCCAGCTGCTCAGTTGGATGGATGCCTCGCCGGCGGGGTGGATCCTGCTCGATCGCGGCGGCCGCATGCGCCACATCACGCCGAAATCGGAGCGGATTCTGGATCTCAATACGGGCCGCATGCTCGTCGGGCGATCGTTTGAGGATCTCTGCAGCGATCCCAACCTCATCGGCAGCATTGCCGTAGCCCGCCGCCAGGATCGACCCCAGCGCCTGGCCTGGCGTTGCGGCAACGAAGATCTCGATGTGCTTGTGGTTCCCGGTACCGAGGGCTGGATCGGGGTGCTTCTCCAGAGCCGCCGGTCCCTCGAAGCCCAGCTGGAGCAGCAGGAGCGCTGGGTGAGTGATGTGGCCCATGAGCTCAAAACCCCGCTCACGGCGCTGTTGCTGGTGGGCGACAGCCTCTCGGCCCAGGTGAACAACCAGAATGTCCGGTTGGTGGAGAGGCTGCAACGGGAATTGCTCCGCCTCCAGGAGCTGGTGGGCGATTTGCTCGAACTCTCGCGGCTGGAGAACACCCTTCCCGGTTTCGGGCCGCGGACCCACGAGGTGGATTTGGGGGCCCTGGTGGACCAGGTGTGGGCGGGGATTAAGCCGTTGGCGGATCAACGCGCTGTGTCGTTAGAGGTGCAGCGACCCACCGATCCGCAGACCGGCCTGATCCATGCCGATGGCTCGCGGTTGCACCGGGCCATGCTGAATCTGCTCGACAACGCCCTGCGGTACAGCCCCGATGGGGGTCGAATCCAGGTGGAGATCGAGCAGCGCAATGGCTGGCACCAGGTGCGGGTGAGCGATCAGGGGCCTGGCCTGAGTGACGACGACCTCGACCACATGTTTGAACGCTTTTACCGGGGAGACCCTTCCCGGGTGCGCAGCCAGCGCACCGGCAGCGGCCTGGGTCTTCCGATCGTGCAACAGATTGCCGTGACCCACGGCGGCCGCATTCAAGCCAGCAATGGCCCAGGGGGTGGGGCCTTGCTGGAATTGATCCTGCCGGCCCAGCCCCCTGAACTGCAGGTCAGTTCACTGTCACGTCAATGATGCGGCCACCCAGGCGGTTGATCCGTTGCATTGCCTCGTTCATCCGGGTGAAGGGCACCCTGATGATGGTTTCAGCGGTGCGGGAGTAGGCGTTCTTGGCAATCCCGGTGACCAGCAGGGTCACGAGGCGACCGCTGTTGGCATCGCTGCCCCGGGCCCCGGCCATCACCGGCAGGCCATTGACGCCATCGGTGCGCTGTTCACCGTTGAAGCTGGGAGCTGCATCGCTGAAGGCCTCGCTCAAACTGCCTGTGCTGGTGGCAGCAGTGAAGTACGACGGACCCAGGGCTGCAGCACGGCCCCCACTTGGGGCCGTCACCGGGATGGCCCGGTTGAGGTGCACCACCTTGTTGAGTTTCGATTGGATGCCAGCCGTATCCCCCTTCACCGAAGCGGCGGCACCCCGGGCCAGCTGCATCAGCCAGGAGAACTGGAGCCCCTCTTGGCCCTTGGAGTAATCCCAGCCATGGAGGTATGGAACCGTTTCCTGGCCAAAGCGTTCCTGGTATTCGGCGCTATCGATATAGGAATCGATTTCGGCGTCGTAGCCCTGCTCCTGGAGGATCGTGAAGTGGTGGAGCATCTCCTCTTTGTTTTGGGGAGCGCGGCCCAGCAGGTGCTTGAAGTTGAGCTCGATGAAACGGTAGGGGTTGCAGTTTTCAAAGAAGCGCCCCCTGTAGAGCGCACTCTTGGCGAGCTGGCGCACGAATTCGCGCACGCTCAGGTTGCCGTTGCGGAACAGGGATTCGAGGCCCTCAAGGCGCTCGCTGGTCATCACGTATTGGTTGCCCAGTACCTGCTGATAGGCGGCCCGGATGATCGTGTTGCGCTCATCCCCTGAAGCGTGGGCCCAACTTTCCTTGTTGCGGGAACCGGCGAAACGCTCAATACCCAGTTGGGCTGCTTTCAGTAGGGCCATCGAAGGGGGCGGCAAAGGGCGGGCAGGAGAAGGCGCGCCAACCGGTGCGCCGGGCGGAAGTTAAGGGGGGGATGGGGCCTAGCCCTTCAGCCGTTATGGAATATTCAGCTTCGTGTAAAGAGGTTTGAAGCGGCTTGCAGGTCTGGGATGCTGGACGGAGCTGGCTGCCCGCAGAGGGTGCCCTCCCCCGCGAGCGTTCAGGCTTCCCCCACCCGAGATGACCAGCATTCACGCCGATAACCGGATTTACGCGGATAACAGCCTCACCATCGGCAAGACCCCCCTGGTGCAACTGAACCGGGTCACCGAGGGCTGTACCGCCAGGGTGCTGGCAAAAATTGAGGGCCGGAACCCCGCTTTCTCGGTGAAGTGCCGCATTGGCGCCGCCATGATTTGGCAGGCAGAAAAAGACGGCCTGCTGGGTCCGGGTAAGGAATTGGTGGAGCCCACCAGCGGCAATACCGGCATCGCCCTGGCCTTTGTGGCGGCGTCCCGCGGGATTCGGCTGACTCTCACCATGCCGGAAACCATGAGCTTGGAGCGCCGCAAGTTGCTCACGGCCTACGGCGCCCATTTGGTGCTCACGGAGGGCCGGCTGGGCATGCCCGGGGCGATCGCAGCGGCCAAGGCACTAGCCGACACCGATCCCGATCGCTACGTGCTGCTGCAGCAATTTGCCAACCCCGCCAATCCCCAGATCCACCACGACACCACCGGCCCTGAAATCTGGGCCGACACCGACGGCCAGGTGGATGTCCTGGTCGCTGGGGTGGGCACCGGTGGCACGATCACCGGCGTGAGCCGCTACATCAAAACCACCCTGGGCAAGCCCTTGGTGTCTGTGGCGGTGGAGCCCACCAACAGCCCGGTGATTCGCCAAACCCGCGCCGGTGATCCCGTCAAACCCGGACCCCACAAAATCCAGGGGATTGGGGCTGGCTTTGTGCCGACCAACCTCGATCTTTCCATGGTGGATCGGGTGGAGGCGGTGGGCGATGAGGAAGCCGTGGCCATGGCCCGCCGCCTGATGCGAGAAGAGGGAATCCTGGCTGGCATTTCCTGCGGTGCCGCCGCCGTGGCAGCCTTGCGATTGGCCAAAGAGGAGGCCTTTGCCGGCAAAACCATCGTGGTGGTGCTGCCCGATTCCGGTGAGCGCTACTTGAGTTCGGTGCTCTTTGAGGGCGTCTTTAACGACAAGGGGCTGGCCGCCGTTTGACTTCGGGTCTATAACGTTCCGAGGCCTTCTGCGCGTGATGCCTTGGGAGACGAAACCAGCTACCCCCCCCATCAAGAGCACCAGACCAATCAAGATCCTGGGTTGCCCGGGGGGGAAGACCCTTCCGCGGGGGTTGATGCCTTTGATGGTTACGCGCCTGGAGCTGGCGGTGGGAAGCTTGATTTCGCGGAGCCTGCCGAGCCTGTCCCCCTACTGCGCGATCCCGAGCCCCTGCCCGGATTGGAAATTTTGCCGGCAGTGGAGATTCGGGCCGCCGAGCCGGCGCCCCTGGTCGCCATCCCCAGCAATGGGACCGCTGGGGATGGGGCTGTTGGGGATTCGGCCCGGGAGCTGCTCGGCCTGCCCCTCCAGTTCCTCAACCAACTGCTCCAGCGCCTGGGCTCCGCCAAGCTCGATTCCCTCGCTGATTTGATGCCTGCGGCCCGCTTGGTGGCCATTGCCCTTCTCGCCGGAGTGGCGCTCAAACTCACCGGAGCAACCCTTGGTGCCATCAACGACATCCCCTTATTGGGGGGCTTGCTGGAGCTGACTGGCCTGGTGAGCATGCTGAACTTCCTGGCCCGCAATGCCCTCAAACAGAAAAAAAGGGCGGAATTGCTCAGTCGGATTCGCAAGCTCAGGCAGGACTTCCTGGGTTAGGAGGCTGGCTCCTGGCCTTGGCAGACGCAATCCCCTGGACGGGGGGCATGAGGCCGAGGTGCCCAGCCCGTGGTCGATGCGGCTGATCACGCCCAGATGGGTCGCTAGTCCCCGTGTGACCAGCAGTTCCGATCAGGCTGGTGCTTGCTGGTTGATAGCTCCGTGCTGCTCTCGGCCTCCCAGCCGATCTGGTCCCTTCCCCCTGAGGGGGTTGCAGCGGCACTCCAAAGCACGCTCCAGGGCTTAAGCCACCTGGAAGCCCAGCGGCGCTTGCAGCGGTTTGGGGCCAATCGTCTCCCGAGCCTGCGCCGCCGGCCCCTGTGGTTGCGCTTCACCGACCAACTCCTGCACTTCATGGCCCTGTTGCTCTGGGTGGCCGGGGGCCTGGCCTTTGCGGCCCACATGCCCCAGCTGGGCTGGGCGATCTGGGCGGTGGTGCTGGTGAATGGCCTGTTCTCCTTTGTTCAGGAGTACCAGGCAGAGCGCACCCTGGCTGCCCTCAAGCGTTCCTTGCCCCACGCGGTGCGGCTGTGGCGGGATGGCGAGCTCACAACCCTGGCGGCGGCGGATTTGGTGCCAGGCGATCGGATCCTGCTGGAGGAGGGCGACCAGGTGCCCGCCGATGCCCGGTTGCTTCGCTCGGTGGAGCTCTACCTCGATCTCTCGGTTCTGACCGGAGAATCCCTACCGGTGGCTCGCCATGGCGCGTTGATCCCCCCTCAGGCTGGGGGCGATCGCGAGCTCCTGCCCATGCGGGAGCGGGCCAATTTGGTGTTGGCGGGCACCACCGTGGCGAGTGGCCATGGCGAGGCGATGGTCTACGCCACCGGTGGGGAGACTGAATTTGGCCATGTGGCCCACCTCACCGCTGCCACGGAGCGCAGCGCCAGCACCCTGGAGATGCAGGTGGGCCAGATCGTTCGCACGATCACCGCCATTGCGGTGCTGATGGGGGTCATCACCTTTGCCCTCAGCCTGCTGTTTGTGGGGGTGGGTCCCCTTGAGAGCTTGATTTTTGCGGTGGGGATCATCGTGGCCAATGTGCCCGAGGGGCTCTTGCCCACGGTCACATTGGCCCTGGCCCTGAGCGTGCAGCGGATGGCCCGCCAACACGCCCTGGTGCGGCGCCTGTCTGCCGTGGAAACCCTCGGTTCGGTCAGTGTGATCTGCAGCGACAAGACCGGCACACTCACCTGCAATCGCATGGCGGTGGAAGCCACCTGGCTGCCCGCCCCCGGGGATGACCACCAGCGCACCCTGCTGCAGGGCGCCTGCCTCTGCTCCAACGCCCATTTGGAGCGCAGCCAGGGTCCGGTGCGGGCGATTGGGGATCCCACCGAAACCGCCCTGCTGCTGGCGGCGGTGGCCCACAAGCTCTCGCCAGAGAGCCTGCAGCAGGAGAGCCCCCGCCTGCGGGAGTTGCCGTTTGATTCCCACCGCCGCCGCATGAGTGTGGTGGTGCGCCAGGGCGATGGTTTGGTGCTGTTTACCAAGGGGGCCCCGATCGAGGTGTTGGCCCATTGCCGCTCAGAACTCAGCAGCGCTGGGCCCGTGGCCTTGGAGCCTTCCCGGCGTCAGCGGGCTGTTGCCGCCAACGACGACTTTTCCAGCCGGGGCTATCGGGTGATTGCGGTCGCCATGCGCCAAGGGGGAGACGACCTGCTCACCGCCGCTAGCGAAGCGCTGGAAACCAACCTGGTGTTGGTGGGCTTGCTGGCCCTCTATGACCCGCCCCGCCCCGAGGTGCCCGAGGCCATCCGCCAGTGCCACCAGGCCGGCATCAAAGTGACCATGGTCACCGGGGATTACGGGCTCACGGCCCAGGCCATAGCCCAACAGATTGGCCTGCTCCAGCCTGCCGAGGGCAAAGGCCCGGGCAGTGGGGCCGATCCGGTTCGGGTGATTGAGGGGGCCCATCTCGATTTGATCGGCGAGGTGCAATTGCGGCAGCTGCTGAAATACCGCACCCGGTTGGTGTTTGCCCGGATGGCTCCCGAGCAGAAGCTGCGCCTGGTTCAGGCCTACCGCGCCCTTGGCGAGGTGGTGGCCGTCACCGGCGATGGGGTCAACGACGCTCCAGCTTTGCGCGCGGCGGATGTGGGCTTTGCCATGGGCCTGGAGGGCACCGATGTGGCAAGGGAGGCGGCCGACATCGTGTTGCTCGACGACAACTTCGCCACCATCGTTTCCGCCGTGCGCCATGGCCGCGGGGTGGGGGCCAACATCTGCAAGTTTTTGCCCTACGTGCTCGCCAGCAACGTGGCCGAGATGGCACCGTTTCTGGCCATGGTGATCGCCCAGATTCCTGCAGCCCTCAATGTGTTGCAGATCCTGGCGGTGGATCTCGGTACCGATTTGCTCCCCGCCTTGGGCCTGGGTGCCGAGCAACCCGAGCCTGGGTTGATGCAGCGGCCTCCCCGGCCCAGACATGCGCCGCTCCTGGATCGACCCCTGATGGTGCGGGCCTACCTGGTGCTTGGCCTCACCGAGGCGCTGATGGCCATGGGGGGGTACCTGGCCTTTTGGCACCAGGCAGGGGTGTCGTGGGCCGAGCTACGGGCCCTGGCTCCCCTGTTGCTCCATGGCCAGGCGCCCGTGGAGCTGGTGCTGCTCCAGCACCAGGCCTCCAGTGTGGCCTTTGGTTTCATCGTCTTTGGCCAGATCGGGGTGGTCATGGCTTGCCGCAACGGCTGCCGCAGCAGCAGGCGCAGCAGTAGCTGGCGCAGCAATGGCCTGCTTTGGTTTGGGGTGGGATGTGAACTGCTGTTTTTGGCCGTGCTCGTGTTGGTCCAACCCGTGGCTCAGGTGGTTGCCATGGCCCCATTCCCCTTGTCCTGGTTGGGTTGGATGCTGGTGGCGCCTTGGGTGGTGCTCCTGGTCGACGACCGCTTCAAGCTCCCCGCTGCCCGTTGACGATCACCGAGTTGGCGGCGCCCCCTGCGGCCCCGGGCAAGGCAGGCACCACCGATGTTTGGCCATCCCACTTATCGAGGAAGAGTTTGTAGAGCACCTGGTCATCCAGGCTGGAGTTGAGGGTTTGGTAGCGCTTGGCTTCTTGCTCAGCAATCAACACTTCGGTTTGGGCACGGAGCAATTGCTGTTCGGCAATTTGTTTTTGCTCGATGGCAGCGCGGTATTCCTCGGCGATTTGGAGGCCCGTGAGGTCGAGCCCTTGCACCGTCACATAGCCGAATTTCTGCAGTTCTTCCGCCACCTTTTCCTGCACCAATTCAGAGATGGAGTTCCACTCGGTGGCGATGGTCACCAGCTCGTATTGGGAGAACACCGACTTCAGGGCTTTGAGCAGCGACGGCTGGATCACCCGGGGATAGATCTGTTGGTCGTCGGTGGCGATGGTTTCGAAAATCCGCCCCGCCTCGCTGGGCTTCATGGCGTATTTCACCGTGGCGGTGGCCTGGATCACCTGCAGGTCTTTGGTGAGGGTCGAGAACTGCTCGGGCCTCACCTGGGTGCGCACATCAAAGAGGGAGGTGTTCTGCACCAAGGGTGCTTTCACATTCGCGCCGGGATTGCGGGGGGTGCCGGTCACCTTGCCCAGGGTGGTCACCACCGCCACATTGCCCGCCGGCACAATGAAAACGGTCTGGGTTAACAGCAGCGCCACCGCCACAATCCCCGCCACGATCCAGGTGAAGGTGGCGCCGGGGCCATCCGGGCTGGCTGAGCGAAGGGGTGACTGCATCGCCAAGGACCAGGGCAATGCCAAACCCTAGGTGGGCTTTTAGCCCGACCCGTTAATTCGGCTAGCTCAATTCGGCATCGTCACGAACTCTTCCGAGACGCTGGGGTGGAGGGCCATGGTGCGATCGAAGTCGCCCTTGGTGGCGCCCATGCCGATGGCGATGGCGGCCATTTGGATGATCTCGGCGCTGTGTTCCCCCACCATGTGGCAGCCCAGCACCTTGCCGCTGGCGATCTCCACCACCAGCTTCAGCAGGGCCGCCGGCCCCCGTTTGGGCAGGGCCTGGGCCATGGGCCGGAATTTGGCCCGATAGACCCTCACGCCATCGGCGCCGCAGCGCGCCACGGCCTGCTCCTCGCTGAGCCCCACGGTGGCGAGCTCCGGTTGGCTGAACACCGCCATGGCCACCAGCCCGTGGTTCACCTGGCGGGGCTTGTTGCCGTACACCGTGTCGGCAAAGGCCCGGCCCTCATCAATGGCTACCGGCGTGAGGTTGATGCGGTCGGTCACGTCGCCCACGGCGTAGATGTGGGGGATGGTGGTGCGTTGGTCGGCATCCACGCTGATGCGATCACCCTCCACGGCAACCCCGGCGGCCTCCAGGTTCAGCCCCTCCAGGAAAGGCCGCCGGCCCGTGGCCAACAGCACCCCCCCGCAGCTGAGGCTGGCGGATTCGCCATCCGCTGGATGGGTGGGCACCGGTTGGGTCTGCACCTTGAGCGCCCCGGCGCTGCCCGTGATGGCGACGGGGCTCACCTGGCAGCGCAGGTCGATGCCTTCGGTTTGCATGGCCTCTTGCACCACCAGGGCGGCTTCCCTGTCGAAGCCCCGCAGGATCTGCTCCCCCCGCACCAACTGGGTGACCTGCACGCCAAGGCCATTGAGGATGCAGGCGAATTCACAGGCGATGAAGCCTGCCCCCACGATCACGATGCGTTCGGGGAGGGCCTCGAGCAGAAAGATCTCATCGCTCACCCATCCCAACTCTGCTCCAGGGATCTGGGGCCTTTGGGGCCTGCCGCCCACCCCAATCAGGATCCGATCGGCCGTGTAGTGCTGCTCACCAACGGCGATGGTGTGGCCATCGGCAAAGCGCCCCCAGCCAGGGATGAGCTTGACGCCGGCTTTCTCTAAAAAGCCGAGGTGGAGTTGGTTGAGGCGATCCACCTCGGCGCGCACCTGGGCGAGCAGGGTGCTGGGGTTGGGTTTGTAGCTCCCGAGTTCCCAGCCGTAGCTGGCGGCATCGTTCAGCAGGTGGCGGTAGGCGGAGCCATAGACGAGCAGTTTTTTGGGCACGCAGCCGCGGATCACGCAGGTGCCCCCCACCCGGTCGCCTTCGACGATCGCCACCTTGGCGCCGTAGCTGGCAGCCCGCTTGGCGGCGGCCAGGCCGCCGGAGCCGGCCCCAAGCACCAGCAAATCGAAGTGTTTGTTCATGGGGCCCATTGTGGCCACAAAAAAAGCCCCCAGGCTTGCTGGGGGCTGGGAGCTTGAGAGGCTGATTTTCAGAATCAGATGGCTGCTTCGCCGGATTCGCCGGTGCGGATCCGAATGGCTTGCTCCACCGGAGTCACGAAGATCTTGCCGTCGCCAATTTCACCCGTGCGGGCTGCATTGGAGATGGCTTCGATCGCCGGGGTCACCTTGTCGTCGTTGACGACGAGCACAACCTTCGATTTCGAAATGAAATCCACTTTGTACTCGTTGCCGCGGTAACGCTCCACCTGGCCCTTTTGTTGGCCGAAGCCCCGGGCCTCCGACACGGTCATGCCGATGACACCGATCTCGACCAGGGCTGTTTTGACGGCATCCACTTTGGAAGGCCGAATCATGGCTGTGATTTGCTTCATGGAAACCTCAGCTATTCATGGGATCGTAGGCCTCTTCGCCGTGGGCCACGAAGTCGAGACCACGCTCTTCATCCTGTTCGGAGACGCGCAGACCAACCGTGGCTTTCACAATCAAGAGGATTACCAGGGTGGCGATACCAACGAAGCCGTAGGTGAACACGACAGCTTGGAATTGGGCACCCAGCATGGCGATGTTGCCACCCTTGGCCAGGATTTCAGCTGATTTGGGGAAGTAATCAGCGGGCACCAGGGCCGGTGCTGCCAGCAGACCGGTGAGCAGGGCTCCCACCGTTCCACCGATACCGTGCACCATGAAGGCGTCGAGGGAATCGTCGAACTTGATCGCAGCCTTGATGCGCACAGCGATCAAGCAGGCGATGGCCGCGGCAGCACCAATCACAAGGGAAGAACCCATGTAGACGAAGCCTGCGGCGGGGGTGATGGCCACCAGACCCGCCACAGCTCCAGTGGCGGCACCCACGGCGGTGGGTTTGCCGTCGACAAACCACTCAATCAAGCACCAGGTGAGCAGGGCTGCCGAGGCAGAAGCGGTGGTGGTGAGGAAGGAGAGGCCAGCTCCCTTGGCTGCGAAATAGCTGGCGCCGTTGAAACCGAACCAGCCAAACCACAGCAGGCCCGCACCCAGGAGGATGAAGGGCACGTTGTGGGGGGGGCGTTGGTTGTCGGGGTAGGTGCTGCGGGGTCCCACGATGGCGGCAGATACCAGGGCTGCCACACCAGCGGAGATGTGCACCACGGTGCCACCGGCAAAGTCGAGGGCGCCGATGGTGCCGAAGGGTCCGATGTAACCGCCGCCCCACACCATGTGGCAGAGGGGGCAATAGACAAACAGGCTCCAAAGCAGGCTGAACCAGAACCAGGCTTTGAAGTTGATTCGCTCCACCAGGGCGCCGGAGATCAACGCGGGGGTGATGATCGCGAACATGCCCTGGAACAGGGCAAAGGAGGTGGCGCTGATGTTGAAGCCATCGGCCAGGGGGGCATCGCCAAGCTCGCCGCCCACGCCGTTCAGCATCATCTGGCCGAGGCCGCCGATGAAGGGGCTGTTGAAGCCAAGGTCGAAGGAGAGGCTGTAGCCGATCACGACCCACAGCACCCCGATGAGACCCATCAGGAAGAAGCTCATCATCATGGTGTTGAGCACGTTCTTGGCGCGGGTGAAGCCGCCGTAGAAGAACGCCAGACCAGGGGTCATCAGCAGCACCAGGGCCGAGCCCATCAACATCAACAGGGTGTCAGCCCCATCGGTTTGGGCCTTGGGCAGGGCAGCATGGGCTGCGCCGGCCATCAGGGGCAGGAGACCAGCGCCAGCAGCGAGCAGCACGAGCGCATAGCGCCGCATCTGGGGCTCCTGAACACCAGCCAGTACGCGTTCGCGTACGAGATCAAAGGTGGCGAACGGTGTTTTGCCACCGCCGGCCATGGGGACTTGGGTCATGAAGGGGAGAGACCTCTCCGACGTTCGCCAAAACACAGTGTTCGACGACTTGCCAAGCTCGCGTATCAAAAGCGACAAAAAAACCGGCCCATTGGGCCGGTTTGGAGATGCGATTGCAACGTCAGAATTGCAGGATGGCCAACCTGGGTTACTTGGCGAAGTCGGGGTAGGCCTCCATGCCATGTTCGCCAATATCAAGACCTTCAATCTCTTCTTCTTCGGTGACCCGCAGGCCCCCAAACACAGCACCGATGATCGACCACAGGATCAGTGAGACGATGATCGTGAAGGCCGCGAAGCTCAAGCAACCGACGATCTGAATCCCCAGCTGGGAGAAGCCATGGCCAGTAAACAGGCCCTTGTCGTTGTGGAAGAGTCCCACGGCCAAGGTGCCCCAGATGCCGCAGCTGCCGTGGACAGAAAAGGCGCCTACCGGGTCATCGATCTTGAGGGAATCGATAAACGCAACGGAGAACACCACGATGACGCCACCAATGAATCCCATCACCCAGGCGGCGGGCATGGAGATGGCATCGCAACCCCCAGTCACACTGACCAAACCGGCGAGGATGCCGTTGATGGTCATGGTGAGATCAGGCTTGCCAGGACGCTTGTCAGGGCCCATGCCGGGAAGTTGGGAGATCAACGTGGCGGCGATGCCACCACCTGCGGCTCCCAAGGTTGTGGTGACAGCGATGTAGGGAACTTCCGGTGCCATCGACAGCCAGGAGCCGGGGTTAAAGCCATACCAGCCGATCCACAGAATCAGGCAGCCAAGGGTCGCAATGGCCAAGTTGTGGCCAGGAATGGCCTGGGCTTTGCCGCCCACAAATTTGCCAATCCTGGGTCCAAGCAGGATGGCTCCCACAAGGCCAGCCCAGGCACCCATGGAGTGCACCACGGTGGTGCCTGCAAAATCGATAAAGCCAAGTCTGTTGAGCCAACCGCCGCCGACCCCTGCATCATCGGGGAAGTTCCACTGCCAGCTGCCGGCAATGGGATAAACGATCCCAACCAGAACTAGGGAGAAGAGTACAAATTCCCCAAATTTGATGCGCTCGGCCACCAGGCCTGAGACGATCGTGGCCGCGGTTCCCGCAAAGGCCGCCTGGAAAAGAAAGTCTACACTTGGGACGAGCGAACCATCCTTGACCATCTCCGGGGTCACGGTTGGATCGAAGAAGAGCCCACCAAACTTCAGCCATCCGGGTATAACCCAGTCGGCATTATACATCAGTTTGTAGCCGATGAACCAGTAAGCGGTTACCGCTACAGCAAAAACGAGCAAATTCTTGAACAGAATGTTGACCGCATTCTTCTGTCTGCACATGCCAGCTTCGACCATGGCGAAGCCCGCATTCATGAAGATCACCAGGATTGCGGAGATCAGCAGGAAGAGGTTGTTGGCAAGGAACGCAGGGGTGAGTTCAGGCAGGTCTGCCGCATGGGCAGAGAGGTTGAACACACCAAGGCCAAACAATGCCAAGGGCACGCAGGCCAGCCAGACGAGCCCGCGGTTGGAGGAGAAGCCACGGATGCTGCGGAGCAGCAGGGCTGGCCCCTCAATTAAGCTGGCCTCCTGCAGGCGTTTGCGCCTGGGAGGGATGGAAGCAATTGTCATTTGCAGTTCGGTCAGGATGGCTGCGCGGATTTTTTTGGACTCGCTGTGAGCCCATCAATTGTGAGAATCCGCGGTAAAGCAGGCCTTTGTTGTTCTGGTTGATACCAAATCAAGATTGTCTTGATCGCCGGCCCTTTCGTGGCGATGTCTTTCGAGGTAATTCGAGGTTCAGGAGTTTGTGCGCTCGAGGTTCAGGCGGTTACACCTTCACCGTTTCCCGTAAACGAAGATTGCGAGTTGGCTAAAATGTTCACCATGAACAACTTGTCTTCGCTATAAATGCATCGAGGACAAAACGTTGGGTGTGGCGCTTCATCGGTGCCCTGCCGGAAGTAGCCCCCCGCTAGGCGAAGCAACGCTCCTCCCCACGAAGCGGCATCTGCCGGCATCCGCCTGGTCAGATCTCTATCCACCTTCGAGGCCCCACGATGACCAACCCCAAGCTTCAATACCGCGGCGTTTCCTACGCCGCCGACCAGCACGAGCATCCTTCCCAGCAGCCCGTGGAGCATGTCTACCGCGGTCAGCATTTCAATGCTCCCCTCGGCCACGATCCAGCTGCCGTCAATACAGAGGTTGAGCTGCAGTACCGCGGTGCCACCTATCACCACCGCGCCAAGGACGCTGCCGATCAGGTCAACGCCGGCTGATTTCTGCTTCCGTCTCCGTTGTTACGGTCCGTTCCCTGGTGTTTGCCTTACAAGGCTTCCACCAGGGATTTTTTTGTGGATTTGACACTGGCCAAACTTGAGTCCGGTGTGCGTCTGCTCCCGTTCTCGATTGAAGCGGTGGCATGGCTGCAAACCCATTTCGATGATCAGGCCTGGCCTGCTGTGCTGTCCGGTAAGGCGAAGCTCTCCTTTGAATCCATGGCTTCCCTAGCGGAAGCTGCCGGAGAGGCCGGTCTCAGGGTTTCCGTGCTGGCTGCCTAGCCTCTACGGGTCCGTTCCTTGGGGCCTTTCTCACCGTGTTGTCGTGGGATGAGCTTGGTCGTTATGCACTTCCTGAACTAGAGGGCATCAACGGGCCCACCAATGCCCAGGCCACCTTGAGGCTGTTTGGCCGCCCCGAATCAGAGGTGCGGGTCACCTTGTTTCGGGATCACCATGCCTGGTGCCCCTATTGCCAGAAGGTGTGGCTGTGGCTGGAGGAGCAGCGCATCCCTTACCGGATTCGCAAGGTCACGATGTTTTGCTATGGCGAAAAGGAGCGCTGGTATAAGCAACTGGTGCCCTCGGGCATGCTCCCAGCCCTCGAGCTGGATGGCCGCATGATCACGGAAAGTGATCGCATCCTCGAGGCCTTGGAGGCTGGCTTTGGCCCGTTCGGCGCAGCCATGGGGGATCCGGCGGTGCTGCCCTTGCGGAATCTGGAGCGGCTGCTCTTTCGCGCCTGGTGCCAGTGGTTGTGCACCCCCAGCCGTTCAGCGTCTGAGGACGAGTCTGGGCGCAGGCAATTCCAGCGTTGTGCCTCGGCCATGGAGCAGGCGCTTCTTGCCACCCCCGGGCCCTTTTTGCTGGGCCCTGGGTTCAGCACGGCCGATCTGGTGTTTGTGCCCTACGTGGAACGGATGGCGGCAAGCCTCGCCTACTACAAAGGTTTCTTGCTGCGCCAGGAGCATCCGTTGATTGGAGCTTGGTTTACAGCCCTGGAGCAGCGCAGCACCTACCTCGGCACCCAAAGCGATTTCCATACCCACGCCCACGATCTCCCTCCCCAGATGGGCGGCTGCTACGCCAGCGGCAGCCAGGCCCAAGCGGCGATGGCCTCCCGGATTGACCAGGGCCCTTGGCCGATCGGCACCCCGGATGGCAGCTCTGGGGATAGCGATCCTGAAACCAGCCAGGCCGAGCCCCCCGAGGCTGCCCTGATCGCCTTGGCCCGGGTGCTCAAGCATCGCCAGCCGATTTTGGAGCGCAATCCCCTCGGCCCAGAGCGGTTTGATCCAGCCCTGCGCTGCGCCTTGGCGGCCCTGGTGTCCGGCGCTCACCAGCCCTTCACGCCACCTGCCGGGTCGGCGCCGGGGCTGCGCTATCTGCGCGATCGCATCAGCGTGCCCCGCGACATGCCGCTGCATGCGGCCCGGCGGCTGCGCCAAGCCCTTGAGGCCACAGCCCAGTTGGATCCCCAGGCGAGCCCATCGGAGGCCCCTGTCCCCCAGGGTCCGCCCATCCCCACGAGCCATCGGCGCGATCAAGATCCCCGGCCATTTCTCGAGGCGCTGCCTAGGATCTGAGGGCTAAAACGCACGTGGTGCCGATGGCGATCGGGAAGCATCGTGGGGCCATGGCCCCCATGGGTCTTGGCATAGGCGTTGCTCTGGGCTTGGGCGTTGCTCTGGGCTTGGGCGTTGGTCTTGGCTTGGGCGTTGCCCTGCCGATCAGCCCTGGTCGCGCCCTGGAGCTGCGGGGCGCCACCTATTTCGTCAAGCCGCCCTGGTCGGTGGATTTGATCAGCTACCAGACCTATGCCTATCAAACCCGGCCCGAGTATTTCTTCCGGGTGAGTTTGGATCCGGGGGCCGGTGCCCCCCTCGGTGGGCTCACGATCAGCCAAACCCGAGGCGTGGATCGCATGTTCGAGTTTTCGGTGGATCGCACCACCGCATTCCTGGGCGGTACGCCCCGGCGTGAAGGCCCAAAGATCCCCGTGCAGGCCAGCTTCGATCAGGCCAGCCGCACCTTCACGATCCGTTTTCCTGAACCGGTCCAACCGGGCAATACCGTCACCGTGGTGCTACGGCCCTGGACCAATCCAGCCCAGGCGGATACCTACATGTTTGCGGTGAATGCCTTTCCATCCGGCCCCAACCCCTCGCCATCCCCGCTCGGATACGGCACCCTGCGGATCTACAACTTCGGTGAGTTCAACTAACGCCGGCGCCTATGGGGAGGACACGCGGCCTGGCTTCTCGACGGCGAGGTCTCCAGTTTGTGCTCGGAACTGTTGTGGCGATGGCTGGCGCCGGTGGGGCCTGGGCGAATGGCGGGCTTGATGGCGGGGCGACCAGGGGAGCGTTGCCCACCAGCCGGCCCCAGGTGCCAGCGGAGATCCCCCGCCAGGTGGCAGTTGCCGATCTGCTTGCCGATGGATCAAAACCCCAGCCTTCCCCGTTGACCAAGCTGAATCCTTCGCTCCAGCTGGCCTATCCCCTCGGCCGGCTAGCGGAATCCATGGATCCCTGGGGTTGGCGTTACTCCGATGCCAAAGCCGCCTGGCGCATGCATACGGGCGTGGATTTGGCGGCCCCCACGGGGACTCCGGTGCTGGCTGCTTTGGCAGGCCGGGTGCTGCTGGTGCAACCGGTGAGTGGCTATGGCAATACCGTGCTGATCGACCACGGCGAAGGCGTTGAAACCCTTTACGCCCATTTGCAGATGGCGGTTGTTTCCGAAGGGGATTGGATTGCCAAGGGAGCCCAGCTTGGTGCCGTGGGGATGACCGGTGCTGCCACAGGACCCCATTTGCATTTCGAATTGCGCAAGCGAGGGCAAGCACTGCAGGCGATGGATCCCACCCCCCATTTGCCGCCCTTGATGGCGCCACCCCAGATTGCAGGGGGTGTGGCCGTCCTTGTGCCCTAGTTCAGGGGTTAGGAGCGAACAGACCCGGGCTTTGAACTATCCCTCGTTTGAGGGATGGCTGCATCGTGGACTTTTGGAGCAAGCTATCTGCATCTTGACAGCCGCAGAGTCATGCAGATCCGCAGTCTTTCTTCCGGCAATTCAATCCCTGGCGGCTATCAAAAGGAGCGCCTTGGCTATAGCAGCCGCAAGCCCCAGCGGATCACGATCACGGTGTCCCACGGTGTTCACGAGGCCCTGGTGGAAGAGAGCAATCGACAAGGCCGTTCGCTCTCGAATCTCGCCAGCTTCTGGCTCGAGCAACAGGCAAGCAATTCCAAGCTGAATTCACAACAAAGCACTCACCTGGCCCGTAGTTGATCTGCAGCAACTCTGCCTACTATCAGCGTCAAGCATAATCAGTCCCGAATCAAGTACAAAGCAAGTTGCAGGCAGCGATCGATGCATTTTACCCCGCAAAATGTGCAGACATTCGGCCACTACAATGCAGCACGATGCATCCAAATCCTGGCCCCTGCTCGAGTTCCAGCCATTGCGCATGGACGCATGGGCGGGGCAGTATTGCTTCAGATCTGAGCAATTCCATGCCAGTTGAAAGCCTCAATTTCGCCCCAGGCAAAACCGCATCAGCCCCTGGGAACTACAGCACGCGAAAGCCGCAGCGCGTCACCATCACCGTTCCCTATCGGGTCTACGAAGCGCTGCTGCAAGAGAGCGATTACCAAGGACGCTCATTGTCGAATTTTGCTAGCGTCTGTTTAGAGCAGCAAATGTTGAAGTTCCAGATTCGTTGAAGCAGCCCCTACTCGAGCAGATGGCCTGGCTTCTGCAGGGCTTCGCTCGGGTCTGGTTGCCAATGAAAAGGCCGACCCCACGGTGGTGGAATCGGCCGGTGGCTTAAGAGGCGTGGTTCGTTTTGGTTTGGTTGGTTCTGGTGTGGTCGGTTCTGGCTTGGTTAGTTCAGGCCATAGTTCTGCTGTTGATCTTGGAGAAGGGATTCGAGTTCCTTGAAGCCTTGAACATCCACGAGTGTGCCGACCGAATCGGTGATGGGGTTGCTATAGGTCGCCT
>CALRWB020000022.1:0-26271 GCA_943371815.1 Chitinophaga pinensis | reverse complement strand
GTCACACCCTGGGGCTCGAAGCGGTGGGTGATCAAATTGAGCAGGGTGGCGCCAGCCCTTTTGGCTGCTGAGGTGATGGCGGTCCTGAGGAAGGCTTCGTCGTCGAGCTTGGCGGGATCGCAGTTGTAGAGCTCGAGAATGCAGTGCTTGCCAACGGTGTCACTGACTGGAAAGCTGTCGCTGACTGGAAAGCTGTCGCTGACTGAAAACCCCTTGCTGATTTCAGCGCTTTCACTGAGAGGCGCAAGAGGGAAGGTGGAAGGGGCTCCAGTCCATCCCGGGTTGGGGTGGAGGCAGGGCGGGGCCTGGGTCATCGAAAACGCTTGAACAAGCTGTCAACACTACGTGTCTGTGGCCACCTGCCCCGCTTGCATTTTGATCACCTGACTGTCCCGTCGCCAACCGCCTTTAAACGCTTCGAGGTGGGTGGCGCTCACGAGGCATTGGTGCCCCTCGCCCACCGCTTCGAGTAGCAAGTGCTGGCGGCCTGGGTCCAGCTCTGCGAGCACATCGTCGAGCAGGAGTAGGGGAGGTTCGCCAATCACCTCCCCCACCAGCTCCAGCTCGGCCAATTTCAGGGCTAAAACCAGGGTGCGTTGCTGGCCTGCGGAGCCGTAGCGACGGGCCGGTTGGCTGCCGAGCAGCAGGCCCACCTCATCACGGTGGGGCCCCACACCGCATTGACCCAGTCGCCACTCCTCGCTGCGCTGGGCGGCCAGTTGGTCTTGCAAGGCCGCCCGCCAGGGCTCCTCGGCTTCGTCACCCTCGAGCTTGGTGCCACTTTGGTAGGCGAGTTCAAGGCGTTCGCGGCCGCTGCTCAGGCGCTGTTGCCAGGCGGCGGCCAGGGGCTCTAGTCGACGTAACGCGCGGGCCCGGCGCCGATGCAGGCGGGTGCCGATCACCGCCATTTGGAGATCAAAGGCATCCAGCAGGGCATTGGCTTCAGTGCCTCCCAGGCCGCGGCGCAGAAGCTGGCTGCGCTGGCGCAGCAGGCGTCCATAGCGGCTGAGGAGCTCGCCATAGACGGGTTCTAGTTGCAGTACCACCCGATCAAGCCATTGCCGGCGTCCGGCCGGTTCGCCCCTCACCAGCTCCAGATCCAGGGCGCTGAAGCCCACGCAACGGAGCGATCCCAGCAGGTTGTGTTGGCGCTCAAGCACCTTGCCGTTGCGCTGGGCGGTGCGGCCGCCACTCCGGCGTAGGGCTAGTTGGAGCACATCCCCTTCGCAGGTGCGGGCGCGCAAGCAGCTTTCCTTCTCCCCATGGGTGATTAGGTCGCGATCGGAGCTGGTGCGGTGGGAGCGCAGGCTGCCGAGCAATTCCACGGCTTCGAGCAGGTTGGATTTGCCTTCGCCATTCGGACCGATCACCAGAAGCCTGGGGGCGTTGAACTCCAGGTTCAGTTCGGTGAGATTGCGAAAGTGCAGCAGCTCCAGGCGGTGCAGCCGGATGGGTCCGAAGCGATGAGCCGTTAAGGTAGGCCCATCGGGGTGCAGCCCTGGTGTTGGGCATGTAGCTCAGTTGGATAGAGCATCAGATTCCGGTTCTGAGGGTCGGGGGTTCGAGTCCCTCCATGCTCGTTTCGTTGGTCGCTCGTTTCGCCCTTCCTGCCGGAACAGGAAGGGCTTTTTTGTGGCCACAGGTGGTGGCCAAAGGTTAAGGGGCTGAGGCCCAAGGCCTTGAACTGATTTTGCTTAGTGGAGTTTGAGGCCCATGGCCCTGATTCCGCCTGGGTCCACCACGAACCCGTAGCGCTCCAGGGCCCGGAGCGCCTCGGGGGGCGCGGATAGGGAGATGCTGCAGCCGGAAAGTTCCTTGCGCAGCCGGGCGAGGGAGCCGTACACCAGGGATGCCAGCACTTCGTCCCGGGCTGGGTCCACAGGGTCGCAGCAGAGATCCCACAGGTTGGCGTTGAGGGCCAGGTCACTGGTTGTCCTGACAAATCCCACCAGTTCCCCATCGGATCGCTCCACGCCGAGGTGCCAGATGCTGCGCTCGAGGACCCGCTGCCAGCGCCCTGCTTCCCGGGGTTGATCACCACCGAGCACGAGTAAGCGGTTGAGGGCTGCGGCGCTGGGAAAGGGATCAGCCACGAGGCTGTAGCCCTCCCGCAGGAGGGGGGTGGGGGGGTGGTTGCGAAAGGGGAGCAAGGGCTGGCCCGGAGGGAGAGAGGAAAAGGACCGGCGGCTTAGCCCGTGTTGCGCAGGCCAGCTGCGATGCCATTGATCGTGAGGAGGGCCCCGCGCAGGAGTTCACTGCGGCTGTAGGTGCGACCGTCATCGCTGGGGTTCATGGCCTCACTCATGGGCGGTTGGCGGTTTTGATCCCGCAGCCGTCGTAGCAAGGCCACTTGCAAAAAGCCCAAGGGAATGATCGTTCGGTTGCGGAGATCCACCGAGAGCTGCAGGGCCGGATCGCCATCCAGTAACCGGCTGTGGCCCGTGATTTTCAGCACCAGATCCCTGGTGAGGCTGAATTCGTGGGCAATGGTTTCGAAGATGTGCTCAAACGCTTCGCGGTGTTCAGGCCTGCCGAGGGCCTGCACGTAGTGATGGGCAAGGTCGATGTCGACCTTGGAGAGGGTCATCTCTACCTTGGAGATCAGCATTCGGAAGAAGGGCCAGCGCTGGTAGAGCAGCCGCAGCAGTTCGAGCTGTTCAGGATCCTGATCCACTTCCTCTTGGAGGGCAGCGCCCACCCCAAACCAGCTGGGGAGCAGAAAGCGGCTTTGGGTCCAACCAAACACCCATGGAATGGCCCGCAGGCTCGATAGATCCTTGGCACCGCCCTGCCGGCGGGCCGGCCGGCTCGAGATCTGCAGTTTGCTGATTTCTTCAATCGGGGTTACTTGCTGGAAAAAGGCCACCAGATCGGGGTTGTCGTGGACCAGGGCCCGGTAGTGGTCGCGGGAGCGGGCGGCCAGCCGGCCCATCAGTTCGTTCCAGCTGGGGGTGGCATCCACAGGGGTGCTGACCAGGCTGTTTTGGAGCACGGCCGTGGTGACCGTTTCGAGGTTGTAAAGGGCCAGTTCGGGGAGGGCGTACTTGGATGCCAAGACCTCACCCTGTTCGGTGATTTTGATCCGCCCAGCCAAGGTGCCACTGGGCTGGGCCAGGATCGCTTGGTAGGCAGGTCCCCCGCCGCGTCCCACCGAGCCCCCCCGTCCGTGGAAGATGCGCAGGGCGACGCCATTGCCAATGGAGATCTGCTGCAGGGCGATCTGGGCCTTATGGATTTCCCAATTGCTTGAGAGGAAGCCAGAATCTTTGTTGCTGTCGGAATAGCCGAGCATCACCTCCTGAAGGGGCTGGCTGGCCTCATGGCTGCTGAGCAGTTCGCGGTAGAAGGGCTCTCGGAAGAGCTGCTCCATCACGGCTGGGGCCCCTTGAAGGTCTTCGACGGTTTCAAACAGGGGCACCACCAGCAAGGTGGATTGATGGGCCAGGGGGTCCACCAATCCCGCCTCCTTGGCGAGCAGCAGCACCTCAAGCAGGTCAGACACCGTGTGACTCATCGAGATCACGTAGGTGCGGCAGATGCGTTGGCCGAATTCCTGCTGCAGCCGTTGCAGCATCCGGAAGACGTCAAAGGTTTGCTGGGTGGTTTCGGTCCATGGGGTGCCGATTGGTACCAGCGGCCGTCGGGTTTGGAGCTCCTTAAGTAGCCAGTCCACTCGGGTGGCTTCATCCATCTCGCCGTAGGGAACGGCCAGCTGGAGATAGCGGCTGAGTTCGTCGAGGGCATCGCTATGGCGAGTGCTCTCCTGGCGGATGTCGAGGCTCGCCAGGCAGAAGGCAAAAATTTGGGCCTGGCTGATCAAGTGCTGCAGCGACTCGCAGCTCAAGCCCGTGCCTTCAAGGCTGTCTTGAATCAGTTCAAGGTCGTTGCGGAACTCATCAACGGTGCTGTAGTGAAGCTCCTGGCTGCTCGACCCTTGGCCATCCCAGGGAGATTCCCAGCCGGCATCGGCCAGCTGTTGATTGCGCTTGTGGGTGAGGCGTAGCCGTTCCAGGGTATAGCTGAGTTTCAGCCGGTAGGGCTCGAGTCGGAACCGGGCTGCCCTGGCTTCGTAAATCTCGGGGAAGCGCAGTCGGTCCATCTCGAGCGACTCGAGCAGGGCCGGGCTCACCTGGCTCCACTGCATCGAAATGCTGAGCTGGTCGCGGAGGTCGTCGACGGATTTGATGTAAAGCTCGAGCATCAGCCGGCGCTGATAGCAGGCCGTGCGCCAAGTGATCTGGGGCGTCACAGACGGATTGCCATCGCGGTCGGAGCCCACCCAGGAGCCGAATGTGCAGAAGGCGTCCCGCGGCGGTTCTACATCCGGGTAGCTCGAACTCAGGGCTGAGCGAATGCGCTGCCGCAACTGGGGCATGGCATCAAACAGCACCTGCTGGAAGTAGTGCAGGGCGTAATCCACCTCGTCCAGCACGGTGGGCTTGAACTGATGCAATTCACTGGTGCGCCACCACAGGCGAATTTCCTCTTCCAGTTGAAGGCGCAAGCTGTGCCGCTCGAGCTTGTTGAGCTGGTCGCCCTGTTCCAGCTTCTGGATCAAGGCCGCCACGCGCCGCTGCTTGTGGCGCACCGTGTGGCGCACGATTTCGGTGGGGTGGGCCGTAAACACCAGCCGCAGATCGAGGTCGCGCAGCAGGTTTTCCAGCTGGGCGGGCGGCACATTTAGGCCGCGGAGGCGCTCAAAGAGCTGACGGAACGTAGCCGGCTCGTTCTGGCTAGCCAACGGGGGAAGGAAAGGATCGCTGACAACGGGCTCTTGGTGGGCTTTGAGGCTGTCGAGGTAGCTGTCTTCCTCGATGTGCTGCTCGAGAATGTTGACCAGTTGGAAGTAGAGGGAGAACGCCCTGGCCGCCGTGATGGCCTCAGCCAGATCCATGTCCCGGATGAGCTGCACGATGGCGGCATTGGGATCGACTGGAGCCGAAGTCTTCCCATTGGGACCACCAGAGTTCGCTGCTTCTGCCGGGGTGGGTTCGCTGAGTCGTTTGAGCCGTAGCAGCCTTTCCGCCTGTCCTGGTGGACATTCGCTGCGCAAAACCGTTTGCCACAGGTCTTCCACCAACTCCAGCCGCTCACCCAGCAAACGGATCACCCGTTGGGATGGCTCGGCATCGCGAGGGGCAAGGGTGGGCATGGGCTGCTGCCGCATCGGGGCCTGGGGGCCAGTACCGGGATTCTCGATCATCCCAAAGGACCTGAAAGGCTGTCTGTGTGCTTCGAAGCACTACCGAGGATGGCGAGCTCCTGCTGGGCCATGGCTTGAATTTCGCTGCTGAGGATGGCGCTGATGGATTCGCCAGATCCGTGGCGCTTCAGCCAGCGCATCGCTTGGTTGCCGCGTTCGAGCACGGCGTGCAGGGGCTCAAGCCAGGGACTTAGCTCGAGTTCGCTTGCCAGGGGAGCGAGCCCATCGAGTTGCTGCTGGATCCATTGGCGCGCCTCGATGGGCTCGCCATCGCGCCAGTCGCGCAGGGTGGCATTCAGACTGGCTTGGGCGGCCGCTCTGTCGTTGGCATCGGCCAGATCGGACAGTCGCTCGAGGGTGAGGCTGCTGGCTTGCAGCGGATCGTGGCGGTTGGGATCGAGCCAGAGCTGGTGCAGCCGGAGTTCGGTGAAGGCGGTGATCGCCAGGAGCAACAGCGGATCGCTCACCAGATCGCAAATCCGAATCTCCAGGCGATTGAGGTCATGGGGGCGGTCATCGCCATTGGGACGTACCGACGTCCAGAGATGGCGCACGTTCTGCATCGTGCCGGCCGCAAGTTGCTGGACCATCCAGTGGATGTAGTGGTCATGATCCCGAAACAAAGGAACGTGGTTCGGGGTCAGGGGGAATTGCAACCAGCGCTGGGAATGGGCGCCGGTGACCGCGCCATCGAGGAAAGGGGAGCTGGCGCTGAGGGCCAGGAGTAAGGCGGCTTCACAGCGAAGCAGCCGCAGCCCACAGAACAGATCGTCCATGGAGGTCACCCCCAGGTTGATGTGCACGCTGGCTGTCACCACCTTGGTGCCGTAGGTGGCTTCGATGTAGTCGTGATAGGGGTGTTCGGGATTGGAACGCTCAAACCGGTGGCTATCACCAAGGCTCAAGGTGCTGCCAGGCAGCAAGGTGAGGCCCTTGCTTGACAGCCAGGTGCGCAGCCGGCGGCGCGGTTCGAGCAAGAGCTCTAGTTGGGCGGAGTAGTGGGCTTCCGGCGGCGTGATGTACTCGAGATTCCGGTGGTCGGGCTCGGTTACGAATCCCTCGAGTGCCATGGCCGCTTCGGCCGAGCAGCCCACCACCCTTCCGTCTGGTTGACCGGTGTAGAGCTCGATCTCAAAGCCTTTGAGGAGCCTTGGCGCTGTCATGGGGCCATCCTCATTGCAGGCAAGCAAGGGCCTTCAGCATGCCCCTGGCTTTGTTGAGGGTTTCTTGGTATTCCGCTTCAGGTTTGGAATCGGCAACCACCCCGGCACCGGCTTGCACCTGGACCCGCCAGCCGCCAGAGGGATGGGGGAGTACCACCATGGTGCGGATGGTGATGGCGGTGTTCAGGGCCCCGGCCAGATCCACGGCGCCGTAGACCCCGGAATAGGGGCCCCGGGCATCGGGCTCAAGGTCGTGAATTAATTGCATGGCGCGGATTTTTGGGGCCCCGCTGACGGTGCCTGCGGGGAAGGAGGCCATCAGCAGGTCCCAGATGGTTTTTCCCTGGGCGAGCAGGCCCTCGACCTGGCTCACGATGTGCATCACATGGGAATAGCGCTCGATCACCATCAGCTCCCCCACCTTGACGGTGCCAGGCTGGCAGACCCGACCGAGATCGTTGCGGCCCAAATCCACCAGCATTACATGCTCGGCCCGTTCCTTGGGATCCGCTAGAAGATCGGCCTCCAGCGCCAGATCTTCGGCCTCCGTCAGGCCGCGGGGCCTGGTGCCGGCGATCGGTCGCAGCGAGGCTTTGATGCTCCCTTCGGCGGTGGGCTCGGCCTTCACCATGACCTCAGGGCTGGAGCCGATGAGATGCCAGCCGCCGAAGTTGAAGAACGCCATATAGGGCGAGGGGTTGACCATCCGCAAGCTCCGGTAGAGCTCAAAGGGATCCCTGTGGAATGTGGTTTCTAATCTTTGGCTTAACACCAGCTGGAACACATCTCCCGCTTCGATGTGCCCCTCGCCCCGGAGCACGGCCGCCTCGAAGCTCTCCTGCCCCACATTGCTCGTGGTAGCGAGGTTATTGGCGATTTCTTCGCCGCTGGCCTCGTGCCAGCGAAGGGGCGCTACCGATGCCGGTAAGGGTTGGTGCATCCGCTCTTCGAGGGCGTGGATCCTGGCCAAGGCTTCCGCATGGGCCGCCTCAGGATCCTGGCTGCCACTCAGATCGGCGTAGGCCACTGCGGTGAGCTGGCGCTTCACCTGGTCAAACACGAGCAGGCTGTCGGCGAGCATCCAGCAGCCATCCGGAGGAGCGCCCTCCCCGGAGTGGTGGACCGGCACGCTGGGTTCAATCCAGCGAATCAATTCGTAGCCCCAGAAGCCAAACAGTTGGCCCACCGGGGGCAGGCCAGGCACCGAGGAACAGCTGAGTGGTGCGAGGCATTGCTGCACCAGTTCAAAGGGGTTGCCGTGCAGCTGGTCCTGGTGGCCATCTCGCCATTGGCGCAGGCTCTGCTCCCCCCGGCTGGTGAGAGTCCAGAGGGGGTCGCTCACCACAAAGCTCCAGCGGCCGATTCGTTCGCCGCCTTCGACTGATTCCAGGAGGGCCCCATGGCTGCTGGTTGAGCCCACCTTCAACCAGGTGGTGAGGGGGGTCTCTAGGTCAGCCGGCCAGCATTTCCATAGCGGGATGAAGGTTTTTCCAGCAGCCACCTGATCGAGGAAGACCTGCTTGGCTAAGCCATCGTTCTCGAGGCTGGGCATGGGGCAACCGGAGGGCAAAAAAAACGGGGCTCCGGGCCCCGCCTTTATAGGTGCTGACTGGTCAGCAGTGGTTCTGGAAAGCGCTTCGATCAGGCGTCGAAGGTGTTCTTGCCGGTAAATTTCAAGTTAGCTGGATTGGGGTTCGCCCCAATGCGCCGGGGGTTGTGGCCCACCATCGGACGGCCTTCGTTCACTTTTTCGGGGAACACGCCATCTTTGGGATGGAGGAATTCGGTGTCGCCACCGGGGAAAATCCGGTAGATCTTGTAGTCCTCGATCCGGGGCTTGAATTTGGTGCGCAGCTGGGTGCCGAGGGCCAGGCACTGCTCCTTGCGGGCGAAGTACATGAGGTTTTCGCCCTCATTCATGTGGGCGGCACCACCGGTGGGGAGCTCAAAGACCTGCTCGGCGGGGCTCGACCAGGTGATGGCGTATTTCTCTTCGGTTTCAGCCGAGTTCAGCAGGCCGCCTGTGCTGCCGATGTACTTCGGAAGTTGACCGCTCAGCGCAGTAGCTGCCATGGCTTTGGATCGTTACAGCCGGAAGCTAGCACCGGTGTTTTGGCCTGAATCGACCTGCGGCCGCAGTCTTCACACCCGTCAACAAACGGGCTCGCCTGCCGGCTCAACTAGCCAGGCTCGCCTCGCGGCTCAACCAAGCAGGTTCGCCTCCCGGCTCAACAAACCGGAAAGAAGACGGTCAGGCCACTGCCGTTGCGTTCGGTGAGCCTTCCGCCGAGTCGTTCAAACAACCGCTGGGTGGCCTGACGGCTGAGCTGCAGGCTGCCGGTGGCGGGATTCCAGCTCAGCACGGGTCCCAGCAATTCCCGGTCATGGCCAGGATCGCGTTGTGGGCCAGGCTCACCGCTGAGGTTGTGGCTGAGGTGGAGTTTGAGTTTGGCGCCAGCGGGTTGCAGGGCGAGGCGCACGGTGCTGCCGGAGGGCAGGCTGCGGCTGAAGCGATCGATCAGGCCGCCCAGCATGGTCTCGAGCCGGGCCGGGTCGCTGAGCACCGGCGGCAGACCGTCTTCAATCTGCAGTTCCAGCATGAGATCCCGCCGGGCCAACTGCCGTTGCCACAGGGCTTCGAGTTGCCGCAGGAGTTGGCTGAGATCGGTGCGGGCTAGGGCATCGCGTTCCAGGGGCTCCTCATTGCCTGGTTGGCCCTGGAGCTCGGCGGCTAAAAAAATGAGGCCAAAGCGATCAATCTGCTCACTGCATTCGCCATCGATTTGCTCCAGCCTTTGGCGGGCGATGGCGGGCAAATCGCTGCGTTTCAACAACGAGCGGATCAGGGTGCGGATTGTCGCCAGGGGGGTGCGCACCTCATGGGTCAAGGCTTCCAGCAGGGCGAGTTCACGACTGATGGCTTTGGACGAGAAGGGTTTGGCCGCTGCTTCATGGCTGCCATGCACAAGCGGCTGCAAGGTCACGCTGGGAGCGATGGCGGCCAGGCGTTCGGCCATCCGCGGCCAAAAGCGCAGCACCAATTGTTCGTCGCTGCGGAGAGAGCCGAGCCCCTGGAGAGCCTTGCGCAGGGCCAGGGCCGCCTTTGGATCGCTGGATTGCAGCCGTTCGTTGATCAGGCTGAGGGCCGCCGAGAGCACCTGGGGGTCGAAGCGCACCACCAAGCGCCGGGCCTGGGGTGGTCCGTCCAGGCAAAGAGCAGCCTGGACGCTGGGCGTGATCACCAGGAGCAGGGGGTCAGTGCCGTCCTCTTCCGCCAAGGCAAGGCGCTGGAATCCGCCGCTGGGTAGGACGTTGGCTGAGGATCCGCGGTTTCCAGGCAGCAGGCTTGAGGCTGCCGGCAACAGATCCCCTAATTCGGAAGGGGCCCACACCCATCCCTGCAGCTGTTGGAGAAGACCTGGTTCGTAGAGGGCGGGCAACGGGGCGGCCAGCCAGATCCCCTCGAGCGAAGGTTGAGGAAGCAGTAGGTCGTCTTGCAGGGTGGCCAGGGCTGCCCACCATTGGCGACGCACGCTGTCTTCATTGCCCACCCCCACGGGTACCCCTTCCGCCAGCAGCTGGCGCAGACAGTTCAGGCTGGTGTCCGGACTGGGAGCCGATCTCACCATGGGGATTTGCTGGGTTGGCCCCGCCGAGCCACCGAGGCACAAAGACCCAGCGCCATGTAATTGACCAGCATGGCCGAACGGCCGTAGCTCATCCACGGCAGGGGAAGGCCTTTCACTGGGCCCAGGCCAATGGTCATCGAGATGTTGATGACGACCTGAAACATCAGCATGCCGGCCACGCCAATCACCACCAAGGATTCGAAATCGCTTCGGGCTTTGCCAGCGATTTGGAGCAGGCGCCACATCAACAGGCCATAGGCAGCAATGAGGAGAAAACAGCCCAGAAAACCCAGTTCCTCACCCATGGCACTAAAGATGAAATCGGTGTGCTGTTCCGGGATGAATTGCAATTTTGTGAGGTTGCCATGGAGCAGGCCCGTGCCGAAGAGTTGACCGGAGCCAATGCCGATCTTGCTTTGAATGAGGTGATAGCCAATCCCGAGGGGGTCCTTAGCGGGATCGAGAAACACCACAATCCGATCGCGCTGGTACTCCTTTAACCCATGCATCCACAGGTAGGGGGTGAGCAGGGCAAACAGCCCCTCGACCGCTACCACCACGGCGAGGGCTGTTCGTTTCCAGGGCAGGGATCGCCAGGCCAGATAGGCCATCAGGGGTATCCAGCCCGCCAGGATCCAGGCCGCGGTGCCCGCCACAACCGCCGTGATCAGGGGCGAGAGCATGAGCACCAACCAGCTCAGGGGCATCCCAGCCCAGAACAGCATCACCAGCAGCAGGGCTCCAAACACCATGGAGGTGCCGAGGTCGGGCTGGATGAACACGAGAAACCAGGGCAGTCCAATCAGGGCTATCGGCCTGACCAGATCCACGGGCCTCTCAATGGGGAACCTGGAGAGCACCCCTGCCAGCAGCAGGATCGCAGCCAGCTTGGCGAATTCCGAAGGTTGCACATGAAAGCCGGCGATGCTGATCCAGCGCTGGGCACCGAGGGCTGAGGTGCCGATCAAGCGAACGGCCAACAGGCTGACCACGGTGAGTCCGTAGAGCGGGCGCAGTAAGGCGTTGAGACGCTCAAGGGGAATTTTGGCCAGGAGCAAGGCCAAGGCCATGCCAACGGCGGCCGTGATCCAGTGGTCGTACCAGTCGACATAGGTCGCCTGACGCTGGGTACTGGCAATGAGGACCCCGGCCAAACAGGTGATTCCCAAGGGCACTCCCCAGAGAATCTTGTCGACGCCATTGGGCCAGCCCCGCCGGGTACGACCCCAGGCGACAACCATCCCTTTGCGCCGGGCCAACAGGCTCACCATGGCGTTCAGGTTGGCATCAAAACGTGACGACGGAGCTTTTGGGCCAGGCCCATAAAAGCCTGGGCTGTCTGGGAGTTGGGTGCAGAGAGCACCACGGGTCTGCCGCTGTCACCACCTTCGCGCACGGGCATTTCCAGGGGCAATTCGGCCAACAGGGGAACATCCGCTTCGGCAGCCAGGAGGGCACCGCCACCGCTACCAAAGATCGGATAACGCTTCCCGGGGGCATCAGGGGGAATGAACGCGCTCATGTTTTCCACCACACCGAGCACAGCAACGCCCATTTGCAAGAACATCGCCAGTCCGCGCCGCGCATCCTGTAACGAGACCTGTTGGGGCGTGGTCACGATGATTACCCCAGCCATGGGAACAGCCTGGGCCAGGCTGAGCTGGGCATCGCCCGTGCCTGGGGGCAGGTCGACCACCACCACATCCCGTTCTCCCCAGGCCACTTGATAGAGAAACTGGCGGATGATCCCGTTCAGCATTGGGCCCCGCCAGATCACCGGCTGGTTCTCGGCGATCAGCAGGCCCATCGACACCATCGCAATCCCGCAGGTCTCGATGGGTGTGAGCACTTGGCTTGAGCCTTCCCCTGCCACCTCAGGTGTGCGGTCGGCAACGCCCAGCATGGTGGGGGCGTTGGGTCCGTAGATGTCCGCATCGAGCAGGCCCACCCGCAGGCCGCTGGCGGCCAGGGCACAGGCCAGGTTGACGGCCACGGTGCTTTTGCCCACCCCCCCCTTGCCGCTACTCACGGCAATCACGTGCTTGACCCCGGCAATGGGTTGGCGTTCGGGCACCTGGCCGTGACCACCAGCGCCATGGCCTGCAGCACCAATGGGGGCGGCACCGGCGGGCTGGCCAACTTCGATTTGAACGTCGTCGACGCCATCGAGATCAAGCAGTGCCTGCCTGATCTCCTGGGCGATCTGGGCCTGTTGGCTTTGGGCGAATCCCGGTAGGGCTAGGCGAACCAAGGCCCGCTCTCCCTGGAGGCGGGGATCTTGAAGCCAGCCCAGCTCCAGCAGGCTGCGCCCACTGCCCGCATCCTTGACGACCTCGAGGGCGACACGGGCCTGCTCAACGGACGACATGGACACGGGCCTCTGGGACCCGTGATCCTAGGGGCCATGACAGAGCCTCTCGATGGCTTGTCTGGGGGACAGGCGGCCTGAAATGGTGGTTGCATTTGTTGCGTCGTTAAGGCGCGTGCCCGATGTTGAAGGCTTTGCTGGCTCGCGGCAAAAACAAGCTCGCTGGAACCGGCTCTGCCCCGGCCCTTGAAAATCCCCCCGTCGACTCCCGCGCCCGGGCCAGGGCCCTGTTGATGGGTCTGCAGGATTCCATCTGTGCGGGTCTCGAACAGGTCGATGGCGGCGGCAGCTTTGCAGAAGAGAGCTGGGTTCGGCCCGAGGGTGGTGGTGGCCGTTCCCGGGTGATGAAGGGCGGCCGTGTTTTTGAGCAAGGCGGTGTGAATTTCTCCGAGGTGGCGGGCGATCAGTTGCCCCCCTCGATCCTGAGTCAGCGACCTGAAGCCAAAGGTCACCCATGGTTTGCCACCGGCACGTCGATGGTGTTGCACCCCAGGAACCCCTATGTCCCCACGGTGCACCTCAACTACCGCTATTTCGAAGCGGGTCCGGTGTGGTGGTTTGGTGGCGGCGCCGATCTCACCCCTTACTACCCCTTCCTCGAAGACGCCAAGCACTTCCACCGCACCCTCAAAGGCGCTTGCGATTCGGTCAACCCGGCCTATTACCCGGTGTTCAAACCCTGGTGCGATGAGTACTTCTATCTCAAGCACCGCGATGAAACCCGGGGCGTGGGTGGCATCTTTTACGACTACCAAGACCCCCGCGGGGTGATTTACAAGGGCCAGGACCCCCAGGGGCCGGCGGCCCAGGTGAGCCAGGCCACTGGAGCCATCCGCCAAAACTGGGACCAGTTGTTTGCCCTCGCGTCAGCTTGCGGCAATGCCTTCTTGCCCAGCTATGGGCCAATCGTCGAGAAGCGCCATCCAATGGTCTATGGCGATCGAGAGCGTCAGTTCCAGTTGTATCGCCGCGGACGTTACGTGGAGTTCAACCTGGTGTTCGATCGCGGTACCATTTTTGGCCTCCAAACCAATGGCCGCACGGAGTCGATCCTGATGTCGCTTCCTCCCTTGGTGCGTTGGGAATATGGCTACAAACCAGAGCTTGGAAGCCGGGAGGAGCTGCTCACCAGCCTGTTCACCCGACCCCAAAATTGGTTCGACGACGCCACCCTTACCGCTCGCTGCGCGCCACATCAGGCGGTGGACTGATCGGCAGGTTGATTGCCGAAGCATTGGGCTCCAGCGGGGTGCTGCTGGTCCCATTGGGTGATGGGCCCCCAACATCTGTTGCCACGGCTGGCGAGGGGGCCGGCAGGCTTAGGCCTGCCACTAGGGCATCGACGATGCGTTTGGCAATGGCTTGCAGGGAGGCAATGCGCGACTGGGGATTGCGTAGGGCGTTTTCCAGGGATCCTTCAAGCTTGCCAATTTCCAAAATGGCAATGCCCCGTTTCGGGCCCCCAAGCCCATCGCGGAAGAGCTGGGGATAGGCCCCAAAGGCCTGCGCCAGGCTTTCGTCGATGAGGGTCAGCGGCTTGTTGATCGGTGGAATCAGGCCGGAGCCCACCCCATCGCGGCCGTAGGCGTCGTAGTGGATCTCCAGGGCATACCCCCCTTGGGCTACGTGGGACTTGCCCACGCTCCAGGTGGTGCGGGGATCGTTGCCACTGGCGATGGAACGCTGGGGTGGGTCGTAGAAGCGGATCCTCAGGCCGCGGGCTTGCCCGAGCCGCACCACCTCCTGGGCTGTGGCGAGATTCCAGAAGAGTTCATCGGTGATGCCGATCTGCATGGGCCTGGCGCCATACAGCCCCACGGCGGCACCGCCGGTGCCTGCGCCGCCAACGCCCTGGGAATCCGCATGGCCGGCCATCACCAAGATCTCCGTGGTTGGAGCTACGGGCCGGCTGCCAATCCAGTCTTTGCCATAGCGGGCCCGGGGACCCGTCAGGGGGTCTGGGCCGGCGCTCCAGGTCTGGGCCCTGGAGCCCATTGCCGTCCCCAGTCCAGCGATGGCCAGTCCAGCGATGGCCAGTCCCCTGATCGCTAGTCCAGCCATGCCACCCAGGCCCAATCGATGGGAATGGCTTGGCTTGGTGGAGCTGGTTGGGGCCATCGTGGACAGGGGATTGGCGACGGAGATCTGGGACTGAGATCTGGAACTGACTGAGATCGGCGGCTTAGGTCGGCGGCTTAGATCGGCGAACTGAGCAGGGATCCATCGCTAGCCAGTTGTAGCGGCTCTGCCAACTCCAATTCCAGGGCAATCAATTCATCGCGGTGGGCCCGTAGCTTGAGCTGGCTTCCCCCACCCTCTGCGCCGCTGATCAGGCGCAACTCAACGGTTTCTGCGCGCTCAGCCCGGCGTCGGTAGAGCAGGCCGGCAGCTGGTCCAAGTAGGGCCAGCACCAGGGGCCACCAGCCCAGGGAGGGGATCAGTTGGCGAATCACCAGCCCGAGGCATCCAGCCCCTACGGCGCCAAGCATCGATAGCAGGATGGCCAGGGGAACACTGGAACTCACCTGGCCGCGGAAGCGCAGCAGTTGCTGGTTGGCGTCACCGCCGCTGGCGGCCCAGCCCCGGGCGGTGAGCCAGCTGGTGAGGCCCTCGAGTACTTCGACCGCGGGCTTGGGGGATGTCACATCCACCACGGTGGTGCGGTCTTTGCTGGCTGCCCGCAGGAAAAAGACCAGCCCAATGGCCAGCAGCAGGGTGAGCAGCAGGGTGGAGCCGGAGTTGGCCATGGGGGGCATTCTGCCTGTGGTCTGGCTGGCCGGTCGCTTGTCACGATGGGGCATCCCTTGGCTTGATCCCCATGGCTGCCGCCTCGACCCCCAGCAACCTGCCCGCCCCTTCACGCTTTTCCGTGTTTGACGGCGACCTTGATGCCGAGTGGGCGGCCCTCTTTGCCGGTGCCCGGGCCCTGGCGGTGGATACCGAAGCCATGGGGCTGATCCACGGCCGCGATCGGCTTTGCCTGGTGCAGATCTGCGACGACCACGACAACGTCTGCTGCATTCGCCTCTCCCGGGGCCAGGACTCAGCCCCCAGGCTCCAGGCCCTGATGGAAAACACTGCCATCGAAAAGGTCTTCCATTTCGCCCGCTTCGATGTGGCGGCCTTGGCTGAAAATCTGGCGATTGCGGTGAATCCGATCTTCTGCACCAAGATCGGCAGCCGCTTGGGCCGCACCTACAGCCCCCGCCATGGCCTCAAGGATGTGGTGCAGGAGCTGGTGGGGGTGGAGCTCGACAAGCAGGCCCAGAGCTCCGATTGGGGCCGGGTCGAAGACCTCAGTGATGTCCAGTTGGCCTATGCGGCCGGTGATGTGCGCTATCTGCTGCCGGCCCGTGATCGGCTCGAAACCATGCTCAAGCGGGAGGAGCGTTGGGAACTGGCCCAGCGCTGTTTTGCCTGCATTCCGGTCTTTGCCGATCTCGATCGCAACAGGTTTCATCTGCTGTTTGAGCACTCCACCGGTGGCAACCGCTAGGGGCGCGGCCCCTCCGGGATAGCTGGATTCAGTCTTCCACCATGAAGTTGTCGTCGTTGCCGACAGCTTCAAGGAGGGAGGTGAGTAACTCGTGGTTGTTGTCGCCACTGCTGATCGCTTCGGCCAGGAGCTGGTCAGCAAGTTGTTGTTTGGCAGCGCTCTCGCGCAATCCCTGCTGAGCTGCTTGGACCTCCACCTTGCGCCGGGCGGAAGCCAGGCTGATGCCCAGTTGGCTGGCCAATTTGCCGCAGGCGGCGTTGTAGGCCCGATCCGGAATGCCAGCCATCGCCACCGAAGCCACTGAAGATTTCCGCATCATCCCAGGAGGCGCTGGTCTACCAAGGCCGCCAGGGCTTTGCTGCCGCCTGCCGCTCCCATGCGCCGCTGCCCGATGGCACCCAATTGCTGCCGCAGCAGGGGCTCCGCCAGCAGCACGGTGAGTTTTTCTACCAGCTGGGCTCCGCTGCGGCAAGGCACGACGGCTCCCCCCAGCAACCGGCTTTGTCTGCGGGCAAAGCTGGCTTTGAATTGGGGACCGGGTCCTGGCAAAGACAGGGCGGGAATGCCCAGTCCCACAAGTTGTTCGGTGGCGGTGCCGGCGGTGGCCAGGCCCACCTCGGCCCAGGGGGCCCAGCGTTCAAAGCAGCCGCTTCCCAGCAGCACTTGAAGGGGGCTTCGTTCCAGTTGCCACGCGGCGGTTGCGCCTATGGCGGCGGCTTCAGGCCGCAGGGGCTGTTGGTTGAAGCCAGCTGCCTTGAGAACGGCCCCCCAGATCCCAGGACCGCCTTGGGATGCGCAGGGGAACAGCAGGGTGAGGGGCTTTGCTCCCTTCGCCCCCCAGCCCAGGTTTTTGCTGGTGTGGCTTAGGGGGGCTAGTAGGCGAGCCCCGTTGCCGAGGGCTTCTGGATGCCGGCTGCCCGGCAGGATCAGCAACCGGTGGGTGGCGCCCAGCCAGGCGGGGCAAGGGTCCTGGGCAAACCCATCCATCATTGGATTGCCCGGCGCCAGGGCTGGTACGCCATGGCGCCTGAGGCCCCGGGCGGTCAGGCCATCTCGAACGGCTACCAGCCGGCAGCGGCGGCTGGCCATCACTGCCCATTCCCAGGGATCCCATTCACTGCCTTTGGTCCGGTGATAGCCATCGGCGATCGGGGACGTGCCCCAGCCTCTCGGTCCCTCTGAGGCCCAGGTGAAATCACTTTTTGGGGTGCCCACAAAGCCGAAGCGGCCGCCGCTGCCCCAGGCCATCAGAAGCGGCAGGAGATCGCCCACGGCCAAGATCGGATTTCCCCCTTGGCCCCAGCGACGCACCTGGTGCCACTGGCGCCAACTCAGCAGGGGCATGCCCGCAGCCAGGTCGGCCAGGAGGCCCCGCAGGCTCTGGTTGCTGAAGCCGCCACTGGGAAGCGATTGCCGCGGGCCGATGCGGCGCAACAGGCCTTGGGCTTCGGCCGCGGCATAGCTGTCGCCCTGGCCCACCAAGGGCAGCACGGCAATTTCGAGGGATGGCCTGCGTTGCTGCAGGGCGCCAATCACCCTGAGGGCAATGCCGTCCTCCCCATGGCCGTTGCTTAAAACCAGCAGACGGGAGGACATGCCATGGCTGATACGATCCGCATTGGGAGTTTGTTCCCTGGCCGGCGGCATGGCCAAGTGGTAAGGCAGAGGATTGCAAATCCTTTACCCCCAGTTCGAATCTGGGTGCCGCCTCTTTTGGCCGTTTCCCCACAGAAGCGGCCCTTTCGGCCCCATGTGTCTAATTTGATTGCATCAGCCTGACTGGGTAAATTTTTTGTGAAACGCCTCGCTGCCGTGGCCATTTTGTTAATGGCAGGCTTTTCGATGGCATCGACAGACCCTGCGGCTGCTTGCGAAAAGCATTTGCAAGGCCAACAGAACAGTTCGGATACCAACTCAAAGTCGGCTCCCAAACGCTAGGGAGTCCCCACGTTTAGAGCTCAGATTGGGCACTCCACTGCTCCCCATCGGCGGCCAGAGCGTGGCACTCAATTTTGTCGGGTTGGATCACGCAGGTCCCGCGGGCCAGCCTGGCTTGGGGTAATCCAGCAGGAAGTCCGGAGGGCTGCATTTTGCCTCTTGCCACGATGCTCACCTCTAGTTGGGTGGGCCATTGGGGTTTGCAGGCGCCCTCTTGGTTGCAGCGCATCGGCCTTTGGCCTTTGGCCAAGGAACCTGCAAACACCAGTACCTCGGCTGCAGCCACAAATTGTGCGCTGAGGAGGCCTTCGATGTTCTGATCCAGCCTCAACTTGATGCAATCCTGGCTGGGTTGTTTGCTGCGTCGATCGGCGTGCTGATGCTGGATCTGGCAGCTGTTCAGTGGGTGTTCCCACCGCCCAAAGCTCTCGCTGCCAGCCCTGGGGGGGACAGCCATGCTCCAGGCGAGGCAGCCGGTTAGGCCGATCAGGAGAGCGTCTTGGAGCTTTACGGGTTGCACGTCAATAATTGGAGTCGGCCACGCAATAGCCCTCGCAGCTGATGCCGTTGTTTGCTGTGCGGCCGCAGTGGTGACAGAGCACCGGTTCCGGGGCCTTATCTTGCTCTGCGTTGAAGACCTTGTTGGTCTCCTTTGGGGCAGCCTGGTTGCCGGGGGAAGCGCTTGCGGGGGGCTGCATCGCGGAGGGTGTGAGCAGCAGTTCATCCATATTGATCGGCATCTTTGCCTTCGACGGGCTTCACCATGGCGCATGACGAGGCGCGTTTAGGGGTTGATGCCGCACCGGCTCCCGGGATCGGTGTGGGCACCTGGGCCTGGGGCAACCAGTTGCTGTGGGGATACAACCCCAGTCAGGACCGGGAGCTCGAGGCCACGTTTTTGGAGGCCGTGCGGCTGGGGCTTCACTTTTTTGATACCGCAGATTCCTATGGCACGGGGCGTTTCAATGGCCGCAGTGAGGCGCTGCTGGGCCAGTTTTGTGCCGGTCTCTGCGCCGCAGATCAACAGAAGCTTTGCTTGGCTACCAAGTTGGCGCCCTTCCCCTGGCGGTTAGGTCGCCGCGGCTACGACCGGGCCTTTGCGGCCTCAAAGCAGCGGCTTGGCGGCAAGCTCGACCGGGTGCAGTTGCACTGGAGCACCGCCCGCTACGCCCCATGGCAGGAGGGCCCCTTGCTTGACGGCCTTGCCGATTTGGTGGCCAGCGGCGAGGTGGCTGAGCTCGGTGTTTCCAATGTGGGGCCGGTGCGACTGCGTCAGTTGCATCAGCACTTGGCCCAGCGGGGCATCGTCCTCAAAAGTGTGCAGGTGCAGTTGTCCTTGCTGGCCCCAGGCCCTTTGCAGCCTGGCGGGGTGGCCGAGGTCTGCCGCGACCTGGGAATCGAGCTGATTGCCTACAGCCCCCTGGCCCTAGGCCTGTTGGCGGGGGTGTCTGGCGAGCGCCCCCAGGGCCCGAGGGGGGGCCTGTTTCGGCGCCTGGGCCCTGCTTTGGGTTCCCTGTTTGAGCTGATGGAGCGGATTGGCCAAGCCCATGGGGCGCCTAAGTCTGCGGTGGCGCTGAATTGGTGCCGCTCCCATGGGGCCATGCCCATCCCTGGCCTGCGGCGGGTTCAGCAGGTGCAACAGGCGGCGGCCGCCCTGGCATGGCAGCTCAGCGAAGCTGAGCGGCTCGAGCTGGATGGGGTGGCCTTTGGGCTGCCTCCCCAGGCACGGATGCCAGCCAACCCGTTTCAGAGTGCCTAGATCCCTGGGCCTAGATCGCTTCTGGGGTGAGAACCACCGGCATGGCAGGCGGGCGGACCAGCGGAACGACGGGGCCAGGGATCGCCTCGTCGACTCCAGCAGCTTCCGGACCACAGGCTGTTAGGGCCTCTTGCAGCAGGGAATCAAATGTGGAGCCGGGCAGCCGGTGGCGCGCCAATTCCAGGAAAGCCCGGGCGAGGGATTCGCCGGCGGCTGCCCGCAGGGCTGGATTGTTGCGCCGCAGTTCTTGCTCTTCCCGAATGGCGCGGGTGAAGCGCTCGGTCACATCGCGCTTGGTGGCGGCGCGAATCCGGGTGTCTTGCTCCGCTTGGGAGAGGAACGGCTGGACATTGAGTTCATCGAGGCGCCGGGTCAGGCTTTCGAGCACCTCCTGCACCTCTTTGGCCACATGGGCGAGTTGGCCATCGGAGAGGCGGGGCAAGTCGGCCACGTACACCTTGCCGTGGTCCCGCAGGGTTAAGAAAGTGGGACGCAGGCCACCACTTCCTTGGCCCCCATTGGCTTGACCCAGATCCCGCCGGGGCCCCCCAACAAGCTCCCTGGGGCGCTGGGGCCGTACTGGCTGAGCAGGACCGGCGGAACTGCGTCGCCGAGTGATGCGCTGCCCTGATGACAAACCACTATTCATGGGAACCAACTACCTGTTCTCAACGTCGTTAAGCCCACCACGTCCCTCGGGTTGTGGTGTCCGTGGGGCGAACCTTACGCAAACGGCCTGCGCTTTGAGGGCGGTTCCCCGCAAGGTGATGCAAATGAGCCTCGACCCACGGCCTTCGAACCCACCGGTTTAGGAGCCTTTGAAGGCTTCAAAGGGCAGCCCGGCGAGGCCCGTCGCCGGTGCTTTGCCACTGGCCACCGAGCCAAGACGCCAAGCGGGGTAACCCGCTTGCTCGCAGATGGCCAGGCTGGTTTCCAGTGCTTCAGGTGGCACCACAAGGCAGTAGCCCACCCCGAGGTTGAAGGTGTTCCAGAGGTCCGCCTCCGGCACGTCGCCGGCCGTTTGCAACCAGCTAAACAAGCCTGGCCGTGACCAGCCCATGGGGTCGATGACCCCATGGAGGCCGGCCGGGATACAGCGGGGCAGGTTTTCAGGCAGGCCTCCACCGGTGATGTGGGCCATGCCATGGAGAGGAATGGCCGCTTGCTTGAGGGCCTTCACCAGGGCTCCGTACAACCGGGTCGGGGCAAGTAGGGCCTCGATCAGGGATTGATCAGTCCCTGGGAGGGGGGTGGCTGCATCGACGGCCTGCTCTTCCAGGATGCGTCGCACCAGGCTGAAGCCATTGCTGTGGACCCCGCTGCTGGCGATGGCCACGATTTGGTCGCCGGCCACCACGCTGCTGCCGTCAATCACCTCACCGGCTTCCACCACGGCCACGCAGAAGCCGGCTAGGTCGTAGCGACCGGGTCCGTAGAAACCCGGCATTTCCGCTGTTTCTCCACCCAAAAGGGCGCAGCCGCTCTGAAGGCAACCATCGGCAATGCCCTCCACCACCTCTGCCATCGCCTCGGGACTGAGCTTGCCGGTGGCGATGTAGTCGAGGAAGAACAGAGGTTCGGCTCCGCTGGTGATGACGTCGTTGACGCACATCGCCACCAGGTCGATACCGACATCGTGGTGATGGCCGTGGGCCTGGGCCAGCTCCAGCTTGGTGCCAACCCCATCACTGCCTGCCACCAGGAGGGGCTCCTTGAGGCCAGCCGGTAGGCGGCAGAAGCCTCCAAATCCCCCTAGACCACCCACAACCTCGGGGCGACGGGTGGAATCCACGCTGGAGCGGATGCGCTCCACAAAGGCCCTGCCGGCTGCCACATCCACCCCTGCTGTGCGGTAGTCCATTGCGGGAAGCCCGATCGCTGCTGCAGCGATCCTCCAACGCGGTGCCCTCGCCTCAGGCCCAATGGGTGTCAAAGCGGGGACCAAATCGTCGCCAGGGAGGTGGACGACCCGCCGATTGGCACGCGATCGGATCAGCCTGGCTTATGCGGCCGATTTGACTCGCTGATGCTTGGCGGGCTTGTCCATCCCCCGGAAGTGTAGGTAGGGGCTTTGTTTTCGGATTTGATTGCTAATCCTGATCATTGATTGGCGTGATCAATCCGACAAAAAGATGGCGGAATGGCGGTTAAGTTTTCGTCGTAGTCATTTTTCGTTAGGAACTCTGATCGCGAATTCGCATCTCAATTCTTCCAGTTTTGAGATCGAATCCAACGCTGTCGAACCACTTATTTCCTTGTGGTTGCTGCCTAGTTGTGGCGGGTTTCGTTTGTTATGAGCCGAACTTTCTCCCTGGGCGCCCTGGCCCTACTTCTTTCCGGTAGTGCCATGGCTCCTGTCCTGGCCGATTCCAGCCGAGCGTCTACCCGTGATGGGGAGCTCCAGGTCCCAGCTCTCAGCAACGAAATCGCTGCCCGCGATGCCGGTGGCATCACCAGCCAGGACGATCTCCTGATGCAGCAGGGGCCAGATCTGCCTGTGACCCCGATCACCGTTCCTGCTGAGAAGGTGCTTCGCTCTTTCCAGGGCCAGGCCAGTTGGTATGGCCCCGGTTTTTACGGAAATCGCACAGCCAGTGGCGAAGTGTTCCGCCCCGGCACTTTCACGGCAGCCCACCGCTCCCTGCCCTTTGGCACCAAGGTTTTGGTCACCAACTTGGCCAACGGCAAATCGGCCATGGTGCGCATCAATGACCGGGGACCGTTCCACGGCTCCCGCGTGATTGATCTGGCCCACGGCGCCGCCAGTGAGCTCGGCCTCACGGCCAGTGGCATCGCCAGCGTCAAGCTTCAGGTGATCCAGTGATTCAGTGACCGGGGTTGGCCTTTGGGCCCGACCTTTGGTCACCTCACCGGAACCCCATCTTCAACCCATCCGCCAATGTGGCGGGTGGGTTTTTGTTTGCTCCTCCACGGTGCCGCCATGCAGCTGTTGCAGACCCGCAAGCAATTGGCAGCCTGGCGCCAGGGTTTGGCTGGGCCCGTGCACTTTGTGCCCACGATGGGGGCCCTGCACCCGGGCCATCAACAGTTGTTTCGCCGAGCTGCTGAGCCCGTGATGGGCCAGCGGCCAACGGTCGTGGCCAGTGTGTTTGTGAATCCGCTGCAATTTGGTCCTGCAGAGGATTTCGAGCGCTACCCCAGGGATTTGGCCGCCGATGCCGCCTTGGCCGAGGCAGCGGGGGTGGCAGCTTTGTTTACACCTGCCGTGGAGGAGGTGTATCCCGATGGTTTTGGGGCTTTGACGGCCATTCAGCCCCCCCAGGAGCTCCAGCAGGTGCTCTGTGGGCGAAGCCGGCCTGGCCATTTCCATGGGGTGGCCACGGTGGTGGTGCGCTTGCTCAACCTGGTGCGTCCGGATCGGTTGGTGATGGGCGAAAAGGATTGGCAGCAGCTGGTGATCCTGCGCAAGGTGGTCGCCGATTTAGGGCTGCCCGTCTGGGTGCAGGGGTGCGCCACGGTGCGAGAGCCCAATGGTTTGGCCTGGAGCTCCCGCAACCGTTACCTCAGCCCCGCTGAGCTCGAGCAAGCCACGGCCCTACCTGCTGCCCTCGCGGCCGCTGCCCAGGCCTGCCTTGCCGGCGGGCCTCCCCGGGCCGAAACCCTGGTTAGGGATGTGCGGGCGTCTTTGCAGGCGGCTGGACTCCTCGTGGACTATGTGGAGCTGGTGGCGGCCCAGAGCCTCAAGCCGCTTGAGGCGGCCTCGGGCGTGGCTCTCTTGGCTGCGGCAGTTCACTGCGGCCCCAGCCGCCTGATCGATCACACTGTTCTGATGATGCGCTCTCCAATCGTTGCCATCGATGGCCCCGCTGGGGCTGGCAAAAGCACCGTGACCCGGGCTTTTGCCCAGCGCCTTGGCCTGATTTACCTCGATACCGGTGCGATGTACCGGGCCCTCACCTGGTGGGTCCAGCAGCAGGGTGTCGATCCCTCCGATGCAGGTGCGGTCGCCCCGCTGCTTGAGGGCTTGGATCTCCAGCTCAGCTCCGGGGCCGGCGGTGAGCAGCAGGTCGCCATCAATGGCCACGACGTGACCGAGGCGATCCGCAGTCCAGGGGTCACCGCCCAGGTGTCGGTGGTCGCAGCCCATGGCTGTGTGCGGCAGGCCCTTACGCGTCAGCAGCAAGCCATGGGGGAGCGTGGGGGCCTGGTGGCGGAGGGAAGAGATATCGGCACCGCCGTCTTCCCCGATGCCGAGCTCAAGGTGTTCCTCACGGCTACAACGGCTGAACGGGCGCGAAGGCGCGCTTTGGATCTAGAGCAGCGTGGCTTTGGGGTGCCGCCCCTGGCGGAGCTCGAGGCCCAGATCGCCGAGCGGGATCACCTCGATTCCAGCCGGGAGGTGGCGCCTTTGCTGCAGGCGCAGGATGCCGTGGAGCTGATCACCGATGGCATGGCCATCGAGGCCGTGATCCAGGCCTTGGTTGAGTTGTTCCGGGATCGGGTGCCGGAGGAGGCTTGGCCCAACCCTGGCTAGCTGTCCTGCCTGGCTAGCGGTGGGGTCGTAACTCCCGAAGCAGGTTTGCGCAGGCATCCTCGAGCAAATCGAGCACATGCTCAAAGCCAGCCTCGCCCCCGTAATAGGGATCGGGTATGTGGTCGGCGTCGAACCGCTGGCAGTAGCTGGTGATGCAACGGATCTCTGCGGAGGCCCCATCCCCCAGTTGTCTGGCTAGGGATTGCACCTGGTGCCGGTTGTCATGATCCATGGTGAGGATCCAATCGAAGCGTTCCAGATCGGCGCGCTCGATTTGGCGGGCCCTGCTGGGCAGGTCGATCCCTCGGGCGCTGGCCGCGGCGCGCATGCGCCCATCGGCGGGTTTGCCCACGTGCCAGGACCCCGTTCCTGCTGAATCCACACTGAATTCCGCCTCCAGCCCTTGGCTGGCCAGCAGGTGGAGAAATACCCCTTCGGCTGCTGGGGAGCGACAGATGTTGCCAAGGCAGACAAACAGCACCCGCTTGGGATTGGAGGCCTGGGGCGATGTCATGGCGGGTTCAGGCCGTCGAGGGCAAGCTGGGCGCGTAGCTGCACCACGGTTGGATTCTCCTCTGAGACCACCAAGAGCCGCTGCAGTCCAGCCTTCAAGGCGCCATGGGCTGCTGGATCGAGGGGCGATGCCTTGGCGAGTCCTTCCAATCCCACCACCACCGCGTAGCGCACCACCCATTCGCCATCGGCGGTGGCGCCCAGGAGTGCGCCGAGGCAGCGGGCTTGGATCGCCGCTTGGCGGTCCGGCTCGAGATCCTCCAACCGCAAAGCCCCCAGGCCCTTGGCCGCGGCGCGGCGCACGCTGGCGGCCACATCCGTGCCCAGGGCATCCACCAGCAGCTCGAGGCCGCGCACGTCACCGATCCCGGCGAGGGCGCGGACGGCCCAGGCCCGGGCTCCGTAGTTTTCGGGGTCGAGCTGCAGCAAGGCGTCGACGGCCCCAGGCCCTAGGCCAATCAGCCCATCCACGGCGGCCACGGCGGCTCCGGGGTTGTTGAAGCCCAGAACCTCTACCAAAGTGCTGGCCGCGGCGGGATCGGCGCAGGCCGCCAGGGCCTGGGTGGCGAGCAACAACCCCTGGCTGCTGTCGGCGCGCTGCACGGCCGCGATCAGTTCGGCGGTTGGGGGACAAGGCATCGGCATGGCAGCGGCGCTCACAGCAGGGAATCCATGCAGGCCAGCAGCTGGGGGATGCCTGGATCGCCCTTGCCCTGCTCCACAAGCCCGCGCAGGGCCATCAGCTTGAGACTGTTTTCCGCCAGGGTGCGGCCAATGGGTTCGAGGGCGGGCCTCCATCCCGCCGCCCCGAGGTCCATCAAGGCGGCCCGGCGTACCTGGAGCTGGGGATGGTCGAGCAGCTCCACCAGCACCGCACTCCAGCGGGCGTCACCGCTGAGTTGGAGCAAGGTGCGGGCAGCGGCACTGCGAATGATCGGCCGGCTGTGGGTGGTGAAGGGCTCCACCACGGCCAGCACTTCGGGGGTGGCGATGCCGATGTCGCCGAGGGCTTCTAGAAGGGCTTCGCAGGGTTCGACCAGCCTCGGACTGTCGCTGCGCTGGCCGCCGGCTACCTCGGGGCCACTCGAGAGACGGCGGCAGAGGGCTGCCACGGCCTCCTGGGCCTGGAGTTCGCCAAGGGCCCTGGCAGCGGCTTCCCTGAGGCCATCATCGGGATCCTCGAGGGTGTCAAGTAGGTCGGGGATGGCCAAGCGCGCCGCGGGCGCCAATTTCCCCAGGGCGCGGGCGGCATTGCGGGCCACAGCGTTTTCTTCCACCCCTGCGCCGCTATCGCGGGGACGGCGTTGGCGGAGCGCTTCTTGGAGCAGGGGCACGGCCTCGGGGTGGTGGCTGCGCATGCGGCCCAGCCACCAGGCTCCGTAGTACTGCTGGGAGGGATCACTGGTTTGGCGAAGGCGGCGCAGGGCTTCCTCTTCGCTGATGGGGGTGCCCTCGGGCGTGGGTTTGGGCCTGCCTTCGCCGGAAGAAACCATGGTTTGTTGGCGCCCGCCCAGCTGCTGGAGTTGATGTTGCCACTGCGACCAGGCTGTTGCTGCCCCCAGGGCATCTGGCGTAGCAGAAGTGATCAATAAAAAAGGCTCCCTTTGAGGGGAGCCTTGAAGGATGAATCGCGTTAGCGAATCAGACCAGAGCGCCGATGGCGTAGTCGATGTAGTTGTTGGCGATGACGCCGGGGTCGCCAGCGAC
>CALRWB020000021.1:0-33712 GCA_943371815.1 Chitinophaga pinensis | reverse complement strand
CATGCCCCCCAAATCGGTGCAAAAAATTTGGTACGGGCTGATCCTGGTTGGTGGTTTTGAAGTGGTGAGGGTTCTGGTCACCATCATGGGCGCCATGCTTTCTACGGGCGCTAACTAAGCGATCTCGGCAGAAGCGCACACGGGGAACTCTTGGGGCTCCCCGTTCAATCTCTATGGGATCGCCGCTTTCACAGCGAGACGTTTCACCGGCTCCACCTGGGCAGAAGAACTCTTCTCACCGCCCCCTTGCCTGCCAAAGCGAGCACCGATGCACTGCTGCCATAGCGCCCGTCAAGGCCCTCTGCCAGATCGAGCAGATGCCATGGGGACCAGAGCGACCCGTGAAGTGCCTACAGGTCTCACAGGAGTTCAAGAGGTCACCGAGGAGTATGCGGAAGGCGCATAACGACCAATACGAGCAAGAGCAGTCATAAGCACCGGGGTCCTTTAGGAAGTCTTCCCCTACAAAGTGCTTCTACCAGCAACAATCGGGAGCACCGACCCCTCATGCTTGAACCAACGCAGTAGCGACTGAATGGATCTGGACCAGAACGCTCTTTCTCCGACGGCGCTGGTCTGGGATCTCAATGGGGAACTGAGAAAAGATGACCTCGATCGCCTGCTAGCGCGTCTCAAGGCACTGGAGCTCAATTCCCAGAAGCAATAAGCGACCGTTCAGTGCAGGCGCTGATCGCACCCCGTGAGGACCCAGCCACCGCTTTGCCAACCACTCCTGCTGGGCGGTGTCCAATAGGCACTCCTGCACCTGAGCGATAAAGGGCCTCACACGGCTCTTGGCACTGTTGGTTGAGGGCAGCAGGTCAGAGCAGGCACCTGCAAAGCAGAGGTCGAGAAGCAGTGCAAGCTCGTCCGGCGTGAAGGAGAGCAGATAGCCCTGGAACTTATGGCTCCCTGACGAGGCATTCACAAGCCTCACCTTTCCAGAAAAGCATTTTTAAGACTAAAGCAGAAAGCCTGGCGCACCAATATTTCTACTTAACGATCAATCATTTTGAATCGCCGGCCTCTAAACGCTCCGCAAGAATGGCTGCAGCGGATTCAGAAAAAGATCTCCCTGATCTGGCGCTGATTGCCTGAATATGGTCGACAACCCTTTCTGAGACAAAGACGTCGATCCTTTTTGGGAACTTGGCAGGATCCAGCTTGAATCGATCGACATCGCTGGTGTGGTCAGACATTGTGATCACCCCAAGGAAGGTCAAAACTTTAATCGTGGGAAAACGAGTCGATTCACCAAGATGCTTCCAGGGGGGAGGGCATGGCGTAATACATCTATTTAATGAGTTACCAAACGAATCACAATCCTGAGGAAGGAGGCCAGTGAAAACCGGGATGCGTCACACCGCCTCCGGACACCAGCGTCGATATGGAATTCAGAGCACGATTTGGAGAGGGATTGGCGTAAGCCCCCTGGTTGTTACTAAAGCAGCCGTGATCCGCTGGCCCGTTGACGTTGCTGGGGATCAAACACCGCAGCGATCGTGCGCAGAAGCCAACGCCCCTCGGTAGTGACCCTTGCAGAACCTTGACCCTGGCGCTCATCCAAGGTGACCAGACCATCGGCCGCCAGGCTCTGGAGGTCCTCCCATTCCTCCTGAAAACGAGCGATCTCCACGTCCACCTTGAAGCGGCACATCACGGACTGGATCAGGCTCCGGCGCTCCAACACATCGGGGTCGCGCACCATCAGCCCGCGTTCGGTGGGCAAGTGGCCCATCTCCAGGCAGCGGTAATAGGCCTTGAGATCCCTTTGGTTTTGCGCAAACAAGTGGGTGAATTGGCTGATCGCTGTGGGTCCTATTCCCAACAGCTCCTGCCCCTTTGGGCTGGACTAGCTCTGGGAGTTACTGCGCGAAGAACAGGAGAGTTGAGTTGTGGTGGACTGACTTCTAGGTCCTTGTCTTCCGAAGGAATTGGCGGCTATCGGTAAGTTGTATATGAAGAGGGACGTTGCTTCTCCCTGCCTTGACTTAACTGCTGTCATGAACGGATCAACCCTTTACTCCTCGCTTCCTCCAGGAGTCGTGGACGAGCTATTAAGCAGCCATGGGATCGCTGTCGATATTTTCAGCGTAGGCGCCCTCACCCTTGGAGTTGATCAAGGCTATACAAACGCAATTAATAGCTTTGCCAAAACTAAGTTCCACGAAGTTGCACAACAGGATCGGCCAAGCATTGAAATAAGTGCTGATCAAAGGATGATCAATAGGAATGCATCCCGCAAAATAAAACAAGCTAACGAAGACGACTGGAACCTGTACTCCGTTCCAATTTCTTCTAGAGGAATCATTTCAAAGGGTGTCGAGTTTGCTGGTCACCGTCTTCATCCACGTCATAGGACTGGAAGCAAGGAAGAAGTCAAGTTCGACACATCTGGTTCAAATGTCAGAATATTTCTGCCTGTTCTTAGCTGGCAAGGAGCATATGACTTGCTTGAGCACCATGGATTCCTCTTGAGTCCGGATAATTATGAGCCCTACCTTGCATGGGAATTTATTTTCTCAAATCCTGAAATATCAATTTGTATTGAGGAAAGTGCCCTAAAGGCAATGGCTGCGACCTCTATTGGTCAGTTAGCAGTAGGTATCAATGGAATTAATTCGGCAGGTCAAAAAACACGCTCTGATCGGCTTCGTAAGCCTCTAGAGATGCTTGCCAAAGGTGGCAGGGAAATTCTCGTTCGTTTTGATTCTGGGAACCAATCAATGGCGCAGGCACGCAGGCTTAACTCACAACTCGAGAAAGCAGGTGCACAATCCGGCTGGTATTGCTGGCTAGGTGGTCCGGGCAGACCTGAGAAGACTGATGATTATATTGCTGCAAAGCTTCGTGGGCTTAGTATCCCCGCCCATTTACCAATTCTTGGCAATCAAGAAAATCTCCGGATCACAGGAAAGGCAATCCTTCCTAGGTACACCCGATTAAATACTGAATGGTTTACAACCTCAATAGACAGAGAATTTTCTGGTGATGACATCGCCTCAGCCTGCCGGAGTAGTCGTGTTGTGGCCTTGGCAGGTGCTACAGGAACCGGTAAAACAAAAGCCAGTGTTGCAGCCGTTGATCTTCTAGATCAAAAACACGGAAAACGCCTAACTGTCCTGGGAATTTATCACCGTGCTTCTTTAGTTCATAAAGGGGCTGCCGAATTTGGTGTGCGTGACATGTCTGCACCAAGGGGAAGTATCGAGAGAGAACGTGGCTTGCATGAAGGCGTTGTCTGTCGTGACGGCTTGTTTTGTTGCTGTGAATCGATCAAGAAGGAAAAGGGTGATGAGCTGGACATGTTCCGCTTGTCATTTGAACTTGAAAATAAGCCAAGGCCGACGATTCTTTTCTTAGATGAACTTTCGCAGACAATGATGCACTTGCTCATAGGAGGAACTGATGGCCTAACTAAAACCCGTTCTGCCGCAGTTGCATCACTCGAGCGCTTGCTAAAGAATCCATGCGTTACCGTTATTGCCGCTGAGTCTGGCCTAGGTGACCTAGAACTCTCCTGGCTAAGGGACATCACTGGTGCGATCCCTGCCGTAATTCATTCTTCATTCGTCAGAGAGAGAATTTTATATATTGGACAAGTAAGCAAAGATAATATTAGCGCTCTTCAGCAAGTTGCCAGTGAAACCCTTGAAAGTGGATGCAATGTATGGATTTCCATGGGTCAGGCATCATCTGTCTCATCTTTTTCCCTACCCTTTGTCAATAGTTACAATTCTCTAGTTATTACTTCTGAGAATTCCTCATCCGAGGAAGTCTCTCGATTTATGGCAGATACTGAAACGGTTGGCCCGGAATATTCACTAGTTGCCTTCTCTCCTTCTGTAACCTCGGGAATCTCATTGACATCACCTGTCGGCTTATCTGCCTGTGTCCAGCAATTTGCCATGGGACCAGAGGATGCTCTTCAGGCCCTAGATCGAGCACGGAATAGCAGTAATCGTGTTCTTTTGTTTCCCCGTTCTGCCCCAGCAGCCGTTGTGGGCTCACGTGAGACAAGCATCCAAGGCGTAATTTCTGCTAAAACTACGAATGCGACTAGAGGACAAGAGAAGACCTACTGTGATTTTTGGAGCAAAATCGAGCCAGCAACAAGGCGCTTTGCAATCGCCCTTGAGAGTCGCAATAACCAGGAGGCACTTCAAAATGAGCACGTTTTGAAGTGTCGCCTTATAGAACAAGGTTATCGCTTGAAGCCTTTCGACGAATTTGTGGTTGAAAGGCCCAGAAGAGTTGTTACTGCCCAAGACAGAGAAAAAGCATCCGGACAGAATAATCTTTCTTTTAAGACAAAACTTCTAAAGCAATTATGTTTGGGTTTGATCCATATCGGTCAGGCCCAAGAGATTGCTCGTATCGAGGCCATAGGAGGTCTTGCCTGCGATTATGAGGCAGTTGATCCTTCGAGCGATTGGTACTGGTTACAGAGGCTTGGAGTGCCAGCGCTCGTTTCTATTGGTCAATACCACCAAGGCAGTAACGAATTCCTCTTTACGGAAAACGAAATTAGGACTCTCATTAAAACTGAGGCCAAGGAGTTAAGGTTCGTTCTTGGAGGCAGGATCGTCATTCCAGGTCCAGACGATGAGATCAAGGCTAGCTTTATCAATGCATTGCTGAGGTATGCTGGCTTTACTCCCAAGTTTTCAGGTAAGGTTCGTGTCAATGGTACGCAGGTCAACCGGTATGGGGTGAGAATAAATTTGTAGTGGGTGCTATAGAGTTATAGAACCCACAACAGATTTATGCTCACTTGCTGGACTTCTTAGCCTGTCCAATCGAGCTTAGACCTGCCCTATGGATTAACCGGGTAGTTCCTTGGGTATCGTTATGAGCTATGGCAGTTTGAAATTGAGAAAGGTATTCGCGTCGCCATATTGTCTCGGTGGTTTTGTTGCGCTGCATATATAAGTGTATTTCCTCGCTGGTTTCTAATAAATCTCCTTGTTCTATCCATTAATAGCGTCAGAGCGCGTTTCGTGACCGTGAATCTTGTACCGACCAGCGGGCCGGTTCACCATCACATTTTTGCTGACTACCGCTCGGCAGTAATTAGACTTTTTTCGAAGCTGCTTCTGTTATTGCGGCATAAAAAGTATCAAAGTCTTTCCTAGAAGGGCCTGCTCCCTTGCCTAATTCCAGGGCTTTGAGCTTGCTCTTGAGATCCTCAATGTCAGACGCGAGCTTCAGGATGGACTCCCTCGCTGCCTGATCCGCAAATGCCTGCTGGACGGGCTCGCCTCCTCCTTCAGACCCATACTCCAGAGGGTCTGGTGCACCGTTGGCAAGCCAGCCCTCGAGGAGGGCCAGCATCACCTTCTGAATCGACCGTTGGTGCTTGCCGCAGGCTTTCTTCAGTTGAACGTGGGTCTCGGCAGAAACCTTGACCAAAACACCGATATCTGCCATGAGCTAGCAAGCCACTTGCATTACACTAGCAAAGCGCTTAGCTTCGGCTAGCACCTGAGCCTTGCCTCCATGCCGCAGGTAAACCAAGGTGGCCATCTTTTCTGAGTGGGCCTGGGCGAACGCACCAATCCGACGGTTCACACCATCGAGATCAGCGCGGATGGCCCAAAGGTGCCTCAAGTCAGTCCAGGTTGGTAAAACGTCAAATCCTGCACCTTTGAGATCTTTCTTCACCATTTTCAGCAAACGACTGTAATGCCGAGTGATCCGCTCCGAAGTCTCTTCACTGATCGAAAGACCATCCCTTTTGATCCAATCTAGCTTCAAGAGATTTATGTCTAGATCTTTGATCCACTCGACTGGATGGCACAGGGCTGTAAATTCGACAGCCGCTTTTGGTGAGAATCCATCAATTGTATTTGGCCTGCCTTCTTTGTCCCAATTGTCCCAATTAAAAAGTGTCACCTCACTCGGCCTACACCCTTTTGCTGCAACCACTCTAAAGAAAGCCTCTGCTTCTGGATCCCTGATCAAAGCAAACAGCTCGGACAAGTCACAGACCACCATGTGATCCACAAATGGCCTTCGAACATTTGGTTTTTTGGGCTTTTTGCTTTCAGGAAGTACCCAGGCCATAGCATTTTTTTCACAAGCCCACTCAGCAACTCTCAGTCTGTCTGCATAGTTGTCAGTATTTTTCTCAATACCATCGCTCGCCCACTCGATGGCGTTAACCGAATCCAGCCTCAGGTTTTTCTCATCAAGCCAGGAAAATAGACTCATTGCATGGCGATTGTGCTTTTGCTTCACACCAAAGCGACCAGCCCTCTCTCGGATGTAGTCCATCAGCGCTCTTCTTTGCCTGGCTAGAAGGCCGCTAGCAGGCTCGTGGAAGCGCTTAAGCCGCTTTCGGGTATCAGCGCCCTCTTCCCAGCGCTTAGCAAGGCTCAGGGCCCCTTGTAGGGCGATCTGGCGTTGGGCTGTGGTTAAGCCTCTTTTGGGCTTACGTATTGGTGCACCGTTGGCATCGTTCAGTGTTCTTGAGCTTCGGAGCCCCCTGCGGTTCCAGTCACCGCACAGAAGCAAATGCTGCCCCTGGGCTGGGCTGCTCCATTCGAATTTGAAAACGTTGCGCGGGTCTAGCTCTGACAATTCGGCCGTCAGATCAGCCAGCTCTCCGGGTTGGGCCATTACAGGTCTCTCTCGTGGTCGTGGTTTGCATGTTTCGGATTCGGTTGCGTTATCCCCTTAGGGGACCTAGCACTAGTTTAGGGGAGTGCTAGCACTGCAAGGCAAACAAAAAGGCCTCTGCTGCTAGCAAGGCCTTAGTGGTGTAGTGCATGCTGAAATCGGGATGACAGGATTCGAACCTGCGGCCCCTTCGTCCCGAACGAAGTGCGCTACCAAGCTGCGCCACATCCCGGGCAGGGCCAACTTTAGGCGATGACCAGGGAACGTCAGGCTGGTTTCTAGAGTTTCCGTTCGCCCCACCTGGAGCCCTTCGGGCCGGCACTCCCTTTGCTCAAACCCGACTGGCTGCGCGTGAAAGCCCCCCAGCGGGAGCGTATCGGTGCCATCGCCGATCTACTCGTGGACCTCAAGCTGAACACCGTTTGCCAGGAGGCGAGCTGCCCCAACATCGGCGAATGCTTTGCCGGCGGCACGGCCACCTTTTTGATCATGGGTCCGGGCTGCACCCGCGCCTGCCCCTACTGCGATATCGACTTCGACAAGAGCGTGCGGGAGCTCGACCCCACCGAGCCGGAGCGGCTGGGGGAGGCGGTGCAGCGCCTGGGGCTCAGCCACGTGGTGATCACCTCGGTGAACCGCGACGACCTGGCCGATGGCGGAGCCAGCCAATTTGTGGCCTGTATTGAGCAGGTTAGGCGCCGCTCGCCCCTTACCACCATTGAGTTGCTGGTGCCTGATTTCTGTGGCAACTGGGACGCCCTGGCCGCCGTGATGGCGGGCGCCCCTGAGGTGCTCAACCACAACATCGAAACCGTGCCCAGGCTTTACAAAAAGGCCCGGCCCCAGGGGATCTACGAACGCTCGCTCGAGTTGCTCCAGCGGGTCTGCCAGGGGTGGCCCCGCACCTACACCAAATCAGGGCTGATGACGGGTTTGGGCGAAACCGACCAGGAAGTTCGGGAGGTGATGGCTGACCTCCGCAGCCACCAGGTGGACATTGTGACCATCGGCCAATACCTCTCCCCAGGCCCCAAACACCTGCCGGTCGATCGGTTCGTGACCCCGGAGCAATTCACCAGCTTTCAGCGCCATGGCGAAGACGAACTCGGCTTCCTCCAGGTGGTGAGTACGCCCCTCACCCGCAGCAGCTACCACGCCGGTGAAGTCCAGCGGCTGATGCGGCAGCACCCGCGCTAGGTCGGCAGCCGGAGCCCCCCGACCTCATCCGCTTGGAAGGGGTTATAGGTGACGAGATCACGATCCACCACATCAAGGCCCGATTGGCGTTTGATGGATTGAACCCAGGGGATTGTGATCGGCAGGGCCAGGGCTTCATAGGCAGTTTTGAACAACCACGACCCCACAATTCCCTGCAAGAGTGTTGTAGCTGGAACGGTTCCAGCAAAAGCAAGGCTATAAAAAATCAGCGAATTGGCGGCTTGGGAACAGGCCGTTGAGGCCACGAACCGCCCGGCCATCGCAGGCCAACCCAAGCCATCGGCTCGCTTGAGCTTGGAGACGACCATCGCGTTGATGAACTCCCCCACCAGATTGGCCAGAAGGCCCGCAGCCACCAATCTCGGCACGGTGCCCAGGATGCGACCAAAAGCCTGCTGGCCATCCCAGCCTGGCGCCGGGGGCAAGGCCTCCACCAGACCTGTGGCCAACACCACCAGCACCTGGCAGCCAAAGGTCACCCAAATCACTCGCCTCGCCAGGCGATAGCCAAAGACCTCGGTGAGGGCATCACCGCAGATGTAACTAATAGGAAAGAGCACCAGGGCTCCATCCAGCACCAAGGGGCCAACCTGGGCCAACTTGCTACCAAGAATTGGGCCAACCAACTGGGCGGTGATAAGCAGGGCCACCAGGGGGAGCAACCCCGGTGGCATGAACCGGCCAACCGCGTTGGATCCAGCCAGGGGAGCGCTAGGCCGCAACGGCTTCGCGCTGCTCCAGGCCCAAGTTGGCCTTTTCGCTGGGAGGCACAAGCACCTTGAACTTGGCCTTCCAGCTCGTCCAATCGGCCAAGATTTCGGCCGCCTTCGAACTGCCCGTGTGCTGCAGATGGGCCTCCAGCAGGGGCTTAAGCAGGGCTTCCTGCTCAGGGGTAGTGATCGCGCAGAGGGCCACGATTTCCGGATTGAGACGGTCGGCCAAACCGCCGTCTTGATCAAGCAGGAAGGCAACGCCACCGGTCATGCCAGCCGCCACGTTGCGGCCCGTGGAGCCCAGCACCACCACCACGCCACCGGTCATGTATTCGCAGCAGTGGTCTCCGGATCCCTCCACCACGGTTTTGGCCCCGCTATTGCGCACGGCGAAGCGCTCCCCCGCCCGGCCCAGGGCAAACAACTCGCCGCCGGTGGCCCCATAGAGGCAGGTGTTGCCCAGGATCACCTGGCTGCCGGGGTCGTTCACACCAGCAGGGGGCACCACGGTGATGCGGCCGCCGTTGATGCCCTTGCCCACGTAATCGTTGGCTTCCCCCACCAGGCGCAGATTCATGCCCTGAAGCACAAAGGCCCCAAAGCTTTGGCCTGCGGCACCCTCGTAGGTGAGGTCAAGTTGACCTTGGAAGCCAGTGTTGCCATGGCGCGCCGCAATCTCTCCGGAGATGCGGGCACCCACGCTGCGGTCGGTGTTGATGATCGCCAGGCTGCGGGCCACCTGGCCGTGGCCGTCGATCGCCTCCATCAGCCCAGCATCCCCAAGCAACTGGTCTTCCAGGATCGGGCCGTTGCCATGGGCTTCAGCGTCGTGCTTGAGCCAACGGCGATCAGCCGCGGCCGGGATCGGATCAATGAGGCAGGAGAGATCGAGGGCCTTGGTTTTGGCCAGACTCACCAAGCGGGGCTCAAGATAGTCGCTGCGGCCGATCAGGTCTTCCAGCCGCGCCACACCCAACACACTCAACAACTGGCGCACTTCCTCCGCCACGAAAAGGAAGAAATTCACCACGTGCTCCGGCAGGCCGGTAAAGCGTTTGCGGAGGGCTTCCTTCTGGGTCGCCACCCCCACAGGGCAGTTATTGGTATGGCAAACCCGGGCCATGATGCAGCCCTCAGCGACCATCGCCACCGAGCCAAAGCCATATTCCTCGGCGCCAAGCAGGGCCGCGATCACCACGTCCCAGCCGGTCTTGAGGCCGCCATCAGCGCGCAGCAACACCCGATCCCGCAGGCCGTTCTCCAGCAGGGAGCGGTGCACCTCGGTGAGGCCCAATTCCCAGGGGCTGCCGGCGTGCTTGATCGAGCTCAACGGCGAGGCGCCGGTGCCGCCATCGTGTCCAGAAATTTGAATCACATCGGCGTTGGCCTTGGCCACCCCGGCTGCAATCGTGCCGATACCGATCTCTGCCACCAGCTTCACGCTCACCTTGGCGGCGGGATGCACCTGGTGCAGGTCGTGGATCAGCTGGGCGAGGTCCTCAATCGAATAAATGTCGTGGTGGGGCGGGGGCGAGATCAGGGCCACACCAGCCTTGCTGTTGCGCAGCCAGGCGATGTAGGGATCCACCTTGGGGCCGGGCAGCTGGCCACCCTCTCCGGGTTTGGCCCCCTGGGCCACCTTGATCTCCAGCTGCTTGCCGCTGCGGAGATATTCCGGTGTCACCCCAAAACGACCCGAGGCGATCTGCTTGATGGCGGAACAGGCGGTATCGCCATTAAGCAGACCTTTGATCCCGGGGAGGGTGGCCGAACGGCCCTCGCCATCCACGTCGTTGAGCGGGTGGAACCGGGCCGGATCTTCGCCGCCTTCGCCGCTGTTGCTCTTGCCGCCGATGCGGTTCATGGCCACCGCCAGCACCTCGTGGGCCTCGCGGGAGAGGGCCCCGAGGCTCATGCCCCCGGTGCAGAAACGGGCACAAATGCTCTCCACACTCTCCACCTGATCCAGGGATAAGGGCGTGGCCGCCGGCTTGAGCTGCAACAGATCGCGCAGGGCCGTAACCGGCCTGTGCTCGAGCAGGGTTTGGTAGGTTGAGAAGTGGTCGTAGCCAGGGCCCGCCTTGACGGCCCCATGGAGGGCCTTGGCCATCTCCGGGCTGTTGAGGTGGTATTCCCCACCGGTGCGGTACTGCACAAAGCCCATGAACTCGAGCTTGGAGCGGTTGAGCTCGGGGTAGGCCTTGGTGTGGAAGACCAGGGTTTCATTGGCCAGATCCGTGAGGCTCAAACCGGCCACCCGGCTGGTGGTGCCACTGAAGGCCAGCTGAATCAAGTCCGCGCCAAGGCCAATAGCCTCGAAAATTTGGGCACCGTGGTAACTGGCCAGCAGGGAGATGCCGATCTTGGAGAGGATCTTGCGGAGGCCATCCTCGAGGGCCTTTTTCACATTGGCCTGGGCCTGGTCGACGGTGAGGGTGGGCAACTTGCCACGCTCAATCAGCGATTGGGTTTTGGGATGGGCCAACCAATGGCGGGTGGTTTCCCAGGTGAGCCAGGGGCAGACCGCGCTGGCGCCGTAGCCAATCAGGCAGGCCAGATGGTGGGTGCTCCAGCACTGGGCCGTTTCCACCACCAACGAAGCCTGGAGCCGCAGGCCCAGATTGAGCAAGTGGTGATGCACCGCTCCCACCGCCAGCAGGGGCGCAATGGCGACGGTGGTGGCATTGATGCCGCCCTTTTGGCCATCGAGGCCCAGTCGATCGGAGAGCACCAGGATCTGGGCACCAGCCCGCACGGCGGCTTCAGCCACCGTGCGCAGGCGCAGCACCGCGGCCTCAAGGGCGCCGGGCCCTCCTGCCAGAGCAAACAGGGTGGAGAGGGTTTGGCTGGCCAGGCCTTGATCACCAAGGGCTTTGAGGTCCGCCTCATTGAGAATCGGGCTGTCCAGGTGCACCACCGCCGCTCCGGAGGCTTCTGGCCGCAGGGCAGAGCCGCGCCGGCCCAGGTGCATCTCCAGGCTCATCACCAGCTTTTCGCGCAGGGGATCGATCGGCGGGTTGGTGACCTGGGCGAAGCGTTGCTTGAAGTAGTCGAAGAGCAGGTGCGGTTTATCGGAGAGCACCGCCAGGGGGATGTCGTCCCCCATGCAATAGGTGGGCTCCTTGGCCGCCCCGGCCATGTCTTCGATCACCAGATCCAGGTCTTCTGACGTAAAGCCAGAGGCGGTTTGCTGTTGCAGCAACTCCAGATCACCAAGGGCGAGCTCCTGACGCCATGGCTGGCTCTCCAGGTTGCGGCGGTTACCTGCCAACCAGCTCCCATAGGGATGGCGCAAGGCTGCTTCTTGCTTCACCTCCCAGTTGCGCAGCAGCCGGCCGTTGTCGAGGTCGACGGCCAGCATTTGACCAGGGCCCAAGCGACCCTTCTCGATGATGCGGCTCTCTTCGAGCTCCACCACACCGGTTTCCGAACCCATCACCACATAGCCGTCGCTGGTGATGCAGTAGCGGGCAGGCCTCAGGCCATTGCGATCCAAGGTGGCGCCTACGCTGCGGCCATCGGCAAACACCAACAGGGCCGGTCCATCCCAGGGCTCTTGCAGACAAGCGTTGAACTCGTACATGGCCTGGATGGCCGGACGGTTCTCGAGGTCGGGTTGCTGGCGGAAAGCCTCCGGCACAAGGGTCAAGAGGCTGTCCGTGATCGGGCGGCCGCTGCGCACCAGCAGCTCCAAGGTGGTGTCAAGGTTGGCCGAATCACTAAATGCCGCATTCACCACGGGCTTGAGATCAGCCGAGGCCTCACCCCAAACGGCATCGAGGTTCGCTTCTGCTGCCCGGGCCCAGTTGAGATTGCCCAGCAGGGTGTTGATTTCGCCGTTGTGACCCAACAGGCGCATCGGCTGGGCCAGGGGCCAGCGGGGCAGGGTGTTGGTGCTGAACCGGCGGTGGTACACCGCATAACTCACGGCAAAACGCTCGTCGCGGAGGTCGGCGTAAAACCGCGCCAACACCTCCGAACGCACCATGCCTTTGTAGACAACTGTGCGGCTGCTCAGGGACGCGAAATAGAGGTCGCCGGGGCCAGGACCCCAGGCTTCCCGAGCGCGATCGCCAATCCGGCGCCTCAGCCTGAAGAGCAGGGCTTCCAGGGCATCGCCAGCAATGGGCTCTCCCGATTGGGCCTGGCCAGGGGCTGGCGCCAAGAGCCACTGGGCCATATGGGGCGCGCTCTGGCGTGCCAAAGGACCGAGCACCGCGGGATCCACCGGCACATCGCGCCAACCCAGGCTTTGGAGGCCGAGTTTGGTCGCCTCATCTTCTGAAAACTGAATCGCAGTCGCTCGCCTGGCCCCATCGGCGGGCAAAAACACCATGCCCAGGCCGCGCTCCTGGCCCTGGGACGCCCCAGCCTCAGGCCAAACAGATTCCAAGAGGGTCCAGGGGATGCCACAAAGGATGCCGGCACCATCACCCGAGTCGGAATCGCCACCGCAGCCGCCGCGGTGCTCCATGCAATCCAGGCCGCGCAGGGCCTGCTTGAGCACCCAGTGACTGCGCTCACCGCCCAGATGGGCCAGGAATCCCACTCCACATGCATCTTTTTCACCCGCCACCTCAGCCGGAGCAGGGCTGTCGCAATGGGGCCAAACGGGGCGAGACGAAAGAGGCATAAACCCGAGGGCGACTGCACCACCAGAGCCTCAGATCCTAAGGATCAGCAACCCCTTGCCATGGTCACGGGGTTAGCGTTCAGCCTGAATGGCTAACCAGACACCAGCATTGAGGCCCAAGAGTGGGCCCTGGCTGATCAGCTGGCTGATCCCCCAGCTTGCGCCTGCTGTGCTGGTGCTCAGTAGCCAAGCCCAGGGATTTCCACCGCCCCTGCCACCGCCACCCAGCGTTCGTGGATCAACCAATTGGCCAACCCCCGCCCGCCAGCCCAGCGAGGGAAACCGCCTTTGGATCAACGGCCAAACCCAAACGGCACGCTGGCGCTGGATTGGCGGCGGAAGCCAAGGGCCTAACGAGCTCTGGATCCCCCTTGAAGTCCTTCAAGGTCAATTAGGGGTCAGTAGCCGCAGCCGCCCAGATGGCAGCCTTGATCTGGAATGGTTCGGCCAGCCACTGAGCGTGGCCCCGGGCGCGCAAGTCAGCCTCGACGACGAAGTGGCCGTTGACGTGGCGCCTTTGTTTCAGGCCTTGGGGGTCGAGGCCATCAAAAACGGCCCTGAATTGCGGCTGGCATTGCCCCCCGCCCAGCTCTTGCAAGTGCGCACCGCCAACCAAGCGGGACAGCGCCGGGTGGTGCTGGACCTCAATGGGCCGGCGATTGTGCGCAGCAGCGAAGGGCGGCTGGAGTTCAGCATCCAGAGCAGTCCTGCCCAGCGCAACCAGCTGGAGCTCCTGGGATTGGGCAGCACCCCGGGAGCCCCCCAGGCCAGCGATCCCCTGAAGTTAAGGGTGGCGGGAGGCTTAAGACCCACCAAGGTGTTCACGCTCGGGGATCCAGCGCGGGTCGTGATCGATCTGCCTGGCGCCGCGCCGACTGACAGCACCGGAAGCTCCGTTCCCGCTCCAGCCATCGACCAACGCCTCCAAGCCCTACTAGGCCGGGGCATCCAATGGGATCGGCTGGTGCGCCAAGGCGTCCGTATCAATGCGGTGCGCATCGATCCGCGCAGCGCCCCCGTCAGCCTCAAACCACTCACCCGGCCCCAAGGGATGGAAGGGCTGAGCTCCGTCCAAACCCTTGCGAACGCCCAACTGGCCCTGGTCGCCATCAATGGCGGCTTTTTCAACCGCGTGAGGCGCTTGCCCTTGGGTGCCCTCAAAAGCGAAGGGCAATGGCTCTCCGGACCAATTCTGAATCGGGGGGTGGCCGCCTGGGAACCCCGCAGCCTGCCAAGGTTTGGTCGTCTGTCGCTTGAGGAATGGGTGATGGGCCCGAATGGCGCCCGCTATCCCATGGTGACCCTTAACAGCGGCTACGTGCAGCGGGGGATTAGCCGTTACGGGCCGGAATGGGGCCCCAACTACCGAGCCCTCAGTGGCGGGGAGACAGGCCTTGTGGTTGGGGCTGGGAGCACCGTGCGCCAGCGATACAACTCCGGCCAGATGGAAGCGGGAGTGCCCCTGCGCCGGGGAGAGATCCTGCTGGTCGGCCGCGGTGGGGTCGAGCTTCCGTGGCCAGAAGGCACCCAACTCAGCCTCAGCAGCCGGCCCAGCAACGAGCTCGGCCTCGCTCCTTTCGTAATTGGAGGCGGACCCTTACTGCTTCAAAACGGTCGGATCGTGCTCAATGGCACCGCCGAAACCTTTAGCGCGGGATTTCTAAGCCAAGGCGCCCCGCGCACCGTGATCGCCAGCGATGGCAGCCAGCTTTGGCTGATCACCTTGGAAGGCACCAGTGACAGCGGACCAACCCTGCAGGAAGCAGCCCAAGTGCTGCAAAACCTTGGGCTGAGCGATGCCCTCAACCTCGACGGGGGCAGCTCAACGGGCCTGGTCATGGGCGGCACGATGCCGGTCAAGGGGCGGGGGGTTGTGGGGGCCGTCCACAATGGCTTGGGCTTGGTGCCCTGAGGGGCTGCCAAACTGGCCTGACGCCCTGCCCAGCACTGCACCATGCCGAAAGGCCACAGCCTGAGGGTCACTGCCACCGCCGCCGCTGAGCTCGGGCGACAAGCTGCCGTGGCAGGCACCCCCGGGATGATGCACCTTGACCTCGTTGACGGCAGCTGTGAGCGCTGGTCCATCCGGCTTCGGCCTGGCCACCTGGCGGGCAACCCCGTGGCACGAGCTGATGGCATCACCGTTTATGCACCCGCCGAGCAAGTCGACCTCCTGGCCGGTCTCAGCCTTGATTACCGAGGGGATCTCAGCGGTGGGGGTTTCTTGGTGCGTCCCAGCGAGGGCGTCCAGACCTGCGCCTGCGGAACTTCCTTTAGCCGGCCTGGGGTGGGGCGCCAGGCGACCCAGTAAGGTGACGGATTGTCGAATTCGGTCGGACGTCCGACCAGTGTTCTCCGACTAGATCCCGGCCTTCGATGCCCACTATCCAGCAGCTGATTCGTACCGAGCGGCAGAGTCTTACCCGTAAGACCAAGTCGCCCGCCCTCCGCGCCTGCCCCGAGCGGCGGGGGGTGTGCACCCGTGTGTACACCTCTACTCCTAAAAAGCCCAATTCGGCGCTTCGCAAGGTGGCCCGGGTGCGCCTCACCTCTGGTTTTGAGGTGACGGCTTACATCCCTGGCATCGGCCACAACCTTCAAGAGCACTCTGTCGTGCTCATTCGCGGTGGGCGGGTCAAGGACCTCCCCGGGGTCCGTTACCACATCATTCGCGGCACGCTTGACACCGCTGGCGTGAAGGATCGTCGCCAATCCCGCTCCAAGTACGGCGCCAAAACACCCAAATAGCGGCCTGCCCGGTCCCAAGCCATCCCCAAGCCAGGCTTGAGTTCCGGAATCAGTTCCCAGCCCCACCCTTCGGTCCTTTTCCTTAAACGTCCATGTCACGCCGTAACGCTGCTGAGAAGCGCCCGGTTCTTCCCGATCCCCAGTTCAACAGCCGCCTGGCCTCGATGATCGTGGCCAGGCTCATGAAGCACGGCAAAAAATCGACGGCCCAGCGCATCCTTTCCGATGCGTTTTCGTTGATTAATGACCGCACCGGGACCGATCCCCTGGAGCTCTTCGAAACCGCCGTGCGCAATGCCACCCCCCTCGTGGAAGTGCGGGCCCGCCGGGTGGGTGGTGCCACCTACCAGGTCCCCATGGAAGTTCGCCAAGAGCGTGGTACCGCCATGGCCCTGCGCTGGCTGGTGAATTTCTCCCGGGCCCGCAATGGCCGGAGCATGGCCCAAAAGCTAGCCGGCGAACTGATGGACGCCGCCAACGAAGCTGGTAGTGCCGTGCGCAAGCGCGAAGAAACCCACAAGATGGCCGAAGCCAATAAGGCCTTCGCCCACTACCGCTACTGAGTTCCTGCTGCAGATTCCAATCTGTAGAGTTCAATCCACTTTTTGTAGACCCTTCGGAGACATCCCCCGTGGCCCGCGCCTTTCCTCTGGAACGCGTCAGAAATATCGGTATCGCTGCCCACATTGACGCGGGCAAAACGACTACCACAGAACGGATTCTGTTCTACTCAGGTGTGGTCCACAAGATGGGCGAAGTCCACGATGGCGGCGCCGTCACGGACTGGATGGAGCAGGAGCGGGAGCGTGGTATCACCATCACCGCGGCGGCCATTTCCACCACCTGGAAAGACAACCGCATCAACATCATTGACACTCCCGGGCACGTCGACTTCACCATCGAAGTCGAGCGCTCCATGCGGGTGCTGGATGGTGTCGTTGCCGTCTTCTGTGCCGTGGGTGGCGTTCAACCCCAATCGGAAACCGTTTGGCGCCAAGCCGATCGCTACAACGTGCCCCGGATCGTGTTCGTCAACAAGATGGACCGCACCGGTGCCAATTTCCTGAAAGTCTATGAACAGATCAAAGACCGGCTGAAGGCCAATGCAGCTCCAATCCAACTGCCCATCGGCGCGGAAGGGGATCTCAAGGGAATTATCGACCTTGTGCGCAACAAGGCGATCGTTTACACCAATGACCTGGGTACCGACATCCTCGAGCAGGAGGTTCCTGCCGATCTGAAGGACGAGGCGGATAAATGGCGGATGAAGCTGATGGAGTCGGTTGCTGAAACCGATGAAACCCTGCTTGATACCTTCCTCGAAAACGGAGAGCTCACCGAAGAGCAGCTGATGAAGGGCATCCGCACCGGCGTGGTGAAGCACGGATTGGTTCCGATTCTGTGCGGCTCGGCTTTCAAAAACAAAGGGGTCCAGCTCGTTCTCGACGCCGTCGTCGACTACCTGCCTGCCCCGGTTGATGTCCCTCCCATCACGGGCATCCTGCCCAACGGCGAGGAGTCAAACCGTCCCTGTGACGACAACGCTCCCTTTAGCGCCTTGGCCTTCAAGGTGATGGCTGACCCCTACGGCAAGCTCACCTTCGTGCGCATGTACTCCGGGGTACTCCAGAAGGGCAGCTACGTGCTCAATTCCACCAAGGACAAGAAGGAGCGCATCTCCCGACTGATCCTGCTCAAGGCAGACGATCGCGAGGAAGTGGACGAACTGCGCGCCGGCGACCTGGGTGCCGTGCTTGGCCTCAAGGACACCACGACGGGTGACACCCTATGCGTCGACAGCGATCCGATCATTCTCGAGTCGCTGTTCATCCCTGAGCCCGTGATCTCCGTGGCCGTGGAGCCCAAGACCAAGGGCGACATGGAGAAACTCTCCAAAGCCCTGCAATCGCTCTCGGAGGAGGATCCCACCTTCCGGGTGAGCACCAACCCCGAGACCAGCCAAACCGTGATCGCCGGCATGGGCGAACTCCACCTGGAAATCCTGGTGGACCGCATGCTGCGGGAGTTCAAGGTGGAAGCCAACATCGGCGCCCCCCAGGTGTCCTACCGGGAGACCATTCGCGGAAGTGCCAAGGGTGAGGGCAAATTTGCCCGGCAAACCGGTGGCAAGGGCCAATACGGCCACGTTGTGATCGAAATGCAGCCCGGGGAACCGGGTTCAGGTTTCGAATTCGTCAACAAGATTGTTGGCGGCATCGTGCCGAAGGAATACATCGGTCCAGCCGAAAATGGCATGAAAGAAACCTGCCAATCCGGTGTGATTGCAGGTTTCCCGATGATTGACATCAAGGTCACTATGGTCGACGGTTCGTATCACGACGTCGACTCCTCGGAAATGGCGTTCAAAATCGCCGGATCCATGGCCTTCAAAGATGGGGTCAAGAAGTGCAATCCTGTACTTTTAGAACCCATGATGAAGGTGGAGGTTGAGATCCCCGAGGATTTCCTCGGTTCGGTCATCGGCGACCTCTCCTCCCGTCGTGGACAGGTCGAAGGTCAGTCCATCGACAATGGACAGTCCAAGGTCCAGTCCAAGGTGCCTCTGGCCGAAATGTTCGGCTACGCCACCCAGCTCCGATCCATGACCCAGGGTCGGGGTATCTTCTCGATGGAATTCAGCCACTATGAGGAAGTTCCTCGCAACGTCGCTGAAGCCATCATTTCTAAGAATCAGGGCAACTAACACCTGATCTTTCCCCTACCCAAACAAACCCCGATTCTTTCTACTCATGGCACGCGAGAAGTTCGAGAGGAACAAACCCCACGTCAACATCGGCACCATTGGCCACGTTGACCACGGCAAAACCACCCTGACCGCCGCCATCACCAACGTGCTGGCCAAAAAGGGTATGGCGAAGGCCCAGGCCTATGACCAAATCGATGGTGCTCCTGAAGAGCAAGCGCGCGGCATCACCATCAACACCGCCCACGTTGAATACGAAACCGATAAGCGTCACTACGCCCACGTGGACTGCCCTGGTCACGCGGACTATGTAAAAAACATGATCACCGGTGCCGCCCAAATGGACGGCGCCATCCTGGTGGTTGCCGCCACCGACGGCCCCATGGCCCAAACCAAGGAGCACATCCTCCTGGCCAAGCAGGTGGGCGTGCCCGCCCTGGTTGTCGCCCTGAACAAGTGCGACATGGTGGACGACGAGGAAATCCTTGAACTGGTCGAACTGGAAGTGCGTGAACTGCTGACCAGCTACCAGTTCCCTGGTGATGATATCCCGGTGGTCCAGGTGTCTGGCCTCAAGGCCCTCGAAGGCGACGCCGAGTGGGAAGCCAAGATCGACGAGCTGATGAACGCCGTTGACGAGTCGATCCCCGAGCCCGCGCGCGAGATCGACAAGCCCTTCCTGATGGCCATCGAAGACGTGTTCTCGATCACCGGTCGCGGCACCGTGGCCACCGGCCGTATCGAGCGCGGAAAGGTGAAAGTGGGCGAAACCGTTCAGGTCGTGGGCATCAAGGACACCCGCGAAACCACGGTGACCGGTGTGGAAATGTTCCGCAAGCAGCTTGAAGAAGGCATGGCTGGCGACAACGCGGGTCTGCTGCTGCGCGGTATCCAAAAAGAGGACATCGAGCGCGGCATGGTGCTGGTGAAGCCCAACTCCATCAAGCCCCACACCAAATTCGAAGGTGAGGTGTATGTGCTGAAGAAGGAAGAAGGCGGTCGCCACACCCCCTTCTTTGCTGGCTACCGCCCGCAGTTCTACATCCGTACAACTGACGTCACCGGCCAGATCACCGCCTTCACATCTGACGAAGGCGACGACGTCGAAATGGTGATGCCCGGTGACCGCATCAAGATGACCGGTGAACTGATCTGCCCCGTTGCCATTGAGCAAGGCATGCGCTTCGCCATCCGCGAAGGCGGCCGCACCATCGGTGCGGGTGTGGTGTCCAAGATCATCGAGTGAGGCTGGATTAGCCTGTTGGGGTGGGCAGCAATGTCCACCCCTTCTTTGGTCATCACCCCGATCAAGCGCACCTCGACAACCCAAATCCTGGCCAGTCCGAAACCTTGGGCTGCGCCAAGAGCCCACCGGATTTCACCCCGGCTTCACCACCAAGCTTTTTCCCATGTCCACCGCTATTGCCCAGCAGAAGATCCGCATCCGTCTGAAGGCGTTTGATCGCCGCATGCTGGATCTTTCCTGCGAAAAAATCATCGAAACCGCCGATCACACCGCTGCCACGGCCATCGGCCCCATCCCCCTACCCACCAAGCGCAAGATCTATTGCGTCCTGCGCTCGCCCCACGTGGACAAGGACTCCCGCGAGCACTTCGAAACCCGCACCCACCGCCGGATTATCGATATCTACAGCCCTTCGGCAAAAACCATTGATGCCCTCATGAAGCTGGACCTGCCCAGTGGCGTGGACATCGAAGTCAAGCTCTAAAAAGCACCCGCCCGGCCTCGATTGGTGAAGCATGTCCCTCTCTGTGGCCCTTGGGCCTGCGGAGCAGGGGCAATTTTTCTAGGATCAGCGAGCACTCCTGGTAAAGCCATGGGCGAATTGGCCGTGAGGGAGCTGCCGCTTTTCCCCCTACCGGATGTGGTGCTCTTCCCCCAGGAAGTGCTGCCACTTCACATCTTTGAGCCCCGCTACCGGATGCTGTTGCGCACGGTGATGGCCGAAGATCGCCGCTTTGGCATCGTGCGCTGGGATCCCCAAGAGCAGGAAATGGCCAAGGTGGGCTGCTGCGCTGAGATCCTCCACTGTCAAACCCAAGACGATGACCACAGCAACATCGTGACCATGGGGCAACAGCGCTTTCGGGTGCTGGACATCGTGCGGGAAGCGCCATTCCGGGTGGCCATGGTGAGCTGGATTGAGGATGAGCCCGCCGCCCGCCACAACGAACTGGAGACCTTGGCCCAAGAGGTCAGCCAGGCACTCAAGGATGTGGTGGAACTCACCGGAAAGCTCGTGGGCAAGCCAACCTCCCTGCCCTCCGATTTGCCCGATCTCCCCCGGGAATTGTCGTTCTGGATTGGTTCCCACCTCGGCGGTCCCGTCGCAGACCACCAACAGGCCCTGCTGGAAATCACCGACACCGCTGAACGCCTGCGCCAGGAATACCAACTTCTGGACCACACCCGCAGGCAACTGGCGGCCCGAACCGTACTCAAAGACACCTTCCAACCCCAATAGCCTCCGCCCAGCAACCGCGATGACATTGATCAGCGCCCCCCTAGCCGTAACCCTGGCGGCCCTTGGTGGAGGTGCTGCCGCCACAGCGGTATGGCTCAAGCGCCGGCGCCGCTACAGCAATGCCCAAAGCGTGGCCCAGGCCTACGACCGTTGGACCAGCGATCAACTGCTGGAAAGACTCTGGGGTGACCACATCCATCTGGGCTACTACTCCAGGGGCCACTGGTGGAAAGAAGACTTTCGCCAGGCAAAAGGGGCCTTCGTCCATGAACTGGTGCGTTGGAGCGGGCTCGACCAACTGCCCCCGGGATCCAAGGTGCTTGACGTGGGTTGCGGTATCGGCGGCAGCGCCCGCATCCTGGCCCGCGATTACGGCTTCGATGTGTTGGGTATCAGCATCAGCCCGCTGCAAATTGAACGGGCCCGCTCCCTCACGTCCCCAGACCTGAGCTGCGACTTTGCCGTGATGGATGCCATGGCCCTCGAGCTGCCAAACGCCACCTTTGCGGGGGTCTGGAGCGTGGAAGCCTGCCCCCATATGCCAGACAAGCAGGGCTATGCCGACGAGCTCCTCAGGGTTCTCGCCCCCGGTGGTTGCCTGGCCGTGGCCGATTGGAACCGCCGCGATCCTGCCGACGGCCCCATGAACCGCCTTGAACGGCTGGTGATGCAGCAATTGCTTGAGCAATGGGCCCATCCCGAATTCGCAAGCATCCAATCGCTGCACCGCCACCTCGAAGGCAGCCGCCATGCCGCTGGCATCCGCATCGATACCGCCGACTGGAGCCGAGCAACCTTGCCCTCCTGGTTCGACTCCATCGCCGAAGGGGCTCGCCGGCCAGGGGCCATCTTGAGCCTGGGTCCTCAAGCCTTAGGGGCTGCCCTGCGGGAAGTGCCCACAATCCTGCTGATGCAGTGGGCCTTTGCCACGGGCCTGATGCAATTTGGGGTTTTCCGCGGCCGCAAACCAGCCACCAAGGCTGGGAATCCTTAGGGGTCCCAGCGAGAGTGTTCCTTGGGCGAGCTTGGTGATTTAGGCCAGATTCGTGATCGGATAGGCGCCAAACAGAGCCAGGTGCTCACAGAAGGGGCCCAACGCCTCGAGGGCAGCATCCAAGGCCTGGGAACCCTCCGTGAGTTCGAGATCAACGAAAAAGATATATTCGCCCATCTCCCGCTTGGAGGGGCGGGATTCAATCCGACTCATATTCAAACCACCGTGGGCAAAGCAGCCCAAGGCGTTGAGCAGGGCTCCGGGCTGGTTGGAATGGAGGGAGAAGGCCAGGCTCACCAGGGGCCCTTCATGGGATCGCTCCCCCCGCCGCAGCATCAGAAAACGGGTGCAATTGCCCACCGCATCATTGATGGGATAGGCCAGCTCCTGGAGGTGATGCTCCTGGCCGGCCTGCTGGGAGGCAATCGCCGCACGAAAGCGACTACCCGCCACCATCCGCGCCGCATCGGCCGTTGAACTGGTGGGTAACTGGAGGGCATGGGGCAGGTTGTCAGTGAGCCACTGGCTGCATTGGGCAAGGGCTTGGGGGTGGGAGAGCACCTCACTAATGCCTTCCAAGGGGCCGCTGCCCAACAACGCGTGCCGAATCGGCAAAACCAGGGCCCGGGTCACTGCCAGATCCCCATGCTCCCAAAGAGCATCCATACAGGCGGTCACCCCACCCTCCACGGAGTTCTCCACCGGCACCACCGCAGCATCGGCGCGGCCACAGGCCAGGGCCTGCACCACGGCCCGAATCCCCAGCTGGGGCAACAACTCGGCCCCCACAAGACCCTCCAGCTCCACCAACTGGCGGGTCGCTTGCTCGCCATAGGTGCCCACTGGACCGAGATAGGCAACGCGCATGGGAGTTTCAAGGAGGCCACAAGGCCTAAGCAGGCCGATAAGATCATGCCGCGCCAGCCAGCAGACGATGTCCCTGGCTTTCAGCGCCAGTCAGCAATTGCAACTTGCCATCACCGACCAGGCAGGCAGCCTGGCCCGTTACCTCGAAGATGAGCAGCGGGTGGTGAACGCCCTGCTCGACTCGAAGCAATTGCAAAGCCTTGGTCCAGGCCACTACCGCTACGAGGTGACCCACCTGCAGGTGTTTCAGCTGCAGATCCAACCGGTGGTGCAGCTGCGCACCCATTCCAGCCCTGGACAACTGGACCTGGAAGCCGTCGATTGCGAACTGGAAGGCCTCGGCCTAGTGGACGACTTCCAACTCACCTTGAAGTCTTGGATCAAGGCAGGGGACCGGGGCCTCGAAGGGGAAGCCAGCCTGTCGGTGCTGGTGAGCCAGCCCTCGCTCTTGAAATTGATCCCCACCAAGGTGCTTGAGGCCACAGGTCGCTCCCTGCTGGGCGGAATCCTGCTGGGCATCAAGAGCCGGGTAGGCCACCAACTGCTCAGCGATTTCAAGCAGTGGTGCCACGAGCAGTAGCCACCCATTGGCTCAAAAAGCTGCGGCGATGCAAGGGGGTTAGGCCGAGCCGGCCAATGGCCTCCCGGTGCTGGGCCGTGCCATAGCCAGCGTGGCGCTCCAAGCCATAGCCCGGATAACGCTCCGCTAGCCCATGAATCAATCCATCGCGCGCCTGCTTGGCCAACACGCTGGCGGCGGCGATGGCCAAGCAGTGGCTATCCCCCGCCACCAAGGTGCACTGCGCCCCAACCCAACCCCTTAAGGGCAACACCCCATCCACAATCACCAGTGGAGGCTGCTGGGGCAATTTTTGAAGGGCCCGGTGCATGGCTTGCTCGGTGGCCCAGCGAATGCCCCGGCGGTCGATTTCCGCTGCAGAAGCCTGGCCCAGGGCCCAGGCAATGGCGAGGCTCTGGATTTGGGGCACGAGGGCCCTGCGCCTCCGGGCGGTGAGTTTTTTACTGTCGGTCAGACCAGCCGCTTGCAGGGGCAAAAGAGCACCGGCTGGAAGCATGACCGCCCCCGCAAAGACAGGGCCAAACACGCACCCCCGGCCTACCTCGTCCACCCCGGCACAATCGGCCGGATCATGGCCTTGCCAGGGGTCCACCCGGCTGGCTAGCTCGCGGCTGAGGAACGGCGACGCCGGCGGCGGGGTTCACCCGATTCATCCAGCTCAGGCTCAACACCAGCTGCGGACTGGCTGGCTGCAACCGCATGGATTACCGCGGTCGCATCAACGACGGCCGAGGAGCCGCGGGAGCGGGTGCGGCCCCGGCGGGCCGGCAGTTCCACCTCGGGGGGCGCAATGCTTGTGGTGGTGGGCACAGAAACCGTGTGGACGGTTTCTGGCTCAAGCTGGATCGGCAATGGGGTGATCTCCACCGGCACGGTGACAAAGTCTTGGTTGCTCTCGCCCCTGGAACGGCCATAGGCACGGCCCGAACCTGCCGCAGCAGATTGGGCATCCGTAGGGGACGCATCGGCGTAGGAAACCTCTGCCTGGGAAGCCTCTGCCTGGGAAGCCTCTGCCTGGGAAGGCTCAGTCGAGGAAGCCTCCGTTCCGGTGCCACCGCGACCGCCCCGGCCGCGACGGCGACGGCCACCGGAGGCGGCCAGCTGTTGGCGAGCCTCCTCAAGCACGCACTCCGCATCCTCTCCAGGGCGAACCACCCTCACCACCACGTTGTCGCTTGCGGGGGGCTCGGCCAACAACAAGGTGGGGCTCAGGCCCATCCAGCCAAAAACGATCTCCTGATCAGCGTCCATGGGCACCGCCACCAGATCGGGGTCGTGGCGGCGGGAGAGGGCCGGCTCACTGGCCACTGTTGTCGATGGTGACGATTGCGCTTCTGCGCCATCGGTCTCGGCGCCATAGGCGCCGTAGGTCTCGACACCCTCGCTGCCTGCACGGCGACCGCCACGACCGCCACGACGGCGGCCAGAGGAACCGGTTTCAGCAGCACCAGGGGTAAACACCTCAGCCCGAGCCGAAGCCGCCGAGCGCACCAGCCCGGTGAGGGTGGCCAAGGGCTGGAGGGTGTCTTTGCCAGGCAGCACAGCCACATGGCCAAGGCCACCGCAGCTGGGGCAGGCGCGACCAAACAGCTCATAGATGTTCTGACCCTGGCGTTTGCGGGTCAGCTCCACCAAGCCAAGCTCCGTGAGCTGGGCGATCTGGGGACGGGCGCCGTCGTGGCGCACGGCCTGGGTGAAATGCTCCAGCACTTGCAACTGGTCGCGGCGCGACTCCATGTCGATGAAGTCGACAATCACCACACCACCAATGTTGCGCAGCTTGAGTTGACGGGCGATCTCAACGGCCGCTTCACAGTTGGTCCACAGCACCGTCTCGCGGGCATTGGCCGAGCGGGTGAAGGAGCCCGAGTTCACGTCGATCACCGTGAGGGCCTCGGTGGGCTCGATGATCACGTAGCCCCCAGAGGGCAGATCCACCCGGGGCTTCAAGGCATCTCGGATGGCAGCGTTGACCCGGAAGTGCTCGAGGATTTCGGGATGATCGCAGTGGTGCTCCACCTGCAAATTCGCCTGATCAGCCCCCAGGAACGCCTGCACCCGGCCCACGGCGTCGGCACTATCCACCACAACCCGCACCACATCCGGGGAGTAGAGATCGCGGAGCACCCGATGGACGAAGTCCTCATCCCGGTTGAGCAACACCGGAGGACTCGCCGATTCAGCCGCCGTTTGAATCCCTTCCCACTGGCGCAACAGGTTTTCAAGGTCGTCGATCAGGAGCTCTTCGCTGATGCCTTCGGCCTCAGTACGAATCAACAAGCCCGCGCCCGGGGGCTTGATCAACACCCCAAGGGCCCGCAGACGATTGCGCTCATTTTCGCCGTTGATGCGGCGGGAAATATTGACCCCTTGGCCGTGGGGCTGCAGCACCAAAAACCGACCCGGCAAGGACAAATTGCCCGTGAGCCTGGGCCCTTTGGTGCCCGTGGGCTCCTTCATCACCTGCACCAGAACCTTTTGGCGCGGCTCAAGTAATTCCGTAATGCCGGCGGCGCCTTTCCTTAGGCGTAGGGGGCCCAGGTCGGTGACATGGATGAAACCATTTTTCTCACTTTCGCCAATGTTGACGAAGGCGGCATCAATCCCTGGCAAAACATTTTCAATGGTGCCGAGATAGACGTCACCAATCTGATAACGGCCCTGCGCGACGACCAATTCATCAACACGTTCGTCGGTGAGCACTGCAGCGATTCGCAGCTGCTCGGCGATGACGATCTGCTGGGGCATGGGGGAGAAAGATGGACCCACGGGGGCCCGACCAGGAAGAGAAGGGAGGGAACGGAACAGAAGTGGAGCTGGGATCCGATGACGGCACTGGCCTGACACCGCAATCAGGAGGCTCTGAACAAAACGGGGGTCTGGAAAGAGCGGGCTTTCAAGGGGCGGGACCAAAAAAACTTGGAGCCAAAGACTGGAAGCAAAGGGGCGGCTTGCCCTAGGCGCTGATACACAGCAAACGACTGTGGACTGGAAGACGAAACTTCTGGGATTGCAGCCTCCCTTGGACAAGAGCCAAGGAAGAAAAAAATCCGACGAGGTCAAGACCTGAGTAGATAACCAATTGGCGCAATAACCAGCTGGTTAACGACTACAGATTGCGTTGAAAGCTTTGGGCTGCAGAGGCTGCATCGAGCAGAACCTGCGGCTACAAGCTCAAAGGCAAACGGCCTTATCGCCTTGAATTCAATTTAGCACGGGCTTTAGAACCAAAGCCTGGCGCCGTAACCGGCCCAGATGCAGGGGCCGATTGAGCTCATCGGCCAGCCAATGCTGAAGCTGTTCTGGCCTCAAGCTGCGCCCAGATGGATCGATAGCAGCGTCGAGCTCCAGCATCACGCTCCCTCCTGGGCCCATGGTGAAGCTCAGGCCCAGCAGGGCCTCCCGGCAATCGCGCTGCCTCGGCCTCCCTTTTTTATCGGTGTCCTGCCAGATCAGTGATGGCGCCGCCAGCACAGCCGCAACAGCCTGCTGCCATTGCTCCATGGAGGGAAGGATTGGATCGGTCGCCGGCGTGAGCTGGATCTGCCAGCGAGCTGCCTCGAGTTGCTGCGAGAGGCTCGGACCAAACACCTCCACCGATTCGGCTGAAAGCAATTGAAACTCTTGGGGCAGCTCGACCTGAAGCCGAGCGCGCACCGCAGCGGGGTCGACAAGCTCCACAAACTCCAAATCCAGCCATTCCCCCAGGCCTTCCACCCCAAGGGGCAAGGGCAGGGCGAGCTGCAAGCGCGGCAAGGGATGGAACCCTCCCGTAAAGCTCACGGGCAGGGCACTGCGCCGCAGGGCCCGCTCCAACAGGCGCAGGGTGTCGAGATGGCTAATCAGGGCCAGGGACCCTGATTTGGCAAAGCCGATGCGCAGGCGGCAAACCCTTTCGCTCGCCGGGGCCCGCTGGGGTCGTTGGATCGGGATGGGCGGAGGCGGAATCACCACGTTGTGGCCCAGCTCTGGCCCGCAAACGCCGCAGCTACTGCAGCCTTCAAAGGAGCAGTCCGGCACCACCGCTGCTGCCAGAGCCCGCTTGAGATCATCCGCGAGCCAACGCTTATCGATGCCGGAATCGATGTGATCCCACGGCAAGGGTTGGCGGCAAAAGGCATCCAGATCACTGCTGGTGAGAGCTTCCGCCGCACTCCAGGCACCCATTTCCATGGCCCGATAGCGGCCGCCCAGGCCTGCCGCCTCAATCGCCCCTGTCCAGGCGGCATAGGTGCGATCGGCCGACTCAAACCAGGCATCCAGGCCAGCACCGGCCCGCCAGGCCGCCTCAAGCACCGGCGCCAGCCGCCGGTCCCCCCGCCCCACAAAGTCTTCAATCGCCGAAAGCCGTACGTCGGTGAAGTTGGTCTTAATGCCCCGCAGCTGGCGTAAGGCCGTACGTAGCAGCTCCTGGCGCCTCTTGAATTCCGCCGTGCTGACGCTGTGCCACTGGAACGGCGTGTGGGGCTTGGGCGTGAAATTACTGATCGTGAGGTTGAGCTCCAGCCGGCCCAGGTCGCCGCATTGGCGCTGCAGGGCCCTGCAGGTGTCGGCAATCCCGAGCACGTCCGGGTCGGTTTCGCCCGGCAAACCAATCATGAAATAGAGCTTCACCTTGCGGTAGCCGCTTTCCATCGCGGTGCGAATGCCCCGGAGCAGCTCCCCATCGGTGAGGCCCTTGTTGACGATGTCGCGGAGCCGTTGGGTGCCGGCCTCAGGGGCGAAGGTGAGTCCCGCCTTGCGGGTGCCACCAAGGATGTGGGCGATGTTCGTATCGAAGCGATCAACCCGCTGACTGGGCAGGGTGAGGCTCACGTTTTTGTCGGCGAGGCGGTTGCGGAGCTCCACGCCCACCGCCGGCAAGGCCAGGTAATCGGAGCAGCTCAAGGAAAGCAGCGAAAAATCGGCATAGCCGGTTTTGGCCATGCCCTCCTCCACCGCCTCAATCACCGCTTCGGGCTCCACATCCCGGGCCGGGCGGGTCAGCATGCCCGGCTGGCAAAAGCGGCAACCCCGGGTGCAGCCCCGCCGAATCTCAATTGTGAGCCGGTCGTGCACCGTTTCGATGTGGGGCACCAAACCCATGGCGTAGTGCGGCATCGGCGTGGCCGTGCGCCGCAGGATTCGTTTCGGTGGGCCCTTGATCAGCGGCTCCAAGCTCACCCCATCGGCGCCAGGGCCATAGAGCGACGGCACATACACCCCAGGCACCTGGGCCAAATCAGCCAGCAGGGCCGAGCGCGACAGCCCCGCCGCCTTGGCCTCGGCCACCACAAGGCCAATCTCAGGCAACAGTTCTTCGCCATCGCCTAAGGCGACGAAATCAAAGAAAGCCGCAAAGGGTTCGGGGTTGCTGGTGGCGGTGGGCCCCCCCGCGAAAATCAACGGCAGTGCATTGGGATGGTCTAGCGGCAGGTTGCCCCGGTCCCGGGAAAGCAGGGGCACCCGGGCCAAATCCAACATCTCCAAAATGTTGGTGCCGCCGAGCTCATAGCTGAGGCTGAAACCCAGGATGTCGAAGGCCGGCAAGGGCCGGCGGCTTTCCACCCCAAACAGGGCCAGGTTTCGCTCGCGCAGCCTGGCCGAAAGATCAGGGGCCGGCAGGTAGGCCCGATCGCAGAGTTGGCCTGGAAGGCTGTTGAGGATCGAATAGAGAATGATGTGGCCGGTATTGCTGGCCCCCACCTCGTAGACCTCTGGATAGGTGAGAGCCCAACGCACCCCCGCGCCAGCCCAAGCGACCTGCCAATCGCGGTGTTCAACCCCAAGCTCATTGCCCAGATAGCGGGCTGGTTTGCTGATGCCCAGATCAATCAGGTCATCGAAATCAATCGGCGTGGTCGCATCAGCCGCGGCAAAAGGGGCAAGGGTCACGGCAGACGCGGACGGGCGTTGCCCTGATCGTATGAACGCACCCGCGCCATAGGACAATCCGGCCAGTACTCCGGGGCCCGCGCGGCCCCAGCCCGTGATGGTTCAGGTCAACGGCAACTACCTCAAGCTCAAGGCGGGCTATCTCTTCCCTGAGATCGGAAGGCGGGTCAAGGCCTTCAGTGAGGCCAACCCCACAGCTCCGATCATTCGCCTCGGCATTGGCGATGTGACCGAGCCCCTACCCGAGGCCTGCCGCACGGCGATGAAAGGCGCCATTGATGAGATGGGCACCCGGGAGGGCTTCCATGGCTATGGCCCCGAACAGGGCTATCTCTGGCTGCGGGAGGCCATCGCCAAAACCGATTTCCAAGCCCGTGGATGTGAGGTGAGCGCCGAGGAGATTTTTGTCTCTGACGGCTCCAAATGCGACAGCAGCAACATCCTCGACATCCTGGGCGATGGCAACCGCATTGCCGTGACTGACCCGGTGTACCCGGTTTACGTGGACAGCAACGTGATGGCGGGCCGAACCGGTGATGCCGACGATGCCGGTCAATACGGCGGCCTCACCTACCTGCCCATCACAGCCAGCAATGGTTTCATTGCGCCCCTCCCCGAGGGCAAGGTGGATTTGATCTACCTCTGCTTCCCCAACAATCCCACCGGTGCGGTAGCCACCAAGGCCCAGCTGAAGCAATGGGTCGATTACGCCCTCGCCAACGATGCCCTGATCCTGTTTGACGCCGCCTATGAGGCCTTCATCCAGGATCCCGAACTGCCCCACTCGATCTACGAGATCGAAGGGGCCCGCCAGTGCGCGATCGAATTCCGCTCCTTCTCTAAAAATGCCGGCTTCACCGGCACCCGTTGCGCCCTCACGGTGGTTCCCAAGGGGCTGATGGGCACGGCCGCCAATGGCGAGAAGGTGGAGCTTTGGGCGCTGTGGAACCGCCGCCAATGCACCAAATTCAATGGCGTCAGCTACATCGTGCAGCGGGGCGCCGAAGCGGTGTATTCCGCCGCCGGCCAGGCCCAGGTGAAGGCCCTGGTGGGCTTCTACATGGAGAACGCCGCCATCATTCGCCAGGAGTTGGCGGCGGCTGGCTTAACTGTGTATGGCGGTGAGCAGGCTCCCTACGTGTGGATTCAAACCCCCGAAGGGCAGGATTCCTGGGGCTTTTTCGACCACTTGCTGGGCAACGCCCACGTGGTGGGCACCCCCGGCAGTGGCTTTGGCGCCGCCGGCGAGGGTTACTTCCGGCTGTCGGCCTTCAACAGCCGCGCCAATGTGGAAGAGGCCATGCGCCGCATTCGCTCCCTTTGATCGCGTCATGAGAACGGCAACCCAAAGCAACCTTGGCCGCGAAACCGGCGGCGCAGCCGTCATGGAGAAAGCACCGGAACGGGTGCGCAAGCCCTCTCCCCGCTACAAGGTGCTGCTCCACAACGATCCGGTGAACACCATGGAATACGTGGTAATCACCTTGCGGCAGGTGGTGCCGTCGCTCAGCGAACAAGATGCCATCGCCGTGATGGTTGAAACCCACAACACCGGCGTGGGGCTCGTCATCGTCTGCGACCTGGAGCCGGCGGAGTTTTACTGCGAAACCCTGAAGGCCAAAGGGCTCACCAGCACCCTCGAGCCTGAAAGTTGAAGAGCTTGCACTGGTGGGGAACGGCCCTCTATGTGCCCATCCTGTATGGGCTGGGTTGGCTGGTGGTGCGGCCCCTGGCCTGGATCGCCCCGAGCTGGCGCAGCGATCAAATCGATCTGGCGGGCGTGGTAGCGGCCCTGGTGCTGCTGCTCGTCAGCCTGCCCCTACGGCTGCGCCAAGTTTGGGGTGATAACCACCCATGGCAGCGCCTGGGCTTGGCCGTAACCATCCGAGCCGGGGCCCAAGCCTGGCTGCGGGGGGCCCTGAAGGCCGCACTTCTCTTGGCCTTCGTTTGCGGGGCGCTGCTGCTCGGCGGCCAGGCCCGCTGGCTCGGCGATTTGGGCCTGGGGGTACTCCTCAATGGCCTGGCCCTCATGGCCGGTGTGGGCTTTGCCGAAGAACTGCTGTTTCGCGGCTGGCTCTGGGGCGAACTCGAGCTGCAGTTGGGGCCTAACCGCGCCCTGCTGCTCCAGGCCGCCATCTTTGCCCTGCTCCATCCCTGGTACCGCTACCCAGGGCTGCAAGCGCTGGGTCTCCTGGGGGGATTGGTCCTGCTGGGCCTTGTCCTAGCCCTGCAGCGCCGCGCCGATGGGTGCACGCTCTGGGGATCGATCGGTCTGCATGGTGTTTTGGTGGGGGGCTGGTTTCTGGTGCAAAAAGGGCTGCTGCAAATTTCGCCCGGGGCTCCGGCCTGGTGGGTGGGGCCTGGCTTTGCCGACATCAACCCCACCGGCGGACTGCTCGGCTGGCTTGGCTTGGGCGCCCTGATTTGGGCCCGCAGGCGCTGGTGGGCCGCTCCTAACGGGTCGCCTTAGCCAAAGCCCGGCGCCCTTCTACGGGGGCATGCAAGGCCTCTTCCAGGGGCGCCAAGCCGTAATCCCGTTCGAGCAAATCCATCACCGTGCGCCCGAAATCCTCGGGGTTGCGATCAAAGGCCTCCAAACAAATCCGACCGAAGGTGCTGCCCATGGGCTCGGGGTTCCACAGCATCTTGCGGGCCGTCCAGGGCAGCATGCTCATCGGGTTGTAGCCCGGCTTGATCAGGCCCTGGTCAAAGCCGTACTGCTCCAGGTGGGTATGGGGTTGGAGGCCAATAAAAAAGATCGCTGGCTCCACCTTGTCGGCGCCAAAGATCTGCTCCAGGGCTCGGTGGTAAGCCACGGTTTGGCGAATCGTCTCGGGACGTTCGTCGATGACGTTGAAGGAATAGTTCACCGAGACGTGCTCGCGGAAGCCCGCCCGCGCCAACAGGCGGCAGTTCTCCAGCACGGTGCGCAGGTTGTAGCCCATGCGCATCTTGCGCACCAGCTCCTGGGAGCCGGAGGTGATGCCGATCTCGAAATAGCTCATGCCCGTGGCCACCATCAACTCGGCCAGCTCGGCATCGAGGTTGTCGGCGCGGATGTAGGCGGCCCAACGGATATCGCTCCAACCCTCGGCCTGGATGGCGCGCAACAACTCCTTAGCGTCATCGATGTAGCGGCGGGCGGGAATGAACTGGGCGTCGGTAAACCAAAAACCGCGCACTCCCCGGTCGTAGAGCTGGCGCATCTCGGCGATCACCTCCTCAACCGGGTTCACCCGGACGGCCTTGCCTTCAACCACGGTGTAGACGCAATAGCAGCAGTTGTGGGGGCAGCCGCGCTTGGTCTGGACGCCCACGTAGAAGTCGCCACCCTCGAGATACCAGTTGAGCTGGGGCCAGATCGATTCGATGTAGGCGTAGTTGCAAGCGGTTTTCTCCATGCCCGAAGGCTGCTCATGGATCAGCCCGGGCCGGGGCGCCTCGCCCACCACAAAACAGCGTTCACTTGCCAGGGATTCGCCGCGAATCAATTTCTCGAGCAGGGGCTCGCCTTCTCCCACCGACACCACCGTGCCCTTGGGCAGGCTGCGGCCAAGCTGTTCGTAGAAAACACTCACGGCCCCACCACCGAGCACGGCCGTGGCCTGGGGGCAAAACTGCTGCGCCCGCTTGAGACCGCGGCGCACCAGGCGCAGGTTGCGCCAAAGCTCTCCATAGAAGGACGCCATCAGCTGCAAGCCGCCCAAGGCACCCCTTAAGCGCTTGAAGGGGTTGAGGGCATAAAACACCTCGAAGGAGTTCTGGAGCGGATTGCCCCCCCGCCCATCGACGGGGGCATAGATCTGAATATCGCGCCAAGAAAACACCAGCAGGCTGGGCTGAAAAGCATTCACCGCTGCATCGAGCACGCGCTCGACATCCAGGACAGGCACGGCAGCCAAATCCAGGATCTGCTGGGCCATCTGGGGAAACTGCTTGTGTAGATGGTCCGCCAGATAGATCGGGCCCACCGGAAAAATCGGATTGCAGGGCAGGCGCACCAGCAAAACGCGGTGATCGGCAGGCCGGATCGCGGCGTTCACGGCACTGGGCTCCCGGGCCTCATCGGACTTGGACGCTAACAACCTGAACTGGACGGGCGCCGGAACGGGCAACAAAACCGGCCCGCTCACAATCAGCGCAATGTTCCGTTACAGTTGCGTTGGCGGGTAACCGTCTATGCGGCTTTCCGCAATCGGGGTTCCGTCCATCCATACCCGTTTCCTTCGGGAGACACCCTTCTTCTCGTTCTCATGACCACCACCATCCAGCAG
>CALRWB020000020.1:0-35987 GCA_943371815.1 Chitinophaga pinensis | reverse complement strand
GCACTCTGGCCCTGAACTTGCTTGGGCTCCACGGCCACCACTCGGTAAGAGCTGGGCTTGCCGCGGTGGCCCATGACATCGCCAAGCTGCTCGCGATGGCTGGGATCAGGAAGGGATGGGCGACATGACCAGACTTTCAATCAGCCCTGGCAGGGGGGGTGATCAGTGCCCCTCTCTGAACGGTTGCCCCTTAATCCTGGGAACTGCCCTCCATTGCCTGCAGACGCGCTAACAGGCATTCGAGGTCCTCTGGGCACAGTTCCCCATTCCGATCCCAGACCAGCGCCGTTGGAGAGGGAGCGTTCTGGTCCTGATCCATTCAGTCGGTTCTGCGTTGGTTCAAGCATGGGGGGACTGACCACCCGTTCGTTGCTGGTAGAAGCATTTTGTGGGGGAAGACTTCCTAAAGAACCCCAGTGCTTATGCCTGCTCTTGCTCCTCTCTCTGGGTATTGGCGTCCGGCCTACTCCCTGGTGACCTCTTGACCTCCTGTGAGACCTGTCGTCACTTCACCGGGCGCTCTGGTCCCCATGGCATCTGCTCGATCTGGCAGAGGGCACTCACGGGTGCGATGGCAGCAGTGCAGCGTTGTTCGCTGTGGCAGGGATGGGGGCGGTGAGTGGAGTTGGTGTGTTGGGGTTGCCAAGACCAGCGGCAGGGGTGGCATTGGCGCAAATCCAATGGTCCTGAAGCCTTTGACTCCAAATGAAACCCTGTAATCGACCGTGAGAACTACGTTTTGGAGGATTGCTCAGGGGGTGAATCCCTCCAAATCTTCCTCCAAAATATCTTTGGCACTTCGTGGAGAGATGGGAGTCCGCCTGGAACCCATATCCCAGTCACTGTCTTGATTTCAGAGGGTTTTGGGAAGCCTGGAGACCTCTTGAGCCTTCTTTAAAACGGAGAGGGAGGGATTCGAACCCTCGACAGAAGTTGCCTCCTGTAACTCCTTAGCAGGGAGCCGCTTTCAACCACTCAGCCACCTCTCCAGGGGGCCCATTCAGTTTATCAGTGCGCCCCTAGAGAGTCGTCGTCGGCATGGAGCCTGGGCAGCCTGTGCTTGAAACCGCAGAGGATTTCCCAGGGGATGGTTTGACAGCGTTCGCTCCAGTGGCCTGGGGTGATTTCGTTGTTCCCGTCATGGCCGAGCAGGGTCACCACCGAGCCCACTTCCAGGTTGGGGCACTCGGTGGCGTCAATGACGAGTTGGTCCATGGTGATTGCCCCCACCTGGGGTAGGCGTTGGCCGTTGCACAGCACTTCCATCTGGTTGGAGAGCTGGCGGGGCACGCCATCGGCGTAGCCAATGCCAAGCACGGCAAGGCGACTAGGCCGTTTCGTGCGGAAGCTGTGGCCATAGCTCACCCCCACCCCCTCGGGCACATCCCGGATCAGGCTGACCCTGGCCAGGAGGCGCATGGCGCTCTTCAGGGGGGTGACCCCTTGGAGATGGGCCGCCGGGCAATGGCCGTAGAGGGCCAGGCCCACCCGAACCATGTCGTAGTGCAGTTGGGGGCTGCGCAGGGCCCCGGCGGAGTTGGCTAGGTGCCGGCAGCCCGGGGCCAGGTTTTGTTGCCCCAGGGTTTGTAGGACGCGCTCGAAGCGGTCTTGCTGTTGGGCGGTTAGGCCATCGTCGGCATGGGGGGGCGCATCGGCGCAGGCCAGGTGGGAGTACAACCCTGCTAGGTGCACCGCATCGAGCTCACGGATGGCGGCCACGAGCCGGGGGCCGTCCTGCCAATCGGCCCCAAGGCGGGCCATGCCCGTATCGAGCTTGAGCTGCAGGGCGAAGGGCCGACCGCTACCGCTGGCGAGGTTCTGGCAGAGCAGGGCCTCGCGCATGCCGCTAATGGTGGGCATCAGCTCCCAGGCCAGGCAGCTGCGCAGCTCTTCGGCGGTGGTGAGGTTACCCAGCACCAGGATGGGGGCCGCAATGCCGGCCTGGCGGAGCTCGAGGCCTTCGGCCAGGGTGGCCACTCCAAAACAGCTGGCTCCCCCAGCTAGGGCGGCTTTCGCAATGGGCACAGCGCCATGGCCATAGCCATCGGCCTTAACCACCGCCATTAGGGCGGTGGTGGCTGCCAGACACCGCCTGAGGCTGCGGGCATTGGCCGTAATGACGCCCGGATCGACATCCACCCAAGCCCGTTGGCGCTCAAGCCCTTCGGCGGCGGCAAAAGCCTGGGGCTGAAACGGTGGAGTGGTGGCCTGCGTCACCAAAACAAACCAAGATCCCGCCTAGCATGGCCCCGACTACGGGTGCTGGCATGAGCCACGTTCTCGTTCTGAATGCCTCCTACGAGCCGTTGAACATCACCTCCTGGCGGCGCGCCATGGTGATGTTGCTCAAGGGCAAGGCGGATGGTCTCGAGCATGACCCAACCCACGTGCTTCGGGAGAATTATCTCCTGCCCACAGTGATTCGTTTGCGTCAGTTCGTGCGGGTGCCCTATCGCCAGCTCCCCCTCACCCGTCGCAATCTGTTCCAACGGGATGGCCATCGCTGCCAGTACTGCGGCTACGGCGGCAGCCAACTGTCCATCGACCATGTGATGCCCCGCAGCCGGGGCGGTGGCGACACCTGGGACAACGTGACAACGGCATGTTTGCCCTGCAACGTGCGCAAGGGAAACCGTACCCCCCGGGAAGCGGGCATGCCCTTAGCCCGTCAACCCCATCGGCCCTTCAGTGGCCTCATTTTCGAAGCGAACCGCCAGATCCATGCGGGCCGCAATTTGGAGTGGGCCAAATATGTGATCGGTACCTAGCTGGCGATCTCCTTGGCGAGCTCCTCGAGCTGGCGGCTTTGATCGGCGGCAATACAGGCGCCAATCACATCCTGAAGCTGGCCATTGAGCACGGGCTCGAGGGAGAAGTTTTTGCCCAAGCGATGGTCGGTGGTGCGGCTGTCTTTGTAGTTGTAGGTGCGGATTTTCTCGCTGCGATCACCGCTGCCCACCTGCGCCAACCTGACGGAGCGTTCCTGGGCATTGGCTTCCGCCAGTTTGCGCTCGTAGAGCTTGGCCCGGAGGATTTCCATGGCCCGCTCCCGGTTCTGGAGCTGGGAGCGTTCCTGGGTGCAAAACACCCGAATCCCCGTGGGCTTGTGGATCAGGTCCACAGCCGTTTCCACCTTGTTCACGTTCTGACCACCGGCACCTCCGGAGCGGGCGGTGCTCATTTCGATTTCAGTGGGATCGATTTGCACTTCCACCGGATCGGCCTCCGGCATTACGGCCACCGTTGCGGTGGACGTGTGCACCCGGCCCTGGGATTCGGTGGCGGGCACCCGCTGTACCCGATGCACGCCGGCTTCGAACTTCAGCTGGCTGAACACGCTTTCGCCCTTGATGGCCAGAATTAATTCCTTGTACCCCCCCAATTCGGCCTCAGACGCACTCACCGGCTCCACCTTCCAGCCAATGGTTTGGGCATAGCGCTCATACATCCGGGCCAGATCCCCCGCCCAGATGGCCGCTTCATCGCCGCCAGCACCAGCGCGGATTTCGAGCATCACACTGCGCTCATCGCGGGGATCCCGTGGCAGGAGGGCCACCGTGAGCTTCTGGCGCAGGGCAGCGATGGCCTCGGCCAGGCTCGCCAACTCCTCATTGGCGAGTTCTTCCATGGCTGGATCGCCCCGGTGCTCCTTGAGCAGGGCCCGTGCTTCGCCTTCTTCCTGTTCCAGCTTTTGGAGTTGCTGGTGATTGAGCACCAAGGGCTCCAGGCGTGAACGTTCCCGGGCGATGGCCTGCAATTGGCTGGGATTGGCAGCAACGGCTGGATCGGCAAGCTGCCGTTCCAGGGTTTCAAAGGTGCGCCGGGCTGTTTCCAGACGATCGTGCAGCAGGGCGAGATCCATCAAGCGGGTGATTGGGAGTCGTTCAACAGACCTTTAAAAAATAAAAGGCCGGAGATAACACAAAAAGGCCGGATGCTGGTGAGCACCCGGCCATGGCAATGGGTTGGGCCGTGGAGTGCCCAGGTCGGATTCAAGCGTTGGCTTCTGCTGGGGTTTCCGTTGAAGCAGCCGCTTCATCGGTTGCTTTCTTTGGTTCGGCGGCAGGTTCTGTGGTGGCCATGCCGTACTTGCGCATGAAGCGGTCCACCCGACCCTCGGTGTCCAGGATCTTTTGGGTGCCTGTGTAGAAGGGGTGATTCCCACTCCAGACATCGACGTTGAGTTCGGGGGAGGTGGAGCCGGTGGTCATGACCACCTCTCCGTTGCAAATCACCTTGGCGTCGGGATACCAGGTGGGATGAATGTCGGCCTTGGGCATGGCTGAAAGGTGCTGCGGGACAGCAGGAAAAACAGGACGATGGGCAAGAAAGCGGGAAAACCCGAATTAGCGCTTGGAGAACTGGGGGGCTTTACGGGCCTTCTTCAAGCCGTACTTGCGACGCTCCTTGGCGCGGGGGTCACGGCTGAGGTGGCCTTCGGTTTTGAGCGGCTTGCGGTTGTCGGGGGACAAATCGCACAGGGCCCGGGCCGCGCCTTGCTTAATGGCGTCAGCTTGGCCGGTGAGGCCGCCACCACGGACATTGACCAGAAGGTCGTACTCGCCTGCCAGACCCAGGGTCTGGAGGGGAGCCTTCACGGCGGCGAGGTAAACGGGGTTGTAGTTGAGGTAGTTATCGCCAGGGCGACCGTTGATGGTCACGGTGCCGCTACCGGGCACAACGCGGACACGAGCAACTGCAGTCTTGCGACGACCAGTGCCCCAATAGACGACTTTGTTGGAGGTGCTCATTTGACGGCAGTGGCGGGATCGAGGGCGAGAACCTGGGGTTGCTGGGCGCCGTGGGGATGCTCAGCGCCCTTGTAGACCTTCAACTTGCGGAACAGCTGGCGGCCAAGGGCGTTGTGGGGAAGCATGCCTTTGATGGCTTTCTCCACAATCCGCTCAGGCAGGCGGGCCTGCAGGTGCTCGAAGGTTTCGGTCTTCATGCCGCCGGGGCGACCGGAGTGACGGCGATACACCTTTTGGGTCTCCTTATTGCCGCTCACCCGCACCTTGTCGGCGTTGATGATGACAACGAAATCACCGGTGTCGAGGTGGGGGGTATAGCAGGGCTTGTTTTTGCCGCGCAGCACCTGGGCCACTTCGCTCGCCAGGCGACCGAGGGTTTGATTCTCAGCGTCCACCAGATACCACTGGCGGTCGAGGGAATCGATAGAGGGCAGGGGGGTCTTGTTCATGTCGCCTGATCAGGCACCGGCAGGCCGGATGGGAGAGGCCCATCGCAGCGGATGGGGCAGTACTAGAGACCTTAATGGTTGGCCCGTCGCCGTCCTGGGGGCAGGAGGCGGAGGCGACCAGAAGGGTCGACAGGTCAGTCTGGGATTCGCGATGCCAGTGGCGGCAAGCCCTCTGGGGGTTTGCACAACGTCGGCGGATCCGCGAAATCCAGTTGATACCGCGGTTGGCAATCATACCAGGCGGCTTTAGGGAACACTGCCTGGGGATAGCCCACCCGCAGCAGACAGAGCCCCTGGGGGGGCGCCGCTTCTTTGACGTCGTGCCGCCGGTGCTGTTGCCAACGCTTGCGGAACGCCTCCAGGGGCAGCCTGCCCTCGCCAACGCTCACCAATTGGCCCATGAGCAGCCGCACCATGCCGTAGAGAAAGCCGCTGGCCTGGATCTCCGTGGTGATGAGGTCGCCATGGCGCACCAGGCTGATCTCCTGAACCGTTGTGCGGGCATGGGAGCGGCGACTTCCGGCCTTTTGGAAGGCCGAGAAGTCGTGCTCGCCGAGCAACTCTCCCAGGGCCGTGGCCATGGTCTGGTCATCGAGCAGGCAGTTGTAGCGGTGCCAGCTCCAGGGGGCGAGGAAGAGATTTGGGGAGCGCGAGTTGTACAGCGTGTAGCGGTAGCGCCGGTAGCTGGCGCCGTAGCAGGCGTGCCAGTCAGGGGCGACTGCCGCCGCTGCCCGCACCCGAATGGTGCTCGGGAGCCGTCCATTGAGGGCCTTCGCCCACCGCTGGGGAGGGATAGGGCCTGTGGCATCGAAGTGCACCACCTGGGCAGCCGCATGGACGCCCGTGTCCGTGCGCCCCGCGGCAACGGTGTGCACGGGCCTGTGGGGGTCAAGTTCGGCGATGGCCTGATCGAGGCGTGCTTGCACACTGGGGGCGTTGTCCTGCCGCTGCCAGCCGCAAAACGCCGCCCCGTCGTATTGAAGGCACAGGGCAATGCGTTGCACCTCGGGGGCCGAATTGGGTTGGCTATCGGGTGATTGGCGCATAAAAAAGGCGGTCCTCAAAAAAACCAATGCGCATAAAAACCATTGCCCATAAAACCAATGCCCATAAAAAAAGCCGTGGTGAACCCAAGTTCACCGCGGCAAGGGAGACAAATCCGGTCAGTGGATCAGACCAGCTCGATGATGGCCATTTCGGCGTTGTCACCACGACGGGGCACGGTGCGAATGATGCGGGTGTAACCGCCGTTGCGTTCGCCGTAGCGCTCCTGGGCCCGGTCAAACAAGGCGTGAACCAATTGTTTGTCATAGATGTAGCCGATGGCGCGGCGGCGGGCGGAGAGGCTGCCGTCTTTGGCCAAGGTGATCATGCGCTCGGCCTCATCCCGAAGGGCTTTGGCGCGGGCTTTGGTCGTGGTCACCCGACCTTCGCGGATCAGCTGGGTGGTCAGGCCACGCAGCATGGCCTTGCGTTGGTCGGCGGGGCGTCCCAGTTGGGGGACTCGGCACTGGTGTCTCATGGTCTTGTGTCTTCAGGGGAGCGGGGCCGCCGATCAGGCGCTGGTGCGGCTTTGGGGCAGGGTGATACCGATGCGCTCCAGCGCTTCGATCACTTCGTCGGCTGATTTGGAGCCGAAGTTTTTGATCTCAAGGAGATCTTCGTAGCTGAAGCCCATCAGGTCGGAAACGGAGTTGACCTGGGCTCGCTTCAGGCAGTTGTAGGCCCGAACGGAGAGGTTGAGCTCTTCGAGGGGGATTTGGGCCTCGGCTGAGGGCTCGGGCTCCAGGCCAGGCTCCTCGACCATGGTGAGGCTGGCCAATGGCTGGAAGAGGGCAATCAGCTGGTTGGCGGATTGGGCCATGGCGTCGTCGGGGGTGACGCTGCCATTGGTTTCAATTTCCAGGCGCAAGCGCTCCCGGGCGGAACCGCCTTCGCCAACAGCGGTTTCATCCACCGTGTAGTTGACGCGCTTGACGGGCTTGAACACCGCATCGATCTGGAGGAGATCAATGGCACTGGTGTCTTCGCTATGGCGATTCACGGGCCGATAGCCGACGCCGCGCTCCACGTGGACTTCCATCTCCAGACTGTGGCCTTCGGCCACGGTGGCAATCAACCGATCCCCATCAATCACCTGAACCTGTGAAGAGAACTGCAGGTCAGCGGCGGTGACGGTCGCGGGACCATTCACCACCAGACGGCCAATCTCCAGGTCGCGATTGCGGCTGGTGACAGAAATTTGCTTGCAGTTCAGCAGGATATCGAGAACGTCTTCACGCACGCCGGGAACGGTGGCGTATTCGTGGTTGACACCAGAGATGCGAACGGCGGTGATGGCGCTGCCTTCCAGGCTGCCAATCAGGACACGACGCAGGGCATTGCCAAGGGTGGTGGCTTGGCCGCGATCGAGGGGGCCGATTAGGAAGACGCCGGTTTGGGAGCGATCTTCGGCGACCTGGTGTTCGATCCGATCAATTTGATAGTGCAGCACGGTCTGAAGGGTCGAAAGAGAAGGGGCAGATTGAACCGACGAATCAGACGCGACGGCGCTTCGAGCGACGGCAGCCGTTGTGGGGCAGGGGGGTCACGTCCCGGATGAGGGTGATCTCCAGGCCAGCAACCTGTAGGGCGCGGATGGCCGTTTCACGGCCTGAGCCAGGGCCCCGAACCAGGACTTCGATCTGGCGCATCCCTTGCTCGATGGCCCGGCGGCCAGCAGCTTCTGCGGCGGTTTGGGCAGCGAAGGGAGTTCCCTTACGGGCACCCTTGAAACCACTGGCGCCGGCAGAGCTCCAGGAAATCACTTCACCGGCCGTATCGGTAATTGACACGATGGTGTTGTTGAACGTGCTTTGGATGTGGGCCACACCATTGGGCACATTGCGCTTCGTTTTCTTGGCGCCGGATTTTTTGGCTGGCTTGGCCATGGTTTAGGGGCCTGCTGCTGCAGGAGGTGATCAGGGAACGGGATGGAGTCGCTCTGGTGACGCCGGTTTCCAAATCAAACCCAGGGGAGCTTGAATTGGGAGGTTGGCGGCAGGGCGAGGGTGGGGAAAGGAGGTAGGCGGGATGCGCTTACTTCTTCTTGCCGGCCACGGTTTTGCGGGCACCACGGCGGGTGCGGGCATTGGTGCGAGTGCGTTGACCGCGCACGGGCAGGCCCATGCGATGGCGACGACCGCGCACGCAGCCGATGTCCTGAAGGCGCTTCATGGCCATACCTTCTTGGCGACGGAGGTCGCCTTCGAGGGTGAAGCTGTCAGCGGCACCCCGGAGCTTTTGGACATCAGCATCGCTGAGATCCTTGACCCGGATGTCAGGGCTGACCCCGGACTTGGCCAGAATTTTTTGGGCACGGGTTAAGCCGATGCCATACACATAGGTGAGAGCGATCTCGACCCGCTTGTCGCGAGGGATATCGACGCCGGCAATCCGAGCCACGGGGGTAAACGTTTCAGAGTGAACAAATGGATCTTGAAGCCTGCCCCCAGGGTGAGGGCGGGTTGCAGCTGCTCCCAGGCGGAGCGGCCAGGGCTGATCAGCCCTGGCGCTGCTTGTGCTTGGGATTGGTGCAGATGACCATCACCCGGCCGTGGCGACGAATCACCCGGCACTTGTCGCACATTTTCTTAACCGAGGCACGCACCTTCATGGGCGTTGTGCTCTCCGAATTTTCAAACGAGCAACCTACCACATGGGTCAACTACCCATGGAGCGGCTCTCAATTGAGCAGGCCGCCGATGCGGGCGGCGATCTCTTCGACGCTGCCAGCTGCGTCCACGGATTCCAGCAGGCCTTTGTTGCGGTAAAAGCTAATCAGGGGGGCGGTTTGTTCGCGGTAGACCTCGAGCCTGTGGCGAATCACGGCCTCGTTGTCATCGGCCCGACCCCGACCCAATAAGCGCTGAATCAGCAGGGCATCATCGAGTTCCATCAGCACGACCAACTCGATTTGTTGGCCGAGCTCTTCAAGCAGCTCGCCCAGGGCTTCGGCTTGGGCTGGGTTGCGGGGGAATCCGTCTAAAAGCCAGCCACCGCCTCCACTGGCGGCCTGCTGGGCCAGCCGGCTGCGCACGATCGCGAGCACGAGGGCATCGCTCACCAATTCGCCTCGCGCCATCACCGCCTCGGCCTCCTTGCCCAGTTCGCTGCTGGCTTGCACTTCGGCCCGGAGCAAATCCCCGGTGGAGAGGTGCAGCAAGTCTTTGCGGGCGGCGAGTTGTTGGGCTTGGGTACCCTTGCCAGCCCCGGGGGGGCCGAGGAATAGCAGGCGTTGCTTCATGGCAGGAAAAAAAGGAACAGGACGGCAATCATGGGGAGCCGCCGATTAGCTGGTGCCTATTCGCGCACCATGCCCTCGTAGCGCTGCGAGATCACGTAGGTCTGCACTTGTTTGGCGGTGTCGATGGCCACACCAACCAGGATCAGCAAGGAGGTCGCCCCGAGGCCCTGGAAGGTGCGCACCTGGGTGGCGCCCTCAACGGCCGAAGGGATGATCGCCACAGCCCCAAGAAAAACGGCGCCCAACAGGGTGAGACGGTTCTGAACGCCCCCGAGATAGGACGACGTGGCTGACCCTGGCCTAACCCCAGGAATGGCTACGCCACTGCGCTTGAGATTGGTGGCAATGTCGACCGGGTTGATGGTGAGCGAAGCGTAGAAAAAACTGAAGCCGCAGATCATGGCAAAAAACACAAGGGCATAGAGCCAGGGGATGCTGCTATTTGGGTTGAGATAGCTGGCCAGTTCAATCAGTAGGGGGTTGCGGGTGAAGTTGGCAATCGTGAGCGGTAGAAACACCAAGGCCGAAGCAAAGATGATCGGCATCACACCTCCCGCATTCAGTTTCAGGGGCAGGTAGCTCTGGCGAGCGGCAAGCATGTTTGCCCCCCCCACCTGGCGCTTGGCACTGACGATCGGAATCCGGCGACTGCCCTCCTGCACAAAGATGATGCCCACGATGGTCAGCAGGAAAACCACGACCAAGATGACGATGCCCCCCACGGTGCTGCGATCGCCGCTTTGGGCTAATTCGATCGTGGAGCCAAGGGCCTTCGGCAAGGTGGCCACGATGTTCACGAAGATCAGCATCGAGGCGCCCTGGCCAATGCCCCTCTCGGTGAGCACCTCCGAGAGCCACATCACCACCATCGAGCCGGTCACCAGGGCCAGGGCCGTTTGAATCACGAAGACGGTTTCAGAAAGTCCTTCGCTGGCGTATTGCCTCAAGATCAAGGCGAACACAATGCTCTGAAAGAGTCCCCAGACCAGGGCGAGATAGCGGGTGATCTGGGCAATCTTGCGTCGCCCCACCTCTCCCTGGTTCTTTTGGAGATCTTCCAGCTGGGGCAGGGCTGAGGTCAGCAGCTGGATGATGATCGAGGCGTTGATGAAGGGCAGGATCCCAAGGGCAAAGATGCCCAACGTGGACACGCCCCCGCCAGTAAAGATGTCGAGAAAGCCGATCAGCTGGCCCCCCTTGGAGAGGAAATCGGCAAAGGCCACCCTGTCGATCCCCGGCATGGGGATGTAGATCCCTAGCCGAACGAGCAGGATCACGGCCAAGGTGATGATGACCCGGTCGCGCAGGCCTTTCGATTGAATCAGCTGGCTGAGGATTTCCCCGGTACTGGGGTTGCGACCCCGGCTAAGCAACATGGTGAGTTGGGCGGGAGGGCGTGGAAGGCACGCAAAAAGCCGTCTGCTGAACCTAAGGGAATGGCCCTAGGTCAAGTCAGACGGCTCAGACCTTAGGCGGCAAGGCCGCGCCTAGGTGGGTGCAGGCAGGATTTCAGATGATCTCGCAGCTGCCGCCAGCGGCTTCGATCTTGGTGCGAGCGCTGGCGGTAAAAGCGGAAGCCTGAATGGTGAGTTTCACCTTCAGTTCGCCATTGCCGAGCACCTTCAAGGGATGTTTCGGACTGGTGACGATCCCATCTTTGACCAAAGAATCGAGATTTACGGTGCTGCCGGCCTTGAGGTCGGCGAGCTTTGCCACGTTGATGATGGTGAATTCCTTGTGGTTCACCAGCTCAAAGTGCTTGAGCTTGGGGATGCGCCTGTAGAGAGGCATCTGGCCACCCTCAAAGCCTGGACGGGTGGGGCTACCCGATCGGGACTTTTGGCCACGCATGCCGAAACCGCAGCTGGCGCCTTGACCAGCGGCAATGCCACGGCCTTTGCGCAGTTTGCGGCGCCGGGCGCCAGGGTTGGACTTGAGGGATTGGAGATTCAACGTCGTCATGGGGAGCCTCAGGAGTAAATCTGCTCGAGGGAGATGCCCCGCTCCTTGGCGGTCTCCTTGTGGGTGCGAAGGCCAGCCAAGGCAACCATCGCTGCACGGGCATTGTTCAAGGGTGTTTTCGAACCCAGACGCTTGGCCAGCACGTTTTTGATCCCCGCCAGCTCGAGCACCGTGCGGATCGAACCACCCGCGATCACACCGGTACCGGGTGCTGCGGGACGGATCAGCACACTGGCAGCACCATCGCGGCCATTGCTGAGGGTGGGGATGGAGCTCTGGCGGGTGAGGGGCACCTTGACCAGATGCTTCTTGCCATCGGCAACGCCCTTACGAACGGCTCCGATGACATCGCCGGCTTTGCCGACGCCCACGCCAACTTGACCGCGCTCGTTGCCGACCACAACGATGGCGCGGAAGCTCATTTTCTTACCGCCTTTCACGGTTTTGGAGACGCGGCGGATTTGAATCACCCGCTCTTGCCATTCGGAGTCCCGTTCTTGACCCCGACGGTTGTCGCGGCCCCGGCCACCGCCACGGCGGTCGCCGCCACGGCCCTCACCACGGCCGCCACCGCGACGCTCCTGCTGGCCTTCGGCCGCGGCAGGAACATCCGAGGCAGCCGGAATGACGTTGGATTGAATCTGGTCGTTGGTTTCGGTCATGGTGAGAGCAGGGATCAGAACTGAAGGCCCGCTTCCCGGGCGGCGTCAGCCAGGGCTTTCACCCGGCCGTGGTACAGGTTGCCGCCGCGATCGAAGACCACCTGCTGGATGCCCTTGGCAAGGGCGCGCTGGGCAACCATTTCACCCACTGCCACGGAGGCGTCGCAGGTGGAACTGGTTTTGAGATTGGTGCGCAGATCCTTGTCGAGGGTCGAGGCTGCACAGAGGGTGTTCTGGGCAGCGTCGTCGATCAGCTGGGCGTAGATGTGATTGTTCGAACGGAACACGGCCAAACGGGGACGCTCGGCCGTGCCGGCGAGATGGCGACGCAGGCGGCGGTGACGCTTCTGAGTCTGCTGTTTGCGGGAATTGGATGACATAGCGATACAGGGTAAGGGCGCGTAGGCAGACCTTATTTCTTACCGGTCTTACCGGCCTTACGCAGGATGCGTTCACCCTCGTACTTGATGCCTTTGCCTTTGTAGGGCTCGGGCGGACGAATCGCACGCACCTTGGCAGCTTCATTGCCCACCAGTTCTTTGTTGGCCCCAGAGACGAACACGGTCGTGTTGCCTTCGACGGCGAAGGTGACGCCATCGGGGGGAACCATTTCCACCTGGTGGCTGTAACCAGCACTCACCACAAGCTTTTTGCCTTGAACGGCGGCGCGGTAGCCCACGCCAACGATCTCGAGCTTGCGGCTGTAGCCCTGGCTGACGCCTTCCACCATGTTGGCGACGAGCGTGCGGCAAAGCCCATGGCGCTCACGGGAGCGACGGGTTTCGCTGCTGGGGCTCACCACCAAGGTGTTGCCGTCCTGGGAGATTTGCACCCCTTCAGGAAGGGTGCGGCTGAGTTCGCCTTTCGGGCCCTTCACGGTGACGGCCAAGCCATTGAGGCTGACACTCACCTTGTCGGGGAGGGGAATCGGCGCTTTACCAATACGAGACATGGATCAATCTCCCAGTTCAGTAGACGTAGCAGAGCACTTCGCCACCGACGCCCTGTTTGCGGGCGTCGCGGTCGCTCATTACTCCCTTTGAGGTGGAGATAATGGCCACACCGAGGCCGCCCAGCACTTTGGGCAGCTGACGATTGTTCTTGTAAATGCGCAGGCCTGGCTTGCTCACCCGTTGCACGGAACGGATGGTGGGCTGGCGGTGCTTGCCGCTGTACTTCAACTCGAGGACCAGATGCCTCATCACCCCATCACCTTCTTCAGTGATGGCGGCGATAAAGCCCTCCTGTTGCAGCACGTTGGCGACATTACGCACCAGCCGTGAAGCGGGGATTTTTGTGGTCTCGTGACGTTTCTCACTCGCATTGCGAATGCGGGTGAGCATGTCGGAAATCGGGTCGTGATTGGCCATGGTCGGGTCCGAGGAGGGCTCAGTTGCTGCGGAACGGCATTCCCATCTCGCGGAGGAGGGCCCGGCCCTCTTCGTCGTTACGGGCGTTGGTCACGATGGTGACGTCCATTCCCCGGATGGCATCGATCTTGTCGAACGAAATTTCCGGGAAAATGATTTGTTCGCGGATCCCCAGGGTGTAGTTCCCCCTGCCGTCGAAGCTCTTGGGGCTCACCCCACGGAAATCGCGGATGCGGGGTAGAGCCAGGTTGATCAGGCGCTCCAGGAAGGCGTACATCCGCTCGCCACGCAGGGTGACGGCGACGCCAATGGGCATGCCTTCGCGAATCTTGAAGGCCGCGATGGCCTTCTTGGCGCGGGTCACAACCACTTTTTGACCGGTGATTGTGGCCAGCTCCGCGATGGAGGCCTCGAGGGCCTTGGCATTTTGGGCCGCTTCACCAAGACCCCGGTTAACGGTGACTTTCATCACCTTCGGAACTTCGTGAATGTTGGAGAGATTGAGATCCTTCAGCAACTTTGGCTGGATCGTCTCCCGGTAGCGCTGTTTCAGAGACATGACGGGGGAAGGGGAGTGCGCTTCTGGTCGGGGTCAGAAGGCGGACAGGGATGAACGAAGAAGAAGTGGGAAAGGAGATGTAGAAGTGGGCAGGAGATCAGGCCAGGATTTCCCCAGTCTTTTTGAGGCGGCGCTGTTTGGTGCCGTCTTTCTCCACCACAATTGCGACGCGGCTAGCCACGTTTTTGGTGGTCGAATAGAGCATCACGTTGGAAGCATGGATGGATGCTTCTTCGGTGACGATCCGTCCGGTTTCACCCTCTTGGGTGGGCTTGACGTGGCGGGTGCGCAGGTTGATCCCCTGCACCAGTACACGGTTTTCGTAGGGCAGAGTGCGAAGCACTTCGCCGGTTTTGCCCTTGTCCTTGCCGGAGATCACCTGAACGGTGTCACCTGATTTGATGCGCATTTTGATGCGCACCTGGGGCTTGGCTTTTGGAGTGGCGGCGGCCATGTCAGATCACCTCCGGAGCGAGGGACACAATCTTGGTGAAATTGCGTTCCCGAAGTTCCCGGGCGACAGGGCCGAAGACCCTGGTGCCTTTCGGGTTGTTGTCCCCCGAGAGGATGACTGCTGCGTTGTCGTCGAAGCGGATCGAGTTGCCGGTTTCGCGGCGCAGGGTTGCCTTGGTGCGAACCACCACGGCCTTCACCACATCGGATTTTTTGACGCCCATGTTGGGCATGGCGTCTTTGACGGCGGCCACGATCACGTCACCGACGTGGGCGTAGCGCCGGTTGGTACCCAGCACACGGATGCACTGGATGCGCTTGGCGCCACTGTTGTCAGCGACGTTGAGGTAGGTCTCTTGTTGAATCATTGGGGTGCTCTCCTCAACCGGCGGTGGTGTTGGTGAGAACCTCGGCCACGGTCCAGCGTTTGGTGCGGCTGAGGGGGCGGGTCTCGGTGATGCGAACCCGATCACCCACGTTGCAGCTGTTGGCTTCGTCGTGGGCTTTGTAGCGGGTGGTGCGGCTGACCGTCTTTTGGTAGATGGGATGGGGGAAGCGGTTTTCGACCGCCACCACCACCGTTTTGTCCATCTTGTCGCTGACGACGGTGCCGACCCTTTCCTTGAGTGCCATGGGACTAGAGGGGGGAATCAGGAGGCTGAATCAGCCAGGGTGGCGGAGCGTTGCTGCTCCAGCTGGACCGTTTTCAGGTGGGCCAGCTTGATGCGGGCTTCCTTAAAACGGTGCGGCTTCTCAAGCCGGCGCGTGGCCTGCTCGAAGCGAAGGGTGAACAGCTCGCGGCGGGTGGCGTTGATCTGCTCGGTGATCGCTTCGCCAGAGAGCTGACGCACTTCGGCAATGTTGGGACGGGCCATGGTCAGGACTCCACTGCGACGGGTTGGCCAGAGGAAGCCAAGTCCTGATACTCCTGATCACTCAGGGAGATGAACTTGGTTTTGATGGGCAGCTTGAACTGCGCCAGACGCATGGCTTCCTTGGCGATTTCGGGGGTGATTTCAGCACCCCCCATTTCGAACAGGATGCGACCGGGCTTAATCACCGCTACCCAGAACTCTGGGTTGCCTTTACCGGAACCCATGCGGGTTTCGGCGGCGCGCATGGTGACGGGCTTGTCTGGGAAGATCCGAATCCAGATCTTCCCGCCCCGCTTGACTTGGCGGGTCATGGCCCGGCGGCTGGCTTCGATTTGGCGGGATGTGATCCAGCCGCATTCTTGGGCCTGCAGGGCAAATTGCCCGAAGGCAATGGTGTTTCCGCGGGTAGCGGTGCCGCGCATACGGCCCCGCTGCTGCTTACGGAATTTGACGCGTTTTGGACTCAGCATGATTCGGCCTCCTGATCACTCCTTATTGGAGCGGTCTTCGAACTGTTGGGGCTGCCGGCTGGTCCGCCGACGAGGAGCTGCACCCACGGGCAGCTGTTCTTTTTGGCCAGGTAGAACCTCGCCTTTGAACACCCAAACTTTGATGCCCAACACCCCGTAGGTGGTGCTGGCCAACTTGGTTGCGTAGTCGATGTCTGCGCGCAGGGTGTGCAGGGGCACACGTCCTTCGCGGGTCCATTCGGTACGAGCAATTTCAGCGCCGTTGAGGCGGCCGCTGACCTGGATCTTCAGGCCAAGTACGCCAGCCCGTTGGGCCCGCTGCACGGTCATCCGCAGCACGCGTCGGAAGGCGACGCGCTTCTCCAGTTGTTGGGCGATGTGCTCAGCCAGCAAGAAGGCATCGGCATCGACCCGCTCGACTTCCACCACGTTGATGCGCACCTGACGGTTGGCATCACCCAGGGTTTTCTGGATGCCGGCGCGGAGCTCCTCAATACCGCTGCCCTGACGGCCAACGAGCACCCCAGGACGGGCGGTCTTGAGCTCAACTTCCAGTTGGTCGGCCTTGCGGGCGATCAGCACATCGCTGATGCCGGCAGCGGAGTACTTCTTATGGACGAATTTGCGAATCCGGTCATCCTCCTGGAGGAGGGTCGGATAGGTCTTGCTTGGGGCGTACCAACGCGAGCGGTGTTCCTGGGTGATCCCCAGGCGCAGGCCGGTTGGATGGATCTTGTGTCCCATCGGTCGGTGTCCTCGGGGGTCAGGCGGAAGGAGCCACAGCAATGCTGATGTGGCAGGTCTGTTTTTTGATCGCAAAGGCGCGACCTTGGGCGCGGGGCCGGAAACGCTTCAGGGACGGACCCATGTCGGCGTTGGCCTCGCTGATCACCAAGGTGGCAGGGTCGAGACCCATGTTGTGCTCGGCGTTGGCTACCGCCGACCGCAACACCTTGGTGATGGGGCCGGTGGAGCGGTATGGCATGAACTCGAGCATGATCAGCGCCTCGCGGTAAGAGCGGCCGCGGATCTGGTCGAGAACCCGTCGCACTTTGGACACGGAGCCTCGGATGAAGCGACCGTGGGCGAGGGCCTTGTTGGTGGGTGTGTTTGCCATAGCGTCAGCGACCTCCTTTCTTGTCCTTGATATGGCCCCGGAAGGTGCGGGTGGGGGCGAATTCCCCGAGCTTGTGGCCCACCATTTGTTCCGTCACGTAGACGGGAACATGTGATTTGCCGTTATGAACGGCAATTGTGTGGCCGATCATCATCGGCAGGATGGTGGAAGCCCGTGACCAGGTTTTGATTACGGACTTGTCGTCGGCGGCGTTTTGCTTTTCAACCTTGCTGAGCAGGCTGTCGGCAACAAACGGACCTTTTTTGAGTGAACGTCCCATGGCGGTTTAAGCAGAAAGCAAAGCGGTGTGGTTCATCAGGAATCGCGTCCGCCACGGCTCCGCTTGGAGGTGCGGCGACGTTTCCGGAGCACAAACCGATTGCTGGGTTTGTTCCGCTTACGGGTTTTGAGGCCCAGGGCTGGTTTGCCCCAGGGGGTCACAGGACCAGAGCGACCGATGGGAGCGCGGCCCTCACCACCACCGTGGGGGTGATCGCAGGGGTTCATGACGCTGCCGCGGACCTCAGGCCTACGACCAAGCCAGCGCTTGCGGCCAGCTTTGCCGAGGCTGGTGTTCCGCACTTCGGAGTTGCCGACTTCGCCGATGGTGGCGTAGCACTCGCGACGGACCAGGCGAACTTCGGTGGATGGCAGTTTGAGGGCGACGTAGTCGCCTTCCTTGGCCATCACCTGGGCACTGGCACCAGCGGTGCGAACCATCTGGCCGCCCCGGCCGGCGTAGAGCTCCACGTTGTGGACGCTTGAGCCGAGGGGGATCGAAGACAGGGGCAGGGCATTGCCGGCCTCGATGGGGGACTCGGGCCCCGAAACGAGCTGTTGGCCGATCTCAATGCCTGCCGGGGCCAGGATGTAGCGCTTCTCGCCATCGGCGTAGAAGAGCAGGGCCAGGCGGGCATTGCGATGGGGGTCGTAGTGAATGGCAGCCACTTTGGCGACCACACCGTGCTTATCGCGACGGAAGTCGACGATTCTGTAGAGGCGCTTGTGGCCGCCGCCCCGGTGGCGGCAGGTGATGACGCCCCGGTTGTTGCGGCCTTTGCGGCGGTGCTTGGCCACCACCAGGCCCCGTTCGCGACCGCGGCCAGTGATTTCAGAGAAATCACTGGCGACACGGGTGCGGGTGCCGGGGGTGATGGGGCGGTATTTACGAATAGCCATGGTTGTTTAGGCGCCTCAGGACTCGGGGAAAAGCTGGATGGCGTTGCCCTCGGCCAGGCGCACCACGGCTTTCTTCACCTGGGCACGTTTGCCAGCGAAGCGGCCCACACGCCGGGACCGGCGAGGGGGGTTCATGGTGCTGACACCAACCACGCGGACATCGAATAGTTGCTCGACGGCGGCTTTGATGTCGGGCTTGGCAGCCCGGTGGTCCACCTCGAAGGTGTACTGGTTCAGCTCGAGGGCACGGGTGGCCTTCTCAGTGATCAAAGGCCGACGGATCACGTCCGCGAGCCTGCCGACAAAACGCTCAGTCATTTCCGTAGACCTCCTGGATCTTCGCGAGTGCCTCTTCGCTCACCACCAACTTGTTGGCGTGGAGGAGATCGAACACGTTGAGCTGATCAGCAGCGATCAGCTTGACCTTCTCAAGGTTGCGCACTGAGCGGCGCACAGCCTCGGTGGCCCCATCGAGCACCAACAGCACCTTGGCGCCGGCATCAATGCCGAAACGCTCAAGGGCAGCCGTGATCTCTTTGGTTTTGGGGGTTTCAAGACCTTCGCCAAAGCCCTTCACCACCGTGACGTCGTTGATGCGGCTCATCAGGGCGGTGCGCAGGGCCAGGCGACGTTCCTTGCGGTTCATCGCCAGGGTGTAGCTGCGGGGCTTGGGCCCAAACACCACACCGCCGCCGGGGCGGAGGGGGGTACGGATCGAACCCTGACGGGCGCGACCAGTGCCCTTTTGCTTGTAGGGCTTGCGGCCGCCACCGGCCACTTCGGCCCGCGTCAGGGTGCTGGCTGTGCCCTGGCGGGCGTTGGCCAGCTGCCGGACCACGGCGCGATGCACGAGGTCTTTGGCGGACGTTTCTTTTGCGACTTTGAGGTCGAGGGCAGCTTTTCCAGCTTCTTTACCCTGCCAATCGCGGATTACACAGTTTGTCATCGGTGTTCTCCTCAGTTCCCAGCTTTGAAGCCGACCCGGTTCGCCGGGCGGATGTTCAGCAGGGCGCCGGGCTTGCCGGGCACTGAACCTTTGACCACCAGCAAATTTCGCTCGGTGTCCACTTTCAGGATCACGAGCCCACGGGTGGTGATCTGCTTGCCGCCGTAACGGCCAGACATCCGTTTGCCTGGATAGACGCGGCCTGGGGTGGTGCCGGCGCCAATCGAACCTGGTTCGCGGTGGTTCTTCGAGCCGTGGGTCATGGGACCGCGGCTGAAGCCATGGCGCTTTTGGAGGCCTGCGAAACCGCGGCCCATGGTGTCACCACTGACGTCCACCTTTTGACCCGCTTCAAAAGCAGCCACGGTGACGGAGCTCCCAAGCTCGAGGCCGTCCACGCTGTCAACCCGATATTCCTTCAGGTGACGCAGGACCTCGTCGCCGGACTTGGCTAGGTGTCCTTTGGCTGGCTTGTTCACGAGCTTCTCGCGAATGTCGCCAAAACCAAGCTGCACCGCGACATAGCCGTCGGTGTTGGTGGATTTGAGTTGGGTGATGCGGCAGGGACCGGCCTCGATCAATGTGACCGGGATGGATCTGCCCTCGTCGTCGAAGAACTGGGACATGCCCAATTTCTTCCCAAGAATGCCGATAGACATAGGAAGAGAAACAGCGCCAGCTGGACCACCGGTGACCCTTGCCGTAAGGCAGAGGTGGAGCCGGAGAAAATTGAAACCAAGGAAAAGAACGTCTGGCTCGTCCTAGGGGCTGCCCGGGCTGGCGAGAGGCGAAGCCTGCCGCAGCTCTGATGCGATGTCCAAAGGGCTAGCAAGACGGATCAGAACCTGATCAGAGGGCTGGGACTTGTCTAAACCGGTCGCGATTTCCGAAGAAACCGAAGGCGTTTGGACAGTTTCCCGACGGCTGACACAGCTGGTGAAAGCTGCTTCATTCCGTACTGGCCTGGGAAGGCCACCACCACTGGTGACCTTGTGCCGTGATTTGGAGGCCCGGCTAGCGGACGGGCACAAATCAATGGCACAGCAGACGAACATACAGCATCACAAAACCCTCACCGTTTGCTCCGCCATTAGCCACCGCTGTTGATGTCTGCTGTCAGACTGCAATCCAGCTCCGCGTCTGTTGGCGATGCCCCTGCTGCTTTCTGGTCGCGGTTTCCGGCAGGACCTGGAGCAGGCCGGTGCCCTTGCCCTCTTCGTGCCCCTTGAAGGTGGCTCCGAAACGCGACTACTGCGTCGGATGCGGGCAGCGGGTTACCAAGCCAAGATGACTTCAGCTCGAGGCCTGGGTGATCCCGAGGCTTACCTGCTTCAGCTCCATGGCGTGCGCCCCCCCCACCTGGGTCATCAGAGTGTGGGTCGGGGTGCGGCCGTGGGCGAGGTTCAACGGGTGATGCCCCAACTTGGATCGTTGCTCGAGGGCACGAAGCCGATTCTGTTGTGGTTGATTGAAGGCCAGGTGCTCTCTTCAGCTGAGCTCACCTCCTTGTTGGCCCTATGCCGCAAGGAACCGCGCCTGAAAATGGTGGTGGAAATGGGCGGATCGCGCAGTCTGCGTTGGCAGCCCCTTGAGCAGCTGGTTGCTGCCTGAAGCGGCCCTTGCCCAGGGTCGTTGGGTCAAGTTGATTTGTGGTGCGAGTAATCAGGACCTCGTCGCCATCGAAGACCTGTGCGGTCTGTATGTCTTGGCTGGGGTCCATTGCATCGATGGGGCCGCCGATGGGTCCGTGGTGGCTGCCATTCGGCGAGGTGTGGCCTGGGCCGTGGCGCGAGGTGCCGCCAAGCCCTGGCTGATGCTGAGCCTCAGTGATGGCCTCGATCCCCATTTCCGCAAGGCCTGGTTCGATCCGGATCGCTGCCCCAGCAGTTGCCCGCGCCCCTGCGAGCGGGTTTGCCCGGCCCTGGCGATCGGCACGCCCACCCCAGGGGCCCCAGGTGTCATCGAGGACCGTTGTTATGGCTGCGGCCGCTGCCTGCCCGCCTGTCCGCTGGGATTGATCCAGGAGCGTAGCCAGGTGTTGGCCCCTCAGGCCGTAGCCCCGCTCTTGGCGGAGTTGCAGCCTGAGGCGATCGAGCTGCACACCCAACCTGGCCGGCTCCAGGCCTTTGGCGAGCGCCTCGACCAGCTGATGGCCAGCGGTATCCCGCTGCGGAGGCTGGCGGTGAGTGCGGGGGCAGAAGTGAGTGCCCAAGAGCTCTGGCAGCGCTTCGCCCTCATCCGGGCCAAGGGCCTTTTGCCGATCTGGCAGCTGGATGGTCGCCCCATGAGCGGGGATGTGGGGGACGGCATGGCCCATGCGGCCGTGCAGTTGTTGGCCCAGCTGGCGCCCCAGGCCCCCCCCGGCCCCCTCCAGCTGGCCGGGGGCACCAATGGCAAAACCCTGGCCCATCTCCAGGCCCACCCCCAACTGGCGAGCCTGGCGGCCGGGGTGGCCTTTGGTGGGGTGGCCCGCCGGCAGCTCCAGCCCTGGTTGCTTGCGGCCCAACAGCGGGGCACCTCCCTTTTGGCGGACGGGGAACTCTGGCCCCAAGCCCTAGTGGCGGTGCAACAGCTCGTGCACCCCTGGCTAGAACGGACCTAATCCGTGTGGCGTCGTGCTGAGCCCCGATTCGTTCGCTTCCCTGGCCTCCTCTGCGCAGCCCATAGCCCCCCAGCGGATGACCGACGACCTCGATCGTTTGCTCGAGGTTCTGCCGGTAGGGGTTCAGCAGGCTCTGGCTACGTCCCAACAGCGCGACCAGCTGCTCGAGGTGGTGCTGGATCTGGGCCGGGTGCCAGAGGCCCGCTATCCAGCCCGGGTGATGGCCTTGGGCGAGAACTCCGTAACGCGGGCTGACTTAGAGGCGGTGCTCGACCAGCTCGGCAGCTTTGGCGGCGACAATCGGGCTGGCATTGAGCGCACCCTGCACCGCATCAGTGCCATTCGCAACCGTCTTGGGGCTGTGGTGGGGCTCACCTGTCGGGTTGGTAGGGCTGTGTTTGGCACCGTGGCCATGGTGCGAGACCTGCTCGATTCGAACCAGTCGCTGTTGTTGATGGGGCGGCCTGGGGTTGGGAAGACCACCGCGCTGCGGGAGATTGCCAGGGTGCTGGCCGATGACTTGGGCAAGCGGGTGGTGGTGATCGACACCAGCAATGAAATAGCCGGCGATGGCGACATTCCCCACCCCGGCATTGGCCGGGCCCGGCGCATGCAGGTGGCCCGGCCCGAGCTTCAGCACCAGGTGATGATCGAAGCGGTGGAGAACCACATGCCCGAGGTCATCGTGATCGATGAAATCGGCACCGAGCTGGAGGCCTTGGCGGCCCGCACGATCGCCGAGAGGGGGGTGATGCTCGTCGCCACGGCCCATGGCAATGAGTTGGCCAACCTGATCAAGAACCCCACGCTCGCTGATTTGGTGGGGGGTATTCAGTCGGTAACGCTGGGCGACGAGGAGGCGCGCCGCCGCCGCACCCAAAAAACCGTGCTGGAGCGGGCGGCGGATCCCACTTTCCCCTTGGCCGTTGAGATGCATACCCGTCACCGCTGGTTGGTGCATCGGGATGTGGCCCGCACGGTGGATTGGTTGCTTCGGGGCCAGACCCCGCGCCCTGAGGTTCGAGAAGTGGGTCCCGATGGCCTGCTCACCCGCCAGGCCGCGACTTCTCCAACCCTGGCTGGCCATCTGCCCCTGGATCGCCCTGAGCACCCAAGGATTCCCCATGGGCGGCAGCGTCCCGTTCCGCTGCTCCTGTTGGACGACGACGCTGGGGACGGCGCAGTCGACGATGCAGTGGACGGCGCAGTCGACGGTGCGGAAGAAGATGCAGACCAAGACCCTGGGATGGTCGCTTCTGCCGGCCAGAGCCTGCGGGTCTACGGGGCAGGGATCAGCCGCAGCCAGCTGGAGCAGGTGGCCCGCTCCAGGCAATTGCCGGTGGAGTTGGCCGGCAGCGTGGAGCTGGCTGATGTGGTGCTCGCTGTTCGGCAGCAGTTGGGACGCGATCCCCACGTGCGGCGCCAGGCCCAGGAGCTCGGCATCCCGATCCTGGTGATCAAAAGTGCCGCCCTCCCCCAGGTGCAGCGTGGGCTGGAGCGCCTGTTGGCCAATCGCCAGGGCAGCCCGGCGGCGCAGCCTGAGGCGGCTGGCGAATCCAAGGGCCATGGGGGCCATTCAGTCGGGTTGGACGATGCTTTGGCGGCGCTTGAGGAATGTCGATTGGCGGTGGAGCAGGTGGTCTTGCCCCAAGGCCATCCCGTGGAGCTCCTGCCCCGCAACGGGAGAGTGCGTCAGATGCAGGCTGAATTGGCTAGCCGCTACCGGCTGCGCACAGCGGTCTTTGGCCGGGGTTCGGCCCAGTATTTGCGCGTCTTCCCTGCCTGAACGTCGACTGGATTGGGGGCTCGGTTGACGAAGGACCAGGCGCTATGGGTAACTAGCAGGGCACCGGTGAAGGCCGGTGTTGGCTGCTCCCATAGGGCACCATTGGGTCGTCGCCAAGCGGTAAGGCAGCGGGTTTTGGTCCCGCCATTCCTAGGTTCGAATCCTAGCGACCCAGTTTTTACAAGGGTTTTTCCGTGATCACGGCAGCCTCCTTGGCCCCGTTGGTGGTGTTCGATTTCGATGGCGTGCTCGTGGATGGCATGGCCGAGTACTGGTTTTCTGCGCGCTTGGCGGCCCTCGCCCTTGCTCCTGGCGTGGAGTTGCCATTGCAAGCTCCGCCGGCGTTTGCCCAGCTCAGGCCCCTCATTCACAAGGGCTGGGAAATGGTGCTGATGGCCCTCGAATTGGGCCGCTCAGATTTGGATTTGCCAGCTCTGCTCGGGACCTACGACGCGGCCTTGCCCCTGGCGTTGGCCCGCTGGGGCGTTTCCCCGCACGACCTGCAGCAGGCCCTTGAGCGGGCGCGTGCTGGGGCCATGGCGTCCGACCTGAAGTCCTGGTTGGGCTTGCATCGGTTCTACCCGGGGGTGATCGAGCGGCTCGGCCGGCTGACCTCGGAGGGGGCCGACTGGATGGTGCTCACCACCAAAGGGGGTGTCTTTGCCCGGCACTTGCTCCAGGCGGCGGGGCTCGAACCATGGGCCCTCTATGGCCACGAACAGGGCAGCAAGAGTGAGGTGCTGGCCGAGCTGCTCGCGGGACTAGCCCAGGGCCGTCCGATTTGGTTTGTCGAAGACCGTCGCCCCACCCTCGAGCTCGTGCGGAGCCAGGCGGCCTTGGCCGCGGTGCGCTGCTTTCTGGTGAGCTGGGGTTACCTTTCGCCCGGTGATGACGTGGGGCTGCCGGCGGGCATTGCCTGGCTTGAGCCCACCGCCTTTGCAGCCCCCCTGGCGCAATGGCCATAGCCCGCTAGAGTACGTCAGTACTATAAGCAATTGATACGCCGGCCCCCGTCGGTGGCACTTGCTTCTTAGAGGCCGCAGGATGGCGTTCTGGGGTTGATCCTGCGGAGTCCTGCCTATCCATTCCAGCGGCCCGTCCCATCGCTTCTGATTGCTGTTATGCCCGTCGATTCCAAGGCCGCTTCTGCTTCAGGCTCCGCTGCTTCCAGCGCTGCTGACGCCCGGGCGGCTGCCGAGCGCGACAAAGCCCTCGGGCTTGTGCTCAACCACATCGAGCGCAACTTCGGTAAGGGTTCGATCATGCGGCTGGGCGATGCCTCCCGCATGCGGGTGGAGACGTTCCCCACCGGAGCTCTCACCCTTGACCTCGCCTTGGGTGGTGGCTATCCCAAGGGCCGGGTCGTGGAGGTCTATGGCCCGGAGAGTTCAGGTAAGACCACGCTGACCCTGCATGCCATCGCTGAGGTTCAGAAGCGTGGAGGGGTGGCGGCCTTTGTGGATGCGGAGCACGCCCTCGATCCGGTCTATGCCGCGTCCGTTGGGGTGGACATCGAAAACCTGCTGGTCTCCCAGCCGGATACCGGCGAGATGGCCCTTGAGATCGTCGACCAGTTGGTGCGATCCGCCGCGGTGGACATTGTGGTTGTGGACTCGGTTGCAGCCCTGACTCCCCGGGCTGAAATTGAAGGCGAAATGGGCGATCTTGCGGTGGGCAGCCAGGCCCGCCTGATGAGCCAGGCCATGCGCAAAATCACAGGCAACATCGGCAAGTCCGGTTGCACGGTGATCTTTCTGAACCAGTTGCGCCAAAAAATTGGGGTCACCTACGGCAACCCCGAAACCACCACCGGCGGTAATGCGCTCAAGTTCTACGCCTCGGTCCGGCTCGACATCCGTCGCATCCAAACCTTGAAGCGCGGTACCGAGGAATACGGCATTCGGGCCAAGGTGAAGGTGGCTAAAAACAAGGTGGCTCCGCCCTTCCGGATTGCGGAGTTCGACATTCTGTTTGGCCGCGGCATCAGCACCATTGGCTGTTTGCTTGATCTCGCCGAGGAGACCGGTGTGGTGACCCGTAAGGGGGCTTGGTACAGCTACGAGGGCGACAACATTGGCCAGGGCCGTGACAACACGATCACCTGGTTGGAACAGAACCCAACCAAAGCGGAGGTGATTGAGCGATTGACTCGCCAGAAGCTGACCGAAGGATCTGAGGTGACGGCCAACTCCATGAAGCCCCTGGCCGCGGCGGCAAAGGCTGCGGCTGCTGCCTCCAGTGCGGAGCTTGGGGCGGCTGAATCGCCGGCCATTAGTGCGGAAAGCTCCGCGTCGGTAAAGGCTTGAAGGGCTGGGGCGCCGGTTACGGCGCCTTTTTCATGCTTCGGCGCGTTGCCTGTTACGTGCTTGGGGAATTTGCAGGACCTGGGCCACCCGTTGCAGCTCCTGGATGGCTTCGGCACCCTCGAGCTTCACGAGTTCGTGGCCATTGCGGGATTCCACCCAGCTGATGCCGAAATCGGACACCAAAAAGCGAACCATGTGGTTGTCGCCCAGGTTGGCGACAAAGGAAGCCCCTTGGCCATCGCGGCCATCACCGCAGATGTAGCAAGTTGCGGCCACATTGCTGGCTTGCAGGCTTTTTGCGAGGGCCTGGAGGCTCATCACCAGATCGTGAACGACCGATCTGTACTGCTCCGCCAATCGGGGAAACATGGGCCAATCTCAGACGCGTACCAATCTTAGGGTTTTCTTCAGATTTGGGGCGGTAGCCGTTGTGGCGGATTTGCCAAGTGGACTTGGCAAGTGGATTGGCGCGGTTGCTTAACGATCCGGTTTGGTGATCAGGATCAGCGCTGCGGTCTAGCCATCTGAGAGTGCCCACCAGCCGGCGGCAGGGCCAATGAAGCGCACCATGATCCAAAACAGCACCAGCGCCCCAATGCCGATCCAGGCGCCCTTGGTGCTGACCTGCACGAATTGATCGGCCTGGTTGCGCGTCAGGGGGAACCAGGCGACCAGCCGTGGTGAGCTGTCCACCTTTGCTTTTTTGACGCTTTTGGGCGGGAGTCCCTGGATGGTGCGGCGTTTGGCTTCCCCCATGGGTCAATGCTTTGGAGTTGCCAAGGCTAGTGAGGCATAAGCCTGCTTAAGGCCACCCAGGGTTCAAGGGCGCTCAAAACGTTTTGCCCCCAGCTGCGGCCCCTGAGCCGGCCATCCAGGATGGCCAGGCGACCGCCGCTGCGCCTGAGCCCCGATACCCCCAATTGCAGTTGGCTGAGGCCATCGGGGAGGAGCTGCTCGCGAAACCAATCGCGCCCTTGCTCGCGCAGGAGCTTGACCTGGGCGGCGGTGAGCGGATCTTCCAGGCTCGCGAGCGGTAGCAAGGCCACAATGACCTGGGCTGGCAACGGCAAGCGCTCCTGGTTGCCCAGCCACCAACTCCAACCGGCGCAGATCACCCCGTTGCTTTCGGGGGCTGTGGTCTGGTGCACCACGCGGCTGCCAAATTCGGCGGCCAGGGCACTAGCGAGATCGATGCGCAGGGCGCCATCGCTCAGCAACACCACGCTTAATCCCGCTTGGCCGAGAATCAGCCGGCGGCTTTGCTCGAGCAAGTGCTCTCCGTAATGGGGACTGTTGGGCAGGGGTTGGCGCAGCGGAGCGAAGAGGGGCAGGGGATCTGCCAAGGGCGGATCGCCCATCTCAACGGTGACCGTTGGGATGAGTTCCAGGGGATTGCGCTCGCCCATTTGGCCGATCAGCACACAACCCCGGCCATCGAGAAGACCAGGCAGAACCCTGCGGGGTTCGAGGGGTTGGCGGTGCAGTTGCCATTGCAAGAGCTGGGGATTGACCCGGGCCCAGCTGGTCCAGGCGGAACCGGCGGCAGCAAGCCATCCGGGCCAGGGTTCGGGTAAGGGGCCCAGCACCTGCAGCAGGTGCCGCAAGGGCGCCTCATCTTCTGGGGCCAGGGCGACCTGTTGTTTGGGATTACGGGGGTGGGCTAGGAGCTGCCGGCTGAGTCGTGCATGCAAGGTGAGCAGGCTGGCTTCGGCGCTGGGCTGGGCGCGGCGGAGTTGGTCCCAGTGCTCTGGGGTGATGACCACCTCCAGGGCTTCCCGCAAGCAGCCGTCCAGGTGCTCGGCCTCGGGGATCACGAGCTGGCGTGTGCCCAGTTGATTGGATCGCCAGGCCTCTACCAGCTGACGATGGCTGAGCACCCAGACCCTGGCTTCCTGGGGGGCCTGGGTCCCCTCGAAGCAGGGCAGGGCCAGGCTTGGATCGGCCGCTGCTAGCCGTGGCAGTTCAATCTGCTGCAGTCGCTGCCGCGCCGAGTCGCTCACCACTAGGGCCAGGGGCTCCTCCCCCAGGGCCAAGGGCACGAGCAGGCTGATCCACCAGTTGGGCTCCGTGCCTGGAGCCAGCCGGACCACGGTGTGATCCCTGCGTCTGAGGCTGCGGGCGACCAGCCGGCTCAGGCTGAGGTGGTGGGGCCAGTGCCTGCCTCCTTCACGCTGGAGTATCGCCTTGAGCTGCTGATGGGCGCGGGCTTCCAGCATCCGCGAACTGCCAATGGCCCCTGAAGCGTAGGAAGCTGGCGTGCAGGGACTGCAGCCGGGATGACAAACGCTGGAAACGCACCGGTTCAATCCGGAGAGCCCCTCTGGCAGACGAAGCCCGTGGGGATTGTGGGGATGGGCCTGATTGGGGGTTCCTTGGGCCTCGATTTAATGGCGCAAGGCGCCCAGGTGCGGGCCCTGGTCCATCGCCCTGCCACCGCAGAGAGGGCGCGTCAACGCCAGTTGGCATCCGATGTGAGCACCGATCCGGGGGTGCTTGCGGGTTGTGGGTTGGTCGTGTTGGCCCTGCCGTTGGATCGCTTGCTAGATCCTTCGATGGAGTGGTTGAAGGCGGTGTCGGATGGGGCCGTGGTGACCGACGTGGGTTCGGTGAAGGCACCGGTGCTCGAGCGCTGGCACAGTCGGGTGCCCCGCTTTGTGGCCAGCCATCCCATGGCCGGTACGGCCGAGGCTGGCGTGGAGGCTGGTGTGGCCGGCCTGTTTGTGGGTCGGCCCTGGGTAGCCACGCCAACGGCCACCACGGATCCAGAGGCATTGGCCGAGGTGCGGCGCTTGGCCGAGGCGGTGGGTGCCCACTGGCTCACTTGCGATGCCCGGTCCCATGACCAGGCCGTGGCGCTGATTTCCCATTTGCCCGTTTTGGTGGGAGCGGCCCTGCTGCAGGCTGCCCATGGGGAGGCCGCCGATGCGGGGGGTGCCCTACCGGCTTTGGTGCGGGCCTTGGCCTCCAGTGGCTTTGCCGACACCACCAGGGTGGGCGGCGGCAATCCCGAGTTGGGCAGCCTGATGGCCCGCACCAACCGGGCGGCGTTGTTGACGGCCCTGGCCACCTATCGGACAAGCCTGGAAGAGCTCGAAGTGCAGCTCCAGGCCGGCCATTGGGAGGCTCTGCAGGGGGCTTTGGAGGAGGCCCATCAGTTGCGCCCAGAATTTCTCTAGCACTAGCCCTAACGAAAGCGTTAGCTCGTCGGCCCCTTCCCGGTGGCCATGCGGAGCTGGCGGCCCCGGCTGGCCAGCAGCTGGCGGGCTGCCATGAGGGCGGAAAGACTCACGCCGGCGGTACCTTCGCCCGGATAGATCGCATCGCCGCAGAGCCAGAGTCCCTGCAACGGCGTGCGGCTCGCCAGGCCAAAGGGTCCGAAGCGGCTGGGGTGTTGGCCCAGCCCACCCACATAGCCCCAGGGCCTGCCTGTCCAGCCGGCAAAGCCCCGGGGTGTGGCCAGTTCCTGGTGGCACCAGGCGGCCTCGGAGATGCCCAGCAGCTCTTGCAGACCCCGTTGGATGTCTTGCTGGGCGGCAATCTTCCTGGCTCCATAGGTGGCGTTATCGAGGCCAAACCAAGGCTTAGCGGCGGTAAACACACTGGCGATCACGGTGGCCTGGCCTACCGGTGCCCGGCCATCCCCCTCCTGGCTGATGGAGACAAATAGCGAACCGGGTTCATCCCAATCCCGTTGGAGATGGCTGGCACAGCCCTCTGGCACGGCCGTGCGATTAACGGCCCCATAGAAGACCAGGGCGCCGGAGGGTTCGTGCAGCCCATCCAGCCGTTGGCGGTAGGCCTGGGGCAAGCTTTCTCCCAGCAAGGCCGGCATCGCCTGGGGAGGAACCGCCAGCACCAGATCACGGCAGCTGAGGGCAAAGGGCTCGCCCTGGGGGGCTTGCGGGTTGGCCGTGCCTTGGACCATCCAGCGGGAGCCCGTGGCGTGCGGCTGCATGGGGGTGATGCGATCCACCCGGTGGCGCAGCCTTAGGTTGCCCTGGGCTTGGGCTAGGGCCCGCTCGAGCTGGTGGCAGAGCACCTGCATCGAACCCTGGAGGTGGAACAGTCCAAGGGGAGCCTGGGCCATGGCCAGCACCGTGGCGCCGTAGAGGGCTGCCGTGCGGTCGGCGGGTTCTTGGGAATACAGCTTGAGCTGCAAATCCAAAAAACGCCGCAGCCTCAGATCCCCAGCGCAGCCGCAGAGGTGCAGCAGGTTGGCGATGGTGGCCCCGGTGAACAGGCCGCTGGCGATGGTGCCCAGGCCCAGGGCCCCCAGCAGTTGGCCGAAGTCCCAGGCGGAACGCGGCGGCAGGACGGGATCCTTGGCGGCAAAGGCCCAATTGGCTTGGTGGATGGCGCCACAGAGCTGCCAAAACCGCTCGCTGCCGGGGAAGTGTTGGGTGCGTTCGACTTGCCAGCGCTGGGGATCACGCCAGAGGGAAATCGGTGGGAGGCCATCGCCCAGATCCACCACGCAGCCGGGGTCTAGGGCGCTGGCAGGGGGTGCACTGACCCCGAGATGGGCAAACAGCCGGCTGTGGATGCCTTCGGGCTCCAGCCCCGCCACCTGGGTGGCCCCCACATCGAAGGTGTACGGCCCCCGCCGGAAGGTGCCTGCACAGCCACCGCTTTGGCGATGGGCTTCCAGCAGCTCCACCGTGAGCCCTTCTTTGGCCAGCAAAGCAGCGGCCGTGAGACCAGCGACGCCGGCCCCCACCACCACCACATCCACACTGCGATCCATGGGGCCATGCTGGCAGTCCCCTCTGCCTGGGTGATGGACCTGCCTCCCGCCAATCTGCTCGCCCAATGACTGCAGCAGCAGCTTGGGGAAGACGGCCCAGTTGAGCTGGTGGCCCAGCGACCGGTGGGTGGCGGCTGCAGTCACAGGGCCTGGCAGCTTGAACTGGCCGATGGTCGGCAATGGTTTCTCAAGAGCAATGGGGCAGAGGCCCTGCCCTTGCTGCTGGCTGAGGCTGAGGGGCTGAGGGCCTTGGCCCGTTGGACCCGGCCTCCGTTGCGGGTGCCAATCCCCCTTGGGGTGGGGGTGTTGGGGGGGCAGGCGCTTTTGCTGTTGCCGTGGCTGATCTTGATCGGTGCAAGCAGTGCCAGGGATGCAAACAGCAACGGCTGGTTTGGCTTTGGGGCTGGCTTGGCTGCTTTGCACCGGGCCAGCGCCGAGGCGGGGGCATCGGAGGGCCGCTTTGGCTGGAGCCGCGACAACGCCATCGGCTCCAGTCCCCAGATCAATGGCTGGGGAAAGAACTGGCCGCGCTTTTTTGTGGATTGCCGCCTCGCGCCCCAGCTCCGTTGGGCCGCCCAGCAGGGGCGCCCGCTACGGGGAGCCCAACGGCTCTTGGAGCTGGTGCCCGATTGGCTCGGCGGTCACCAGGTCGAGCCTGCCCTCGTCCACGGCGACCTCTGGAGTGGCAACGCCGGCCTACTCGCTGGGGCTGGGGGTGCGCTGTTTGATCCCGCCGTGTATTGGGGGGATCGGGAAGTGGATTTGGCCATGGCCCAACTGTTTGGGGGCTTCCCCCAGGCCTTTTTTGCCGGCTACACATCCAGCTGGCCGCTCGAGCCTGGTTCCCAGGAGCGGGTTGTCCTCTACAACCTTTACCACCAGTTGAACCACGCCAACCTGTTTAGTGGGGCCTACGGAGCCCAAGCCCAAAGTTCTATTGACAGGCTGTTGTCACAATGAACTTGAATTGTGGTATGCCTGACCTCGATTTGGCGGGTCTTGCTTAACCCAGGTATTCCTTGCGCAGGTTCTGCAGGTTTTCCACCACCGCATTGCGCTTGTCGCTAGTGGTGAGGTTCTGCCAGCTCCACTGACCCACCACGACCAAGCCGAGCAGCTCAAGCAATCCAGGCAGGATCGGCATCACATTGATGGTGTCCAATACTCCTTTGATCAGGATCTGAACCACGCAGACGGCCACGATGATGCCGGTGGCTTTGCCAAGCTTGCCCATCTGATTCCAGTCGACCTGGTCAAGGGCGTTGTTCACCTTGCCGAGGACATCGCTGTAGCGCTCGGCAAAATTTGCAGCGGCGTCGCTGGAGGTTTCAACAGCGGCCTCGGTGCCCTGCTCCTGCACGTCGGAAGGGGTGTCGCTCATGGACCGCAGTTGGACACTGAAATGGGATTGATTCACAAAGTATCGGTGTGAGTAGCGAAGCGCCAGCTCTGGTAGGGGCGGATCTCCGTCTGGCTGCGCAGTTGGAGCGGCTTTTGGCCGCGGCTGCCCCTTGGGAGGGGTGTGCCTTGCTCCTGGGCATCAAAATGGCCAAGGTGCTTGTGCTGCAAGAGGTTTGGCCCTGTTGCAATCGCTGGCCCGTGGCCGAAGAGCGGGGCTGGCGCTTTGCAATAGATCCCCGGGAACAGCTGTTGGCACAAAAGTGGGCACGCCAGCACCAAATGGCGGTCTTGGGATTTGCCCACAGCCATCCCAGCTCGCCGCCAGTGCCATCCGCCACTGATTTGGCCTGGTGTGTGGCACCGGCCTTACTGGCGATTCAAGGAATTGGGGCCCCAGGCAGCCAGGCCAGCTTGGCTTGGTGGTGGATCGAAGCGGATGGCTCCGAACCCTTGCAGCGGCCAATCCGGTTGCCATGGAGAATGGGCCCATAGCTCGATGTGCGTTTGCGCGCCACTCGCTCCTGCTTCCCATGCTTCCTCCCGACACCAGCGGTGTTCAGCTCAGCCCCGATGAGGTGGCCCGTTTTGCCCGGCACCTGATTCTTCCGGAGGTTGGGATGGAGGGGCAGAAGCGCCTCAAGGCAGCTTCGGTGCTTTGCGTTGGCACCGGCGGCCTGGGTTCGCCATTGCTTCTGTATTTGGCCGCGGCGGGTGTGGGTCGCCTGGGCATTGTCGATTTCGACGTGGTTGACCACAGCAATTTGCAGCGCCAGGTGATCCACGGCACCTCCTGGGTGGGCAAACCCAAGATCGAATCGGCCAAGGCGCGAATTCTTGAGATCAATCCCCACTGCCAGGTGGATCTCTACGAAACAGCGCTCACCAGTGTTAACGCCCTCGAGATTATTGGGGGTTACGACATTGTTTGCGACGGCACCGACAACTTCCCGACCCGTTACCTGGTGAACGACGCCTGCGTGCTGCTCGGCAAGCCCAACGTGTATGGCTCAATCTTCCGTTTTGAAGGCCAGGCCACGGTGTTCAACCTGGATGCCGAGAGTCCGAACTACCGCGACCTCTTCCCCGAGCCGCCGCCGCCGGGCATGGTGCCCTCCTGCGCCGAGGGGGGTGTGGTGGGCGTACTCCCCGGGATCATTGGGGTCATTCAGGCCACCGAGGCCGTAAAAATCATCACCGGCATTGGCACCACCTTGAGTGGCCGGCTGCTTCTGTTTGATGCCCTGGCCATGAAGTTCCGGGAGCTCAAGCTGAGGCCCAATCCTGAGCGGCCGGTCATCGACAAACTGATCGACTACCAGGAGTTCTGTGGCGTAGGGGGCAGTGCCCCTGGCCAAGAGGAGGCGGGAGCCGTCGAGAGCATCTCAGTGCAAGAACTGAAGCAACTGCTTGATGGAGACACCAGCGGCATGGTGTTGATCGATGTGCGCAATCCACCGGAAGCGGAGATTGCCGTGATCCCTGGCGCGGTGCTGATCCCGTTGGATCAGATTGAAAACGGCACCGCCATCGAGCGGATCAAGCAGTTGGCTGCGGGCAAACAGCTCTATGCCCACTGCAAGCTCGGTGGCCGCAGTGCCAAAGCCCTGATTGCCCTCAAGCGTGCCGGGGTGGAAGGAATCAACGTGCAAGGCGGCATTGATGCCTGGAGCCAGGAGATTGATTCGAGCCTGCCGCGTTATTGAGGCCGCGCTATTGAGTCTTAGTAGTCGACGCCCCGTTTGAGATCGACACCGCGTTCGGCGTAGTGCTTATGGCAGACCATCTCGGAGTAGACACTGGCGAGTTCGAAGTAGGCGAGGCGGTTTTTGCAGCGGCCGGTGAGGATTACTTCGGTTTCGGCGGGCTTGCGGAGCAAGGTCTGCACGATCGGCTCCACCGGCAGGAGTTCGAGGTCGACGGTGGGATTGATCTCATCGAGGATCACGGTTTTGTAGAGCCCGCTTGAGATGGCGGCCCGGGCGATTTCCCAGGCCCGCTCCGCTTCCACGTAGTCGATCGGTTGTTGCTGGCCGCGCCAGACGATCGCATCCCTGCCGGAGCGCAGATGGTCCACCAGGTGCGGATAGCTCTCGCGTAGGGCTGCGATGGCCGCGTCTTCGGTGTAGCCCGCGCCGCCCTTGAGCCACTGAAGAATGAGCACCCGGTGGCTTTTGTCTTGGCTGATGCCCCGGCCGATTGCCTGGAGGCCTTTGCCCAGGGCGCTGGTGGATTTGCCCTTGCCCTCACCGGTGTAGATCTCGATGCCGGTGATGCCGGGATCCATCTGTTGGTGGGCGCGCATTTCCGAATGGAGATCAGCCAGTTGCACCAATTCCCTCGGGGCGCCCCGTCCCGTGCAGATCACCTCCATGCCGGGGGGTTTGCAAGCCAGGGTGCTAGCCACCTCAACGGCATCAAGTAGCCCCAGATCGAGGACAGGGTTGAGCTCATCGAGCACCACCACCGAATAGAGGTTGGAAGCGATGGCTCCCTTGGCGATATCCCAACCCCGTTGGGCTTCCTGGCGATCAAATTTGGTGGCTTCTTCTGCCGTGAAATAGTCGCCCCGGCCCGTGCGCACTTGGTCAATCAGATGGGGGAAGCCCTGCTGGAGGGCCTCAATGGCGGCGTCTTCGTCGTAGGCCCGGCCGGGCCCTTTCAGGAACCGCAGCAACAGCACCCGGGTGCGCTTTTCCTCGCAGATCCCCAGGCCAATGGTGCGCAGCACCACCCCCAGGGCGGCCTGGCTCTTGCCCTTGCCATCCCCGTCGTAGACGTGCAGTTGGCCGTGGGCACGCTCATCGCTGCCGGCTGCGGTGCGGATGCCAATGCCTCGGCCTGTTCCCCGCTGCGGCGTTTGGGTGCTGCTCGGGGCCATTCGGGCTGCTGGGTAGGGATTGATGCTACCGGTGATCTCGGTGACCGGAAGCGCTTTTAGCTTGCCAAGATCGGATCCTGCGCCCGCGCCATGCTGTTTTCCCTGCTCGAAGCCCTGCCGCCCCCTTTGGAGCAGGCCCTCACCCATCTGCGGGCCCAGGTGGCCCAGCTGGATGGGGTGGTGGTGGCCTATTCCGGCGGCGTCGACAGTGCCCTGGTGGCCGCGATTGCCTTCGAACAACTCGGGCCCCGGGCCCAGGCAATGACGGGGGTGTCACCAGCCTTGGCGCCCCATCTCCGTCAGGAGGCTTCACAGCAGGCGGGGTGGCTTGGCATCAGCCACCGGGAAATCATGACCGCGGAGCTGGATGATCCCGGCTACGCCAGTAACCCCGATGGCCGCTGTTACGCCTGCAAGCAGGAATTGCATCGCTTGCTGGCGCCGATCGCAGCTGCAGCTGGTGGGGCCCAGGTGATTGATGGGGTGAACCGGGATGACCTCGGCGACTATCGCCCCGGCATTCGGGCGGCCCGCGAGCATGGGGTGATCTCCCCCTTGGCCGAGGTCGGCCTCGATAAGGCCGGGGTTCGCCAGCTCTCCAAGGCCCTCGGTTTGCCCTGGTGGGACAAGCCCGCCCAGCCATGTCTGGCCTCGCGGTTCCCCTATGGCGAGCCGATCACGGCCCAGCGGTTGGAACGGGTGGCAGCGGCCGAGGCCTGGTTGTTGGCCCAGGGCTGGCCCCGGGTTCGGGTGCGCAGCCAGGGGGAAACGGCGCGGATTGAATTGCCGGCGGATCAGTTGCCGGGGGCTTTACGACAGTGGGCCCATACCCCCCAGCGGGAGGCCTTGGTGGAGGCCTTTCGCGGCCTGGGGTTTTCTGCTGTGGGTCTGGATTTGGAGGGCTTAATCAGCGGCAAGCTGAACCGGGACCTGGCGACTACATCTGTTCACTAGGTGGTCCGTCGAAATCCCATCAAAAAAGCCCCCATGGTGAGGGCTTGAGCCAGCGGAAGCTTCAGCCGATCAACTCGCAAGCCCCGCTTCCAGGCTGGGATCGCGCTGCACGTCGGCGATGGCCGAGGGCGTTTCCCGCCGGAAGCTGGTGAGCTTGTGGTTGCCGGCCGAGAGTTCATCTGCGAGCACTTGGCAGGCCATCTCCGGCATGGTGTGGTCCCCGCAGGTGAACACATCC
>CALRWB020000019.1:0-36457 GCA_943371815.1 Chitinophaga pinensis | reverse complement strand
GTCAGCCAGGAAATCCGCGCCGCAGAAGATCCCGAATTCGAGACCTTCTACACCAAGAACATCCTGCTGAATGAAGGCCTGCGTGCCTGGATGGCACCGGCTGACCAGCCGCACGAAAACTTCATCTTCCCAGAAGAGGTCCTACCCCGCGGTAATGCCCTCTGATCGCTAGGGTTTGCGGGTTCTGTCAGCAGTGACGGGGCGTTAAGCCTTCGGGTTTGGCGCCGTATCCGCCGCCGGCTGGCGCCATCCAAACCGGAGGAGGTGCCCGTGAGTTCCAGTTGTTTCACCCAGGGTCTGCTGATCGTGGAGAACGCCGGCTGATTTCGGCAAAAGATCCCTGATCACAGGTATCGCAAACCAGCGGTTCCGCGGCAAAGCGGACCCGACGAGAGCCCCCAGAGAGCCCAGTCTTCGTGACTGCAGCTTTCTGGGGGCATCGTTTTGGTCTTTGGGCGGGCAGTGTCTTGGGGCCATTGTGTTCTCTGTCACATCACCCGTCGACGGCCATGGATTGACAGGTCACAATCTGGTCGGCGCATTGCGCCTACTCGTGTGAGGAACCCCCATGAAACTCTTTAAGCAACTGTTGGTTGCGCCGGCTGCCCTGGGCCTTTTGGCTCCTGTGGCTGCCCAAGCCGCCGACCTCAACATCGACAGCGTCAGCAAGTACGCCGCTGATGAGCAAGTCACCAGCATCAGCCAGTTCGCTGATGTGAAGCCCACCGACTGGGCTTACCAAGCACTTTCCAACCTGATCGAGCGCTACGGCTGCGTCGCTGGTTATCCCAACGGCACCTTTAAGGGTGGCCAAGCGATGACCCGTTTCGAAGCAGCTGCCCTTCTCAACGCTTGCCTTGATCGCGTTACCGAAACCACCGACGAGCTCAAGAAGCTCCTGGCCGAGTTCCAAAAGGAACTCGCGATCCTCAAGGGCCGTGTTGACGGCCTCGACGCCCGCGTTGGCGTGCTGGAAGCGAACCAGTTCTCCACCACCACCAAGCTGAAAGGCATCGCGGTGATGACCATTGGTGGCACCTCCAACGGCGCAACCGCTCAATCAATCCTCAGCGGCATCGTTGGTGGTTCCCAGAAGGTTCAGGACCACATCAGCTTCAACTACGACGTCAAGCTGAACCTGGACACCAGCTTCACCGGTAAGGATTTGCTGCGCACCACCCTGCGCGCTAACAACTTCCAGAACAGCACCTTCGGCGCATTCGGTAACACTGCTCTGGCCGATGCCTCCAACCCCTCCAACGTGGGTACGGACGGTGTGGCTCTGAACCGTTTGTTCTACCAATTCCCCTTGGGTAAAGGCGTCACCGCCACCTTTGGTGCCAAGGTTCGTCAGGACGACATCCTGGCCATGTGGCCCAGTGCTTACAACGCCGATCCGATCTTGGATCGTCTGACCTACGCCGGCGCTCCCGGTGCCTACAACCTCAACCTGGGCGCGGGTGCTGGTCTGTCCTACAAGGCTGCGAATGGCTTCAACCTGAGCGCCCTGTACATCTCCAACGGGCTTGAGGCTGGCAACAACGCCACCAACACTTCTGCCCTAACCAGCAACGCTTTGACAACTGTTGAGGGCGGTCTCGGCGCTGCCTCCTCGACCACTGTCCAGGTTGGCTATGCCAAGCAGAACTGGGGTGCGGCCTTCGCCTACAACTACCTCAGCGCAGCAACCACGGTTGCTCTGAACGACTTCAACGCCAGTTACAACGTTAACGGCTCCAACAACCTCGGCTTCAGTGCCTACTGGCAGCCCACCAGAACCGGGTTCATTCCTTCGATCAGCGCTGGCGTCGGTACCACCTACCGCAATGGTGGTAAATCTGCCACCAATGGCAGCACTTCCAGCAGCTGGCAAGTTGCTCTCCAGTGGAGCGATGCCTTCATCAAGGGCAACGCCCTGGGCATGGCCTACGGCGCAACCCAAGTGGGTGGCACTGATCCCAGCGAGAATGCCTACGAAGTGTTCTACAAGTTCCAGGCAACCGACAACATTTCGGTCACCCCTGCATTCTTCTGGATCAACGGCGGCGGCAACAACCCCGATCAAGTTGGTGGCGTCCTGAAGACCACCTTCAAGTTCTGATCCTGAGCGAACTCCTTTGGAGTTCGTCCAATCAAAACCGGGCCTGGCTCCTCACCCATTTCCAGGCCCACCTTTCCAAGCTTCAGTCTTCCACTTCTCACCACTTTCTCCTCGATCCACCCCGGCGTCAGTCGGGGTTTTTTATTGGGCACCATCCATCGCCGATGATGGGGACCCCCTGGTGGGTGTTCCTTTGCCGCATCCGTCCCTTACGGCCGATCCCTATCGGGTGCTGGGGGTTCTGCCCCAGGCCAGTAGCGCTGAGATCAAGGCCGCCTACCGCGCCCTCGTGAAACAGCATCACCCGGATGCGGGCGGTGATGCCACCACAATCCTTGCCCTTAATGCGGCCTGGGAGGTGTTGGGGGATCCTGAGCGCCGCGCCGACTTTGATCAGCGTTCAAGCTTGGCCGGTTTCGGGGGCGGTGCTCCAGGGGGGCCATCAGCATCTACCGGCAGGCGCACGCAGACTAGAAATGGCAAGGGCAGTGCGGCAGACCATGCGGCCCTAGAACTCTGGATGGCCAACGTGTATGCGCCCATTGATCGCGCTTTGGCCCACGTGATCAATCCCTTCGCTGCCCAGCTCAAACACCTGTCTGCTGATCCCTATGACGATCAATTGATGGAGTTGTTTTGTGCCTATCTCGAACAATCCCAGCAGAAAATGCTCAAAGTGGAGGCCCTTTATCGCTCAGCGATGGCTCCTTTGCTCGCCAAAGAGTTTTCCCTACAGCTGTATCACTGTTTCGCCCAGGTGAAGGATGCGCTGGTGGATTTAGAGCGTTACACCATGGGATATGTGGATTCCTATTTGCGCGACGGTCGCGAGTTGATGCGAGAAGCCAAGCGTTTGCGCACGGCACTCCACCAGGCCAAGCGGGCTTTTGGCTGAAGGGAAGGAAACGCACCAACAGGCTGGCTAATCAGCAGGCCTCCAACTGATCCAAGCGCAGCCACACATCGGGCACGGGTCGGCGCCAGCGCAACTGGGCATAGTCACCTTTGAGGGCGAGAATCTCACCAGGGCCTTCAAAGATGTATTCGGGTGGCTCGGGATCGCTTGATGCCGCTTCTGTGCTGCCCAGGTAGGCCGCCTTGCTCACGCGCACCAGGCTTCCTTTTTTGAGTGGCGCTGGCGCAGCAGGAGCGTTGCCGTTCGAGGGGGCGGACTCGGCGGGGGTCCCGCTCGTGATGGTGGTGGAGGGTGTCTCGCCCATGGCTACGGATCAAGCGAAGTAGCAGGCTAATTCGGCTTGAGCCGCGTTGAACTCCCTGCCGGGGCCCTAGCCTCCCGGCACTGCGATTGGGGAGCTGCCTGTGCGTTTGTTGTTGCTGGGCTGCTCGGGGTTTGTGGGACGCGAGTTAGTGCCCTTTTTGCTCGAACTCGGCCACACCATCACCCTGGTGAGCCGCCACGGGAATCCCTTCCCAACCCTGGCCAGCGAGCGGTTCTCTTGCCTGCAGCTGGATCCATCGGAGCCAGCCTCCTGGCAGCACGATCGCCTGGAGATGGCCCTCTCCGAGGCCGATGGCGTGGTGAACCTGGCGGGCGAGCCGATCGCTGAAAAGCGCTGGAGCCCCTCCCATTGCCAGCTGCTCCTGCAGAGCCGGGTGCGCACCACCGAACTGCTGGTGGCTGCCATTGGCGCCCTCCAGAAGCGGCCCTCGGTGTTGATCAATGGCTCAGCCGTCGGGTTTTACGGCTCCAGCACCAGCGCCCACTTCACCGAGGCCAGCCCGGCTGGAACGGATTTCTTGGCGGAGATCTGCCAGCAATGGGAAGCGGCCTCAGCCCCAGCGAGCAATCTGTGCCGCTTGGTCACCCTGCGGATCGGCATTGTGCTCGGCCCCGATGGGGGTGCCCTGGGCAAGATGCTGCCCGTGTTTCGCATGGGCTTTGGCGGTCCTGTGGGATCGGGCCGCCAATGGATGAGTTGGATCCAGCGCCACGATCTTTGCCGGCTGATTGCTGCAGCCCTGGAGGATTCCGCCTACCAAGGCACCTACAACGCCGTGGGACCTGAACCCAGCACGATGGCGGCTTTTGCCTCAGCCCTGGGCAAGGCCCTGGGCCGCCCCAGCCTCTTGCCGGTGCCCGGGCCAATCCTGCAGTTGCTATTAGGTGATGGGGCCCAAGTGGTCCTGGAGGGCCAGCAGGTGCTCCCCGAGCGCCTGATCGCCCAGGGCTTTGCGTTCGATTACGGCCAGCTCAGCGCTGCCCTCGCCGCTGCCACCAGCTCAGCAGGCCGCTGAGGATGGCCGCTCCCATCAGTAGGCCAATGGCCGGCGTAAAGAGGGGATCCCAGAGCTGTTGAAACAGCTCCAGGGGAGCTTCGATCTTTTGGCTGTGCAGGGTGACCGCCACGGCAAACCACAGCGCCCCGGCAATCACCACGAACACATCCACCACCAACACCGTGTCGAAGGCCCCTTTGATGCGCTGCAAGGTGGTGGGAGGTTCAGCCATGGCGTTGGCCTGCCGTTGCGGTGATGCGTTCCATGATCGCTGTTGCGATCTGTGCGCTGCCGCCAGCGCTTCCAATGCGCTCGGCCCCAAGGGCGGCGAGCTGACGCCTCCAGGCTGGCCCCGCTTCTGGATCCGCCAGCGCGTCCAGCTGCTGGGCGGCCAGATCGGCGGTGGCCTGCAGGACCGCCGCACTTCCGGGTTTGCCAGGGGCGCAACTTACCCCTGGACCCAGCAGGCGCCTTTGGGCTTCCGCAAATCCCGCCGTGAATTGGGGCCCGCGCCCGCAGAGCTGCAGCACGGGCTTGCCGAGGCCAACGGCCTGTTCGCTGGCGGTTCCCGCACTGGCGAGGGCCAGGTCTGTCCGGTTCAACATTGCCGCAAACTCGCCCCAGCCCAGTTCCACCTGCCAAGGCCCGCGGCGCAGCAGCGATCGGCGCGAGTCAAGCTGCCAGCCCAAGGGGGCGGCCATGGCTTCAATGGCTTCTGATGTGAGGCTTGCCACCAAGGCCGCTTGAATCCGCAGCCGCTGACCTCGCTGCTGCTGATCTCGCTGCTGGTGACCCTGGTGGAGGGCACTGGGCAGTCGGCTTACAACTTGCAGCATCAAGCCCAGGTTGTGGAGTGCTTCTGGCAGGCGGCTTCCAGGCAGCAGGGCCAGATTTTGGCTGAACCCCAAGGCCGGTGGCAGGGATTGGAGGGATTGGGCTTCTGTCTTGGCTTGCTCAGATGGTTGGGCAGGCTCGATTACCCCGTCGAGGAAGGGGTTGCCCGCAAAGACCACTGGTTTGCCCAGCTGATCGCTGAGCTGACGAGCCGTGAGGGGATCGCGGCTCCAGATCTGCGCAATCCGTGGGGAGCGCAGCAGGACCCCACAGGGCCAGGGCAGCCGCAGCCGGCCCTCGTAGTGGCTCGAGTAGGCCACCAGATACACCGCGGACTCTGGCCCACCCAGCCAGGCGCCCAGTACGGCCACCAGGTCGCCCACGCCCACCACCCGTTGAAAGCGTTTGCGGTGGCGCGCTAGCCAGAGCAGGCGGCCCAGCAGGTAGGTCCACTGGCCCTCCCCAATTTCCCGCAGCTGGCCCGCCAGGCTGGTGTAACCCAGGCCACCGGTGCTGCACTCCCGGGTGCGGCCCAACACAGGCACCCCGGCTTGGCGGTAGGGGCGGCCATGGCCCACCAGGGGCAGGGCTTCCACGGCGATGCCCCGGGCCATCAGTGCTTCGGCGATCTTGGCCCCACTGAGGTCTTCCCCGTGGCCGTTGCTGAGCAGCAGAACTGGCTTTTGGCGTGGTGCCTTCAAGCGGCGAGCCAGGCCTTCACTTTTTCCATGGCTTTCCAGCCGGGTTTGCGCTGCAGGCCATCGGCCATGGAGCCTTCCAGTTCGGCGGCCATCTCAGGGGCCATCACCAGAACCCGCTGCACCACTTCGATGTGCTCCCGCACGCCCTTGGCGCCGGTTTCGAGCATGGCCAGGCTGAGGTTGATCCTGGCTTGGGGATCTTGGGGGTTGAGGCGCACCGCAGTTTTGGCGGCCCTCAGGCCATCGAGGGGTTGGTTGTCGAGCAGCAGCAACCAGGCCAGGCAGGTCCAGCCGGCCGCTTGATTGGGCTGTTGGCGGGTGATGGTGAAGAAATCCCCGATCACATCGCCGGCGGCAGCCCCCGCTTGGTAGCGGCCAATGGCTTGTTCAAACAGCGAACTGTCGTCGCCGGTTTCCAAATTGGAGTTGGAGGAGGCCGTCATGGCAGCGGCACGCGCATGGAGTGGGCTTCAGATTCCCATGCCGGCAGCGCGGAGCTCGTCCAAAAGGTCCCCCAGGTCTGTCAAGGCCGTTGGAATCACGGCGTGAATGCGCTCGTCTTGCTTGGGTTAAGCCTCTGGCGGCGCAGGGACCAGTCGGCCTATGGCCTGTGGGCCCTGGTGGCAAAGCTGGCAAAGCTTCCATCCTGCCTCTCAAACAAAGGCAGCCCCCCTTGGGCCACAACGCCTTGCAGCAGGTCAGACGCCCGTTCCAGGTCGAAAACGTCAATCGCATCGCTGTTGACACCTAACGCTTGGGCTAGGGGGAGATCCATGCGGCAATCCCTCAGGGGATCCTTGATGCCTGGCATGAAGAGCACGCCCAGATCCCAATCGCTGGAAGGGGAGGCGGATCCTTTGGTTTGGGACCCAAACAGGATGACCAGTTTGAGATCCGCCGGTATCGCAACGGGATCAAGCTTGGGGATGGAGCTGGCCCGTGCCATCACCTAAACCGCAAACGAACTGCCGCAGCCGCAGGTTTGGGTGGCGTTGGGGTTGGTGAAGTTGAAGCCGCCGCCAATCAGGGCCGAGGAGAAGTCGAGCTGCATCCCGTAGATGTACAGCAGGCTTTTGGGGTCGCAGATCACCTGAAAGCTGGGGGCCTCGGCGGGTTCGTAGGTGTACTGCTCGTCGTCGCTGCGGATATCGGGGCTATCCACAAAATCCATGGTGTAACTCATGCCACTGCAGCCGCCTGAGCGCACCCCAACCCGCAGGATCTTGCCTTCGCCCTGCTGCTGCATCAGCGCCCCCAGCTGCTTCATGGCGGGTTCGGTGATCAAGATGCCCTTGCCGTCCTTGGCGGTGTGGGTGGCGGCGGTTTGGGCGGCAGGTGCGGCCTGGGGTTCCGTTGTGGCGGCCAGGTCCGTGGCTGTATTCGGGGTCATGGTTTCGGCCGCTACGTTCTCGGAGTCCAACTCTATGGACGACCCAGCCGGATTGGCCCATGGCCCAGCCTGAATGGCCCACTGGGCTGGTCGAATCCATAGAGTCGCTCCAGTTTGTCGGGCAAAAGGGTGCGCGTCGCCATCGTGGGAGCAGGCCTGGCCGGGCTGGCGGCGGCCGTTGATTTGGTTGACGCCGGCCACCAGGTGGACCTCTACGAGGCTCGCCCGTTCATGGGCGGCAAGGTAGGCAGTTGGGTCGATCCCGATGGCAACCACATCGAGATGGGGCTGCATGTGTTCTTTTTCAACTACGCCAATCTCTTTGCCCTCATGCGCAAGGTGGGCGCGATCGACAACCTGCTCCCCAAGGACCACACCCACCTATTTGTGAACAAGGGCGGTGACCTGCGGGAGCTGGATTTTCGCTTCCCGATTGGTGCCCCCTTCAATGGTTTGAAGGCCTTTTTCACCACCCCCCAGCTGGACTGGCTCGACAAGCTCCGCAATGCCCTGGCCTTGGGCACCAGCCCGATTGTGCTCGGCTTGGTGAACTACGAGGCAGCCATGAAGGTGATCCGCGATCTCGATCGGATCAGCTTCCAGGATTGGTTCCTTGGCCACGGGGGCAGTGAGCAGAGTATTCGCCGCCTCTGGAATCCAATTGCCTATGCCCTTGGTTTCATCGATTGCGAGGCGATTTCAGCCCGCTGCATGCTCACCATCTTCATGATGTTTGCCTCGAAAACCGAGGCGTCCAAGCTCAACCTGCTCAAGGGTTCCCCCCACCGCTGGCTCACCGGTCCCATCCTGGATTACATCCAGCAGCGCGGAGCCAAGTTGCACCTGCGCCACCGGGTGAGCGAGGTGCACTTTGCGGGCACCCGGGTCACCGGCCTCAGCTTGGGGACCCCCGACGGCGACATTCGCATCGAAGCGGATGCCTATTTGGCGGCCTGCGATGTGCCGGGTATCCAGAGGCTCTTGCCCGAGGCCTGGCGCCAATACCCCCAATTCGATGCTATCTACAAGCTCGAAGCGGTGCCTGTGGCCACGGTGCAGCTCCGCTACGACGGCTGGGTGACCGAGCTCGGCAACTCGCCCCAAGCCCAGGCCAGCCGCAGCGATGTGGCCCATCCCGCTGGCCTCGACAACCTTCTTTACACCGCTGACGCCGATTTCAGCTGCTTCGCCGATCTGGCCCTAGCTAGCCCCGCCGATTACCGCAAGGAGGGGGTGGGTTCGCTGCTGCAGTGCGTGCTGACCCCCGGAGATCCTTGGATTCCCAAGAAAACTGAAGAGATCGTGGCCGCCACCGACGCCCAGGTACGGGCCCTGTTCCCTTCCGCCCGCCATCTCACGCTGGTTTGGAGCAATGTGGTCAAGCTGGCCCAGTCGCTCTATCGCGAGGCCCCCGGCATGGATCCTTACCGTCCTGAGCAGCGCACGCCTGTGAGCAACTTTTTCTTGGCCGGCAGCTACACCAAGCAGGACTACATCGATTCGATGGAAGGTGCCACGATGAGTGGCCGCTTGGCGGCCGCTGTGATCCTGGAGCAGCCTGTGCAGCTCGCCGCCAACCAAGCCACTTCCTGAGCACTTCCCATGGGCCGTTGGCTTGAACACAGTGTGACCGCCGAGATTCAGGCTCCCGTGGAGCAGGTCTGGGAGGTTTGGAGCGATCTGGAGGCCATGCCCCAGTGGATGCGTTGGATCGAATCGGTCACCACCCTCGACGACCCCGACCTCACTGATTGGACCCTTGCCGCCCAGGGATTTCGCTTCCACTGGAAGGCCCGCATTACCCAACGGGTCGAGGCCCAGCAATTGCACTGGGAGTCGGTGGGGGGGCTGCCAACCAAAGGGGCCGTGCGCTTCTATACCCAAACCCCCACGCAAACAGCGGTGAAGCTCAGCGTCAGCTATGAGCTACCTGGGGTCTTGGCACCGCTGATGGAACCAACAATCCTGGGGGGGATTGTGACCAAGGAACTCCAGGCCAACCTGGACCGCTTTCGAGACCTTGTCGAAACCCGCTATCCCAGTCCTCCTGTTGCTCCTGCTGACGGGCTGTAACCCGGCTTCGGGTCCCACGGATGTCGCTGCCCCATCCTCACCCGCCCCATCCGGAGAACTGGCCCCATCCGGAGAACTGGCCCCATCCGGAGAACTGGGCCTAGCGCCGAGAACCACGCCGGGACGATCGGCAAGGACTGTTTCTCCGGGCAAGAATCTTTCCGATGGGTTCAATCCGTTGCCCACGTCCCAACAGGTGGTGGCTGCCGTGACGATGGGTCGCTTTGATCCGTTTGCTTCCGTCTCCCCCCCAGCGGGGACAGCCCCTCAGCCCCCGGGACTCCCCCAGGGGTTTCGCTTCAGCGGCGTGGTTCGGGGCAGCGGCCAGGCGGAAGCTTTGGTGCAGTACGGGAGCCTTAGCGGCACACTTCGTGCCGGCCAGGTGGGGGGCCGCAGTACGGAGTTGTTGCCCTCGGGATGGACCGTGGCGCGGGTGGATGGCCAGCGGGGCCGCCTCACCCTGCGCCAGGGGGGCCAGCTGGTGACGGCCGATCTCTAAGGGCTGCCGCGCAGGCCGCCACCAGCCCTTCCAGGTCGTGGGGATTGGCTTCGGCGTCCACCCGGCCCAGGAGCTGGTGGCAGCGCTGGCTGGTTTGGGGCCCGATCGACACCACCGCCACGGCTGCGAGCTTCTCCTGCCAGCCGGGGCCATAGGCGGCTTCGAGCATCTGGCAGGTGTGGCTCACGGTTTTGCCGCTGCTGAAGGTGATGGCATCGAGGCGTTGCTGCTCCAAGGCCGCCACTGCTGAGCTGGGTAGCCCGGTCGGACAGCGGGTTTCGTAGGCCGCCACCTCCACCACCCGGGCGCCAGCGTCGGCAAAGGCTTCGGCCAGCAGCGTGCGGCCGCCGCTTTGGACCCGTGGCAGCAGCAGCCTCTGTCCCCAACCGGAGGCGGGAAAGTGCTCCAGCAGGCTGTCGGCCACAAAGGCCGGTGGGATGAAGTCGGCAGGGGCGCCCAGAGCTTCCAGCTGGGAGGCGGTTTTGCGGCCCACCGCCGCCAATTTGATGCCCTTGGGCCGATGGGCCAGGCCGCGGCCCAGCCGCTTTAGCCGCTGCTCCACGGCCTCCACCCCATTGCCGCTCGAGAACACCAGCCAGTGGAAGTGCTCCAGCTCCGCCAAGGCGTCATCGAGGGGCCCCCATTCATCGGGCGGCCCCACCACCAGAGCGGGTAGATCCACCACCTCGGCCCCAGCGGCTTCAAACAACTGCCTGGCGGCGCCCAGCTGGGTTTCGGCGCGGGTCACCGCAATGCGGCGACCGGCCAGGGGGAAGGTCATGGCCTAGGTCTCCAATTTCACAAGGGTGCTGGCCTGCTGGTGCAGGGCTTGGGCCTCCTGGTTTTTGCCCTGCTGGCTGAACAGGCCAATGGCCTGCCGGAAGCCCAGGCGGGCGCCCTCGATATCGCCGGAGAGCAGCAGGGCTACCGCCAGATTTTGGTGGGCTTCGGCATAGCTCGGATCCAGGGCTAGGGCCCGTCGATAGGCGCTGGTGGCTGCGGGCAATTGCCCCCGTTGCCGTTCCGCAATGCCCAGGTTGTACCAGCCCAGGGCCACTTCGGGGGCCGCCACGGTGGCCTGCTCGCAGAGCTGGGCGGCGGCGCTGGCGTCGCCCGCCTCCACCAGCAAGGCAGCCAGGTTGAGTTGGGCGGCCAGGGTGAGCCTCGGGGGCAAGGGAAGCTGCAGGGCGGCTTGGTAGAGCAGGGCGGCTTGGGCTGGATCGGTCTCGGCCTGGGCGATGGCGAGGTGCAGCAGCAGTTCGTAGCGCTCGGGGTGGGCGTCCTGGGGGCAGTTGGAGAGCCCCAGCTCCAGCAGGGCCATGCCGCGCTGGAGCTGGCCCTCACTGACCTCCAGGCTGCCTAACTTGGCGCAGGCATAGGGATCCCCAGGGCGGGCGGCCAGGTCGGCTTCCATCGCTTGCCGCAGCCTGGCGGCCTTGTTGCCCGCCGCCAGGAGTTCCGGGCGGTAGCCGTCGTGCAGCAGGGCGGGAATGGGGCAGTCGGCGATGCGCCACTGGGGCTCCTGGCGGAGCAGGGCCAGCACGCTGTCGTCCACCATCGAGTGGTACGGGCGGCTCCATTGGATGGCCGGATGGCGGCGAAACAACCGGCTCACGCTGGAATAGGGGGATTGCCGGGATCCCTGCTCCAGGCGCAGCAAATTGATCAGCAGCAGATCCGGCAGGGCTATCAGTTGCTTGAGCGGTTGCTTGGCCTCCTCCTGCAGGAGTTCATCGGCATCGAGCACCAGCACCCAATCACCCCGCACATGCTTGAGGGCCTCATTGCGGGCGGGGGCGAAATCCCCTGGCCAGACCATCTCATGAACATCAGCTCCGCAGCGCTGGGCGATCGCCACGGTGGCGTCGCTGGAGCCGGTGTCGAGCACCACCATCTCATCGACAAAGCCAGCCACCGAAGCCAGGCAACGCTCCAGCCGTTCCGCTTCATTGCGAACGATCATTGAGAGGCTGAGCCGGATCGGGGCCATCAGCTGAGCCACTCCACGGTGGCAGGGGCCAGGGGGTTGCGGAAGGGTTCCGAAGCTTCGAGCGAGCGCTGGAACTCCTTTTTCAGGCGCAAATACCACTTCGCCTGGGTGTCGGCGCCGTCGATCAGGGTCAGAGGCGGGTTGTGGCGCAGCCCCTCCTGCTGTTGCTCCACGACCAGTCGGTCTTGATCAATAAAGCGGCGCGCCATCCGCCGGATCGGTGCCCGGAGGGGCCTCAGCCAGGGAGTCGTCCAATAGATGCACTGATGCACCCGGGTGGTTTGGGCATCGATGGGGGCCAGGGTGGTGAGGGAGCAGGCGCCCCCAGTGCTGCCGCGAATCAGCTCGATGCGCACCCCCGGCAGCTCGAAGCCGATCTCGGTGCGCACCGGCATGCCGAGCAATTGGTAGGGCTTGGCGGGGTTGGGGATCTCGTGGTCGTTTTGCACAAATCCCATGCCCCGGGGCGAGAAGTGTCGGGTCTCTTTCTGCAGGGCATGGAGATCCGGTTGCTTCCACCACCAGGAGGTGTGAATGAAGGGCAAATGCACCGGGTCCATCAGTCCGATCACCGCCTGGTCAAAGTCGCACTGGAAGGTGCGCTCCACATAGACATCGGGATCCCGATCGAAGGGATCGGGCAGCACACTGGCGGCCTCTTCGGGCGGCTGCGGCCGCATCGGGTGGGCGAGCCAAGCCCAGAGCAGCCCCGCCGACACCCGCGACGGCAGCACCTGGGCCCCGATTCGCTCCCCCACCCCCTGGAGGCGTTGTTCGTCGGTGAGGCAGGGAATATGCAGGCAGCGCCCGCTCTGGAGATCGAAGTTCCAGCCGTGGTACTTACAGCGCACCTGGCCGTTTGTCACCGACCCGTAGCGGAGCGGTAGGCCCCGATGGGGACAGCTGTCCACCAGCACAAAGGGCGTGCCCGCCCGCCCGAGGAGCAGGGGCAGCCCGGCCACCTGACGGCTGATGGTGCGGTTCTGCCGCAGATCAGCCACCCGGGCCACGGGATACCAGGTGCCTGTGAGGAAGGGGGCGTTGGGGGACATCGCGGCGGGGTTTAGTCGGTGAAGCCGGTAGGGCTGGGCTGCTTGGAGGTGATGATCGCGTCCAGCACCTTCTGTTGGGCCAGGGGCATCTGGCCAGGGCTGTAGGCGGCGCTCGCCCCTGCATGGAGCGCTGGCTGTAGGCTTTGCCAGAGGTAGGGGCTGCCGTACACCACCACCCCCGCCAGGCGGTGGGCTGCCTGGAGTTGGCGGATCACCTCGGCCCAGGGCTCTCCCGCACCGGCACTGCCGCGGAAGGGATTGCCCCGCACAAACAGCTGCAGCAGCACGGGGCCATCGGGCAGTCGATCGAGGGCCAAGGGGGCTTGGGGATCTCCGCTCCAGGGCGAGGGGCTGCGGGCTTCGATCAGGCAGGTGGCCAGCCCGGCGGCTTCCGGGATCACCAGGGCTGGAGCCGTGAGGGGCAGGAAGGGAGCGGAGAGGGCGTTGTCGCAGCGGACCAGGTTCACCCCGCCGCCGCTGGGGATCCAGGGCGCACCTTGGACCTGCAGGGTGGCTTGCACGAGCTCCAGGGCGAGGGCCCCATCGGGTTCCATCGCCCGTTCAGGCTGGTGCATGGCCTCCGGCGCTTTGGCGCTGGGGGTGGTGGTTTGGGCGAGGGCCTCACGCCGCCGTTCGGCCGAGCGTCGCAATTGGCTTTCGCTGAGCCGCCCTGCGGCCACGGCTGCTTCGATGGCAGCCAGGGCCCCCCGGGCATCGGCTGGCATCAGCACCAAGTCGGCGCCGGCTTCCAGGGCAAGCACGGCCGCTTCTCCGGCTCCGTAGCGCCCGGCGATGGCCTCCATCACCAGGGCATCGGTCACGATCAGGCCGTCAAATCCGAGCTCCTGGCGCAGCAGGCCGCTCAGCACGGGGCGAGACAGGGTGGCGGGGCGCTCAGGGTCGAGGGCGCTGAGCATGAGATGGGCAGTCATCACGGCGGCTACCCCCTCGGCGATCACGGCCTGAAAGGGGGGCAGCTCGATGGTGTCCAGCCGTTCGCGGTTGTGGCCGATCACGGGTAGGTCCAGGTGGGAATCGGTGCTTGTGTCGCCGTGGCCGGGGAAGTGTTTGGCGCAGGCCAGCACCCCCGTCGCCTGCACCCCCCGGGTGAAGGCGACGGCCAGGTCGCTGGCCGTTTGCGGCGTTTCCCCCCAGGCCCGCACGTTGATCACCGGGTTGGCGGGGTTGTTGTTGACATCACACACGGGCCCCAGTACCCAGTTCAGCCCGAGGGCGCGGGCATCCAGGCCGGTGCAGCGCCCGTAGCGCTCGGCCAGGGCCATGGCCCGCTGGGGATCGCTGCGGTGCAGTTGGCCCAGGGCTAAGGGTGGAACGAGCCAGGTGGCCCCCTCAAAGCGCTGGCCCACCCCCTCCTCCACATCGGCGCAGAGCAGCAGGGGCTGGCCGGCCCAGTGGCGCAACTGCTGGGTGCGTAACCCCACCTCGGCGCAGCTGCCCCCCAGCAGGATCACCCCACCAACGCCGAGCTCAAGCAAGCTTTTGAGCTCGGCGTTGGCCAGTTCCCAGCGGGGATAACGGCGCTGGTGATCCCCCAGAAATCCGCTGGCGCGCACCACCAGGAGTTCGGCGATCAGGCGCCCCAGTTCAGAACTCACTGCCTTCGGGGGTTTCCCCTTTCTCCTGGCGCTCCTCTTCGAGCTTGTTCAACAGGCCGAGCACGTTGGTGCCCCGCTCCAATCCCCGATCCAGCACAAACAGTAGGTCCGGGGTGCGGCGCATTTTCAGCCGCCGGCTCAGCTCGCCTTTCACAAACGGTGAGGCTGATTTCAGGCCAGCCATCGCTTCGTTGCGGTCTTCCTCGCTGCCGAAGATGCTCACGAAAATCTTGCAGTGCTGCAGATCCCCAGCCACCTCCACGTTCGTGACACTCACCATCCCCAGGCTGACCCGTTCATCTTTGATGCCACCAACGAGCATCTCGCTGATTTCGCGGCGGATCATGGAGGCCACGCGCTCCACCCTGCGGCTCTGGGCCATGGCTACGCCAACGGTGTGGGGTTCACCATCGCATGCAGGATCAGCCCCAGGCTCAGGATGCCGCTGATGCTGGCCCCAATCAGGGCGACTGCGGTCACGGGGTTGCGGCCCCGGGCGGCGAGGGGTTCGAATACTGAGTTGGCCACGCCAAGGCCAAAGGCCACCAGGTAACGCGGGTACCGCGTCACATTGAGGAAGAAGTCCTTCATGCAGGGCCGGCTGGCTCAGGGGCGGTTCGTGCTGGCTACTCTGCCCGCCAGAGCCAGCGATGTCGATGCAACTGCACCAGTTTCGGCATTCTGCCTTTTGCGAGAAGGTGCGCCTTGTGCTCGCCCTGAAGCGACTCCAATACACCGTGGTGGAAGTCACCCCGGGTTTGGGCCAGCTGGCCCTGTTTCGGCTGTCGGGCCAGCGCCAGGTGCCTGTGTTGGTGGATGGCTCTGAGGTGATCGCCGATTCCAGTGCCATCGCCCTGTATCTGGAGGCCCACCAGCCCAGCCCAGCCTTGCTCCCTGCTGATCCGGGCGAGCGGGCCCGGGCCCTGCTGCTTGAGGACTGGGCCGATACCGCTTTGGCCGCCGGCTGCCGGCTGGCTCTGGTGCAGGCTGCAGCGATTGATCCCGTGCTCCGCAGCGCCCTGTTGCCCGATTCCACCCCTGGTCCGCTTCGCCAGTTGGTGAGCAACCTGCCTGCCGAGGTGATGGGGAGTGTGGGTGAAGCCTTCGACTCCATGTTCGGCGCCGGGGAGCGCCAACGCCTGCTGGCCAACTTGGAGCAGTTGGCAGTGTTGGCCGATGCCCAGCCCTATTTGGTGGGCTCCAGCCTCTCCTTGGCTGATGTGGCGGTGGTGGCCCAGCTGGGTCTGCTGTTGTTCCCAGCCAGCAGTGGGGCGCCTTTGGCAGGCTGTGGCGTGAGCGGCATTGCCGACCACCCTTTGCTGCAGTCCCTGTTCAGCTGGCGGGATCGGATCCTGGCGGAAGTGGCCGGGGGCTGAGCTGGTCCAGGTCAAACTTCTGCAAGCTCAGCACGATGTGGTCGGTGCCCGTGGGCTGGGCAGCAAGCCCGAAGGCCGGCGAGGGGTAGGTGGCTTGCCATTGATCGGCCGTGATCTGGCCATCGGTTTGGAGCACGTAGCGGCTCAGGGTTTCCACCCGGCTCACCCGGGGATCCCCAGGGCCGTGCAGCACCTGCAGCGCCAGTTCGTCGGCTTCAAAGCTGGTCGGGTTGGGGGGCTCCTGGCGCCTGCCCACCACCGTGGATTCGAGGCTGAAGGCTGGGCCCGATGGGGGCTTGAACGTGGCGATCTGGCGATTGGGATTGGCCGGGTCGTTGGCCACGACTTGCAAGGCATCGCCTAGGAGGGCGGCACCGATGGCTTGGGCGTTGAAGGCCCGATCGCCTACCACGTCACCGGCCTTCGTCCGGGTGAAGCGCACCGTGTAAGTCAGCCCATCACTGCGCACCTGCCAGGTGCCTTCAAACCAGCTCGGGTAGGTGAGGTCGCTGGTGCCCGGACGCTCCAGGGGGGCCGGCAGGCTCCAGCGGGGCCAGGCCTCAGCGCGATCAGCCAGCGTTGAGGCCCAGGCGGGAGTAGCCATGGCGATCAAGCCGATCAGCAGCCCCAGAATGGCCAACGCCCCTGCCCGGGTTGGCGCCAGGATTGCTACCACTGCCTTGGCGTCCAATGTCGGATCCCCTGCTTCGGGAACTCGATCATTACGTAGTGCTGGAGCCGGCTGGGCGCGAACAAATCCTCCCCGCCCAGGAGACCTTGGCTTGGCTCGTGGGCCATCTGGGCTCCCTGGATCAGGTGCCTGCCGATCTCGCCGGGCTGGCCACCCCCCAGCAGCAGGCCCAGCGGCTGTTGGAAACCGCCTGTGAGCTGGAGCTGGAGCCAGGCCGGGCCATCCAGTGGTTTGCCGTCCGCCTCGAGCCCCCTGGGAGCGAGACCTAATGCGTTATTTGAGGCGCCACCTCATTCAGGGATTGGGTGATGGCGCCATCGGCATTGGTCAACAGCACCGGGGTTTCAGGGGCGATGGCCCTCTCCTTGAGGATCGATGGCAGGGCCTCGAGCACCATGGCGGCCACCTGTTCAGGGGGTTCACCGTGTTGCTCGATGCGCAGATCGGCCTGGGCATAGAGGGCTTGGCGTTCGCCCAGGAGTTCGGCTAGGCGAGCCGCCGGATCTGGGTGCTGCATGAGGGGCCGCGGCGTCGGGTCGGCGGCGATCCGCGCCAGTAGCAGCTCGGTGGGGGCATCCAGCCAAATCACAACCCCTTGGCGCATGTGGCCCCAGTTTTCTTGGCGCGTCACCACGCCGCCGCCGGTAGCGACCACCAGGGAATGCCAGCTGGCGATCTGGTTGAGCACCGCGGTTTCGAGGGCCCGGAAGCTGGCTTCACCGTCGCTGGCAAAGATTTCGCCAATCGACCGCTGGGCTGTCTGCGCCACGGTGGTGTCGGCATCGATGAAGCGATAGCCCAGGGCTTTGGCCAGGGGTTGGCCCAGGGCGCTTTTTCCCGTACCCATCATCCCTACTAAATAGAGGTTCAGACCTTCCAGCCGTTGGGCCAGGGAACGAGCGCTGGGCAGGGTCATGGCTGCGGGCGCCAAAGCGGCAACGTCCGTTTCTAAGATGGAAGGCCTCAGAGGGTTGGCAATGCCAAGTCATGGCCATGGGCGGCCCTGTGTGATTACCCGCCGGGCCACCTTCAGTGCCAGCCATCTCTACTGGCTCCCTGAACTCAGCGACGACGACAACCGGACCCGCTTTGGTCCCTGCAGCATCGCTCCAGGCCACGGTCATAACTACGAGTTGATCGTGGCCATGGCCGGTCCCCTCGATGCCGATGGCATGGTGCTGAATCTTTCTGAGGTGAAGCACGCCATTCGGTCGGAGGTGACCGCCCAGTTGGATTTCCGGTTTCTCAACGAGACCTGGCCCGACTTTGATCTCAGCAGCCCCCAGGGTTGCCTGCCGACCACCGAGGCCCTTGGCCTGGCGATTTGGCGCCGCCTGGCTCCCCAGTTGCCGTTGGTGGGCCTGCGCCTGTTTGAAACCTCCAACCTCTGGGCCGATGTGCTGGCCGATTCCATGGAAGCCTTCCTTACGATTCGCACCCATTTCGCCGCCGCCCATCGCCTGGCGCGGCCCGAGTTGTCCCAGGAGGACAACGAGGCTATCTACGGCAAGTGCGCCCGCCCCCATGGGCACGGCCACAACTACTTGCTCGATGTGACCGTGCGCGGCTCGATTGATCCCCGTACCGGGATGGTCTGCGATCTGGCTGTCCTCCAGCAGTTGGTGGCCGATCTGGTGGTGGAGCCGTTTGATCACACCTTCCTCAACAAGGACGTGGCTTTCTTTGCCACCTGTGTGCCCACGGCCGAAAATATTGCCCTGCACATTGCCGATGTGCTCACGGCACCGATCGCGGCCACCGGCGCCCGGCTCCACAAGGTGCGTCTCCAGGAGAGCCCCAACAACGCCGCCGAAGTGTTTGCCGAATCGCCCCAGCTGGAGATGGTGCCTGCCGCCCTGGAGGCCCTGGTCGCCGGTTGAGCCCGGTGCCGCGCCCCCAGCTGCGCCTGGTCTTGGCGGTCAGCCTGGATGGTCGCCTTGCTCCCGCGGAGGGCGGGGCGGCCCAGCTGGGCGGTGCTGGTGATCGGCGCGTGCTGGAGGAATCCCTGGCCTGGGCGGATGGCTGCCTGATCGGCGCTGAAACCCTGCGGCGCCATGGCAGCACCTGTCTGATCCATGCTCCGGATCTGCTGGAGCAACGCCGGTTAGCCGGCTGCCCGCCCCAGCCGGCGGCCCTGGTGGTCAGTCGCTCGGGCCAGTTCCCTGCCGAACTCAACTTCTTTGGCCAGCCCCTGGAGCGCTGGCTGGTGGCCCCGGCCAGCTCGGCTTCGATCCCGGGGCGCCTATCAGACCAGATTCAAGGGCAGGCACCCGGGTTCCAGCGACACATCCCCTTGGACCCTTGGCCTTGCCTGCTTTCCGGGTTCGCCGCCGAGGGCCTGGCTCGCCTGGTGGTGCTGGGTGGGGCCCAATTGGCGGCCAGCTTGCTGCGCGAAGGCCTGATCGATGCGTTGCAGCTCACTCTGTGCCCCCAGGTGCTGGGGGGGTCCCATAGCTGGGTGCCCATGCAGGAGGCATTTTCCAACTCCCATTGGCGGCTCCAGGAGACGCGCCATCTCGGCGGCGATGAGCTGATGGTGCGATACGCACGCCTTGACCCCTAACTCCCGACTTTCTTGAAGCTTTGGGCTAGCTCCTTTAAGGGCACGTCCTTCAGGGTTTCGGCCGGGAGACCCAGCATTTTTGCCAAACAGCGCTTCACCACGGTTTCACTCACGGTGCCGAAGTTGCCTTGGATCACCTCCATCAGTACTCCCAGACTTTGGCCCGTGGCATCGGTTTCCTCCACCAGGCATTGGCTGGTGGGCTTGGCCAGCTGCTGGCAGGGACTTTGCAGCTTGGCTTCAAGTTCTGGTTTCCCCCCTGAGGCTGTTTCCACACAGACCCGGGCGAGGCGAGTCTCCAGCTGGGGCCGCATGAGCTGCAGGACGGGTAGGAGCAGGCCAGCTTGGGCCGGGCCCTGCAAGCAGGCCCAGGCGGCTAGGACGCCAAGCAGCCAGCGGCTGGAGAGGGGCATGGGAAGCGGTGCGCCGGGGCCCCAACACTCTGGTTAGTTTTGCTTCACGCTGCCGCGTCACCCTCTTGCTGCATCTTGCGGGCCATGGCTGAGTTGCAGGCCCGTTGGCACCAGTCGATGGCCGATTTTTCGGAGGCCGAATGGGATCGTTTGCTTGGCGATGGGGAGGATGGGGCGCCCAGCAGCCCTGCTTTGCCGTTCTTCCGGTGGCGCTGGCTGCACCGCCTTGAGACCAGTGGCAGCATTGTGCCCAGGCAGGGTTGGCAGAGTTGCCATCTAGGCCTGTGGCGTGGGGCCACGCTGGTGGCGGCTGCCCCGCTTTATCTCAAGGGCCACAGTTATGGCGAGTTTGTTTTTGATCAGAGTTTTGCCCAGCTCGCTGGCCAGTTAGGGCTGCGTTATTACCCCAAGCTTGTGGGGATGAGCCCGCTGAGCCCGGTTCAGGGCTATCGCTTTTTGTTTGCGCCAGGGGAAGATCCCTCTGCGCTCACGCTGCTGATGCTTGGGCATATTCGGGACTTTTGCCGCCAGAACCAGATCCTGAGTTGCAATTTCCTGTATGTGGATCCGGCCTGGGGTGCCATCGCCCAAGCGGCAGGCTGGGCGCCCTGGATTAACCAGCAGGGGCTCTGGACCAATCCAGGGCTCAGCACGTTCGAGGGCTATCTGGCCAGCTTTAACGCCAACCAGCGGCGCAACATCAAGCGGGAACGCAAGGCGGTGGCTGCGGCGGGCCTGGAGGTGACCCCCCTGGTCGGGGAGGCCATCCCTGGGGCCATGGTCGATCGCATGCACGACTTTTACGCCCAGCACTGCAGCCGCTGGGGCCCATGGGGAAGCAAGTATCTCACCCACGATTTTTTTGTTTCGGCATCCCAAGAATTGCGCTCCAGCCTGGTGCTGTTCAGCGCCCACCGCGGTGATCCAAACGAGCCGGTGGCGATGTCGCTGTGTGTCCACAACGCCAACCAGCTCTGGGGCCGTTATTGGGGAAGCGATGAGGAGATTGATTGCCTCCATTTCGAGGTTTGCTACTACGCCCCCATTGCCTGGGCCATAGAACAGGGGATCACCAGCTTTGACCCAGGGGCTGGCGGTTCCCACAAGCGGCGGCGGGGTTTTGTCGCCGAGGCGCGCACCAGCCTGCATGACTGGTTTGAACCCCAGTTCGATGCCATCCTGCGGCGCTGGCTCCCGGAGGCCAATGGCCAGATGGGCCTGGAGATTGAGGCGGTGAATGCGGAGCTGCCCTTCACGGCTTCCTACGATCCGCCCCATGCACCAGGTTCAACCTTCCCTGAAGTCCAGCGTCCGCCAGCAGCTGGATGACCGCCTCTCCCAGCGCTTCATTGCCCTCGACCCTGGGGGCTATGTCCTGATCAAGCTGGACGTGGCTGCCGCCCAGCTTGTGGTGGAGCACTACGGCAATGGCATTGATGAGCGGGGGCTGGCCACCGATCCCGAAACCGGTGAGGTGTTGCGCTGCAAAGGAGCAGGCCCCAGGCAGCCGTTGGCGGTGTTTCGCGGCCGGAGCGCCAAGGAGCTCGGCATCGCCCTCACCGAAGGGGAGGGCCCCCATCCGGTGACCCGGCTGGATCACGCCCTTTATCTAGGCAGGGAACTGCAGAAGGCGGAATGGTGCCTGGAGCAGGGGCTGGAGTACGTGCAGGATTGAGAACCCGTGACCCGTGGTTTTCAGGCCTTGGGCCGATTTTAAGGCCTTTGGGAGTGTTATTGAGAATGCTCGTTACGCCGGTTGTAATTCGCGTGAAGGAGTAACTGGTGCCTTGGGTGGCTCCGGCGGCAGCTTGGCGAGTTGCTCTTGAATTTCCTTGCGTACGATTGCCCTGTATTCCAGGAAGTGCTCGTTGTGGGCAAGGATGGATACAAAGCCTTTGAAGCGCTTGGGATTATGGCGAGCCATCCCAACTAAAGCCTTCCAAAAGCGGAAACGGGTGTCCCGTTTGAAGCCTTGACGCCATACCACCGTGGCCAGGGCCCTGAGATCTGTCCAGTCGGTGCCGCGGGCTTCCTTACGGTTTTCCGGAATCACGAATTGCTTGTATTTCTGTGGAGGAAGCTTGAGGAAATAGCTGTACACCCGATCGATGTAGGCATTGGGTTCGTAGAGGGCCGCAAAGGCATCCACATACTCATTGGCAATGTCTCGAATGGGCCGTGTCGGCACAAAGTTGAGCAGGTTGGTTTGGTTGACCCCCTTGGCTGCAGCAGTGGCCTGGATCAGCCGTTCTTCCCGCTCCAGTCGGTGCCAGAGGGCCGTATTCGGAAGGGCTTGCAGCATTCCCATCATGGCGTGGGGAATACCAGTGCGGCTGACAAATTCCACAATGCGGCTGCCAGCTCCTTGCTTTTCTCCGTCGAAACCGATAATGAAACCGGCCATCACCCGGAGGCCATAGGACGTGATTTTGTTGACCGAATCTTCGAGGGAGCTGCGCGTGTTTTGAAGTTTTCCGGCCGTTGCCAGGCTGGCCTCATCGGGGGTTTCGATGCCCAGGAAGACGCTTTCAAATCGCGCTTCAACCATCATGGTCATCAGTTCGTCGTCGGCTGCGAGGTCGACGGAGGCTTCCGTGGCAAAGCTGAATGGGTAGCCATTATCAATCTGCCACTGCTTTAGCAGGGGTAACAGCAACTTCACGTTGCGTTTGTTGCCAATAAAGTTGTCATCGACCAAAAAGACTGATCGGCGCCACCCCAGGTCGTAGAGGTATTGAAGCTCTGCGATTAATTGGTCGGGATTTTTGGTGCGGGGCTTGCGCCCATACAGCACGATGATGTCGCAGAACTCACATTGAAACGGACATCCCCGGGAGAACTGAACAGACATTTCCGAGTAGGCCGGAAGCTCGAGCAGGTCAAAGCGCGGAATCGGTGTGCCGGTCACGTCAGGCTTCACGCCGTCGGAGCTGAAGCGGCCTGCGTTCTCTCCCCGTTCCAGGGCTTCGATGAACATCGGCAGGGTGATTTCACCTTCGTCAAGCACCTTGAAGTCAGCTAAGTCGAGTTCGGGGGCATCTGGTGTCGAGCTTGCAAAGGGCCCACCAACGGCCACGGGAATGCCCAGGGCCTTGGCTTTGGCGATCTGGGTAGCCATATCGGCCTTTTGAACGATCATTCCGGAGATCACCACGAGCTCTGCCCAGGCCCACTCGGCCTCGCTTACCTCGCGCACATTGCGGTCAACCAGCTTCATCTCCCAGTGCTGGGGCAGCAGGGCTGCCACCGTGACCAATCCCAGGGGCGGGAGGAGCACCTTGCGGTTGACCAACTCAAGAATTTTTTCGTAGCTCCAGAATGTCTTTGGGAATTCTGGATAAACGAACAGGGCGCGCATGCAGTTTCTATCGATTGGCTGGGATCTGTTCACCGAGGCCGTTGGGCTGGGCCAGATCACTTGCGCGCCCTCTCTGGGGGCATTGGTTCAACCTGAACCTTAGACCCCTTGCGGGGTACTCGTCCCTTGGGCAGCGACTCTGCTGTAATGGCATTGAGTTATTTGATGGCCGGCCATGGGCGTTGCGATCTACCTGGGTCTGGTGGTTGGCGGTCTGACCGCAGCCGTTTTGGCTTCTGTGGTGTTGCGCGGCATCAAGCTGATTTGAAGCGGCCGAGCCGGATTCAGCCCTTCGTCCCAATCCCGGCCCCTCAGGCCCAGGGGTTCAGGCCAGGCGGGCCTTGTGCTGGCTGACCAATTCCCATAGGCCCAGGGCTGCTCCAAGGCTGCCCAGCGCCACAAAACTTGGCCATAGGCCTACTTTCAGACTTATTCCGGCCGCCATTAGGCCACTCATGCCTCCGCCGCCGAGGAAAGCAATCTGGCCGAGGCCTGCCATGCGTCCCCGCAGAACCTGGGGAGAATGCACCTGAATGATCAGGTTGGTGCCTGAGAGCAAGCAGGCCGTACCAGCCCCAATCAGGAAGGCCATGAACAACCCCCAAAGGGCGTGGGGGTTGAGGCCCAGGCCAACCTGGGCCAATCCACTGACCAGGGCGCTGGCGCCCAAGAGCAGTCCTGGTTTGCGGCCCAGGGATCCAGCGCGCCGTTGGAGCCAAACCCCGCCGGCGATACTCCCCGCCGCGATAACGCTGGTGAAGAGCCCGAGGGATTGGGGGCTCGGCCCTAGCAGTTCGCTGGCCATCAAGGGGGCCAGGCCTGGGTGGAAAAAGCCGACGAGACAGGCCAGGGCACAAAACACCAGGACCCGGCGCAGACCTGGGCCGCACAGGCGCCAAGCCGCTGCCAGCGAGGCCTGCTGACCCTTTTGGCTGCGTTGCTCAGCGCTGCGGTTGGGGGCCATCAGCCAGAGCAAGGTGGCAATGGGCACCAGATAACTGGCAGCGTCGAGGGCGAGGGCAGCAAAGGGGCCTGTGGTGGCCAGGAGCAGGCCGCCGATCGGTGGGCCCACCAACTTCGCCACGTTGAAGACCACCGAAAAGCTGGTGAGGTAGGAGCCCAGCCCATCGGGTCGGTCAACCAAGAGGGCGCAATACTTGTTGCGGGCGGTGAGTTCGTAGGCGCTGGCAATGCCCACCCCCAGGGTGCTGGCCAGCAGCAACAGGGCCTGCACGCCTCCCTGGCTGATCGGAATGGCGATGGCGGCCAGAACAGCTGCCACAAACAAGCCCCATTGGGCCCGGATCAGCACCCGCTCGCTGCCAACTTCATCGGTGAGCACCCCAGCCGAGCCGCTCACCACCAAGGTGGGCAGGGTGAGCATGGCGAAGTGCAGGGCCAGCAACAGGGGATTGTTGTTGCCATGCATGAGTAGCCAGCCCTTGGCGGTAAGGCCGGCAAAGGACCCCGCAGTGCTGAGCCCAGAGGCCAGCAAAAACGTGGAGCGCTGCTGACGTCTCAGCCGTTGCAGCGCCCTCGCAAAGATGGGGAGCTGGGGCCTCCGCAGCTGGGGCTTCAAATCCCGTTGCGCCGCGCCGCGAGGGCCCCTTCCACCATCACCTTGGCGCCAACGACGACGCCCACCAGGTCATAGGTGTCGGCGGCGGTAATGCGCACCGGAACCATGGTTCCGGGGGCCGCGCAAAGGCCGCCTTCGCCAGGCATCACCCGCACTTCGCCATCCACTTCAGGGGCATAGCGACTGCAGCGGCCCAGCATGTCGCCGGTGCTGGGGTTCTCCTGTTCGATCAACACGTCCACGATGCGCCCCACCCAGCTGGCATTGCGCTCCGCGGCAATGGGTTGCTGCAGGGCCATCAGCCGCTCCTTGCGCTCCTGGGCCACCTCCGGCGCAACCGGATCGGCGAGCTCTGCGGCGGCTGTGCCCTCTTCCGGTGAAAAGGTGAACACCCCCACGTGGTCGAACTGTTGTTCCGCCACGAAATCCAGCAGGTGCTCGAAGTGCTCCTCGCTCTCGCCGGGAAAGCCCACGATGAAGGTGGTGCGCAGCACCGCTTCAGGAAGTTGCTCGCGAATCCGTTGGAGCAGGCCCGCTGTCACGTCGGCTTGCCAGGGGCGGTTCATGGCGCGCAGCACCTCTGGGTGGCTGTGCTGGAGAGGCAGATCGAGGTAGGGCAGCACGTTGGGCACCTCCCGATAGGCAGCCAGCACCTCGGGGGTGAGGCCTGTGGGATAGGCGTAATGCACCCGAATCCAGGGGATTTCCACCTCCCCTAGGGCCCGGAGCAGCTCAGCGAGTTGGGGTTTTCCATAGAGGTCGAGGCCGTAGTTGGTGGTGATTTGGCTGATCAACACCAGTTCTTGAACCCCTTGGCTCGCCAGGGTTTGGGCTTCGGCCACGATCGATTCAATCGGACGGGAACGCTGGTCGCCGCGCAGCTTGGGGATGATGCAGAAGGCGCAGCGGTAGTCGCAGCCTTCAGCCACCTTGAGGTAGGCCACCGCTTCACTGGTGGTGCGGTAGCGGGGGAGATGCTCATCACCCACGAAGGTGGGGTTGGCACTCACCTGGTTCACCCGCTCGCCGGCTTCGACCCGCTCCAGCACGCTCACGATGTGCTGGTAATCGCCCGTTCCCACAATGGCTTTGGCCTCAGGGAGCGACTCGAGGAGCTCCTCCTGGAAGTGCTGGGCTAGGCACCCAGCAATGATGAGTTCCTTGCCCTGTTCGGCCAACTCCACCAGGGTGCGCACCGATTCCTCCCGGGCGTCTTGGATGAAGCTGCAGGTATTCACCACCACCACGCGGGCTTCACTTTCGTCGGCGCTCACGCCGTAGCCGGCTTGGGCTAGCAGCCCGAGCATGTGCTCGGTATCCACACGGTTTTTTTCGCAGCCCAGGTGGGCAAAGGCGACTGTGGGCTTGGTCATATCACCGGATGCCATCGCTCCACCCTATGGGTGCGACTGGGATGGCACTCCATCGAACGGCTGCCACAATTCAGGCCATGCTTTGGTCCGCTTCACGGACGCGCCCCTGTGACTTCGACCCGCCTCAGTCAGCGCCTGAGTTCCAACCGTCGCCGGGGCGAGCCCGGGGGGAACCGGTGGATTCGAGTGGCGATTGCTGTCTTGGCCACCATCGGGGCGATTGACACGGGTTCGATCACCCTCAAGAAATGGGGACTATTGGGTGCCCTGAGCTGTTCGAAGGAGGCCTTTTTCGGCTGCAACGGTTGCGAGAAGGTCCTTTCCAGTGCCTGGGGAAGCCTGTTTGGCCAACCCCTCTCCCTGTTTGGCTTCTTGGCCTACGGACTTGTCCTGTTGATGGCGGTGCTGCCCCTGGTAATCACTGGGGAGGCGAAGACAGCTTTGGGCCAAACGAGCTGGTGGGGCCTCTTTTTGGTCAGCACGGGCATGGCCGTGTTTAGCGGGGTGCTGGTGGGCGTCATGGTGTTTGGCATCAAGGATTGCTGCCCCTTTTGCATCCTGTCTGCCCTTTTGAGTAGTGCCCTCTTTGTGCTCAGTCTGATCGGCGGCGACTGGCAAGAGCGCGGCCAAGTGGTGTTCCGAGGGGTGTTGGTGGCCTTTGTGGTGGCCTTGGTCGGCCTGGGCTGGGCGGCATCGGCCAATCGGCCTGCCGTGGTCACAGGGCCCGGGGTGGCTCCTGCGGTTACTTCCGTCAGTACCCCCCAGGCCGTTGCCCTGGCCGACCATCTCACGGTCGGAGGTGCTGCCATCTACACCGCCTATTGGTGCCCCCACTGCCACGAGCAACTGGAACTGTTTGGCCGGGAAGCGGCCTCCAAGCTTCGGGTGGTCGAATGTGCCGCTGATGGTCGCAACAGCCAGAAGGCCCTTTGCGACAGCAAAAAGATTGAAGGTTTTCCCTCCTGGGAGATCGATGGCAAGCTCGATTCCGGCGTTAAGCCTCTGGCCAAACTCGCCGAAATGAGCGGCTTTAAGTCCGCGGGCCCCCTCTAGGCCAGCTGGGAAGTGGTTCTGATCGGTTCACCCAATTGTTGAACGCTGTGGCGTTGCCAGAAGGGTTGCCGGGCTGGAGCATCGGTTCGGAAGTGGCCTCCTCTGCTTTCTGCGCGGAAGAGGGCTGCTTCCATCAGTAATTCAGCCAAGCTGAGCCGTTGATGCAGTTCGTGTAGCCGTTTCAGCAGGGGGATGGCCTCGGGGCTGAGGCGAGCGCCTTGGCCTGGTTCAAGTTGATGGAGCTGGTGCCACAGGGGTTGGTTCTCCAGCTCTTGACGTTGGCGTTGAACGGTTGTCAGGCCTCTTGCAAGCCGGGTGCCACAGCGTTCGACCCCAGCGGCTTGCCAGCACAACTCACGCAGGTGGCTGATCTGCTGATCAAGCTGGCTGCCAGAGAGTCCGGCGATGGGGAGGTCGATCGCCCTGGGGGCCGCAGGGCTGCCCTGGGCTCCTGGGATCATCGGTTCCAGCTGGATTTGGCCCAATTGTCTGGCGAAGACCAGGCATTCCATCAGGGAATTGCTGGCCAGCCGATTGGCACCATGCACCCCGGTGCAGGCCACCTCGCCAATGGCATACAGGCCGCGCAGGCTTGTGGCGGCTTGCAGATTTGTGGCCACGCCCCCCATCCAATAGTGGGCAGCGGGTGCCACCGGGATGGGGGCTTGGGTGGGTTCGAGGCCCAGCTCGCGGCAGCGCCCCAGGATCGTGGGGAACTGCTGGTTCAGCCGGTGTTCCCCCACGGGCCTGAGGTCGAGCCAGAGGTGATCGACCCCGTCCTCCTGCATCCTGCGGGCGAGGGCTCGGCTCACCTGGTCGCGGGGGGCGAGATCACCGCCTGTCAGATCAGCCACGGGGCTGTTCCCCTGGCGATCGAGCAGCCGGGCACCTTCACCGCGTACGGCTTCGGAGATCAGGAACCGGGGGGCGCCGGGCAGCATTAAGGCCGTGGGATGGAACTGGACAAATTCCAGGTCCCTGATTTCGGCCCCCGCCCGCCAGGCCATCACCACCCCATCGCCACTGGCCATGGCCGGATTGGTGGTGTGGGCAAACAGGTGGCCGCCGCCACCGGTGGCGAGCACTACCGCACCTGCCTGCAGCCAATCCAAGTGGCCGTTCTCAAGCACTTGGAGGCCCTTGCAGCAACCACCCTCCACCCAGAGTTGAAGGGCAAGGGCCCCTTTGCGTTGCTCCAGGCCTGGGCGCTTGAGCACCTCCCTCTCCAGGGCGTCAACCAGGGCGCCGCCGGTGCGGTCCTGGGCATGGAGCACTCGGCGATGGCTGTGGGCGGCCTCCAAGGTGGTGCTGAGTTGATCGCCATGGCGATCAAAGGCCATGCCCAGTTGCAGCAGCCTGGATACGCATCCAGGGGCCTGATGCACCAGCAGCTCTACGGCGGAACGATCACAGAGGCCAGCCCCGGCTACCAGGGTGTCGGCGATATGGCTGGAAAAACTGTCGTCGTTACTGGTGACCGCTGCAATGCCGCCCTGGGCCCAGCGGCTTGCGGAGCGGGGTGAATTGTCCTTGCTCAGCAGCAAGACCTTTAGGTGGGCGGGTAGTTCCAGGCAGGCCATGAGGCCGGCGGCTCCGCCTCCGACCACCACCACGTCCCAATTGTTTGACATCGGGGTTGCAGCGTTCCGGCAAGGGCCGGTACTAAAAAAGCCGCCGGAAGGCCCCGGCGGCTTTCAACGTGGACGGGAGCTTAGGGCTCAGCGGTATTGGCCGTCGTTGATGCGGTCATCACCTTCGTTGAGGGCAATGGAGGCATCCGTCACGGTGAAGTTGCCTTTGTACTTGTTGAAAAGCTCCTTCTGACGGTCGCTCAGGTCCAGCGCGAGCACATCGTCAACGCTGTTGTAGGGCCCCCCCAACACGATCTTGCCGGCCAAGGTTGGGTACATCCCTGGATAATCCTGGAAGCGGCGCACTGAGCAGTTGTTGAGGTCAACCTTGCCGGCCCGCTCAGCGATTTTGTCGTCGGCGATGTTGCGGAGATCCGAAGCTGCGAAGGCAGGGCTCGGAAGCAGCAGGGTCAATAGGAGGCCGGCCATCACGACCCCACTCATCAGCCAGGCAACCAGCCGTTTCATCGCGACACTCCGGAGAATCCAGGACGGGAAGTGGCAGGGCCACTCATCTAGCAACGTTACAGATGCGGGACGGGATCTCGCACCGTGGGCAGCCAGCCTTTTGCAGATCTTCAGATGAGGCGTGTCGATCGTCAGATCAGGCCACTCAGTCGAGGTGCTGCCAGGGCTGCCACCAAAAACAGGCCATCAACAGCAAGGGTGGTGGCGAGCGCCGAGCTGCTGACCCTGCCCACCTCCCCCTGCTGCCAAAGCCATCGACACAACTGCACGAGCACGAGGGCACAGCCACTGACCAGCAGCAGGGATGGGGGCTCTAGGACCTGCCTTGCGGCCGCCTGGAGCAGTTGGGGTGCGGCCTCTGGGCCGGCACCCAAGACTTCGGGCCAGAGCTGCATCACCCCACTGAGGGCCATGGCCCCATCGGTGGCAGCGGTACCCAGCAAGGAGCCGAGATAGAACCCGCAGGCTAGGCGCCAACGTCCTTGCAGACCCGTGAGGGCTAGGGGTAGGGCACAGGCTTCTAGGGGGAGATGCCAGATCGGATGCAGCCGGAACCACCCCCAAAACAGGCAGCCCCCCAGCCAACTTCCGCAAAAGCCCACCAGGAGGGATCCGGCAGAGCGCAGCCGTTGATCGCTGTGATGGCCGAGCCCCAGGCCAATTGCTAGGAGCGGAACCGTGCACAGCAGGGCGCTGAAGGGCGCTAGCCGTACCCACGGTGCTTGCAAAAAGACCGGCAGGGTCACGAGCAGCACACTTGCCATGGCAAGCCAGCCTGCGCCAAGCCAGGGGGCCCGGGAGGCGGGGGCTAGCGGGGAGGCCAGCTGGATGGGGCGGGCCCCAATCACCACGGATGTAAAGAAAGTTGACCAACCTTAAGGGGTGGTCCGTAAGGCCTGGCGAGCTCCGGTTTTAGCCATAGGGTCATGGCCTAATTCAGCCTTGCGCGATGACCGATCTGGTTGCTGAACCAACCTTGGGGGTGTGGGAAGCCTGCTGGCACTACTTGGTGCTTGGGGTTGTTCAGGGCATCACGGAATTTTTGCCCATCAGCAGCTCAGCCCACCTCAAGGTGGTTCCGATGGTCCTCGGCTGGGGAGATCCCGGCGTGGCTGTAACGGCGGTCATCCAATTGGGCAGCATTGTTGCGGTGTTGGCCTACTTCCGTCGGGATTTGCTGGAGGTGGGCCGGGCTGTTCTCCTCGCCAGCCGCAGGGGCGATTGGCAGGATCCCTCCGCCCGATTGGGGTTGGCCATTGCCCTTGGCACCCTGCCGATCGTGGTCGTTGGCTTGGCGATCAAACAATTCATCCCCGATTACGACCATTCGCCGCTGCGCAGTCTCCATTCGATTGCGATCGTTTCCATGGTGATGGCCGTGCTGTTAGCCGTGGCTGAGCAGCTGGGGCGTCGTCGCCGGGTCCTCGCTGAAGTGCGTCCCTGGGACGGCGTTTTGGTTGGGGTGGCCCAGGCCCTGGCGGTGATTCCCGGCGTGTCCCGCTCAGGAAGCACCCTTACGGCCTCCCTCTTCGATGGATGGCGCCGCAGTGACGCGGCGCGCTTTTCCTTCCTTCTAGGGATTCCGGCAATCACCCTGGCGGGCTTGGTCGAATTCAAAAATGCCTTGGATCAGCCCATGGCCGGCGGGGTGGGGCCCCTCCTGGTTGGAATCCTCTCGGCCTTGGTGGTGTCGTGGCTGGCGATTGCCTGGCTGCTGCGTTTTCTCCAGAACCACAGCACCTGGTGGTTTGTGGGGTATCGCTTGCTGTTTGGGGCCTCAATCCTGCTTTGGCTGGGCCGAACAGCTGCCGGCTAGGGCCACTCCGGCCTAAAACAGAGGCAGCCTTTGATCCCCAACTGGCCTGTGTGGAAGGAACCCTCTGCAGGCATTGCCTTGGCGGTGGCCGAAGGAGATGCCCCTCGCCTTCCAGCGCCAGCGGTGGTGGCATCCGTGGAAGCCGGCTCGATCGGGGAAGAACTGGGCTTTCAGCCGGGGGATCGCCTGCTGAGCATCAACGGCAAACGCCCCCGCGATCTGATCGACCTGCAGGTCCTGGTGGGGGACGAGGAGCTCACCTTGGAGGTGGAAGATCCCGATGGCACGCTCCATGTGGTCGAGCTGGAGAAGGATCTCGATGAGGGCCTGGGGTTGGGCTTCACCGAAGCCCTGTTCGATGGCCTCAAGCAGTGCAACAACCACTGCCCCTTCTGTTTCATCGATCAGCAGCCTCCGGGCAAGCGCCGGAGCCTTTATCTCAAGGACGACGACTACCGGCTCAGCTTTCTCTACGGCTCCTATCTCACCCTCACCAACCTGGCTGCTTCCGATTGGCAGCGCATTGAAGAGCAGCGCCTCTCGCCCCTGTATGTCTCGGTGCATGCCACCGAGCCCGCGTTACGCAGCCGCCTGCTGGTGAATCCGCGGGCGGGCCTGCTGATGGAGCAATTGGCCTGGTTTGCGGAGCGGGATTTGCAAATTCATGCCCAAGTGGTGGTGTGCCCCGGGATCAACGACGGCGCTGCCCTGGAGCGAACCCTGCGCGATTTGGCTGGTTTTGCCGCAGGTGATTGGCCGACTGTTCTGTCTGCTGCCGTTGTGCCGGTTGGGCTCACCCGGTTTCGGCCTCCCGGGGATGTCCTCAAAGCGGTCGATCGCAGCAGCGCCCGTGCCGTGATCGCCCTGGTGGAGCTTCTCCAGCAGGATTTCCAGCAGGGATTGGCCAGCCGTTTTGCCTGGCTTTCCGATGAGTGGTATCTGATTGCTGGCTTGCCCCTACCGCCTCGCCACTCCTACGAAGATTTGCCCCAGCAGGAAAATGGGGTAGGCAGTATCCGGGCCTTTTTGGAGGACCTTGAGCTCGCCACCACGGATCTCCCTGCCCGTCTGAGCGAGCCGCGGCGTTTGAGTTGGGTGGTCGGCCACTTGGTGGCCGAAGCCCTGGAGCCGGTGGTGGCCAGGCTCAATGCCGTGGATGGCCTCGAGTTGATGCTCTACGGCTTGCCCAGCCCCTACTGGGGCCAGGAGCAGGTGGTAACAGGATTGCTTACCGGATCCGATCTCTTGGCGGGGCTGGCCGGTCAAGATCTGGGTGATTCCCTGCTGTTGCCCTCGGTGATGTTGCGCCTGGGCGAGCCGGTCTTCCTCGATGACCTCACCCTTGCTGAGCTCGAGCAAAGACTGCCCGTGCCTGTTCGGCTTCTCCAAGGTGCAGACGACCTGGTGGCTGTCTGCACCAGTTAATAGTCAAATGCTGGTTAAGCTCGGGCGTAATCACAAGGTTTTGGTGTGCGGCGCTTCAGTTTTTCTGCTGCCCTGATTGGCCTGGCTGGCCTGCCCCTGGCGGCGGTTGGGGCCCCAGCTGCCGTGAACACCAAGGCTGCACCTGTCACCAAGGCTGTTCCTGCTGTGCAGGCTGTTCCTGCTACGCAGCCTGCTTCTGAGGGAGCTCCTGCGAACGCTGCGATTCCCCTGGCTCCTGCTGTCTTGGGATCCAGGCCCAGGATGAATCCCAAGGTGGAGCCCACAGCGGCAACCCAGCTCAAAAGTGGGGTTCGTGATTTGGCAGGTCCCAACATCTTGGCTTTGCCTACAAAGCCCGAGATGGTGCGCATTCAGCAGCTGCGTCCGCTCAGCCTGGCTGAAGTCCAAAATCTCGCTGAGGTCAATAATCTCAACCTCAAGGCGATTGCTAGCCAGGTGGACCAAGCCAAGAGCAGTCTTCGGGCCAAAATTGCACTTTGGTATCCAACTCTTAGCTTGAGCTCAGGGGCTCTGCCCAGCTATGCCACAGGCCAGAATTCTGCAAAGCAGGCGGGAGTTGTAACAACTTCCGATATTAACCGCTATGGATTTGATGCTGCCCTGGCTGCGACCTACGCACTGATTAATCCCCAAAGGGTTCCAACGATTGCTGCAGCAAGAGATCAATATGAGAAGGCTAAATACCAATACATCGTTTCGCTGCGGGATTTACGTCTGCAGGCTGCCCAGGCCTATTTCGATCTGCAGCAATCCGATGATCGGGTTCGTATTGGCCAGGAATCGGTGCGGGCATCGCTGGTGAGCCTCCGGGATGCCAGGGCCCGTTTCCAGGCTGGGGTTGCGACCAAGCTCGAGGTGCTCCAAGCGGAAACCCAGTTGGCGCGGGATCAACAAATTCTCACCACTGGTTTGGCTTCCCAATCGATTGCCCGTCGTGCCTTGGCAGCCCTGCTCGATCTTCCTTTCAACGTCACACCAACGGCCAAGGACCCGACTCGGGTGCTTGGTGTGTGGAACGCCTCATTGTCCGAGAGCATTGTGGCAGCCTATTCGTTCCGCGAAGAGCTCGATCAGGCAATCTTGGATATATCCATCGCCAATAGTCAGGCCAATGCTGCCCTTGGGGCGGTGCAGCCTTTCTTGAATATCTTTACCACATTTGCCTACAATCAAGACAAGGGTAATTCCGGCAATGTCTTGGGGGTCACTACTTCAGGAAATCAATACGATACAACGTTTGGAGCTAGGTTTTCCTGGTCCATTTTTGATGGCGGTGCCGCGGCTGCCGAATCTCGCCAGGCCAAGCAATTAGCCCAGCAAAATCGTTACCAGTTTGGCCTAAAGCGTGATGCGATTCGGCAGGAAGTTGAAACCAGCTTCTACGAAATGGAGAAAAATAACCGTGACATCATCACCACATCGAGAGAAGTCATTTCGTCGCGAGAAGCCTTGCGCCTGGCCAGATTGCGCTTCCAGGCCGGTGTGACAACCCAACGAGAAGTTGTCGATAGCCAGCGTGATCTCACCCAGGCCGAGGTGCGCTTCTCCCAGGCCATCACCGATTACAACAAGCGGCTTGCTGAGATCAGCCGCCGCACCGGCCTCAACCAGGCGATGAGCTGCCCGGTCCCTGCTTTGCCGGCAGTCAAGCCTGCAGGTTCTTCGGATGTCCCGGTTGAGCCCACCCCATTGATCCCCGCTTGCCGTGCCGCAGCCTCAGGGGCGGTTTTTTAATTCGTGGCTGGGTTGTTGGTGGGTCCCCAGCAATTTGAGCCGCCTCGAGAGTTGGGCCTGGCAAGCACTCTGAGGCTTGGTTTGTTCCAGGGTTGCCTGGGCTGCTTGGCCGTCATCTTTGCGGGTTTGTTGAACAGGGTGATGCTCACTGAATTGCATTTCCCTGGGCTTTTGGTCGGTGGAGCCTTGGCTTTCGAACAATTTGTGGCACCGACTCGGGTTGTGTTTGGCCAGATATCCGATTCCCATCCCTGGATGGGGCGCCATCGACTTCCCTACATCTGGTTGGGTACGGCGCTCTTCTGTGGATTGGCGGTCCTATCGATTCCCCTGATTTTTCATGTGGGCCACTTGCTCGCCGATGGCGCTACGACTGCGTTTGTTTTTGGATCAGCTGCTCTTTGTGGCTTGTTTGCTCTGTATGGCGTGGCGATCTCTCTAGCCACTACCCCCTATTTGGCCTTGGTGATTGATCGCACCAGTGACGTTGAGCGCCCTAGGGCTGTCGGACTGATTTGGTGCTTGCTCACGGTGGGGATTGTGGTTGGGGCCATTTCGATTGGCATCAACCTCAAGAACCTTGATGGGGTGAGTGATCCCTCCGTTTTGCAGCCGGTTTTGCTCAGCTTTATGGGCAAGGTAGTCGTGGTCGTTCTGGCCCTCACCTTGGTCGCCACGGTTGGGATGGAACCACCGATTCGCCTCCTACCCCAACCAGCTCAAGCAACTCCAGCTCAAGCAAGCCCAGCCCAAGCCACCCCTCAGCAGCAACGGCAGGACGCCTTCACCTTGCGCCAGGCCTGGACCCTGATCACCTCCAGCCGCCAAGTGCTGATCTTCTTTTCCTTTTTGGTGCTGTTCACCCTGGCGTTGTTCCTGCAGGACCCAATCCTTGAGAGTTATGGCGCCCAAGTGTTTGGCATGTCCATCGCTTCGACAGCCACCCTTAATGCCATTTGGGGCATGGGCACCTTGGTGGGGTTGCTGGTGGCCGGTGTTTGGGTGGTGCCCGCTTTGGGCAAGTTGGCCACAGCCCGTTTGGGATGTCAGTTGATTTTGGCAAGTTTGCTGTTGTTGGTTTTGGTGGGTCTATGCGGCCGTGTGCCGGCACTGCAGCTCGTGATGGTCCTGTTTGGTTTGGCTGCAGGAATTGCCACCAACAGTGCTTTGGTCTTGATGCTCGACCTCACCTTGCCCCAGGCCGCGGGAACCTTTGTGGGGGTCTGGGGATTGGCCCAAGCCCTGTCTCGGGCCATGGGCAAGGTTTTTGGAGGGGCCCTGCTGGATCTTGGCCAGGGGCTCCAGCAGGCCATGGCTTGGGGAGATTCGGCCTATCCGCCTTTTGCTTTGGTTCTTCTGGTGGAGTGTGGGATTGCGTTAGCGGCGCTTTTTGCCCTTTCTCGGGTCAATGTGCATCAATTCAGGGAGGATACGGGCAGGAGTCTCAGCAAGGTGCTGGCCCTCGAGCTCGGATGAATCCTTCTGTTTCTTCGCCGGGCCTCCCCCCCGGTTTGGGTGAGTTACTGGATCGGGTAGCCGAGCGACAGCGCCTCGATTTCGGCCATATGGCTTCTGATGTGAAGGCTGATGGCAGCTTGATCACAGCCTGCGACCGTTGGAGTGATGCGGCCTTTGTGAACGGCCTGGCCGACCTGTTCCCTTCCGATGGGGTCTTGAGTGAGGAGGGGGATAAGAGGGTTCCTGCCACCGAGGCCTATTGGGTGGTTGATCCCCTGGATGGCACTACAAATTTTGCTGCGGGGATTCCCTACTGGGCGATCTCCCTGGCCCGTTTTGAGCATGGCAAGCCCGTGTTGGCGGTCCTTGACGTGCCCCCATTACGGCAGCGGATTGTGGCGGTGCGGGGGCAGGGGGCATGGCGGAATGGAAAGCAGCTGCAGCCCCCTGCGCTCCAAAGTCATCCAGCCGGCTGCGCCTCCCTCTGTAGCCGCTCAATTGGGGTGCTCCAGAAGCTTCCCAATCAGCGCTTTCCAGGCAAAATTCGTTTACTTGGGGTGGCCAGCCTCAACATGGTCAGCGTGGCCATGGGGCAAACCGTGGCGGCCTTGGAGGCCACACCAAAAATTTGGGACCTGGCGGCTGCCTGGTTGGTCTTGAGTGAGCTGGACTGCCCATTGCGCTGGTTGGTGCAATCACCGGAGGGAATTCCGGCAGGCTCCGACTTGGCCCAGGCCGATTTCCCCGTGCTTGCCGCAGCCAGCTCAGCCACCCTGGCCAGGTTCATGCCTTGGGCTGATGCCCTGGTGGCCTAGGGGCTCCTATCTGGCTGGCAGGTTGCATGACGGCATTGGGGGTGTTATGGTTTTGGACTGCGCCGGGAGGGGTTTTACCCGAACTGAGCGTGGGGCCGATCTAGAGATGGATTGGTGGCTTACGAGATCGGGAGGCGCGAGCCGACGGTGTTGTAAGTTTTCTAGGTCGCTGAGAGGCGACGGCTACCG
>CALRWB020000018.1:0-36935 GCA_943371815.1 Chitinophaga pinensis | reverse complement strand
GCAGATATTGAGCTGCTTTAGTTGCCAAAATAAATCTCATAAAAATAACCCCATAGCAAATCCAGGTACCTCTATTCTCCATTTCTACTGATACATCTATTTCCCCAGCGCAACTACCAAATACTTCGCTACCTGTTACCATCACGGATGCTGTTGGCGTTTCACCAGCAAGTCAGCCGATGAGCTCGTGGGCGACAACCTCTGCGGGGTGGCAGAAGAAGGCTTGGGGGAGGTGCTGGGAGGGTGTGGTGGCTATGAGAGTGGCTTGCAACATGAGGGACTTAGTAGTTGCCAGTCAAATGCTGTACACTAGACTTTAAGGAGCAACTGACGAGGAACAGTGAAAGCAACAATTCTCGCCATTTTTACTGCCATGGCGGCAAGTGCCTATGCACAAGCTGGGGAAGTATATGTGCGAGAAAGACCTCCATTTAGTGACGCAGGAACTGTGTACAAGGGCATGTTCTACTACTTCACCAATTCCAGGGATGAAAAGTGCGATTTAATCCTTAGAGGAGGCTGCTATGTAAATAGCAGTCAAATAGCAACATCCCTTGGCAATGGAATTATCAAAGTCGGAGGAGAGCTATATTGCTCAAGGATTCCTGACACCAGTAGACGTGTTGGATACACATATGGATACGGACAATGTTCGAGCAATGGCTGGATTCCCAGAAGGGACCCCTAGTTGGTCTGCGCAATTAAGCTACTAGGAGGAATAAGAGGCGATGGGCTTGGGGCTACCACCTTGGCGAGACAGGCGAAGAAAGATTCGGGGAGTTGCTGGTAGAGCGATGTGGCTACGGGAGTGTCTTGATGTTATTTGGATGTCAGACTATAATCGCCTTTTTGGTATAACGTCAATGGTTGCTAAACATACAAATACAATCTCAGTCAAGCCCCTGTTTTTGTCATATTTTTGATGGCATTGAATTTATTTCCTATGCGGAAATTGCTTGCTCAGCAGGCAGTGATTGGTACCTTTGGGTGCGGCACTGGATGCAGTGAAGAAGAGGGGCAGCTAAGCAGCCCGAGCAGAATGGGTAATGGTTGGTCTAAGGTATTAGTTGAACTCACTGAAAGATGTGCAACTAATACTGGTCGCGGATGCAGAGAAGGATACACGCTCAAAAGGTGGTATTTTGCGAAATGCGATGGTGATTTGTGGGGAGAAGGGACAGCTTCTAATGGGAGCAATGCTTATACAAGAAGAATTTACGACCAAGAAGGAAAACCAATAACATTCAATTCTGCGGGCGCCATTTATAGCAAGTGGCAAGCTTTTTGCAATGCTCCACATTAGACAATTGATAAACAAAAAGCCTTGGACAATGTCATTGACTTATACTTTTCACTTTGTTCCACCTTCACCACCGTGCTCCTGGTTGGTGTTGGGAAGTTCAGTCGGTTCAGGAGGTCGGTGGTTCCGTCGTGGTCACTGGTCGCCTGACCATCCCCACCGCCGATGGAGACCTTTTGCACTATTCCGCAGTGGCATCCGAACCCTTGGAATCAGCATCCAAAGCACCCGCTGCTGAGGTTGCTGCTAGTTCCTGCTTGAGGAGGGCAGCGGCACTAGCGGGGTTGGGTCTGGAGTTGTGGGGATGATCCAATGACCATCAAGATTCAGTATCAGGATCAATTCGGCAAATGGCACCAGTACCAGACCGTCCATCATCAAGGCAACGCCTATCAGATCGCACAGCAACGGGCACGTTCAACAGGGAAACGCTACCGATTGGTTGATGGCAATGGCGCTTTATTAGATCTTGTGAATCCGTGACCAGTCGCACCAACGCCTGTGATGCTTCTGGGTGCCCCTATGTTGTGCCCTTTGCCTGTGGTGCCTGAATGCCACCGATCCCTCTTGTATGCCTCTCCAAGGGCAGGATTGAGGGTGCTGATGAGATTGCCGAAGGTTTTGTTGTTCATACACCCCACACTGCCCTTCTTTGCACAGGAGAACACCCAGGAGTGCTGCTGAGCGTTCCACAGCAGTGCTGCCTTCTTATGAGTCTTCTTGCCTTCCGTGCGTCCTAGTAATCCACAGAATGGACAAACAAATACCCACTTCTTTGCTCCACCATAAGAAGGGACTTCAGAAGCGCTATCCAAATAATGCTCTAACAACAGCAGTCGATATCTTTGATCAATTGGTGATTCCATAATGATTCAATCTTGATTCCATTGATAATCTTTCTGCATTCATTATAGCACATATTCTCCATTCTAACTACTTGACAATATCTCATTTTGGCATTAGAATAGGTTTGTTCCGGATAAAGATAAGGACTGAGCACTTAAAGAGCTCTAAGATACTCTAAGACCCTTAGGAACCAAATACTTAAAGGCAAAACACAGAGATGCAGAAGGCAATGCCTGAAAGGCATTAACACTATGCTCCCTTGAGAATCCAAAATTCTTATAGAGAGATACTCTTCAGTAATTCAGAAGAATCCAAGAAAGTATCTTTTTAATTGATATGCACTTTGTAATTCGCAAGTTAAGTCTGCGCCATATCAGAAGAACTCTTCAAAAAATCAGAAACGCTATATAGTAAGGCAATGAAAACTTACTCGTTACTGGTGATCGCAGAGGCAGATCAATAAGTCGCGTAACACATACTGATTAGCAAGGGAGTATCCAATCCTTGAGGGACAAGGAGTGTATAAAATTAAGACTAACTTCAATCTGATTCAGAGCAACTTGAATCCCTCTCCTACCGAGAGCACTTCAAAGAACCTCTGAGCAACTCCAAAGAAGAAAAGACCTCATATCAACCTTATAAGTAAAACTAATATGACTCAAACGATGCTATCAATCAAACCAAAAGGATCTGCTGAACGAAGTGAAGCAGATTTCCGACCGAAGGGAGGAAATCAATCAAGATCAACTGCGCTCTATAAGGAGATCAAGAAATCCATAAAGCACCAATGGAACCAGCATCCTCCCTCCTGGTTTCTGGTGATTCAATGGACTCCAGCACCTAAGGATTTTGCAACCACACAAGGTCACGCTCGGCACTTCAGGAACAAGTTTCTACCTGCGATTTATAGGTGTCACCTGCATCAGTTACCACCCCCAGAGAAACGAATTAAAATGGTCTGGTTTCATGAGAAGTCACTAGATCCCAATGGGAACATCATCTGGCATTCCAACCTTCACCTAGAGGCACTTCCCGCACCCTTTGGATCATCAATAACCCAATTGGAATGGATCATTCAAAAAAAGGTAGCGCCAAAGTTTAGATGCTTCAGGCACCTCAATCGTAAACAAGATCCAGCACTCAAGATCAAGGAGTGGAACTATGACCACCACGCTTTTTATAACCTAAAGGACTACCACAAGTTCAAGCACCATCAGGATACAGATCTGGTTTTGGACTACAGAAATTCAGACCTGATCTTCAATACAAAGACTAAATAGTACACCTACAGTAACGATTTTATGAGCACTAGAACCTATCCAGAAGACGCTAAAACAATCAACCTGTTCTTCGGCACCAAACACCAGGACACGCTTGAGGAATTTGATGAACTCTCCAGGAACCTCAGGCGCTCCAGAACTGGAACGCTTCACTTCCTCCTAACTCACTACAGGTGGTACGAGAAGCACAAGATGGTGTCATTATGAACTTTGCTGATGAGTTTAATCCTGAACAGCAAAACAATCCCTTCAATCCACATTCGTATGACCAGGTTGCCGATTGGATCGAAACTCTTAGTCCAGAAACTATCACAAAAATTGGTTGGAGCAATGAAGACGATCTCTGGGATGCCGTCAATCAGGCATTTTCTCTATGTGAGTATCCCGCTCACGCCAATGAAATCCAATGAGTCACCATTCCTCTGATCGCCAACGCCTTGAATCCAAGATCGCCTTTCTGCAACAGCAACTGGATTCTCTGGATCACTACTTGCCTGAGACTTACCAGTACCTTTTGATTGAAATGGACACTCAGCAACGGTGCCTCATGGAACTCAAGATCCAGTCCTACTACCAGCAGCAATCCAATGAACAGCAAGACCAGATCACAAATTCATGAGATCAAACGAAAGGTCAAAAGTCCGATCACAGGTGCCAATGAGTTTCCTGATGAAGCTTCGGTCATTGTGTTGGCGATACAGCAGTTTTATGACCACCTGAAGGCTAAGAAAGTCCTATAAACCCAAGACGATGAAGAAGAGCGATTACGACGAAGAAACCTACTACCAGAAGATTGAGGAAGACCTGCGTCTATTGATTCAGATGACTCTAAAATTTGAAGAACTCATTGCTGATTATGAATTGACCAAGACAGAAGACCTCTGGGATGAGGAGTTTGACCAGGTGGTACGCGCGTTCTTTTTTGAGAAGGGCACCAGGCAATACATCATCAGCATCACACCTGATGGGTTGATTCGGATGCCCCATACCAAGTATCCTGCTCAACTGTCAGTCCAGATTCACAACGTTATTACTGGGATGTATGCAGGTGGGTGGATGAAGGACTTGGAGAAAGTTGGTTATTGAACTAAAGTGGTGACACGGTACACATTTTAGTAGGAATGCCAGTCACGATTGAGTTCACCACAGGTTCATTTGAATATCAAGTCCTCAAGGGTAATGCTGACTTTGATGAGCGCTTTGAGGACAATGAAAAGGTGCAGGGACTTGTGGAACGACTACACAACTCCAGGACTTATGAAGAAAGAGAAGAAATAGCAGATGAACTCTGGGGTGAATGTGGTTATGACAATGCTGCGAGAATGCTCCATCCAGAGGGCAGACTTCAGGTCACATACACAAAGAGTGATGAGGACGCTATTAATGATGGTGCCTATGAGATTCTTGATTGTGACTGGGTTGACTTTGATGATTTTTTTGAGGAGGACGTAAAGAAAAGTTCCTTCTGCATTGTCAAGAACTCTTTTGCAAAAAGAGCACATTTCTACCTGAAGACGGAACTGGATGAACCATTTAGTGGAGAGTTCTTCAAGATTTCCGATGGAGACATCTCATACAAAGGTGAGGCACTAGAGTTCACTGGGGATGCTGGTGGATGGATTGAAGACAATAGAATTTACGTGTTCGGCAGTTCTTCCATTGAGGAAGAGGATGAGAAGATTCAGAATGCTATAGATAAATCCCAGACTCTTTGGCAGACAGCAAGAGATAAGTTTTCGGAACTCCTAATGACGGAGATTAATGACTACCAGATCAGAAGAGACGATTTGCGAAAATGGGAATCTTCTGAAATGTTTGCTGCTTGGAAAGAAGCAGGGATTCCAGACAATGGCGAAACGAACTGGGAAGACCTGGAGTTGGAGACTCAGAACTATACTTTTAAGTTTTCTGACGAAGCAAGGTTGGAAAAAATGGAAGAGAAGGGAATGACTGATAGTCAGCAATATAATGACTTAAAAGAACTTCAATCTAAGACCAAGACCTGGGAAACACGAAAAGACTTGATTGAAAAAAAGTATCGTGTCACCTCCTATTCACATAATGATCCTCAGACCTGGGAAGTGGTAGACAAGTATAAAGACTGCCAGGATATTGATATGATTTATAAGTGGGGTCAGTCAACCAGAGATAGAGTTCTAGAAATGCAATCAAAGGTTGATGCCCTCAAGAAAGAGAGAGATGAGATGAAGATGCAACGGCATACCTCATTTGGATATGGGGTATCAGGGGCTTACTGGGATAGCACCCTTGAGAAATCGGTTGGATGGAAATCTGATGAGTGGTTTGCTGTTGCCTTGGATTATCACTTTCACATTGAAGAGTATATGGCAAGTATTGGGAAGGGGGATACAGTTTTGTGGGGTAAAGACTCTGAAGAGAATACAAGGAGGATTAAGGAGTGGAATGATGCGATGAATGAAATTGACAGAGACTATGACCGCAAGATTGATTCAATCATTGATTCCATTGATTACTGATATCTCCTGACTGAATTAGCAGAATAACACTTTGCTAGATTGCTTGGTACTTGCAGAACTTTAAACCACATATTTACTCAATACCTGTTCCGTCATTTCCTCAAATCCAGGGATCTGATCCTTCCACTTCTCAGTTGCCTTACTGATCCGATCCTTTAACTGATACCGCTCTGCCCTTGATTCCGTCAAATTGAAGTCACGGGCAATCTTGAGGCAGTAGGAACGACCGTGCTCCCGCCAGAAAACTTCTTGCACCCTGCCCTCAAGCACTTGCAGGAATCCCGTAAAGGCATCACGGCGTCCATCAATCAAATCAGCAGCACTACGGACCTCAAACTTCGACTTGAGGTCTTCTGGAGCACTGAGGACCACAGGACCCAGCAGGCGCATAAGGTCCTCCTCGATCTGCTGAGCGAGTGCCTTCCGTGTCTCTGCCTTGACCTCTGCCTGCTTGAGACCTCCTTTGCCTTCACGGACCTCTGCCCCGTACTGGAGGGCAATTTCCTTCAGGGCACTGAGCAAGTCCTGTTGCCGTTCTGCAGTCAGGTCTTCCTTGAGGACCAGGGTCAGGGGCATCTCCTGCTCAATGCCTGTTCCCTTGAGGCGGTATGCCTTGGTCCAGTCCAGTAGGGAGCGACTTGAGGCATTGGACTTGATAACCCCTTCTGCTTCTGCCACCTTCATTTCCTCATCCTTCATCACCACCAGGGCATAGAGCGCGGTGTAGGAGGCAGGGAGAAGGTCCTTGATGGGAAGGAGGCGCTGGTCCTTGTGAATGGCAACCAACTTGTCCCAGACCTTGGGGTGCAGTTTCTGGTTGTCCTGAAAGGTGCCGATGGTCCTCTTGTCCCAGGAGGCATTAGCAGCAGCAACCAGACCAGCAGTCACGAGAACCGCAGCACCATCCCTGCCAAATCGATCTCTGGAACCCAGTGGAGCAGTGAGGCGGTCAGCAAGTTCTTTTGTGGTCGGACAGGGTGGCAGGTCAATCATGCATAGACCATAACACAGGAACGCGCAGAGGATGTGCCATTGAGGAAACTGGCACACCGGTGCAACGCAGAACGCGCAGAGGAAGTATATTAGTTTCAGTTGAGGGATCGGCGCCTGCTGATCCACGAAACCGCGGGATAAACCTCGCTGCTTTTGCAAAACATATTGAGCGCTTACCCGCCGCTTTGTAGTGGAACTTTTCTACAGTAAATTAACCATGACTATTGATCTTCAAACTGAATACGCTAAGTTGGGAATTGAAATGGGTCCGAAAGTGCGTTATGAGCATGTTTTCAAAGTTGCTGGACCCAGCATTGCGGAAGAAGACGAACGCTTGGTTAGTCTTGTCTTTGCAGTTTTAGAGGATCCTAATTCTGCCCTTCAATGGTTCTTGGAATACGCGGACGGATTTAGAGAGATCCTTGATGGCAGCGATGATTGTATTGCATACCTTCAGGGGGCTGAATGTCTTGTGCATTCGCACTCTCGTCAACTTTATAATCAGAACGTTCCTTTTACCCCTGCTCCGTACTGGAAAATAGACTGACCTAATTTATTTTAATTCTTAAATTAAGTAATCCTAGCATTGTTGCTGAAAAGGCAAGCCGCTTGACTCACCAAGTCCACGATTTATGCCCGCATTTCTGCGGGCACGTTTCCCACAGAAATACCACTTGGACCACGCCTTGTGGTTTGGGTGCAATCAGATATTGAAAAATGGATTGCTGAGCAGGTTGCAGCAGCGAGGGGGTAACACCCCTCTTTTTTATGCCTACACCACAACCCGCTTCAGCATCGACCAATCGCCTCGTCGATTCTGTGCCCGTGCCCTCTTGGCAGTTGCTTCTTCTTTAATGAAGCGCATGTAGGTTCATTGGGGCATTTCTGCTGAAGTCATCCCATTCTGATTAAAGGGATGGATTACATATAAAGAAAAAACTCATGCCAACGATTCCCTGGAACTATTTGACATCCAACCAAAATAAGGGTATAATATTCAAGCAGTTATCAATACAACTTAAATTATGGAACCAATTTTTCTGCGGATCAACGATGTCACCAAGTTGACCTCGATATCGCGTTCATCAATTTACAGGATGATCAACGAAGGTGATTTCCCCGTTCAGATCTCCGTTGGCAATCGTCAAGTGCGCTGGTCACGCCAGGAAGTCATAGATTGGTGTGAAGGAAAACTATTAACAACGAGATAAACTACTCAGCGATCTAAGGATTTGGCGTAACTCATCAAGGAATAACCAGTCCCTGATTGACGCACCAGTTGCTCCAATCGCGCATGAAGTCACGCCTTTCATCAAGGCGTTCAGAATTATCGTAATGCCCACGGACGCCTTTCTTATGAGGCAGGTGTCCAAGTTGTCTGTCAGGCACTTCCCATGGATACTTCAAGACATCTTGCGCGACAGTTTGAACGACATCTCTCCATCCTTGAGCAGTCAGCACTCCCTTGAGAGCAAGTTGTTCCTTAAGGAAATTATTCAGGGCAGAGGGGTTGAGATGGGAAAATTCTTTGCCTCTTTGACTATGAAAAACATGCTTCCTTTTCCCGTTTATTTTTTTGAGTAAATCAAGAATTTCACAGGTTGGATCTGTGATAGGAATCAAATGGTCAATATCCTTTTGGTCAGCAGGGCGTTTCAGACCTGGTGTATTGCCCGGAATTGTGATGAGGGAATCTTTTTCATCAATCCAAGACCACTCAATGGCAACCAGAGCACCAGGTCTTGTACAGAGCAAAAGGTGCATCTTGAGCGCAATTGCAACCAAATCAAACTGACCTTTGGCGTAATCGCTTAAGTCCTTGAAGAATTGGGGCACCTGCTCCTCAGATAGCGTTGGATTGCCCTTCGGTTGGTGCAGTGCCCGATCATCAGGCGAAATCGTGCAAGGGTTTTGTCCCCGAGTCATCCAACCTTTTTCGATGGCATAGTCACAAACCTGTCCAAGTGTTCGGATCACCCTGTTCGCCATGTCATGCGAGTTCCTTGCATCGATGACTTCTCGCACTTGCCGAACCAGTTGCCGACCTCCGCTTGCATCGCCAGAGTCCCATTCCAGATCCTTGATCGGCAGATCGGCAGAAATCACCTTGAGGACATGATTTTCAAGATGGCGCTGGCACTCTTTCTGAGTGCTCGGCGCTTTTTTTTGTCGTGAGGGTGACGCCAACCAGGCATCGCAAACTTGCTTGAGAGTCGGAGCAGAAAGCGTGTCTTTTGGGCGGTTCAGCGCCAACCACTGATCGTGGTGGGCATCCAGTCCAATTCCTTTGCGCCATTCCTTGAACTCCAGGACTTTCTGACGCGCTTGTACCAGCGTCAGACGCCCTCCTCCTTTGCCATAGGTGCCTAGGGAGAGTTCAGGTTGCTTGCGGACGCCATTCGGCAGTTTCTGGACATATTTGTGGACGAAGCGCCTGCAGGGGTCGTTGCCCACCACTGGTTCATTGACCAGATACAAACCGTTTCCGCAGGTATCCGAGGTTTTTTTCCCTCCCTTGGGAATGGCAGGCAAAGCGCGGATTTGAGCGTCAGTCAGCGGTTTAGACATCTCCAAGACCCATCTCACATAACGATTCTATCTCACATAAAACTGCTTTTCATCTCACATAATCTCTCACATAAAAGATCTGGATCTGATGGCATCGGTGGCGCCCTCATGAGACAGCGATCTACCCAGAAACCCAGTCACAGAGACAATCCTGGACGGTCTGAACCGTCTCAGGATTGACTTAGAACGGAGAGGGTGGGATTCGAACCCACGGAAGGTTTCCCTTCAAACGATTTCGAGTCGTTCGCTTTCGACCACTCAGCCACCTCTCCAAGCTCGCCGCAGGGCAGGAGCAGCCCTTGGGCCAACGACACTTTAAGGATCCACTAGGCCAAGCCAGCTTCCAGGGATCCACTGGCTCCGCTGGCAGCCCATGGTCTGGGCCAATGGCGTGGCGGATCCCCGCTCAGCCATACCCGCTTTGCCCCCTGACGCTGGAGCAACTCACCCTCCAGCCACTCGCTCTCCCGAGGGCCCGGCCGAAAGCCCAGCCAAACCCCATCCCACGTCGGCCTTGCCATGGGCTGATCGCGTTGGTCGCGCCAACTCCAGAGCGCCTGGCGATCAGGTAACAACAACCATTGGGCCCGGCCAATCTGCAGCTGCACGCCCCGGCTGTCGCTCGCTACAGCCGCCGCCGCGAGCCCAGGACTTGCCAGGGTTTCCCCCGGCTCCAAGGGCCGAGTGCCCTCCCCCGATGTCAGCACGATGGCCGTGTTCTGGTGCCAACAATCGGGATTGGTTGGGGGCACGGGATCGAGCACGAGGGACCAATCCAATCGCTGCAGCCCCAGGCCTTTGGCCAAGTTCTGGGCCGCCTGGCAGCTGAAGCCATCCCCTTGCAAACTCACCAAGGCCCCCCGACCCTGGTGGCGCGCCACCAGCACATCGAGCCTCCCCTGGTGCACCAATAACAAGCGATCAGAGCAGAGCGAGCCGAGGTGCAAAGCCATCACCAAGGCCAGTAGGGCCTGGCCCAGGCGCCGCCATCGCGGGGCAAAACCAGGCAGCACCAAGGCCGCCAGCGCAAGGGAAAACAACAGCACCAACCCCGGCGAGGCTTTCCCCAGTTGCCATTGGGCCATCGGCAAACCGGCAAACCAGCGCACCACCGCCAACAGCACCCCACAAAGCCAGGCCACCGGGGCGGAGAGCAGGGGCACCAGGGGCGGCACTAGCACCGCCAGGCAGGCCAGGACCATGGCCCCCAGGGTGATGGGGGTGAGCAGGGGAGTCACCACCAGATTGGCCGGCACCGCATAGCTCGGCACCACGCCGAAATGCAGCAGCTGCAGGGGCAGCGTCCACAACGATGCCGCCAAGGGAACGGCCAAGGCTCCCGCAAACCAACCCGGCACAAGCTTGGGCAGGCGATTACGTAGGGCCTGCTCCAGCGGCCTGGCCGACACCATCAAGCCAGCGGTGGCCATCACGCTGAGCTGAAACCCCACATCCAACAGCCAGCCCGGAACCACCAGCAGCAGGGCCACCACACTGGCCACAAGGATCCCAATGGGCTTGGCTCGCCACCCCCCCTCCAAGATCACCAGGGCGATGGCGCCCATCAACACAGCCCGCAGCACCGAAGGCTGGGGCCCCGCCAAGAGCACAAACAGCCCCATCGCTCCAAACGCCAAGGCCAGGCGCAAGGGCCGCCCCAGCCTTCGGCCCAAGGGCATCACCGCCCCGAGCAACACGCTGAGGTGAAAACCACTAGCGGCCAAGGCATGGGACAGCCCGGCGGCGCGAAAGGCATCCCGCACCTCCAGCGGCACCGGCACCACGGCACTCCCCAGCACCAAAGCGGCCAAAACCCCTCCGCGCGCTGCCCCCGCCTGCTCCAGCAACGTGGCCGCCATGCGCCGACGCAAATCAGCAATAGGCGTTGCCAGCCGGCCCAACACCTGGAGCTCCTCCACCTGCAGCTGACTAAAAACCCCCTGGCGGGCCAGGCGTTCCGCCGGTGCCGCCAGCAGCGGATGGGGCGAGGGCTGGGGACGCTTCAACTGCCCCGTCGCGCGCACGTGCCAGCCCTGCTGCAGCTCGGGACAGAGGCGAAAACGCAACTCCGTGCGCCCGCTCGGCAACTGGAGTAAGGCCCGGCAAGCCTGGCCCGTGCCACTCCCAATGATCTTCCCGGTGCCAATCGGGGAAGGATCGGCCAGCAACCTGCCCTCCAGGCTGATCGGCAGCGAACCGCTGGCCTCAGGCAGCAACAGGGCCGGATCCCCAGCGCTTGGATGGGGAGGGGTCGCGGCAACAAACACCATGCGCAGCAGCATCGACCCCAAGACGAGGGGCCAGATCCACCGAGGTATCCCCAGGCCCGCCAGCCTTTCTGCCATCTCCGCACCCTGGACGCATCAGCCCTCCAGGGTTCCCACCGGGCCCCAATCAGCCAGCCTCCTCGGGATGGGCGTCAAACCAGGCTTGGCGTTTGTCCGCATCCATCAACGGGAATCCCAGCACCCGCCGTTCGGCCAACCAGGCTTCCGCCACCTGGCGGGCGAGGTTGCGGATGCGGCCAATGGTGGCGGTGCGCTCGGTCACCGAGATCACGCCGCGGGCCTCAAGCAGGTTGAAGGTGTGGCTGCACTTGAGCACAAAATCCAGGGCAGGTGCGGGGAGTTTCTTGGCCACCAGATCCGCCGCCTCCGCCTCATACAGGGCGAACAACTGGTTTAGGCGCTCGGGATTGGAGGCTTCGAAGTTGTAGGTGCAGTGGCCCTTCTCAAACGGCAGCCAGATATCGCCGTAGCTCCTGCGACCATCCCACGACAGATCCCAGATGCTTTCCACATCTTGCAGATACATGGCCAAGCGCTCGAGGCCGTAGGTGATTTCGATCGATACCGGCCGGCAATCGATGCCACCACACTGCTGGAAATAGGTGAACTGGGTCACCTCCATGCCATCGAGCCACACCTCCCAACCGACCCCCCAGGCCCCCAAGGTTGGCGATTCCCAGTTGTCTTCGACGAAGCGAATGTCGTGGTCCTTGGCGCGGATGCCCAGGGCCTCCAGCGAAGCCAGGTAGGTCTCCTGGATGCCATCGGGGGATGGCTTGATCAGCACCTGATATTGGAAATAATGCTGGGCCCGGTTGGGGTTATCGCCATAGCGGCCATCGGTGGGCCTGCGGCAGGGCTCCGGATAGGCCACCGCCCAAGGCTCCGGGCCAATGGCACGCAGCACCGTGTGGGGGCTCATCGTGCCTGCCCCCTTCTCGGTGTCGTAGGGCTGGAGGATCAGGCAGCCCTGGTCAGCCCAAAAGCGATTGAGGGTGGCGACAATGTCCTGGAAGTGCACGGAGCGGGCTGGGCCTTCTGTCCCAGCCATTCTGACGCTCAGGCCACCAGCTCCAAAAGCCCCATCAGACCTCCCGCCAGGAGCCGGTGCTGGCTGTGGCAAAAGCCAGCCGACCTAGCCAGGTGCTGCTGGGCCGCCCCCGTGGGGAACCGCTCCAGGCTGGCCTCCAGGTAGGCGTAATTCTCGCGGGCGCCGAAGCGCTCGGCCACCGGCACCACCAAACGGCGCAAGTAAAACCTTTGGAAGCTGGCCGTGAGCTCGGAGCCTTCGCGGCCAGGATCGGGCCGGTTGAAATCGAGCACTGCCGCCCGGCCCCCGGGCTTGAGCAGGCGCCGCAGCTCGCGGAGGCCCTGGCCTGGATCGGCCAAATTGCGCAGGCCGTAGGCCATCACGGCCCCATCAACACTGGCTGCAGGCAGGCCCGTAGCGAGGGCATCCCCCTGCTGCCAATGGATGTTGAGCCAGCTCTGGCGGGCAGAGCGCGCAGCAGCCACCTGCAAGGGCGCCCCGGCCGCATCGATGCCCAGCACCTTCCCCCCTGGCCGCACCTTGGGGGCCAGCACCAGGGCCAGATCGCCGGTGCCGCAGCACAGGTCAAGAAGCATCTGGCCTGGCCTGGGTCGCAACCAAGCGACCGCCTGGCGTTTCCAAAGCCTGTGCAGGCCCAGGCTAAGCAGGTCGTTGAGCTGGTCGTAGCGGGGGGCAATCTGGTCGAACAGCGCCTCGACGGCGGCCGGATCGCCGGGCTTAAAGCTCCCCATCCCAAGGCAACACAATGGAATCGAGGCTGATCCCAGCCTCGTTTTCAAGGGCAGCCATCAAACCCCGGGCCTCGAGTCGATCGGGGCTGGTCAAGGTGAGCACCATCACGGTGGCCAACCCAACCGCGGCGGAGCAAACCATGCAGCCCGCCAACATCAAAGAAAACTCCTTGCTATCTGTGGCGGCTTGCATCAGCTGCAAGGCCCAGGCCACCAGCGCCACAACAGCCACAACCATCAGCAGGCCGATGGCCGTCAAAGCAGCTGGGGGTAGGGCGTGCAGGGCTGTCACTGACTCAATGTAACGAGTGATGACACAGGGTCGCGAGATCCCTAGCCCCCGCCGGTTGGCGCCATCACGGGGCGAATCGATAGGCCCCGGGCCAAGAGATCGGCCTTGATCTCGCCCACGGTGAGCACACCGTCGTGCAGCAAAGAAGCCAACAGGGCCGCTGAAGCGTTGCCCCCCTGGGGGCCCATTTCGAGGGCCCGGGCGATGTGGTCGATGCAGCCGGCGCCGCCGGAGGCAATCACCGGCACGTCCACCGCTTCAGCAACCGCCCGGGTGAGGTTGAGCTCATAGCCAGCCTGGGTGCCATCGCCATCCATGGAGGTGAGCAGGATCTCGCCTGCACCCAGCTCCACCACCTGGCGGGCCCAGGCCACCGCATCGAGACCGGTGTTGTCGCGGCCACCCTGGACATAAACATCCCAGCCAGGGGAAGCCCCCTCCCGGCGGCGGGCATCAATGGCCACCACGATGCACTGACAGCCAAAACGCTGGGCCCCCCGCGACACCAACTCCGGATCCCGGACGGCAGAGGAATTCAGGCTCACCTTGTCGGCACCAGCCCGCAGCAAGGCTGTGATGCCCTCCACGCTGCTGATGCCACCGCCCACGGTGAAGGGGATGGTCACGGCTTCAGCGGTGCGGCGCACCAGGTCCACCAAGGTGGAGCGGCCTTGATGGCTGGCGGCGATATCCAGGAACACCAGTTCATCGGCCCCGGAGGCGCTGTAGCGGCAAGCCAGTTCCACGGGGTCGCCGGCATCGCGCAGGCCCACAAAATTGACCCCTTTCACCACCCGCCCGTCGGCAACGTCGAGACAGGGAATGATCCGTTTGGCAACCATGAGCTCACTGTTAGTGTTGCGCCACTTTCCAGTTGCGCCAGCCATGTCCCAGGCTGCCACCACGGGTTCCGTGAACGTTGGCTCCATCGTGCGGATCACCCGAGTTCGGGACCGCATTTCCGCCGAGATGGTGGAAGCCCTCAAGGCTGATCCCATCTGCACCGTGACCGGTTTCCGCACCGTCGATGGCAAAGGCATTGGCGTTGTCGTGCAACTGGCCAATGGCCAGCAAGCCTGGTTTTTCGAAGACGAAATCGCCCTCGCCTGAGTCCCTGCGTTGACCAACAGCCCGAATCCTGAGGCGAGTAGCGGCGGCGGTGCCCGCCAGCTTCTGGGGATGAAAGGTGCCAGCGGCACCAGCAACATCTGGAAAATCCGGCTTCAACTGATGAAGCCGGTGACCTGGATACCCCTGATCTGGGGGGTTCTCTGTGGTGCCGCCGCCTCGGGAAACTTCCACTGGACCCTGCCTGAAGTGGGCGCTTCGATCGCCTGCATGGTGATGAGTGGGCCCCTGCTAGCCGGCTACACCCAAACCATCAACGATTACTACGACCGCGAGATCGACGCGATCAACGAGCCCTATCGGCCTATCCCATCGGGAGCCATTCCCCTTTGGCAGGTGAAGCTCCAAATCTGGGTGTTGCTGCTGGCTGGCCTCGGCGTGGCCTACGGCCTGGATCTGTGGGCAGGCCACACCACACCGGTGCTGTTGCTTCTTGCCCTTGGCGGCTCGTTCGTGAGCTTCATCTATTCGGCACCACCCCTGAAGCTCAAGCAAAACGGCTGGCTCGGTAACTATGCCCTCGGGGCCAGCTACATCGCCTTGCCTTGGTGGGCAGGCCAAGCCCTGTTTGGCCACCTCACCTGGACCACCGCCATCCTCACCCTGGCCTACTCGTTGGCGGGGCTGGGCATTGCCGTGGTGAATGATTTCAAAAGCGTGGAAGGGGATCGGGCCATGGGCCTGCAATCCCTCCCGGTCGCTTTTGGCATCGAAAAGGCCAGCTGGATCAGCGCCGGGATGATCGATGGGTTTCAACTGGCCATGGTGGCCGTCTTGATCGCCATCGGCCAGCACTTTTCAGCCGTTCTGCTAGTCCTGCTGATTGTGCCCCAAATGACCTTCCAGGACATTTGGCTGCTGCGCGATCCGGTGGCCTTCGACGTCAAATACCAGGCCAGTGCCCAGCCGTTCCTGGTCTTGGGGATGCTGGTCACCGCCTTGGCCATTGGTCACAGTGGCTTGGTGGCGTGATGTGAGTCAGCGTCGGAACCATCTGATCCGCAGTGGCCTGCTGGCCGCCGCCATCGGCAGTGGATTTGCTTTCGGCCAAGGGGCTCTCATTGCCGGTTTCGACCATTTCCTTCCCGACGCCCGCGGGATTAGTGCCTTCAACCGACCGGGCACCCTCACCATCCTCTCGGCCGACGGCCAGGTGGTTCAAAAAATCGGACCTGCAACCCGCGAGAAACTCACCGCAGGTTCCATGCCGCCCCTGGTTGAGCGGGCGTTTATTGCCGCGGAAGATCGTCGTTTCTACCAACACAAGGGCATCGACCCGGTGGGCATTGGCCGGGCCATGGTGCGCAATATCACCAGGCACTCCGTGGAGGAAGGGGGCAGCACCATTACCCAGCAGCTGGCCCGAACTGTTTTCCTGAGCCAAGACCGCACCGTGCTCCGCAAAGTGGCGGAAGTGGCCCTCGCAGGAAAACTAGAGCGCCAGCTCAGCAAGCAGCAGATCCTCACCGAGTACCTCAATGTGGTGTATCTCGGCTCCAGCGCCTATGGGGTGGCCGATGCGGCCTGGATCTACTTCTCCAAAACCCCAGCCCAACTCACCCTCAGCGAAGCAGCCCTGATCGCTGGCCTACCACCAGCCCCCTCGGTGTATTCCCCGCTGGTGAACCCGGATCTGGCCCTCCAACGCCGCGCCATTGTGCTGCGGCGCATGGCGGAAGCGGGTTTTATCAGTGCTGCGGAGCAGGCAAAGGCCAATGGCACTCCGCTGGCGCTCAAACCAGCCGAACCCAAGTACTTCCTCAGCCAGGCGCCCTATTTCACGAGCTGGGTCCAGCAGGAACTGCCCAAGGTGCTCAGTAAGGAGCAACTGGAAGTGGGCGGTCTCATTGTGAAAAGCAGCTTGAATCTCGCCTGGCAAACCCAAGCCCAGAAAGCGATCAACACCTACGCCCCTGGCGAGATGGAGGGGGCCCTGGTGGCGATGGAGCCTGGCACCGGCCTGGTGCGGGCGATGGTGGGAGGTAAGGACTTTGCCAAGAGCCAGTTCAACCGCACCGTGGATGCCGTGCGCTCTCCAGGATCCACCTTCAAGTTGTTTGTCTACCTCACCGCCCTCAAAGAGGGCATGCGCCCCGAGCGAATTGTGGTGGATCAACCCCGCTGCTTTGCCGGTTACTGCCCACTCAACTTCGGCAACCGCTATCTCGGCGCGATCACCCTGGTGGGGGCGATCCAGAACTCACTCAACACCGTGGCGGTAGGCCTACTGCAGGAACTGGGCTTCGACAAGGTGATTGAAACTTCCAAAAGTTTGGGCATTGGGCTCACCCGGGAGCTCGGCCGCTTTTATCCGCTTGCCATTGGTGCCTACGAGCAAACCCTGCTCGACATGACCTCCGCCTATGCCGCCATCAACAACAGCGGCATCTATGTACCAGCCACGCCATTTGAGGAGATCCTTGGCCCCAATGGCGAACTGCTCTGGAGTCGGCGGGTGGATGGCGATCGGGGCCGCCGCGCCGTTGATGGCGACATCGCCAACACCATGCTCTGGATGCTCCAGCAGGTGGTCAAAAACGGAACCGGCGGCGGGGCGGCCCTGCCGAATCAGCCCGTGGCCGGCAAAACTGGCACCTCGGAAGGGGGACGGGACCTCTGGTTCATCGGCTCCATTCCCCAGCTCACCACCGGCGTATGGCTGGGCTACGACGACAGCCGCACCACGGACAGCACCAGCGTGATTGCCACCTATGCCTGGCGGGCCTTCATGGAGCCGATCACCAAAACCCTGCCAACGCGCCAGTTCCCGCCGCGGCCAGTGCTTACCACCACTTACAACAGCGACAAAACAAAGCCCCCAACCCGAACGGCCTCTCCGGAGACGTACCCCCGTCGCGACAGGTACCCCGCTGAAGCGCCGGCCGCAATCCCCTACGCCCCGATCCCCGAGGGAACCCCCAGCGATGGGCCAGCGGTGATCGTGCCCCAGCCGGAACCCATCCGTCAGCCAGTGATCCGTCAGCCTGCTTACCCCCAATCTGAACCCATCCGTCAACCAGTGATCCGTCAGCCAGCCAGCAGGCCCCGCGCCGCCGCACCGGCGAATCAACCCAGCATGCCGCCACCGCCCGTGGCCGGCCCCCCCGAGCCTTAACGGCCCGATCAGGGGGCTTGCAGCAAGGCAGCAAAAAAGCCATCGCCCCCCTGGGATCCGGGCCAACACTGCCAGCTCTCTGCCAGCTGCCAGAGCGGGTGTTGGGCCAAAAAGTGCTCAATCAAGGCACCATTTTCGGCTGGGTGCACCGTGCAGGTGGCATACACCAACTGGCCACCGGGCTTGAGCAGGGGCAACAGGCCTGCGAGCAACTGCTGCTGCAAAACCGCGAGCTCCTCGATGGCCCCTGGGGCCATGCGCCAGCGGGCATCAGCATGGCGGGCCAGGGTGCCCAAACCAGAGCAGGGGGCATCCAACAGGATGCGATCAAAACTGGAGCACCACTCGGGTTTGGCCTCGGCCAAACCACTGGCATCGGCCGCCAGGACCTGGATGGATTGCAAACCCAAGCGGGCCCCATTGATCTCCACCCGCCGCAGCCGGGCCGCCGAACGATCAATGGCCCAAATCTCGCCTTGGTCACCCATCAATTCAGCCAGATGGGTGCTTTTGCCCCCCGGAGCTGCGCAGGCATCCAGGATCCGCTCACCCGGCTGGGGGGCCAGCAACAGGCCCACCCGCTGGGCGGCGCGATCTTGCACGCACCATTGGCCCTCGGCGTAGCCGGGCAACCCGCGCAAATCGCCGCTGCGGCCCACCAGGCTGAGGGCCAAGGGCAGGCCCTCGATCACCTGGGCCTCAACACCAGCTGCCAATAACTCGGCCTGAAGCTGGTCGCGGCTGGCCTTGAGCGGATTAACGCGCAGATCCAGGCTCGGCGGCTGGTTGCAGGCCAAACCAAAGGCCTCGGCCTGCTCCACAGGCAGCCACGCCAGCACCAGGGCAGCCAACCAATCGGGCAGGGAATGGCGCACCCCAAAGGTCTGGCGCGGATCAGCTGCCAGCTCCAGGCCGGTCCAGGGGCCAGGGCCAAAAGCCTCCCTCCGCCGCAGGGCAGAGCGCAGCATGCCATTGGCCACCGGGGCTAACCGGCCCAAGCCGCCCCGCTTGGCCAACTCCACGGTGGTGCTCACCGCGGCAGAGGCGGGCACCCGGTCGCTGAACAGCAGCTGGTAGAGGCCGAGGTGCAAGAGCCACCGCAACTTGGGCGGCTGCTTCTGGGCCGGCACCTTGCCGAGGGCGTCCAGCCAAGCGTCGAGCAGGCGCCGCTGGCGGATGGCCCCATAGGCCAACTCGGTGGCCAGGGCGCGATCAGGCCCCTCAATGGGGGTGCGCTGCAACTCCCGCTCCAGGGCCACATCGGCGTAGGCCCCAGCCCCCACCGCCAGGAGCACCTGCCAGGCCAGCTGGCGGGGTGCCAGGCCAACGGGGGCAAGGTTTTGTGCGGGGTTTTGAGCAGGGTTTTCACCAGGCTTGGGAGCAGGCTCTGGCAATCACGGCGAGGCGGTTGGCCTCCACAGATAGCGCCCCAAGGGCAGCCGCCCCTCCAAGTCCACCGGGATCCCCTCAGCGATCAACAGGTCCCGCTGGATCCAATCACTCCCCTCGCGGCTGCCAGAGAAACTGATGCGGCCGCGGGCATTCACCACCCGCTGCCAGGGCACGGCTGAGGGCAAGGGCAGGCGCCCCAGCGCCCAACCCACCTGCCGGGCCCGGCCATAGGCCCCAATCCAATCCGCAATTTGGCAGTAGGTGGCCAGCTGGCCTGGGGGGATCTGGGTCACGGCATCCCATACCCTCTGATCAAAGCTGCGCCGATCGAAAGGCGCGTTTCCCTCCCCATGCCCCTGCTGCCCCGCCGCTTCGAGCGCCTCAAGGCCGTGCTCAACCGCCGCATGGGGGATCTCAGCGTGCTCCTAGAGCAAGTCGACAAACCCCACAACCTCTCGGCCATCCTGCGCAGCTGCGATGCGGTGGGGGTGCTGGAAGCCCATGTGGTGAGCCTGCCAGGACGGCTGCCCACCCTCAACAGCACGGCCAAGGGCAGTGAAAAGTGGGTGCCCCTGCACCGCCACAGCAGCACCCCAGAAGTGATGCGCCAACTCAAAGACCAGGGCTTTCGCCTGTTTGGCACCCACCTCTCGGTGGATGCCGTCGATTACCGCCACTGCGATTACACCGGCCCGAGCGTCTTTCTGCTCGGAGCAGAAAAGTGGGGCCTGAGCGATGGGGCCATCGGCCTGGTGGACCAGGCCATCGTGATCCCGATGGTCGGCATGGTGCAATCGCTCAATGTGAGTGTGGCCACCGCAGCCTTGCTGTTTGAAGCCCTCCGCCAGCGAGAAGCCGCAGGAGTGGTGCCCACCCAGGGGGAGGGCATCCCGGCGGGGCGCTACGACAGCCTGCTGTTTGAGTGGGCCTACCCCCAGGTTGCGGCCTGGTGCCGGCGGGAAGGGAGGCCCTACCCAGCCCTCGACGGGGAAGGCGCCATCAGCGAGGTCCTACCTCGGACCGTAAAGCTGCGTTACTGAGCAGGCGGCGGCTGTTAGCGCTTGGAAGCCACAGGGCAAGGGCAAGGGCGAGCCCTTCCAACAGGATCTGGCGCCCACCCAACAGCACCACGAGCAGGGCTATTGCCGCCAGCATTTTCAGCAACAACCCCCAGACGTCATCGCGATCAGCGCTGCCGGAGAACCACAGCAACGCTGCGGAAACCAGCAAAACCGCGTCTAACCACCAGGGCATGGCCACCAAAGCATCCAACCAAGTCTGGCGCACCCGCTAGGCAGTTGGCCAACCGATCCTTCCACCACTAGGTGCTGGCCCGACCACCACTGCCACCACTTAACCAACGCTCCAGCCCTTCCCCTAAAAACGAAAGCCCCAAAACCAAAACAAACATCGCCAGACCTGGATAGAGGGCTGTCCACCAGATGCCGGTGGGCAAGGCCGTCAGGGCCAGCTGCAGATCACCGCCCCATTCCGGAATGGTTTCCGGCAGGCCCAGGCCCAAAAAGCCCAAACCCCCCAGCACCAGCACCGCATCGGCGGCGTTGAGGGTGAGTAGCACCGGCACCGAGGTGATCACATTGCGGAACAGGTAGCGGCGCAGGATCCACAGGGGGCCGGCGCCCAAGGATTGGGCCGCCTCAATGAAGAGCTCGGCCTTCACCTGGGCCGACTGGTTGCGCACCACCCGGAAGTATTGGGGGATGTACACCACGCAAAGGGCCGCTGCGGCGTTGGGAATGCCCCGCCCCAGCAGAAAGGCCAACACCACCGACAGCAACAGCACCGGCAGGGTGTAAAGGGTGTCCATCAACAAAACGAGCAGCCGATCGACCCAGCCACCGATGTAGCCACTCAGCATTCCAAGCGGTACGCCAATCACCAGCGCAATGCCGAGGGCCAGGAGCACCACCTGCAGGGCCACACCGCTGCCCGCCAAGGTGCGCACGCACACATCCCGGCCCAGGCGATCGGTGCCACACCAGTGGGCCAAGGACGGCGGCGCATAGATGGGGTTTTGCAGGCCGGCATTGGGATCGCTGAGCAACCCCACGTGCACCAGCACCGGGGTCAGCACGGCCACCAGGGCGTAGGCCACCACGATCACCACGCCCCAGCGGGCCATCCGCCCCGAGAGCGAGCGGACCACCTGGCCCGGGCGTGCGCGCCCGATTTGGGCCGAAGGCGAGCTGATGGGAGGGGGCATCCAAACCATGGGGGCTGGGCCCACGCTATGGGGTTAGGCCAGCCATGCCATCACAGGCCTCCAACAACGCCATCAACGGCGTCTCCAATGGCGCCTCCAACGCCCCCCACAAAAAAGCTCTCAGCGTTTGCTCAGAAAGACTTCATCGGAAGCTCCGCAAAAACTCCCCCAATTAGGTGATGACTGCAGCAAATGTGCAGCAATACTGTTCATACAGACACAACAAGGTGTCCTAGCTGCCCTGTTGAACATCCCCTGAGATTGACCATGACCCAACAGACCATGAGCAACCAAGCCAACACCAAATCCGTCAACAATCTTGTCCGCCACCAGCGCTTCGGGGCCAGCCCCCTTGCACGCATGCGCCACAGCAAGGGCTTCACCTTAGTGGAGCTGATGGTGGTGATCGTGATTGTGGGCATCCTCAGCGCAGTGGCCCTCCCAAGATTCCTGGGATTAAAGGACAAAGCCAAAATCAACACCCAACTGGGTGAAGCCTCCGGCCTGGCCAAGGAATGCGCAACCGCGATCATCGTGGATGGCACCTATCCCAAAGCCCTCGCGGGCACTTATCCTCAAGAAACAAATACTGGACTGACTATTTCCAGGGCTTGTACCGACGCCGCCCCTACGGCCACCATCACAACTCCTCCCACGGGCGATATAGTTTACAAAACAAAACCCGCCGAAGGCAATGAAGGAGCAAAATGCGGACCGGCCGACCTGACAGCAGCACTACCAGTCTGTGAAATCACGGTAACAACGGGCACAGGCGACATAAACTATGTTGCCAAAGCTTCATAATTTAGATAGACGAATAAAGCCCCTGCCACGCCACCACCAAGGCATGGCCGGGGCCATGCCCCTAGAAATTTGATAGGCAAAATTTAATAGGCAGTGTAGCCCAGGAAAATCCTGGCCCAAATCAAACTCTTGAATGATCACTGAGGCGCTCAGCATCCAATCATCATTCAAAAATATCCATCGCAGACAGCACAATAGGCTCAAATTGAGGCAACCTATTAGTACCCATAGGCCTTCACTGCCTTGTTCTGCACTGCCATAAACCCAGCTCGAGGCTACCCGTCATGGGCCACCGTCGATCCCAAATCACCAAACTTTGCCCCTGCCAGCAACCGGCTCAAAAGCAGCCAGCCAATGGGGGTCTCACTCTCATTGAACTACTGATCAGCGTGGCGATTGTCGGCATGCTGAGTGCCATCGCCCTGCCCAATTACATGAATTCGATCAAGTCAACCCGCCAAAAAGATGTGGCCAACCAAATTTCCAATATCGCAACCAGCATCGGCGCCTATCGGGAAGAATTCGTGGCCAACCCAACGGGCTGGAATTCCCTCGCGCGGATCAGCCCCATACTCACCAACAACGGTGGCGCCAAAGACACCGGAACCACCAACTTCCCATCGATTACCAGCCCCAATGGCGGGTATTACACGATCGCAGTTAGCAGCTCCGGCAATCTCTTCAGCCTCACCGGAACGCCTATCGCAAGTGGCTCGACAACATGGGATATCAAGTCGTGCTTGAACACCCAAACAGGCATTTCTGATCTCAAATTGGGCAACGGAACCACCGCCGCCGCCACTCCCGTGTGCACCTAGGTGGCACCCATGGGCCTCAACATTCGACCATGGCGTTCCCGTCAAGCTGCTCCAATCCAGGAGCAGGGAATGGCCTTGCCCGTGGCCCTCATCATTGGCGCCTTGCTGCTGGTGGCCAGCGCGGGATTGCTGGTGAAGTTAATGATGCTTCGTAGTGCCGGTGCAGCCGAAAGTTATAAGCAGCTCGCCGAGTTGGCCTCAGGCAATGGCCTCAGCCGGGTGCTTGCCAAACTCAACGACAGCCAAACCAGCGATATCAGTTACCTCTGGCGTTTAAGCCAGGACGAACAACTCGATCCGGTGGGTTCACCATTGCGGCAATGGGATCTCGGGGAAACAGCGCTTCGCCCGCTGATGGATCAGCCCTGCGCGCCGCTCAACCTCACAGCTGATACCAAATCGATCCTGAAAGGAGGCGACCTCTCCAACGGAGCCAACCTGCGCAGTGATGGGCGCCCAGACAGCGTGGCCATCAGCTACAGGCTGCGCTCCTATAGCTATTCCCCGGGTGATAGCAAAGCCACCTTCACCGTGGAGGGCTATGCCACCCAGGGCAGCGGGAGCAACCAAACGGTGCTGGCCCGATCCCTGCTGACCAGGGTTCTGGCCCTGAAACGCCTGGTCCGCAGCAACGACGACTGGGGCGCGATCGCCGCCAAATCGATGGCCCTGGGCCCCAGCACCATCTTGGGGGACGGCAAAGCCCTATGGCTGCTCGATACGGCCGGCGCCTCCCGCTTTGGCGTGGCGGGGGCCTGCAATCCCTCCTCCCTCGGCTCCGCCCTGGGGAGCAGCAACACAAGCTTGCAAACCAAGTTGTGGCCGCTGGTGGGCAGCGACTTCCCCAGCCCAGGCCTGTTCGACCAACTGTCCGCCATCGACCAGGTGAATGGCAGCAACCCATCCCAACGGCGCGTCTGGAACATCGACGACAAACGCCCCACCAACTGCACCGGTGGATCCCCCAGCAATGGCGGTAGCGGCGAAGCCATCTGCACCCGGGGAGAGTCGAGCGCCACCTGGAGCAGTGGTGAAAACGCAGCAACCGTGAGACGCACCGGCGGCGCGGGCACCAGCATCACCGCGATCACCCTCCACGCCGACACCATCTGCGCAGGCACCAGCACCACCCAGCCCTGCCTGATCTGGGTGGAGAGCATTCAACTGCGCAATGGCGCCATGCTCTCCATAGAAACAGCAACCAACGCAGGAGCCAGGCCCGTTGTTCTGCGGCTACTGCGCCCGCAGGAAACCATAAACCTCACGAGCGGCAGACTCTGCCAGGCCGATTTCAGCCCCAACGCCTCGAGCCCCCTGGACTGCAGCAGCAGTCCGAAGGCCGAAAACCTGGCGATTGTGGCCAGCAATGGCGACAGCGCCACCAACTGCGCCACAGCCACCCAAACCCTCAAATTTGGAGGCACCAGCCTGCCCGCTGCCCTGGTGCTCATGCCCCAAGGCACGGTGTCGATCAGCTCGGCAGCCTCGATGAACGGCCTGCTGTGGGCCGGCACCATCTGTGCCACCCCTGGGATTGCGCTCTCCACAAGCAACACCAGTGGCTCAAGCATCATCGACGCCTTCAAGAACACCTGGAAATGGGATAGCAGTCTCACCTTTGGACGCACCATCACCCGTGGGGTTCGCGGCACCGGCCTTGACCTCTTTAGGCGCTGGTAGGCATGAAACGCCGGCGCCGCCTACGGAAGCCGAAGCCTGCATCAGGGTTCAGCCTGGTGGAGGTCTTGATTGCTGCGGTCATCCTGTTCATCATGCTGCTCAGTGCCAACAAAGCCCTGCTACTGGGCATGGCCAGTACAAGGCAAGGGGCGAGTCGCACCAGCCTCGAAATGGAGATCCTCAATGACATTGAAATCATCCAAGGCATCGATTCAAGCCTGAGTGCCGATGTCAATGGTTGCGCCTCTGGCGGGGGATCAACCTATCTCAAGACCAAAGTCGAAAGCCTCAATCCCGTGCCAAGCAATCGAGACTGGCAACGCACACTTGATAGTTCGGAGCCAACCATTCTCACCATCACCTACAGCTTTGACATTCCGGAATCAACAGGAATGGGCAGTGGCACGCAATCGGGCAGCACCGGAAGCACTATGGGGACCGGTCTAGAGAAGAGGGTGGTTGAAATCAACCCAAGCTTTCTTACAGAGTGCCCAACATGATGCAAAAACAACATACCAATTCAGGCTTTTCGCTGATTGAACTCCTCGTCACGATCGTGGTTGGCCTCATTCTGGCCATGGCCGCAATTCCCCAACTACAACAGCGCCTCAAGCAATCCCAGGTGGACGCCTATACAAGTCGACTGGAGGCAGGAATCAACCAAATGAAAGCAGGCATGATTAGCCGCCAAGATGCTTGCACCATTGAGTTTCCAGCCGGATCAGGTACGGAGACAGAAATCAAACCATCCGCACTGGAAAGCCTACAAATCGACACCCAAGGAGCAGGCAGCAACTGCCCAAAGCCCACATCCATGGGGACCTCAGATGGAAGAAATCTGACGATGAACATCACAGACCTCAGGCTTGTGAACATCAAAAACACGCTCAGTCCAAATCAAGCCAACGACATTCGCCTCTTAATTTCTCCAACCAGGATCTCCATGACCACCATTGGCGGCGTTACGGCCCCAGACGCCAGCGTCGATACGTCGCCTCTCATTATTCGCATTCGCTCAACATCGTTAGTTGCGCAAGCCAAGGGGTTTGAACGCTGTCTGAAGCTTGAGCCCATGACGGGAACACTGATCCGAGGAACCTGGATGGGAACCACATTTAACCAAGGAAATTGCAAGCGAAACCAATGACCTCACACAACTCTCAGCGACCTCGAAGTTGTCTTTTCAACCGAAAACAATGACAACAAGTCATACTAAAAGCAAGCAGACACCACAGCCCAATAACCGGCAATCCAGGCAACCCATCCAGCCGCCCCCAACTCCCGTGAAACGCCCCACCCCGAACCACCACCAAACCGCTCGCCGTGGCAGTCGGGGTTTCACCCTGACGGAGACGCTGGTCTCCGCTGCCGCCGGGGCGATTTTGGTGACGGGGGGCGCCATTGCCCTACGCACCATGAGTGCGTCGATGGGTCACAGCGGTGATCTTTCGAGCCTGCGCTCAAGTGCCACCAGTGGCATGCGCTTGCTGCGAGCCGAAGTGCAACGCAGTCTCTATGTTGTGGTTAAGGGCGGTAGCCACGATAGCGATCGTGATTACACCAATCTCAATGATCCCAACCACCCTGAATATGCGTCGAGCATTGCCGAATGCAAGGCGCTTGCTGACAGTGGGGTTTTCAATGCAATGTTTGGCCTAAAAATGGCTGAACTTAATACACCGGTGATCTACGGACTGGGACTGGCGCAAAGCGACAATGCCTATGCCCTGATTCGCTGCGGTCCACCCCTTAATACCGATGGACGCTACGAAACGGAGCAACCCACCCTCAGCACGATTCTAGAAAACATCGGCAAGATACCTTGTACAAAAACCACCGGCACCTGCGACGCCCCCAAAAACAATCTGGGCCAAGACATGACCTTGGCTGAAATTGCAGCAGCCGTTGATACGTCCCTCGATACCAACAACCGCAGCAAGCCAGCCACCTACCTCCAGCCCGCCCTAGCCATTCAGACCGACGCGATCCGCAAACTACTCAAACTCGTCGACCCCACCGATACAACCAGCGATCCAACCAATTTGATCAGCTCCAGCTTTCTGGAAATTCCCGGTGGCACCAGCAACGCCAATGTCAATCTCGACATGATCGCCTATGCCAGGGCAGACAAAGTGGCGAGGGATGATGCCTACTACAACGTGATGAATGGAGACACGTCATCCCCAAGCAATCCCCAGACCCTATCGGGATGCACAGGATCCAGCTGTAGCTTTTACGGCATACCGGTCACCAGTAATGCCATTCAGCTGATTGTTGACGGATCGGGCTCCATGAGCGCCTGCATTGCCTGGGGAAGCACCACAAATAGCCAATCGCGGGTCTATTACAATGGCTCGTCTTACTCCACCACCAAACGCAACTGTCTGGTGACACGGATGGAGTCGTTGCAGAACGAATTACGCAATCTTTTGATGTCCCTGCCCGGCACGGCACGCATCAGTCTTCAGGCGTTTAGCTCACCGGGCTATCTCAACCACCGCTCCTGGATGAATGGGAATCTGGTGGAACTCACCGATGTCAATCGCACCAGTGCAGTGGCCTTTGTGAATGGACTCTCAGCAGGTGACGTCACCCGCTGGGGCGGCACCGTGCCGTGGCCCACCCTCGACAAGGCCTTTGCCAACCTCAGCGCCCAATCCATCTACTTCATGACGGATGGCGATCCAAACAACGATCGCAATGGGGGCTCGTGGTCGTCGCTGGACTTCCAGCCCACCGCCAATACCTACCTAGGCATCAACAATGGCCGCGCGATCAAACTGACCGTCAACACCGTATCCATTGGCCAAGACTCCCCTTGGCTGAAGCTGCTTAGCGACGGCGCCATCGGCACCTATAAACTCGTGAATCAGGCCTATACAGCCGTGCGATAGGCAAGGTCCTGGGGATGCATCGACGTTCCAACTGGCGGCGGCACCTACTCGGCAGCATCGAGAGCCAGTTGAAGCTGGCCACGGGGGGGGTGTTGTTGCTCGGCTTTGGCATCGCCAGCCTCGGAACCCTGCTGGTCACCCGCCACAACCTGGTGCACGATCTGGAAGTGGATGCCAGCAGCATCAACCGGTCGATCACCGGTGAAGCCCGGGCCTCCATGGCCTTGCCGCCCCTTGAGCGCAACCGGCGGCTGCTGCAAGCCCGAGAGCGGCAAACCAATTGGAAACACACGGTTTGGCTGGAGCTGGCCGATGGCACCGATCTGCTCCCTAGCCATTCGGAAGGCTCAGTGCCCCCAGAAGTGATCTGGGAATTGCTGGACAGCCCGAACCGATCCGTCACCACCATGGCGCGGGAAACCCAACTCACCGACGGCACGACCGTTCTCTCGCTACGGCAAAACACCCCCATTCCCGGACTCACCATCGGGATAGCCCAAAACATCACGGCCTTTAGCCGGGCCATCAACCAACAAGTTTTCCTGCTGGCTATTACCTGGGGCGGGGCCTTGCTGTTGAGCCTGCAAGTCACATCCCTGCTGGTGAAGCGGATTGTTAAACCCCTCCGCCAACTCGGGGCAGCGGCGGCAGATGTGAACTCCGAAACCCTTCCCCAAAGCCAAATCCTGCTCAACGATCCCCCCCGGGAAGTGGCGGACTTGGCAAACGCCTACAACGCCCTGATGGTCAGATTGGCCAATGCCTGGCGACAACAACAGGACTTTGTGGGGAGTGTCTCCCATGAATTACGCACTCCCCTCACCATCATCTCGGGCTACTTGCAGCGCACCTTGCGGCGCGATGACAACCTCACCCCAACCCAACAGCACGATTTAGGAGTTGCCGCGGATGAAACCGATCGCATGAAACGCCTGCTTGGTGATTTGCTCACCCTGTCCCGCAGTGACTGCAGTCGCCTCGAATTGGTCAGGCAACGCATCGATCCCCTACCCTTGTTACAAGATTTGGTAGATCAAAGTAGCCATACCCTAGCCAGGCCCATTGCTTTGGAGCAGCACTGTCCCAGGCGCGACGCCCAACGCCAGATCCTCGCCTGCCCCGATCAACTCAAACAAGTGGTCCTGAACCTGATCGAAAATGCAGACAAATATTCCCCAAAAGATGCCACTATCGAAGTCGATCTCGTGCATACCTTTGCCGGGTCGACAATTAAGATTAGGGACCACGGAGACGGCATCCTCCCCGAAGAACTTGACCACATCTTTGAGCGCTTCTACCGGGGCTCCAACAGCCATCGCCAAGCGGGCTCAGGCCTCGGTCTCTCGGTGGTTCAGCTCCTGGTAGAAGCCATGGGAGCATCAATCCAGGTCGAGAGCAGCCCTGGCCAAGGCAGCTGCTTCAGTCTCCATTGGCCCGCGGATTCTCCCCCCTACCCAGCATGATTCAACCCAATCCGCTCCACATCCTGGTTGTTGATGATGAACCCCTCATCACCAGCCTGCTCCAGGGGGAACTGGAACTCGAGGGCTATGCGGTCAGCACTGCCAACGATGGCACCAGTGGCCTGATTGCAATCCGCAGCACTCCTGCCCCAGACCTGCTCATTCTGGATTGGAATCTGCCTGATTTCAGTGGCCTCGAAATTTGCCGCAGGGTCCGGGCCACAGGCTTAGCCATCCCCATCCTGATGGTCACCGCCCATGACGCCATCAAGGACAAGGTGGAAGCGCTCGATGCGGGGGCCGACGACTACCTGGTCAAGCCCTTTTCCATTGAAGAACTCCTGGCTCGCCTCCGGGCCCTCCACCGGCGGGCCCTTCCAGCCAGTGCCGAAGGCAACGACCCTGAACAGCTTCATGTTGGCGATCTCACCATCAACCTCGCCAGCCACGACGTGCAGCGGGCCGGCCGGGCCATCCAACTCTCCAACAAGGAATACCAGCTGCTGGTCTTCCTAATGCAATCGCCCAACAAAGTGCATTCCCGCTCCGACATCCTCCATGGCGTCTGGGGAGACGACTTCTATGGCGACGACAACCTCTTGGACGTGTACATCCGCTATCTGCGCCAAAAGATTGAAGCCCCCCATTTACCCAAACTGATCCACACCGTGCGCGGTGTGGGCTTCATGGTGCGGCAAGAAAGCTGAGCTTCAGGCGCTCCCCTTCAGCCAGCCCAGCCAGGGGCAGCCGTGGCCTCGGCGCTGATCGATTGATAGGGCCCTGAAGCTTGAGCAGCACCCGAAGCTTGAGCAGAAGTAAAGGCCTGATGCAGACGCATCGCCACCAACTGACGGACGGGGTCGATGCAAGCGGCAAAGCCTTCCCGCCCCGATCCATTGAGATCCTCACCGCCTGGCACCAAGGTCTGGCAGCCATTCCAAACCCGATCAGGCTTGGCCAGGCCATCAATCACCACCCGGTTTTGGGGATTGCCGTCGGCACTGAGCTGGCCATCAAGATCGAAAGCCGGCCCGCAGCGCATCAACACCTGGCCGCGCCAGATGCCGCTCGGGGCCCCACCCACCGAATAGCTGATCGAGCGTCCCCCATCAAGCTTGAGGTGAAGCACAGGCTTCCTGCCAGCCCAGCCACAGGCTGATGCTTCGATCTCCGGGTGCGCGCTCACCGCCACCGACCGCCCCACGTCTGAGCGCACCAACTCCAAGGTGCGGCGCTGGTTGGCCCGTTCCCGATACAGCCTGCTGAGGCGCTGGCCCTGGGTGCCGTCACTGAGCAAACCCTGCAGCATCACACCACAGAGGCCCAGCCCCAAGGAGGCAGCCAACAGCAACTCCACCAGGCTGAAGCCGGCATCGGAGCGCTTGGTTGAAACCTGAACAGCTGCCATCACAGTTGGGGATCGGGGGTGCAGGCTTCGGCCCTGGGGCCCGCGGCCGGATTCGCCCCATAGCGACCCACCCGCACAATCCCTAAAGGCAAGGCCATCACCAGACAACGCTGGAGCCGGGTGCCCTTCGATGTCAGCACCACCGTTCCACCATCCAGCACCAGGCCATTGCTGGAAAAACGCAGGGCCGCCGGGAAGTTGTGGCGCACTTGCACCTGGCCGTCGGCCACCCCTTCGCCGAGCCCGATCGGCGCCCCGTCACAAACCGCTGATCCATCGAGCGGGGCCTGCCAACCGCCGGGACCCAGGCTGAGGCTGCAAGGCTGGGCGCTGCTAAGGGCCGCCAACCGGCCCCGATCAATGCCAATTCCCAGGCGGCGGGTGGCAGCCTCAAGCCGCTGCCGGGCCACCGCTTCACCACCGGAGCCAAAGCTGATCCCGGCGAGGATGGCCATGATCGATGCCGCGATCAGCACCTCAGCCAAGGTGATGCCCCCATCCCCCAGCGGCCGCCCCCCTCGGGTAACGAATCTGCGGTTGCCAGTCATGGGGCCACCTCCGACGGCTGTTGCGCCAGATCCGTTGACGGACCACACAGCCCATAGGCCTGGGGTGCCAGCAGCCGTTCCCGCTGGAGACGCGAATCCGCTCCAGCCATGGTGAGTCCATAGCGGAGCACCAACACCGCCACCGAGGTGTCATCCAGTTGGAGACGTTGGGGCAACACCTGGCGAGCCATGTCCGCTGGGAACCCCACCCCAGGGCGAGCCAGGGCCCCATCGATCACGGTCTGCCGCATGAAGGCAACGGCCGCATCACAGCTCTCCAGGGGGCCGCGGGCCGCAGCGACACGCCGCAACTCGGCTTCGCTGCGCTGCAGATCCGCATCGATGTGTAGGAGCCATTGCTCCTGGCGTTGGGCGCTTTGGCTCGAGGCTGCCGAGCTTCCCCAAACCCTCAAGCTGCTGCCGGCTGCAATCGCAAACACCAGGGCAGCCACAAGCACTTCAACAAGAGTCATTGGCCCAGGCTCCGCAGCTGCAACACCCGACCTGAGCTCGGATCAAACGCCACCGCAAACGAACGGCCCAAAGCGCTATCGCGGAGGCGCAGCCGCACCTGGGCCGATCCAGGTGCCCCGGGAAGCCAGCGGCTCACCTGGACCGGGGCGGCGTCGGGCAGGAGCCTGTCTGGATCAAGGCCAGCGCCGCAGCCCGTGTTGGGCCCGCGAAGCAAGCACTGCCCTGGCCCTTGGAGCTGGACAGCCAGCTGCTGGGCCGCCGAAGCCAAGGCATCGCCCTGCTGGCGCTGGAGCCATTGGGCCCGCACCCGGGAGCGGCTTTGCAAGGCCAGGGTTTGCAGCGACAGACTGCTCAGCACCAACACCAAAGCCGCTGCCGAAGCCAGCGGCAACACGAAACCGGCATGGCCGTCCTGGCGGGGAAAGCGCCAGTCTTGATGGCGGCGAGAGCCGGGTCGCAGAAATCCAGCGGTTATCGGGCGCGAGGGGATTGGGCGCGAGGGGATCGGCAAAGAAGGCATCGACCCATGGGGCAAAGACGACACCTTCCAGCGTTCCCACAACGGGCCGGTGATGTGGGGAAAAGCTTGCCCGTCTCACCCCAGGGCTGCAGATTGGGTGAGAAATCTCAGTCGCCCTTCCAACAGTCATCGATGGCAGAACCCTCTCTCTTCGGTCTTTTTGTGCTGCTGGCCATGGGCCACTTTGTGGGCGATTTCGTGCTGCAGAACGACCGGATGGCGATTGAGAAATGTGCCGGCTGCGACAAGACCTTGCCGTGGGGATGGTGGCTCACAGCCCACGCCGCCTGCCAGGGCCTGATCGTGGCGCTGATCACAGGCGTTCCCCTGCTGGGATTAGCGGAATGGGTAATGCACTGGCTGATTGATTGGGGCAAGTGCCGCCAGCGCTACAACTTGACCATCGATCAGGTGTTGCACCTGGCCTGCAAAGTGCTGTGGATCGCTGTGCTTGTCCCCATTGCCTAGGTGGAGCTAGCTGGTGCACGGGTCAAGCCCAAGGGCCATGCCCCCCGGGCCTTGCCGCCCTTGGATTTGTTCAGGCTTTGCTCATTCACGCTTTGCTTGCGCAGCACCGTTGGGGTTTGGCCATAGCGGGCCTCAAAGGCCTGGCGGGTGGAAGCCGAATTGACCAATTGGCTGCGCCGCATCAACGCAGCCACCGACGTCCGGGCATGGACTGGATCCAGGAGTTCGGCATGGAAAACCTCCAGCCGTTGTTGGCGCAGGAGTTCCATCGGTGATGCGCCATAGCGCTCCTGGCTGAGTTCTTGAAGGCGGCGGGCACTCAAGCCCACGGCAGCAGCCAGATCGGCCAGGCAGAGCGACTCACGTAAGTGGTCCTTGATCCAGACCAGCAAGCTGCCAAGGGGATCGAAGGGGGACGCCACCAGCTCCACGCCTGAAAGTTCGAGCTGGGAGGTGCAATAGCCCTGGAGCGCTTCCGTCAGCCTCAGGCAGGTGAGCTCTGGTGCGCCGTCTTGGCGGGCTTGAAAGAGCAGGTGCAGGGTTGGCAGCAACAAGGACAAATCAACCTGGCCGCAAAATTCCCTGGGCTGCCAAGCAAGGGCGGTGGGTAAACGCAAGCGCACCAACTGCAAGGGAGCATTCAGCACCAGCAACTCCTGATCCAAAGCTGGGGTGAGGCAAACGTTGGGACCATTGCCATGGAGCATGACTTGTGTTTCACGGCCATGGAGCTCCAACAAAACGCGCCCCTTCAAAACCACCACCATCCAGGCGCTGGGCTGGGGAAAGCGGACCGCAAAGGATTGGCGGCGAAGGTAGAGCTCCTCACTCACCAGGAGCCCTTGGAACTCCACCTGCCGCATCCTTAGGGCTGGAGACCCAGCGCCACCGGGCGGATCAGCAGCTTGGGCTGAAGCCTGAAGCTCGCCACCAAGGCTCAGGCAAAGCTGATGACGCGAGGCTGGTCGTGGCGGTGAAAGCGGAGCCACTGGCAGACCAGGCAAAACAAAGGCCTTAGAAAGAGTTTATGGGGTTCCAACCAGCGAGCGCCCCTAAACCCCATGACGTCGAAAAAGGCGGACGAAAAAAGTACAAAAACGCGGAGAAATCCGGCCATGGGGCGGTTCTGAGGCCAATTTAAGGCACACTTAAGGCAATTCTCCGATTGCTAAGGCGCCTGCTGCAACCACCTGCATCAGCCAGCCCCATCCATCAGCAGAGGCAATGGCGCTGGACGATCTCCTCAACCAGAATCCCTTTAGCAGCGATGCCGGCAGTCAAACGGGCGCTGGCAATGCGAGCGGCAGTTTTGAAGCCAGCCCAAGCAAAAGCGATACCGGCAACTGGAGCCAAACCGAGCAAGCAGGATCAGACCTCGATCTGCACCGCAGCCAAAGCGCTGTTGCTCTCAACGAACTCCTCCGCCAGCACGACCTGACGGGCGGAGCCGTTGACAGCCTGATCCTTCAAAACGACAGCTTCACCTCATTGGGGGGTAGTGCGTCACCTCTCCTGGGAGAACTACCGAGCTCAGGCCCCATCAACACCGTGATGGTGATCGACCAATCCTTGGCCGATTGGCGGAACGTGGCGGTGAATGCGCCGTTCGATGCGGAACTGCTGCTGCTGGATCGCCGCAGCGATGGGGTGAATCAAATCAGCGAGTTCATGCGAGAACAGCAGATCGCAGGAAACCGCCCCTTCGACACGATGGCCATCGTCAGCGAAGGCAGCAGCGCCAAATTGCAACTGGGGAATGGCACGCTCGAGAGCGCCAATCTGGATCGCTACGCCGACCAATTGAGCAGCTGGAGACCAGCCCTCAACCCTGACGCCGACATTTTGATCTTCGGCTGCGATGTGGGAACAGGTAGCGAAGGCGCTGGCTTTGTGAAACAGCTCGCCCAACTCACCGGAGTCGATATTGCCGCCAGCAACGACCGCACCGGCGAAGGTAAACGGGGCGGCGACCTGCTGCTCAAGGTGCGTGACGGACTCATTGAGGCCGATGGGGCCGGCTTGGGCCTAGCCCTGAGCCCCTACCTCGACGAGCTGGTCAATTCCAGCCAGTTAATGCAGGCCAGCACGGGCCGTGCACTAGCCGGTAGCGCCCAACAAACCTGGCAAGAGGCCCTGGCAAGTGCCAACCAAACGCTCACAAGTTTGGCCAGCCAAACCATTTTCCCTGGCCTGGTCCAAGAGGTGTTCGGTACCGCTGGCACCGACGCCACCCTGTTTAATCAGCGCCTCGCAGCGCTTCAGGCTGAGTTAGCCGACGAAGGCCTCGGCCTGACGGTGGAATTGCGCAGCAATAACGAACTCAAGGGCGCGGCCGGCGCCTACGCCGCCATTGGCCACACCGGCAGTGAACGCATCTATCTCAATGGGGATTGGATCGACAATGGCGCCAGCACCTTCCTGATTCGCCAGGTTCTCCTGGAAGAAGCAGGCCACGCTATCGACAAGCGACTCAACGGCAGCCTTGATTCCAGAGGGGATGAGGGTGAACTCTTTGCCAAGCGCCTGACGGGCGAAGAACTCACCGCTGCGGAGCGGGCGGCCATTCAGGCCGACGACAATGGCTTGATCAGCCTTGAATCTGAACTCATCAACGTTGAATTCAACTTGAACGATGGTCCCAGCATCGCAAGCGAACTGACCGGACTCTCCCTCAAGCTGAGCGGACTACCTCTTGTCGATCAAAACGGCAAAGCCATTTGGAAATCCTTCACCTCCAAAGACCTATGGGATCCAAAGGACGTCACTAGCTCGCCTAGCAATCTGGCAACAGGCTACTTAGCAGACGCGCTCGGCTGGAACAATCCCGCAAACCGTTCCAGCTCTCTTCTAGGTAAAGTTCTTTCCTCATACGGACTAGGCATTCTAGACGCGATCCAAAACGTCGACTGGCTTATCGATCCAGATCAATTAAGCATAAGCCAAGTCAACTTCGCGCCATTCGAAGGTAGCAGCATTGAAACGACCGAAGACGGATTTTCGATTTCAATCGACAACCTACTCAGCCCTAACCCCTCTGAGCTACAAGTTAAGTTTCAGCTCTCATCAACAAATCAAGCCGACAATTCACTTCTCGCCGAAATTCAGCAAAATCTCGAGGATAACAGCTTCGAAATCGATCTTACCCTAAATTTCAATACAGAAGGCTTGGTTTCAATTGCTAACTACCCGGAAACAATACCGGAAGGAGTAAATGGACTGGACCTCGCAACATCCCTCGCAAACGGCGAGATCGCCATTACCAGCAGCAATGGATTTAGCATAGCTCTTGCCTATGCAGATCAACTCCGCGGCGAGACCGTCAGACTATTTGCCGACGTGGAGTCGAAAAACCTAGAGGAACCCATTAATTTCTTTAAACTAGAAAAAAATGGATTTACCGCAACATTTGCAGACAAAATCCCACCAAATGAGCCAGAAATTACCTTACTGAGCAGCCAAAAAGGCTTTTCCGTTGACCTGGGCTCACAAGTTTCAATCACCATAACAAGAAATAGTGTCGAAACAACGCTGACGTCCTTCGAGGAGCTATCAAACTTTTTCGAAATCACACCGTCCAATGGCAGAGATATCTACAGCGCCAAAGCTGAAACCTTTGACGGCACAGAACAAATCAATATTGAAGCATTTCTAAAAGACCTTGCCGGCAATCAATCATCTACAAAACAAATCTCAGTCTCCATTGATACCGTACGACCAACCATTGCAATCTCCAGCGATAAAACGTTCCTAAAAGCTGGTGAATCTGCAACCATCTCCTTCTCACTCTCAGAAGCTTCTACTGATTTCACAGCCGCTGACATCAGCGTCTCAGGCGGTACACTCTCTAATTTCGCAGGCTCCGGTTCCACCTACACAGCTACCTTCACTGCTACTGCTGATTCCACAACCTCAGTTCTCATCTCCGTTGCTAGCGACACATTCTCTGATCGCGCTGGTAACTTCAATAACGACGGCAGTCAGGCCAATAACACCGTCTCCATTGGCATTGATACCGTACGACCAACCATTGCAATCTCCAGCGATAAAACGTTCCTAAAAGCTGGTGAATCTGCAACCATCTCCTTCTCACTCTCAGAAGCTTCTACTGATTTCACAGCCGCTGACATCAGCGTCTCAGGCGGTACCCTCTCT
>CALRWB020000017.1:0-44301 GCA_943371815.1 Chitinophaga pinensis | reverse complement strand
CAGGGATCGCCTGCAGGAAACTGATCAGGTCGGCAGAGGCATTGACAGGAGAGGGGTCTGGCAAAGAGGAGATCCATTCCCACCGACCAAACCCAATGGTCGCAGCCCTGGCGAGCTCACTTGTGACGGACTTTCAATCAGCCCTGCCTTGGTGATCGGCGAGCTGGTGCCCAAACGCCTGGCGCTCGCCAATCCGGAGCAGATCGCCTGCCGCTTCGCTCCGGCCATGCGAGCGCTGTCAAGGCTGAGCTCACCGGTGGTTCACCTGCTTAGTGCATCGACGGATGCCCTACTGAGGTTCCTGAACGTGGAGGTCTCCACTGAGCCCGAGATTACGGAAGAGGAAATCAAGGCACTGATTCGTCAAGGCGCCGATTCCGGGGTGTTTGAGGAAAGCGAGCACGACATGGTCCAACGGGTGCTGCGACTTGGTGATCGCGCCATTAGGACAATGATGACTCCGCGCACCGAAATCTGCTGGCTGGATCTGGAGGACTCCCTCGAGGAGAATCTTGCCGAGGTAAGGGAATCCAACCATTCCCGTTTCCCGGTGGCCCAAGGGAGCCTCGACAACTGCATTGGCATCGTGCGGGTCCGCAGCCTGCTCACCGCTCATATGGGTAGCGAGCCCATAAATCTATCTGCCCTTTGCCAAGCACCACTCCATGTAGCGGAGTCGACCCTTTCACTCAACGTTCTAGAAGAGTTCAAGCGCACGGGCATCCACATTGCCTTGGTCACCGATGAGTTTGGTGGTGTTGAGGGTCTCGTGACGTTGAACGATCTCATGGAGGGCATCGTCGGGGACCTGCCTGCCCTAGAAGACGAAGATGAACCTTCCTTGGTGACCCGCCAAGATGGCAGCTGGCTTGTGAATGGCAGCCTGGATATCAATGAGTTTGATGCACGAATCGGCACCAGACTAATCGGCTCCATTGATCAGAATGTCTATCACACATTGGCTGGCTTCGTGATTCATTCCCTCAAGCGAATCCCAACAGCCTCCGACTATTTTGACTGGCATGGCTATCGCTTTGAGGTGATGGACATGGATGGCAATCGCGTCGACAAAATCCTCGTAACTCCCCTCAGCTTGCAGCGCAATGGCTGATCGCGAGCTGGCCAGTCAAATATCCACTTGAAAGCAAAATACAATCAATGGTTTCTTGAATCAAAGTCCTTGTGGTGCAGGTCGACAATCATGCTCGACAATGATTCCGCCTCGCGTTCTGCCTGCTCCACGAGATAGATAAAAGAGCAGGCGGCAAATAGATCCTTACGCCATGGGGAGCACCATCTGGCGACGGCGTTGCAGTACCAGTGACCAGACAAAACTGTGAGGAATTGCAAAAGACTCTGCCAGTGTTTATACGGCCTGTTGGATTAGTAAACGTCTAGGAACAAAGCTGAATCGCTAACTAGCTTTCCTGTGTGACTGTTAGGCCAATCTCTTGGCCGTAGGACAGTTCCAGCGTATGGCCGTCGGGATCTCGCAAAAATGCCCAATAGCCAATGGGATAGCCGGAATCCTTGGGTTCTTCAACCAATAGCCCAGCCTGGCGAGCCTTGTCGCACAACATGTCCACAGCTTCCCGGCTCTTACAGCCGATACCAAGATGGGCTAGGGGCGAGAGAACGGGCTGCACCGAAGGTGTTTGAATCAAAACAATCACAAATGGTCGCGTATGGTCAGACAACCAGACAACTTCAGCACCTGTTTCTCTATCAATGCGCCGATGCACCACCTGCATTTCAGCATAGGCTGCATAAAATTCAACACTGCGGCCAATGTCTGAAGCGGGCAAGGCGACATGGGTAAGTCCAATGTCAAGCATGGTCAGCTCCTCTAGCTTGGTTAATAAAAGTTTAATCCTGGACGTAATCAAGGGGCGGTTGCTTTTGCCCAGAGATGGCAAAATTGATCTTAGGAGGACCGTCCAACGGCAGCAAGCGTTCCGAAGTTTCCCCTTGGTTCTGCTCTTGGGCAGCGTGTTTTAATTCTCAAATATGAGCCCTATTGCCAACAGCAATGATTTGGCTTTTGGAAAGGTGCAAATAGAGGCCCTGTTGGATCTACTCGAAGCAGCTTGTCCTGGCCAGTGGATGCCATAGCCATCCCCAGCTGGTATAATCAGCCGGTTACAGGATTGCCTGAGCCGGCTTGGCCGCTGTGCGGCTTAGGTGCACCTCTGGCAAGTGGCCCATGGTGTGCGCCATGGCTCCGGGGAGGAAGGCTTCATTTCATGCCGCGCGCGCATTTTTTCAAGACTCCTGAGCGCTCTTCTGATTGCGGTTGTTGCGACACCGATCAGAGCAATAGCGCACTTCCTCCCACACATCCTTCCATTTTTTCCGCCACTGGAAGGGGCGCCCACAGACCGCGCAAACCTTGGTGGGGCGATCGGCATGGTGGGGCATTCAAAATGGCTGCGGAGTACTTCAGTTCTGTCTAGTGCTTCGCTCCTATTCAAGACCCCTGGACCCGGAAAGATGTCTTCCCTTTCAGCCGACCATCCCGGGGATCGCTTAACCCAAAGTTGTCTTCTGGTGAGAGAACTCATTCCCCCGGCAGGAGCTGTTCTGGCGTGAGATCCATCCGGCGTATCAGGGCGAACACCGTGCCCGCGTTGCCACGGCACAGCCGCAACCAGTCATCGAGATAGGTGATGTCCAGCCACGCCGGAAAGCTCTGCCCCACCTTCGCCATCAGCTCTGGGCGAAAGGAACCCAATCGAGGGCCAATCCATCCACCCCGTTCAAACCGCACGGTCACCCGCTGCTGCCCAGCAACCTCGAGGTGGGCAATCACGCTGATCGTTGCCAACGCCCCTAGGGGGCCATGGAGGCGCAACAGATTCATCCCACGGCTGGTGGCTGGATCGAGCACCTGCAGGTTCTCCACCACTGGTCCCTGCATCAACCACGGTTGGGACGAGCTACTCCATCGCAGCTCCCAGACGCCCCGGAGCTTGCTGCTGTTGGCTTCCAGGTTGGCTGGGTGGTCGCGTTCGAGCTGCTCCACCAAGGGGCGGATCCTGGGAGAACGAGGCGTGGAGCGCAGCAGGGCCATGAGCTCCTCGCGGCATTGGGGGGTGCCAGTACTCATGGAAAAACGTTTGCTGGATCCAGCATGGTTCTTTTGGAAGACCACTTCTGAATCCTCGAAACCCCGCCGGTGGCCTCTTGTGCTGCTGGTTTGAGCGCAGCGGCGTTACACCGCACGCTCCAGGGTCTCCACCGTTTTCCCCCTACCTTCCTTTGGTTTCACCTCAAGCCAGAGCTCAATCGCTTCTAGGATGTTTTCAAGGATCTCAGAACGGCCAGAGCAAAAAGCCAGCTAATAGCCTGAAATCTTTTGGTGCAACAGGCAAATCGCTGTTGTCGCAAGGCAAGAAAACTTATGGGTCGCCTGAGATTCGAACTCAGGACCAATCGGTTAAAAGCCAACTGGCGAATCCCGAAACCCTTGTCACTGAAGGGGTTTCAGTGAAATTGTCCCAAGAAAAGTCCCAAGAACCTGATCAGTGGTGTCTCATTCTTGCGCACCACTGAGAGTTGGACTCACTATTTGCCGATCTCTTGACCCTGCACCGAGCTCCCCAATGCCAGGCCGGCCAGGATGCCTAATCCCTGGGTTACGGCGGCATCGATACGGACTTGGGAGCGGCTACAAAAATCAGTGGTGATGTGCTCGGCGGCTGATCCAGCCGAGGGTTGTTGCGAGGCGCCGGGATTCACTTGTCCATTGGCGCTGGCCGCATCGATTCGCTGAGCCTGAGGCGGTAGGCCATTAATGCGCACGTACAACCAACCCATGGCGGTGCAGTTGAGTAGGTCAAACGCCAGGGTGGCTCCCTGGAACCCCAGGATTCCGGTGGAGATCCAGACCACCAGCCGGCGGGAATCCATGGGGCATCAGCAGCGAACAACCCCATAGGGTTCCGCGGCAAAGAAGTACACAGCAGAAGGGGCTCATCAGTGCAAAAGGAGCGCCGGAACCCTTGGGAATGTCCGCCGATTCCCTGTGGCCCCTACCCCCGCCCAAACGATCCAACTGGCCGTTCCCTATTTCAGCCAGCGCGACAGCGCCACCAGCCAAGGCGAGCGCATGTGCTTTTCCTCCAGCTGCGCCATGGCGGCTGCATTCCTAAAACCTGGCTGCCTATCGGGCAAGGGCCAGGCCGATGACCACTATCTCCAGCTGGTGCAGCGTTATGGCGACAGCACCAATGCGGCTGCTCAAGTGCAAGCCCTTAGTTGCCTGGGGATCCGGGCCCAGTTCCGCACCAATGGCGATAGCAAGGCCCTGATCCAGCAACTCACTAAAGGCATTCCCTGCCCGGTGGGTTGGTTGCACCACGGGAGCGTGTCCTCACCAAGCGGCGGCGGCCATTGGAGCCTGGTGGTGGGCTGGGATCCAAACACCCAAAAGTTTTTGATGCACGACCCCTACGGAGAAGCCGATCTGGTGGCAGGTGGATTTACCCGCACAGCAATAGGCAGCGGGCAGGGCGTGCGCTATTCCCTCAAGAACTGGGGAGCCCGCTGGCAGGTCGATGGCCCAGGTACGGGTTGGTGGATTCAGATCAGTCGGCAGGGATAAGCGCCTGGGTGGATCTAACTAATAAAATCTTTAACGCCGCTCTTCAGCAGCAGGCAAGAACTTAAGAATAGACCAAGGAGTGGAATAGTGATCTGCCTGCTGCAAGAGCTTGTTAGGCCATCATTTTAGAGTGTCAGCGTCGTCTACTTCTTCATCTAGATCATACTCTGGCCCTAGAACCAGCGAACGGGATATCAGCCTGCGTACACGTCTATCAATTACACCATATAAATGTGCTTCCCTGCCTTTCTGACCACCTTGAGCCGGACGAGTGCCAACTTGACTTACTATACCACAATCTTGCCACTTATTAATGCGATTCCTGATATTCTGAGGGCCTGTCTTGAAGATGGCTTGTAGATCATCGTTTGCGAACTGAATGCTCATGATCCGTGAGACTTGCTGCAATACCTGTTTTGGGTACAGACTGGGGAGTCTTTCAACGACATACTTATCAAGGGCGCTTTCAACAGAACCTTGCAAAAGGAGGCCACCGACCCCTTTCTCGTCATGCTCGCGTATTGTTATGTCAATAATTCTAATTAGTTCACGAGGAGAATTCATGCTCAACTGGATCATCTCAATAAGAGTAGCTTGAGCGTTAAGCTCACTAGAACACAGCTGAGAAAAGCATGTCACAACTTGATGAGAGTAGAAGGCTAATCGTTTGTCAACCATCTCACACAAGAACTGCTGTGGCCATTGAATGGTTGCGTTTGCGATCTTGTCGATGCGCACTCCTTGCTCATTTGGGCCATATAGCTCTTTAACCTATCCCACAAATACACAAGCCAGCCCAAGCCTTCGACTTCGAGCAATTGAGTTGTGCTCATCAAGGGATATATTAACCTTGCAGAAGAGTCGGCGGAATTATTTGTTTCGGTTGTCTCATCGACCTTGTCTATCAAAACTGCTATCCCATCAAAGCCAAAACCCCTCGATATCTCTACAAGCCTAGAAAGAAGGGCTCTTGCATACTCGCTATTGTTTAGACCATCTTTACTTAGCTTCAGCAAGTCACGCAGCCCCGCAGCAAGGCCTGTTTCGGTTTGCATAGCTCTTTGAGCCAATGCATCGGACATGCTAGCAATTACATCGGCGATAGCATCCCACCTTTTCTCAGCCCACAGCTTCAACTCAGCAGGCCATGCTTGGTTCAGCAGTCGCAAAGCCTGCTTCGCTGAGGTGCTGCGTGCCAAGGCAGGGCGGTTCAGATAAAAACGCTTAAGGAGCTCAACTATTAGCTCTTCTTCGTTTCGAGTCAGGGCTTCCAAATAAGACTGTTTTTCGCTTTCCTGCAAGGCTGACAGCCAAACGAGCAGACTTTCAATTGTGAGGAACGCAACTTCTTCAACGAAAGCGCCAACATCTACCTTCGCAAGTCCCGAAAGCAGAATTCGATTAAAGTCGTCAAGGACGATTGCAAGAGGCGCCGATTTACCAGCCTTCCTGCGGCTCCAACAGGCCCTATAAAAAGCAATCCGTGATGCACTCTTTCCGGATCCCCTGGCTCCAAATAGGACAAAAGACTTTGCTGACTTACCCCTTGCCAGGACATCGGCGTAATATGGTGGTTTAACAAAATAATTCTCTATATCGGGTTCGTTCTCAGCGACATAGCTATCAAATGGATTTCGGCTGATCCCTATGGAGTTGAGAAGATTACTCATACTTTTGGGTTGGCGCTTGAGAAAGCTTAACGGGATGGTCTAACTAGACATTGGACGGTTCCGTGAACCACGGCCCCATAGCCATCTCTTTCCGTGAACCACGCTGCAGGATCGGTCTGGATTCTGGCAAAACCATTGCAGTGCAGTGATCCTTGGCAAAGGGCATCCAACTATGTTGCCCTATTCATCCCAAAATCCGCTGATTGTCGATCAGCAGTAGAGCTTCCTGTGCGGCCGAGATGCAGCGATGGGCACGGCGCTTGGCATCGTCCTGTCCCTGGGCGCGCAATAGATAGGCCTCCATCGCCTCTGGGGTTTCGATCAACGCCAGCAGACCAGTGGTTCGCGCGGGGAGGGAGCCATTGGCGAGCAGGCGGCTAACCAAGCCTTGGTCCCAGAGCTTCTCCCCTGGGGAACCTGGAGAGAACAGATCCTGGTGCAGCACTGCCAAAAGCGTCTGCTTGAGGGCATCGAGCTGAGTGGACCGCAGGCGGCGACTGTTGGGCAAGCCAGTGGCTGGCTCCGAACTCCAGCTCAGGCCCGTGCCCGGTATCCCCACGGTGGTGCGAGCTCCACCACTGCGGTTCATCGGGATATTGAAGGATGCACCGCGGCCCCCAACGGAGATCGAACTCAGCCCTCCCTTGCTGAAATTGAAGCGCAGTGGGCCCAGGCGGGCGGAGCGGCGAAAACGAAAGCCCATGGCGATCACCTGCTCTTGACGCAGTAACTCCCGGAGCCGTAGTAGCCCAGCGGGCAGGAGTTGCCTGTTTTCTGGATCGCCTCGCGGTTACTTGAAGGGCTACTGACGCAGTAGTTGCCGGAGGAATAAAAACCCAAGGGGCAGCTGCCACTCTTCTCGATCGCTCCCCTGCTGTTGCCACCACCTGAGGGAACGCAGTAGCTCCCTGAGCTGTAGTAGCCGAGCGGGCAACTGCCCACCTTCGGGAGGGGTTGAACGGGTTGCTGGGCTAAGCCCGCAGAAGGGAGCAGACCCAGTAATACAAGGAGTAGCCGCATCAGCTCACATTTGGGAGTTAAACGCTAAGCCGACAGTGCCATTTCATGGAGGAGGCGATCAAGCACCTCGCCGCGTGTTAACAAATTCCACTCTTTCTTTAATGCATCGAGTCTTTGCAGATTAACTCTATCCAGTTCGCAGGAAATGCGGATCTTTTGACTAGGGGCTTCTGGAGTGGAAAGCACGGCTCATTCACTGCTTGCTAATTGATCCTGGTTACGCCCTACGTCAATGTCAACCCATTGCGTATGCCAAGCCGAAATCCACCCAAAATATCAAGAACTGTCACGTACTATTCAATAACTGACTAGAACAGCACACTGCAGAACCATAAAGCTGCCCTGGCTCTGGAGCGCTCCATACGGTGATGCCTGCAGCACGCAAGCTCCTTGACGCATCTCCCCCGGAAGGCCCTTTTACTGGCATCAGCGGTAGGCATTCTTTCTCTGCAAACCCCAGGCATTACTGCCAATTATTCCGCGATCTGCTCGGGTGGCACGGAGTGCAGCGTGTTGTTGGGGGTGGGCAAAATCAGCCTGCCTGGCCTCACGATCAACAAGGACAAGGTGCTCTCCTGGTCCCAGGGGGGCTCAGGCACCAAAACCGATGTCGGCATCGGTGTGGCATCAGTTGTGATGTTTGGTTTGCCTGGGCTGATTGGCTTTGGCGCCAAAAAGCACGACTACCTCTATTCCATCAACTACGTGGATGAGGCGGGTAATACCCAAGCCACCACCGTGGGCTTTAAAAACAATGTGCCTGCCAATCAGTTCATGAGTGAACTCATGGGCATGACGGGTCTATCGATGGGTGAAACCAACAAAACCCTGCAGGAACAGATCGACGGCCTGCAAGCTGCCGCAGCCGAGAAGGCTCGTCTGGCGGCCCTGCAATGTGCGCCCGTACTCAAGCCCTACAAGTGCAGCTGGAGCCAATACCTCGAGGCGAACGCATCCGTGCGCGCTTGGGCCCAGAAGTATCCCCAGATGGCGTCTGCAGAGAAGACCCGTCTTCTGGCTGCCGACTAACCCTCACCCCAACAACGAGCACTGCGATGAACCTTCCGACCCGCCATCCGATGCGCATCACAATCACCGTGAGCCACGCGCTCTACGACTACCTCGGCCAGCGTTCGCACCTAGAGGGCCGCTCGTTGAGCAACCTGGCTGCCTTCCTCCTGGAGAACACGGCCGAGGAGGCTTCCTTGACGCGCGGGCAGGTACCTAGCCGGCAGAGGGATACACCCCTTGGACGGCCCTAGCCCTTTCCAGGTGCTCTACCCGCAAGGTCTCTGGGCTTTCGATGCGGATGCCGGCGCCAAAGCCAAACAGCCAGTTGCGCAGGTCCACATCCCGCTCGATGCACCAGATCGGCAGATCCAGTTCCACCGGGTAGGGATGGCTGTCACTGGCTAGACCTGGCTCCAAGACATGGGGGGCCTTGGGGTGGTGCCACCAGGTATCGCCATCCATGGGCATCGAGAAGCGGGTGTGCTCAATCGGGTAGCGCTGCAAGCCTTCTCGAATGAAGGCAAAGGCCCAGCCCTGGCAACAAAAGCGCAGGGTCACCAGCTGCTGCTGGCGGGCCTTTGCGGTTCCAGTGGTGATCGCCAACTGGGCCTCGAGATTGTCACCGAAATAGATGCCGCCGCTCCAATGCAGCAGGGTCTCCAGCCTTTCCAGGGCCTGCAGATGGGCATCGTCTGAGCGGCGGTAGCCCCGTTCGCTGCGCCGCAATGCGAGGCGGTCAAGCCGTTCGGTGCGGATCAAACCCACACCGGTGCCCACGCTGTCGTCCTCGTAAACCAGATACCAGCCGATGGTGTGAAACAGCAGCTGCAGCGGCCACACCCTGAAACTCCCCAGCGGGCTATCGCTAAATGCGGCCACCGAGGCGTAGCGCTCCAGCTCAATGCGCCGCCGCTCCACAATCGCCGTCTCCAGCAGCTCGGCCTGGCGCTCCACAGCCAAGGAATCGGGCCGCACCAGGGCGCTGCTCACCATCGAGCGGTTGGCAAAGGCCCGTACCGGCGCCCGGTGATCGGTATCAATCCCTCCCCATTGGAGTCGTTGCTCCAGCTCCGTAAGCAAATCCTGGGCACTGGGATCGGCCAGCCGGCCGGCGGCCTGGCTCACCACCCCATGCACTTCCCGCAAGCGATTGGCCGAGAGCAGCGCAGTACCCAGGGCATAGCCGTGGCGCACGTTGTCGTTGCGGGAACGAAAGCCGTAGGGGGTGAGGATCTTTTCGAGGTCCTTGCGCAGGGTGGCGGTTTCACCGGGCAAGTAGGCCCCAGGGATTTCCTGCAACTGGTTGATCAGGTGCTCGCCCAAGCCCGTGCCCGCCTGGTAATCAAACGGGTTTTTAAGGATGTGGCGCAGCAGCGTCATCACCCGGATGAACACCGGCCCATCGGCCAAGGATGGGTAGCCACCACTGCCCAGATTTGCTGTTGCTTCTGGGCTAGGTACAGGTGGGGTGATCGGCGCCAGCGAGGTTTCTGCGCTGGTGAATCCCTGGGCCTTGAGCCAGAGCAGATCAGCTCGAATGGCGGCGGCATCGCCGTAGCAAACCCCATGGCGCCGGCCCAATACCGCCGCTGCTTGTTCGGCTAAATCACCTGCGGGCCAGGGCGACACGATCGCTTCTAGCTCTGCTCGCGTGGCGGGATCCGTGGCCCCCAGATCCGGGTAGGAGGCCAGCAGCTGGATCAAATACAGGAGGCGCTCGAGATCGAGCAGCCGCGAATAGCCATGGAGCTGGAAGCGGTTTTCCCGATTGCGGGCCGAACGGATGCGGTGATCCAGCCGGGCCAGTTCCCCTTGCAAATAGGGAGCCAGTTCCTGGTGATGGGTGGGCACCACCGCCACTACAGAGGCAAAGCCTTCTGATCTGGCTGGGCCAAATACTGGATCAGCAAGGGCCGCTGCCATCTCGCGAATCACCGGCTCAGGCACCAAGCGTTTGCGGGTTTGATTCCACTGCAGGCAGGTGGCCAGATCCGTATAAAGCCACCAGCCGATCCACTCCACCGGTTCTGGAATCACCAGCGCTTGGGTGAGTGCCAGCCGCCAGGGCCGTTTGGCATGGGTGGCATCAACGATCACAGGAATCCCAGCGGAAACGGCTTCTCGAATGCGCTCTTGCAGGCGCGCTTCGATGTCGCGCCAGGGGCCTTGCACGCCCGCATCGCCGTACAACTCGGCGCGAATCACATCTGTTGAGAGCAGCACCGCTGGCGGTTCGCCAGGAGCTGTGAGCAAGGGAGCGAGCACCCCAGCCAGGGTGGTTTTACCGCTGGCGGGCGGGCCGATCAGCAGGTGACAGCGGAGGGCTTCAGGCATACACCCAGCCTTACCGCTTGGGGGAAATCAAGCAAGGCCTACGTGCGAAACAGCAACACAAAAACAAGCTGCTGCAAGCACTTCTCCGAATCACTTTGCTCTTTCGCAGGAGGAATGGGCTCCTAGGGTGTTGGCGCTTCGACGGTGGCTGCGACGCCGAGCGAGCCCGCCCGAAATGCCCACCCTCGCCCGCTACCGCACCCCGGCGCTGTTGAGCGACATCGGCGTGCTCGACATGCTCGAACTCAATGGCACCACCTCTGCGGCCAGCTCGTTTCTGCACATCAGCCAACCCACGGTGAGCCGCCGCTACCGGGCCCTAGCTGGCGACTTCGGGTTGGTGCAACGGCGCAGGCACCAGCAAATGCGCTACGGCAGCACGCCTGCGATCACCCATCTGCGCCTCAGTGCCCGCAGCCACCGCCTGGAGCAGGGCTTTGCCCGCATTGGCACCGATCTGTTTCACCAGTTTCTGCTGGCTGATCTGCCCCAGGTGTTGCCGGTGCCCCAACACCTGCGGCCAGCTGAGCACTGGGCCGACTTGGTGCGGCTGGCGGTGATCGATGGAGCGGTGATCTCCAGCCTTGAACTGGAGCAGGTGAAGGATCCAAATGCCCTGCGAGAGCTGAGCCTCTACCCCTTGGGCAGCTTGCACTTGGAGATGGTTGCAGCTGGGCAAACAGAGGACATCACCCAGCTGTTGGCACCCCATCGGGTGTTGGCTCCAGGGCTGTGGCAGACCCTCAAGGGCCAAGGGCTTGAACTGCATCCAGTTCACAGCCAGCACTCGGGCGCCCAAAGGTGGCTGCAATTACTTGACCAGCCCTCAACTGCCATGGCAGTGCCTGGTCCCTTGCTCGACACCGCCCTTTGGAGAGACCAGGGGCTCAGCCGCTGCCCTGGTTCCACGCCGATCAATGAGCAGCTGTGGCTGGTGGTGCCCGGTGTCGAGCAAAACCACAACACCCTGCAAAAAACAGCGGAAGCGCTGCATTTTGGTGGGAGGATTGGCCAAGAAATCGCCCAGATCGCTGGCCCCACCCCATTTCTATGCAGCCAGTGAATAGTTCTGCATCTACTGGGGTCCTGACAACAGGCCACATGGCTTGCGCAGTGAGCTCCAGCGATCGGGAGGCCCTCAAGCCTTCCCTCCTTGGGGTGCCCCAGGGCAGGCTGCGCAGCTGATGAACGAAGCCGTTCTTGCGCCCGGAGCCCGAATTGAGTGCCGCAGCGCCGAATGGATGGTGCGCAGCTTGGGGCGGAGTTCCGATGGCCAGCAGGTGGTGGATGTGGTGGGGGTCTCCCCCTTCCTGCGGGAGAAGGAAGCTCGCTTCCTGGTGGAGGTGGAAAAGGCAGCTGGCAGCTTCAAGGTGCTCCAGCCAGAAGACACCGAGCTGGTGGCCGACCTCTCGCCCCAGTACCGCGACAGCTTGCTGTTTGTAGAAGCCCACCTGCGCCGCACCGTGCCCACCGACGCGGCCCTGGTGGTGGGCGATCGGGCGGCGATGGATGCCTTGCCCTACCAATTGCAACCGGCGGCCAAGGCCCTGGCCATGCCGCGCCAACGGCTACTGATCGCCGATTCGGTGGGCCTCGGCAAAACGCTGGAATGCGGGATTCTTTGCAGCGAGCTGATCCGTCGCGGGCGGGGTAAGCGGATCTTGGTGGTCACCACCAAAAGCATGTTGGTGCAGTTTCAAAAGGAGTTCTGGACGCGCTTCTCGATCCCTTTGGTGCGGCTCGATTCCCTGGCGATCCAACGGATTCGCGTCAAGGTCTCGACCAGCGAAAACCCTTTTCACTACTACAACAAAGCCATCGTCTCGGTCGATACGCTCAAAAACGACCGCGATTACCGCTACTACCTGGAAAGCGCCAACTGGGACATCATCGTCATCGATGAATGCCAGAACGTGGCCGAGCGGGCCAAGGGCTCCCAGAAAAGCCAACGGGCACGGCTGGCGGAGCGCTTAGCGACCAGGTCGGAAACCTTGATTCTGTTGTCGGCGACGCCGCACGACGGCAAGCCGGAGAGCTTCGCGAGCTTGATGAACATGCTCGACCCCACCGCGATCGCTGATCCGAGCAAATACACCAAAGACGACATCAAAGATCTTTACCTCAGGCGATTCCGTAAGGACGTGATTGCCGATCTACGCAACAGCGTCAAGGAGCGGGATACCCAAGATGTGGACTGCCAGGCGAGTGAGAAGGAGGAGCGGGTTTTTGCCGCCCTTGCCGACCTCAAGCTGCCCGACAGCGATGCCAAGGCCAAGGCGGGCCAGCTGTTCAAAACCACCCTGGCCAAAAGCCTGCTCTCGAGCCCCATGGCCGCCCTGGAAACGGTGCGCAACCGCCTAAAGCGCCTGGAGGCGGCAGCCTCGCCAGCGCCGGCGGACATCGCGGCTTTGCAGGAACTTGAACCCCTCCTTGCGGCCATCGGGCCGGCTGAATTCGCCAAATACCAGCGTCTGCTGGAACTGATCGGAAGCGATTGGGCTTGGCGCGGCCAAGACCCCAAAGACAGGGTGGTGATCTTCACCGGGCGCCGCGAAACCCAGCGCTTTTTGCTGGAGCACCTGGAGCGCGACCTCAAGCTGAGCAAGGGTGCCGTGGTGGGCCTCGATGGCGCCATGGCCGATGTGGATCAAACCAAGGTTGTGGAGCAATTTGCTCAGGAAAAGGAGGCCGTGCGGATCCTGGTTGCCACGGAAGTGGCTTCAGAAGGCCTCAACCTCCACTACCTCAGCCACCGGTTGGTGCACTTCGATATTCCCTGGTCGCTGATGACGTTGCAGCAGCGCAATGGCCGCATCGATCGCTACGGCCAACCGCAGCAACCTCTGATTCGCTACCTGCTCACCCAATCGCGCACCGAGGGGATGGGCGATGCCGAGAAGATCCTGCGGGTGCTGATCCGCAAAGACGATCAGGCCCAGAAAAACATTGGTGATCCCTCGGTGTTCCTGCGCCAAAAGGGCGAATTGTTCGATGCCGAGGTGGAGGAAGACGAAATCGGCAAGGCCTTTGAAGCCAGTGATGCCGAAGGCCTGGAGCGGCGCATGGATGCCAATGCCAAGCCGTATCTGGAGCGCAGTAGCGAGCTGAATCTGTTTGAGGAGATGTTTGGCACTGGAGAAGAGGGCTCCGGCCCTACAGCCGAAACCGCCCCCGTTCAGGTTGCGGTGGAATGCCGCAAGTCCTTCAGCCTTTACCCCAGCCTCTGGACCTACGTGGATCGGGCCCTTGCTGCGGTGGGCGAGGCGATGGATCGCTGCGGTGAGAAGCTCGATCTGCGGGCCTTTGAGGATCAAGAGCGGCTCGAGATCACCCCACCGGCCGAACTGCAACGCCGCTACGAGCGCTACCCCCGCGAGCTGCAGCCGGAAAAAGGGCAGCGGCTTGCTCTCTCAACCGATCCAGCGGCTCTGCAGCGAGCCCTGGAGCAAGCCCGCCGCAAGGACAGTGCCAGACCAGATCTGGAATACCTGTGGGATCTGCATCCCCTGGTTGATTGGCTTGCGGATCGCGGCCAGATCACCTTTGCGCGCCATAGCGCCCCGGTGCTGCAGTTGGGCGAGGGGCTTGAGCCAGGCGAAGTGGTGATGGTGCTTCAAGGCACGATCCCCAACCAAAAAGGGATGCCTGTGGTGCAGGAGTGGGTGGCCGTGCGCTTTATGGGCTCAGGTCTGCGGGTTGCTGCAGTGGAGCTGTTTGCCGATGTTGCCGAACGGCTCCAGCTGGGCCGTAAGCCCTACGCCAACGCCCATGCGGAAATTCCTGAATCGCTCAAACAGCAGCGGCGGGTGGCCGTCGAGGCCGCAAACCAATACCTGCTCGATTGCAGGGAGCGGTGGACCGAGAAGATGCAGCCCGAATTAGAGAGCCAGCGTCAGCGCCTGAGGCATCTGCGGGGCCGCCAGGTGGAGCAGCTGGAGCTGAACTACGCCACCGACCAACGCCCCCAGCAAATCAAAGACAGGCAGCGCCAGGAACGGCAAAAAGCAATCGAAACCCGCTTCCACGACCATGAACGCTTCGTGAGTGAGGTGATGACGATCGAGCCGGCCCCCTACCTGAAGCTGGTGGCTGTACTCCACCGGGAGGCGTAACCCATGGCTCTCCCCGGCATCAGCAACGCCAACGAGTTCTATTCCGCCCACTACCTCGAGAGCGTGCTCTCGGGCGACATCAAGAAGGTGCGGGAGCGCTGGAGCGAAGAAGCCAAGGCGCGGTTGGAGGACGATCCAAACGCCGAGGTGAGCACGCCAGAGGCCCAATTCAAGGCGTTGCGCAAACCCTGGCAAAAACTGCGGGAAGCGGAGCACGGCATCACGGGCGATTCGGCTGAACGGATACGACTGCAGCGGGAGCTGTTTTTTAAGCCACTCCTTGGGGCGCTCGGTTATGCCTACGCCCCCAAGGCAGAACCGGTGTTGGTGGGCGGCGAGGCCTATCAAGTGCCGTTGCTTGCGGAAGTCACCAATGCCAAGGGTGAGCCCTGGTTGTGGGCAGTGGAGTGCTTTAACCCAAGCGACGAACCAATTGATCCGCTGGAGCTCACGATCGCCACCAGCTGGGCCTGTCAAATCGACAATCCAGCGCTGGGCCTGGTGCTCGAGGGTGAAACCTGGGAGGAGCTGATCTCTGAGCGGATCTTCGGGCAGGAGATTCCGCCGCGCTGGGTGTTGGCTGTGAGCCGCGATCAGTTGCTGCTGATTGATCGCCAGAAATGGGCCGCCTCTCGGCTGCTTCGCTTTGAGCTCGATGTACTTCTGGGTGACAACAACCCCGATGCAGTGTTGGCGGCGGCCACCTTGCTGCACCGAGAGCACACCTGCCCAACGGGCGGCGGCACGCCCCTGCTCGATGAGCTGGATGAGAACAGCCACAAACACGCCTATGAGGTGAGTACGGATCTCAAGTACGCCCTGCGCCGCTCCATTGAGCTGCTGGGCAATGAAGCCATCCACTGGCGCCGCAGCCGCAATGAAGGTGTGTTCAAGGGCAAAACTGACGCCGATGCCTTGACGCTGGAATGCCTGCGGTACATGTACCGGCTGCTGTTCCTTTTTTATATCGAGAGCCGGCCCGACCTGGGTTATGCGCCCATGGGTAGCGATGTTTACCGGCTCGGCTACAGCCTTGAGAGCCTGCGGGATATGGACAGCACCGAGCTGGCCAGCGAAGAAGACAAAGAAAGCACCTACATCAGCGATTCACTCCAGCGCCTGTTCCAGATGATTTGGGAGGGCTATCCCAAGCGCGACGACGAAACCGCCCAGCTTCCGCTCGCAGGCGGGGGCGATGCCTTCCACGACAGCTTCCGGCTAACACCTCTCAAGGCCCACCTGTTTGACCCAGGGCGGATGCCCACGCTCAGCCGGGTGCGTTTTCGCAATGGGGTGATGCGAGAGATCATCGAATTGATGTCGCTCACCAAGGAAGGCAAGGGAAAGCGGCGCGGCCGGGTGAGTTATTCGCAGCTGGGCATCAACCAGCTCGGAGCCGTGTATGAGGCGCTGTTGAGCTTTCGAGGGTTCTTTGCAGAAGAGGACCTCTATGAAGTGCAGCCCGCACCGAAGAAGGCAAAAGCCGCTGCTACTGACGACGACGACATGGAAGACGGCGATGACGGCGCAGACGATGGTGACGAGGGCCAGTCCGGTGGCAGCAAGGCTTCAGGGAATGCCCACGACGAACTGGAGGTGGGTCACTTCGTAACCGCCGAACAGCTCAAGGCCTACAAACAAGAGGAGATCGTTCAAGAGAAGGGCACCGGAAAATCCAAGTGCCTGCCCAAGGGCAGCTTCATTTACCGGCTGGCTGGGCGCGACCGCGAGAAGAGCGCCAGCTACTACACGCCCGAATCGCTCACCCAGTGCCTGGTGAAGTACGCCCTCAAGGAGCTTCTTCCTGGCAAATCAGCGGCCGACATCCTGAAGCTGAAGGTGTGTGAACCGGCCATGGGTTCAGCCGCCTTCCTTAATGAGGTGGTGAACCAATTGGCCCAGGCCTATCTGGAGCTGCGTCAGCAAGAAACGGGCAAGAGCATCCCCCACGACGCCTTTCAGCAAGAACTGCAGAAAGTGAAGATGCGCCTGGCCGATCAAAACGTGTTCGGCGTAGACCTCAATCCGGTGGCGGTGGAGCTAGCAGAGGTGAGCCTCTGGCTCAACAGCATCTTCACCCCCGAAAACGGACGAGCCTTTGTGCCCTGGTTCAGCCAGCAATTGGTGTGCGGCAACTCGCTGATTGGAGCTCGCCGGCAGATCTACCGGGTGAGCCAGTTGCCCACCAGTACAGCCCGCAGCGCCAAACCCCGCAAGCTATGGCATGAACACGCCCCTGAGGAGTTGGCCTGGGATGCGGAGCTACCAGAAGACGCCATTTTCCATTTCCTGCTGCCTGATCCGGGCATGGCGGCATACACCGACAAGGTGATCAAGGAGCTGGAGCCCGAAGCGATCGAGCGATGCAAGCGCTGGAACAAAGCCTTTGTGAACGAAGCGTTCAGCCAATCCCAAATCGATCACCTACTCCGGCTAAGCAAGCTGGTGAATGGGCTCTGGAAAGACTGGGCCGAGCAGCAAAGCAAGCTGCGCGAACGCACCACCGATCCCCTCCCCGTGTGGCAAGAGCCTGGGGTCGACGCAACGAACGATTGGGCACCTTCCGCCTGGACATCACTCCAACTCAAGGACCGTATCCAGGAGCAGGAGGTTCTAGGCCGTGATGTAGCCAACACCAATGCTCGGCTGCGGCTGAAGTGGGCGATGGACTACTGGTGCGCCCTGTGGTTCTGGCCGATCCGCCAGGCGGGATCGTTGCCGAGCCGCGATGAATGGCTGCTGGAGCTCAGCATGATCCTGGGCGATCTGGAGCAAGGAGTTGCTCCAGAGCTGGGCCAGGGATCGCTATTTGCAGAAACCCAGCCCAAGCAGCTGGCGGTGGATTTCTCTGATCGCCATGGGTTTGTAAATGTGGAGAAGTTGCGCCAAGACTTTGGCCGCCTGCGCCAGGTGGAGGCGGTGGCTCAGCGCATCCGGCCCCTGCATTGGGATCTGGAATTTGCCGATCTACTTGCTGGGGGCGGGTTTGATCTGATGGCAGGCAACCCTCCCTGGCTGAAGGTGGAGTGGGAAGAAAAGGGCGTGATCGGAGACACCGACCCGATGGTGCTGATCCGCAAGGTGAGTGCCAGTGAGCTGGCCAAGCGGCGAGGCGAGGCCTTCGCTGCCAATCCCGAGCTGCGGCCGGCGTATCTAGAGGAGTTTGAAGGGCAGAACGGCAGCCAGGCTTTTCTTAATGCCGTAGCCAACTATCCACTTTTAAAAGGCAGCCAGACGAATCTCTACAAGTGCTTCCTACCCCAGGCCTGGCGTATTGCATCGACTCTAGGAGTGCAGGGCTTTTTACATCCAGAGGGGGTTTACGACGACCCGAAGGGTGGGGCATTACGGGAGGTGCTCTACGGACGGCTGCGCAATCACTTTCAGTTCCAAAACCAACTCATCCTGTTTCCAATCGGAGATCGGGTGAAGTACAGCCTGAATATTTATGGGCCAAATCGGCAACCTAGCTTCATCCATTTGGCAAATCTTTTTCACTCCAAAACAATAGATGCTTGCTTTAACTGCGACGGTAGTGGATCGGTGGGAGGGATCAAAACCATCGACAACAAGTGGGACATGTCTGGCCATCGCCAACGTCTCATTCATGTTGGGGATCCGACTCTCGCTCTATTTGCTCAGCTCTATGACGAGCCCGGTATTCCGGCCCGCCAAGCGCGCTTGCCCGCCCTACATTCCGAGCAATTGCAAAGAGTGCTGGAAAAGCTTGCGTCTTCACCAAAGTGTCTAAACGATCTCCAGGGTGATTACATCTCCCTTGCAATGTGGAACGAAACCGGAGCCCAGAAAGACGGTACCATCCGCCGCGACACCAAATTTCCGGCTGATGCAAGCGATCTGGTTCTATCAGGCCCCCATTTCTACGTAGGCTCACCGATCTACAAAACCCCTCGTGCCATCTGCACAGAAAAGGGGCACTACGACTGCCTTGATCTAAGCAGCCTGCCAGACGACTATCTACCCAGAACAAACTACAGCCCAGATGTAACGCCATCTGAATACCGCGCCCGCACCACGAGGGTGCAATGGGGGGAGAAGAAGCTGGTAACTGATTTTTATCGACTAATGCTGCGACGGGGAGCCCATCCCGCGGACGAAAGATCTCTTAGGCCGATTATTGCGCCACCCAAAGTAGGCCATATTGATGGGGTTTTCTCAATCACTTTTTCTAGCGACATATTGACAGTTTGCACGGCAGCCATATGGGCATCGATTCCTGTAGATTTTCTTCACAAGACGAGTGGCAAAAAGGACTTTAGGGAGGCTTCGGCTATACGCCTTCCTATCATAACCTGCACTCCCACACTTTCTCTAAGGGCTTTAGTTCTCAACAGCCTCACCACCCACTACGCAGATCTGTGGAGCACTTGTTGGGATAAGACCTTCCGCCAGCAACACTGGGCCAAGCAGGATCCACGCCTCCCAAACGAGTTTTTCGCCAATCTCACCCCCACGTGGCAACGCTGCTGCGCACTGCGAACGGATTATGCCCGCCGCCAGGCGTTAGTGGAAATCGATGTATTAGTCGCCCTGGCCCTTAATCTCACGCTCGACGAACTAATCACCATTTACCGCGTACAGTTTCCGGTGATGCAGCAGTACGAACGCGACACCTGGTACGACCGCAATGGTCGCATTGTCTTCACTGCCAGCAAGGGGCTCGTGGGCATCGGCTTCCCGCGCAAGGGCTCAGGTCGGGGCTCAAGCAAAAACATTGGCTGGGAAGACATCCAGCATGAAACCACTGGAACCTATGAGCGCATAATAATTGATGACACCCACCCCGATGGACCGGTGGAGCGCAAGATCACCTATGAGGCGCCGTTTGATCGATGTGATCGAATCCAGGACTACACTGAAGCCTGGAATGTGCTCCGAGCAGCCTAAGGAGGCAACACGTTAATGCCAAAATCAAGTCAAACAGGACCGACGTCCGTATTCCGCAACCTAGTAGTGGCAATAATCGCAGTTAATAGCTACCCAATTCATAAAGCACTAGAAATAACCTCGGCAGAAAAGCCACTCGGGTGGGTAAATCAAGCCAAAATTCCGAATCCCCAGCCGACTGCCTTCGAAATCAAAACACAAATTATGGATAGCGGATACGACAGAGGCGACTACGTCGCACTGCTTTTGGGCCAGAGGATTCATGGTTGCCTTGGTCACATCCAAGAGAAAGGAGCGTCAAGCTTCTTCGCCCTTATTTCGGAGAGCCAAAATGCTGCCTTGTATGAACTTCATAAGCTGCCGGGAGTTGGGCCAAGGGTTATGAAGAACTTTGTCGAGCTTCAATTTAATTCAAAAGGTGAGCAAAGTAAAGAAGGCTGATAAATCCGAAATTTCATATTTTTTAAGTTAAATCTGCTTAGCGGAAGCAATTACCTCCAGCAGCGCCCTGCGCAAGACCCTTGATGGCACGCTTCCAGACGGACCGATTGAGCGGACGATCACCTAAGTGACACCGTTTGATCGCTGTGATCGGGTGAAGGACTATCGGGTGGCTTGGGAGTTTTTTGAGGAGAAACGTTTCGGGTAAGCCAGTTCCCGACTCAAGAAACCATCTTGAACAAGCTCTTTGAGCCGAAGTGAATTCTCGAGGTGACTGACTAGAAGCTCAGACCCAGAAAAATTGTCTGCAAATTCGTACATCATGATCGGCAATCCAATCATCTGTTCGCAAGAATTTGCCAGATCGGCTAATGCCTTAAGTGAGGCATCGACCTCTTCGATACGCGGCCATTCAAGAACTGCTTGGTCCTCATTTTGGATTGATCGGACATCCAGATGGGCAACTGCTTTGTCCCTGCGTTTCTTGAGCCGCTTGGAACACTCTTCGGCGTGTTCGAGCTTGCACTTCAGCTCGAACACCTGCTGTTCTTGCAAGGGTTCTTCGGCCAAATGAACCAATCTGGAAAAGGTCAGGTTCTTATTCTTTCCTTGCTGATGCGGGTCAAGAAGACGCACGATTGAAACCTCGAATTGCTGCAGCAAGGCAAACTGAGTAGCACGGAAAAAACCTCCAGCACATTGATTGAGAAGGTCAACGCGCTCCTTTGAATGGCCAAATAACTTCTTATAATCACTCCACCGAAAGTGAAGAGAAACCAATTGAATCTTCAGAAAGTGATGGGTATCAGCCAGGTCCTTTATGGTGCATTCCTTTTCCTGTTTGCTAATCATCAACTTTGCCTGCAGCGAGATACGCTTGTTTAGCCAGGGAGCTGAGTACTGTAGAAAAAGAACTCACTTCTCCCTTGCTAAGGCGCAAGCGATAACGACCCCACCGCTTGTCATAGTCCATCACATCTAACCCAGAAGCCTCGATAGCAGCTTCTGTTTCCTGGGATTGTGGCAAGCGCACCTCCACTCGCAAGGCGTTCTTCTGTGCTCTGAACTGCACGAAGTTGTTGGGCTGACCATTGGTGGCCAGGCCGATGTAAAACTTGTTGTATTTCAGCTCTAGCCCTGGAGCGAACTCTGCCACCAACTTCAACACCTCATCTGCCATTGCCACTGTGGCTTTCGAACCCCTTGCTTCCCAGTAAGCGCGATCGGTCACTTCCTGCAATTCTTCGTCTTCATCCACCAGCCCAAGACGGGCCTCATCCAGCACCGTTGTGAATAGTAAGGACACCGTGCCAGAAAGCTGCACCGCACTCATCTGGATCGCAATAAGAGGGATAGTACCGTTAAATAGTGAAATCACATTCAGAAAACGAGCCGTAATCTCCTCCGCCACGATTACTGCGGTGTGCTCATACTGCGGATAACGCTTGCGTTCGATGTCCCAGTATTCGATCGTACGGATGATGTGAGATTCATCCGTCTTCCCGAGCTGTATCTCCACCTCATAGCGGTGGCTTGCCTCAGAGTCCTGGAGGAGCAAATCCAAACGTCCTGCCCTTGGTTGAATTCTTTCCTTGTCTTTGAGCACTAAATCCCCCAATCCAAGGATCTGAGGGGCTTCGGCAATACGCTCCTGCACCCATCGCTCATTGAGCTCTGGATGACTCTTCAGCGAAAGCTTAGTGATGGGTTCGTACTTCATCGCTTCAGCTGCTCCACAAGCAACGCAAAGTGAACCTTGTACTCCTCCTGACTCATTTCGCCACTAGCAAAACGCTGGGTGAGACGCTCCATCCCATCCAGGATCACCCCATTGGTTTTCTCTTCCACCGATGCCTCGAACGCCACCTGGGTCCCATCGGCTTCGGCGGGCTTGTCCCCGCCAAGCAGCTTTCCTGCCCAACCAATGGCCTCACCCACCTTGGTTCCGGCCAGATTGGCCGCATCGCCAACCGCAAATAGGGCCTGATCGATTGCACCATCTTCCCGGCGAAAACGTTTTGCCAAGGCCGGCAGTTCCTCTAGGAGATGATCCTGTCCAAGGGCTTGGAGTAGCCGGGCTAGCACCTCCCGCTCCGCCGCTTGCAACTCCCCATCAGCAGCCGTGATCAGACAAAAACAGCGCGCCACGGCTTCCTGATTCTCTGGCTCTTGGATAGTGCCCAGGGCCGCACAGACTGCCGCGAGATCAGCGTCAACTTTCTCAGCTAGCCGCTCCAGCTCCTCCTGGGGCAGGCCCAGCTGCTTGAGGAAGGTGAGATACACCTCGCGTTCCTTGTCATCGAAGGTTCTATCGGCTAGAGCCAAGGCCATCAGCCCCTCCAAGACCGCCAGCTCCGCCTGCTCATTGCTGCCGATTTGGCCCTGCAACCGCTTGGTCTCTTCGCGCAATGCTGCGGTCACCCGAACGCCATGGCGTACCCGAGCACCCATCATTCGGGTGGTGGTGTAGTTCCAGCCCGCTGAGATTGCCGTACCCACGATCGGAACGGCCGTCTTGATGATCGCCTTCTGGGTTACATGTTTGGCAATCCTTGGTCCCAGAACTGTGCTGACAGCAGCCTGGATCGCACGGGTATTGCCATGAATCAAGCGAAAGAGTTGGGCTCGCACCACCTCCGGTCCATAGGCTTTGATTCCTAGACCCCCCAATTCGGCCGCTTTAACTCCGTACACCACGCTAAAAAGCTGGATGAGCTCCTCAGGATCGTTGGCATCCAGGGGGATCCCGTAGACCAGATGGAGGTCGTAGGTCAAACGCACCTGTAGCCGCACGGTGTAGAGGACCTCGGCCATCACCCCTGTAATGGCCATCGGCAATCCCACCCCTGCGGTCAGTACAGCTCCACTGGCTGCCGCACCCGATAGCCCACCGGCAACCGCCGCATAGGTCTCCGCTAGCTCGCATAACTTCCCGGCAATAGCATCGCAAGGCAGTCCCGGGAACTTGCCGCGCAAATAGGCCGCACCGCCCTGCTCCATCACCCTGCGGTCGTAGCTGCTCAAGCAACTCTTCATGAACTGTGCGAACCAGGTGCCGTCCTTGATCGCCTGGAAACCAAAGGCCTTGGCTGTCTCGGACAGGTCAGCAATTTCAGCCAAAATCCCTGCCTTGATCGCTTCCGGATCAAAGGGAATAGTGCTGAAAGCTGGGCTTTGATCCGTCAAGGTGGCCTGGCAAGTTGGTGGATTCTTTACTCGCAAATCAGTGCCATTGGTCGCTTTGGCCTAGAAATTCGCCTGTTTCTCCCACTCCCGGTTGGTCTGGCTCCAGGTAGGCCGCTTCCAACAATCAACTCTCCAGCGCAGTGGAGGGATTGGCCAATTCTCGCCTGCAGGTGAAATCATGCAGTTTTTGAATAGTTTCCTTGCCTGAATTCGGCAACGTTCACACCCGTTGGCGCCATGGGGAATGGGCCTATCGTCGGTAGACCAAGGGTCTTCGGGTTTGCTCCCCTCCGTTGTTGCCAGTGAGCTGGAGCAGGTTGCGAAAGACGCCATTCGCACCGCCTTTCACCCCACTACCCCGGGCTTTGCCGGCCTAATCGATCGTTTCCTGGCAGAGCGCGAGCAACTGCTCAAGGGCCCCTTTGTGTCGGTGGCCTTGCCCTTTCACCAGGGCTCAGGCCGCGATTGGTTTCCCCAAATCCCGCTGGCCTTCCCGCCCTACCGGCACCAGGAGAAGGCCTTTGATCGCCTGCTGCCAGGCACTCCGCGCAACACCCTGGTAGCCACGGGCACTGGCTCAGGCAAAACCGAGTGTTTCCTCTTGCCGTTACTCGAGCATTGCCGCCAGCAACAGAGCCATGGGCAGAAGGGGATCAAGGCGATCCTCATCTATCCGATGAATGCCCTGGCCACCGACCAGGGGCGTCGCATCGCCCAGCTCATTGCTGAAACCCCATCCCTGGCGGGCTTGCGCGCCGGCCTCTACATCGGTGCAGAAGACGATGCGAAAACGGCGGCGATGACCGCCACCAGCGTGATCACCGATAAGGAAGCGCTGCACAAGGCACCGCCCGACATCCTGCTCACCAACTACAAGCAACTGGATTATTTGCTGATCCAGCCCCACGTCCAGAGCCTCTGGGCCCACAACGGCCAGCTCTCCGATGGCTCCAGCGTGTTGCGCTACCTGGTGGTGGATGAATTCCACAGCTTCGATGGGGCCCAGGGCACCGACCTCGCCTGCCTGATCCGCCGCCTACGCGATCGCCTCCAATGCCCTGGCGATGGGTTGGTGTGTGTGGGGACCTCCGCCACCCTTGGCGGCCCCGAATCGCGGGAGGCGATGCTCAGCTACGCCGGCCAAATCTTTGCCAGCAGCTTTGAGCCGTCTGCCCTCATCGAAGAAGAACGCCTCAGCCCGGAGGAGTTCTTCACGGTTCATACGGCCTACGGCGAGGAGGGGCTCTATGCCCTGCCCTTGCCCGGGGTCGATCAAGAGCTGCAACTCGATCCAGGCCATGCACCCAGTGCCGAGGCCTATCTCGCCGTCCAGGCCCAGCTCTGGCTAGGCGACACCCTCGCTTCTCCACCAGAGGCCAAGGTGGAAGACGAACGCTGGCGGCTGGCCCTCGGCCAACGGCTCGGCACCTTGCCCGCCGTGCACAACCTGGTGCGCCAGGCCGCTGGCACCTGTTCCATTGAAGAGTTGCTCGAGCGCTTCTCCCGCCAGCTAGGTCTCGGGGATCGCTTCCCCCGTCGTTATCGGGTGTTGCTGCTCGACAGCCTGCTTGCCCTACTCGCCCATGCCCGCCGCACCACAACCAAGCTCGATGGCAAGGATGTGGTGGTGCCTTGGCTCAACCTGCGCCAGCAGCTTTGGCTGCGGGAGCTCAAGCGCATGGTGGCTTCTGTGGAAGCCGAGCCCCAGCTGCGCCATTCCGATGACCTGGCCGGATCGGAAGCCAACTTCCACTTACCAGTGGTGCATTGCCGCGACTGCGGCGCCACCGCCTGGGCCTCCACGGTGATCAGCCAGGGCAGTAACCGCCTTGATCGCGCCAGCAACCTCCAGTCTTTTTATAAGGCCTATTTCTCAGGCGCCCCCGAGCTCCATTACCTCTTTCCCACTTCAGAAACCGGGGGCGCTGATCAACGGCTTTGCGCCGGTTGCCTCAGCTTTCATCCGGCCAAGGATGTTCTAGGGGGCACCTGCCCCAACTGCCAGAGCCGTTCCCTGTTAGCGGTCGAGATTCCTGATTGCAGCTATGTCGACGACAACAACCACCCCCACGTCAGCCGCGACTGCCCCTACTGCAACGCCCAACAGGGCCTGCTGTTGATTGGTTCATCCGCCGCCAGCCTCACCAGCACCTGGAGCGCCTCGCTGTTTGCCTCCGCCTTCAACAGCGACAAAAAGCTGCTCGCGTTCTGTGATTCGGTTCAGGATGCAGCCCACCGAGCCGGCTTCATCGCCGCCCGGGCCTACCGCACCTCGTTCCGCACCGCCCTCACCACCACGGTGCAGGAGTCGCAGTTGCAGCAGAACGGACCGATCGCCCTGGATCACCTCCAAGAACGGCTGATCAGCGATTGGCAGCAGCGTTTGCCTAATCCGGTGGATTTCGCCGCCACCTTCATCCCCCACGACCTCGAATGGCTCCGGGAATGGGACGCCCTACAGCAGCAGGACACCCCCAGCCTCGATGGCGAAAGTATCTTGCTGCGCTTTGTCTGTGACCGCCTGCGCTGGGAGGTGGCCGCCGAATTTGGCTATCGCTCCCGGCTGGGCTCGTCGGTGGAGCAGGCCGGTGCCTTAGCCGCCGCGGTGGCGCCTGATGCGGTGGGTCGCCTTCTGGCGCCCCTACTGAGCCGGCTGCAAAACGAGATCGAGCCCCTGCGCCAAGCCCGCACTGGCCAGTTGCAACAGCTGGTGATTGGTCTGCTCCACCACTGGCGGCAGCGGGGCGCCCTTGATCTCCCCGAACTGTTCGGTGCCAGTGGCAAGGGCAGCGAATTCCTCTTCTCAGGTGGCATCAACACCTATCCGTTCAACCAAATCCAATACGCCCCGAACCTTGGCAAGGCCACATCCCGGCCCTCCTTTCCCACCAGCCACCGCGGCAAGGGCGGCTTTGAGCAGCTGGTGCGTGAAAGCGGCCGCCCCACCTGGGCCCAGCACTGGCTCAGCCGCACCCTCGACCCCAACAAACCCCTTGATAGCGAGCAACAAAAAGAGGTGCTGCAGGCGGTCGTTGCCGCGCTGATCGAAGCAGGGCTGTTATTGGAAATCCAAGGCAACAAGAGCGAGCACATCTGGGCGATTCCCCGCTCCCGCATCCAGATCAGCGCCCAACCGCTAGCCGTGCGTTGCGAGTGCTGCCGCGATAGTCAAGCGGTGCCCAGTGAGCAGCTCAGCCTTTGGGATGGCATGCCCTGTCTTGTGCGCCATTGCCCGGGGCACTACCGCACCGACAGCGGGGGCGGCCTCCAGCTTTACCGCCGTCTCTACGAGCGCGGCGATGTGCACCGGATTGTGGCCCGCGAGCACACGGGGCTACTGCCGCGCCCCGATCGCGAACGACTGGAAACCCAATTCATCCGCGGCGCTTACCGCAGCGATCCCAACCTGCTTTCAGCCACCTCCACCCTGGAGATGGGGATCAACATCGGCGATCTTTCCACGGTGTTGCTCGCCTCGGTGCCCCCTGAGCCGTCCAACTATCTGCAGCGCATTGGCCGGGCAGGACGCCGCGATGGCAATGCCGTGGTGGGAACCCTCGTAACCGGCACTGCCCACGATCTTTATTTCTTTGCGGATCCGCGCGAAATGTTGCAGGGCCAGGTGAATCCACCTGGTTGCTACCTCGATGCGGCCGAAATTCTTCGTCGCCAACTGCTTGCCTACAGCCTCGATCGCTGGGTCATCAGTGGCATCGACCATCAGGCCCTACCCCGCCAGCTCAAGGCCGCCCTCGACGCGGTGGAGCAATCCGGATCCAGCGGCATCAAGCAAGCCTTCCCTTACACCTGGCTCAGCTGGTGTGAAGCCCATCAGGGTGAACTGCTGGAGCGTTTTCTCGGGCTGTTTGATCAGGTCTTGGCGGAAGCCAGCCGCCAGGAACTCAGGCGCGTTTTTCTCAACAGCGAAGACATGCCGTTCAGCGCTCCCTACGCCCAGGAGCTCCTGCAGCGGCTGGAAGAGCTGATCGCCGAGCGCAAACGCCTCACTGCCGAAGCACGCCGCCTGCGCGAACGCTTCAACAAACTCTCCGAGCTCGGCGACGCCCTAACGCCAGTCCAGCAGGAGGACAAAGACCAGATCCGCCGTGAACAGAGCGCCTTTACCCAGCTGCGCAAAGAACTCGACCAGCGCCCCCTGCTGGCCATGCTCACCGATGAGGGCTTCCTTCCCAACTACGCCTTTCCAGAAGCTGGCGTAACCCTTAAATCCGTGCTCTGGCGCAAGAATCCTGGCCGCGCAGATGGCAGTAGCCGCAGCGAAGAATTGGCGCCCCTGAGCTACGAGCGGCCCGCAAACGTGGCCATCCGCGAGCTGGTGCCCGATGGTCAGTTCTATGCCCAGGGCCGCCGGGTCAAGGTCGATCAGGTGGATCCCCACCTCAACAAATCTGAGCGCTGGCGCTTTTGTCCCTCCTGCTCCTACAGCGGCCGCGAAACCGACGACGACTTCGCTCGTAAGGAATGCCCCCGCTGCAGCAACAGCGGCTACGCCGATCAGGGCCAAGTCAAGGAGATGGCCAAACTGAAGCAAGTGCAGGCCACCACAGAAGACAAGCGCAGCCGCTTCGGGGATGACACCGACGAACGCAATCCCCGCTTCTTCCACCGCGAGCTGCTAATCCTTCCCGACCTCAACCGCCGCGAAATCTCCCTCGCCATCGACGATGGCGACTTCCCCTTTGGTGCGGAGTATTTAGCGAGCACCACCTTTCGAGAGATCAACTTTGGCGAGCAGATTCCGTTTGGAGACGGCCACAGAATTTCTGGTAAAACCCTCAAAGTGAGGGGCTTTGAGCTCTGCCGCAGTTGCGGCAAGGTGCAACACGGCCCGGCCAAGACCAACAACCACACCTTCGGTTGCCGCTACCGCGACAAGCCCGATGACGCCCAACTGCGTCAGCTGTTGTTTATGTACCGGGAGTTCAAATCGGAGGCGCTGCGTTTTCTGCTCCCAGGTGCCAGCTTCTGGGATGAAGCGGGCCAACCCTCATTCGTCGGAGCCCTCCACCTCGGTCTCAAGCACCGCTTTGGCGGCAAGGTGGACCACCTGCAATCGGCCCTCGGCGAAGAACCCCAGCCCGGCAGCCAGCAACGCAAAACCTTCCTCTACCTCTTCGACTCCGTCCCAGGCGGCACCGGCTATGTGCGCCAGTTGATGGAGCAGGGCGGAGCGGATCTCAAGCAGGTCTTTGAGCGTTCTCTGCAAACCCTGCAGAGCTGCCCCTGTAGCGATGGCTGCTACCGCTGCATTTTTCAATATCGTCAACGCTTCGATCGCGAACGCACCAGCAAGCGCCGCGCCATCGAGCAGCTCCAAACGATTCTCAAGCGCTGGTCTGAACTCCAACCCACCGAGCGCAGCCTCTCGCAGGTCACCATCAACACCCGGGCCGAGAGCGAACTCGAGTTGCGGTTTCTCGAAAAACTCCGCGACGGCAAAGGCCTGCCTGATGGGGCCAGAGCATCGCTGCGCGATGACGTCATCAATGGTCGCAAGGGTTACTTATTTACCCTCAGCCATGGCGGACATAGCGTCAGCTGGAAGCTGGAGCAGCAGGTACCCCTCGGCGATGGAGAGGGTGTTGATACCTATTCGCGAGCCGACTTTCTGCTCACTCCCACCGCTGGTGGCAAACCAATCGCCATCTACACCGATGGCTGGGAGTACCACCGTGGCCGGCTGGCCACCGATGCCCAACAACGGATGGCCCTGCAACGCAGTGGGCGCTACCTGTTCTGGGGCCTGAGCTGGGACGACGTCGTCGAAAAACCTCCCAGCGCCCAAAGCCCCCTCGAACCCAACGGGCTCTGCCTTGGGGTCGTACCCCAGTTGATCAGCAAGCCAGAACTGTTCACCCGCTGGTGGCCTGAACAGCTCCAGGAGCAACTCAGCAAAGGGATAGCGACCTTGGCGCCACGACAAGCCCAGATCGCTGGCAGCCTGGAGTTGCTGATGGCCTATCTGATCAACCCCTCCGAGCCGTGGTGGCAAGGGTTGGCCCAGCAATTCGCCCAGGCCCAGCTCACCCCTACGCCCATCTCGGACCCCGACCTCAGCCTGGCCATCGAAGAGCTCGGCCTCCAAGAGCACATTCAAGAGTGGCAGGTTTCAGCCAATGGCAAGTGCATCGGCCAGCAGCTCGCGATGGCCAGAGGACTTGTTGGCCTCAACTTGGCGGACCTGGAGCTGCACAAGCAACGCCACCCCGCCGCCAGCTTGCGCGTCATTCACTTCAACCCTGAGGAGGCGGGCACTGAAATGCAGCAGCAGTCCGCCTGGCGTGAGTGGTTACGCCAAGCCAACCTGTTCCAGTTCCTGCCCCACTCCTTCATCTCCACCCCGGGTTGGAGCGGCAACGAACAGGCCGCCGCCATCGATCCCTACAGCGTTTGGATTGAAGCTGCCCCTGGCACAGATCTCACCACCAGGCCCGATTCCGCCCCAGCGGATGTCCTCGCTTGGCAGCAGCTGATCAAGTTTGCCGATCCCCAGTGCTTGCCTTTGCTGGAATCCCTGCGCACTGCATGGAACGGAGACCCTTTCCCCTTGCCAGAGCTTGGCTATGAGCTGGAAGGTGCCAAGGGTGAGGTCCTGGCCCAGGCAGAAATGGCCTGGCCCAACCAACAACTTGCAATCACCCTGCAAACCGACGACCGTGCTTCCTTTGAGTCCGCCGGCTGGAACAGCTGGACGATCGCCGATCCCCCTGATCAAATCGTCCATGCCCTACTCAACGCCCTGCAAACACCAGCCGCACCCGCTGCCCTAGCCCCATGAGCGAGCCCCGTCTCACCGTTGCCCTCTCCAACGACTTCTTCAAGGCCTACGGCGCGTTGCCGGAAAAAGCGCGCGGCAAGGTGGCGGCGTTCATCTCCAAATTCCGCCATAACCCGCGCAGCCCAGGGCTGAACTACGAACGCATCGAGGGGGGCAAAGACCCCTTCATTCGCTCCATCCGCGTCGACCAGGACATCCGCTGCATCGTCCGCGCACCAGAGGACGGCAACACCTATGTGCTCCTCTGGATCGACAAACACGATGACGCCTACCAATGGGCACGGCGTAAGACCTGTCATGTCAACCGGGTCAATGGTGCCCTGCAGGTCATCGATGTTGAGGCTGCCGAAACAGCCGTAGGGGATGCCATCGCAGCCGCTGTCAACGATGCGCTTGCTAGCACCCCTCCTAAGCAGAAGCCCACCGCTCCGTTACCAGCAGCGAATGCCAGCTCCCTGTTTGGACACTGTGATGACGACCAATTGATGCTCCTGGGCGTTCCGGAAGCCCTCCTGCCCGCGGTGCGGGCAGTCAACAGCGACGAAACGCTGAGCCGGCTGATCGAATGGGTGCCGCAAGACTGCGTCGACGGCTTGATCCTGCTCGCCGATGGCAGGCCCATCGATTCCGTGATCGAGGAGTTGGAGCGCAGGCGGCCTGATCACATCGACCCCAACGATGTTGCGGCTGCTCTGGAAACTCCAGAAAGCAAGGCCGAGTTCGTGGTCATCACCGATGACGATGGACTAGAGGCGATGCTGTCGGCGCCCCTGGAGCAATGGCGGGTCTTTTTACATCCAAGCCAGCGCCGCCTGGTGGATCGTGACTGGAGTGGGCCGGTGCGAGTCCTGGGCGGAGCGGGCACTGGCAAAACCGTGGTGGCCATGCATCGCGCCCGCTGGTTGGCCCAGCAATTAATCCAATCGGGGACAACCGGTCGGGTGTTGTTCACCACCTTCACCCGCAATTTGGCCACCGATATCCGCAGCAACCTCACCAAGATCTGCAGCCCTGAGCAATTGCAACGGATAGAGGTCATTCACCTCGATGGCTGGGTCACCAATTTCCTAAAAGGCCAGGGGCTGCCGGTGCGGGTGTTCAACAAACCCGCCCGGGATGCCTGTTGGGACTTCGCCATGGGAATCGCGGACACCACTCTGAAGTTCGATCGACGCTTCTATGAAGAAGAGTGGAAAGAGGTGGTGTTGGCAAATGGTTGCCGCACCCAACCCGAGTACCTCAGTGCCCGCCGAGTCGGTCGCGGCACGCGCCTAACCCGCCAAGAGCGCGTCCAGATCTGGCCCGTGTTTGATGCCTTGCGCATGGAATTTCGACAGCGCGGCCTCTGGGAACCAGAGGAAGCCAAGCAAGCGGCCACCGATCTGATCAATGAATCTGGCCAGGCAGCCCGCTATGCAGCCGTAGTGGTGGATGAGGCCCAGGATCTGGATGGGGCGAGCTTCTCCCTGCTGCGTGCCCTGGTGGGTGGGCCCCATGCCAATGATCTGTTCATCGTGGGCGATCCCCATCAGAGGATCTATGGCAAGCCCGTGGTGCTGAGCCGGTGCGGCATCGAAATCCGCGGGCGCTCACGCAAGTTGCGCATCAACTACCGCACCACCGAGGAAACGCGCGCCTGGGCAACAGCTGTCTTGCATGGGCTCGACTTCGATGACCTCGACGGCGGCAGTGACCCTTGCACGGATTACCGCTCCCTTCTCCATGGCGATCGTCCGCTGGTCAAAGCCTTCGAGGACCCCGCTGAAGAGGAGCGCTTCCTGGCGAACACCCTCCGCCAAATCCAGGCAGAACAATCCAGCCTCGCCGCCACCTGCATCACCGCCCGCACCAATAAAGCGGTGGACAAACTCAACACAATCCTGCAACGAGAAGGCTTCACCACGCGGGTGATCAATTCCGACGAATCCGATGACCCCAGCGACCCCGCCCTGCGCTTGGCCACCATGCATCGCGTCAAAGGTCTGGAATTCGATCAGGTCTTCATCCCTGGGCTTGACGAGGCCCAAATGCCCCTGCGCCATGAGCTCAATCAACGCCCTGATCAACTCTCCCGAGAGCTCTTCGAGCAACAAGAACGATCCCTACTCCATGTGGCGGCGACTAGGGCCAAAAAGCGAGTTGTGGTGAGCTATAGCGGCAAGCCCTCTCCTTACATCGTCTGACGCGGGATAGGACATAGCGATGAGCCCATCCATGTCTCCAGAAACTGCAGCCTCCAGCGCAGCTCGCACGATTGCCGTGCAAATGCTGGAGGAACGGGGGCGAGGAGCTGTGCTCGTTGGCGTTGCTCGGGTTGATACAGCGATCGAGCACCTACTGCAGGCAGTCATGACACCCGGGGATGATCGGCGCGACAGCCTGTTTCAACCGGATCGCCCTCTCGGCTCCCTTGGCGCAAAGGTCGCTCTGGCGCGCCGGTTAGGGCTGATTGATGAACCTGTTGAGCAGGCCCTTCACGCCCTACGCAAGTTGCGCAATGCCTTCGCCCACTCGGCTGGATCCGCTTCCTTGGCAGACCCTTCCCATCGCTACAGGCTGGAGGAGATTTACACCCATGCCCGGCTGAATTCGCTCTGGGGACCGCTGGAAACAGCGTTGGCGTCCCAACCCGAATCGGCGCAAGGGGCCCTCGATCCCTGCCTACGTGATTACATCCTGTTGATCACGATCCTGGTGGCCTTCCTTGAGGCCACGGCCCAACAGCTCAGTCCGCTAAAGCCACCTGTCTTGATGAGCTTCAGCGGGATCATCAAAAACTGATCAACAGCCATTTCCGCCCAAACCTTCGCCGTTCCAAGCACCCAAAGCATTTGGCATCACGGCCTTACCCCTGGGCCTCTCGCTGGTACTCCTGCCGCTCTTGCTCCCAGGCCCGCTGCAGATCGATGCGGGTGATCCGATAGCCCAGGCGCCGTGCCGCCAGGATCAGCTCTGGGGTCGAACGGCAGGCCTTGAGTGAGCGCCGCAGGCCAGCATCCGCTTCTGCCTGGTCCACTAAGCGCTCCAGCTCTGACCAGCTCATGGCAACTCGCCTCGGGTCTCACAAGATGCCAAACACCCCTAGGTAGCGCCAGGTTCGCCAGAACACAGTTCTCCAGATTGCCTGTCAGCACTGAGAAAACCGGCCGGGGATACCGGCCGGCGGGAGGAGATGCCTCCCTACAGCGCCTAGAGCACCGAGACGGTGGTGCCAAAGCGACCCTGGAATTTGCGGGCCAGGGCAAAGGCCTTCTCTGCGGGGATCAGGCGCAGCTTTTTGACGGGCTTACCGCGGCGGCCCATGGGGGTGGTGATGCGCTCATGGCCATAGGCCTTGATGCCATCGGGATAGGTGTGGAGCACCAGGGTGCGGAGCTCACAGCAGGGAGCGGTGGAGAGAGCCATGGAAGGGGAAGGCGTGGAACACCCCGACCGAGGCCCACTGGGGCGGAGACGGCAAGGACCGCGTCGCACCGAATGGTGCGCTCTGCAGACACCGCGGCCCGGCCTGATCCTTGCCGCCTCTGGCGCAGGGGGCACGCTGGGAGGGACCACGCCACTGCTATGGCCAACGCCACCGCGCACACGTGAATCGAGCCGGGCACTGCTGTGCACCGCCGCTTGGCTCAGCAAGCCATTCACTGAGCTGACTGATCCTGCACGGCAATGCCCAAAACAGCTCCCCTAAATTCTGACTACCCCTCTACAATAATTGCATTCACCCACTCCACCGACCCCTTCTGAGAACTGAAATCTCCACCAAACTTGTTTCAAGTCTGGGCAAGGGATGGTGGCTGGCTTATTGGCACTTCTAAAACAGGTCAATGACCTGACTATTCTGTTTACATCGCACCAAGCTGCACTGTAGTTGATCAGGCTTTTCAGAATATCCCTGACAAGTATCTAGGGGCAATCAGTTTGTGGCCATATGTTTTTGCTGGTAGCCCAATTTAATTCTGACTTTACCCGTGACGGGCGATAACAATTCGCTATTCAGGAGTTGAATAATGGTTGATGAAATCAATTCTATAGACCCGTTCCGACTTGATCCCAAGCACTTTCCCAAACGCATTGACCTTGAGGTCCCAGAAGAAGTCGTTGCCTACCTGCAACGGATCAGCGACAGGACCGGTCGATCTATCAGTGAGATTGCAGCCGCCTTGATTGCCCAGGAAGCTGAAGAATTTGATCCTGAGCTGTTTGATCTTTAGGGTCTCCTAGAAAGCATGCGGTGAGCCAACTTGACTGTGCGTTTAGGCTTAACCCCTCTGAATCACTCTGAACGCCACTGAGATAACTGGCCCGAAACATTGCCTGTCCAACACCACTTCAGGGCAAGGGCAATGAATGCAGGTTCATTTTTCATACGCCTATGGATCGGTGCCGATACCTCCAAGTCTCTGCAGTCGTAGGCGATGCTTTGGCCATGATTGAGGAGCTGCTCAGCAGTGCGCTACTTTAGCATGATATGCTCCTGATTGTGGCATTTGCGTGGCATGGCTCTTCTCCTGTCCAAGTCTCGCCGGTAGGGAGACTCTCAAGGGCCTGGTTCATATTTTCGGGCCTATATCAGCTGGCAATGAGTCGCTGATCAACAGATCAGCAAGCCCAAGTTCTACAATGCAGGTGGAGGTGTCAGCGGCTCCAGCGTAGATCAACAGCGAATTCTCCTGTTGGATGATGCCAGTGGGGAACACCACATTTGGCACAAATCCCAGACATTCGTACTCCATCTCTGGTGTCAAGATCTGCACTCCTGCGCTGAGAATCTTCGAAGGTTGATCGAGATCCAACATCAGCTTTCCAGCCCCATAGGTACCGATGTCGCTTTCACCTTCGCTCTTATCGTTGCCGTGATAGATCACCAACCATCCCTCCCTTGTGCGGATCGGTGGTGTGCCCGCGCCGATGCGTCCGCAATCCCAGCCTGTACTCGAACCCAGCAGGGCCTGGTGCTTACCCCAATGCAGTAGATCGGGCGATGAGGCCAGCCAGATCTCCGGTCGGGAAAAATCATGGGCAGTGGTGGGCCGATGCAGGGCGTAATACTGGCCGTCGATACGCTCAGGGAACAGCACCACATCCTTGTTTTCCGGGCAGAAGATCGGGCCGTGAAACTGGAAGGAGCTGAAATCCAGTGTGGAAGCCAATGCTGTTGCCGCACCGTGGGGGGATACGGCTACATAGGTGATAAAAAAACGAGCATCGATTGGCGTGATGCGGGCATCCTCGATGCCATAGGTTTCACAGCCGAGGCTGGGCCGGAGGATTTGCTGCTCGCTGGGTGCGAACTGGCGACCGTCGGCGCTGCGAAATACCCGCAGATGGGAGGTGGAAGTGAGCCGCAGCAGGCCCGTTTCCCTGATCTTCACAACTCTGGCATCTTCAACAATCAGTTCCTGCTCAGCCAGCCAGTCGATAATTATTGTTCCTGACTCCAGATCCCAGCGCGGCAAACCCACGAAACCCGGCCGGTTCTGCCGAGGCGCCTCGGCCACCCTGATCAGGAGCACAACTCCCTGCTCCGTCGCAACGGCGCCTGGATTGAAGGCGCCAACAACCCGCATGTCCTGCTGAGAAGGTGCAAGCTGCCCAGGGCTCAGCAAGCAGCTGCTGAATAAACGGGGTCTCATCCGCCAGGTTCAGCCAGTTGCGTTGCCGCGCAGGCCATGGCGAGGGAGTTGCGCCCATTCTCCTCAGTGATCAGCCGTTGATGGGAACGATCGGCAATCCAGGCGATCTGGTCGGCGAACAGCGCCCGCAGCAGCTCGCAATAGCGGCGCATCTTCTCGGACTCCAAGCCGGCATGCAGATCAATCTTCTGATAGGTATCGAAATTTTTGTGGCGTCCACGGGTAAGGCGCTTAAAGCCGCTATAGCTTTCAAGCACATCAAGCCTGGCGTCAGGAAAGATCTGCATCAACCTGCGCGATTGCTCTTCATCCACCACGGCCCGCAGCCGCACGCGAGTTGGCACCCATTCCTCCAGTGTCAACTCACCGCGTTCAAACAGCAGCCTGAATTCCTGGCGCTCCAGCCGCGCCGGCTGGGTAAAGCCATGATAGAAGTTAATAAGTTCCCCATTGGCATAGCGCACTACGCATTGCACCTGCTCCTCAATGCCGGAGCCGGGGCGCAGAATGCGCTGGGAGGAAAGAACTTCCCCCTTCCCCAGCCAACCTTCGAACAGATCGAAGAAATGCACGCCATGTTCAATGAAGATGCCACCACTTTTGGTGCGGTCCCAGAACCAGTGCTCGGCTGAAAGCCCCTCATCGCCGGCGGCATTGTCAAACCAGCCATGCAGGCAGTTGCCGATCACATTGGAATCGATGAGTTGGCGCACTGCCTCAAATAACGGGTTGTATCGCTGCATCAGGTTGGCGATGCAGAGCCGATCACCAGCGTGAGCCAGCTGCAGCAGCTCATCTGCTTGGCTCAGGCTTAGCGCCAGCGGCTTTTCGCAGATCACATGCTTGCCTGCCTCCAGGGCTGCACGCACCTGGCCGTAATGGAGGAAAGGCGGCGTAGCGATATAAACAAGATCAACCTGATCAAGTTGGAGCAGGCCCTCCACCTCCAGGGTTTCAGCCAATCCAAACTGACGGGCCATGGCGAGGGCTGGCTCCCGATGGGTGCCGGCCATTGCCACCAGCTCAGTCCCCTCAACTTGCAGAAACTGTTGGAGGGCAAATAGCCCAAACCCGCCTGCTCCAATCGCGCCGATGCGGATTTTATTCATGGCTTGGGGATTGAAATTCGAGCGAGTTCGATTAGGCGCATTTCCTGCAGAGCTAGGAGGAAAGCCAGTGTTGATTCGGCACCCTGGTTCATGTTGACGCTGTCATCCTGAAGACCGTCGAAGCAACCGCCAGTGAGCGCGTCATAGAGCGGCAGGTGCAGGTCGTTGTCGCCTAGGAACCAGGCAAAGGCTCGCCAGGCCTCACGGAGCCAGAAGCTATCGCCCGTTGCTGACCAGGCCTCAACGCAGGCCGAAACTGAAGCGCAGGCCTCCAGTGGTTGCTGGTCGAAGGTGGCTCGCTGCTGGCCTCGGCTGTAGAAGCCGTTGGAACCGATTGGCCTGAAATGGCCAGCTTCAGCGGTTTGCTCTGCCATCAACCAGCGCAGACTGCGCAGACCCACATCAAGGGCTTCGCTTCGATTCGACCAGCGACCGCTGAGGATCAGGGCGTGCGGCAGGGAAGCATTGTCGTAACTGAGCACATTCTCAAACCAGGGCCATTCATCGCCTGAGTTTCGATTGAAGGCCATCAGCAACTGATCGGTGAGGATATCGCGCATCAGATCGACGGTTCGATCGCCACTCAGCTTGCGCAGATACTCATGGATGGCCTTGAGCCCAAGGGCCCAGGCCCGCGGGCTCGTTGTCTTGGCGGCCGAGGGCAACGCCATCTGAAACAGATCCACTGCCCAGTGGCGTAAATCGTCGCGGCGGGATCGCCCCACACAGGCAGCCAGCGCCAGCAAGGTGCGGCCGAGGCAATCATCGGAGCCATCTTCATCGAGCCAGGTGCGCTCGAAGCTCATGAAATTATGAAATCGGCACGTTTTCGGGATGTAGGCATAGTTAATAAACGATGCATAACAAGTAGCCAGCGCATGTACATCGGGTGTGGCATCGCCCGATTCTTCGAGCATTACAAGCAATTGCAGGGCGCGAGCATTGTCGTCCGTGCAATATCCTTCCTTGAAATTGGGAAACGTGAATTTGGCGTGCTGATAAATCCCTGTTGAATCTGAGATTCTCTTCAGATGCTCAAGCCTCAAGGCCGGCAGCTCGCGCGGTTCCTGCTCCAGGGGCTTGATTGGGGAGTGCAGCACCACTCCGTTGCCGCGCTCCAGCCTGGCTCGCTCAAAGGAGCTGGCGTAAAGTTCAGCCACCTGGCTCCAGATCATGCGCCTGCCCAGTAGGTAGGCCTGCTTGCGCATGGCATGCCTACGCACTTCATCGATCAATAAACCGATAAGTGCTTCGGCAATTGCATCACTGTTGCGAAAGGGCACCAGCACGCCGCGGTCTTCAGCGAGCAACTCTTCTGCGTGCCAGTAGGGAGTTGAGATCACCGCCTTGCCGCAACCGAAGGCATAGGAAAGGGTGCCAGAGGTTATCTGATCTCGGTTGAGATAGGGAGTGATATAGATATCTGCAACGCCAAGAAAATCCTTGAGCTCTTCAGCGTTCACAAAGCGATTGTAAAAGATTACCTGCTTTCTCACCCCCAGCTCTTGGGCAAGCCTCTCAAGGCTTAATCGATAGGTTTCGCCCTGCTCGCGCAGCAGGTGGGGATGGGTGGCACCCAATACGATATAGACGATCTCAGGGAATACCTTGACCACCTCGGGCAAGGCACGGATAACATTTTCTATCCCCTTGGATGGCGAAATTAGCCCAAAGGTAAGCAAAACCTTTTTCCCCTCAACACCAAACTGATCCTTGTAAAAGTTGGGATCTACAAATGGCATGTCTGGCACGCCATGGGGGATCAAATCCAGATGATCTGCTTGTAATCCATAGATTTCCTCAAGAATTTGGCGCCCCCGTTCACTCATCACAATGATTCTTGCTGAAAGTGCGGCGAGCTCCTTCATCACATGCAAATGTTCGGGGCTGGGCTCCTCCAGGATTGTGTGAAGTTGGGTAACCACAGGGATATGGACATGGCGCAAAAGAGTGAGGATATGTTTGCCAGCCAGGCCGCCATAGATGCCAAACTCGTGCTGGAGGCAGATGACATCAGTGTCGGTGAGATTCAGAAAATCTGCAGCACGGCGATAGCTGCTCAAATCCTGCTCGGCAATCTCAAAACGAACTTCCGGAGGATAAGCGTAACCTTCCGGTACATCATTTACGGCAACTATGAAGACTTCGTTGTCAGCTGCATCGTCGGATAGCGCTCGATAAACAGAGTGTGAGAAGGTTGCGATTCCGCATTTTCGAGGAAGATAGTCGCCAATGATAGCAATCTTTCGAGTAGATTTATGTTTCAAGAATATCGCTCCGGTGGGTTAGCTTTCAATTCGCTTAATAGCTCCTCAACTGATAAAGTGGCGAAGGTGCTTGACTGGTCGCTCAAGGCGTAAGGAATAATCAGTTTATCAGCATGAATTAGCGATCCACAACTATAGACAACATTCGGAACATATCCATCCCTCTCCTCCTGGGTTGGCTCCAGCAGGGGCTCCCTGAGGCGGCCGATCACCTGGCCAGGGTCGTTTATGTCAAGCAGAATCGCGCCAATGGTGTATTTGCGCATCGGCCCAACGCCATGGGTCAGTACCAGCCAGCCAGCTTCGGTTTCGATTGGAGAGCCACAGTTCCCAACCTGAATGAACTCCCAGGGGTAGGCGGGTCGCAACAGGATACGCTTTTTGTACCAGAAATGTAGCTGATCTGAATACATTAAATAGAGATTTTCCCCATCCTGTCTGGAGAGCATAGCGAAGGAATCACCTATTTTTCTAGGGAACAGGGCCATGTCCTTATTTGCTACTTCGGGGCCATTCAGAGTGACTATTTTGAATTGGGCGAAATCTGTGGTTTCCAGCAGCTGGGGGAAGACATGCTGACCGTCATAAGCGCTGTAAGTCGCATAATAGGTTGTCTGCCCATCTTCTTCGAAGGCGACAAATCGTGCATCCTCAATGCCTCGCCTTTCGGTAGGAGAATTGGGGAATATTGCCAGCTCTGAATAGTCTTTACTCGTATCAAAACTGAACTCGTAATTAGCCTGTGCCAGCGACAGTAAGCCCTCAACTATATGCTTACTATCTCCATAGGTGAGGCGATCACTCCGCAGGGCCTGGTTGGCTATCTCCTTGAGTTCCTCATAATTGAAAGAATCAGGAAGCTTATCCATCAGCCGCTGGGCAAGATGGGAAAGTAACCCCATTTCAAAAAGCTTTCGCTCGAAAATATGCTTGTCATAGCTCGAGTTTGGATGCGCATTAGCAGCCGCCACAAAGGGGCTCGGCTGATCGAGGGCGATTCCTCCCTGTCGGTTAATCACGCCAGTACGAAATACAATTGACGAGATATGGCCTTCGCCCGTGGCTCGTAGGCTCAGGAGAAAGCGCATAGTGCCTTCTTCGAGCCCCGACTGATCTGGATGCCGCACGATCGATGGATTGAATAGAGCCGCCGCTTCAAGGGAATATTCCAGTGTGAAATAGGCACCGATAAGCAGCCGCTCGTAGCATTTCAAAGGCCGATCTGTGATCAGATGCTCGCTCACATGATCGAAACGAGTGAGAAGAAAGGTCTGAAGTTTTTCATGTCGGCCTTCAAAGCTTTCCAGCATGATGTCGGCTTCACGCTCCGCCTCGGAGCGGCTAAGGGTCGTGACTCGGCCAATAATCCTTTGTATGCGTTCCCTGTCACTTATATCGAAGGCCCTTAAAAAAACCCGCGTTGGGTCTGGTCGAATTTGAATATTTGTTCTATTTGCCTGAATTGACATTGTTTATAAACTGACTTGGGAATGAAAAAGGCTATGACTAGTAGGTTTGGGTCGAAAGGCATGAACATTGTTGCCCTTCATTTTGGCAACCGTTCCGGCCCGGGATGCTGATTGTGAATATTGAACCTCCTGAACCCTAGATGGATGCTTCAATTTCGGTTGGATTTCAGGTAAAAACTGTTTGCGATTGGTCCCCTCTCTTACAAGGACGCCTACCGCGAAGCTGGGGTGGTGATGCGCTCATGGCCATAGGCCTTGATGCCATCGGGATACGTGTGGAGCACCAGGGTGCGGAGCTCACAGCAGGGAGCGGAGGTGCGTGCCATGGAAGGGGAAGGCGTGGAACACCCCGACCGAGGCCCACTGGGGCGGAGACGGCAAGGACCGCGTCGCACCGAAAGGTGCGCTCTGCAGACACCGCGGCCAGGCCTGATCCTTGCCGCCTCTGGCGCAGGGGGCACGCTGGGAGGGACCACGCCACTGCTGTGGCAAACACCACCGCTCACAAGTGAATTGAGCCGGGCACTGGTGTGCACCGCCGGTTGGCTCAGCAAGGCTGGCGGCTATCGGTCTCACCACCTGGGACCGCAAGCCATCCACAGAGCTGAGTGAACCTCCAGGGAAACAGGTGCGATTGACACCGCAGAAGGCTGCGCGCCGGGCCTCTCCAGGATCGCCCCTTGGCAAGGGCTGACGCGAGGCGAATGCATTGCTTGATCTGGCGCGATCACCCCGGCGTTGCCGGTGTTCACCGCGCTTGGGCAAAGGACATCGCCCCTTGCCTGGCGGGGACGTTCTGGATGCGTCCCGTCGCTGCGCCGGAAGGCGTCAGTTCGTTTATGGCTACCCAAGCTCTCGGTTATGCCCCTGGAGATCCCATCGGTCTGGTGGAGTCCTGCTACCGGGCAATCGAATGGATCCTCGCCACCCACACCGCCCGTGGAGTGCTTATCCCAAGGCCCTGGGTGGATCACCCCTACGGGGAAGAAGAGATCACCCTTTTGGAAGAAGAGCTCCTGCCGGCGATGGCGGTGTTCCTTGCCCGGGTGGATGCGATCGATCGGGCCATTGAGGCCGATCAAGAGGCCGAGGTCCAGGCCCTTGAGGCTTCAGCTGCCAGGGCCCTGTGAGGGCAGGGCCACCGCCGTACTTCTGGCGGCGTGCTCGAGCACTAGCCGGCTCTGCTCAATGGTCACCCCAGGGAAGATCTCCACAAACTCAGTGAGCGATACACCCTCTTCCAGGTTTTGGAAGAGGGCGGCCACTGGAATCCGGGTGCCGCGGAACACCCAGGCGCCGCTGACGCGCTGTGGATCCTGTTCCACGGCAGGGCAATCAGCCCAGTTCATCGATCAATCTCCCCTCGCGGTAGGCATGGCCGATCACATGGCTGCGCCAGTGGCGCCGCTCGTCGCATTCGCTCTGGGAATAGAGCAGCAGATCAAGGGAAACATCGGCTTGGGCCAGTTGATCCCAGAGGGCATTGAGCACCTCAAAGCGTTGGTGCTCCTGCAGCCAGTTATTGGGCGCGGTGATCAGGAGATCAATGTCGGAATCAGGCCCGGCTTGCCCGCGGGCTCTAGAGCCAAACAGGCGCACCTCAGAGCCGGGGATGGCCTGGTGAATCACGGCCGCCATCGCTGGCAGCCGTTCCTCAATCGATGGGGAGCTCACCCCAGTCATGAAGCCATTCTGGCCGTTAGGTCCTGCCGATCAATCTCAGAGCCAGTTTTCATACAGCAGCCCGTCCACGCGTTCAAATTCCCGCAGGTTGTTGCTGACCAAAGTCAGACCTTCACTGCGGGCATGGGCAGCAATATGCAGGTCATTCACGCCGATCGGTGTACCTCGCTGCTCCAGGGAGGCCCTGATCTGGCCGTAGTGCTGGGCTGCTTTGGCACCGTAATCAAGGACGTCCAGCCGGCTGCAGAAATCTTCTACAACTGCAAAGGTTCTCTGCGGCTGAGAACTCTTTTCTGCGCCATGCAGGAGCTCGGCCAAGGTGATTGATGAGATCGCCAGGTGGGCGGCATTTTCATTGAACCGATCCAAGACCAACTCCGGCCTGCGCTTAATCACGTAGATGCAGATATTGGTATCGAGCAAGTAGCGCAACACGGCTGATCTCAGAACGGCTCGCGGTCGGCTTGCTCCTGCATCGCTCGCTCTTGCAGGAAGTCATCAGGGACAGCCGGGCTGTCATAAAAAAAGCTGTCCCAGCGCTTCCCCACAGGGGAGATGATGCGCTCCTGCCCGCAGGCCCGCACCTCGACATCCTTCACGGAATCAGGCATCCGCAGGTGAGCCGGGATGCGCACCGCCTGAGTGCGGTTGCTGAGGAACAACTTGGTGACAGCGGCCACGAGCACCCTCCAGCTGGATATACAAGCAGTCTATCCCTGGTTGGGCATGATGGTGCAGGGATCTGGTGATCAGCCCCGCCAGGGAGGTCTCGCGCAGCGGGAATGTAGAAGGCGGCTAGGCGTGGTGAGTTGCCGATGGTGAGGGTCTAGATGCCTGCTGCAGCTCCAGCCGCTCAGATAGCCAGACCTTGATGATCGACTGCCGGGTGACGCCAAGCCGGGTGGCTTCTTGATCCAGTTGATCAACCATCCACAGCGGAAAGTCCACATTGACGCGCTTTTGCTGCAGGCGCGGTCGGCGCGCGGCGTCAAGATCGAGGCCCTCCAGCACGGAATCGCCGTTATCAAAGAGCCGATCAAATTCAGAACTGTTCATAGAGCTGCACCTCCTCTGGGCGAGAACGACGGACGGAAATGAGTCGGATCAATTGTCCGCGCAGGGTGATCACAGCGGACCAATGCCTGTGGTTGATCTGGCCAATGACAAGCCACCTGGGCTCATCCAGCGTGCGGGCCGGGATCTCGATCAAGGCGGGATCTGCCCAGAGAGCCTGCGCGGCGTCGAAGTCGATGCCGTGCTTCTGCTGGTTGGCCTGACTCTTGAGTGGATCGAACTCAAACTCCATAGGGTTCTGATTTTATACCTTTTTCGCCCACGTTCAGCGGGCCCTCTGGTGTGACGCATGCCGCCTAGGCATCCGCCAGGAAGTCCTCAATCCAGCGCTGGTGCAGGGAGCTGGTGATCAGTCCTGCCAGGGCGGGTTGGGCATCGGGAACCTGGAAGGCAGCGCGAAAACCCATGGAGAAGGCGGCAAGACGAGCAGGGGCCAGGGCCTTGATCCGCTCCTGCAAAGCCGTGATGGCGGCAGCACCCAGGGGATGATCTGTGGTGGAAGCTCTTGGCTGGGCAGGTTTGGCCTGGGCGGGTTGTGCCTGCGCTGGCTTGTTCTCGGCTGGCGGCATGGCCCCGCTCACCTGGCGTTGCTGCTTGTCGTAGAGCGCCAGGCCAAAGGGATTGCCAAAGGTCATCAAGGCCCGTTTGGTCGCATCGGTTTCCGCTTCCTTCAGGGCTGATTCATGGGCCAGGCCCTGATCCAGATCGATGCCATGGCCGGCGCCCGAGCCCTCGCGGATCAGGGTGCGGTTACCGGCGGTGATGGTGATGCGCACCCGGGCGATGTAGGTGATGCCCCAGCCGCTTTTGCGATCACGCCCCACAGGCCTTTGGTGTTCAGCAACGCAGCGGCTGATCAAGGTGGAGCGCTCCCAGCCATCAAAACCAAAGATGCGGTTGGCTTTTGCAATCACCTGCCAGCCCTCGAGGTAGCTCACCCGGCTGCGGCCCTGCTCTCTTTGGCGCACATTGGCGCGATCGA
>CALRWB020000016.1:0-45328 GCA_943371815.1 Chitinophaga pinensis | reverse complement strand
AGGGCCTGCACCAGCCGGCCAGCGGAAGCCCGCAGCAGATGGCTGGCAATCAGACCAGGCGGCCAGGTGAGATCACGGCCACCACCGGCCACGATCACCAGCTGGGCGCTACCGGGCAGCGGCAATGGGCTGGACAGGGAATGAACAGGGGGCGCCAATGCGGCGGCATAGGGAGGGGAAACCATGGGCTAAAAAAGAGCGCAACAGGATTTCTTTCAAGGGCTCCAGCTATCGCGGAGGGGATCCCTTGAGCACCTTCTTAGTATAGCAGTACGGGCGTACTATGCACGAAAAAGGCGGGGCCCTTGGGGCTCACTTCTTGAATCTTTACAGCCATAAATAACTGCACCTGGGGCATGCACAGCGGCACAAATAACGAGCCCACTAGCCAACCATCAAGCATCCAGAACGCAGCCGCCTCAGCCGCTTCTAGACCCCTCAGATGGGCCCAAAAGAGCCGGGCCACCGCAGCCGCGGGTAGACGACAAGCATGCAAAACAAAGACCACCAATCCCGGCGGCGGCAAGGAAAGCAATGATCACGCGAGCGCCAGGGCCGGTGTCCGCAAAGCGGCCACGCCGGCTCGCGCAGCCCTGGTGCCGTGTGACATCCTGAATTTCCGTCCGCCGGGTGGTTATCAGGTGTTTACGGCTGATGCGGAGCCAGAATCACATTGCCCTGATCATCAGCATCAGCAAGGGCCTCAATCGCAACAACAGCGCGATCACTCACATTGATTGGTTGGTGCCAGACGCCAGCAGGAATAAATAGGAAATCACCAGCTTTGTTATCAACAACAACCTCTCCGTTCAATCCGATCAGGGTGCGGGCCTTGCCTGAGAGCACGTAAATGACCGTTTCAGCGTTGTGGTGCTGATGCCTGAGGCCCTGGGTCCCTGGTGGCAGAACAATGCGCTTCATCGATAACTGACTGGAGCCTGCTGTAGTCCGGGAGATGCCCCGATAGATCTCGACTTGCTGCTTGGTGATGGTTGGAGTGGTTGAGCGCACCGTTACAACGCCGCCACTGTTGGGAGCCACGATGGTCTCCGTGGAGCCAGTCGGCCTAGGCCCCGGCTCTTGCGGAAGGGACAGCCCGGCCCCAGGAAGTGCCAGTGTCACGCCGGCAAGTAAACCCGTGGTCACTAGCTTCCGCCAGTTCATGCTGGCCTTCCGCCGAGCGGCGATCCAGCGCCCAGGGCCGCGACCCTGGTGGATGTGCAATGGGCCGTGCATTGGCGTGGCTGAACACACGTTCGGACGGTAGAGGCTCTTGGTGGATCGCGAGATCGTCCACCACCACCGGCTCAAGCGCATCGAGTAGCGCCTGCAGTTCCGCCTGGGGCTCCCGCTTGAGGACTGCGATCACCTCACGGCCAGGGGCAGCGGCTTGGGCGAGCACGGCTCCAACGGCGCCGGGCAATTGGCCTGCCAGTTGCAACGCCATGCCATCAATGGCTCCATCCACGGCCAGGACGGCCAGGTTGTTCAGCCAATCCAGGGCTACCCGGCAGGCGGGATCTTGGAGGGAGAGGCACTGCAACAGCTCGCGGCATTTAGGCGCGTGGACGTAGAGCCGGAGCACCCGCCGCTCAGCCCGCTGACGGGGATTGCACGTAGAGGGTTCAAGCAGAACGGGAACAACTGCGGGCCTGGTGGTGGGTTGCCCTGGGTCCTGGCTTTGCAATGCCTGCTCCAGTCGCTGCTCGGCCGTGCGGCGCAACACCCCATCGCTGAGCTGCTCGATCAACGCCTGACCCTCCCGCTCAACCGCCTGCAGGGTTTCCAGGGGGATCTCGCCACCAAGGTTCACGGCAGTCAGGGGAGCGAGGAGCCTTTCCAACCGCCACTCCAGCCAGTGCCGGGAGCCAGCGAGCAACGCGTCTAGGGCTGCTTTTCCCTGGCTGCGGAGCAGCCCATCGGCGTCCTGGCCCTGGGGCAGTGGCACAACAGTTGCGCCCAGGCCGCCAGCGCTCAGCTGGGGCAACAGTTGGATCATTAACCGCTCGGTGGCGGCTTGTCCGGCGCTATCGCCATCAAGGGCGATGAGCAGCTGCTTGGTGCCATGGCGCTGCAGCAACTGGAGCTGCAAGGCAGAAACGCTCGTTCCCAGGCACGCAACGGCGTTGGTAAAACCGGCCTGGTGGAGCTGGATCACATCCAGGGGCCCTTCCACCAGTAGCGCGCTACCGCCTTGGCGGATCGCCTCTTTGGCCTGATCCAAGCCAAACACCAACCCATTGCGCTGGAACAAGAGATCGCAGCTGCTGTTGCGGTACTTGGGTTGTTGCTCGCCTGTGGCCCGGCCGCAGAACGCCACGGGCAGGCCTGATGGGTCGTGGAGCGGGATGACCAGCCGGCCGCCAGCCACACCCAACTGCCAACGGCGCACGGTGTCTGGGCTGATGGCTCTCGAGCGCAGGTAGTCGGCTCCTACGCCGCCCTGCTCGATCTCTTGCAACAGCGCCTGGTGGAACTGATCTCGCTGCTCACTCCGTTGGGCTTGCAGTTGCCGCCGCTGTTTCCACTCGTCTTCAAAGCGGCGCTGGGCTTCTGGATCATCTGCCGCCACGCTCACGCCGGTGCGGCGGGCCAGTTCAAGCACAGCCTCTTGAAAGCTCAGGTTCTGGCGGTCCTGCAACCAACCGATGGCGTCAGTCCCTCTGCCGCAGACAAAGCAGTGCACCCGGTTGCGCTGGGGGCTCACCGTCAAAGAAGGCCGGCGGTCCTGGTGCCAGGGGCAGCGGGCCACAAATTCACGGCCGGCCTTACGCAGTTCTGTGGGTGCAAAAAGATCGGTGATCTGGGCCCGCTCGCGCACGCTTTCCAGCAGCGCTGGGGTGACCAAATTTGCTGGATGGCCGCTGGGGGCCCGACCAACCGCTGCTCCTGCAGGAACCCGATGAATGGGGGCTCGGGCTCTGCCTCTTGCGCTGGCACTCGCACTGGCGCTGGTGCTGCTGTTCATAGGCACTCCACGCCGGGGTAGAGCTCGCTGCCGCTGAACAACCTGCGGGCCTGATCGGCCTCCAGGTAGCAGTGGCCGCGGTCCATGCGGATCGTCGTCTTGCTGAAGTCGTTCTCGCCGCTCAACTGGCCGTGGCGGCACTTGCCGTGGTGCACCTCGAGCACACCGGGCTGGGGCTGGCTGAATTCATCGACCTTGGGCCGATCGATCAGCCACACCGCTGAGGCGTAGCGCTCCAGCTCCGACGTGCCGGCCAGATGGGACACATCGGGGCCGGTGGGGTTGCCATAGGCACCCCGGTTCAACTGCGCCACCACAAAGACATCCAGTTCACACCTTCCGGCCAGGGCCTTGATCGTTGTGGCCCGGGCAGCCAGTTCTGCCGTTGTGTTGCTGCCAAAACCAGAGCTCGGGCCCATGGCGTGGAAGTGATCGAGCACCACCGCTGCCAGATCCGGATGGGCGCTCTTGCAGTCCTCAACCAATGCCGCAAGTTCCTCGATGGTGGCCGCGAATTTGGATTGATAGAGCACCTGGCCCATCCGATCGCCATTGGGGCTAATGCCATCAGAGAACTGGGCCGACAGCTTTTGGAGGTGCTCCAGGTCCCTGCCCTCAATCACCGCGCCCCGACCCTCGAGTTCGTTGGTTGAAAACCTCGATGAGAAGCTGCCACTGGCGCGGCGGCAGTAGTTGGAAAGCAGCCGGGCACCGATTGCCCGGCGCGAGAGTTCACACGAGAGCACCAAAACAGAGGCGCCGTTCATCGCCAGGCCCATCGCAGCCGCTATTGCCACGGTTGTTTTGCCTACGCCCGAGCGGGCAGCCAAGACCCAGGTGCTGTCTCCAGTGCCTGGGAGCACTCCGCCGCGCATGTCGATATCAAGCGACGGGATGCCGGTGGAAATGGGCTTGGGCCGTTGATCGGCGGGCAGCGATGCCAAAGCAATGCACTCAGATGCGGCATCGCTTGAGGTGTAGATCTGAATGTTCTGGCGGAAGCGGCCGGCGGTGATCGCGGTGGCCTCATTCAGTAAGACGCGGCAGCTCTCGAGTTCGGTGTCGATGCCGCCATCGCTCTGCTCCCGCGCAAGGAGTTTGCGCAGGCCTGGATAGAAGATCGCCCGGGCCTTGGCGCTTTGGAACAGCTGACAGGCGAGGGTGAACTCAAGTTCCGGATGGGGGTTGCCGTCTTCCCCCCAGGCGATCACATCCGAGAGGGCGGTTTGCAGCTGCTGCAGCGAACCGCGAAAGCGCCCGGCCAGGCTGCGTTGCTGCAGGTCCTCAAGGATGGCTGTGGCATTGAGCACGGCAATATCGCGGCGGCCGCGAAACAGCTCATCGATCTCAAGCGCCAGCGCCCGCAGGCCAGGGTCATTCCAGATCGAGCCGGGCACCACCTCGTCAAAACGCAGACCAATGGCGCGGCGGAACTGGCCCCAGCGCTCCCTTTGATCACCAGGACCAATCAAAACGGCGGCAAGCAGGTTCTTCTCCTGCTCCACCAGGGACTGATCAACAGCTGGAGTGGGTAGTTCGGCTGGAAGCAGGCCAGCGGCGGTTTCAAGAAACACCCCCGCATCGATCAAGCGCTCAAGCACGGCTGGATCAAAGCCGCCGGCTAGGGCAGTTGTGGCGTCGCCGCTAAGTGCAGGGGTTGGGTTGGTTGGCATGGCGCTCAGCTGCAATAAGGGAACGGGGCGATAGGGACTCAGCGATTGCTTCCTTGGGGATTGGCTGACGGGGCGAACTGTTTGGCGGCCTGGCCTGGGCTGCCCAGACCTGCGGCCTCTAGGAGTTCGGTGAGCCGTTGCTTCTCTTGATCGGGGAGTTCAAAGGCCTCCATGCCCTGGCCGCGCCAGGCGTGATCACCCCAGACAAAGAGGCGGCAGGCGCGGCGAAAATCGGGATCGCTCTCAACAGAAGAACTGCCCTGGGTGCCAGCGGCAGAGGCCGTGGCTCCTTGGCCCATGGCTCTTGAACCAGGGGCTCCCCAGGAGAAGACATGCCAGAACTCCACGCCCAGACCTGTGGTGCTGCGATCACCGCTGAGCAGCGCTGCCACGCAAGCGCCGCCGGTGCGGCCCTGGGGGTAAACGCTGCGCCAAAACTCAGGCATGGCCAGCAGCGCCTGGATCAACACTTGATCGAAAGCCTCGGCGCCACCGGCGTGGCGAATGGCCCGTTGCAGCCGGGCAGCCAGGCTGTTGCCATTGGGGCTGTAGGCCGGCCAGCTCTTGGGTTTGTGCTGGTTGTAGAGCTCAGCGAACTGTGCGATCAGCTGGTGATTGCTGCTCACCTCTTCAGCCGTTTCCGCCCCTCCCTGCCGATCGTTGAGCGAACCCATCTGCTCTTGGATCGGTTGATCCTGCGCGCCCTCAGAGGCAGCGGCATCGCTGCTCCCCTCGACCGGCCCAACGTCCCTTGCAACCTCATTGAGGCGAATGCAGAGTCCCATCGGGCTGCTCGTGTAGCTCAACCAACCGATGGAGGCCAGATCCTGCAGGTCGGAGCGGATTTCCCGCGGATGCAGATGCCAGTCGTTGGCAAGTTGCCGGCAACCCAGCTGGATCAGTTGCCCTTCTTGGGCACGGCATTGCAAATGGCCGTAGAGCGTCGCAACCCGCAAAGCACGGCTTGGCCGGCGGGAGCCTTTGCGTTTCTGATCGAGCTTTTGCAGCGCCTGATGCGTCAGTTCTATGGCGTCCGTGCGTACGGCGTAAAAGCGCATTGGCTCGTTAGGAGTGGATACTCCTGGGTCGGAACCGGAGGCTATGGGGGGCGCCTTGAAGTCTTGTCGCAGCCTCAATGGCCTGGCGAATGGAGCATGACGTTTGTGCCCATTCCTCCAGTCCCATATCTGCAGAGCTGGCTTGGGCTGTTCTTCTTTTTTTCTCTAAGACTCTTTAGAGATATAGATGGTGATCCAATCTGGCTACACCCTTGAGGTCGATCTGGCCACACCCCTGGGATCAATGTGGCTCCACCGATCTGATCATGTTGGACTCACCCCTAGCTCGCTCGTCAGCTCCAACAGGCCAGATTGATCCACCCCTGAGGCACGGGATGCCCAACCCCAGAAGCAGGCGGCGCTGAACGGAACGACTACTGGACCCCGCCGATTATGAGTTTTTACAACAGGCTCATCCACGCATCAATCGTCATCAACCACCACCTGGTGTGGGGGTTATTCAGCTGGAGCTCGCTGAACTGCTCGCGCGCAAAAGGCTGTTGCTGCACGGCCTGGAGGCTTGAAACAGGGCGCTAATCAGCTTCCGAAGCGCGCGGCTCTACACCGCTCAAGGGGCTAGCTAAGCCACCAAAAGTAGGTGTTGTAATCCACACGTCTCGCGTCTGCGCCATAACACATGACTACGGCTCACCACAACCGTGGGAATGCTGAAACCAGTCGCATTTCTGGCCATGACCAGACCTCACTCTGCTTCTCGTTCCACCGTCGCCAACTGGATTGATGCCGCCTCGCGCCATCAACCGCTAAGCGAGCGCACCGTGCTTGAACTCGCGCGCCGCGTGCAGCGCTGGCAGCAACACCCCGATGGACCTGACCTTGCCCCCAAAGCGGTTAAGCGCAGCGCTTTGCGGGCCCGCGATCAACTGGTGAAGCACAACCTGAGGCTAGTGGCCCACATTTGGCAGCGCCGCTCATTCAGCAGCTGCCTGCCTGCCCAGGAAGAAGGCACCGCCGATGCCCTGCAAGAAGCAGCCCTCAATCTGGTGCGGGCGGCGGAGAAGTTTGATCCCACCAAGGGCTATCGCTTCTCCACCTACGCCAGCTTCTGGGTGCAACGGGGCATCCACGACTATCAGCAGCGCTACGTCCGCGCGATTCGCTTTCCGGCAGAAAAAGCCAGCCTGATGCTCAAGGCCCAACGCCTGATCGAAGCCGAACAGGCCCGCACCGGCCAATGGCCCGAGATCGAATGGTTAGCCCAGCAGCTGCGCTTTGAGGGCCAACCCCTCAGCGTCCAGGCGTTCACCACCATGTTTGAGCAGTGGCAGCAAAGCCGAACCGAATCGCTCGATAGTGCCGCCGAGGGGGAAGAAAATTCAGAGGGCCTGAGCCGCATCGATCGGGCCTCCCTGAACCTCGTTGCCAAAGAAGAGCAGGAGGCCAAAGACCAAGGCGATGTCTTGCTTTTGGCTGAACTGATGCAATGCCTCAACGATCAGGAACGGCGCCTGATCCGTAACCGTTACCTGCGCAATCCGGCTTTTAGCCCCTGCCAGCTGCGCCGCTCGATGGGCGGTATGAACCCGGAGCAACTCCAGCAATTGGAAGAGCAAGCCCTCGCCAAGTTGCGCCGGGCAGCTGAGAAGCTCAAGGGCGTTGATGGAGCATCAACAGCGCTCAATCCAACTGGGCTGGAGCAAGGTGCACAGCCAGTGCAGTCAGCCGGGGCTGTTGAGACCAACCACCGGAGCCGGCCCACCCATCGCCCTGGTGTTGGCAGGCAACTAGGCCGGCCAGCCCGCTCAACGGCAACCCGCCCCCACGGACTTGCTTCTCGCCCCAGCCGCCCAAGCACCCACGCCGGAAGGTGCACAAGCGTGGTGGCGCACTAGCCACCTTTGGTGGGGCCGCAACATCCATCGCTGTGGCCTCACCTGCTCCACACCTATGGCCATCACCACCCCACGGGGGTGGCCCCTTTCACCCCACACCTGTGGGGTTTTCAGCTGCTTGGGTGCCTCGGAACCCTATGGCAGTTGCGAGCTTTTGATGTCCCTGCTTTCCCATGGCGGCGCCGTTGGCGGTGTGATGGCTCTTCTTGTTCAGCTAAGTGGGCCAACACCGCTACGGGCATTGCTCAGTGGCCCGGTTCAAGTGGTCATGCAAAGCGCAGTTGTGCAACCCGCAGTCGCCCGTACATCCGTTGCAGCAACAGGTGTGCGGGATGAGCTGGATAGCCTCCCGCACCTGCAAATTCCTGCATGCCCCAACGCCGCCTGCGCCGGCCGATGACCAGCGCCCAGCGCGCCTTTGCCTGTCAGCACATTGGCCTGGCCCACCAACAGGCCCATAGCTTTGCCCGCCGCTGGTCGATGCCCGTCGACGACCTCCTCGGCCCCGCCTACGAAGGCTTGTGCAAGGGCGCCATCGACTTTGATCCGTCCCTGGGCCATCGCCCGTCGAGCTACCTGGTCCCCAAGGTGAAGGGCGAATTGCTCCATCACCTGCGCGATACGGGGTTTTGCCTGCGCATCAGCCACCGGCTCAGGGAGCTGTGGATCAAGGCCCGCAAATACGTGGCCCAAGGATTAAGCGATCAACAGATCGCAGAGCACCTCGGTGTACCACTGGAGAAGTGGCTGGATTGCCGCAACGCCTGCGGACAACGGCCGGTTCCGCTGCATGAAATCCAGGCTGATTGAGCCCAGTTTGCATATTTGCAACGTTTGCAAATCACCCCCCATAGCCTCCCCCCGCCACGCCATTTTTTATGGGTTCAGCTAAGCACCGTTACCAACCAGCCAGACACTTACCTGGCCGGGGACCAACACCTGCAACCGTCAACGACCAAGACCGCGAACTGCTCCAATTCAACGTTCGCCTAGCCAAGGCCCGCCAGGCCCAGTCCGATACCAACCGCATTGAGCGCAAGGCCTTCCGGGAGCACGCCCGCATCGAGAACGCCGTCGCCGCCTACACCCGCGAGCTCTGCTCCCTACTTGATGAGCGGGGCTTTACCCACGGCGTGAAGCTCTCGCGCATTCCCAATGGAGGAGATGCGGTGTTGATCGTGCAGCTCTCGGATCTGCACTTCAACGAGCGGGTTGAATTGGCCTCCAACCGCTACGACTTCACCGTCGCTGCCCAGCGCCTCGTGAAGCTGGCCCAGCGGGTCAAGCAATTGGGCAAAAGCTATGGCGCCCGCAAGGTGGTGGTGGCCTGTTTGGGGGATTTCCTCAACAGCGATCGCCGCCTCGATGAATTGATGAGCAACAGCACCAATCGCTCAAAAGCGACCTTGCTTGCTGTCGACATCCTCAAAAGCTTTCTGCTCGATCTGCGCGAGCAGTTTGAAATCGAGGTCTATGGCATCACCGGCAACGAAAGCCGGGTGGGCAAGGAGCTGGGCTGGAGCGATGCCCTCGCCACCGACAGCTACGACCTGATGATCTACGGGATCCTGCAGCGCGGCTTTGAGGGCACAGAGGGCATCCGCTTCTGCGGCTTTCGGGCCAATGAACTGCTCTTTGAAGTGCTGGGCCGGACCTTTCTGTGCCTGCACGGCCACCAGATCAAGGCCGACGTGCAGAAATCAGTTCAGGAGATCACGGGCAAGTACGCCGCCCAGGGGATCACGGTGGACTACACGCTGTTCGGCCACCTGCACGCCAGCGCCATTGGCGATTACCACGCCCGTAATGCCTCGCTTGTGGGCAGCAACGCCTATTCAGAAGCGGGGCTGAACTACTGCAGCAAGGCTGCCCAAAACGTGCACATCGTCACCGGCTCGAAAGGGGGCGGAACGATTGATGGGATGAAGGTGGATCTGCAGGACGTCAGCGGCATCACGCCCTATCCCTTTGCCTCCGAGTGGGAGGCCTATTGCCCGAAAAGCGAGCGCAAGCTCCATAGCCCTTCTGTCGTTTATCAGGTCGTTGTTTGATGAGCCCCACAACCCTTTCTCCCTCCCGCAGCTACGCCCGTTCCTGCGCCTGTCGTGGAGGCACCAGCTTCAAAAGCGCCAGCGATCGGGCAGCCACTGATCGAGCAGACGCTGATCGGGCAGCCAGTGAACTGCAAAGCGCCCTATTGCAAGCGGTCACCGGGCTGAGCCAACTGGTCAGCAAGCTCGCAGCCCAGGTAGGCAGCGTGAGGCCTGCCATTGGGGACGCCGAACCCTGGATGGAGCAGCTCACCCCAGCCACATCAAAGCCCCGCTGCGCCAGCTCCAGCTCTCCTCTGTGGGATGAACTCTCGGTGGTTGAACTGCGCTCTTTGCTGCGCAGTTACCCGATTGATAGGACGTCGTTGCCTGCACCGATCGAACTGCTGCGCCGCAGCGAGCTCATCGAAGCCCTGAACCAGATCCAGGCCTTGAACCCCTGAACCAAAGAAAGCAGTCCTTCTTCTTTGTCCCCTAACCCCACTCCTTAGCCATTGATGACCACAGCCCCTCTCACCACCTTCCCCGCGGCCCCTACTGGCGCCATTGCTTTACCGAGCCCCAGTGGCGAACCAAGCCCAGGTTCCCCCCAAGCCCTGTTGCTGCTCGCAAGCGCTGGTGTTCTGCCAGCCAATAGTGGAGTCGATGATCCCCGCTTCTCGGCTGAAGCCATCAAAGCCAGCCTCAGCCGCCTGCTTGAGGTGAAGCAACAGCAAGAGCTACTCAACCAGGAGCAGAAAGAGCTGAACGAACAGCTGCGCTTGGCCCACCTGCGCGGCGACCTGCTCAACCTTCTGCCTGCCGGTAAGGACGGCAATGGCTATCAGATCACCCCCGATCTGGTGCTCAACCGCAGGGCAGGCCGTAAGCAGTGGAGCTACAGCATCGATTGCAAGCAGATCGAATGCCAGCTCAAGGCTCGTCAGAGCTATGAACAGCAATCCGGTCTGGCTACCTACGCTCTGGGAGCAGCGTTCTGGGAGGTCCGGACCTCAAAGGGTTGACGCTCCCTTAAGCCAGTAATTGCATGCATCAGCCCTGGGCTACGGCCTGGGGCTTTTTGTTGCAGGCCAGCCACCCAAGCGCGTCGATGGCCCATCCCGTGGCTACGACCCAGGCAACTGCCATCGGTGCCATGGGCCTGTTGTACGTCCTGCTTGTGGACACAGAAGACGGCACCACCACGGTGCAGATGGAAGCCAACAGCAAAGAAGAGGCTTTGGAGAGCGGCCAGGAGCTCTATCCCGGTTGCCGACTGGCGCTCGTGAACCCAGAACCGGGTGAGCAAAACGGCTGAACGAAGGCCTCAGACAACCAAAAACCCCCGAGCAGCGCCCGAGGGTGATGGATTAGTGAACATTCCAATGGCAGTGAAAAAGAAGCTGCTGGCGTTGGCGCCTGGGGCCGAACGTTCCAGGTGTAGGCCGTTGGTTCTCCAGAAAGGGCACCTGCGGCGGTGCAGATGGAGTGTCGATCAGTCAGGCGCACAAGGTGAGCTGCACTGGGGAATGCTGCTCTCTTGCCCGGCTGAACGACCCGCCCACGGTTAGGTAAAGACTGTTGAAGCAGGGGCCTGCAGTCAGCGGTGCTTCTAGATCTGCTGTGTTGGGGTATCAGCCATTTGGGCTCCTCCCTTGGTGAGTGGAGTCAGCATGGCCACCCGATTAGGGCTGGGGCAATCGGTCTTTTGACGCATTGCCCTGGCCGGCGAGCAGGAGCAGCGTGGGTGCTTTGGGCTGCATCCCCGAAAGGTTTACGACTGCAGCAGTCGTGGCGGCTTCCACTGCGGAGCACATGGCGTCCAGCCCTCGGCCCGGCGCTGTTTCCAGAGACGGATCGCCTGTTCGCGGCTGAGCCGTGTCCGTCGCTGTAGCAATGGGACCTCTTGATCCGGCAACAGCTGGCCGCTCGTCACTTCCAGCGCCTGGGTCCAGCGATCCCAGATCAGCGCTCGAAAGTGCAGCACCCGCTGGCCGTCGCTTATCCAGGCGTCAGCTGGTGACGCCGGAACCCTGGGGACTGGGACCACCGTCGCGAATCACGCCGCCTCGGGAGCCCAGCCCCGTTGGGCTGCCAGATCCTGGGTCCAGCGGGGGCAACGGTGGGTGAGGTGATCACCGTGGCTGATCAGCCCCTCGTGCAACTGGCAGGTGAGCAGGGGAATGCAGTTGACGCCAGCGTGGTGACGAAACCAGTGGCAGGTCATGCACACCTTGCGGCTACGGCTGGATAGCAAGACCTCCTCATCGAGGTAGGGCCAAGCGTCGATGGGGATTTCGCCGGCGGCGGGATTGCTGCTCAAGGCACGGGATGGAACGCGGGACGAGGGCATAGCCGATGCCTTGCGGAAGTACGTCTGTACTAGCAGGAATGCTCGTGTTTAGCGAGGGGTGCAGGGCTCGGTGCTGTGTTCCAGGGCTCGGAGCGAGAGGCTGCCAATCTCAAGGGGGCTCTAGTCGAGCCCAGTTCTAGTTGTGAAGGGCATCACCAAATCCCGTGCGAATAGGCCCCAGCAGGTACATCAACAAATTCGTGCGGTCCGTGAGGATGTCGGCCGTCAGCGTCATGCCCGGGACTAACAGATTCGAGCCCTTCTGATTGCCCGCATAGTCTCGATCAAGGGCAACGCGAACCTTGTAATAAGGCTCGCCAGTCTTCTCGTCCTGGAAGGTTCCCGCTGAGATGGATTCTACTTTTCCAGGAATCGAGCCATAACGGCTGTAATCATAAGCCTGAACTTTCATTTCCACCTTTTGGCCAATGCGCACATGGCCAATGTCCTGGGGTTTGACGCGGGTAAAGGCTTCCAGTCGTTGGCCGACTGGCACAACTTCTGCCACCACGCTTCCAGGGCTAATGACACCGCCAATGGTTTTTACGAAAAAGTTCTTGACGATGCCATTAACCGGTGATCGCACCTGAAGGCGTTGGAGCTCACCGAGTTGCCTGCCGAGAACACTCTGCAGTTCTGCCTTCTCACTGGTGACTTTCGCGAGCTGCTCGAAGGATTCCATTTGGAGCTTGGCGCGCAATTCATTGCGTGCAATCCCAGCTTCCTTGATGTTGCCATCGAGTTCTGCTAACTGGGTTTCCGTAGAGGCGATACGCCGCTTAGCCTCCAGTACATCGTTATGGGGAATCGCACCACTGCGATCAAGGAATGCATAGGCCTTGGTCTGCTCCTTGAGCAGGGCGACTTCATCGAGATATTCCCCTCGCTTCGCCTTGAGCGTGGCAATTCGCTGGTCAGCGAGCTGGAACTGACGACGAATGTCCTTGAATTTTTGATCCTGCAGATCGCGAAAGGCCCTGGTTACATCAGGAGAAGGAGCAGTAGGGGTGCGTTTGTTGGCGTTCATCGCCTCCTGCCCGAGGGAACGACGCAATTCGCGCTGTTCCAAGGTGAGGTTGGTAATGCGGGTGGCGGTTTGCTGTTCCTGGGATCCGATTTCTCCCTCATCAAGTTGGAGAAGGACATCGCCCTTCTTCACCAGCTGGCCTTCCTGCACAAGCTGCTCACGAATAATCCCCCCTTCAAGATGCTGCACCTTCTGGATTTCTCCAGCCGGCTCAATCTCGCCAGAAGCAATCACATAGTCCTGGATTGGAATTAGGGCGGATACCACGATCGAGCCGGCGATTACCGCTGAGGTGCCCTTGAGCCAACGCACAAGGTTGGGTGGCACCTGGCCCGATTCAAGCGATAGGGCCTCACCGCGGCGGCCATGGCTAAAGGCCTGATCTGTTGAATCGACTTCCAATTGCCACAGGGATTCCTCCTGGAGGGCTCCGCCAGGGGGCTTGATGTTGAGGGGATCTGGAGTGGAAGGACTCATGGCTACAGGGAGGCGAACTGAACGAAAGGGGTTGGTAAAGAGTTCAGGGCTATCCCGTTGGCCCAATGCTCGCAGGCTGGGCAGCAGCCATCTGGGCAGCGACAGCCTTCTGCTGGGCCTCGAGCAATTCCGCCGGGGTCCCTGCAAAAGCCACTGCTCCCTCGCGCATCACCACAATTTGATTGGCGATCTCCAGCAACTCAGCTGCATCAGAGACCACAACCGTGGTGGCCTTGCCTTTGCGCTGAGCCAGGAGTCCAATCAGGGCCTTGCGGTTTTGCGGCCTCAGGGCCCGCAGCGGTTGATCCAACAGCAGGATGGCTGGATCGGACAGCAGCAAACGGGCAATGGCCACTGCCTCCACCTGATAAGGAAGCAAGGCATGGGGTCCTTGCAACATCACCAAGCGATCCAGTCCAGGACCATCGAGCAACTCCTCAAGAGCCATCGCTCGAAGGGCATCGGCTAACTGGCCATCATCCAGAAAGGGGTCAGCAAGCAATAGGTTTTCCCTGAGGGTGCCAGGAAAGATGCCGCCATCTTCTGGCAGGAAGGCGATGGCTTGTCGCAACTGGCCCAGGGGGTATTGGCGGCTGTCTGCACCATCCAGGGCGATGACTCCACTGCCAGGATTGATCTGGGCATCGATCAGTTTCAAAACCGATGTTTTTCCTGCGCCCTCAGGCCCTGAAAACACAGTGAGTGCCCCTGCTGGAATCTTCAAGTTGAATTGGGCCAGGGTGGGTTCCTGCAAGGCATTGAGCCGCAGGTTCACGTTCTTGAAACTGATGGCTCCCGTGGGATTGGGTAGAACCCATCGCTGGCTGAGCGAGGTGCTGGGCTCTACATCAGCACTTCCCATGAAGCGGTTGAGTTGTTCAAGGTTGGGGCGCATCTGCGACCAACGACTGAGGGCCTGATAGGCCATCTGGATCGGACGAAAAACCCTCCAGACAAAGAACATGGCAGCCATCAGCGTGCCCAGTTCAATACCGCTGTCGCCTGCGATGGCAATCGCCGCACCCGTAGCCAGCACAAGGGCACCGGTGAGCTGGGAAAACTCCCCGGTGAGGATGGCAAGAAGTTGCTGAAGCCTCAGCGGTCCGAGGGATTGCATGACCGCTTCGCTGGAGGCCTCTTCGATCCGGGCTTGCCAGAGACGCTCCCCGCCGGATCGCTTCACCTGCTCGAAGTTTTGAAGCAGATCGAGCAACAAAGGCTCCAGGTTTGCCGGATTGCGGCTGAGAGGTTGTTGGATGGCCCTGCCAGCCCAGCCCACGGCATAGACCCCGCCAAAACAGACCAACACCATCAGAACCGTGAGAAGCATCAACGGCACGCTCATCACGGCGATCGCAATGAGGTAGATGCCAATGAAGGGCAAATCAAGGGCCGCTAAGGCCACCGGCCCGGTGAGGTAGGTGCGCAGGCCCTGGTAACTGCGAAGGCGGCTTGCTAACGACAGGGGCGAATAGCGCTCCAGTTGGGGTAGGCGCAGCAGCATCACCTTCTCCAATACCCGGATGGTGAGGATCAGATCCAGCTCTGCGCCGAGATCAGCTAGACGGGCCTGACGCCTTTGGGTGAGCACCACTTGCAACAGCACACCTGCCGCAGCAAAAGGCAACAACACAAACAAATCACTCACCTGGCCGCCAGGGATCTCCAGGTTGTAAACGGCCCGGATATAAAAGGGCAGGACCAGAGCCAACAGGGTGATCAGCAGCGAGATCACATAGAGCTCGCCAATGCCACTGCGATAGCGCAGAACTTGAGCCTGGAACCACTGGCGCTTTTCAGCGGCACTCTCGGGTTCGAAGCGCAGGCTGTAGGCCAGGCAACGCCCTTGGGACGGCAAAGCCTGACGCAGTGCCTCCGGGCTGGAAGCAAGCAAAAAGGCCCCTCCCACCAGCTCAGCGCGGACCAGAACCGGGTAGTTGAGCCTGCCAAGAACGGCAGCTGGGGTATTAGCTCCAAGGGCTTCAACATCCCAGCGGTAGCCGAGATTCGCGAGGGTGTTGAGCAGATCCACCCCGTCCATGCGTTGGGGGGAACCGCAGATGGCATTGCGCAGCTGAATGGCCTCCCCAGCCCACTTGAGGGCAACAAGAAGATCGGGCAGCAGCCGTGCCTCGGGGGAGTCGCTCTGGCGAAGGCGATCAAACAGGGGGGTAAGGGTGGTCATGGGCGCCCATCCACCAGCTGTTTGCCCTTCCACTGCAAGCTGCGCGGGGGAGGCGCAAGCCCTTGGGGCATCTGCTCAAGGGCGACCAAACGAGAGGCCTCAAGCTGAAGGTTCAGGAACCACATCAATGGAGTGGGACCGAGGGAAACCTGCGAGGCATCGAGGAGTAACACCGCCGGATCATCCATCAATGCCGCCATCACCTGAAGCTGGAACAGCAGCCCTTGGCCCAAGGGGAAATCTTGAGCTTCACCAATTGGGGTGTCATAACCCTTTGGCAACTGGTGGATGGCCGCAGCGACTCCATGCTGTTCGCAGAGGGCGGCTGCCTTTGCCCCCCTTTCACTACTGGCGAAGCGGGTGAGGTTGTCGAGCAGGGTGCCGCGATAGGCCGTCGCCTCTGGCACCAGCAGCCGGAGTCGTCGCCGCAATTTGGTGCGTTGGAAGTTGACCAGGGGTTCTCCAGCGAAGCGGGCATCGGCGGGGATCACGCCTTGGATACCGGTGATGGAAGCGAGAAACCCAGCCGATTGATCAGCGTCGCCGCCGAGAATCAAGAGCGTTTCAGCTGGGGCAAGGCTGAAGCCAGCCACCTGGAGAACGCCTGATTGAGGGGTATTAGGGCCCTCCAACAGGTTGGGTTCCGGTTGCAGGTTTTCAAGCTGAGCAACCTCGTGGCTCGCTTGCTGAATCGCGGCTTGCTGACCATCTGCCGTGAATAACTTGGCCAACGGCATGGTCACCTGGCCACTCAATAGGGTGCAGGCCGCCAGGGCTCCACTGGAGAGTTCTTGGTGGATCACCAGCCAGCCCCCAAAGCTGACGATCAATAACTGGGTGATTTGGGAGAAGAGGGCTGAGAGGTTCTGGAGGCGGGCCGTGTTCGCCTCATGCCGATAGGTGGCCTGCCCCAGCCGCTCCTGCAGGGGTTCAAGCCGGCGCACCAAGAATCCTTCGAGGTTGAGGGTTTTAATCGTGGGTGCCCCCTGCAGGCTCGCGTAGAGGGTGTCGTTGAGGCTGGTTTCAAAGTGTTCTTTCTGTTCCTGGGCCCTGGCCATCTCCAGGGAAGCCTTCCGGGCCATCCCGATGAACACAGGGGCCAAGAGCAGCGGCAGGAGCACCAGCCAGCCGCCAATCAGAGCCAACACCAGTAAGTAGATCGCTACAAACGGGAAATCAACCCGTCGTACGAGCCACTGCTGCTCAAACAGGCTGCGCAGGGTGGCCACACTGCGCAGCTGGGCAAAGCGCACCTGGAGCGGCTCGGCTTGAACACTGGCCACATCTGTGCTGAGAAGCGCCCGAACTGCTCCCATGCGCAGCCGATGCTCCCTGGAGGCTCCAAGCCAGCTCAGAACCCAGGCCCGAAAGGCCTTAATCACCACATCGAGTATCAGTGCGGCTGCCAACAGGAGGGTGATGACCGCGAGGCTGTCGCCCGACTTCTGCGGTAAAATCGAGACGTAGATCCTGTTGATGTAGAGGGGCACCGCCAGAACCAAGAGGTTGATGGCGATAGAGCCGCCGATAACGGTGCGTATAACCGGATCGCCAAGATCCGGCCTGAAGCCGGGATCACCGGACAAACCCTTCAGGCCCTTGGCCAGCGGCTCAAACACGAGGCTGCACAAGCACCTCCGGCCAATCTACGGATCTGCGCAGTCGGATGCCTATAGCGATAACAGTTAGAGCAATACCCACTCAGAAGCCGGTAGCTTGAAACCATTCATAGGAATGGGCGATGCCCGATCGCGCTGCCAACACCCCTTCTGAACCATCGCCTGGGGGTAAAGGGTTCTGGGATCGGCTCAAGCGGCAAGTCGAAAGGCTCGGCAACCTTCAAGCTGCCGACACGGAGAAGGCTGAAACGGTCCATGAGGCTGCCCTGAAGGAGGGCGCACCCACTCGCCCCATTCAGGACACGGTCCAGCACGAAGAAGGGGGTGGCCTGGGGGGCGAAGCAGCAGCTATCAACTCAGCCCTGCCAACGAGCGAAGGGCTTGCGGGGGGGGCAGCTCTTGGCGCCCCTAGCTCCGCCAAAGGGGGTGCTGCGGCAGCGCCAACGGAGGATAGCGGCTCTGACTTGAATGCGGCACAACGCTCTGATCTCGGTGCCACTGCAGTGCCCAGCGCAGGGCGCGGAAGTGCAGGGGGCGGAGGTGCAGGTGCAAGTACCCCATCGGGTCAGGCGAGTGGCCAAGCAAGCCCCTTAACCGTAAAAGGCGCTCAACAGGGCTTCACGATCGAGGACGTAGCCCTTAAGGCCACTGGCCAGCTTGTCGCCAGCGGTGGGGTACAGCCCAGCTTCATGGCCCAAACCCTGATCGGTCGCTACGGAGATCTGACCATCAAGAACGATGGTTCCTGGTTTTATCAATTGGATCCCAAACGATCCCAGGAGCTGAACAACGGCGACACTGTCCAGGAATCCTTTGGCGTCTTGGCCGGCGATCGGACGGGGCAAAGCCTTCCTGCCATGGTGACGCTCACGGTGAAAGGCACCGACGACGCTGCGGTGATCACTGGCGTCAAGACCGGCTCCATAACAGAAGACCTGGGTCCGCAGGTGAGCAGCGGCGTCCTACTGGCGACTGACATCGACCGGGGCGATCAACCAACCTTTGTGCCGCAGACCGTTAATGGCTCTTATGGAAGCTTCTCGCTCCAGGTGGACGGCCATTGGAGCTATAGCGCCGATCCCCAGAAGATTCAGGCGCTGAAGGACGGCCAGCAGGTGGTGGAAACCTTCCCGATCAGCACCACCAACGCCCAAGGGGAAGTGGTCAAGGGTTCGGTTTCAATCACCGTTACAGGTACCGATGACCAATCGGTGCTGCCGGCGGTGAGCCTGACGGCAACAGAAGACGGAGGTGTGGTCACCGGCCGGTTGGTGGCGACGGATGTGGATGCGACTGCGCTGCATTACGAGCCGGTGCCTGGCTCGGCGCCAGTACCTGGTGTGACGATTGCACCTGATGGAACGGTGCGCGTTGATCCGGCCCAGCCTGAGTTTCAGTCGCTCGCCGTCGGTGAACACCGCGACCTGCAGGTCCCTGTCCAGGTCGTCGATGAGCGCGGTGTTGCCGTGCAATCAGTTGTGTCGGTACGGATCGATGGCAGCAACGATGCACCAACGGTGACGGTGCGGCCGCCCGTGCCAATGGATGAGGGCAGCGGTGTTCACAGCGTGCAGGTCTTGGCACGTGATGTCGATAGCAGCGATCAACTCAGCTATGGCTCACCGGCTGGCATGCCGCTACCGGGTGGCGTCAGTCTTGATACAGCAACAGGGTTGGTGTCGATTGACACCAACCACCCGGCTTACAACCACCTCGCGGTGGGTGAGGTGCAGACGGTTGTGGTGCCCGTGGTCGTGAGCGATGGCCATGGCGGATCGACGACCACCCAGGTGAGCTTGGAGCTGCATGGCACCAACGATGCACCGGTGTTGGCGGCGATTGGGCAGCGCACCGCGACAGAAGGGGATGCACCGATCAATGGCCAGCTGAGCGCGAGCGATCCGGATACGACAGACAAGCTCAGCTACGGCCTGCCGAGCGGCCTGAGCGCACCTGCCGGGTTCACGATTCAACCGGATGGTCACTGGAGTTTTGATCCCCAGAACCCTGCCTACACCAGCCTGCGCGCCGGTGATCATCAGCAGGTGGTGATTCCACTCGAAGTGAGCGATGGCCATGGCGGAACCAGTCGCCAGAGCCTCAACCTCGATCTGGTGGGCAGCAATGACCGTGCCCAGATCGCAGGTACGAGCACGGGTTCGGTCAAGGAAGACCAGAGGCTCCAAGCCGCTGGTGTTCTCTCGATCACCGACCCCGATGCCGGCGAGGCCCACTTTCAATCCGGCGACCAGATCGGCACCTACGGCGTCCTGCATGTTCAGGCGGATGGCAGCTGGACCTACGACCTGGATAACAGCAACCCCAAGGTGCAGGCCCTGCCCGCCGGTGGCAGCCTCACGGATCATCTGTTGGTGCTCTCGGCTGATGGCACAGTCAACCAAATCAACATTGCGGTGGCGGGCACAGATGACGTTGCCCAAGTGAGCGGCAGCCATGCAGGCCAGGTGACCGAAGACAGAATCACCAGCGCCAGCGGCCAGCTGATGGTGGCCGATAGCGACCAGGGCGAAACGCCTCAGTTCCAGGGCGAAACCCTGCAAGGTGTGTATGGCCAGCTGCGCATAGACGCCTCAGGTCACTGGTCTTACCAGCTCGATCCGGCCACGTCTCAGGAACTGCAGGGCGGGGTCAAGGCCAGAGAAACTTTTACGGTGCTCGCAAGCGATGGCAAGGGCCATCAGCTGAGCCAACAGGTGCTGGTCGATGTGGCGGGCAGCAACGATGCCGCCCGCATCAGCGGTACAGCCACTGGCCAGTTGACCGAGGACACCCTGACCCACGCCAGCGGTAAGCTCGATGTGGTGGATGTTGACCGCGGCGAAGCGCACTTCCAGTCGGGTGATCAAAGCGGTATCTACGGCACGTTCCATCTCGATGCCGATGGCAACTGGAGCTACGCCCTCGACAACATCAACCCCAAGGTGCAAGCAATGCCAGCCGGCACCTCGGCCACCGAGATGTTCACGGTGCGCTCAGCCGATGGAACAACCCATCAGGTGAGCGTAAGGATTGGCGGCAACAATGATGCCGCACGGATCAGCGGCTCTAGTAGCGCCCAGGTTAGAGAAGACAGCCAGCCCACGGCCAACGGCAAGCTCGATGTAAGCGACGTCGACACCGGCGAGGCCCACTTTCAGGCGGGTGATCAAAGCGGCGTCTACGGCACGTTGCATCTCGATGACGACGGTCAGTGGCGCTATGACCTGGACAACAACAACCCCAAGGTGCAGGCCCTGAAGGCGGGCACCTCAGTCACCGAAACATTCACGGTGCACAGTGCCGATGGCACAACCCATCAGGTGAATGTTCAGGTAGGTGGGAGCAACGATGCTCCAACAATCAGCGGTAGCAGCAGCGGCTCCGTGACGGAAGACGGAATCAACCAGGCCAGCGGTCAGCTGCAGATCGTCGATGCCGATCAAGGGGAAAGCGCCCTCGATCCCAGCGATGTGGGTGACAAGGTGGGCACCTACGGCACCCTGCACGTCAATGCCGACGGCAGCTGGAGCTATCTGCTCAACAACAACGCCAGGGTTGTGCAAGATCTGCAGGCGGGCGACATCCGCCAAGACAGCTTCACGGTTCATAGCGCTGATGGCACCAGCCATCAGTTGCAGATGACCGTGACCGGCGCCAGTGATGCGCCGGTGCTCACGGCCGGGCAGATCAGCGGTGGGAAGGAAGACACCAGCCTGGTGTTGACGTCCGATCAAATCCTCAAGGCCTTGCAAGCCTCAGATCCTGATGGGGATTCTCTTTCTGTGACTGGCGTCAGCTACAGCGGCAGCGATGCAACCCTGGTGGATAACCACGATGGAACCTGGACGCTCACACCGCATGCCAATTGGAGCGGCAATCTGAACTTCCAGGTCGGGGTGAGCGATGGCCATGGCACCACCACGGGCAGCCTAACGGTGCCGATTGCCGCTGTCGCAGACAAAGCATCGATGACGGTGGCGCCGTCACTCAGCAGCACCTTTGAAGATCCAACCCTCGGTTCACAGGCATACCATTTTGCCGACCCATTGCAGTGGGGTTGGCATACCGACAATGTCAGCGGCCTGGTAGAGCAAGGCAAAGGTGAAACCTATGGGGACCCCAACCACGCCAACACCGGCCTGATTGAGCTGGAAGGCCAGGCTGGAGAGAAGGACAATCTCTATCGCGTTCTCGACACCCAACCAGGAGCTGCTTACCACTTCAGCCTGGATGTTTCGGGCCGCGTTGGTGCCGACAGTGATAGTGCAGCGGTTGAAGTTTTATGGGAAGGCAAGGTCATTGACACGATCAGGCCAGCGGCAAACACCTTTGGTTTTGTGCGCCATGAGTATGACCTCACGGCCCACACGGATCATCCGCGGATTGAATTTAGAGCTGTGACCCATGATGGTGGTGGTCCGATTGTTGATAATCCCCACTTCGAATTCCGTGGGTTTAATGGCATAGAAGACACGCCGTTGCCGATCAAGCTATCGGTAGAAACTGTTGACAAGGACGGCTCAGAAACAACCAGCGCAGGGATCAAAGGACTGCCCACTGGCTTTGTGATCTCTGATGGCACACCGGGCCATCGACTCACGTCGAGTGATCAAACCCAGGCCCTCGATATGCAGGGCTGGGACCTGCAACACCTGCAGGTCCTCCCGACCGCCAACTTCCATGGGCGCGTTGATGCGGTGTTAATCGCCACCACAACCGAAACCTCCAATCACGATCAATCCAGCACTGAGATCCCAGTGCCGCTCAACTTTGCGGGCGTCAACGATCCCCCAACGGTGCAGATCGGATCAGGCCCGGCGCTCACCGAGGGCTCAACGGCCAGCAGCACAGAACAGATCACGGGGTCAGATCTCGATGGTGATGCCACGAGCATCGACGCCAACTGGTTGACGGCCAATCACTGGAGTAGCAGCGACGGCGGCCTCACTTACACCAAAGCAGGCACCTATGGCACGGCAACGCTGACGATGGCCACCAAACAGGTGAGCTATCAGCTCGACAACGTTGCGGGTAACGCCACGGATCGTCTTGCAGCTGGAGCGACCGGCCGCGATGCCTTCGAAGTGCAGATCAGCGACGGCCACGGGGGCACCGCCAGCGGCACGGCGATCTTCAATGTGACCGGCGCCGACGATGGCCCCACTGCGACGGCTGGTTCATCTGCCCCATTGAAAGAAGGGAGCAGCGGCACCGCAACCTCCATCTTGACCATGCGGGATCCCGATTCCACCGATCCAGCACCAACAATCGATACTGCCTGGCTCACTGCCAATGGCTGGAGCAGTAGCGACGGCGGCCAGAACTACACCAAAACAGGCACCTACGGATCGGCCTCACTGCTGATGGCCACTGGCACTGTGTCCTACCAGCTCGACAACACAGCCGGCGGAGCAACAGATCGCCTGAAGGAGGGCATCATTGGGCAGGACGCGTTCAACGTGCAGGTAAAAGATCATCTGGGCCATACGGCCATAGCGTCGCCCACTTTTTCAGTGATCGGGAGTAATGATGCTCCCGTGGTGCATGCTGGAGCCATTGGCGGTGGTCAGGAAGACAGCAGCATCGTATTGACGGGGACTGACATCCTCAATGCACTGCATGCCTCAGATCCGGATGGCAATTCACTTTCCGTGGCCAGCGTGAGCTACGGCGGTACCGATGCAACGCTGGTACATAACTCAAACGGGACGTGGACGCTGACGCCGCACGCCAACTGGAAAGGGGACCTGGATCTGCAGGTCGGGGTGAGCGATGGGACCACCACCACAACGCAGGCCCTCGGCGTCCATGTGAGCTCCGTCACCGACCCTGCCCAGGCCTCACTCAGTGTGACCACAGCTGCAGAGGTGATGCACTTTTCGGCCAACGGTCAGCATGCATTCAAAGAGACGGGAGCGGGAGCTCTGAGCGCGTTCAGCCTGGAGGTGATGGCCGTGGGCGATCCCAACAACAAGGGGGCCACGGACAGCTCAACAGGGCAGGTTCTCTTCAATATGGCCGCCCCTGGCAACAACAATATCTTGAGTTTGTGGCGCCCCGCAGCTCTGAGCATCGCTTTTGGAGGCAGTGATCACCCCACGAATCCTCCGCTCGATCTGACAACGGGTCAGCATCGCTTGACGCTCACCTGGGATAAAACTAGCGGTGTTCTGACGCTCTACGACAACGGTATTGAGCGGCAGCATTGGGACAACGTGAATAAAGGCCAGGATCTCCCTGCCGGAACGATTGTGACGGTCGGGCAGAAAATGAACGACCCAGCAGCCAAGGGCGGCTTCAACAATAATGAACAGTTCCATGGTGATCTCTTCAGCGTCACGATGGCATCCCAGAAAGTTGGGGCCGGTGATGTAGCTGTGCCGTTGGCTAATCACCTACCCAAGAGCAGTTTGTTGCTGGATCTTCGGGAACACAACGGAGCGATCACTGATACCGCTGTGACGGGTGCCGGTTCAGCCCTGTCCACTTCCACCCCCTCGATCGGCACGGCAACACAACAGGTCAGCACCACAGCCAGTGCGCCGCCAGAGGGGGCTCAGCTCAATCTCAATGTAAGCATCACTCCACCGGCAGATACCAGCGACCACATCAGCCGGGAGCTCCTGCGGGGTCTTCCCCCTGGCACCGTGCTCACTGACAGCACTGGCACCCAGCGCTTCACAGTTCCCGCCAATGGTGAGGTGAATGTGCTCACCGATCTGAGCGGCTGGCAACATCTGGATCAGCTGAAGGCGCAGCTACCCAGTGGGTACAAGCAAAACCTGCCCCTGCAGCTGTTGGTGGAAACCTCAGATACCGGTGGTGCTGTCAAGCAAACCAGTTCCGATGCCTCCGTGCTGTTTGACCCAACCGCCGGGATGTCTTCGCTGCCTCCTTTAACAGCCCCTGCGCCAGCTCCACCGCCGCCACCGCCAGCCCCAGGCAGTCAGCAGTCGCAAGAGCTGCAGGATCTGTTGCATCAATTGCAGGGTGCAGGGGTGGATGTGAGCGAGACCCAGGCTCCCATAACGCAGTACTTACACGATCCGATCACAAGTACGCCTATAGAGGTGCTCGAGCTGCACACCGCCCACGGCATCGTGGCGCAGACGCTCATGATCAGCCACGACGGCTCTCAACAGGTTGTCTTGGACACCTCGCGGCTTGATGCCACTGCACAGGCGGCCTTGCCTGCGCACCCCAGTGCCTCAACCACCAGCCAACCGTTAACCAGCCTGGACCAACCGGCCGACGATCCAGATCAACCGGCTAGCAGCGTGAATGTGATGGATCAAAGCCTGGTGGCCCCTGCGCTGCACCTAGATCCGTTGGCTTTGCAGGATGCGGTTCGCACGGTCGGTGTCAGCCCAAATGCCCCACTGGACAGCGTGCTTTCAGGGGATGCCTCTAACTCTGAAGGCGGCAACAGCCTGCCCACTACGGATCAGCAGTCAGCCGATCTCAACCCCGACCTTCTGGCCCATGCCGTCCAGGAGTTGAGTACATCCCCTGTTGGTAGTAGTGCCACAAATGGCGATGGATCGGGCAACGGCCAGGACCTGGGCGGACATTCTGTGCCGGTCTCGACCGATCCTGATCCCTTCGCGGCAGCCACTAGCGCGCCCATGGACGCGGATGCGGATAACACCGCCACACCGCTTTCACCGGTGGAGCCACCACAGGATCAGAACTTGGATCACCTTCTGACGCTCTGATCCATTTCAAGGCCCCATCAAGCCCTCAACCTGACCTGGTCAGTGGAGATAGTGCCCTTGATCAAATCCCACCCGCAACTTAAATAGACCCTTCTCAATCTAAAGAATGCCAAAAATTTGCCCTTCTAACGCATTCTGATGAGAATAAGGTGCTCTTCTCGTTTTGGGTGCAGTTTCCCTGCCTGCCGCCCACGCACAGACTGCTTCGGGTATGCCTCAAAGTGGGGGCAAACCTGCAAAATGCGGGTTGTCCAACAATTTGATGTGCCCATGTCGGATGCCCTTGTCAACCTCGGGGCGACGGAACAGCAGAGCATTGACCAAGGCAATACATCTCTTTCTGATATCAGAAAGTATGGTTTCAGCTTCAACTGGGAAATTCGTGACAAGAAAAGCGCTGGCTATTGCAATGGGAATGGCAAGGGCAAGATTACAGAGTTTAAGTAAGGAATCTGACGGCGTAAGCTTGATTTGAATCCAGGCTCTAGAGCCCTATTCGCCCCTGCTTTGCGGTGGGCTTTACAACCTATAAAACCAAGCTTTTTCCTTTTTTTGGGCAATCAGGAACGTGGATCACTTCCTCGTTGCGATTGCTCATGCACCTGTCAAGACAGGGCGCTCTACGTTGGCCAAGGGAATGCCTGCTTCCTCCAGGCCGACCACCAGTCGTTGCATCAGGGCCCGTTTAGCAGCCCACTGTTCCCCGGCTTGGGTTGTCAACAACACGCTCACCACAAGTGCTTGGGGGGTGATGTCATCAACGCCTCGTAGCAAGGGTGTCTCCAAGAGCCGCTCGGACCACTCCGGATCTTCCGCAAAGCTCTTGTTGACCTGTCGGATCACCTCGAGCGCTGGCTCTAGTGAGGCAATGCCTGGCGAAAGCGGAAGGCGCACATCGATCCCTGAGCGCAGCTTGGTGTGGTTCACAATCTGCTCAAAACCGCTGTTTTGGATCACGATCACCCGTTGGTCGGCGCAACGCAACTCAGTGCTTAGTAATCCCACATCAGTCACGGTTCCAGAAAGACCATGAATCTCCACGTTGTCGCCGATGGCATAGCGATCGTCAAAGATCACCACCAAGCCAGCGACGAAATCGCGCAGTAAGCCTTGGAACACAATCGCCAGAGCACCGAGTAGTGCACCTCCAGCCACGACCGCTGCAGCGGAGAGCTGTTGAACTCCGGGAATATCTCCCAGTATCCAGGTGATGCCCAACACCATGCTTCCTAGATCCACAAGCCGCCGAAGAACCCGCTGCAAACTGAGGTGGCGTTGATTGCGCCTTGCGCGCCGATCACGGGGAACATCGATATTTTCAGCCCATTGGCTCAGCAAAGCGGCAAGAATCACCCGCGCCAATGCGGTGACTAGCCACAGAACCAGGAACTTAAGTAGCAGCCCCCCCCGGCTTAAGCAGCAAGTCCAAGGCCACCGGTAATTGGCCCGGCAGTGCTAGTTCAGCTACGCCGATGCTCAAAATAACCAGGACAGCCGCCAACAGCAGTAGCCCCCTGCTGAGGGCCTGAATCGTGTGTTGACGAACCCACTCAAACCGAGCGTTCTTCGCCTTCACGGCCAGCTGTGTCCGATTGAATTGCCGCAGACTGCGGCGACAGCGGCGCCAAAGGCCAAGACAGGTCGCCAGGAGCAAAAACAACACCACCTCGAAACCAGCCACACGCTGCATTCGAGACAGCAGTTGTTGCGGCTCCATTAAGGATCTGGCATAGCGCAATCGACGCTCGAGCAACCGTTGCCAACGCTCGGCCAGTTGCAGCTGGGACGTTCCATTCCAGAGGGCGTCCGCCTCCGTCACGGTCAGCAGCGGCCAAGGTTGCTGGCGTCCTGTCACGTCGGCCACCAATTCGATCGGTCCAGGAGCTGCCCCACGCACGCGGATAGCGATCTTCCCCCTGGTTCCTGCCATACCCATGGCCTCCGAGTCGCAAGCGCGCTCACGCCCATGGAGGAAGCCCAGTTCGAGAAAGGATTCAGCCAGCGCTTCTCCACTGCTACAGAGTTGTTGGGGCTCATAGAGGCCAGACAGGTTGCCCTCGATAACCCGAACGCGCTCCTCCGCGTTCAGCGCCTGCCCTCCTGCGGCAACAGCCGGAGATGCCACCTTGAGTACCGGGATCCCGAGGATGTGCACGGTTCCCAGCTGGACATTGCCCACCGCCAATTGGCTATCGGTTGCTTCGGTTACCGGTGTGCCGCTTGTTTGGTGAGAACTGACTTGTGTTGGACTGGCCTGAACCGCCAGACCCCCGGCCAAACCCAAACCCTGCCCCAGAACCAGGGCCACAAGCAGAGCAAGCAGTCCGCAACGCAATCTGCTGACCAAGGTGCGCTTGGGCGCCATTGGTTGCTGTATCGACAAGCAACATCATCGGCCAGTAGGGCAAGGTTTCACGAGTCCTGAGCCAAAGTTCTAGGACAAGGTCACGAAAGGAACCGTGCCATGCGATTTGCCCGTTTGCTGTCTTCTGTTTCCTGTGGGCCTCGCCCGCTCCTGACCATGGCTCTGTTTACGGCAGTTGTCGGCCAGTCCCCTGTCATGGCGGCTCCGTTTAAGCAATCCTTGGCACTCCAAGGGGTGAGCTTTTCGGTTAATGCGAGTGGTGATGGCTCCCAGCAGACCCTGTTGGTGACGACAACTGGCAAAGGGCAACGCTGGCCAGTGATCCGGGAAACAGTGGATGGCCAGGTTGTGGGCACCGAGGTGCAGGATTTCAATCGTGATGGCTTGCCTGAGTTGCTGGTTTACCTCACCAGCGCAGGGAGTGGCAGCTATGGATCGGTCTTGTCGTGGGTGACGACCAAGAAAGGCACCTTGCTGCCGATCAACATGCCTGCGCTTAGCGGCCAAACGGCTAAGGGTTACCAGGGTCATGACACCTTCGCCGTGGTGGAAGACACCTTGAGCCGTCGCTTTCCGATCTACAAACCCGGGGATACCAATGCCAAACCCACCGGTGGTCTCCGCCAGGTGAATTACAAGCTCGTCCCTGGTGAAGCGAGCTGGCAATGGAAGCAGGTCAGTGTCTACAAGTTTTAAGGCCCCGTCCTTTGGTGCTCCATCCTCAGGTGCCCCATTCGAAGCTCAGCGCTGGCTGAGGATCCTGCCTCGGTTGACAAGCACGTTGGTCGCATAGGCATTGGCCGCCTTGGCGACAAAGGTGATCCATTGATCCCTATTCCCTGGAATGGATTCCAGGGCACTGAAGGTGGCGATTGGTAGTAGCGCTTTGCTGGTGCCCACCCTGGGACTCAGACCAATGGTGATGGCCACCATTCCCTTATCGGGGTGGGCATCCAAAAGCAAATAGGTGGTCCACTGCTGGTCTGGGAACTGTTGGTCATAGACCCTGGGCAGACCACGGTTAAAGGCTTCTTGGAGCTGGGAGCCCGTCAGGGGGCTGTTGTTTTGCCGAAATTGAAGGTCGTAAGCCTGGACAGGCGTGGCGGCAACCAAGCAGGAAACTGCTGCTACCGCGACCGCTGAAGGGTGGATCAGCGACATGGAGTGGGACTGATAGTGCCTTGATTGTGCCCATGACTGGTGTTCCTGGCATTGCAGTGCTTGTATCGAGGCATGGAAGCCACCTCGGACATCGCCGCACTTGAGGCCATCAGCCGCGACTACAGCGAAACTCCCAGGGAGGTTCTCTTTGTGCTCGGCTCAGGGGATGGTGCTGCCTTTGAGGTGTTTCAAGCGGCCGCTCAGCAACGCCACACCAGCATCAATCCCGAGCACCTCGCCGAGATGGCAGCTGGTAAGAGGCGCTCGTTGACCTTGTCCACACCGATGCAGATGGTGCCTGAGATTGTGCGCTCCTTAGGAACAAGCAACGTGGCCGTCTACCAGGTGCGGCTTCTGGAGGATTGAAGCGTCAACCGCCTATCCATTGTGATTGGACGGGTTGTGGTCAATCCCAAGGTCATGGACGATCGTTTCACCTGCGGCATTGACCTGGGCATTGATATACCGGCTTAAGAGCAAGCCAATCATCAAGCTCACATATAAGGTTGCTGTGATGCTCAGTAGCACCGCAAAACTCTCAGCCAAAGCGGTGGCTGGTAACACATCCCCGTATCCCAGACTGCCTAGGGTTATGAAAGAAAAGTAGGACAGTCGCTCCACCACTTCTTCTCCGGGCAGCATGCGCCCCAAACTGAAGCTGCCTGGGCAAAATACTTCCAGAGTCGTAGCCAACATGCCCCCAGTCAGACCAAGCTGGATATAGCCAGCCGCCCCCAAGCACAACACGGCCTCATTCACCCGATCAACCTGCGCCAAGATCAGCACAACGCCGATGGCCGTGGCGATGTAGAAGGCACAGATGACCGCCAGGATCGGCACATGCCAGTGGGGGTCTGCATGGTGGCCCAATACAAAGGGCAACCACATCACCACCGCGCAAAGGATGCCAAGCAAGCGGTAAGCCCCAAAGGGTCGCCAACGGCTAATAACCACCAGGTCTGCAGGCATGATTTTTAGCGCTAGAACCACCAGCCACAGGGTGTTCATCGGCAGTAAAAGCCGCTGCAGCAGGTTTCCCTCCAAATTGGTAAACGGCATCACCAGAATTGGAGAAAGGGTTGCCAGAAGAAACCAGGGGAACCAGCGTTCCCGGCTTTTAATCCGCTGGCCGATGGATGGCCTCATGGCAATTCCTCCTCAACGTCTGCTACCAGTTGCTGGGATTGGGAAGCAATGAAACGGCTGAGTAATAAACCAATGAGCAGACTCAGATACAGGGTGCTTGTGATGCTGAGTAACACCGCAAAGGCTTCCCCGATCGGACTGGCGGGCACCACATCGCCGTAGCCCAGGCTGCTAAGGGTCACAAAGGAGAAGTACGACAAACGCGCCATTAGCTCCTCATGAATCGCATTGGCACCAAGATTGAAGCTATCCGTATCCACCAGTTGCAGCACGGTGGCTAGTAGACCCGATGTGAGCCCCAGGTGCACATAGCCAGCCGCCGCCAGGCAGAGGGTGCGGGGGGAGACCCGATCGCAGTTGGCTAACACCTGGATGATGCGAACGGCCGTCAGGAGATAAAAGATGGCCCTCAAGCCCACGATCACCACATGCACAACAAGTGGCGGGCGGTGCTGAGCCAACAGTGGCCACCACACCAGGAGAGCTGAGAGGATTCCCAGCAAGCGGTAAAGCGGGTTGATCCGAACGGGGCCGATCTTTGCCACCCAGGCTGGCATCGCCCGCAGCGACGCCACCACTAGCAGCGATATCGCCAAAGGCAACGCCGAGCGTTCCAGAGCGCTGCCATCGAGATTGACGACTGGGTAGACGAAGATCGGCAGCAAGGTCGCCAGTAGAAACAATGGAAACTGCGGTTCCCGTCGGCGAATCTCTCGGGCATCGAGCTTGAGCGGGGCGCGAAATCTCATGGCTGAATCTTCTCCAGCTCGAAGCGGGCACCCTTGAGCAGGCCCGCTGGCAAGACGCCATAGCCCAGCTCACTCGCTTCTAACTGCCCTTGATCGGACAGGCCAAAGGCCAGGGCCTCACGTAGAACTGCAGCCTTGGGTCCAAGGCCCTTTCGAGGTGCCATCACCCAAGACAAGCTCACGATCGGATAGCCCGCCTGGGGGCGATCGATCTTCGCAAGGGCTCGGTTCACCTCCGATCTGGTGGGTTGGACAAATTGTCCGTTCGCGTTCTGAATGGCCACCGGCTGAAGGTTGCTGCGGCCATGCAAGAACACAGTTTCCAAATAGCCAAAGCCGCCGGGGTTCTGGGACAAGGCCGTTGCCATGCCGTCGTTGCCTACAACCCCTCTAGCCGTTCCGGTATGCCAGTCCCGGGGACTAAGGCCCAGGAAGTTCAGAAGATTCGCTGTGGTTCCAGAATCGTCACTGCGAACCGTGACGCCAATGGACCTGGGAACGCACCCCAATTGGCTGTAATTGCGAATGGTGCCCGCAAAAATTTGGCGCACTTGTTGGGGCTTGAGCCGGAGCTGGCAACCAGGATGGTTGTAGGCCAGAGCAATGGCGCCTGTGGTCATGGGAATCTGCACCCAGGAGCCTGAGGGGGCGGGGCGATCGCTACCAGCAAAATCCACCAGGCCAGCCCCCAATTGGGCCAGACCAGTCCCCGATCCTGCCGCCTCGTAACTGATAGCCAACCCTTCCCGTACCAAGAGATGGGTGAACCAGCGCTGATAGAGGGGTGCCGGGAACGTGGCGCCAGCCCCTCTGACCCGCAGCCTGGCGTCATTCCTGGAAGGAGTATCGAGGGCCGTGCAACCGCTAAGTCCCCCTGCCAACAACAGGAGCCCCAAGCCCTTAGCGATCCCCGATCCCCCCTCCATTCCCAATCCCTGAGGGAGACAGCTGCTCCATTCTGAGTAGGAGGCCTCATGACGCCACCCATGCAACCCTCCTGCCTGGATTGAATTGCCGCACAACTATTGGTAAATGGATCTGGTAGCCGGGCGTTCCATGGCCCACGATACGAAAGTGCGAATCGGTTCCACTCAGGCATGAACAAACAGCTAAAGCCAGTATTTGCAGCCCTTCTGGGTGCGGCGATGTCCCTGAACGTCCCAAGCCAAGCCCAGACCACGGCCAAAGCGGAAGCTGAGTGCCGTCTAAGTGAGAACGGAGCAGTCGTTTACGAGGATGACTGCAGCGTGAGGGAGAAAATTGAGGATGGACAAGTCTTTTATGTAGTGAAGCTTGATAATGGCAACAGCTTCAGGTTCGTTGGTCCCAACAGGCAAAACCTGCGGCTTGACAACGGTTTTGGTGGTTTCACCAATGTGCTATTTGAAGACAAAGGCGCTAAGGGTGTCTTTACCTGGAGCGACGGCAATCGCACCCGCAAACTCGTTGTCAAAACCAATAGTGCGTACGGTGGCAGCAGTTCCAATGGCTACCCGAGTAGCAGCCTTGTTTTAGGACCACCGGTTCCCGATCTCCAATACTTGGTGGGAGTAACCCCGGTCTCAGCAGCACTTGGTTTTATCATTCGTGGCACCAAGTACGTCAAAGCAGAACAGGTGTCAGAAGGCACACTCACCTACATGCTTGACAAGAAGCGCTGCGTTGCATTCCTGACTGTGAATGATCGATATAAGTCGATCACCTTTGCCGATGCCACGAAGTGCACGCGTTGATGAATAAAGATCGATAGTTACAACCTGGGCATAGCTGATCGGGCCCAACCCCGATGCAATGGCTTTTAAGCCTTCTCATCCATTGTTCGGGCCTGAATTGAAAGCCATTGCGCGATCACTGACGGCCCTGTTGCTGTTGCCCAGCATGGCCTGGGCGGAGTCATCCTTTGACCTTGCGCGTGAGCAGTTGGATGAACGGGGAGTGTCTGTGCTCCTTGAGCATCCCCGATGCAGCGAGCGGAATTTGTTTGGCCTGTATGTGCGCGGCCGCAGGCAGGTGGTGGTGTGTCCCCGCGGCAACCAAACGAACACCCTGCTGCATGAGAGCTGGCACTTGGTTCAGTCCCAGTGTCTGAAGGGTTCCCCCTATGTCGATGAAGTTCAGCTGCGCGTGGAATTACCCCGCCGTGACCGCCGCGAGCTGGAAGTCCTTTACCCAGCCCAACAATGGCAGCGGGAAGCGGAGGCTCGCTATATGGCCATCCAACCGATGGATCGCTACTTCTCCGCGATGGATGTCCTTTGTCCAATGCTCCCAAGAGTGCAGCCCATCAAATAATTGCTAGCTGATCCCAAAGAACGTTCGTCCTGCTCTTTTCCTCCGAGCTGGATCAGCTCTGGGGGCCTGGTGTCCCCTGGCATGACTCAGCTCCCCAACACCTCCCAAGGGGTCGGAACCCTTTAGGGCCTTACACCGTTTGCCTTGTTCCCCGTCTTCCACCGATCCCTCGCCCTGATTGGCTCCCTGTTCCAGCAACAACAGCCCTGCTCCACTCGCGATCTGATTCCCTGCCAGGAGCTCCATGCCCTTGCTGCCTTTGAGCAGGGCGACTGGCTCACGGAACTGGATCTCCTCCACCTGGGCGATGCCCTGCATCGCAGCGCCCTTTCCCAGAGCGGCTACGACGACACCGCCTTTGATGTGATGGTCGGTATCGCTGACCTGCTCGAAAGCGATCACGGCTGGAGCACCGAGCAATCAGAGGCCTGGCTCGAGCGCATGGGCCTCTGGGAGGAGGACTTTTAGTTCTCAAAACGCCGCCGGTAGCCTCCTTTGCTGCCGGCGTTAGTGGGTGGCGGCCATCACGCTTGCCCGCGCGAAAGCTGCGGCTGTGTTGCTCGCTGAAGCCCATGGGTAGCTGCGCAGATGCACCTCTAGTGAGTGGCCCATGCTGTGGGCCATCGCTCCTGCATCGATTCCACGGCGATGCCCCCGCAGGCTGTAGGTGTGTCGGAAGCTATAGGGCACGATCCGCCTTCCCTCCAACTCACAGGACGAGCGCAACTCCACCCAGGCTTGCTGTCGATTGAGGTAAGTGCCCAGGGAGTCGCCAGCCCCGTTGCCACTACGCAGGGGGGGCAAGAGAACGTCGCCCGCCTGCCAGCGTTTCAGGAGCTGCCAGTCAGGGGGCTGATCGTTGCCACCATCAAGAACAAGTGGAAAGACTCGGCGCGCAGCTGTATCGCCGCCACCAGATCGCTTCTGATAACTGCACCACCAGTACGGCTCCCCGGAAGCGTCATCGATCCGCACTGACAGGTGCAAAAGCTCAATCGGCCTTAACCCGAGCTCCGCAAGCAACTTCAAGGCATCACGCCAGCGCTGGCCAGCTGCATCAGCTGGAAGCCCCTCGAGCAATTCAAGAATTTGTTGGTCGTTCGCGAAGGCTGTCCCTTTCTGGATGCGGTTGACCGTTGCATCGCGTCTGCCGACATGGCGCTTGAGATCCGCAGGCGGTAGCCACACATCTGGGAAGCCTTCCCGCTGAACGCAGTGGTTCAAGAACTGGGCAAGCGACTGGGCCCGGATCTGGCGCATGCGACTTCCAGCTGTCCAATCACGGATGCAGGCATCCAGCAGATCTGCAGGGTTTCCCGGTGGCTTGCGGCCGCTCAGCAGGCCCACGGCCATCGTTACGACGGGCTCATAGGCATGAATCCAGGTTGCAGCCTTGATGTGATTGCCGTGGTTGCTTTTTTGATCCTGGAAATTCTCAGCCGCACGGCTCCAATTCAGGATCGTGCTCGGTGCCTTGCCATCAGCAAGATCAGCCGCCGCCTTAAGCGTGTGACCTTCGCTCCAATGCACGTAAATATTGCGTAGCCGGGTGTAGGCGTCCCCCATCGAGCTCTTCTCCCAGGGGAACGGAAGCGTCACGGTCTCCATCGGCCCCCCCGGAGCACGGACCACGAGCTTGACCTTGCCCCTGTGCTCGCGGACAGTCCATGACGACGCCAGGGCAGCCGCCTCCTCGCGAAAAAGCAGCTCCCAGCTCTGAGCTCGCTTTACAACCGGCATGGATCAAGCGGGCTCAAAACGGGCTCAAAACTAGCCGATTTTGGCCGGACAGGCCACGACAGTGTCAGCAAGAACCATTGCAATCACTAGAAAAGTCAATCCAGGGGGTACTCCCCAATCTGCTTTGGGAGCACTAGGTCGCAGGTTCGAATCCTGTCGCCCCGATTGACTTTTCAGTGATTAGGCCTTCCCCCTGGTTGGACAGTGGTTGGACAGAGGCGACCTTGACCCGTCTCGAACCCGGGGGGTGGGGGGCAGGCCAACACGTTTTTTGGCAGAGAAGCCAGCTGAGACGACGAACGGCCCACAAGGGTTACCAATGGACCCTCACCCTTTGGACGTATGCCCCGAGCCGCGTGGAGGCGCCAGGAGCGGCCGAGGGATTCAGGTGGGGTCTAGCGCCCCGGTTGTGACTCGCCCTATTGCCTCCGCTCCCTGCTGTGAGCTCCGCACCCTGGTGCTCCACACCTATCCCGATGGCATCAAGGCCTATGGCCACGAGCGCATCACCACCCCCCATGGGCCGCCGCGGTAAGCCCGTCAAAAAGCTTCGCCTGATCCCCGCTGAGAAGGCCTTTGCCCTGGCCCTTCACCTATCTAGCCCAGGCCCCCCACGTACTCGAACCTGGCTTAGCCAGCGACAGCCATCCCTACCCGGTGGAACTCGACCTGCCGATCTGGAGCATCCAGCGGGATGTGGACCTGCGCAACTGGCTGTTTGGCTTTGGCGCCGGCATCCGCATCGAGGGCCCCGAGGCTTTGCGGGAGGAGCACCTGGAGAGGGCTCGGGCCATCCAAAATGTTTATGCAGCTACATAATGCCCCCCCCTGGGGGTGGACGAAAAGGGATCACCCAAGTTGCGCTCCTGGGCTGTGTTCTCCAGGAGGAAGGCCGCCAGATTGCTCATCGAGCGGCCCTCCTCTTGCGAACGCTGGCCGAGATAGTCGTAGACCGACTGGCTCGCGGTGATCGTGATGCGCACTGGATGGCGGGTGCGGAAATCCATGGGTTCAGTCAGCAGCGAGGAGGCGGGTCTTTTCTGCAGACGCCATCTGGGGATACTTCTGCGCCCAGGCGCGCACTGATGCGTTCGCCTCGAGGTATTGGCTCCAGCTGCACTTGTAGGGCTTGAGTACGGGCGCACACTGCAGCGCCGCCAGACGGGCCTTCTCGGCTGCTGCTGCCTGCAGGGTATTGATCTGATCCTGCAGGGTTTTGTTGGTTTCACCCATCGATAGGCCCGTCATGCCCATGAGCTCACTCATGAACTGATTGGCTGGCACGTTGTTCTTAAAGCCCACGGTGGTGGCTTGGGTATTGCCCGCCTCATCCAAGTAGTTGATGGTGAATAGGTAATCGTGCTTTTTGGCGCCAAAACCAATTAGTCCTGGCAGGCCAAACAACACAACCGATGCCACACCGATGCCGACATCGGTTTTGGTGCCAGAGCCACCCTGGGACCAGGAGAGCACCTGGTCTTTATTGATCGTGAGGCCAGGCAGGCTGATTTTGCCCACCCCAAGCAACACGCTGCATTCGGTGCCACCCGAGCAGATTGCGGCGTAGCTAGCAGCGATGCCAGAGGCAGGGAGAGAAAGAAGCCCTAACGCTGAGGCCAGTAGAAGTGCCTTCTGGGGTTGATGCGTCAAGGAGCTTGCGTGCTGCAGACATAACCGTATGGAGCGCAACAGAGCAAGGGCAGCTTTATGGATCTGCAGTGTGCTGTTCTAGTCAGTTATTGAATAACGCGTAATCGTTCTTGATGCTTTTAGGCCATTTGGGCTTAGATGCGCGCTGTCCGTGGTCTGCCTCAGTGGAGCAGCCTTTTTGCATCTATTCGTGAGCCGCAGTGTGTAGCATGTTGCCCTGATTGCTATTTCGCATGAAGGAGCGTGGCTGCAAGCTTCGCAATCCTTAGCGTGCGTTCTGGCCAGCAATGCCTCGGCCATCTCCTTTCGGTTGCGCTGATGGTCTTCACGTCCTTACTCGCCCTGGCACCTGCCCTCGCTGCCGGAATCCTGGTGGCCCAGCAACCGGTGCAACCCCTGCCAAAGGTTGGCAGTTGCCCGCTCGGCTACTACAGCTCAGGGAGTTATTGCGTGCCCTCGGGCGGTGGCAATACTCGCGGCGCGATCGAAAAGAGTGGCAGCTGCCCCTTGGGTTTTTATTCCTCCGGCAACTACTGCGTCAGTAGCCCTTCAAATAACCGCGAGGCGATCCAGAAAACGGGCAACTCCTGCCCGCTGGGTTACTACGGCTCCGGCAGTTACTGCGTCAAGAGCCGCTGATCGCCATGGGTTTCCGTTTTCGCCGCTCCACCCGCCTGGGTCCATTGCGCTTCAATTTCAGCAAGGGAGGATTGAGCTCGATCTCAGTGGGCGGACGGGGCTCTGCGGACAGCCCCTGTCACGGGCTTGGAGAACTCCCTTGTGGAGCGATCAACGGCCCTCTCCGCCGTGGACTGCCAGGAAGCGCTGCTCAATCGGGTGGGCGAGGGCCATCACGCCCAGGCTGATGGCGATGCCGATGGCACAGGCAAGCAGACGTTTATCAGCCATCAGCGACAGGTCGCCGGCGTTGCTGTTGAACAGCACGATCGTGGCCGTAAGAACGGTGACCATAAGAGCTGGATGGCCCTTGCGGGCGGCGATTGCAGCGGTGATCGCCGCCAGGGCGATGGCCGGCACCTGAAGGGGCAGGGTGTGGGGCAGGGCCCGGGCCACGAGGATCACCAGCGCAACGCCCGCCATGGTTCCCAGGGAGCGGTGCAGGGCAACCCTCCAGGCATCCCGCACGAACGGCCGCAGCACCAGAAAGGGCGTGAGGATCAACCACAGCCCATTGGTGTGCCAGTGGTGCTGAAGGGCGATCGGGGTGGTGATCAAGGTGGTGGCCGCCAGCAGAGAGCCATAGGCCATGGCGCGGCGCCAGCTGTGCGCCACCGCAAACGCCGCTGGAGTGCCTGCCCCATCAGGGCGGGGCACCAGCTTGCTGAGCAGCAGGGTGGTGACACTGCCTGAGGCGAGCACGCCGAAGACCAGCCTGGCCAAGTCGCTGGTTGTGGCAGTGGCCGCCAGCGGACTGTTGGTGATCAACAGGCAGAGGCTCACCACCATCAGCCAGTAGACCGGCTGCAGCTGCCAGCGGGCGCTCAGGCCCAGGGCGAGGGCTGTGAGCGTCATCACGACGGTGCCCGCGGCCGGATTGCCCTGGCTCAGCACGGTCGGGATGGTGAGCACCGCCAGGCTGCCAACGCCCAGCAGGGCCTGACGCCAGCCGAGCTTGATCCCGATCACCAGGGTGGCTAGGTTCGCCAGGCTGAGCAGGCCCACGGCCCGCTCGATGCCAAGCCCGCGGGCGATCTGCTCCGTCATCACCAGGCAGATCACCACTACAAGCACCAGCACCACGGCCCGAGTGCGTGATGTCATCGCAGGTGGCCTCGTTTGACAGGTGAACCAGTCAACTGCCCCACGGGTCAACCCATCGGGCTGGACTCGCGTCTGTTCCTTGCGGCGTTTCAACAGGGTGCCTTAGCTGCGGTCGTCAAGCCGTGACGGAGATGAGAGGGGCCACGATTGCGTATGCGAAGGTAGATCGAGATGGCATGCGTTAGATCCGGCTGGACCTCTCCTCCATTCATTTCCCACTCCAACGCGCATCCATTCCGTGGCAACCTCCGCAGGCGAACTCGCTCTGGATCAGACAGCCGAACATCAACGCTTGAAGGAGGCCAATGAGTGCCTCCATCCGTGGCGCAAGTGGGGCCCCTATCTGAGCGAACGGCAGTGGGGCACGGTACGCGAAGACGACAGCCCCGATGGCAATGCCTGGGAATCGTTCAGCCACGATCAGGCCAGATCGCGTGCCTATCAGTGGGGAGAAGACGGCCTGGCAGGCATCAGCGATGACCGCCAGCTTTTGTGCTTCGCTTTAGCGCTCTGGAATGGCAAGGATCCGATCCTCAAGGAACGGCTGTTTGGCCTCACCAATAGCGAGGGAAACCATGGCGAAGACGTCAAAGAATATTACTACTACCTGGACTCAACGCCAACGCATTCCTACATGCGTTACCTCTATAAATATCCCCTGAATCCCTATCCCTATGAGGACCTTGTTGCAACCAACCGCAGCCGCTCGCGGCTGGATTCGGAATACGAACTGATCGATACGGGAATCTTTGACAAGAATGAATACTGCGATGTCGAAGTGGAATATGCCAAGGCTGGCCCCGAAGATCTGCTGATCCAGATCACGGTGCACAATCGCTCCAATCAAACGGCCAAGATCGCCGTATTGCCAACTCTCTGGTTTCGCAATACTTGGGATCAGGGCGGCAGCGCGAAACCCTTGATCAAGGCGGACTCCTGCCAGTCAGGCCAAGGGAGACTCCACGCAACGCATCCCGACCTTGGTGATTTTGCGCTGCACTGCAATGGGGCTTTCCCAGAGGGCCATCGCCAGGGCCAGACGCTCTCGCCGGGGAAGTTGTAGCAGCTCGGCGATGGGTGTGGCAGCCATAGCTCTGGCTCGAAACATGGCCACGCTACCGGGATCAGCTGGTGTCTGAAACGAGCTGGTGCCCTCCAGGTTCAGCGAGCTGCCTGGATGGCCGGTTGCTCTTGGAGGGTGCCGCTTACGTATTTGTGCAACACGCTGCTGATCAGGGTCTGATAGGGGACACCCTCCTGCAGGGCCCGCGTGCGGATTGCCTGGAGATCGCCGCTGGAGAGGCGGATGTTGATGCGCTGATCCTTATGGCCCGTTGCCCGGGCGGCCTCACGCAGCGATTGGAGCACCCCAGGTGTGGCAACACTGCGCCAGGTACCAGCGTCGTAGTCGATTAGCAGTTCTTGCTCTTCTGAATCGAGCTGGATGGCGGGGTTCTGTTCAGGCATCGCTGTCGTCCTCTGTTTGGAGATTGTCGGGGCGCTGATCGGTGTAAGAGCGGTGGGCCTTGCGGCTGGGGATGATCGTTTTCAGAAACAGATGCTCAGCCGTTTCCACGTAGGGCACCAGGTGGACATAGCCCTCGAGTCGAACGACCAGGACGCGTTGGCCTGGATAGCGCTGCTGATTGGGGTGCTCGAGCACATCCAGGAGCTCACCGGCTTCGATGGCCACCACCACCGACTCAAAGCAGAGCTGCCGTTCGGCGATGAGCTGGGCATTCTTCTGCGGGCTCCATGCGAGGGGCTTCATGGGGCCAGCTTAGCCATGCTGTGTGCCTAATGTCTTCACTTCGGTGACTTTGGCGAGTGCCATAGCAATGGCGTGCCCCCTGCGCCAGAGGCGGCAAGGATCAGGCCAGGCCGCATGCGCGGTCCTTGCCTATCCCGTAGCCCTTGGGCTTCTGCGTAGGCGAAGCCTTCTCGTAGAGCAGCAGTAGGCATCAAGGCCTACGGCCAAGAGCGCATCACCACCCCCCATGGGCCGCCGCGGTAAGCCCGTCAAAAAGCTGCGCCTGATCCCCGCTGAGAAGGCCTTTGCCCTGGCCCTTCACCTATCTAGCCCAGCTTGGCCTGGGGCGCTTGGCGTTGAGCAACGTGCTGAGACCCTGACCCAACCCTCTAGTAGCTCACTCTTACAGAAGGGTTGAGGCAAGATTGCTGCACCTTGTGGTACTCGGCTGCCTGGCGGCGGCGTTGTTTGGATTCGATTCCGCTGTTCGGATGATGTCGAGCCCCAAGTTGCCCTGACTGATTTGTCGCATGTCACTGCTCCGCTTTGCTTTATCCCCACTGCTGTTGGCCACCACTCTTTTGCAAGCTTTGGCCGCCCAAGCGTCCCAGCCTGATTTCAACCTCACTGGGGTCAACCGCTATGCATCAAGCGATGAGCAAGTCACGAGCATTAACCAGTTCGCCGATTTGAAGCCCACGGATTGGGCCTACCAAGCCCTCTCCAATGTGATTGAGCGCTACGACTGCGTGGCCGGCTATCCCAATGGCACCTTTAAAGGGGGCCAGGCGATCACCCGCTTTGAAGCCGCCGCCCTGCTGAATGCTTGCCTTGATCGGGTTACCGAAACCACCGATCAGCTGAAGAAGCTGCTGACTGAGTTCCAAAAAGAACTCGCCGTGATCAAGGGCCGCGTCGATGGCCTGGATGCCAAGGTGGGCACATTGGAAGCCAATCAGTTCTCCACGACTACCAAGCTTTCTGGCTTGGCGACGTTTGTTGTTGGGGGAGTGGGATACTCCGGCAGTGCATACAATTCGGCGGCAAATACGGTGAGACGAAGCACCGGAAGTCCAGTCACGGGGGTCAACGAGAATGTCACGTTTAACTACGATCTTCAGATTAATTTAGATACAAGCTTCACCGGTAAGGACTTACTTCGCACGAACCTTCGCGCGGGCAATTTTGGCACAAGTGCCTTTGGCGGAGAGCCCCATGGAATTGGCAATTCCGCCGAATTAGAGATTGCCTTTGAAGAGGATGCTGGCCCCGATAATGTTGGCGTTTATAAGCTGTTTTACCAATTCCCCATTGGCAAGCAATTCACAGCCACGGTGGGGGCCCGGGTCGGCCAGGAAGACATGTTGGCGCTCTGGCCCAGTGTCTATCCTGCTGACACCATCTTGAATCTCTTTACCGTTAATGGTGCTCCAGCTGCCTACAGCAAGAATCTTGGCGCCGGAGCTGGCCTGTGGTGGCAAAACAAGGGCTGGAGTGTGAGTGCAAACTATGTTGCAGCCCTTGGCTCGGATTCATCAAAAGGACTCTTCACGACTGAGTCTGGTGCCACCGCAAGTGCGCAGATCGGTTATCAACAAGAGCAATGGGGCCTGGCTGCCATTTGGTCCTATGTGCAGCCCGGCAGTCAGTTTGTGCCAGGCACCACTCCAACTGTGCATAGCTCCATCGACCACGGGGAAAAAGTTGGTGCCGAAACCAATGCGTTCGGCTTAAGTGGCTTTTGGCAGCCACTCAAAAGTGGCTGGGTGCCTTCTGTGAGCCTGGGCTGGGGGATCAACAAAACAAGCTATGGCGTGCCAACGACTGGTAGGCCCAGTGTCAGTCAGTCCTGGATGGCGGGATTGCAGTGGACTGATGTGTTGGCCCTGGGAAATGACTTTGGCTTAGCAGTTGGTCAGGCAGTCTTCGCCACAGCATTGACTGGTGGAGTCAGTGCAGATGATGGTAATTATGCCTTGGAGGGGTGGTACAAGTTCCAAGTCACTGATGCTATCAGCATTACACCTGCCCTCTTTTATCTTAGCCGGCCGCTGGGGCAGAGAACGCCCGAAGGGCAAGGCTTCAGCTCCCTTGGGGCTCTGGTTAAAACGACGTTTAAATTCTAATTCTTAGATGAAATTCCCCGGCATTGGGTTGCCGGGGCCCCTATTCTTTCGCTGAAGTTAGGTCTGGCCTGAATTGATGGTTGTTTTGACTGGCTTGGTGTCTGTGCTGGTTGGCTGGGTCCCCCTGGGATTGGCCGAATCCCCAGGTTTCCCATGGCCGGGCCTGGGGGGTTTGCGATAGGCGCCTGAGCCGCCGCCGCCGCAGGCTAGTAGTCCAGAAATATAGGTATTTAAACCAATCAATTCATAGGACTTTTCTACTGATGCTTTGCTTACGAGGGGTGAATCGGATAAGGCAGTGAGTGAGCTGGTGCCGATAAGAATCAGGCTAAGGATGGGAGTCATGGACTTTCGTTGCTGTTAAGAGGGGTGGATGAAAAGATGGGCTTCCACAAGCTGAAGCATCAGTGTTTTGGATGCCCATGTTCGGCGCATGGCATCCATCGGGATCCCATGGCATGGGCCCCGACGCAGCCAAGCTTCAGGGCTTTCTCCAGCGCTAACGCCTTGCTGGGGTAGGCCATCAGGTTTTCCTGGGCTGGCCGGTTGCTGTGGTGTTGGTGGCTGTTGCCTGGGCTGAATGTCCAGATGCCCATGGCATTCATGCCTGCCACCAGCACACCCATTCCAACCACGCAGGCATTAATAACGCCCATCCCCACGACCCCAAGGCTCACGACGCCCATGGGCACCACGCCGATGCTCACCACACCCATCGGCACAACGCCGATCGAGATGATCCCGAGAGGGGCGATTCCGATGGCCACCAGCTTGGGTGGTTGACCGCAGCTGCTCATGGGCTGACCTCAGTGGTGGCTGTGGGCTGAGCCGCTGGCCTGGCCGTGCTTCGCGCAGGGCATCCACTGGTTTCCCATCGGATGCGCTCCGGTGCAGTTGAAGTGCTTCCTAGCAGCGGTCTCGGCTTCTGCCCTGGTGGCGTACACAGCTGGAACCGCAGTGGTGTTGGCTAGGGCGCCACCTCCAAGCAGGGGAAGAACTGCTAGCCCCACCGCGCCCAGGAGCCCCTGGATGGGATTGGATTGGATGACCCTCGCTGCGTGACCTTGAGGCATGGGGCGGTGGATCGGTGCAAGCCGCAAGCTAGCGCAAGTCTCTAGCAGATAGGAGCTAATGGAGTGTTGGTGTCGTTAGATCACAACCTGGACAGGTTGCCTAGGGTTGGGAAAAGTTTGCTGTGTCTGGAGGGTTATCGCATGGATGCTCCGGCCCTGCGAATCGGCCAGGTGGCTGAGGCCACCGGGTTGCCTGTGAAGACGGTGCGCTTCTACTGCGATGAAGGCCTGATTGGCATCGTTGCCCGTTCGCCCGGGGGCTACCGATTATTCGATCCCTCCGTGGTTGGGGAGCTGGGCTTGATCCGAGCGCTAAGAGCCATGGATGTGCCCCTTCCGGAGCTCAAAAGGATTCTCGATGTGCGGCGTGCCGGTCACTGCAACTGCGGCACCCTGAAAAGCAGTATTCAGGGACGCATTCGTTCCATCGAACAACGTCTGACCGAGCTGGCAGCCATGAAGGCTGAGCTGGGCCAGCTACTGAGCGCCTGGGAGGAGTGCGGAGGCCTAAAGACCGCTTGATCTTCTAGGCAGGCCGCATAAAGCCCACTTGAGGTTATGGCCAGCTGGTGGCGATGATTGATCAATGCCGACTCCCTTTCGCCGATTGTGAAAAGTGGGCCAATTCATTGCATGTGAAGCCTGAGGACGACCGCATTTCCAAACTCGAGGGCAAAGTCAAGTTATGCCGCTGGTTCTCGAAGAACCTGCGCAAGCAGCTCGATCCTGTCTGGGCCGTTCCTGTCAGTGAGAGCAAAGGGGTTTACTCCCCGAAGTGGTGAGGCCCATAGCCGCCAGGCTTGGAGAGCTAATCGGCGGTGCGCTGCAGTGCCCGGCTCAATTCACGTTTGAGCGGTGGCGATTGGCGAAGCAGCGGGGTGCTCCACACCTATCCCGTAGCCCTTGGGCTTCTGCGTAGGCGAAGCCTTCTCGTAGAGCAGCAGTTGGCATCAAGGCCTATGGCCATGAGCGCATCACCACCCCCATGGGCCGCCGCGGCAAGCCCATCAAAAAGCTGCGCCTGATCCCCGCTGAGAAGGCCTTTGCCCTGGCCCGCAAATTTCAGGGTCGCTTTGGCACCACCGTCTCGGTGCTCTGAGCGTTGCAGGGATGCTCGGCCGGTTTTCTCAATGCTGACAATCGATCTGGAGGATTGTGTTCTGGCGAACCTGGCAGACACCAGGGGTGTTTGGCATCTTGTGAGGCCCGACGCGAGGTGCCATGAGCTGGTCTGAGCTGGAGCGCTTGGTGGATCAGGCAGAAGCGGACATTGCCCTACGGCGCTCACTCAAGGGCTGCCGCTCAACCCCCGAGCTGATCCTGGCGGCCCGGCGCCTCGGCTATCGGATCACCCGCATGGATCTCCAGCGGGCCTGGGAGCAAGAGCGGCAGGACTACCAGCGAGAAGGCCAGGGATGAATAGCCAATCGCCTTGCAATGCAGAGCTCAATCGCGGCGATTGATCCGCAGCTCGGTGTAGCCCGTAGCTGGATCGAGCTCCCGGCGGAACCGCCATTCCGGCAGTAGGCCGATCACCAGTTCAGCGGTGGTGCGCACGAGCGAGCCGGGGCAGAGGTGTCCACCAAACACAGTGCCGTTGCTGGTGGCCACAGTGATGTGCAGGTGGGCACCATCACTCGACAAGGTGCCAGAAAGACTGAGGATTTCCAGATCACCACGGATCACGGTGGTTTCCCTCGCCCCCGCCAAACGCAGCCGAGCCACCGACAGGCTGCCGACGCCGCTGATCAGACAGCCGGCCTGCTCCTCCTGCTCGCCCATCCAGGCTTCCAGGGCCCCGCGCAGGTCACCGCCTGGCTGTAGACGCAACGGAACCACCCTCATCAGGATGGCCCATCCACCAGGACCTGGGCCATTACCAGGGCGTCGACGTAGCCCAACTGCCTCTGGCGGAATGCCCCAGCCAGGCTGCCGATCCCCTGACGGCGGCAGTGCTCGGCCACCACATAGCCGGCATTGGCGACATGGGCGCCGAGGGAGAGGGAATTGGGCCTTAGGTAATACGTGCCCACCAGCGCTCCGGCGACGTCCACCGCGACCATCACCGCCTGGTTTTGCTCGACCCAAGCCATACGGGCTTCTGCCTCAGTGATAGCCGGGTCGTGGGGGAAGGTTTCACCGGCGCGGAACAACGGCTCCAGCAGCGCCCACACCGCCGGCCAGTCGGCCGGCCCAAAGGTGCCAATCTTCAATAGGAATTGGGCGGAGATCAGAGCAGCGCAGGAGTGGCTTGGTGATTGTCACCCGGACAGCTACCCCCCTTTGGGGATGATCTGAATCCACCATCCCTTACCTGGGCATCAGCCTGCCAGCGGGCTCCCCAGTTTTTGAGGGAATAACGCACTCTTTTGCCGCTGCCGATCTCAGTGAGATGGGTGCCTTTTATTGGACAGTCTTGGCCCCTGACATCGTTAACCCAGGGCGGGATGATCGGTTTTCAATATAACTGTAGACCTCATGGGGAGTTTTGCCCCCCAGAGAGCTGTGGGGTCTTACATGGCCATACCTCCATAGG
>CALRWB020000015.1:0-83376 GCA_943371815.1 Chitinophaga pinensis | reverse complement strand
AACGGCAGCCCTCAACCTGCTGCGATTGGCCGGTTTTCAGTCGATTCGAGGCGGGATGCAGGCGGTGATGCACGACATCACGACACTGCTTGAGATGGCAGGGCGACAACCGAAATCAGCCACTTGCTGAGACTTTGAATCAGCCCTGGCATCAGGGGCATCATCTTTCCGGGCAGTCACCGTGATAGCCTCAAATAGTCAAATCCCTTACCTCACATAATACGGATTGTGAAAGTATCAAGGGGTGAGCTAAGAACGATTCCCCAAAGAGCGAGAATCAAAAAAGAGAATTAAGCAGCGGGCATGAAAAAAATCGACCCAGGGACATTTGTCGCAAAAAAAGAAAATAATGTGATGCAAAATACGCTAGAAACCCTGTCAGCATTTGCACAAGTACACCTACTTGGGCTCAGAAAGATTCATGCCATTATAAAAGCAGTAGGCTCAACTCTTGATATGTTTATTGCTCAAGATTATGGAAGGGAATCCACAAAGGGAACCGGCTTTCTAGGGGCCAGGTATTTCCTCGTAAACGCTCCTTCTGACATCAAAAGAGTGCTCCAAGAAGAAGCAACATTTCCTAAGCATCGAGTCACTGCGTGGATTTTTAAGCCGCTGATAGGAGCCTCGACGCTTGCTGCGGAGCATGGGGCTAAGTGGAGAGCACAGCGCAACCTTGTAGAGAATGTACTTAGAGAAGTTACACCAGAAGTAATGATACCGCGTGTTTATTTGGCAATGAATAAAACAATGAAAACGCTTTCAACAGAGGCTGAAATAGGGAAAGTTAACGCCGGCAAGGTTGCAGCAGAATTGTCTTGGGATGTGACATGTCAATTTTTATTTGGCATGAGCTCGGACCAAATAGATATTAGCCAGGATGAACTGCAAAATTTTGAAAAATTTGAGAAAAGTGCCGCTTTTGCTGTTGTTCTATATCAGACAGGTATCTCCATGGAACTTCTATCCTTCTTATTTCGTCGAAAGGCAAAAGCGGCAAGAGAACTAATCAACCGAATAATTCTCAACTTGAAAAATACAGAGCCACCTTCGGCTTTTACAGTACTTAACAGGCTGATTGGAGAAAAATTTTCGCATGAAAAAGATAATAGCAATGTGCTTGATCAACTCACATGCTTGTCATTGCCTGCAGGAGAATCCATGACAGTTACAACAACGCTACTATTATACTTACTAGGGAAACACCCTGAATACCAGCAACAGCTAAGAAAAGAAGCCAATGAAAGCACAAAATTGAAAGGGCAAGAGAATCTGACACAAAGCCAACTTAAGGCTCTAGTTTTTACAAATTCGTTTCTAAGTGAAGTCCTCCGACTCTATCCACCGATACCAGTACTATACCGTGAAACGGCTAGCGATGCTCAGCTAGGAAATGTCAAATGTCCATTTAAGTCAATGGTATTTGTTGCACCTTGGGTTTTACACCGTCACAAATCATACTGGGAAAAACCACTAGAGTTTAATCCTGAGAGATTCATTGGAAATAGACATGGAACAAGTAACGAAGCTATCACAAATTCGATTTATATGCCTTTCGGCCTAGGGCAACGTCGATGTCCAGGCGAGAGTCTGGCAAAGCTCCAGCTGATTATCTTCTTAGTAGAAATAGTAAGGAATTTTGAAATCATCACAGTCGATGATACCGCCCCAGAGGTCGTCGGAAGAATTTCGTTAAAACTCAAAAAACCACTTTTCGTTAAACTACGCCCAATCGCCCAAGAACCAACCTTAGAGGGCATTAAATAAGGAATGTTATTTTTACTCTATCCAACTTACCCGATAAACATATGTGTGGCATAGCTGGAATAATAGATCTAACTGGCATGGATAGAATGATTGAAGGCCATAGGCTGAAAGCCATGGCCGAATCATTATTTCATCGTGGTCCCGATGAGGCTGGCTATTTTTTAGAATCCGGCGTGGGTCTTGTGTCGAGGCGTCTAATTATCAATGATCCAAGCGGAGGGAAGCAACCAATTATCGACCGCATCGGGAAATCGAGAATTATCTACAACGGTGAAATTTTTAATTACAATGAACTCGCAACCAAAGCACAAACAAGTGGTCACTCTCTTAGCAGTAGATGCGATACGGACTTATTGCCGATATTATGGCGCGAACATGGTATGTTGATGTGGCCTAAAATCAATGGACAGTTTGCCATCGCATTGGTTGACAAACAAGGGCATCAACTACACCTTTGTCGTGACAGGTTCGGCATTAGTCCATTATATTATTCATTAGTCGACGGGTGGATTGTCTTTGGATCTGAGATAAAATCTATTCTTGCATCTGGATTTATCTCGCCAAAATTAAGCTATGAAGGCCTTAATCAGTTTGCAAGCCTGTATTCACTTCCAGGGCCAGCCACATGTTTTGATAACATCTCACTACTGCAACCAGCCGAGGTTCTTTCGTTTGATCTGAAAAAGGATGGGAGAATGTGTCACAAAGAGTCATACTACTGGGGTCACAGGTTTGAGCGGAAATATTCATCTAAGGTCAATGCAACCGAAATGGTCGATACGTTTGAGCACCTATTATTACAATCTGTCAAAGCCCGATTGAAGGCTGACGTGCCTGTTGCCTCGTATTTGTCAGGTGGCGTTGACTCCAGCCTCATTGTAGCCATGGCAAATAGCCTGACTAATCATTCAATCAATACTTACACTGTACAAATAAAGCATCATGGCCTAGACGAATCACATCAAGCCAGAGATACCGCATCTCAGGTTGGTGCTGGCAATAAAATATATTCCGTATCAGCAGAAGACATCAAAAACTCATTCCCGGAACTTATACGTACTACAGAAGCCCCCGTCTTGGATCTTTCATGTGTTGCTTTAATGAAGCAAGCAAAATCAGTTTCATCAGATGGCTTTCGAGTTGTCTTAAGCGGTGAAGGTGCAGACGAATGGCTAGCGGGGTATCCCTGGCATAAGCTGAGTCGGTTTTTAAGTTTGACAATACCGACACTTCTCTCCTTAGAAGGAGATGGCACTCAGGGTCTTTTGAACAAGACTATTCTGGCATTGATGGGCTGCGACTCTCGGTCACAAAATCTTAGCTCAACACGTATTAAAAGCATGATAGATAATGTCGGAGGTGTGAATGGGTGGATACTAGCCCATGCTTTTGTGGCATCCTCTGTGCTGCGTTTTTTTAACAGGGATCTAAAGGACTTTTTGGAGAGTAAAGATCCATATACTGAAGTATTCGCTGGGACAAGACATCAGTTCGATGACCTGGGGATGCTTGATCGCGAACTTCTTGTTTCATTCAAAATTCAACTAGCTGGCATGCTTTTAAGCTCAAAAGGAGATAGAATATCGATGCATTCTTCACTCGAGACGCGATATCCATTTCTTGACAATGATCTTGCTGAATTTCTTTTGACTATTCCACAAGACATGAAGCTAAGAGGCTTTTCCGGGAAATATCTTTTGCGCAAATGTGCATCCAGGTGGCTGCCCAAAACCATCGCATGGCGTCGAAAAGCAATGTTTCGCGCTCCTTTTAGTTCACTTTTGTTTACGGGGAATACCTGCTATGTAGACCAGCTATTAAGTGCTGAATCTATTTCGAAAGCGGGATATTTTGATATAAGCACTGTCGGCGAAGCGCGGAAAAAAATAGCCACGAGTAATTTGTCAAGGCTTAATCGATTGTCCATTGAGATAGGCTTAGTCTCGGTAATATCTATTCAGCTTTGGCATCAAACTTTTCTTGATCGTTCTTTAGCTGAAATCTAGGGAGAGTCAAGAGGACGCACGTAGGTCTTCGTCATCGAGAAAGTAGTGGAAAAATCAAGGACAGACGTGAGGCGTTAGGCAGCACGCAAATCCACCAGGAACTGCGCTTCAATGGCAAGGCCCTGGTGGAGGCAGAGGCTTCCCTCTAGCCCCAGACTCCTGCGAAGCAGTATGCCGCAAAAAAGATCTAGGGCTTCTGGGGATGGGACGAGGGGGATTGATCGCCGCTTGGCCCTGGAGAGCCGTAGAACGTATCAATTTAAGACCGCTTAGCAAGATTGGCTTGAGCAATTCTACTCCGTACTGCCAGAGCCAATGAAAGAGCAATGTGGTCAATTAATACCCAAGCAATTAGCATTCATACAGCTTTTCCACACTGCTTTCTCTTTATCACCACTCCATGAATAGCTATCCGTTGCGGAGTCCGCGTTTGTGGACGGGAATGGCACTAAAAGCATGGCTCAATTTGTTAAATGGCAAAACAAAAAACATATCGGCCAACAGGATTGGTCTTGCACTATTTACCACTTTTGCCGCCTTCTTGCAGACGTTAATATGGCCAGTCGCGCTTTGCTGGGAAATAGTCATAGGCTTTCGTTCTCGATCGTTGCCTAACCACGCGCCTCCAATATTCATCATTGGTCATTGGAGAAGTGGAACTACTCTTTTGCATGAATTATTGTGTTGCTTTTCCGAATTAAAAGCGCCCACAACATATCAATGTTTCTCCCCTCGACATTTCCTCCTAACAGAAAAAATTGTTACCGCAATTTTTTCCTGGGTCTTACCCAAGACTCGAACTTTTGATCGTGTACCACTAGACTGGAACTCACCACAAGAAGATGAGTTTGCACTGTTGATGGTAGGAGCTCAGTCACCGTATAGGCGCATTGCATTCCCATGTATTGGCGATCAACTGGATGGCTTAGATATCAGCAAGCTGCCTTTAAAGCAAAAAGAGTATTGGAGTCAGTCTCTGGTTTTATTTGTCAAACGATTGACATTCAACGATCCACGCCAGTTAGTTTTAAAAAGTCCTACTCATACTGCTCGCATTTCGATCCTACTCAATTTATTCCCCTCGGCTAAGTTTATTTTCATAAGCCGAGATCCACGGACAATGATGCCATCTACGGTCAAGTTATGGAAGTTTTTTGATTTCTATCACGGACTCAACTCTTCTGGGTCAACTAATTACTTGCAATACGTGTTGACTACTTTCAGAGCCACTGAGAATGCCTATCTACGAGACAGGCCTCTCTTGAACAACAATAATCTTATAGAACTAAGATTTGAAGATTTGATAGCGGATCCAATCAGATCTCTTAAAGAAATTATTTCTGATCTTTCCCTGGAGAATCTGCATGTTGATAGTGCAGAATTGGAATCTGTCGTCTCAAGAATTTCTCCAAATACTCCAGAGCGGTATGCTCTGACGCCCGAAGAGGCGCACTGCATTAACGAAGCTACCCTTGCTTACCGCAAAAGATACAACTATACCTAAGCTAGTCGCGCATTGCCATGATCAGAATGGATCAGGAGGAGCTGGTAGGTTTCGATCTGACACTGACCGAGGGGCCTATTGAGAGCCTCCAACACCAACATGGCCTCCAGCGTGGCATCCATACCTATCCGACCAAGCGGCGGCTGTACAGGTCGATCCACATAGCCAAATACCGCCATCGAGTGTGATGCGGATCTAGGTGATGTCACAAGCCCAGCGCTGTTGGGGGCAAGAATGGAAAAGTCCTGCTGCACCACGAAGCCCAATGAATGAAGTTGAATCAGCCCAAATATTCTATGATAATAGCTATTGGTCCTCAGATAAGCTGGCAATTCCAGAGACTCCCTAGGAATACAGCTAAGCATTAGGAAGTAATTCAACTCGCCCAGGTCATGTTCAAGCAGAAACTGGCGCAATCGGAATCCAGTGAACTCATTGCAGATATGGAAGCAGTTTATCTTCTTACTGATCATGGGTCAATGTTAATCGTTCAGCCTGACAAGGCTCTACCATTGCATAACCCCAGACATATCCTCCTCTAATTTAACATGCATTGTTCCTTTGATAGCGTGTTGTTCCCAATTTCAAAGAAGCGTATCTGGCCCCACCCGTTAAGACGGAACTGGCAATTCCTTACAGGGTGATTTTCCGCAAATTGTTTGGGCTTACAAGAGACTCGCCAGCAGGTCAGTATTTAATTTCACGAGTTACACTCCATTTTCCTGAATCCAATGATCTCTATTAAAGCCGGCCGAAGTCTACACAAGCTCTTCTCAAGACTAAAAAATATTCAAAGTAGGTTTCTATCGTCTGGCGCGAAGAATTCTCGTCATCAACTCATTGCCGACAAAGCCTTATCCGAAGGAGGAATTGGCAGACTTAAGGTGTTGGGATACAGCCTTTGGTGCATTTCCGATCAAGCTCTTATAAGGCATCTATTATTTGATACCAAATCAAATCTAAAAAAAGGAAATATACTAAGCCTCATAAGGAGATTAATAGGCCATAGTTTATTTACTGCTGATTCACCTGAATGGGATGCGCTTTCAAACTCATCAAAATCAACCCTGGGGAATACAAATTCCCAATCTTATCGCAATCGGGTTGTCGAGGTAGTCGAGAACTGGCTTGAGCAACGAAAGCCCAAACAAGAGGGCAGTATTGTTCTGACGCTGCGAGGAGATTTATACTTTTTAAGCATGGATATAATAACCTCGGTATTGCTAGGATGCTTGCTTCCTGAAAAAACAAAAGCAAGCATCTATTCTAATCACGAATGGATTCAAAAGACTATCAAGCGACGCATGGGTTCTTCCATGATAATGCCAACGTGGATTCCAAGCCCAAACTTCTTAAAAATCTATCTTACTAAACAGCGTATCAACACCTTGCTTTCTCCTTGGGTCAAAAAAGCGAGAATCATGTCAAATGAATATGGACGTTGCTTGCTTTCTGACGTAGATACTGAAATACGGGAAAAATCCCTTTGCCCCTTTTCCGCTACACAACATAAAGACCTTGTCAAAACCTTATTTTTTACTGGAATTCGGACAACTGCCATCACTCTCGAATGGATAATTTTATATATGGCCTCGCAACCCGATAGGCTTAAAGAGATTCAAAATGAAATAGATACAATTGCCGAAGCCGGCAAGTTATCGGTCGGCAATCTGCCTAAACTTGAATACCTGGAAAGATTTATTACTGAAGTCATGCGTATCGCGCCAATTGCTCACACTCATGTGCGCCAGGTGAAAGCTGGTTTCGAATATGAAAATTGCAAATTTCGTACCGGTGATATCATGCTCCTATCGGTATTTGGATTTAATCACGATCCAGATATTTGGAAAGAGCCAGATAAGTTTTCTCCAGAGCGATTTGCTAATAAGTCCTTGACCTCTTCTTTGTTTCCATTTGGCCTTGGGCGGCATACATGCCCCGGCAAGTACTTAGCGTACCAAGACATTGTCATCGTATTGGTCTCGTTACTCCAAAAATTTAGAATAAGAGCAATAACTACAATTCATCTTGATCCTTGCTCCTCGCTGCTCCTTGAGCCATCAAAAGAGCAAAGCATTGAATTAATAGCACGCTAAATGGGGCATCTATCACCTATTTACGCAGGCACTCGTAGTTGTTTTTCCTGGCATAGCCTGTCAATTTTGGTGTACATGTTATGGATGGGGATAGATCTCCAGGCCTGACTAGAACTGATAAGCCATGGGATTACATAGTTTTCTATTACAGGTCCTACAATCTAAGAAATAATTCCTTCACTTTGAACAGTACATCCTGGGGCCTCATAGAGTTGTTAAACGCGTCGTTACAGCTACCCTGCAAGAGCTGATGTGAGCTAGTAAATGAGCTCGGCTCACAGTTGCCATGGCTTCTTCATCTCCATGATCGACATCCTCTTGACATCCACAACATCAAGTTAGCGTGAATTGCTCTGAGCCAAATTGGCATGGAGGTTTTGCCCACCGAGCAACGCTCAAGAGAAGCACCACCAAACCAATGACAAAGAGGTTTCCGATGCGGCCAAGCGTCATGGATTAGGTGTCTGCTTAAGCGCAGCTTGGTCGAAAAATCGGCGCAAATTCCGGTGTCTGCGACATTTCTCTTGTAGAAACGTTTTTCAGCAATTTCTGTCAGGATTTTGACGTCTGATGCTTCTCCGGATCCCACTTCTCCTTTTCGTTTTTGGTGAAGCTGCCGCTCTGCAAATACTGAATAGCCCCCAGTGGCAACAGTTCAAGCAGGACCCTGGTGTCCAAAAGGAGATCGAAAAAAACCGCCAGGTGCCCGCCACGCGGCTACCCCTGAACGACGGTTAAATCGGGCCAGGAGTCCAAATCAACACCCACAGAACAAGGCCCACCAGGGCCAATGGGTCATTTGGGCCAAAAAGAACACTTGGCCGCGTTCTCCCAAAACAAGATTCCAACCAAACACTAATCCAAAGCACAGCCACCGTTATAATCGAATCCCATTGAGGGAAAGATGCAGGGCAATCTCGAAACAAGTGGGGGGTCTCTCGGACATAGGGCAGACTTAGCATCCAAATACGACTCATTTTGGTCCATCACCACAAGTTTTTTCCTTTCTTTATTTGTACTTATTGAAGCTCTATCTCTTCTCAGGCATGATGCACTCATCACATCTGCATGGGACCTGGGGATCTTCCATCAAGCCACTTGGCTAATATCTGAAGGTCACATTCCATTCTCAACATTTCTTGGCCAGCACATCCTCGCCGATCATGCGAGCATGTGGCTTTACCTTATTGCACTACCCTTCAAGCTATTTCCATATGCCCAGACCCTGCTAACCATTCAAGCATTAGCCGTAGCATTAGCAATTTTCCCACTTGCCCTCATCTCGCGGAACCAGGGATTATCAACGAGACAAACCGCGGCGACACTCTTCGCCTATTGCCTCTTCCCTCCGGTCATCAACATTTCCCTGTTTGACTTTCACCCGGAAACGATTGCAATCCCATTTTTCTTCCTGCTATTTCTTGCACAACTAAGGCGCAAATTTTTATTATTTATCGCATCTGCTGTTGCCATTGCTTTAACGAAAGAAGTTTTAGCCTTGTCGGTAGCCGCCTATGGCCTAAGTTGCATTTTGCTGGGCAGGCAGCGGCTCTTCGGCTTGATCGCACTGTGCATAGGAACTGGATGGTTCGCTTTTGCGACCATGCATCTAATCCCAAGCCTTGCCATTGGAGATTTTACGACCAACAGATTCATTAGCCGTTTCAAAGGCCTTGGCAACAGTTATTCAGAGATAGCCCTGAACTCGATTACAAAACCATGGATCTTTGTCGCAAGGCTAGCTTCCCAAAGAAACCTAAATTTCCTATTCTGCTTTTTAGCCCCAATTACCTATGTATTCAAACCATGCTCGAAAAATATTTATTTTTACTTAATAGCCAGCAGTCCGGTTTTGGCCACAATTCTTCTTACCACTTCAAATGCAGAAACGAGCCTTTCCAGGCAATACTGCTTGGCCCTGATTCCCTACGCATCGATGTTGGTTGTTGACTGGCTTACCTGGGCTAACTCAGGAAAAACAATATCCCCAAAAGCCGCAAGAGTCGTGATTATTTTTGCGTTATTCGGATTTGCAGCCTTTAGCCGTGTTGATGAGACAATTAGACTTGTTGCCAGAACGCCGCCAACCCATAGGGAGGCAATCCAAAGCGCTTTAGAGATGGTTCCCCCTGACGCCAGCATCATAACCACTGACAAAATTGCTGCCCAAACATCCGATCGAAAACTGGTCCAAATGCTCGACGAATCCGACAAGACAGATCCCTCAATATACCAGTATATTCTAATAGACAATTTAAATCCAGGCTGGAAAAATAGCAAGTCTGGCAATGCCAAGATCGAAGCGAAGGCGGTCACAAGCGGTTGCGCTATCGCAGCAAAAAGAAGCCTTGTCACTCTCTATCATTGTCCCAAGACCAAAAGCTAGCCTTGCGAAGCAACAATTTTATCCGCAATACAATCGTTCTAGCTTATGTCCTGAGATTTTTTATAGCTATAAATAAAGTCCCCAGCCATTGCCAGGGACTTTTGCAGCTTGGATGTGCTGCTTAATAAGGGCCAAAGTGCTCCTATGGGCTATTGGCTCACAACGTTAAAGGTTTCGGCGGTACGCTCCTCCGGCTTGCCGGCTAGACCACCTGGCTTATCCACATTGGGCATCAGCACGTCGGCTACGAAGCGGTCACATGACTCCTTGGAGTCCCAGATAGCCACAATCAACACGCCACCATCTGTACGTCCTGCAGCATGATAAATCTGTCCTTTTGGCAAGCCACCTTCTGGATGAACTGCGGCAATCTCTTCTCTGTACTGCTCTTCAGTTGCACCGGGCCAAAAATGTGTAATTGCGTAAGCCATTAAATGATAAAAAATTCCACAGCAGAAACTAGGCCCTCTAGAGAAAGAATCAAGGCTTTGTGGCAAATTTTATTACAACTTGGGCAAGGAGAATCCGTGGAAATATGTAGCAAAGCATTTCAATCGATTCGAAGCGTGATGCATTCATCAAATTGGACGATCTGCCTCCGGAGGGATTATGGGGTCCCTGCCTCAAGAATGGGGGCGTAGAAATCGCAAGATGCAGCGGATATGCAACATCAGGCGACCACGTCGTGGAAGTCATTTTGCCCTAAATCGCCCACTGGTCGTTGGGTCGCCAGAATGGGGCCTCTGATGCAGGAAAATGCCATGGAACGTCACGTCACCATTTTGACGGCGCTGATTTCGGCTGCGGGGGGACTGGTGCTGACACCGTCGTCCCTGGCCACGCCCTACTGCACAGGACCTGGCGTCCCTGTGGGTTGCGTGGGCCGTCCTTTGGTGCGGGCCACCACCCCTGGAGTTGGCGCCCCTGGTCTCGGTGTGAGCCCCGGTGTGGGTGTAACCCCCGGGGTGGGTGCCGGTGCCCGCGGTGTCGGTGTGAGTCCGGCAGCCGGTCCCGGCGCTGGACCCAACGCTGGCGGTCCTGTCAATCGCCTCGGACGCCGCTGAGGCTCATCCTTTCTCAAGCGGCTTCATCCTGTTCTGCCACCCCCAACTGCTGAGCCTTGGTCAGCTCCCACCAGCACCATCGCTAGGGGCAGCAAAGCAAGGCTCTGAGGTTGTTCTGAGTTCATCAGCCTTAATTAGTCCGCAATGCGGCCAATGATCGCCATCAGAGCGACTTCCAGCGACTTCGCAAAAAATTTGCGCAAGCCCCAGCAGCTGGTCAAAAAGTGCGCAGCGGAAACCCAGTCTGTGCCCACTAAAAAGGGCCCTTCCAGGCCCCATGGGTCATTTGGGTGATAAGGCTGACCTCACCCCATCTCCCTAACTAGGGTCAGGCAGCCACAGGGGCGGTCTGACGGGAGAAACGAACGATGTTGTTCGCTGTTACGTGTTTGCTCTTACCGAGCAGGCTTCAGTCACCCTCCTTATACCCCGTCGAAACCATTGCAGCCCCAGGATCTCGAGCCAACCTCAGGCCAGCGGGAGTGGGGGAATGGAGCTGAGCGGAATCGAACCGCTGTCCGAAGCACCGGTGTGAGCCACCTAGTCCGGTCGAAACCGGACCTTGCCATTGTGGCAGCACTTAAGCGCCTCACGATGGACCAGGGGCAGGGGGTATGACCGAACCCATTGCTGGACTGGCGGTGGTGCCACCGGGTCTGGAAGCCCCTGCCGCGGCCGAGCTCACGGCCTTGGGGGCCCACGCCGTGGTGCCCCTACGCCGGGCCGTGCGCTTCCAAACGGATCTCGCCGGCTTCTACCGCCTGCATCTCCAGGCCCGCCTGCCCTTTCGGTTGCTGCGCGAACTCACCCACTTCCCCTGCTACGGCAAAGACGACCTCTACGACGGTGTGCAAGCAGCCGTCGATTGGCTGCACTGGCTGCCCCCTGAGGCCAGCTTCCGGGTGGATGCCAGCGGCAGCGCGCCGGGCCTGAACCACAGCCACTACAGCGCCCTACAGGTCAAAAACGCCATCGTCGACCTGCAGCGCCAGCACTGGGGCGCCCGCTCCTCGGTGAATCTCGACGACCCCGACCTGGCCATCCACCTGCACCTGGGCAACGCGCGGGAGGGGGGCAACTCCCGTGCTGGGGGCTACGGAAACGCCCGCCAGGGTCAGCCTGAGGCCACCTTGAGCCTGGATGGCAGTGGCGGCAGCCTGCACCGCCGCGGCTACCGGGCCGCCATGGGTCTGGCTCCCCTAAAGGAAAATCTCGCCGCCGGATTGGTCGCCCTCACCGGTTGGGATGGCAGCGTGCCCCTGGCCGATCCCCTCTGCGGCTCGGGCAGCCTGCTGATCGAGGCGGCCTGCAGCGCCCTGGGCCGGGCCCCGGGCCTGGAGCGCTCCTTTGCCCTGGAGCGCTGGCCAGATTTCGATGCCGCCCTTTGGGCCCAAGAACGCCAGCAAGCCCTCAGCCTGGCCCGGGAAACCTGCAAAGGCGGCCAACCCCTGGCAGCGGTGATTGGGATGGAGCAGGACCCGGGGGTGCTCGATCAAGCCCAGGCCAATGCCGATGCCGCCGGCGTGGCCCCCTGGCTGGATCTGCGCCTGGGCGACTGCCGCGACTTCCAACCACCCAACCAACCCGGCATCCTCCTGTGCAATCCCCCCTATGGCGAGCGGATTGGCGAGCGCGACGCCCTCGAACCGCTCTATGCGGATTTGGGCCGGATGGTGAAGGAGCGCTGCAGCGGCTGGAGCCTGTGGCTGTTGAGCGGCAACCCCGAACTCACCGGCGCCCTCAAGATGAAAGCCAGCCGGCGGATTCCCGTGAGCAATGGCGGCATCGACTGCCGCTGGCTGCATTACGAGATTCGTTAGCGCCCCAAGAGGGCCTTGGTGGTTTTGGTGATTCCGGCCGTGGTTTCTGGCAGGTAAGGCCCCTGGGTGAGGCGGCCTCCTAGGCGCAGAAAGATCCCTGCCAAAACCACATTGAGGCTCGCCAGCGCCAGGGCCCCGTGCATCCAGCTCCAAGCGAGGGAGTCATGCAACCAAAGCAACAGTGCCAATTCCGCCCCAACCAAAGACAGCAGCAGCAACACGAGCCCGCCACTGAGAAGCAAGGCTCCACTGATCAGGCGTCGCTTTTCCCGGTCCACCTCCTGCAGGGCAATTCGCACATGCAGGTCCATCACGGAGGTCACCAGCGCGCCCATCCGACCAGCAGCCGCCCGAGCCGTACCCGTGCGGGAGCGGGGCTGGGCGTTGGGATGGCCGTTATCGCTCACCTCACTCATGACGAACGGCGACCCGAAGCCAAGAGCAGGCCCAGCAACACACCCACCCCCGCTGCGATGCCAATCGCCATCAGCGGCTTCTCCCGCACCGGCTTCTCAATCCTGGGACGCAGGGTGGCATTGAGGTCATCGAGGAGGCTCTCCAGCTGCTGCTCGAGGGGCTCCAAGGTGCTGGCCAGGCGGCTGGTTTGCTCGCCAGCCACCTGTAGCAAATCCATCAACTGATCTTTGACCACCTCAGCGGTACGTCCCGTCTGGCTGGCAATCACCTCGGCCACCTCATCGAAGCTGCCGCGGGTTGCCTCGAGGGTGTGGCGGGCCACGTCAGGCCACTCCCGCTGAATCGTGGGGATCAGGGTCTCGAAGCGTTCGCGAAAACTGTCGAGGCCAGGGTGCTGCGGGGCCTCCCGCACAGGGCTTTCAGGGGTCATGGCTGCTGCCGCATCGGAGCTCTAATCACCCCAGGCTAAGGAGGGGGTTGAGATTGGGGAAGGCTCCGCTACATTTCTGCTGCTCGGCGCACGGGCCTGTTGGTTCATATCAATCAGGTCGAGCTCACCCATTTCAAGTCCTTTGGTGGATCGATCACGATCCCGCTCGAGGAAGGTTTCACTGTGGTTACGGGGCCCAATGGCTCTGGCAAAAGCAACATCCTTGATGGGGTGTTGTTTTGTCTGGGCCTGGCCACCAGCCGGGGCATGCGGGCTGATCGGCTGCCCGACCTCATCAACAGCTCCATGCTCCGCCAGGGCAAGGCGGCCGAAACGGTGGTCACCGTGCGCTTTGACCTCAGCGATTGGCAGCCCGATCCAGCCGAAGCCGACCTCGAAGCTCCCGAGGAGGGCCCGTGGATCCAAACCGAACAAACCTCCTGGAGCGTCAGCCGACGCCTGCGCGTCGCCCCTGGCGGCACCTACAGCAGCAGTTTTAGCGCCGACGGCGTGCCCTGCAACCTGCAGCAGTTGCAAACCCAGCTGCGCCGCCTGCGGGTGGATCCCGAAGGCAGCAATGTGGTGATGCAGGGCGATGTCACCCGCATTGTCTCGATGGGCGCCCGCGACCGGCGCGGCATCATCGACGAGCTCGCTGGCGTGGCGCTGTTCGACAGCCGCATTGAGCAGAGCCGCGGCAAGCTTGATGAGGTGCAAGAACGCCAAGAGCGTTGCAGCATCGTGCAACAGGAGTTGCTGGCCAATCGCCAAAAGCTCGAACGCGACTGCGCCAAAGCCCGCACCTACCAGGACCTCCGCAACCGCTTCCAAACGGGCCGACTGCACGAGCAGGTGCTGGCCTTTGAAACCGCCCAGCACCAGGCCCAAGAGCTGGCCAGCCGCCAACAGGCGCTGATCAACCAGCGGCTCTGTGATCAAGAAGCGATCAGCAAGGCCGAAGCCGAGCTGGCCGTGGCAGCCACCCAGCTCGAGCAGCTGCAACAGGAAGTCAAAGCCCTCGGTGAAGATCAGCTGATTGCCGTGCAAGCCGAATTGGCCGGCCTGGAAGCCAGCGGCCGCGAACTGGCCCGGCAGGCTGAAAAACACCAGCTCGATGCCGAAGCCCTGCAACGCCAGCGGCGGGAGCTGGCCACATCCCAGGGGGACCTGCGCCAACAGCAACAACAACTGGATGCCACCTCCGACCAGCGCCAGCTCGATGACGCTGAAGCCGCCTGTCGCACCGCTGAAGCTGCCGTGGAACTCTCCCGCCGCCGCCTGGGGGAAGTGGCTGGCCGCTCGGGCAGCTGGCTGGAGGAGCAAAAACAGCGCAGCCAAGCTCGTCAGAAGCTCAGCGATCAAATCGGCCCCCTGGAAGCCGAGCGCCAGCAACTCGGCGAGCGCCTGCGCCAGAACCAGGAACGCTTGGGGGAGGTGGGCACGGAAGCCCAGCAGGAGGGCGAATCCAACCGCAGCACCCAGGCCAGCCTGCAGGCCGCCGATGGTGAGTGGCAACAGCTGCTCGAGGCCTTGCACAGCGCCCAGCAGCAGGTGCAAGAGCTGGCGGAAGCTCTGGCCTTGCAACAGCGCACCCGCAGCCGGCTGGAACAGGAGCAAACCAGCCTCGAGCGCGACATTGCCCGACTCGATAGCCGGCGCGAAACCCTCTCGGAAAGCCGGGGCACCGGTGCCCTCAGGGTGCTGCTCGAGGCGGGCCTGGAAGGCATCCATGGGGCGGTGGCCCAGCTGGGGGATGTGGATGAGAACGTGCGCATGGCCCTGGAAGTGGCGGCCGGAGGCCGGCTAGCCCAGGTGGTGGTCGACGACGACCGGATCGCCGCCAAGGCCATCGAGCTGCTCAAAAGCCGGCGAGCGGGCCGGCTCACCTTCCTGCCCCTCAACAAAATTCGCGGTGGCTCCAGCAGTGCCAGTGGCTCCAGTGGGGGAGCTGCCCTGCAGCGGGGAGCGAGTCCAGGAGGCAGTGGTCCAGGAGGCAGTGCACCTGGCGGAAGCGGCCTGGTGGGCAAAGCGGTGGATCTCGTGCGCCACGAACCGGTGTATGGGGAAGTCTTCCGCTACGTCTTCGGCGACACCCTGGTCTTCGACAACCTGGCCAATGCCCGCCGGGAACTGGGCCGTTGCCGGGCCGTCACCCTCGATGGCGAACTGCTCGAGAAGAGTGGGGCCATGACGGGCGGCAGCCTCCAACAACGGGGCGGCCAGCTCAGCTTTGGCAGCAGCCAAGACGGGGATGAGGCCGAACCGCTGCGCCGCCGGCTGCTCGAACTCGGCGAAAGCCTCCTGGCTTGCCGCCGCAAGGAATCGGACCTCGGCCAGCGCCTCGAAGCGATCCGCCCCCAACTGCTGGAGCGCCAGCAGCGCCAGGCCGCCCTGGAGGCCGAGCGCAGTGCAGCCCAGCGGGCCCTCGCCCCCCAATTGCAACGGCAGGAACAACTCTCGAGTCGTCTGGTGCAGCTGCAGGAGGCCCTCAAGGCCGATCTGCAGCGCCAAAAGGAGCTCGAAGAATCCCTGCAGCCGCTCCAGCTCCAGCTCACCAGCCTCGAGGCCGCCGAGGCGGCCACCCAGGCCTCAGGGGATTCCGCCCGCTGGCAAGGCCTGCAAGCCGAGCTGGAAGCCGCCGACCAGGCCCTGTCCCTGGCCCGCCGCCAACGGGATGACCTGCTGGCGGCCCGGCGCGAGCGGGCCCTCGCCGCCGAACGCCTCAGCAACCAACTTGAAGCCCTCGCCGCCGACGAACAACGGCTGGTGGCGGCGGTGAATGCCCTGGTGGCCGAGCGCACCGCCTGGAAAGAGCGGCATCAAGCCGACCAGCAACGCCGCACCGCCCTGGAAAGCCAGCAAAGCGATCTGCAGACGCGCTTTGGCGAGCGCCGCCGCGCCCGGGATGCCGCCGAATCCCAGCTGGGGGGCCAGCGCCAGGCCCTGCAGCAGCAGCAATGGGAATGGCAGCGGCTCGGAGAAGAGCTCCAGGCCATTGCCGAGCAACAACGGGCTGACCAACGGCGTCTGGAACAGCTGGAGCGCGACCTGCCCGACCCCTTGCCCGAGGTCCCGGACGAGGTGCGCCAGAACGGCCTCGAAGCCCTGCAAAACGAGCTGCGCAGCCTGCAGGTCCGCATGGAGGCCCTCGAGCCCGTCAACATGCTGGCCCTCGAAGAACTCGAGCAACTGGAAACGCGCCTCGCCGACCTCGAGGAGCGCCTCGACGTGCTGAGCAAGGAACGGGAAGAGCTGCTGCTCCGGATCGAAACCGTGGCCACCCTGCGCCAGGAAGCCTTCATGGAGGCATTCACCGCGGTAGACGGCCACTTCCGGCAGATCTTTGCCGGGCTCTCCGATGGCGAAGGCCATCTGCAATTGGAGAATCCGGAAGCGCCCTTGGAAGGGGGGCTCACCCTGGTGGCCCATCCCAAGGGCAAGGCCGTGCGGCGGCTGAATGCGATGAGCGGCGGTGAAAAGTCGCTCACGGCCTTGAGCTTCCTCTTCGCCCTGCAGCGCTTCCGCCCCTCGCCCTTCTATGCCCTCGACGAAGTGGACAGTTTCCTGGACGGGGTGAATGTGGAGCGGCTAGCGGCCCTGATTGCCAGCCAGGCCGACCAGGCCCAGTTCATGGTGGTCAGCCACCGGCGGCCCATGATCGCCGCGGCCACCCGCACGATTGGGGTCACCCAAGCCCGCGGAGCCCACACCCAAGTGGTGGGATTACCGCCAGCTGCTTGAGCTGGGGGCTTAGGCCACAATGGATTGTTAGGGCCAAGGCTGAACCCGTTCTTTGACCTCCTCCATTCCCCCCTCTGCTGACCCTGGAGCGGCCAACGCTGCTCCCCGTGACCGCCTTTGGCTGCGCTCGGAGCTCATGGGCACCCAGGTCATTACCCGTGACTCGGGGCGCCGCCTGGGGGTGGTAGGAGAAGTGGTGGTCGATATCGACCGTCGGGAAGTGGTGGCCCTCGGGCTGCGCGACAACCCCCTCACCCGCTTCCTCCCTGGCCTACCCCGCTGGATGCCCCTGGATCGCATTCGCCAGGTGGGCGATGTGATCCTGGTGGATTCGGCCGATTCCTTAAGCGAAGGGTTCAATCCCGAGCGCTACACCAAGGTGATCAATTGCCAGGTGATCACAGAGGCCGGAGAGCAACTGGGTCGGGTCTTGGGGTTCAGCTTCGACATCGAAACCGGCGAACTCGCCACCCTGGTGATCGGTGCTGTGGGGGTGCCGCTGCTTGGGGAAGGGGTGCTGAGCACCTGGGAGCTCACCGTTGAAGAAATCGTGAGCAGTGGGCCCGATCGCATCATTGTTTACGAAGGGGCTGAAGAGAAGCTCAAGCAACTCGGCACCGGTCTGCTGGAGAAACTCGGCATCGGTGGTCCGAGCTGGGAGCAGGAAGAACGGGAGCGTTTTCGCACTGGCATGGTGCCCGTGGAAAACCAATTGGCCGCCGGGCAGCCCAACGTGCAGGAGCAGCGCCGCATCCAACCGGCCACCAGCCGGGCGTTTGCACCCGAAGAAGAGCTCGAGTATGTGGAACTGGAGGAGCGCCGCCAACAGGAACCCCTGCGCCAACGCCGCTACCTCGATGACGAACCCGAAGAGCGCTCCAGGGAAATCCGTTACCCAGAAGGCCGCTTTCAGCAAGACCGCTTTCGAGAAGATCACGATCCAGAAGGGCGTTACCAAAACGAGCGTTACCAAAACGAGCCTTACCAAAACGAACGCTCCTCACAAGAGCGCTTTCCCGAAAACCGGTTTTCAGAAGATCGTTATCCGCAAGATCGCTCGACCGAAGTGCGCCCTTCCCAAGATCGGTACGCCGATCAACGCCAACCAGCCGAACCACGCCGCGTCCCGGCACCCCAGCCGGAGCCCCGGCGAGAAACCAGCCGCGAACCCAAACGGGAACCCATGGATGTGGAGGCCGAAGACTTGGGCGATCCCTGGTGATCCCCAGCCCGACGGACCCAGGGGTTGCGGAGGGCCTTCACCCTTGTTCATGGGCCCCATCCCTTCTTCTTGAAGGCGCTCAAACCTTCTTGAAGTCCAGGGAGGCGGAGTTCACGCAATAGCGCTGGCCGGTGGGAGCTGGGCCATCGTTAAACACATGACCCAAGTGGGCATCACAATTGGTGCACCGAATTTCGGTGCGCACCATGCCGTGGCTGCTATCGGTGAGGGTGGTGATTGCCCCGCCCCTCACCCCATCCCAAAAGCTGGGCCAACCGGTGCCCGACTCAAATTTGGTGGCCGAACTGAACAGCTCTTCCCCACAGCACACGCAGTGGTAGATCCCGGTGTCTTTGTTGTTCCAATAGGCCCCGGTGAAGGCGCGCTCCGTCCCCCCTTGGCGGGCAATACGGAACTGATCTGGGGTAAGACGATCCCGCCACACCTCCTCAGCCACCCCCCGGCCCAAGCCGCTCTCCACCCCACAGGCCGAGGCTGGGGCGCCCTCTGCTGCAGACCTTTCGACTGCAGAGTTTTCTGCTGCGGAATTCTGGGAACGATCAGACATGGAAGGCTGCAACCCCAATGAAGCCAGGTGGTCCAAGCCTAGGCATCGAAGCCAGCCGGCAGGAGCTCCTCCACCATCGAAGCCAGGCTTGCCACCGCCCCCGGCTGGCCCCGAAAGCTGCGTAGGTCATCCCGGAGCCCGGCCAATCTCCCCGGGCTCGCCAGCCAATCCGCTGCCTCCTGGGCAATCTGCTCCGGAGTGATCGGACCAACCCGCTCGGGCACCACCAACCGGCCGGCGGCGATGTTGGGCGAGGAGAGAAAGCCTCGATGGCGCAGGCGCCAGGCAGTGAGGGCAACCCCAAAGAACCAGCGCAGCATCGGCAGGCGCCCCAGCAAACCGGCCAGACCATCCCAGGCCTGCATCACATGCAGATGCTGGGTCGGTACGAGCACCAACATCGGCAGGCCGAGGGCCGCCAGCTCCGCCGTATTGGCCCCAACGGTGGTGAGCGCCAATTGGCATTGGCTGAGGGCGCCATGCACCGGGTTCTCGAGCAACACAGCGATACGCGTGCCCGCAGGCGTCACCAAGTCATCACCCACCAGCTGGGGGACTCCTGAGCCGTAGGAGCCTGCGATTGGATTGCTGGGGCCGGCGTAGTGGAGCAGATCCGCCAGCGTAGCCGTCGGGGCCAACGGCATCAGAAACCGGCAACCCGGGCGCAGGGCCGCAAGGCGATCCGCTGTCTCCAACAAAAACGGCATGCCCACCCTCAATTTCGCCCGTTTCGAGCCTGGGAACAGGGCGATCCACTCGCCCGGGGGCAAGGGGGCTTCCCCCCGGGCCGCTTCTGAAAGGTCGGCCATGAGATCGCCCACCACGGCTGCCCGTGGCGACCAGCGCGGCGCCAGGCGTCCCGCCGCAACCTGCCCCATCAGGGCAATGCGGTCGTTCCATTGGGGCCACCGCACGACCCACTCGGCGTAGGTCAGGTGGCGGTAGCCCAACCGCGCCGAGAGCAACACCGTCCAAAACTGATCGCCCCCCAAGAACACCACCACCCCCTGCTTGGGCCAAGGGCCAAACCGCCGGGGGCGCAGCAACAACGACCAGAACTGGCGGGCTGGGCTGATCCACTCAAACAGGTTCCAACGACCAGCCGCCCGATCTTCCGAGCCCGTGCCGTTGGGGCAAGGCACCAACACCAGCCGGAGACTGCAGGGTGCTCCAGGGTGCTGGGGACGCAGCGGCATCGAACGATGCAGGCGCTGGGCCAAGGGCCTGACCCAGGTGGAGAGTTCGCCGGGGCCATTGCTGACCAACACAATCGCTACTGAGGCTTCTCCCGCTCCGGAACCAGCGCTGGCGGAGGACTCAGGAAGACTCAAGTTGTGGGAAAGAAAAATGCGGATGGCGAGACTTGAACTCGCAAGGCCGAAGCCACACGCCCCTCAAACGTGCGTGTCTACCAATTCCACCACATCCGCTTGTGATTCGGCTGGGCCCTAAAGCCCCTCCGGGTGGCACGGTTTACCCCAAGGGGCTCACCGGATCAGCAATATACCTATCGGCTTCAGCCCGGTGAGCACTGATACAGTCCGCCACGGCCTGTATCAGCTGAGTCGCGGCGGATGTCCATCGGCAAATTGCTGATCGCCAACCGGGGCGAGATCGCCCTCCGGATCCTTCGTACCTGCAGGGAACTGGGCATTCCCACCGTCGCTGTGTACAGCACGGTCGACAAGAATGCATTGCACGTGCAGCTGGCCGATGAAGCCGTCTGCGTGGGAGAAGCCCCCAGCAGCAAGAGCTACCTCCATATTCCCAACATCCTGGCCGCCGCCACATCCCGCGGTGCCGATGCCATTCACCCCGGCTACGGCTTCCTTGCCGAAAACGCCCGCTTCGCCGAAATCTGCGCCGACCACGGCATCACCTTTGTGGGGCCATCGCCCGAAGCGATCCGCTCCATGGGCGACAAAGCAACCGCCAAGGCCACCATGCAGAAGGTGGGTGTTCCCACCATTCCTGGGAGCAAAGGTCTGCTCTCCACCCCCAGGGAGGCCGCAGCTCTCGCCGAAGGCATGGGGTATCCGGTAATGATCAAAGCGACCGCCGGTGGCGGCGGCCGTGGGATGCGGCTGGTGCCCTCGGCCGACCAGCTCGACAACCTGTTCAAGGCAGCCCAAGGCGAAGCAGAGGCCGCCTTTGGCAACCCAGGCCTTTACATGGAGAAATTTATCGATCGGCCCCGGCACGTGGAAGTGCAGGTGTTGGCGGATCGGCACGGGAATGTGGTGCACCTGGGTGAGCGGGACTGCTCGATTCAGCGCCGCCACCAAAAGTTGCTGGAAGAGGCCCCCAGCGTGGCCATCAACGCCGATTTAAGGCGCCAGATGGGGGATGCCGCCGTGGCTGCAGCCCGCACCATTGGCTACGAGGGGGCGGGCACCGTGGAATTCCTGGTGGATCGAAGCGGCAGCTTCTATTTCATGGAAATGAACACCCGGATCCAGGTGGAACATCCCGTGACCGAGATGGTGACAGGGATCGACCTGATCGCTGAGCAGCTGCGCATCGCCGGGGGCGAACCCATCTCCGTGAAGCAAGAGGAGATCAAGCTCACCGGCCACGCCATTGAGTGCCGGATCAACGCCGAGGATTCACGCCAAAATTTCCGCCCATCCCCGGGCAGGATCACCGGCTGGCTGCCCCCGGGCGGTCCAGGCGTGCGGGTCGACAGCCACGTCTACACCGGTTACGAAATCCCACCCTTCTACGACTCGCTCATCGGCAAGGTGATCGTGTGGGGAACCGACCGCGACCACGCCCTCAAACGGCTGCGCCGGGCCCTCTCCGAATGCGCCGTGACCGGCATCCCCACCACGATTGAATTCCACCTCCGGTTGCTTGATCGCCCAGAGTTCCAGAGGGGCGATGTCCACACCAAGTTTGTGGAGCAGGAAATGCTGCCCCCCGGCAAATAAAGACTCAAGCCGCCATCTGCTGATGCAGCATCAATTGGGTCAGTAGGCCCTGCTGGCCAACCACCAATTCCCGAAACAAACTAATCAACCCCACCCACACCACCGGGGTCACATCCACGCCGCCAATCGGTTGAATCAGGCGCCGGGTTATCGCCAACAGCGGCTCAGTCGGGGCCCCGATCAAGCGCATCACCCCTTTGGTGAGATCAATCTGGGGGTACCAGGTGAGCACGATTCGAAACAGGAAGAGCAGCGTCCAGCCCGACAGCACCAGGCCGAGCAGCAGGTTCCCCCAGGCCAAGAGGGACGTGGGCTGGGGGAACGCGGACCATGCCAAGCCAAAAAGCGCCGTCACAAAGCTCTAAGCAGCTGGACTGTCAGCGTAGGAAGTCGGCTTGACTCCCTAGGATTGGTCGACGTTTGTCGCCCTACAACCGGCTGTGCCATGACGCCTTCCCTCGCCAACTTCCTGAGCAGCCTCGGTTGGGGCGCGGTGATCGTGGTGGTGCCTATCACCATTGCTCTCGTGCTGATCAGCCAAAACGACCAGCTGGATCGTCGACTCTGATTTCTGAGAGTCCACCCGATCGCCCGACGGGGAGGGTCCCTACAGTGGATCCATCAACAGGGCTTCGAACGCGGAGCCTCCTACGGGTGACACACCGTGGTTAATGCCAGCCTCAATTGGGCCAGCATCGTGGGCATTGTGCTCGCGGTGGGCGGGGCACTTCTTTATTTCATGCGCAGCTTCAAGCCTGCGCTGGCCAGGGATTACGACGTCTTCTTCGCAGCCATTGGCCTGCTCTGCGGAGGCATTTTGTTTTTCCAGGGCTGGCGCCTGGATCCCATCCTTCAATTCGGCCAATTTCTGTTGGCGGGATCGGCCGTTTTTTTTGCCTACGAGAGTGTGCGCCTGAGGGGCGTCACCACCGAGCAGGCGCGTCGTTCGTCCTATTTCGACGATGAAGAACCGGTTCCAGCCGGTCCTTTCCGGCCTCGCATGGGGGGCCGCAGCTGGGGAGACGGCGAGAGCGATCGCTTCGATGAGCCGGAACCCTTCAAACGCCGGATCCCCGCACGGGACGGCGAAGATGATGGCGAAGATTTCTACCGTCCCAGGCGTAGCAGCCGGGTGGCCATCCCGGAGCGAGCCGAAAGCCGAAGGCCCCCTTCCCAAGATGACTGGGGCACCGCCGATCGCAGTCGCTTCAGTGCCGGTAGCCAGGGGGGCGCAAAACCTGCCAACGATTTTGGCGCCCGTCGCCGGGAACGGGACGATGGTCCGGAATCTCGCAGGGGCAGCCGGCCCATGGCCAGCTCAGACGGCATGCCCCGCTCAAGCCGCCGGGGTCCTGGTGGGGTGAGTGGCCCTAGCAATGGACCGAACGAGCCTGGGGCCAGGCCTCTTGGAGAGCCCTCCTCACCCCGATCAACAGGCAATACGCCCCAGGGCACGCCCATTCGCGGCAACCGCCCCGGCCAGGGGGCTACGGATTCCAGGAACCCGGATTCCCGCACCAACCCAAACATCAGCGACGCAGACTTCAGCCCCATGACGTCTCCAAACCCCGGTCCGAAGACCGGCGGCGAGCCTCCAAGCCGGGGACCACTCAGCTCGGCTGCTCCGCGGCCGCGGGACAACAGCTCCCGCTTTGACGACTGAGCACTGAGCCACCACCCCAACCACCGCTTACGAGCCCATGGCGGCGTTAACGCCACTGCCCATGGCATGGCAACTGGACGCGCAGTAGCAATTTTCTTCGGCTTGGCAGCATGCCTCAGCAGCTGTTCCGGGGTTGGCCTGTTCAGCAGGCGGAATGTTGGTTCACTCAGCCCCCTTGGAGCCCAAGCTCGACAAGACCCCGCCATCAGCGGCAACGGCCGGTTTCTTGCTTCGGTGCTGGAACAGGGCGGCAAGGCCATGGTGGTGCTGCAAGAGCAACCAGGCGGTCAAACCGTGGCGTTGCGCCATCTGCGCGGCCACGAGCCCCACAGCTCCCCATCGCTGAGCTGGAACGGGCGTTACATCGCTGCCCTTGTGCAACAAGGACCCCAACGGGTGCCGATCCTGGAGGACCGCGCCACCGGCAAACTGCTGCGCCTGCCCCTGCCCAATGGCAGCCTGCCCGCACGCCTCAGCCTGGCTCCTGACGGCCAGCGCATCGCCATCGAGGTGATGCAAGCCGGCCAAGAACAGGTGCAAGTCTTTGATCTCAAGGGCCAGCTCGAGCCAGACCTCCCGGGCGGCCTGGCGGTGCAGGGGGGCGGAATCGCTCCATGAGAGCCCCCAGTCCAAGCGATCGCATCCGCCACCCCATCCCCAACAGCCTGGGCACCAAGCTTGGTTCTCTCGCTGCCATCGCCGCGAGCGCAGGCCTCCTCAGCAGCTGCATGGGTGCCATGCCAACCCCGATGGCGGCCCTCAATCGCCAATTGGCCATGGTGGGAACCACTCGGGATCCCTCCCTCTCGGGGCGCTGGTTAGCTGTGATCACCGGGCGGGGCGGCCGCGACCAGGTACTGCTGCTCGATGTGGAACTCAACGTCCCCGTCCCGGTGCCGGGACTCAACCGGGGCGATGCCCAACCGATCAGCGTGGGTGTGGATGCCAGCGGCGAGAGGATCGCCCTTGTGCGGCAACTGGACGGGCGCACCGAGCTCGTTCTCTACCGCCGGTCGCTGATGAGTTTGCAGCCGATTCCCATGGAACCGGCCGGCGTTCCAAACCAGCTGGCCATGCGGGCCGATGGCAAGGAGCTCGCTGTTCAGATCAGTCGAGATGGTCTATGGCAAATCGATCTCATCGCCCTGCCATAGCCCCGCCGCTGATCTAGGGCACCAGGCCCGCCCAGTGCAAAAAGGTGTCGCCGCCCATGAGCTCAATCACCAAAACGGCCACGAAGCCGACCATGGCAAAACGTCCATTCACCCGCTCGGCATAACCACTCCAGCCAAAGGCCGGCACATCGCCAGTGGTGGCACTGGTGGCCCCAGAAGTGGTTGGGGTGTCGGAGGGTTGGGGAGATTTGCTCATCAAGTCAGACCTACTGGCCAAAGGTATAGCTGGCTGCGGGCAACAGTCGCCAGGCGCCGGTGCCATCGAGTTGAAGCACCGTGTCGTGATAGTCCTTGAGGGTGGGGCGGTGACCGACACTGACAAAGGCCATATCCTGCTGCACCAATAGCTCATAGAGCCACTTCTCCGTGTTCACATCAAGGGCACTCGTGGCCTCATCCAGCACCACGAACCGGGGGGAATTCAGCAACAGGCGGGCAAAGGCAAGCCTTTGCTGCTCCCCCAGGGAGAGCAAACGGGGCCAATCCTGCTTGATGTCGAGATCGGGATAGCGATGCACCAGGTCCGGCAGCCGCACCTCCTCAAGCACATGACGCAGCTGGGCATCACTGAAGCGCTCGCTGCTCTGGGGATAGCAGAGCTGCTCCCGCAGGCTGCCTAAAAGCATGTAAGGCTTCTGGGGAATGAACATCAGCTCGCCCACCGGCGGGCGATGCACCCGGCCAACCGTGGCAGGCCAAAGGCCACTGACAAGGCGCAGGAAGGACGTCTTGCCGCACCCAGAGGGGCCTACCACCAACAAGCGCTGACTGGGATCAATTTGAAGACTGAGGTCGTGGATCAGCCGCCGGCTGCTCCGCGGTGGGACCAGATCCACATGGCTCACAAGGATGGAATCGGGCGACTCAGCTGCGACGCTGGATTCCGACTCCAAGACTGAAAGGGCAGCCACCTCGCCACTAATGGCCTCAACCTTGCCCTGGAAGCCCTCAAGACGACTGATGGAGGCAGAGAAGGCGGCCAAGCGGTCGATGTTGTTGACGATGTAACTGACCGAAAACAGCACCTGGGAGAAGGCAATGCTTGCCTGACCGAAGACCCCAAAATCGACCTGCTTGGAGAAATAAATTGGCGCAATGACAAGCCAAGGCAAGAAACGGGAGAAGTAGTCATAAGAGCGCTGAATGACGCTAATCAGCGCCTCCCAAACAATCAACTTGTTGTAGTTTTGAATCACCCCTCCTAGCCGCCGAGACCCCTCCTTCTGCTCCTGCTCTTCCCCGCGGTAAAAGGCAATCGATTCGGCATTGTCACGGATGTGAACCAACCCGTAGCGGAAGTCTGCTTCCAACTTCAACTGCTGGTAGTTGAGGTTCACCAACTTGCGGCTTGCGAATACGATCAACGCCGTGCCACCCACCGAATAGGCCAAAAGCCAGAGCGCCAGGGTTTCATTAATGCTCCATAGCACGATGATGAAACTGAAAAAGGTGAGCAAGGCTGAGATAATCTCTACCGTTACGCTCAGACTCGTGGCAGTAAAGCTTGCTGCATCCTGGGAAATACGCTGATCAGGATTATCAATTTCCTCAACACTTTCATCGTTTGGATTGAGAACGTAATAGGCGCGATTTGTGAGATAGCGCCCCAGCATTCTCTCACTCAACCACTCACGCCACATCAGACCCAGCTTGGGGACCAAGTAGCCTTGAAGCGCCCTGATCGGCAGGGCGAGAACAAGGCAAAAGGCATAAATGGCCACAATCTTCCAAAACTCCTCAGCCTTGTAAGCAACCAAGGCGTTCTCGATGTTGCGGGCGATAAAACTGATGCCCACATTGATGCCGTTGATCACAAGAATCAACAGCGTGATCACCCCCAGCAGCAACCAGGGGAGCCAGCGCCCCTGGCGCAACTTGGCGCGCAACGTGCCGAAGCAGAGCAGGCCGGCGCCGAAGAACACCATCACCAACTTGCCGTAGGGCCCTGCCCAGATGGCCGCCACCTGCTGGGGCACGCCAGGAAGGAACCTGGCCTGCAATTCCGGGATCCAGGCGCCGCTGGCCACCACAACTGCCGTAAGCAACAGCAGGGTGAAGCCCACCACCACAGCGATCAGAGCACCCACCAGCAGCAGGAACTGGGCGGAGTTGGTGCCGTTGTCGAGCGGCAGAAAATAGGGCTGGGCTAAACGCTGAAGCTTGCCCAGCTGATCGCGGAAAGCCTTGAAGGGGGTCATGGAGACTTACGGATCAAGCCATTCTGGCCGTTCGTCCCGCCGGGATGATGTAACGGCAGGCAACAACACCTCGCGGGGCGCGGCCAGGGAGCAGGGCTCAACCCGGCGGCCAGGCCAGGGGCCGCCCACCCATGACGTGCACGTGCATGTGAAACACCGTTTGACCTGCCCCGGCACCGCTATTGATCACAGTGCGGAAGTCTTCAAGACCCTCCTGCTTGGCCACCTTGGCGGCCACCAATAAGAGGTGGCCCAGCAGGAGCTGGTGCTCCGCTTGGGCCTCGGACAGCTGGGGGATGGGCTCCCGGGGAATCACCAACACATGCACCGGAGCCTGGGGCTGAACATCCCGAAAAGCAAGGCAGAGTTCATCTGCATAGACCTGATCACAGGTGATCTCGCCACGCAAGATGCGGCCAAAGATCGTGTCAGTGGGGGCCTCGCTAGCCATGGCACCGGGAGTAGAGGGCTTGGGACGGCAGGGGCACTCATCCCATAGCGACCCCATTGCTCTGATGTTGGCACGATGCAGCACGGCCTCCCTCCAAGGGCTAGAAGCCCAAGACGTGATAGTGGAGGTGGATCTCGCCCCCGGGCTGCCAGGCCTGCACATGGTGGGACTCGCCGACGCAGCCGTGCAGGAATCCCGGGAGCGGGTGCGCTCGGCCCTGCGCCATAGCGGCCTCAAGGTGCCCCTCACCCGGGTGATCGTGAACCTGGCCCCAGCCGACCTGCGCAAAGAGGGCCCGGGCTTCGACCTCCCCATCGCCCTGGCCCTACTGGTAGCCAGTGGGCAACTCAATCCCGAAGCCACTAACGGGGTGTGGAGCTGCGGCGAACTGGGTCTGGACGGCAGTTTGCGGCCTGTGCGGGGTGTTCTCGCCCTCGCCCTCCAGGCCCTGCACCAGGGTGCACGCACCCTGGTGGTCCCCACCGCCAACACCAAGGAAGCCCAGTTGGTCGAGGGACTGGAGGTCTGGCCAGCCCCAAACCTCAGCGGCGCCGTCGCCATGCTCAAGGCCGGCAGGTTGCTTGTCACCACCGAACGTCCTGAGGGAGCCCCGGTCAACCCAAACCCGGCGCCGGCCAGCCCAGCAGATCTGAGCGATGTTCACGGCCAACCCCATGGGCGCCGGGCCCTCGAAATCGCCGCGGCGGGGGGGCACCATCTGCTGCTGTGTGGGGCACCGGGAAGTGGCAAAACCATGCTGGCGCAGCGGCTTGCCGGACTTCTCTCACCCCTCAATGCCAAGGAAGCCCTCGAGATCACCAGGGTCCACTCGATCCTGGGGCTTCTGGTGGAAGGGGGCGGGCTTGTGCAGCAACGCCCCTTTCGCAGCCCCCACCACAGCTGTTCGGCCTCTGCCCTGATTGGTGGCGGTGCCATCCCCCGTCCCGGGGAGCTATCGCTCGCCCACCACGGCGTGCTGTTTCTCGATGAACTAGCGGAGTTTCGCCGCAGCGTGCTGGATCAGTTGCGTCAACCGCTGGAGGAGGGGGCGGTTTGGATTCACCGCTCCAAGCGCCGCACCCTGTTCCCCTGCCAAATCACCTTGGTGGCGGCCTGCAATCCCTGCCCCTGCGGCTGGCATGGCGACCCCAATCGCCCTTGCCAGTGCGGCGAGGGGGCCCGGAGGCGCTATTGGGCCAAACTTTCAGGCCCCCTGCTGGATCGCCTGGATCTCCAGGTGGTGATGCGGCGGCCCAGCAGCCAAGACCTGGGGGCAAGTTTTCGGCCCATGGACCCTGCCACCAAGCCCGAAACCACGGCGGACGTGGCCAAACGGGTGGCCCAAGCACGGCAGCGCATGGTGGGCCGAAACCCCAAGGGCTGCAACAATGGGCAGCTAAGCTCAGCCTCCCTACGGCACCAGCTCGCCCTCACGGCAGAGGCCTTGAATCTGTGGGAGCAGGCCCTGCATCAGCGCCAACTCTCGGCCCGAGCAGGCGATCGGCTCTTGCGCGTTGCCCAAACCATCAGCGACCTGGACGGAACAGACACGATTGGGCCGAGCGCCATTGCAGAGGCGCTGACCTTTCGCTCCTTCGACCAACTGCTTTGAGATGGCTGTCCCTGGGGCTAGGGATCAGGGTCCCAGAGACGAGGGCCGGACTCAAGCAACTCGAGAGGCTTCAAACACGATGGTCGGCTTAAAAGTGCAGCCCCACAAGGGTTGCCCAAGCAGTTAGACGAGCGACAGGTCAGCGGCGACGGCGGCGCTGCTGGGCCTTGCGCTTGTACTTCTCAACAGGGGTTTCGTGGTGACGCAGACGCTTCAGGTCGGCAAAGATGCCCGCCTTGGACACCTGGCGCTTGAAACGGCGCAGTGCCGACTCAATCCCTTCGTTTTCGCCGACGGTGACCTGGGTCATGAAGCGCTGGTGTGATCTCGGAGTTTGCCAATGTAGCAACCACGCCCTCCCCCGAATGAACTACTGCTTCGTAGCCAACGGCGCTGGAGGAACGACCGGCACTGGGGCAACCCTCGGGATTGGGGGAACGACCGGCGGGGACTGGGGCCCAACCACTGCAGACACGCTTACTGGCCGACTGGCTTCCACCCCTGCGGTTGGCTCGGTCGGGGCAATCTCCCGATAGACGTAGACATGACCCAACTGGCGTCCCCTAAAAGCCCGACGTTTCAGCTGCCAACCAGGCTCAAACACAAGCTGGGTAAATCCGTTACCCGGACCCTGGGTTCGAGCAACCAGCAGTTCAGGACCGGCACCAGCTTTGGTGGGCAAGGCGACGAGCAAGTTGTCATTGTCCTTGCGAATCACCGAAAGGCGGTAGCTCGTGGCCAAATCGGTGTCACCGATCCGCAGGGAATAGCCATTGGCATCAATGAACCGGTTGCAAATGCCCGTGAAGTCGAAGGTGGCCAACATTGGCTCCACCTTGGCTGGTTGCGAACCACTCATCGCAAAGCAGGGGCGTTTGCCATTGAGCTGCTCATAGATGTTGAGCTGCCCTTTGGTGCCATCACCAATGGGGGCCGATACAAGGACAAAGCGCTCCTGGGGCACATTCACCGCGGCGAACAGGGCCGCTGCCCTAACGGGCTGCACCAAGCCAGCACCGCTCAAGGCTCCCAGCACCCCGGTAGCCATAACGACAGCAACGGGGTTCGATGCCTTGAAAAGGGCACGCGGTCGTTGGGACAGGGGCATCGCGGCTCAGACCAGGGAGATCGCAATCGTATGCACACCAACCGCATCAAGCCAGGGGTAGGGACCGAATTGGCCAGCTAAGCGGGCTTGTTGATGCGGATGGCCAGCAGCAGGGCGCCCAAGGTGCCGGGCAAACTCAATCCCAAGATCACCCGGGTTGGGGCCAGGCCCAAATCGGGATCGCCATAGGCGAGCTCGAACACGGAGCCCGTCGCCGCAATCCCCAGCACGCAGGCCAAGACAAGCATCAGACCGGCCAGAGGTTTCATGGGCATGGCGCAATCTCAGCGAATGGTTTGAACGTCGGCCCGGTTGAAGCCCTTCTCCTTGAGCCCCTCATGGAGGCTGAGCTCATCGGTGACCCGATCCACAAACAACACGCCATTGAGATGGTCCATTTCGTGCTGGATGCACCGGGCCAGTAGCCCATCGGCCTTGACCCGCTGGGGGCGACCCATCTCGCAGCGATAGGTGACCTCAACGACTGATGGCCGCACAACATTGAGGTAGACCCCCGGGATGCTGAGGCAGCCTTCTTCATAGGTCTCGATGCCAGCCCCGAAGGAACTGATCTCAGGATTCACAAACACCATCGGTGGGCTGGCGGCATTTTCGGGATCGAGGTCAATCACCAAGAGCTGCTTGTGCACCCCCACTTGGGGAGCCGCCAACCCAATGCCGTGGGCTGTGTACATGCTGCGCAGCATGTTGCGGGCCAAATCCCGCACCGATTCATCCACCTTGCTAATGCGCTTGGCCGACTTGCGCAACACCTCATTTCCCAGCGTATGGATCTCCATGGGGGGAACCTCAAGCGCCACCTTCGGCACCTGAACACTCCGGCTGGATTGCTCCGCATTGCGAGCCAATTGGGCGAAGCTGCGCGCCAAGCTGGTATTGAAAAGAATGGGTCCCACTCTAAGGCGGCCTGTCTTGGAGAACACTTGAGCGCCGCAACACGTCAGCCCCAACCCCAGCAGCCCCTGGCCGCAGCCAGCGTGGTGGGTCGCACCCCCGCCGTGAAAGAGCCGTTGCTGGAAGGGGGCCGGCTGTTTTGGCTGGAGCAGCGGCCCCACGAAAAGGGCCGCACCACCTTGCTGGTGAAGCCAGCCCCATCACGGAGCGACGAGCCCAGCCCAGAGCCCCTCGAGCTCACCCCCGGCGACTGGAACCTGCGGAGCCGAGTCCATGAATACGGCGGAGGCGTCTTTTCAGTGGCAGGAGGAGACCTGGTGCTGGTTCATGACGGCGACCGGTGCCTTTACCACCTGCCCATTGACCCATCCGGCGCCCCGATGGCCCCGCCCAGGCGCCTGGTGGAACCTGGGGACAGGGCCTTCGCCGACGGCCTGATCGATCCAGTCCGGCAGCGCTGGGTGGGCGTGATGGAAGCCGGTGGCCGCGACCACCTGGTGGCCCTACCCCTAGCGGGGGGCGAACCCATCGCCCTGCATGAACCGGTGGACTTCTGCGGCTACGCCAGCTTGAGCCCCGATGGCCACTGGCTGGCCTGGGTGGAATGGCAGCAACCGTGCATGCCCTGGGAACGCAGCGAGCTATGGCTGGCCCGCGTTGGACCATCAGGGGACCTGGAGCAGGCCAAGCCGATCGCTGGATCAAGCCCAGCCCAAGCCCTATCGGTGTTTCAACCCCTCTGGATCACCACCAAGGCTGGGGAGCCGGCCTTGGTGGTGGCCAGCGATGCCAGCGGCTGGTGGAACCTGCAGCGCTTTGACCCCAACTCTGGCCAAGGCCAACCGCTCTTGGAGATGGCCGCCGAATTCGCCATGCCCCAATGGGTGTACGGCATGGGCACCACGGCCTGGGACGGGGAGCAGCTGGTTGCCGCCGCCTGCTGCCAAGGGCAATGGCAACTGGGTCTGGTGGCAACAGAAGGCCCGCCCCACTGGCAACCCCTTGGGCAACCCTTTACCGACCTGGCCGGCCTGTCAGCCGAGGCAGGCCGCCTGGTCTGCGTGGCCAGCAATCCCACCACCCCGTCTGGTCTTTTGGAGCTGGAGATCGCCAGCGGCCTCTGGCAGCACACGCCAGCCGCCCCAAACCCCCTGGATCCAGCAGCCATCAGCCAACCCCAGCAGCTGTGGTTCCCAGGCCATGGCGAGCGGCCCACCCAGGCCTGGTACTACCCCCCTTGCAACGGCGGCAACCCGGAGGCCCCGTTGCTGGTAAAGGGCCACAGCGGCCCCACGGGCATGGCCCGCACCGGTCTGAGCCTCGGCATTCAGTTTTGGACCAGCCGCGGCTGGGGAGTGGTGGATGTGAATTACGGCGGCTCCACCGGCTTCGGCCGCGCTTACCGCGAGCGCCTCGATGGCCAATGGGGGGTTGTCGATGTGGCCGACTGTGCGGCCGCGGCCCGGGCCGTGGTGGACCAGGGATGGGCCTCGGCCACCCGCATCGCCATCGAAGGCGGCAGCGCGGGGGGCTTCACCGCCCTAGCTGCCCTGTGCTTCACCGATGTCTTTCGCGCCGGAGCAAGTCGGTACGGCGTCGCTGATTTGGGCGCGTTGGCCCGCGAGACCCATCGCTTTGAAGCCCGCTATCTCGATGGTTTGATCGGCCCCTGGCCGGCCGCCCAAGCCACCTACGCGGCCCGATCCCCCCTGCAGCACGCGGAGCGAATTCGCTGCCCGGTGATCTTTTTTCAAGGCCTGGACGACAAGGTGGTGCCCCCAGCCCAAACCGAAGCGATGGCTGAGGCCCTCCGCAACCAAGCCATTCCCGTGGAGGTTCACCTGTTTGCCGGCGAGGGCCATGGCTTTAAGAGCAGCGACACCCAAATCCAGGTACTGGAGTCCACCGAGGCGTTTTTTGCAAAACACTTCGGCCTGCAGCAGGCCACCTAAATGGGTCCCACTGCCGTTGCCCTAGCCCTCAGCGTTGCCGCGTTGGGTGGCTTGGTCGCTCTGGGGCGCGGCCTGGGCGCAGCCACGGGCCTGCAACGGATTGGGCTGCCTGCGGCCCTGGTGTCTGGCCTGATTGGCCTGCTGATTGGCCCCTTTGGCGTGGCCCATGTCTTGCCCATGGGCCTCACCGACCGATGGATCAACCTGCCGGAGGTGCTGATGACCCTGGTGTTCTCCACCATGCTGCTGGGCAAACCCCTTCCCAGCGCTGGGGAGTTGTGGCGGCCAGCCAGCGCCCAACTGCTGCTGGGCCTCACCCTCGGCTTTGGCCAATACCTGGTGGGCGCCTTGGTGGTGCTGGGGATCCTGATCCCGTGGCTGGGGGTGCACCCCCTGATGGCTTGTCTGATCGAGGTGGGCTTCGAGGGCGGCCACGGATCAGCTGCGGTGATGGGGCCGATCTACGCGAGCTTCGGATTTACCGGCGGCCGGGATCTCGGCCTGGCCATGGCCACGGTGGGCCTAGTGAGCTCCGTGGTGCTCGGATCCGTGCTGGTGATCCTGGCCCGCCAGTTCCACTGGATTGGCTCCGCAGCTGGCGGCCATGACGCTGCCAGCCCAGCTCCCACAAGCCATGGCCCTTGGTGGGAAGGGGCCCAAAGCCTGGCCACCAACCTCGGCTGCTGTGGCATAGCGGTGCTGGTTGCCCTCGGCATGCAGCAGGTGCTGGTGGCGGTGGCGCCCCGCATTAGCGATGGGATGGTGCAGGTGGTTCAGACCATGCCCCTGTTTCCCCTCGCCCTGGTGGGATCCCTGCTCGTGCAACTGCTGCTGGAGCGCACGGGCCAAACCGGCCTGGCCACCGCTCCACTCCAATCCAAAACCGCCGGCCTGGCCACCGATGTGTTGATCACCGCAGCCATGGCAGGCCTCAACCTGCCCCTGTTGCTCCACGACTGGCTGCCCCTCACCATCCTGGCCGGGGCGGGCCTGGCTTGGAATTTGTTCGGGTTGCTGGTGCTCTCCAAACCGATGCTGCCGGGCCCCTGGTTTGAGCGGGGCATCACCGAATTTGGCCAGGCCACCGGCGTGGCAGCCACCGGCCTGCTGCTCTTGGGGCTGGCCGACCCGGAAGCCAAGAGCGCCACCCTGGCCCCCTTTTCCATCAAACAATTGGTGTTGCAGCCGGTTCTCGCCGGTGGGGTGGTCACGGTGTTGGCCCCCTTGGCCGTGATGACCTGGGGACTCCAAACCTGGGCAGTCCTCTGCCTGGCCATCACCCTGCTGCTTGCCGGTGGAGGGCTCCTGCTGGCGCGCCTACCCACGGCTGCCAGCTGAGGCCCTTAGGCCCCAGGAGATCGGCCGTAGTGCATGGCGCCCATCAGGGCAATCACCCGGGCCATCTCTTCGGCCGCCAGCAGCGGCGGCTCCCCAACAACCAAGGCCTGGAGATACATGTGCGCCAGGGTTTCCACCTCAATCGCCAGCCGCAGCGCCTGATCCAAGGTCGCCCCGAGGCTGACCTGGCCGTGCTGGGCAAGCAGGCACGCCAGCCTGCCCTCTAAGGCCTGAACCGCATCGCGGGAGAGGGCCTCGGTGCCAAAGGTGGAATAGGGGGCGCACCGAATCGTGTCGGTGCCCGCCATGGCCACCATGTAGTGAAAGCTGGGGATTGGTCGGCCATGGCAGGCCAGGGCCGTGGCATGGATCGAGTGGCAATGCACCACCGCCCCAATCTCTGGGCGGCTCCGCAGGATGTCGGCATGGAGGTGCCATTCCGATGAGGGCCGACGCGCCCCTTGGTAGGTGCCCTCAAAATCCATCACCACCAGGTCTTCAGGCTCCATGAGCTCGTAGGGCATGGAGCTGGGGGTAATCAGCAATCCATCCGCCAGGCGGGCCGAGAGATTGCCCGAGGTGCCCTGGTTGATGCCGGAGGCGTTCATGCGGCGGGCCACCGCCACCATCTGCTCCCGCAGCTCCCGTTCAAGCATCGCCGTACAACCCCTTAAGGCCCTCCTCACTGGCCGCCGCCACGCCACGCTCGGTGATCAGGGCTGACACCAATCGGGCCGGCGTGACATCAAAGGCCGGATTAAAACCAGCACTGCCATCAGGGGTGAGTTGCACGCTGGCCAGCTGACCCGCGGCCGAACCTGAGCTGATCCGCCCCTGGATCTGGGTGACCTCCTGGGCGGAGCGGGCCTCGATCGGGATTTCCGCCACCCCATCGCCGATGGCCCAATCGATGGTGGACGCCGGCAGGGCCACGTAAAACGGCACGCCGTTGTCGTGGGCGGCGAGGGCCTTGAGGTAGGTGCCGATCTTGTTGCACACATCGCCGGTGCGGGTCGTGCGATCGGTGCCCACGATCACCGCATCCACTTGGCCGTGTTGCATCAAGTGGCCACCGGCGTTGTCGACGATCACCGTATGGGGCACCCCTTCTCGGCCCAATTCAAAGGCCGTGAGGCTGGCCCCCTGGTTGCGGGGGCGGGTTTCATCCACCCACACGTGAATGTTGAGGCCGGCGCGGTGGGCCTTGTAAATCGGAGCCAGGGCCGTGCCCCAATCCACGGTGGCAAGCCAACCGGCGTTGCAGTGGGTCAGCACGTTGAAGGGTTGGCTTTGGCGCTCGGCGGGGCGAGCAGCTGCCAACTGCTGAAAGACCTGCAGGCCGTGCTCGCCGATGGATGCGCACATCGCCACGTCTTCTTCGGCGATGGCCCCCGCCTCGGCCTTGGCGGCCTCGGCCCGCTCGGCCGGCGGCAGCCCAGCCACCTTGGCGCGCACGCGCTCCAGGGCCCAGCGCAGGTTGACCGCCGTGGGGCGGGTGGCATTGAGCTGCTCAAACGCCGCGGCCAGGGATCCATCGGAGGGATCGGCCTGCAGGGCCAACATCAACCCGTAGGCACCGGTCACCCCGATCAACGGGGCCCCGCGCACCACCATGGTGCTGATCGCCTCAGCCGCCCCATCGAGGTCGGTGATGGTGCGGGTGGTGAAGTGATGGGGCAGCTGGGTTTGGTCGATCACACCGATCGAGCGGCCACCCTCCTCCAGCCAAATGGTGCGCCAAGCCTTGCCGTCGATGTTCATGGGAATGGGCGCAGCGCGCCGCAATCGGGCCTGAACCGATCATCCCCGCCAATGGCCCCTCAGGTGCGACCTTCAGATCCGGTCAATGCGCCGGTAACCGAACCAATCCGGCACCTGGGGCTGGCTGGAGCCCCCGGGGTGGGGCGTGAGCTGCACATGCCAGCGCTCACCATCGAGCAGCGTCAACTGCTCAATCGCCAGGCAGTCGTCCACGGCGCAGAGATCGTCCTTGTGCTGCTGCAGCGCCCCGCGCAGCCACTGGCGCTTGGCGTTGGCCTTTGCGGTGGCCTTTGCAGCCTGGGGAGAGCTGGCCACCACCAAGCCGAAGTGGTGCAGTTCGGCCAGGGAATCGGGGCGGTAGGCACCCAGGTTCACGAACCACAGCCGCTCGGGCCGGGGCGCGGCAGGCTCGTGCCCCAGGCTCACCCCCCAGCCATCCACGGCCCGCACCGCCATGTAGGCATCCAGATGCAGGCCCTCGCGCCTCCCGAACCATTGGCGCCGCAGCTCGGGGATGGTGTCATCGATGCTGGTTCCGGCCACAAAGCGCACGTCGTGCACTTCGATCAGGCTTGTGGCCGTGCGGCCGCCCAACACAGCCAGAAACAACGTTGCCCCGTCGCAAGAACTAGCCAAGCTGAGCGCAGGGCGAAGGGGCAATCAATGGCATGGTGACCGCAGTCGACGTGGTGGTTGTGGGCGCGGGCCTCTCGGGGCTGGTGACGGCGAGGCGGCTGCAACAGAAAGGCCGACGCGTACGGGTTCTGGAAGCCCGCACGCGGGTGGGGGGGCGCATGCTCAGCCAAAAGCTTAAGGACGGCAGCGTCGTGGACCTTGGCGGGCAGTGGGGTGGAGCCACCCACCACCGCTTCGCGGCGCTGCTCGGCGAGCTAGCCCTTGACACCTACCCAAGCCACTACGACGGCGAGGGCGTCCTGCACTGGCAGGACAAGTCCCGGTTGGCCCCCCTCGCCCATGGCTGTGGCGAGAGCCTGCTGTTCTTTGATCCGCAGCGGCTGGATCTACCCGCAGGCGAGCTGGCCGCCACCCTGGAACTGCAGCAGGCCTTTACCCAGCTGGTGGCCCAGGTGGACCCGCAGCAACCTTGGCGCACCGCCGACGCCCAGCGGCTGGATCGGCTCAGCGTCGCCCAATGGACGGCCGAACGCAGCAACCACAAGCTGGCCCGGCTGCCGCTCGAGTGGTTGTGTCGGGTGGGAGGCTCCGGCGGCTTTGAACCCTGGGAAGCCTCAATCCTGCATCTGGCCTGGAGCCAGGCAGTAGCACCCCAAGCCGAGAGCCCCGAAGCCTGGCTGGTGCGGGGCGGGGCGGGCCAGGTGCCACCGCTGCTCGTTGAGGCCTTACAGGCCAGCGATCCTGATTGTGTGCACGTGGGGCAGCCGGTTGTGGCGATCAGCCAAAACGGGGAGGGGGTCACCGTTGTCACCGCTGGCGGCCCCGACCACCAGGCCCGGGCAGCGGTCGTGGCGGTGCCACCACAGCTGCGCTTGGCCATCGACTTGAACCCACCCCTACCGGCTGCCCACCGGGCCCTGCTGCAGCGCTCGCCCATGGGTGCCATGACCAAAGTGCTGGCCGTGTACGAGCGCCCCTTCTGGCGCGAGCGGGGCCTCAACGGCCTGGGCATCGGCGATCGACCGACGCTGGAACTCACCGCGGACAGCGCCCCCCCCGAGGGTCAACCTGCGGTCCTGGCCAGCTTTCTGGCTGGCGAAAGGGCCCTGCGCCTGGGCGCGCTGCCGGCAGAGGAGCGAGAGCAACTGATCCTTGACGACCTGGTGGCCTATTGGGGCCCCGAGGCCGCCAACCCCCTTGAACTGATCGAGAAGCCCTGGAACGCCGAGCCCTGGAGCGGCGGGGCGTTCACCAGCTTTATGACCCCCGGCACCTGGACCAGTCACGCCCGCCTGGCAGCCGGCGATCAAGGGGGCCCCGGCCCAGCGGCCCATGGCCGGGTGCAGTGGGCGGGCACCGAGATGTCACCGCGCTGGCCGGGGTACTTCGAAGGGGCGATCGAGGCCGGCGAGCGAGCTGCCGCAGCGGTACTGGAGCTTTGAATTGCATCCACGGCACCAGCCCCCGCGAGCAGCTGCAGCTGATCGACCAGGCCGAGCGGCTCAACGGACTGCTAGCCGCCAACCCCTGGAGCTCCACCACGGCGAACGGCGGTCGCCAGCGAACGACAACGCTGGGCTAGACGCTGAACCCCCGGCTACCGTCCCCTGTGGCGATGGTGGAACCAACCGAGGGGTGATGGATTTCTTCGACCGGCAGTGGAGCTCCTACCGAGCGGTCGTTGAGCAGGATCTGATGGAGCATCGGGCCGTATCCAGCGCCACAGCCGCTGCCATCGACACCTGGCTGGCCGCTCGGCCTGCTGACGCCCCCGCCCCCCGCCTGATGGACCTGGGCTGCGGCGACCTGGCCCTACTTGCGCCTCTGCTGCAGCGGTTGCCCCTAGGCGCCTACACCGGCCTCGATCAGGCGGCGGTTGTGCTGCCGATGGCGCAAAAGGCCCTGGGCAGCGTCCCGTTCACCACCCACTGGATGGAGGGTGACCTGCTGAGCTGGGCCCAGGGCCATCCGGATGGAACCACTGCAGACAGCGCGGAGCGGCCGACCACGGACATCCTGCACTCCGCCTTCGCCATCCACCACCTCAGCGACGCCCAAAAGCAGACCTTCCTGCAGGGGGCTCGCCGGCACATCAACCCCAACGGGGTGTTCCTCTGGGTGGATGTGTTCCGCGAACCCGGCGAGACGCGCGAGGCCTACATCGCTCGCTACGCCCAGCGCATCCGCACCAGCTGGCAGTCCCTTAGCGCCGCACAACAGGAGCAGGTGATTGACCACCTGAGCCAGTGCGACATCCCGGCCGATCGCGCGGCCATCGAAGCCACTGCCAGGGCCTGCGGCTGGGATTGGCAATGGCTTTGGCAGGGGCAACACCAAGCCGAAGCCATGGCCGTGCTCACCCCCCATTGAGAGCCGCTAAAAATTCTGGGGCGCGGGCTGCTGGAGGCGGCTCAGCTGTGCTCCCGCAGAAAGGCGATCGTGCCGGCTAGCTCTTCGGCAAACCGATCGATCTCCTCCACGGTGGTGGTGAAGCTCAGGCTGGCGCGGGCCGAACCGGCGATGCCATAGAGCCGGTGCAGGGGCTGGGTGCAGTGGTGGCCACTGCGAATACAAATCCCGGCCGAATCCAGCAGCGCCGCCAGGTCGTTGGCATGGATGCCCTCCACGGTGAAGGCTGCCAGGGCGCCGCGATCGGGCTGCTGCTGGGGGGTGGGCCCAAGCAGCCTGACGCCATCGATGGCCCCAAGCCGGTCAAACAACAGACCGGTGAGCTGTTGCTCATAGGCATGGATGCGATCGAGCCCCAAGCCTTGGAGGTAATCGAGGGCTGCGCCCATGCCGATGGCCTCACCGATGGCGGGGGTGCCCGCTTCAAATTTATGGGGCAACTCGGCCCAACTGCTGTGGTCGAGGTAGACGTCTTGGATCATTTCGCCGCCACCTAAGAAGGGGGGCATCGCCTCCAAAAGAGCCTCCCGCGCCCAGAGGAAACCCATCCCCGTGGGTCCACAGAGCTTGTGGGAGGACGCCACAAGAAAATCGCAATCGAGCTGGGCCACATCCACCGGCAGGTGGGGCAAGCTCTGGCAGGCATCCACCAGCAGCAGGGCCCCGGCCGCATGGGCCAAGGGAGCAATCGCTTCGATCGGATTGAGGCAGCCCAGGGTGTTGCTCACCTGCACCAAGCTCACCAATTTGGTGCGCCCAGTGATCTGGCGGCGGAGATCGTCGAGATCCAGTTCACCGGTCTCGGTGAGGCCCACATGGCGCAACACACACCCCGTGCGGGCCGCCAGCAACTGCCAGGGCACCAGGTTGCTGTGGTGCTCCATCACCGTCAGCAAAACCTCATCGCCCGGCTTGAGGTTGGCCTCGCCCCAGCTACGGGCCACCAGGTTGATGGCCTCACTGGCATTGCGGGTGAACACAATCTCCCGGGGGCTGGCCGCACCGATAAAGGCCGCCGCCTTGCCCCGGGCAGCCTCAAATCCCTCAGTGGCTCGGGCACTCAATTGATGGGCACCGCGGTGCACGTTGGCGTTGTCGTGGGCGTAGTAGTGCTGCAGGGCCTCAAGCACCTGGCGGGGCTTCTGGCTGGTGGCCGCGTGATCGAGATAGATCAGGGGCTCCCCCAGGCAAGCTGTCTGGGCCAGAAGCGGGAAATCAGGCCGGGTGATCGCCGCCAGATCTAAGGCGGGTCCTGAAGGAACGGCGCAATTCCCACCAGACGTCAGGGCTTCGGAGGCTGTCATCACCATCAGGCCCCATCACCCAACAGCCGAGCCAAGGGATGCCAAGCACTGGCCAGGGCTGGCAACTCCCGCAAGATCTCGTCGCAATACCCCCGCAACAGCAGGTGGGCTGCCTGATCCGCCCCAATCCCCCGACTCTGCAGATAAAACAACTCGTTGGCCTGGAGCTGGCTCACCGTGGCGCCATGGGCGCACTTCACATTGTCGGCCACGATTTCGAGCTCTGGTTTGGTATCGACCCGGGCGCGATCCGAGAGCAGCAGGCTGCGGCTGAGCTGGGACGCATCGGTTTGCTGGGCAGCCTGGGGCACCTTCACGGCGCCATTGAACACGCTGCGGCCCGAGCCATTGGCCACCACTTTGTGGACCTGGTCGAGCTCCCCTCCCGGGCCCCCAAACGACATCAAACTGTGGGTATCGGCGAGCTGTTGCCCATCCACCATCTGGAGTCCCCGCAGGCGGGTCTGGGCAGAGCCAGCGCTTTGCATCACCCGGGGCTCCAGGCGCACCAACCCCCAACCCGCCGTTGCCGTGGTGCCGCTGAAGGCACTGCCGGGCTCCTGGCTCACGGCCACATGGGCCAACAGGCTTGCCATCCCGTGGCCAAGGGCCAAAACGCCAAGGTTGAGGCGGGCGTTCTCCGCCAACAGCACCTCCGTGATCAGGCTGGTGCAATTAGCTCCGCTTGAGCTCACCACCTGCAGGACATCCAGGCTTGAGCCCGGCTCCAGGACCAGGAGAACCCGCAAGGCCGCCAAGCCCTTGGCGCTGCCCGCATCCCAGGCCAGCTCTAATGGATCGGCTTCGCCGGTGACCCGCAGGGCCAGCACCTGGGGATCCGCAGCCCGATTCAGGCCTACCGGCCAAGCGGCCCCACTGCCGGTGGCCACCAGGCTGGCGTCCAACAGGGGAGCCCATTCCACAGGATCCAGGCGGCTGACGCCCTTGGGCAATGGGGCCCCCGCGAGGGGATCAACCAACGGCAAGAGGGTGGGTTCCAGATCCCTCAAAAGGGCGAGGTCGGTGAAACGCCAGGCCTCCTCCCGCCGATTGGGCAACGGCGACCCAGCCAATTCAGCAAGCCAGGGCGACTGGGATTCCACAGAAAGCAGGGGCATCAACCCACCTCCGCCGGCTCCGCGCCAAGGCGGGCCAACTCCTGATCCACCCAGTCGTAGCCATCGCGCTCCAGCTCAAGGGCTAAGTCCTTGCCGCCGGTGCGCAGGATCCTTCCCGCGGCCATGACGTGCACGTAATCCGGGGTAATCAGATCCAGCAGGCGCTGGTAGTGGGTCACCAACAGGGTGGCGTTGTCGGGGCCCGCCAACTGGTTCACCCCCCCGGCAACGATCCGGAGTGCATCGATATCCAAGCCGGAATCGGTTTCATCGAGGATGGCAACCAAGGGCTCCAGCAGGGCCATTTGCAGGATCTCGTTGCGCTTTTTCTCGCCCCCGGAAAAGCCCTCATTCAGGCCCCTCTCCAGGAAGGCCGGATCCATTTGCACCACCCCGAGTCGCTCGCGCACCAGATCTTCAAAAGCGAAGGTGTCGAGCTCCTCGAAGCCCTGCTCCGTTCTGCGGGCATTGGTAGCCACCCGCAAAAATTCCAAGTTGTTCACACCGGCAATTTCCACCGGATATTGGAAACCCAAGAACAGTCCAGTCCTGGCCCGTTGCTCCGGTGCCAGCTCCAAGAGGTTCTCGCCCCGGTACAGCACAGAACCGCCTGTCACGGTGTAGGCGGGATGGCCCGCCAAAACCTTGGACAGCGTGCTTTTGCCACTGCCATTGCGGCCCATCACCGCATGGATCTCTCCAGCGCGAATCGTCAGATTCACCCCTTTAAGGATCGGCTGATCCTCCACACGGGCACAGAGATCGCTGATCTCAAGCAGAACAGGGGCGTCGGAGCGAATCACAGGAGACGGAAGATGGGAAGACGAACGAATGGGCAGAACAACTGGAAACTGGCGAAAGGGCTGGGGAGCTATCCCACCGAGCCTTCAAGCTTCAGGGCCAGCAGCTTGTCGGCCTCAGCTGCGAACTCCATCGGCAACTGGTTAAAGACATCGCGGCAAAAGCCGCTGACCATCATCGAAACAGCCTCCTCAAAGCCAATACCGCGACTCTGTAGGTAAAAGAGTTGGTCGGCGGAAATACGGCAGGTACTGGCCTCATGCTCCACGGCCGCATCCGGTTGCTGGGAACGGATATAGGGATAGGTATTGGCGGCAGCCTGGTCGCCGATCAACATCGAATCGCACTGGCTGTAATTCTTAGCTCCGATGGCCTTGGTGCCCATTTGGACCAGGCCCCGGTAGCTATTAGAGGAGTGGCCAGCGCTGATGCCCTTGCTCACGATCGTCGAGCGGGTGCGGGGGCCCAGGTGGATCATCTTGGTGCCGGTATCGGCCTGCTGGCGGTGGTTCGTGAGGGCTACAGAATAAAACTCACCCACAGAATCGGCGCCCTGAAGCACACAGCTGGGATATTTCCAGGTAATGGCCGAACCGGTTTCCACCTGGGTCCAGCTAATTTTACTGCGAGCCCCACGGCACTGGCCCCGCTTGGTCACGAAATTGTAAATACCACCCACACCATTTTCGTCACCGGCGTACCAGTTCTGAACAGTGGAATATTTAATGGATGCATCATCGAGGGTCACCAGCTCCACCACGGCCGCATGCAACTGGTTTGTATCAAACATCGGGGCAGTACATCCCTCCAGGTAGCTCACCGAGGCACCTTCCTCAGCCACAATCAGGGTTCGCTCAAATTGGCCGGTATCCGCCGAATTAATCCGGAAGTAGGTGGAGAGCTCCATCGGGCACTCCACACCCTTGGGAATAAAAACGAACGACCCATCACTGAAGACTGCCGAGTTTAAGGCAGCAAAATAATTGTCGTTGGTGGGCACAACGGTGCCCAGATAGTGCTCGACCAGCTCCGCATGCTCCTTCACAGCTTCACTAATCGAGCAAAAAATCACCCCATGCTCGGCCAGCTTTTCCTTATAGGTTGTGGCGATTGAAACGCTATCGAAAACCGCATCCACCGCCACATTGGAAAGACGCTTTTGCTCACTGAGGGGAATACCAAGCTTTTCAAAAGTTTCCAGCAGCTTGGGGTCCACCTCATCGAGGCTGGCTTTTTTATCTTTCTGCTTAGGAGCTGCGTAGTAAATAATATCTTGGTAATCAATCTTGGGATGGCCCAAGGCAGCCCAATCGGGCTCTTCCATCTTGAGCCACTGCCGATAGGCCTTCAGCCGAAAATCGAGCAAAAAGGAAGGCTCCTCCTTTTTTGCTGAAATCAACCGGACCACATCTTCACTGAGGCCCTTGGCAATTTTTTCAGTTTGGATGTCAGTTACGAAGCCGTACTTGTACGGCTGGGAAACCAAATCACCAACGGTGGCAGCAGTGCTCATGGGTTGAATGCGCCTATCCGGCGGACAGGGCTTTCACCTCGTCCAGGCTGATGGTCTGCTGATCACCCCGGAACGCGTTGTCTTCAGTGAGGAACAGCATGCAGTGGCATTCCTTTCGCTCACGCATGGGTACACAGGGACAATTCCAGAAGGCTTGGGATACTTCCGCCTCCTTATCTTCGTAATGGCGGCAAGGGCAAAGGGCACCCCCCAGCTCATCTTTGTGCTTGGCCAATCCAGCCAAGACAACGGCCGTGACGCCAGGGTCACTGCAGAAATAGGTGCCCGTGCGCTGGGCGTAGGTTTCGGCAAACTTACGGATCACCTCAAGGCTGTCAGAGGCTGGGGGTGCACCAGGAGCAGCACCGGCAGGCGAGGGATTGGCCGCAGCGTCGGACATAACGAAAAGGGGTCGCGAAAAAAAGCGATCAAGGGGCTTGGAACCCGCCCAACCCAGTTACGAAACCCATTGGTTTCGATACCTTTGAAGCCTAGGGCAAAGGACCGGGCATTGGGGTTGGCGCCATTGTGCCTCCTGCCCCTCTACCCAACGGATCCCTCCGGCCCGAAGCCCCAATCCTGCATCGGGCGTGGCATCGTGTGGGAGATGGCTGGCGTGGGGGATCGGTGACTGCGATGGGCGCCGCCAAAACTGCTCCAGCGGCCCGAGCAGAGAGCGTTCAAGCTCCTACCCGCACGGCGGCATTAGCTCTTCTTTTGCGCAAAGGCGAAGCCACCGCCGCCGAATTGGCTGACGCGCTTGCCGTGTCGGTCCAGGTGATGCGCCGCCATTTACGCAGCTTGGAAGAGGATGGCCTCGTGCAGGCCTGCCCAGCCCCCGAGGGGCCCGGCAGACCTAGCAACCGCTGGCATCTCACCGACAAAGGCCAGGGGCAATTCCCCGATGGCAGTGGGCATTTCGCCCTGAGCTTGCTGGAGTCGATGGCCGGGAGCCTGCCGCCAGAACTGGTGCAAAACCTGCTGGATCACCAGGCCCTGCAAAAAGCCGACGACTATCGCGACCGGGTCGGGCAGGGCAGCCTCCAGGAGCGGCTCGAGCGCCTGGTCGACCTGCGCCGCCACGAGGGCTATGTGGCGGAATGCAGCGCCGACGAGGACGGCTGGGTCATGAGTGAATTCCACTGTTCTGTGATGCGCATCGCCGAGCAGTTCCCCTGCGTCTGCGACCAGGAACTCCAGTTGATTCGCCACACCTTCCCCGACTGTCAGGTGGAACGGGTGCAATGGCGATTCGAGCAGGGCCACTCCTGTGGGTTCCGACTGGTACCCCGTGACGCCACCTAAAAGCCCACTCTCGGATGGGGAGCTGGCCGAACTGGAGGCCACGCTTCTGCCCGCCCTGGAGCGCCACCACCTGCGGCTTCTTGCCCATGGGCTGCGCACCCTCCAAGCCATGACAGGAGATCCCCATGGGTCCTGTTCCCAACCAAAGACCATGCCCGATCAGGCCACCCTCATGGCCTGGGCGCTAGGGCAGGAAGCCCTAGCCGGCGACTTGGATTTCGCCCGTGCCTTCGCCGATCAACTGGTGGCGACGGCCCATCAACTGGAGGCCATCGCCCAACCGCTCGGGCGCGGGCCCCTGGCCTTGGAGCTCAGGGACCTCATCACCTGGGCAACGGTCGCCGCCAACGATCGGCTTGCGATCATCCCCCCACCAATGCCTATGCCGGGCATACCCCCACCCCCTCAGCCATGAGTTCAGCCGTTTCGAGTCCAGCCATTGCCGATGCCATTGGGTTTTTCCGGTTGAGCTGCGGCCGTTGGCGCTCCCAACGCAGCAGCCACCACCTGCTGCATCGCCGGGCCGAGGCTGGGGGATCCTTCATTGAGGTGGTCGAACTTGACCCCGCTGACCCCCGGCTGATCGCCATCGCTGAGCTGCACGGAGAGGATCCCGCTGCCCTTGTCGGGGGCTGCCGGGTGACCTGGAACGCCTCGATGGCCTGGGACAAAGCCGGCGAGGCCCATGAAGGAGAGAGTGTTTTCGGCCTGATCCCCACCGATGGCAGCGGCCGCCAAGGGCTGCTGCTGCGGGATCGGGGCTACGCGGAAACCGCGCCCGTGGCTGGGCACTTCGCCATGGATGAACGCGACGAGTTGCTGCTCACCACCAGCTACGAAACGATGAACAGCCTCGAGCGCTTCAGCTTTGCGGGGCCCAACGTGCGCCTGCGCACCAGCACGGTGGAAGGCCTCTCGAACACGGCCTCCTTCTGCGTCGAGTCCCGGCTGGCCTAACAAACCATCGGCCCACCGGAAACGGCTGTGAACGTTACGGACTGTGAGTCCTGCCTCGCCAGGGCAGACCCAGCCAGCGCCGCACTTCTACGATCCGGGGCGAGTGATGCTGAAGTCGCGTGGCCCTGCCCCTCCTGAAATACGCACCCACCACCCAGAATTCGCGGGTTAACGCTCTGCGGGTGGGTTCGGATGAGGATCCCAAGGCCGTCGCCATGGACAAGGCCATGGATCGCGAAGATCAAAACTTCGTGATCGAAGCGGCCTACCGTCAAATCTTTTTTCACGCCTTCAAGGTGGACCGCGACCGCACCCTGGAAAGCCAGGTGCGCAACGGCCAAATCACCGTGCGGGACTTCATCCGCTCCCTGTGCCTGTCGGACACCTTCACCCGCAGCTTCTACAACCTCAACAGCAACTACCGGGTGGCCCGCCACCTGGTGGAGAAGCTGCTGGGCCGCCCAGTCCACGGCAAGTCCGAAGAGATTGCCTGGTCGGCCGTGATCATGACCCGCGGCATCAAGGGTGCTGTCGACGACATCCTCAACAGCCAGGAATATCTCGACAATTTCGGTTACGACACCGTTCCCTACCACCGCAATCGGGTGGTGGGCTCCCGTGATTTGGGCGAAAGCCCCTTCAACCTCACCAGCCCCCGCTACGAGGCCTACTACCGCAGCATCCTTGGCTTCCCCCAAGTGGTTTACACCGGAACCGCCAAGGCCTTCCCCGAGCGCAGCCGCCAGCGCCGGGGCGGCTTCCCCGAGGACTATCTCCCCTGGGTACGCACCCTCCCTGCAATGAGCAGCCGCGCAGGATCCTCCGGCAACACAAGCATGGATTACATGGCAAAAGTCCCCTACCGCAGCATTGGCCGCTGATCCCAGTCGGAGCCAAGTTTCGATCCCCACCATCATCCAAAGGCGGCCTTCGGCCGCCTTTTTTATTGCCATCCAGGGTGTGTCCAAAAGCACCCCCTGAAGTCAGTGGATCCTGACGACCATGTCCGGAAGAAGTCCTGCAATGGGAAAGTGCTCAGACTGATCCCAAACGAATTCTGCAGCTGTGAGCCAGACCCTCTCTTCGTTGGCCCTGATGACGCTTCGCCAGCTCAGGGACATCGCCAGTGAACTGGGTGTTGGTTTGTACAGCAGAAAATCGAAAGACCAGCTGCTCGAAGCCATCGCAGCACGGCAGGCAAATACCAAGCGCAGCCTGAAGGCCATCGAAGCAGAAATGGCTCCCGCCCCCCGGCCGTCAGCGACCACCAATGTGGTCTTCCTACCCAGGGATCCCCAATGGGCCTACGTGTTCTGGGAAATCGCTGAAGGAGATCGCGCCCAAGCCCAGGCAGCTGGCGCCAGCCAGCTTTGCCTGCGGGTTGCCGATGTGACCGGCCTAACCGGCGGCTCTACCCACCCCCACACCCTCCAAGAGGTTGTGGTGGATAGCCACGTGACGGAGTGGTACTTGCCCGTTCCCTTGAGTGATCGCGATTACCGCGTGGAGCTGGGATATCGCAAAGGCGGCAGTGGCGGCTGGATCTCTTTGGCTTTCTCCTCCGTGGCCCGGGTTCCATCCATGCACCCAAGCGAGCAAATCCTCGATCAATTTGTTCCCTTCTCGCTTGAGACCAGCCCCTCCTCCCTGCCAACCCCGTTGGAATCTGCTGATCCAGGGCTGCACGAACGCCTTTATCAAACGGCTACCTCCAATGTCCGCAGCTTGGGCAGGGGCATGGGTCGGGGCTCGGAAGCCTTCCACGAACTCGACGATAACGAGCTCAACGCCAACCGTCTCAACGCCTCTGGAGCTGGGGTTTGGGCCAGTGGCCGCCATGAATCTGGCCTTGGGGGCGTGGCCGCTCGCCAGCGCGCCTTCTGGTTAGTTGCGGACGCCGAACTGATCGTTTACGGCGCCACCGACCCTTCAGCCCGGCTCACCATTGGCACCGAAGTGGTTCCCCTTTCAGCAGATGGCACCTTCCGGGTGCAAGTGCCGTTCCGGGATGGCCAGCAGCTTTATCCCATCGAAGCCGTTGCGGCCGATGGCGTGCAAAAGCGCAACATCACCCTCGAATTCAATCGGATCACCCCTGAAGACAACAGCAACCCTGCCGACAAGGCCATTGCCGAGTGGTTCTAAGCCCATCCCTCTCCACCATTAGGCACCACAGATGAAGCGCGCCATGGTTGCCTTTACCCCCTTGGCAGGCGCCCTGGCCTTCCCGTTGGTTGTCCCGCTGGTGCTGAAACACGCCGGCATCCCAGCCGCTGTTCTCAGCGCTGTGGCCATTGCCGTGATCTGGTTTGTGCTGATGCTGCGCACCGCAGAAATGCCTGGCCACTCCTAGGGAACTCCGCCCGTGGGAAACCTGGAAGCAACCGCTCCAGGCCCAGTGAATCCATTAATTCCATGGCCCCAATGGTGGCTTAGGGCTTGTTGCACAGCCATTCCCTTGCTGCTCGGGGGCTGCAGTATCCAGGGCCAATTGCGCGGCAAACCAGCCGAGAGCCTGCCCTTACCACCGGGCATCGAGGTGGCCTTCAACCACAACAGCGCCCACCGCTACCGCAGTCCGATCACCGGTCGCTGGCGCGACGGCGACGACCTCGAAGCCTTGGTGCTCAGCACCATTGCCATGGCCAAGCAAGAAGTCCTGGTGGCGGTGCAAGAGCTCTCCCTGCCCAAGGTGGCCGAAGCCCTGGTGGCCAAACGGCGCCAAGGGGTGGCCGTCAAAGTGGTTCTCGAGAACACCTACAGCACCCCTTGGAGCGAGGAGCACCTCGCTGATCTAGTGCCACACCAACGCAAACGCCACCAGCAACTCGAGCAACTCGGCTGGGGCGATGCGCTGCTGATCCTGCAGCGGGGAGGCGTACCGATGCTCGATGACACCGCCGATGGCAGTGCCGGCAGCGGCCTCATGCACCACAAATTTGTGGTGGTTGACCGCAAGGTCGTGGTGGCGGGTTCGGCGAATTTCACCCCGTCCTGCATCCATGGCGATCCGGATGATCCCCGGTCGCGGGGGAATGTGAACCACCTCCTTCGCTTTCACAGCCCCGAGCTAGCGGCCGTGTTTGCGGCCGAATTTGGACGGATGTGGGGCGATGGACCTGGCGGCCAGCCGGATAGTCGCTTTGGCGTTGCCAAAGGGGAGGGCGCTCTGCAGCAAGTGATGGTGGGGCCCACCCGCGTGGACGTGCTGTTTGCTCCGCACCGACGCAAGGATCCCAACCAGGGCTTACGGCTGCTCGAGCAGCTGCTGGAGACCACCAAAAAGACTGTGGACCTCGCCCTGTTTGTGTTGTCTGAGCAAGGGATTGCCGATGCGCTGGCCAACCTCCAGGCCAAAGGTGTAGCCATTCGCCTGCTTGCCGATCCTGGCTTTGCCAATCGATCCTTCAGCGAGATTCTTGATTTACTCGGCACCCAACTGCCGGATCGCAACTGCAAGGTGGAGGCCAGCAATCGCCCTTGGCACAAGCCCCTCGATGGCGTCGGCACCCCGCGCCTGGCCCCAGGCGACAAGCTGCACCACAAGCTCGCCGTGATCGATGGTCGCACCGTGATCACCGGCTCCTTCAACTGGAGCCCCAGTGCCGCCCACCAAAATGATGAGACCCTCTTGGTGATTGACTCGCCCCTATTGGTCAAGCATTTCAACGCTGAACTGAATCGACTCTGGAAAGGGGCAGAGCTGGGCATCACCACTCGCCTCGAGCGCAAACAGGCCCGGCTACGTAAGCTCTGCGGCCGTTTGTCCTCAGGTCCCCCCCCTCAGCTCGGAACTAGCATTGGCCTCTGAGCACCCCATCACCCACCGCGATTCCGCAATGGATTCCCAAACCAGCTCCCGAATCCATTCGCCCACCCTGGACGCGATCCAGCTGATGCTGCGCGATCTCCACACCCGCCACGACGAAATTCGCCACCGGGCCGCCTTTCGCGGCTGCACCAAGGAGCTCCTGGCCGTGCAACAGGAACTGGTGGACTATCTCCTGGCCAAAAAAGGCCAGCTCATGGGCCAAGCCACCCCCTCCGGCAGCAGCGACACCCGGAACTACAACTCCTTCGTTTAGAGCTGCCCCGGCCCGATGGGAGCTCCAGCATCCAGGGTGGTGATCGTGGGTGCCGGGCCCGCCGGCGCCACCCTGGCCCTGCTGCTGAGTCGCGCCGGAATTGGCGTCACGCTGGTGGAAAGCAACCCCAGCCAACGGCGATCCTTCCGCGGGGAGGCCCTGATGCCTTCCGGCCTGGCGGCCCTGGAGCAGATGGCCCTGCTGCCCCAGCTGGAGGGGCTACCCCACAGGCCCCTAGCCGGTTGGCGGTTTGTGTTGAATCGCCGCGAGCTGTTCACTGCCGCCGAACCCCTGGGCGGAGATCCCCAAAGGCCTTGCACCTTGGTAAATCAACCGGCATTCCTCGATGGGGTGCTGCGCGAAGCCCTGGCCACCAACCACCTGGAGTTTCTGGCCCAAACCACGGCCAAACAGCTGATGTGGCAGGCCGGTCGCATCGCCGGGGTTGTCTTAGGCGATGGCGGCCGGCTGGCGGCCGATTTGGTGGTGGCCTGCGATGGCCGCAGCTCCAGGCTGCGACAGGAATCGGGACTCACCCTCAGCACCGGCTCGAGCCCCATCGATGTGCTGTGGTTTGACCTGGATGGCCCCAAACCAGAAACCAGACCAGGCCCCAGCACCCTTCAAGGCCACTTCACCACCGTGGTGGGCCATCAGGGGGTCTTCAGCCTGTTTGAGAGCGCCACTGGGGGCACCCAACTGGGTTGGGTAGTGGATGCCACCCAACCCACCCCCCAACGCAGCCCCCAGGAGTGGATCGCCAGCTTCGCTAGCCAATGCCCGCCTGATCTGGCCCATTGGCTGAACCAATCGGCAGCCGGGCTCCAGGGGCCCACCCGGCTCAGTGTGCAGGTGGGCCTGGCCGAGAGCTGGTGGAAGCCCGGCCTGTTGCTGCTGGGGGATGCGGCCCACCCCATGAGTCCGGTGCGGGCCCAGGGCATCAACATGGCCCTGCGCGATGCCTGGGTGGCCAGCCAGCTCCTGATCCCGGAGCTCCAACCCACCGCACAACCCCTTGGCCAACCCAAGCTCGATAGTGCCCTGGCCGCCATCGAGCACGCAAGGCGCGGCGAAATTGAAACCCTCCAAACGCTGCAAGCCCAAGAAGCCCAGCGCGGAGAACTGCTGCGCCACAATGCTTTGCTGCGCTGCGGACTGGCCATCAGTGCCCCGTGGGTCGGAGGAGCACTGGGGCACCACTGGAGCCAGCTGCAAAAGCCGCTACGCATTGGTCTAGCCAACCTGCTCCTGGCGCCATGATGGAATCACCCCCTTAGCAGCCATGGTCCGCCGGATTCGCACCTCTGCCCTCACGGCCCTCCTCGCTGCCGCCACACCCCTGGTGGCCCTAGCCCTACTGGAGTTATCTGTTCAGGCCAACACCAAGGAGCTCCCCTTCCCAACCCTCGACGAACTGCGCGAGATCCAATTGGCTGCCTTGGATTGTGGCCGAGAGAACCAAAGCAGCTTCTGCGACAAGGCGCGACGCATGGCTGATCCCCTCATGGATCACCCCAAACTTGCAGCCAGTTGCAAAGATGCCGTTTGGTCGATCGTGCAAAAGGCCAAGGTCGTCAGCCAAAACAGCTATGAGAGGCGCGAGCAACTCAACAAAGCCTCCTCCGATCTGCTTGTGTTCTGCAAAAAACAATCGGGGTCCGTGCTGGGCAACACCGATGACCTCAAAGGTGAGAAGAAAAGCCGCTTTGGCTTAATCCAAAACCAAAACCAATAGGCAAGCGGTAACTTGGTGCCCCCAACCAGGGCTCCCTAGGCCGATGACGAACACAACGACCGTATCGATGCGGTCCATCGCCCTCGACCAACCCTTCAACGACCAAAAACCAGGCACGTCAGGCCTGCGCAAAAGCAGCCGCCAATTCGAAACACCCCACTACCTCGAGAGCTTTATCGAGGCGGTGTTCCAGGTGTTGCCTGGGGTTGCAGGCGGCACCCTGGTGGTTGGGGGCGATGGTCGCTACGGAAATGCCAGGGCCATCGGCGTGATTGCCCGCATGGCGGCGGCCCATGGGGTGGCCCAACTGATTACCACCATCGGCGGAATTCTCTCCACGCCGGCGGCCTCCCATCTGATTCGCCAACACGGGGCGATCGGCGGCATCATCCTTTCGGCCAGCCATAACCCCGGCGGCCCCGAGGGCGACTTCGGCGTCAAGGTGAATGGTGCCAATGGGGGCCCGGCCCCTGAATCGATCACCGATGCCATCTACGCCGCAACCCAAACCCTGGACGGGTATCGCATCGCCGAAGGCGGACCGACCTTGAGCCTGGAAGCTCCTGGCCTGTGCCAGCTGGGACCGCTGGAGGTGCGGGTGATCGATGGCGTCGACGACTACGTCGCCCTGATGCAGCGGCTATTCGACTTTGACCAGATCGCTGCGCTCCTTCAGGGCAACTTCCCGGTGGCGTTTGACGCCATGCATGCGGTGACCGGCCCCTATGCCACCAAGATTTTCGAGGGCCTGCTCAGAGCGCCCGCGGGCACCGTTCGTAACGGCATCCCCCTGGACGATTTCGGCGGCGGCCACCCCGACCCCAACCTCACCTACGCCCACGACCTGGCGGAGTTGTTGCTGAAGGGCGATCACTTCCGTTTCGGCGCCGCCTGTGATGGCGACGGCGATCGCAACATGATCCTTGGCCGCCACTGCTTCGTGAATCCCAGCGACAGCCTCGCTGTCCTCACCGCCAATGCCACCCTGGCCCCGGGCTACGCCGATGGGCTTAGCGGGGTGGCTCGCTCGATGCCCACCAGCGCCGCCGCCGATGTGGTGGCCAAGGAGTTAGGCCTGGCCTGTTTTGAAACCCCTACGGGCTGGAAGTTCTTCGGCAACCTGCTCGATGCCGGCCGTATCACCCTCTGCGGTGAAGAGAGTTTTGGCACCGGTAGCAACCACATTCGCGAGAAAGACGGGCTCTGGGCCGTGCTCTTCTGGCTGCAAATCCTGGCGCGCAAGCAGTGCAGCGTGGCGGAGGTGATGGCCGCCCACTGGAGTCGTTTTGGTCGCCACTACTACTCCCGCCACGATTACGAAGCCATTGCCAGCGACACAGCCCATGGCCTGTACGATCGCATCAAGGCCATGCAACCCGCCCTCGTGGGCGAGCGCTTTGCCGGGCGCAGCATCGCCACGGCCGATGACTTCAGCTACACCGATCCGGTGGATGGATCGATCAGTGGCGGCCAGGGCCTGCGACTCCTGCTCGATGACGGCAGTCGGGTGGTGCTGAGGCTGTCTGGCACCGGCACCCAGGGTGCCACCCTGCGGGTTTATCTGGAGAGCTATGTGCCCCCCAGCGGCAATCTCAACCAAGACCCCCAACAGGCCTTAGCGGATCTGATCAACTCGATCGATCAATTAGCTGAGATCAAAACCCGTACAGGGATGGATCAACCCACCGTGATCACCTAGGCCAAATCCCCATCGGCCTTTAGCTCGGGCTTGCCGAACCAACGTTCCTCCAGCTGCTTGATCAACACATAGAAGGGGGGCACCACTCCCAGGGAAAGCACCGTAGCCACGAGCAGACCGCCGAAGATCACGGTGCCAAGCGACTGCTGGCTGTTGGCACCGGCAGTGGTGGCCACCACCAAGGGGAGGAAGCCGGCCAGGGAAGCGATCGCGGTCATCAGGATTGGCCGCATGCGGGATTCGGCGGCGGCCATGGCCGCCTCGACTACTCCCATGCCCTCCTCCACATGCTGTTCGGCCACCTCCACAATCAGGATGCCGTTCTTGGCCGCCAGGCCGATCAGGGTCACCAGACCCACCTGGGCATAGATGTTGAGGTCAATCGAGCGCAAGGCCAGAAACACCAGGGCCCCCAGCATGGCTAGGGGCACCGTCATCAAGATGATCACCGGGGTAACATAGCTCTCATATTGGGCTGAGAGCACCAGATAGACGATCAGGATGCCCAGGCCGAACACCAGGACGCTGGCGCTACCGGCGGAAAGCTGTAAAGCCGCCAGGCCCGTGAAGGCATAGCCAATGTTATTGAAATCCAACTTGTTGAAGATCTGCTGAATGGCCGTGAGGGCCTGCCCCGAGCTCTTACCAATCGCTTCGGCACCCTGCACCAGAATGGTGCGGTAGAGGTTGTAGTGGCTGATTACGGGCGGAGCACTGGTGAGCTCAGACGACGCAAACTCGCTCACCTGCACCAGCTTGTTGTCGCGGTTGCGCACGTAATAGCTGAGCACATCCTCCAGATTGCTGCGCCCAGACTCTTCGGACTGCACATAGATGTTGCGCACCTGCCCGTTTTCATAGGTGAGTCCCGAATAGTTGCCACCAGCGAGCACGGCGATCGTCTGCATCGCCTGCTGGAAGTCAATATTGAGGGTGCCCATGATCGAGCGATCCATCTTCAGGCCAAACGCAGGTGCACTGGGAATGAACTGGGTGTAAAGACTGGAAAACTGATCCGAAGCGTTGCCGGCGGCCACCAGCTGCTGGGCCAGACCATCGAGCTGGTTGAAGCTGTAGGACCCATTGCTGAGGTCGTTGAACTGGAAGTAGAAGCCACCCTGGGCCGAGAAGCCCGGAATCGCCGGGGGCTGGGCGGCCACCACCAGGCCACTGCTGATCTTGGAGAGATTGGCGTTCAGCCGCTCGACGATCGCAGGGGCTTTCTGATCGGCCCCGCTGCGCTCCTCCAGGGGCTTCAGGCCGAAGAAAAACACACCCTGGTCTGGGCTGGAGCCGTTGAAGCCGTAACCGCTCACCACCGAAGCCGCGGTGATGTCGGGCTCCTCCTTGAGCACCTTGGCGATCTCCAGGCCTGTCTGCTGGGTGAGAGTGAGGGAGGCACCGTTCTGCAGCTGGAAGATCCCCACCCCGTAGCCCTGGTCTTCCTCCGGAATGAACGCCGAGGGCAGGGCAGAGAACGCCAGGGCGGTGAGCACAATGCCGCCGGCCAGACCCGCAAAAACCAGCTTGCGCTTGCGGATTAAGACTTCCAGCAGCCGGGCATAACGGTCCTGCAGCCAGGCAAAAAAGCTATTGAACCGCTCAAAAATGAGGCCCAGCCGGCTGCCGGCGATGCCAAAGAGCACCACCCCGAACACATAGGCGCCGACGCCGAAGGAGGCTGCGCTGAATCGGCCGAAGGCCAGACCCACCACCACGCCACCGATGGTCCAACCCCAACCCTTCGGCTTCGGGGGCTGCTCCGCCTTCAGGATCAGGGCCGACATCATCGGCGAGAAGGTGAGGGCGTTGAAGGTAGAGATAGCGATCGAGAAGGCGATCGTGAGTGCAAATTGCTTATAAATAATGCCGATGCCACCGGGGTAGAACGCCACCGGCACAAACACCGCCATCAACACCAACGAGGTGGCGATCAAGGCGCCGATCAGGTTGCCCATGCACTCCATCGCCGCCTTGCGGGGACTCATGCCACTTTCAAGGTTCTTGGAGACGGCCTCAATCACCACGATGGCGTCATCCACCACCAGGCCGGTGGCGAGCACCAGGCCCAGCAGGGTGAGCTGGTTGATCGAGAACCCAAACGCCTTGATGAAGGCGAAGGTGCCGATCAGGGAGATCGGAATCGCCAGGCTGGGAACCACCGTGGCACGCCAGTTCTGCAGAAACAGAAACAGGATCACCAGCACCAGCACGATCGCCAGGCCCAGGGCATCGGTCACGCCGGAGACGGCCGACTCGATGAACTGGCCGATGTTGTAGATCTGCGTCACGGTGATCCCTTCAGGCACCACCTGGGCGAACTGGTCCATCACCGCCACAACCGCTTCCGACACGTCCAGAGCGTTGCTCTCCGGGGTCTGGAACACCGCCACGGTGATCGCCGGATACCCCTCGACACTCACCGACTGCTGGGCGAAGGTGTTGAAGCCATAGGTGGCCTGGCCCACATCCCGAAGGCGCAGCAGGTTGCCCTGGGGTGACTTGCCCACGATCAGATCGTTGAGCTGCTGAACCGACATCAGGTTGCCATTGTCGGCGACCAGAATCGGGTAGGCGAACAGCTGGCTTCCTCCTGCTGGTGGCCCACCCACCAGACCGCCAATCGCGACGCTGTTCTGGCTCTTAACAGCTCCAACAATCTGATCGGCCGTCAGCTGGTTGGCAGTCAGTTTGTTGGGGTCGACAAACAGCCAGAAGGCCGGGTTGCTACCCCCCAACATATTCACCTGGGCGACGCCGGGAACCCGTTCCAACTCGTAATAGAGCTGCTCATAAATGAGGCCGTTGATATAAGGGGCATCAAACTGCCCCTGGCTCGAGGTGACCTGATAAGCCAGCAGGATCGAAGGGGTGCTCTGCATCACCGACACACCAGTAGCCGACACCTGCTGGGGCAACTGGGGCATGGCCAGGGAAACGCGGTTCTGCACGTTCACCTGGTCGATGTTGATATCCGTGTCTTCGTCGAAGTAAACCTGAATGATGCTTTGACCAGTATTCGAGCTGGTTGAAGAGATGTAGGCCGCCCCCGGCACACCGTTGATCTGCTGCTCGAGCGGATTGGTCACCGCCTGCTCGGTCACCACTGAATTGGCTCCGCCGTAGTTGGCCGTCACCTGAATCAGGGGCGGCGCAATGTTGGGGAGGTTCTCAATCGGCAGGGTTGGGATCGCGATGATGCCCATCAGCACGATCAGAATGCTGCAAACGGTCGTCAGAACCGGCCGTTTGATGAACTTATCGGAGAGCGACATGGATAATCCTCAGTTCACACCCGGCTGGGCGGCACCGCCGGCCAGCTTCACCGGCATGCCTGTGCGCAAGAGGGCCGTATTGCTCACCACCACCCGATCGCCGGCCACCAGGCCTGAGAGCACTGGATAGCGGTTGTCCTGCAACGTGCCGAGCTTCACGGGCATCTGGACAACGATCGGCGTTTTGAGGGGCAGCGCTTCCAGTTTCTGCTTTTGAGCCGGCGGTATTTGGGTGGATGCCTTGATCTTGGGCAGCACTTGGGAGAGCGGGAAAATTCGGTAAACAAACGGTTGCTGGGCCTGCATCATCACCGCCTGAACCGGCACGGAGAGTTGGCGAGATGTGCCGGTGATAATGCTATTGCGCACAGATTGGCCTGTTTTGAGCTTGCCGGTGAGGTTGGGAAATTCAGCCTTCACCAACACCGTGTTGGGTGAAGACGCACTTCCGCTCACACCAAAATAGGGGGAAATAAAGACCACCTTGCCACTGCCATTGACCGGCGGATTGCCCTGGCTTTGCAATAAAACTGCCTGGCCCAGACGCACCCTTGAGGCCAAGGTGGCTGGCACATCCATCAACGTCCACAGGGTGGAGTTATCAACAATGCCGGTAATCGCCTGACCCTGGCGGATGTAATCACCCAGCTTGACGGAATCCAGGTCGCCAATTTCGCCAGCGATTGGAGCCGTAACGTATTTATAGCCCAGGTTTGCAGCATCAGCACGAACTGTCTGTGAACTTTCAATGGCCTGGGTGACGTAAAAGTCCCGCTCACGGGTGGACACAGCCCCCTGCTGATTCAAGAAGATGTAACGCTCAGCGTTCACCCGGTCCTTCCGTGACTCAGCAACGCTGGAATTGAGTTGAGCCTGCTGCTGCACATTGTCCAGCACCAGAATCGGCTGGCCAGCCTTCACCCGCTGGCCTTGGCTTGCCAGAATCTTCACCACGCGCCCATCGGCCTCGGGCCGCAGGGTCACATCGGTGGTGGAAGCCAACACGCTCACCACTTCTATGGTGGGGCTGAAGCTAGCCTCACCAATCGTTTCCACCTGGACCACCAGGGGCGACCGTGCAGGTGGTTTCCCCCCACAGCCGGCCAATCCGATCAGACCCAGCAATGGCAGCCCAATCAGGCCAAGCCAGGGCAGACAAATCAGGCGTTGGGCCTTCAGTCTTGGGGCAGCTTGGAGATGGGCCTGAACGGAACGGCGAAGCACTGCTAATGGTCGTGTGGCCGCAACTTAGTTGATGCGCCCCGTTTTGACCGGTGCGCCATGCCGCAAATTCAACAGACCCGTGGCGATCACCCGCTGGCCAGGCTGCAAGCCCCGGAACACCGGATACTGGTTGCCCTGCAGGGGGCCAAGCTGCACCGGGGTTTGAATCGCAAACGTGGTGTTGGCTGGTAGTTGCCGCACCGCCTGCAGATCGGCCCGGCCCGGCCGGCGCTCGAGATCAGCGCGGCTACCCACCACATAGACAAAGCTTTGGCCGGCGAGTTGGCTGACGGCTGTGAAGGGCACGGCGAGGACTTCCTGGGTACCAAGAATCAGCTTGGTTCTCACCCGCAAGCCATTGCGCAGCAGGCCCTGGGGATTGGCAAAGGCCGCTTTAACAAGCACCGATTGGCTGGCCACTGTCACCCCTGGATCCACCGAATCCACCACGCCACTCTCCAAGGGGGTGTTGCGAATGGGATCGATCAACTCAACCGCCAGGCCTGGCCTGAGTTGGCCCGCATAGATCGCTGGCACATCAATGCGGGCCAAGAGCCGACTCTCGCCAATCACTTTGGTGAGCGGTGAGCCGGCTTGGATCACATCGCCGGCCTTGACTTGTAAATCAGCCACGGTTCCAGCAATCGGCGATCGCAGGGCCTTGAACGCCAAATCGGCCTGGCGGGCAGCCAAGGCTTCCCGGGCCGCGACATAGGCCTGGCGGTACTCATCCCGTTGGAGGGAGCTGGCCGCACCCTGATTCACCAAAGAGTTGAAGCGCTCGTAGTTGAGTTTGTTGGTTTGCATTTGAGCCCGCAGGCTTGCCACCTCCGCCCGTAATTGGGCCTGGTCCAACACCAGGAGCAACTGGCCCCGTTGCACCCGATCGCCCTGACCCACCAGCAACTGCAGAATGCGCCCGCTGGCTTGGGCGGCCAACTGCACAACGGAGCCCGCCTCCAGGGTGCTCACCGTTTCGACGCTGTTGCGAAATGGCGCCATGCCCACCAGCTGGGACTGCACCCGCGGCAACCGTTGGGCCTTCGGGGAATTGGATTGACAGCCGGCCAGGAGCAGGCCGCTCGCAACCGCTGCAGGCAGCAAGGGAGCGATCCGCTTCATCAGCTTTGGAGAAAGGGCGCCCATGGGCGGAGCGTATCGCCACAGGCCCGATGATGGCGGTATGCGCCGATGGCTCCCAGCAGCTTTGAGGGATCTTGAGTGACCTGTTTGGGCACCACCGCGAAACGATCCTGGCCCAGGTGGCCCCCCTGGCCGATCGGCTGAGGCCCAAGACCCTCGACGACTTCGTGGGCCAGGAAGGAATCCTCGGTCAAGGGCGCCTCTTGCGGCGAGCCATCGCCGCGGATCGGGTCGGAAATCTGATCTTGCACGGCCCCCCGGGCGTGGGCAAAACCACCCTGGCCCGAATCATTGCCGGGAGCACCAGGGCCCATTTCAGCAGCCTAAACGCCGTGCTGGCAGGGGTGAAAGATCTGCGAATCGAAGTGGATGCGGCCAAGGAAAGGCTGGAGCGCCACAGCCTTCGCACCACCCTGTTTATCGATGAGGTGCACCGTTTCAACAGTGCCCAACAGGACGCCCTGCTGCCCTGGGTGGAGAACGGCACGCTCACCCTGATTGGGGCCACCACCGAAAACCCCTTCTTCGAAGTGAACAAGGCTTTGGTGAGCCGCTCACGCCTCTTCAGGCTCCAACCGCTCGAGCCTGCCCACCTGCGTCAACTGCTCAATCGGGCCCTGAAGGATCGCGCGGTGGGCTACGGGGATCGCCCCATCGTGATCAGTGAGGAGGCCAGCGACCACCTTGTGGATGTGGCCGGCGGCGATGCCCGCAGCCTGCTCAACGCCCTGGAGCTCGCCGTCGAAACCACCGCCCCCGACACCGATGGCCTGATCAGCATCGATCTCGCCATCGCCGAGGAATCGATCCAGCAGCGGGCAGTGCTCTACGACAAACAAGGGGACGCCCACTTCGACACCATCAGTGCGTTCATCAAATCGCTGCGGGGCTCCGATGCCGACGCCGCCCTGTTTTGGCTGGCGCGGATGGTGGAGGCCGGCGAGAACCCCCGCTTCATCTTCCGGCGCATGTTGATCTCCGCAGGGGAAGACATTGGGCTCGCCGATCCCCAAGCCATCGTGGTGGTGGAGGCCTGCGCCGCGGCCTTTGAACGGGTGGGGTTGCCCGAAGGGCTCTATCCCCTAGCCCAGGCAGCGCTGTATCTCGCTGGCGCCGAGAAGAGCAACAGCCTGCTGGGATTTTTTGATGCCCTCAAAAGCGTAAAAACGGCCAACAAGCAACAGGTGCCGGCCCACCTGCGCGATGCCAACCGTGATGGCAAGGCCTTTGGCGATGGCGCCGGCTACCGCTACCCCCATGCCTACGCCGAGCACTGGGTGGCCCAGCAGTACCTGCCCACAGGCCTCCAGGGCGAGGTGTTTTGGCAACCAGGCCACCTGGGCTGGGAAGGGGCGCTGCGCCAACGCCTGCAGCAACGCCGCGCCGCCCAGCTCGCCGCAGCGGCCGAAACGGCGGCCGACCAAGGCGATGTGTTGAGCAGCAGCCCCGAGGATCCCCAGCTGGAGCGCTGGTTGCAACGGCAGGCCACCGCGGAAGGCCAGCGGCTCGACGCCCTCCGCCGGCGCCTGTGGCAGGGGGCCCCGTGGCAGCGCCACGATCGGGTGCTGATCCTGGAGGCCCATTCCCTGCTTTGGGCCCTCGACCCCCTTGAGGCCACCCCGGAAGGCGAGGTGGTGATCACGGTGGGTCACGGCTCCGATCAGGAGCGCTTGGCGGCGCAGCTGCAGCTGCTCGATGCCCTCCGCCAACCCCAGGTGGTGGTCTGCCCCCCGGATCAACCCGAAGTGTTGATGCGCAGCTTGAAAGCCCAAGGGACCCGCTTCGAATGGATCGCAGCCCGCCAACCCTGGCGGGAACTCGAACCAAGCGGGGTCGAAGCCTGGCTCACTGCCCTCGAGGGGTTGATCAGCCCCCAGGGCCAGTGGCGCCTGCTGTTCAGCACACCCCGGATTGGTCCAGCAACGGGTTTACTGGCTGCCCTCAAGGCCCAACCGATCTCCCGTTCCAAAACCGCTCGTCCCACAGCAGCCCGGCCCGCTGTCAATGAAAGCTTGCAAGCCGGCCTGATCGATCTGCTCAGGGAGCTTGCAGACCTGGAAGGGGCTGGACTAGAAGCCGGCCAAGCCAATCAGCGGATCGCCACTAGCTGGTTGGGAGCCCGCGGATGGACCGTGACCAGCGAGCAGTGGAACGAAACCCTGGAACTCGAACTCTCACAGACACGCATCGCCCGCTGGCTCGCCGATGGCAGCAGCTACCGCACGCAACTTGAAACCCTGGGTAACCAACCCCTCACCGCCATCCAACTGGAGCTCCTCCACCGGGGCTTTGGGCAACGGCTGAACCAAACCATCCCCCAGCAACTGGCCCACCATCTGGTGATGGCCAGGGCCTAGCGCCCCATCGCTCCCACTTGCAGCGAGGCCATCAAAAAAGCCAAATGGGCCAAAACAGAATCGCCACATTGGGATGGGCACACTGGATCCGGATTGACCCTGCGGGCCTCAGCCGAGGTCTGGGGCAGCCAGAAGCGCACGGGCAAGACCGCCACAACCCCTGCAGCGGAGAGGGCCTCCTGGCGTGACGCCTTCAAGATCGCAGAGCGCAACCCATAGGCCTTGAGCTGGGGAGATAGCCAGGGCGACCAACCCTCCACGTGCTGATCAACCAGGGCACGGCCCGCCGGTGAATCCAAAAACCGCGACACCCGCTCCACCTTCACGCCGTACACCTTCACCAGGGCCGCCCGGACCTCCTGGGGACTCCATTCCGTGCGGGCCAAATCATCCAGCAAGCGCCGATTGGTGAGGGGCGCACCGGACAAAAACCCTTTCAAAACAGCTCGATCATCCCCGGCTGTGGCCAGATCAACGGCCCCCTGGGCCGGTGCCAGGGGCAGGGCCATCGCAGGCACCACCGTCGCAGGCCCAGCCATCGCAGGTAGCGCCCCAGCCATCAAAGTCAGGCTCAGGCGGCCAACCAAGCCCAAGATCCGCGGGGCCATCAGCAGCTCTCGATCCATGGCGCCCCTGCTGGCTGAAGGCCAAGGATAGGGGCCAATCCTGGAGCTCACCCCAGCACTGCCGCCCAGAGCCAGCCGCCGCTCTGGCCCACTTGGGGGGTGAGCTCCAAGCCTTCGCCCTGGTGATGCAGCCGGCCATCACCGTGATCAAAACGCCAGCAGCTGAGTTCCGCTGCCAGCGTGCGCTGGCGCCACTTGATCGCCGCCTCCTTCGCCACCCAGCTGGTCAACACGGCCAAGCGCAGGCGATCAACGGGCAACTGGTGCAACTGATCGACTTCCTCGGGAGGGAAAAAACGCTCGGCCAAGGCCCCACCATCCAAGGGCCGATCAACCCGTTCGAGATCCACCCCGATCGGCACGGAGGCATAGCCGAGCAACACCCCATCCCGGCTGTGGCTGAGGCTGACCCAACCGCCCTCCAACCGTGGGGGGTGACCCGGTGGACTGTGCAACGGCACCGCCGCCGGTTCACATCCCAGGACTTCCGCCAACACCTCCCGCATGGCCGCCCTGCTGTGCCAATAGCGCTGGCTGCCCAAGGGAGCCAAGGCTTGCCCCCAGAGAACTTCCTGGGCCGAGAGCACCTGCCAATCAGCCCATCGCAGGGGCAGTAGCCACAGTTGGGCTGCCTGGCCCCTGATCGGCAGCAACTGCTTGGACACTGGCGTTGGTAGCGATGGCTCCAGAAGGCCCCTTAGGCTCTGGCCATTGTTGCGTTGACGCTGAATGGCCCTGCAAATCGGTGACCCCGCCCCCGATTTCACCCTGCCGGACCAGGACGGTCAGCCGGTGAGCCTGAAGGACCTCAAGGGCCAAAGGGTGGTGATTTACTTCTATCCCAAGGACGACACCCCAGGCTGCACCAAAGAAGCGTGCAACTTCCGCGACCAATGGGCCGCCTTTGAACAGCACGGGATCAAGGTGCTTGGGATCAGCAAGGACGGCGCCTCAAGCCACACCAAGTTTGTGGCCAAGTACAGCCTCCCCTTCACCCTGCTCAGCGACGCGGAACCCTGCCCGGTGGCCGAGTCCTATGAAAGCTACGGGCTCAAGAAATTCATGGGCCGCGAATACATGGGCATGATGCGCCACACCTTTGTGGTGGATGCCGATGGCAAGTTCGAGAAGCTCTATTGGAAGGTGAAGGCCGAAACCATGGCCGACCAAATCCTCAGCGACCTCGGTCTGGCCTGAGGGCTGCGAGGGCCTCTAGCGCGAGGTTAGGTGCCCTTTTCAGGCTCCCCGCCAAACCTGAGCGCGAGCCCAAGAACGGGGCTGAGCCCAACCAACCAGCCAGCAACGGCTCAAGTTGGGCCCCGTCGCCGCCGGTGAGCCAGATCTGGCAATCCGGCTGCTCAGCCCAGACCTGCTGGGCAGCAATGGCGACGGCGGCAGCCAGGCCCCACAGGACCCCAGATGCCATGGCCACCTCCGTTTCTATGGGCCAAAGCCCAGGGGCTAGTGGCCAGGGGCCATCGGGCATTCCATGGTGATTTCTGGCCTGTGGCAACTGGGCGGTGCCCTCCCCCAGCGCCCGCAATTGCAGGGCCGCCCCAGCCATCAAACGGCCACCCACAAAGCGACCGCCCGCATCCACCCTGGTCAGGCTCAAGGCTGTGCCGGCATCGGCCACCAACACCGGTGAACCCGACAGCTGCCAAGCTCTCCAGCCCACCAGGGCCCGGTCCACGCCCAGCCACGGTGGCATCGCCTGCAGGGGAATGTCGGCCAAGCCAATGCGCGCTCTGCCATCCAGGCCCACCTGGTCAGGGATGGGACCGACGGCGGCCCAACCAGCGAGCCTTCCATCAGCCAGCGAAGAGCCCGCCAATCCCGGCGGGGCATGCCAACTGCGCCAGCCTTCCTGGTCTTGGGAGGCCCAATGCCAGCGGCTGTTACCAATCAACAGCCACTGGGCTGCCTCGGGCGCCACCTCGTAAGCCGCCTCGGGGGCCACCGCTAGATGCCTTCGCCCATCACTCCGGGCAGGTGGATGCCGCACTCCTGTTTCAAGCCCCCAAACCGAGTGGCCCGGCCGCTGATCCCACCATCGTCGGGGGCACTGGAATGCCAATCGCCCACGGTGGAATACCCCTGTTCAAACAGAGGGTGCTGGGGAAGATCGTGGTTCTGCATGTAGTAGTAGACGTCCCGCCTGGTCCAGCTCAGCAGGGGACGCAGGGACCAGCGCTGCCGGATCGGATCAAGGGGTTCCATACCACTGCGGTGGTCTGTTTGGGTTCCACGTACCCCGCTGGCCCAACAGGTCACCCCCAGATCGCTGAGGGCCCGATCGAGGGGTTCCACCTTGCGAATGCGGTGATAGAGCCCGAGGGCTTCGGCCGTGCCGCTCTCCCAAAGCCGGCCATGGAGGGCCTCCATGCGGGCCGGCCCCATCGAGGCTTGGGCTACGTGCACGTTGAGCTCAAGCAACTCCGACAGCTGCTGGGCGTAGCGGTAGGTCTCGGGGGGGAGATAACCCGTATCTACCCAAATCACTTGCACCGGCTGGCCACTCGCCCGGCCCAACTCACTGACCATGTGCAGCAGCACGGCCGCCTGAATGCCAAAACTTGTGGTGAGGGCAAACCCATCCCCAAAGGTCTGCTGGGCCCACGCGAGCCGTTCCTGCGGGGTTAGGGACTCGAGTAACCGTCGGCCCGCCGCCAAATCAATCGGCTCACCGGCTCGATCACGGGGATAGGTGGGGGCTGGGGTGGTCACCATCAACCCATCATCGCCCGCAGCCCTAGCCCCTGGTTAGGGTTCGATCCACCGCACCCGAGCCCACGTGTGTTGCCGGACAGACCGATGACAGCCGCACCGGTGGTGATTGTGGGTGGGGGCTTTGGAGGGCTTTACACCGCCCTGGCCCTGGCCGCACGCAAGGGGCATCCGCCGATCTTGCTGATCGAGCCCAACGAACGCTTCCTCTTTCTGCCCCTGCTCTACGAACTACTCAGCGGGGAACTGCGCCGTTGGGAAATTGCGCCCCGCTATGACGCCGTGTTAGCTGGCAAAGGCGTGGCCTGGTTGCAAGACCGGGTCAGCCGCATCAACAGCACCACCAACACCGTTGAGACCCAATCAGGCCGCCAGCTGAACTTCAGCCGACTGGTGATCGCGACAGGGGCCGCAACAAACAGTTTTGGCATCCCCGGCGTGGAGGAGCACAGCCTGGGATTTCGCAGCTTGGCCGATGTGGAGAAACTCCAACAGCTGGTTGGGCAGTTGCGCCAACAACGGCTGCCGCTGCAACGGATTGCCGTTGTTGGCGCTGGTGCCAGCGGTGTGGAACTGGCTTGCAAATTGGCCGACAGCCTGGAAGGGGCCGCCGTGGTGGAGCTGATCGAGCGCGGCAGCACCCTGTTGCCCGCCGCCAAGGCCTTCAATCGTGAGCAGGCCAAACTGGCACTGCAACGCAAAGACATCCGCCTGCGCTGCCACACCGAGGTGGTTGTCGTCGGTAGCGACCATCTCGAGCTCCATGGGCCCCAAGGGCCCGAACGCCTCGCGACCAATGGCGTCATCTGGACCGCTGGCCTGCGCTTCAACGCCCCGCCGATCGAACCCAAGGCTTCAACCGGGGCTAATGGACGCTTGGCTTGCCAGGCGGACTTACAGGTTTTAGGCCACCCCCCGTTGTTTGCCATCGGCGACATCGCCCAGCTGGAGGGCGTCGATCCGGTGCCAACCACCGCCCAAGCGGCCTTTCAGCAAGCCGACTGCCTGGCCACCAATCTGATGCGCTCCCTGGCAAACGAATCCTTGGAGCCTTTCCATTTCAAGGATCTCGGCGAAATGATGAGCCTGGGCAAAGGCGAAGCGGCCCTCACCGGTGGCGGCTTCACCCTGGCCGGACCTGCCGCCTTCCAAATCCGACGCCTGGCCTACCTCTCCCGCATGCCCGGCAAAACCCACCAGGCCAAGGTGGCTGCCGGCTGGCTTGGGAGTGCCGCCCTGAATTGGTCGCCATGACAGCCCGCCCCAGCCCACCGGCAGGTCTGTTGCTCGATGCCATGGGCACCCTGATCGGACTGAAGGACTCGGTAGGCACCACCTATGCAGCCCTGGCCCAACGCCATGGACTCAGCGTGGAGCCGGCGGCCATCGATCAGGTGTTTGCCTCGATTTACGGCCAAGCCCCCCCCCTGGCCTTTCCCGGGCTGGAAGGCCCTGCCCTGAAGAGGGCGGAAATCAACTGGTGGGGGGAACGCATCAACGAGACCCTTCTCCAAGCAGGAGCTGGGCCAGCCCCCGAGGCGCTGCGAACGGAGCTGTTTGAGCGCTTTGCCTGCACCGACCTCTGGCGGGTGTTTGCCGAGGTGCCCAACCAGTTGGCGGCATGGAAAGCCCGGGGCCTCAAATTGGCGGTGGTGAGCAATTTCGATCAACGCCTCCACGACCTACTCGAGGGTTTGGGACTGCACCGCTGGCTCGATGCGGTGGTGATCTCCAGCCAGGCCGGCGCCGCCAAACCCAACCCCAAGCCCCTGCAGCTTGCCCTCCAAGCCCTCGAGCTGGAACCCCACCAGGTGTGGCATGTGGGCGATAGCGCTGCCGACAAGCAGGCCGCCGAGGCGGCAGGCATCCGCTGCGTGTTGGTGAAACGTCCTTGAAGCAAGGCGTTCTGGCTGGTCGCACCGCAGGCTTACGCCCCTCCCAACGCCGCCAGCTGGAGCGGCTCTGCCATCGGCGCCACCCCGAGGATGGGCTCGCCGAATTGCTCTGCCTGCAGCGACTGGCCAGCGAAAGCAGGGAACTGAGCCTGCCGCTCACCCTGGTGATTGATGGCCGCGGCCTGTGCCGGCTGCTGTGGGTGGGGCCCCTGGAGCAATCGGGCCGGGTACTTGACAAGCTGCCTGGCCCTGAACGCCGCCAGGGCACAGACCTGCGCCTGGTGACCTGTTGCGGCCGGGCAAAGCACCTCGAGCCCACCATGCAAGAGGGCGTGGTGGGCTTGGATCTCTCGCCCCGGCTTTGGTTGCGCTACGGGGATCAATCCGGTGCCGGAGGCCAGTGGCCTGCCCTGGTGGTCGCCCCCAGCAACACAGCGGACCAGCCCTGGCCCCTGCAGCTCGAAGGCGATCTGGTCGATCTCTGTGCCATGGATCCAGCCAGCCTGGCCATCGCCCAAGGGGCCCTGGCCCAGGACGCGGCCACCGACCTGGTGGCCTCCAGCCATGACAAGGTGTTGCTCCTGGCCCTCACCCCCGGCGATCGGGGCGCAGCCCAACGCTTGATCGGCGAACTCGAAGGCCTGGTGCGCAGCGCCGGAGGCATCCCCGTCGGCGTGGTGGAACAGCGCCGCACCCAAGTGGCCCCCCAAACCATCTGGGGGGAGGGCAAGGTGGCCGAAGCCGCCTTGGAAGCCCGCCGGGTAGGGGCCACCCTGGTGGTGACCGATCGGGAACTCACCCCCGTTCAGGCCCGCAATTTGGAACGGCTCCTCGACCTCCCCGTGAGCGACAGGAGCGAATTGATCCTCGACATCTTTGCCCAAAGGGCTGCCAGCTCCGCGGGTCGCCTGCAGGTGGAATTGGCCCAAATGCGCTATCGCCTGCCCCGCCTCAGCGGGCGCGGCCTCAGCCTGTCGCGCCAGGGCGGTGGCATCGGCACCCGGGGGCCCGGTGAGACCCAGCTGGAAAAAGACCGGCGGGCCATTGCCCGGCGCATCGAACGGCTCAACAAAGAGGTCAAAGCCCTGGGTGAGCATCGGGCCCGCCTCCGGGAAGGCCGCTCCGGCCTGAAGCGGCTGGCCTTGGTGGGCTACACCAATGCCGGCAAGAGTTCGCTGCTGAATGCCCTCACCAAGGCCACGGGCAGCAACGCCGTACTGGCGGAGAACAAACTGTTCGCCACCCTCGATCCCACCACCCGGCGCCTGGAGATTGCCGATCCAAACGGGGGTAGCAGCATGCCGTTGCTCCTCACCGACACCGTGGGGTTCATCCGCAACCTCCCCCCACCCCTGGTTGAAGCGTTTCGTTCCACTTTGGAAGAAACCCTGGAGGCCGACGGCCTGATGGTTGTGGTGGATCTCTCCGATCCGGCCTGGCCCGAGCAGCGCACCACCGTGCACCAGATCCTTGATGCCCTGGGCTCTAAAGCCCCCAGGCGGCTAGTCGCCAACCAAATCGACCGCTGCCCAACGGGAGAAGTGGAGCGGGCCCGGGCCCTGGAATCCGATGCCCTGTTTGTCTCTGCCACCGAGGCCCTCGGCCTGGTGCATCTCAAAAGCGAACTGCGTCAATGGCTGGACAGTTGTGGCACGATCAACCCTGGCAATTCCCCTGATTCCTGCCACGACCATGGTCCTTCAACTCGGCGACACGGTTCCTGATTTCACCCAGGACTCCCAACTCGGCCCGATCAATCTCTACGACTTTGGAGCCGATAGCTGGGTGGTGCTCTTCTCCCACCCCGCCGATTACACCCCCGTCTGCACCACCGAGTTGGGCGAGGTGGCCAAGCTGCGCAGCGAATGGGACAAGCGCAATGTCAAAACCCTGGCGCTGAGTGTCGATACGGCTGAAAGCCACAAGGGCTGGATCCCCGACATCAACGAAACCCAGGGCACCACGGTCGACTATCCGATCCTGGCCGACGCCGACAAGACGGTGAGCGATCTCTACGGGATGGTTCACCCCAACGCCCTCAACAACCTGACGGTGCGCTCGGTGTTCATCATCGATCCCAACAAGAAACTGCGGCTGCAGATCACCTATCCGGCGAGCACGGGCCGCAACTTCGATGAAATCCTGCGGGTGATTGATTCCCTGCAACTCACCGACCACCATCAAGTGGCCACCCCGGTGAACTGGAAGGACGGTCAAGACTGTGTGGTGGTGCCTTCGATTTCCACCGAGGATGCCCGCGCCAAATTCCCCAAAGGCGTCACCGAGGTCAAGCCCTACCTGCGCATGACCCCCCAGCCCAACAAATAGGGAGGGGAGCGAAACCACAAATGCGGGTTTTGGGGCTCATGAGCGGCACCAGCGCCGATGGCGTTGATGCCGTTCTGGCAAGCTTTTCGGGTCGCCCCAGCAGGCCGAGCTGGCGCATTTTGGAGCGCTCAGCCCTGCCCTATCCGCCCCAACTGCGGGAAGCCCTGGTCGCAACCGGCCAGGGCAAACCTCGCAGCGCCTCGGATCTGTTGGAGCTCGCAGAAGCCCTCACCGAGGTCCATGTGCTTGCCGCCCAACGCTGCGACCCGAAGCAGGCGGCCCAACTGGTGGGCTGCCATGGCCAAACCCTGTGGCATCGGCCGCCCACAGCCGAGCGTCAAGGGAGTAGCTGGCAACTGCTGCGGGCTCCCGCCCTAGCCCAGCGGCTGCAAACGCCCGTGGTGTTTGATTTCCGAGCCGTAGACCTAGCCCTGGGCGGCCAAGGTGCCCCATTGGTACCGGCAACCGATGCTGCCCTTCTACCCCCGATTGGTGGCTGGCGGGCCCTGGTGAATCTGGGTGGCATCGCCAATCTCACCCTGCTACCTCCCGCCAGCGGACCCGAGGCCAAAGCACCCATTTTGGGGTGGGATTGCGGGCCCGCCAACACCTTGCTGGATCTGGCTGTCCACCAATTCAGCGGCGGGCAAAGCAGCTTTGATGCGAATGGGGCCTGGGCGCGCCAGGGCCAGCCCGACGAGGACCTGATCCAACGCTGGCTGCAGGAGCCCTATGTCCAGCAAGCCCCACCCAAATCAACCGGCCGGGAATTGTTTGGCAGCTCCGACCTCGCCCAACGCCTGGCAGCGATGCAAACCAGGGCCCAAGAACCCAATCAACAAGCCAATCAGCAGCCCAACCCGGCCAATGCCCTGGCCACCCTCACGGCCTTCTCCGCCGCCGTGATTGGCCAGGATCTCGCCAAGGGGCCACCGGTCCAAGAGCTCCTGGTGGCGGGCGGTGGCTGCCGCAATGGCCTGCTGATGGAGCAACTCCAACGCCGCTGCCGCGGCACCCGGGTACGCCCCTTGGCCGAACTGGGTATTGGCGATAGCGACCGCGAAGCCTTGGCCTTTGCCCTACTGGCGTGGTGGCATGCCTTGGGACATCCCGGCAATCTCCCCTCGGTTACAGGAGCTTCTCGGCCAGCGGTCTTAGGGGTTTGCGTCAACCCCGCCTAGGGCCGCTGCAGCCTGAGCCGGCGAGGGGCGCCCCGCAACCGCTGGGGCCGCTGCTGCCCCTGCTGTTCGAGCACCTGGCGGAACCGATCCGCTGAAGCAATCCCTAGCCGGGCACCACGCTGGGCCTCGAGACGCTCCACCCCCTGCTGGATCAGCACCTTGGCCATGTTGCTGACCGTGCGGGATTCATCTTCGGCCAAATCAGCCAACCGCTTGCACAACTCCTCTGGCAACACCACCTGCACCCTGGGCGACTTGGGGCGACCGCTGGAGGAGGTTTGCCGGATCGCCAAGCGGAACCAAGCCTGGTGGATACCACTAAGCATACAGAAATCCACATGGATAGTATCCACGACTATGCTTTTGAAACGACTCCCTCGGAGGCTGTTCCATGCCCCGCACCATTTCCCCAACATCCAGCAAGCCCTCCCGGGCGAAAACCAGCCGCAGGCAGCCCACCCCCGAGGGCAGCGATGTGTTGGTATCTGCGGTCATCAGTACCTACCTGCTCACCCACCTGCACCACGTGTTGCAGCGTGCCGAATACGGCGCCCAACAGGAGGGGCGCCTGGCCCAGGCCAGCAACTATGCCCAGCTCCGCAAGGTGCTCTGCCTCGACGCTCGCAGCATGGAAGACGCCTCCGCCTGCGGCACGCCAGAAACCGATGTCCCCCAGGCCGCCTAGGGGCCAGCCAGCGTGAAGAACTCGGGGCCAAGAGCCATCGGCAACAAGCCGCAACGTCCCGCTGCCATTTGGGCCCAGGGTTCATAGGTTGAGGCGCCCTGGCCCCAAGCGATGTCGAGCATCCCTGAAAACGCAACTGGAAGCGCCACTGGAAACTCCACTGAAATCACCACTGAAATCACCAGTGGACATGCCCCAGCTCTTTATGCCCTGATCAGCAGCAATGCTGATCTGACCCAGGAGCTGTTCCGCCGTTCCGCCAGGCGCTCCAGGACCCCAGTGCAGCCCTAGAGCGCATCGTGGCGATTGGCTCCCGGGAGAACCTGCCCGTGACCAGCGCCGAGGTGAAAGCCCACATCGCCACCCTTGACGACAGCGCGAGCAAGCAATGGCTGCTCAAGGCCCGCGGGGGCCTGTGACAGGCGTGAGCGCTGAGGGGGTTTGCCGAGGCTGCCCCCCTGGGCCCAACTGAAAAACAGCCAGTAACTGACGATCGCCAGGCCCGCGGTCACCACAAGGGCCGCCACCTGTTCCAGGCGCTTGATCATCGTTGGGATCGGCGGGGGGAAGGGATCAGGGCTGGTGGGCAGTCAATCTCGAGTCTGCCCCACGTCCTGGGATCGAACCTCAACAGGGATGATGGAGGGGCTCCCGCCAGGCCCCGTGCTCCGACTCGAACGCATCGGCAAGATCTATCCCACCGGTGAGGTGCTGCGGGATGTCACCTGGGAAGTGAAACCCGGAGACCGGATTGGCCTGGTCGGCGTCAACGGGGCCGGCAAATCCACCCAGATGAAAATCATCGCCGGGATGGAGGAACCCACCAGCGGCCTGGTGGTGCGCCAAGGCGACCCCCGCATCGCCTACCTGCAGCAGGAGTTCGACGTTGACCTCAACCGCACGGTGCGCGAGGAGTTGTTTCAAGCCTTCGGCGAAGCGGCCGAGGTGCTCAGCCGCCAACGCTTAGTAGAAGACGAGATGGGCAGCGAGAAAGCCGCGGCCGATCCCGAACACCTCGACGAACTGATCCACGAATTGGGCCGCCTGCACAGCCGATTTGAAGCCCTGCACGGTTACGAACTCGAAGCCCGCATCGACAAGCTCCTCCCCACGATTGGCTTCACCCCTGAGGGGGCCGACCAACCCGTGGGCGACTACTCCGGCGGGTGGCAGATGCGCATTGCCCTCGGGAAAATCCTTCTCCAGGACCCCGACCTCCTGCTACTTGACGAGCCGACCAACCACCTCGATGTGGAAACAATCCAGTGGCTGGAAGGCTATTTGGTCGAGCAAACCGCAGCCCTGGTGGTGATCAGCCACGACCGCACCTTTCTTGATCGCATCTGCAATCAAATCGTCGAGACCGAGCGCGGCATCTCCAGGAGTTACCTCGGCAACTACAGCCAACACCTGGAGCAAAAAGTGCTCGAGCGCGAAGCCACCCAGGCAGCGTTCGACCGCCAGCAGAAAGAACTCAGCGCCCAACAGGCCTACATCGACCGTTTTCGAGCTAGCGCGACCCGCTCCACCCAAGCCAAGAGCCGCGAAAAGCTGCTCGACAAAGTCGATCGGCTGGAAGCTCCGATTGAAACCGTGGGCGGACCCAGGTTTCGCTTTCCGGACGCCCCCCGGTCCGGACGCCTGGTGGCCGAGATCCGCGACCTCAGCCATAGCTATGGCAATCAAATCCTGTTTCTAGGCGCCGAATTGGAAGTGGAACGGGGCGATCGCATTGCCTTTGTGGGCCCCAATGGGGCTGGCAAATCCACCCTGCTGCGCCTGGTGATGGGCATGGAGCAACCCGATGGTGGCCAGGCCTCCCTTGGCGAGCACAACGTGGAGGCCGGCTACTTCGAGCAAAACCAAGCCGAAGCGCTCGACCTCTCAAAAACCGTGATCGACACGATTTTTGAGGCCGTGCCCGATTGGACCCAAACCCAAGTGCGCTCCCTGCTTGGCACCTTCTGCTTCAGCAACGAGTCGGTCTTCAAAGAAGCCGGCAAGCTCTCTGGCGGCGAGAAGGCCCGTCTAGCCCTGGCTTTGATGCTGCTCAAGCCCTGCAACCTGCTGGTGCTGGATGAACCAACCAACCACCTCGACATTCCAGCCAAACAAATGCTGGAAGACGCTCTCATTGACTACGAAGGCGGGGTTTTGGTGGTCTCCCACGACCGCTATTTCATTTCCCGGGTCGCCAACAAAATCGTGGAACTCCGCGACGGGGAACTCGTGCCCTACCTGGGCAACTACGCCTACTACCTCGAGAAAAAGGAAGAAGAAGCCGAGCTAGCCCGCCAGGCAGCCCTCGATCAGGCCAAAACCGCTAAGCAAGCGGCCAACAGAGAAAAGCAACAGGCCAAGAAAAACGCTGCCAAAGTCCAAAAAGCCGGCTAACCCCCCAAGCCCAGCCCCTAAAGGCCGCCCAGCTACATACAACTTCATCGGGCCTTAGGCACTTACACGCATTTCGCTGGTGTCAAGAGAAAAGTGTGCATAGCCTGACAACAGATTCCTGCTCCAGGCCCCATGACCTTCGCTCGCGGCTACGCCTTCGACGACCAATCCGCTCAATCCCAAACCCTCCTTGGCCAGCAAAGCCCCAGTGCCGACGCCATGGAGACCTATTTCACCTGCATTACCACCTGCTCCCTGGATGACGGCGGCTGCATCACCCAATGCGTTGAGGAATTCCGCGAACGCCAGTAGGCGGCCTTCGGCCGAAAAACCGCAAATCCGCACGGATGGGGGCGCGATGTTGCAATCGCTACGACCGCAAATGAAACACTTTGTAGTGTTACGGCATCAACGCCCCGCGGAGATCGCCATGACCGAACCGCTCAGCCTCAGCCTCGGCCAGCAATTCGAAATCGAGCGGATGAGCCGCGCCATCGACTCCACCGCCGACCTCCAAACCCTCCAGGGATTGGCGAAGCAGCTACTCCAGGCGTGGCACAGCCAGAAAGCTGCCACCCAATGGGTGATGCGCCAACAACTTGGGGGATCCACTCCATTGCCCCCTGCCCTGGCCCAGCAATGGGGGCTGGAGGCCTAACGACACCTTCACTGCTGGCGCGATCCCAACTCGGCCGGCACCACCTCCACCTGCTGCACCTGGCCAGAACGGTTGATCGTGAGCACCAGGGGGCGCCCCACACCGCCCCTTTCCACAGCTGCGATCAACTGGGAAGGTCCCGTCACGGGCTGTCCACCAGCCGCGAGAACCACATCACCTGGGCGAAGCCCGGCGCGGGCCGCAGGGCTTCCACTCGCAACGGACACCAGCCGTGCCCCTTGGCTGGGGCCTGAGCCATCAGCCGATCTCTCGGCGGCGACACCAACGCCAATCGCCGGATGGCTCACCTTGCCTTTAGCAATGAGTTCCCGGGCGATGTCCTTGGCCCGGTTGATGGGGATGGCAAAACCCAACCCTGCCCCGGGCCCCGAGCGCACCATGGTGTTGACCCCAATCACCTCGCCATCGGCGTTCAACAATGGGCCACCCGAATTGCCTGGATTAATCGCCGCATCGGTCTGGATGAGATCGAGCCGTTTGTTCACGATGCCGAGCTTGCTGGCATTGCGGTTCAAGCTGCTGATGATTCCCATCGTCACCGTGCGATCGAGGCCGTAGGGGTTGCCCATGGCGATGGCCCACTCCCCCACCTGAAGCGTGTCGGAATTACCCAAGGGGGCCACAGGCCAAGCCCCCTTGCCCGCTAAACGAACCACGGCCAGATCCGTGAATCGATCAAGACCCACCACCGTTCCAGGCACCCGGCGTCCGTCCTCCAAGCCCACCGTCACCTTGGAACTGCCCTCCACCACATGGGCGTTGGTCAGCACCAAACCATCGGCGCCAATGATGAAGCCACTACCTACGCCACGCCTCGTGCGTTGCGGAGGAGTCCTGCCCTCAGGCAGGCCGAAGAATTGGCGCAACAAGGGATCTTCCAACAATCCCCTTGGCACAGTCCCCGCCACCGTTTTCTCCGTGTCAATGGTGACCACCGCCGGCCCAACCCTGCGCACTGCAGCAGCCACGAAGGACTGGCGGGCCAGGCTGGGGGCCGAGGCCGCCCCACCGGGGAGCGCCACCGGTACGACAGCCATGGCCAGGGCTCCCGCGCAGGCAAAAGGGAGAACAGCGAGTGGGCGCATTTCAAAGGACAGCATCTGGCCGAACCGTAAAGAGATCGAACACCGGTAAGAAAGCCTTAAGATTCGTAAAGTTTCTTATCGGGCCATGGACACGGGCAGGTTGTTATTGGCTTTCCTCGCCTTCGGTGCCGCCTGCACCACGCTGTGGGCGTGGATGCTCGCCAACGCCGGCAGTCAGTCGAGCAATGCCAAGCAATGATGGAGAGGCGGTGACGCCTCTCCCATCGGCAGCTGCCTAGGGCCATGAACGCCTTTCTCTCCCAAATCCTTCCCGTTCTCTACGGCGCCTGCTTTTTGGTTCTGCTCTGGCAGGCCTTCAAGGTGATGGCCCAGGGTTTTAAGGCCGTGCCCAGACCCGGTGACCCCAGCAGCGAAGGCAGGAACGCAGGCAGTGCCAACCGGGCATCCCTTGTCAACAGCCAAAAACCGGCAAGCCGCCCAAGCCCTTCGCCCGGCGACCGTACTGGCCGCGTAACTATTCATCCCGAATTGTTGGATGCCGAAGGCCAAATCACCCAGGAAGATCTGCTCACCGTGCGCTTTAGCGGTGACAACGAGCAATCAGCACGTCCCAGCGACAGCTCCGACTAAACACCGAAAGGGGCGCTCGATAGGCTCTCCGATGAGCACGTGCTTTCAACGCGAGGATTGACAGTGGATCAACGGACCAAAATCGTGGGCGCTGTGCTCACCAACCTCAAGCTGCCTCCGCGTTTTCGCCTCAAGCTGGTCAAGGAAGATCCCATCCGGCTGGAGCTCAGCATTACCCCGGCCTACGGCAAAGATCCCATCCTGGTGGGCCTGGTGGAATCCCAAGACCTAGTCGCCCGGCGCGACCGGGAAGGCCGCATTCCCCGCGACCTCCAGGGCACCTGGGATTGGACCGTGCGTCACGGCAAGGTGAGTACGGGCGGATGGAACCCTTACCTCAAGGAAGCCCTGCAAACCATGTTTGAAACCGGCCTACCCGCCATCGTGTACGAGGAGCTCACCAGCGAGGCCTATCACCCGGTGGATGGGGTACGCCACGTGCGCTGAAGCGCTCCTTGCAAACCCCGCTCCCCAGGCAAACCTTGCCAATTGACGGGTTGCTGGGTCAAATCCAAGCAGCCCTCAAACCCGGCGCCACCGTGCTGCTACAGGCACCACCCGGGGCAGGGAAAACCACCCGGGTGCCCCTGGCCCTCCGCGAGCAACTGGATGCCACGGGCCTTGCAGGCGGACGGATCTGGATGCTCGAACCCCGCCGCCTGGCGGCCAAAGCTGCGGCCCAGAGGCTCGCAGCGGAGTTGGGCGAACCCCTGGGCCAAAGGGTGGGCTACTCCGTGCGTTTGGAGTCGCGCACCTCAGCCGCCACCCGCATCGAAGTTCTCACCAGTGGCCTGTTCCTGCGCCGGCTCCAGGCGGATCCCGCCCTGGAGGGCGTGGCCTGTGTGGTGTTCGATGAATTCCATGAGCGGGGCGCTGATTCCGATTTAGCCCTGGCCCTGGTTCGGCAGGCCCGGGAGCTGGTCAGTCCCGAGCTGCGGCTGGTGGTGATGTCGGCCACCCTGGATTTGGCCCCCTTGGCGGCCCAGCTGCCGGAGGCCCAGGTGCTCCAAAGCCAGGGCCGCAGCTTCCCGGTGGCCGTGGACCACCTGCGCCCCCGGGAAGGGGAGCGGCTCGACCAGCTCGTACTGCGGGCCCTGGAGCAGCACTGGATCAACCAGCGCCTCGACCACGAGACCGTGCTGGTGTTTCTGCCGGGCCAGCGGGAAATCCAGGCCTGCCTGCGGGCCATTGGCGCCACCGACTGGGGGGCGGCGATCGAGTGTGTGGCCCTCCATGGCAACCTGCCCCTGGCCGCCCAGAGCCAAGCCATTGCCCCCGCCAAAACCCCCGAGGGCAAGGTCGTGCTGGCCACCTCGATCGCCGAAAGCTCCCTCACCCTCGCCGGTGTGCGGCTGGTGATCGACAGCGGCCTGAGCCGCCGCTCCCGCTTTGATCCCCAGAGCGGCATGGATGGGCTGGTCACCGTGGCCGCCAGCCTGGCCAGCGCCGAACAACGGGCCGGCCGGGCGGGGCGGCTGGAGGCTGGCCGCTGCCTGCGGCTCTGGAGTCCGGCCGAGCAACAACGGCGTCCGAGCTTTGATCCCCCCGAGCTGCTGGAGATCGATCCCCTGCCGCGGGCCCTGCAACTGGCCGCCTGGGGCGACCCCATGGGCGACGACCTGGACTGGCTTGACCCCCCACCCGCTGCGCCCCTTTTGGAAGCCAGGGATCTGTTGCTGCAGCTGGGAGCCATCGATGCCAAAGGCACCCTGCTGCCCCACGGCCTGCACCTGGCCCACCTCGGGCTGCACCCCAGGCTGGCCCACATGCTGCTGATGGGCAAAGCCATGCAAAGCCTGGATCTGGCCTGCGAGTTGGCCGCCTTGCTGAGTGAGCGGGATCCGCTCAAACGCGACGAGGCCGGATCCGATCTCATGCCCCGCCTCGACTGGTTGCGCCGCCAGTCCGGCCGATCACCCCTGCGCCAACTCCAGGAGCAATGGCGACGCCAGGTGACCTCCCTGCATCCAGGCCAGCCCGCAGCCAAACCCCGCCCAGAAGCGGCAGCCCCAAAAGCTTCACCCCAAGAAGCCGCACCAACAGAAGCAGCAATGGCCGCCCGCCTGGTGAGCCTGGCCTACCCGGAGCGCGTGGCCCTCGCCCGAGCTGGCAGCAACCATCGTTTCTTGATGCGCGGTGGGCGGGGTGCCTTGCTGCACCCCATGGATTCCCTGGTGGGCTGCGAAGCCCTGGCAATTGCCACGGCCGACGGCCAGGGGAGCGATGCCCGGATCGGCCTGGCCCTGCCGATCGCCCGGGCTGAGCTCGTGGCCATCGCGGAAGCAGGAGCCGGCCAATGGCAGTGCACGGCCCAATGGGATGGCGCCGGCCAGCGGGTGCGCTGTGAGCAAATCCTGCAGCTAGGCGCCCTCGTACTGGCCAGGCGGCCCTGGCATGGGCCCAGCGGCGAGCTGGTGCAACAGGCCCTCCTCGAGGGTCTGGGTGAACTGGGTCTTGGGGCCCTCCCCTGGAGTGACCGGAGCCGCCAACTGCAACAGCGCCTGGCCCTAGTCCACCAGCGCCTGGGGGAACCCTGGCCCAATGGCCACCTGGACCATTTGCTCACCCACCTCAACGAGTGGCTTGGCCCCCATCTGGACGGACTGCGCAGCTTGGACGAGCTCAAGGGTCTCGACCTCTGCGAAGCCCTTTGGGCGGAAGCGCCTTGGCGGCTTCGAACTGAGCTGGACGATCTGCTGCCAACTGCATTGACAGTGCCCTCGGGTCGCGATGTGCCGTTGGATTACGCCAATGGCGAGCCCGTTCTGGCGGTGAAGCTGCAAGAACTATTTGGCGCCACCAGCACCCCTCGAGTGCTGGCCGGCCAGCTCCCGGTGACGGTGCATCTGCTCACGCCCGCGGGCCGGCCGGCCGCGATCACCCAAGACCTGGCTGGGTTCTGGGCCGGCAGCTACCAGGAGGTGCGCCGCGACCTCAGGGGCCGCTATCCCAAGCATCCCTGGCCAGAAGATCCCACCCAGGCAATCGCCACTGGCCTCACCAAGGCCCGCCTGAGCCAAGCCCAGCCAGCCAAGACCTAACCAAACACCAGCTAACTGGCGAGGCCCGTCTCAATCAAAAAGGTGCCCAAACCCGAAGTGGCGCAGTCCCTCGACGATCCCCATGCAGCCATGGCCCTGGGCCAAATAGATGCCCTGCAGCCGCGGCAATGCGGCCAACAAAGCGGGCTCGGCATTGCCGACCATCACCCCGGAGAGGCCTGTTTCGAACATGGCCAAGTCATTGAGACTGTCGCCTGCGGTGACGACGCGATCCGCCTCGATGGCCAGCACGTCAAGCAACGCCAACAAGGTGGAGCCCTTGTTGATGCCAGCCGGCAACACATCGAGATATTGGTTATCCGAAATCAGACAATCCACCCCGTGCTGCTCGATCTGGGCAATGAGGCCGTGATCAAAGGTTTCGGGGTCGTAGTAGTAGGCCAGGCGACGCTCGGAGCTGATTGGCTGGGGAGACAACCCTTGGGCCCCAGCCAGCAGCGCCCGCAGGGGCCCATGCTTGCCTTCCCAGCGTTGCTGAATCGGAGCCACAGCCGAAGGGAGCAGCTCGAGGCTGGCCCCGCAGGCCACGCTGCAGCCCACATCGCCAATCACGAGATGGGGAGCACGCAGGCCCAAAGCCTCATCTTGAACCAACAGCCGGTCGATCGAGCCCAGATCCCGCCCCGTGCAAAACACGTGCAGAACCCGGTGGCGCTGGCGCTCCAGCCAGCCATAAAAAGCGCGCCGCTCGGCCAAAGCCCCCCCCAGCAAGGTGCCATCGAGGTCGGTGACAAGCACCAACTCAGGATGGTCGGGCAGGGGAGCCGAAAGCTCCTCTAGCAAAAGCTGGCGGAGGTGAAGGTTGCTCGCCGTCGTCATGGATCCCCGCAAGGCTGGGCCACCCAAGGTGGGGGCGAGACTGGCTGCCAACAGCCACCCCTAGTTTGGCCCGCTTCTACGTCAAAAATCGCCGGGATGGATCCAGGCTTCTGAGCAGCGCCCTGGTGATCACTGCCGTAGGCCTGATCCGGATCGACCATCCCGCAGGACGCCTGGTGGCCCTGGTGGCAGGCCTGATCAGCATCTACTGGTGGGGCTGCTACCGCAAGCTGGAGTCATGAGCGGTAGCGGCGAAACCTCTGCCATCCCCCGCTACGGCGTCAGCGAGCTCACCCAGGCCATCGGCAGCTTGCTCGAGCGGGGCTTTGCCCCCCGCTTTTTGCTGGATGCCACGGTCAGTAGGCCCCAGACCAAGAAAGGGCATCTATGGCTCACCCTGGTCGATGGACAAGCGTCCATCTCTGGGGTGGTGTGGGCCTCCCAATTGGCCAAGCTCAGCTTTGTGCCCGGAGAGGGCGATGGGGTTGTGGTGGTCGGCAAGCTCAATTTCTGGGCGAGTCGCGCCTCCCTTTGCGTCCAGGTGCTGGATGTGCGGCCCAGCCTCAGTGGCGTCCTGCGCCAATTTGAACGGGTGCGGGAGCTGTTGAGCGACGAGGGCCTGCTGGATGCGCTGCTCAAGCGGCCCTTACCCGCCGTACCCCAGCGGATCGCCCTGCTCACCAGTGTGCCGAGCTCAGCCCTGGCCGACATGCTCCGCACGGCTGCCGAGCGCTGGCCCGCTGCCGAGGTGATCGTGGTGCCAATTCCGGTGCAAGGGCCCGTGGAAGTCCAAATCTGTGCCGCTATTGAACGGGTGGGGAAGCAGGCACAAGAGCTGGGAATTGACGCCCTAGTTCTGGCCCGGGGCGGGGGCAGCCGGGAGGATTTGGCCGTCTTTGATGGCGAACAACTGGCCCGTTGCATCGCGGCATGCCCCATCCCGGTGGTGAGTGGCGTCGGCCATGAAGACGACACCACCATTGCCGATCTGGTGGCCGATTACCGCGCCGCAACCCCCACGGCCGCCCTGGTCGCCCTACTGCCCGATCGCTCCATGGCCTTGCAGAGCATCGCCCAACTCAAGCGCCATGGGCGCGATGTCATCCAATTCCAACTGCAAGGCTGCCAACACCAGCTTCAAAGCCAGCGCGAGCGCCTCCTGGGGGTGCACCCCAGCCATCTGCTGCAACGGGAACGCCAACTGCTTGACCACCGGCGCCAGTTGCTGCAGGCCCTATCCCCCCAGCACCTGCTGGGACGGGGATTCAGTGTGATGCGGGATACCCAAGGCCAGATCGTGAGCTCCATTGGCCAACTCAAAGCCGGCGATGGGGTGATGATCGAACTGGCCGACGGGGCCCTTGATGCCACCGTGGAACGGATTCATCGCGATCAACCATGCCCAGGGCAACCAAAAGCAAAACCAAACCGGAACTCCCGGACCCCGAAGCTGGGCAAGACGACAACGGTGTCGCTGCAGACCTGAGTTACAACGAAGCCCGTACCGCCCTGGAGCTGACCTTAGCGGAATTGCAATCCGCCAACTTGGACGTGGAAGCCATGGCAGGGCTCTACCAAAGGGCCCAGGCCTATGCGAACCGCTGCCAAACCGTGTTGGATGTCGTAGAGCAACAGGTCATGCTGTGGGACAGCAGCGATCCCAAGGCAAAACCAGAGCCCTACCAACCATGACATCAGACACCCAAGCTGGATTCCCAAGACCCCTGCCGTGGCTCAAGTGGGTTTACCTGGCGCTCGCGATCGCCGGGGCCATAGTCCCGTGGCTCGCCAACCTGGACTTCATGCAGGCCACGGGCGGCGCCAGCTTCAACCTGGCCCAGTTTGTTAGCCAGGCCAATGCCAACCCCGCGGCCCAGTCGCTATCGCGGGACCTGGCCATCAGCGCCACCGCCGTGGTGATTTTCATCGTGCAGGAAAGCAGACGCATCCAGATGCGCGGATTGGTGTGGGTGCTCCTCAGTTGCATCACGGTTGCCTTTGCCTTCGGCGCTCCCCTGTTTCTCTACCTTCGGGAAAGACGCCTGGAAGAGCTCTGGATCGAAGAGCACAGTGCTTAATGGACAACCGCTAAGGGGCAACGGCCTTACTTGCGATCGTCATCGACGACCTCCACATCGATCGTCGCTGTGCTGGCATCGATGAACTCAGCAGAGGCAGAAACACCACTCCCAGTGGCTAGGGAAGCTCCACAGGCCGGGCAGGTATCCAGGCCGCTGCTGACGAAACCACAGGCTGGACAGGGCTTTAGGCGGCGTTTGAGCAGCTGCCAGCCGACAAAGCCGCCGAGCCCCAGGATCAGGGGGAGCACCAAAACAGTAAGAGTTAAACCCTCTGCAAGATCAAGAAAGAGACGACCAAACGTGCCGGGAGCCAGCAGCAGAAGGCCTCCCAAAACGATCCACACCCAGGGAATTTTGCGTTCCATCGTCTGAGGTCTGAACCGAGACAACCATCCTCACCCCTCGGCAGACAGCTGGGGCGATTCGCGGGAGGAGCCCCGCAGGAGAACCAGGGAAAAGCATTGGCCGTAGTAGAGGACAACGCCCACAAGCCACACCCAAAGCGTGAGCACGAGCACACCACCAATGACTCCGTAAGCCTGGAAACGGAGGCCCAGCACAAACAAGACTCTCCCGAGCAGAACGTTCAAGACGGTAAGGGCGATACTGATCAGGAGTGCGCCAGGGATCAAGGGACGCCAGCGAATGCGACGCGATGGCAAAACCCACAGCAACAACAAGGACGCCAAAAAAGTCAACGACAATGAAAAGATAAGATCTATGCCGAAAGAAACAGGCCGCTGAACAGCAAAAGAAGCGTGCCAACGCTGGAACATCCACTGATTAAGCGAAAGGGGTCCCAGCAATCTGCTATTGATCATCAGCTGATCGACAGCAATCACCAGAGCAAACAGCGAAACCAGTCCAATCGCCTTCAATCTGAGCTGGAGATAGCGGCGGACAAGGGTCGGCCATGCCATGCCCTCAAATCCAAAAGGCCGATTCCACCAAAGGCGGTCGGATCCACGCTGGAGGGTGAGATAGGCGTTACTAGAGGTGAGCAACAAGACAACAACACCCAATAATCCAGCACCGAAACCCTGTCGCATAAACCGAAGCAACGTAACTGAAAACAGAGCCATCGCCGAATCAGGCAACACATCTGAGGCCATGGAAATCAAGCGCTCTGTCAAACCCTCATCTCGCCCAATAATCCTCGCGGCCAAGGAAAGAGCAATCAAAAGTATCGGCAAAAAAGACTGAAGACTGTGATAGGCAAAAGCCGCACTAAGATCAACGCAATCGTGGCGCAGCCACAAGCGATAAGCTCGCCAAAATGGCAACAGGCGAGAGTATCGCAGAGATGAAAGAAGCAACGGTCATCGGCCCGGCATGGGCCAAGGTCAAAGCGTAAGCAGAGCTTACTTGCGGGAACAATGCGCTCCTAGTCTGGGAGAAGCCAACAAAAAAGCCACCCAGTGGGTGGCTTTTCGTCTCAAGCCCTGCTCCCTTCAATGGAGGTCAGAGCCTTGAGTTTGATTGGATGAATGTTTTACCTGGCATCGAGCTATTTTCTCAGGGGGCTACCCCCCAAATAT
>CALRWB020000014.1:0-101223 GCA_943371815.1 Chitinophaga pinensis | reverse complement strand
GTCCATGCGCTTGTTGCTGTCGCTGACCATGGCCGCGAGGGCGTCGATCTGGCCAGCGTTGATGAATTCGCCACGGGCATCAGCCTGGGCAACAACCTTGGTGAAGGCGTCGAACATTTGGGAGGCTCCTTGTCTCGACGAAGAGTCGGCAGAGTGATGGGAAGCAGGTTGCCAGCTGCTCGGATTGCCCGGGGCGAAGCCCTGGCAAAGGCGAAACAGACGTCAACTTGGTCTGCCTATTTTTGGCGGTAACGGGGTCTGGATGAGGACGGCGTTACAAACGGTCACTGCTGGATTGGATCCAGTTGGGCCTGCTGGGCATGAAAAAAGCCCCCGTTTGGGGGCTTTGGCCAGTGGTTAGGGCTAAGCCGCTGCGGGTGTTGCAGGGGTTAGTCCTTGGTCGCCTTGCTGACGGTTTTCTTGCGGGCAGGTGCTGGGGCGCTGCCGCTGTCGCCGCCGTTCACGGCAATCCCCGTGATTTTGCCGCCCATGCGCTGCACCATGCGCATGGTTTCGTTCATGCGGGTGTATGGCACATTCATCACCATGTCCGCGGTGCGGGAATAGTCGTTGTTGTTCATGCCGGTCACGGTGAAGGTGACCTGGCGACCGCTACTGAAGCTGGTGCCTCGGGTGCCTGCAGAAACTTTCATGGCTTGGACAGCAATGGGTTGGGCGAGAGGGAGGAGATGGGGCTCAGGGCCGCTCAGTTCACCGGAGTGATGCTGGCAATGCGGCCGCCTTCCCGCTGGATCTGCTGGTGGTACTCCAGCATTTTGTTGAAGGGGATGAAACGCACCCGGTTGCTGCGCTTGTGCAAGCGGTAGTTGCTGAACCCGGTGATTTCGACGCGGAAGGTCCGGCCTTCTTCGCCGGCACCCACGCCCTGGCGGGTGACCCCATCGGTGCCGACCTTTCGGAACATGGCTCCGGCGGCGTTGGGGCTCACTACGGCCATCGGCTGCTCGGCGTGCACCGCGGGGTTGAGGCGGGATTGGGTCTTGAGGGCATCACCGCGAACGGAGGCGCCAACCCCCCGGGTGAGCTGGAGCATGTAAGAGAACTGAAGTCCCTGCTGGCCGGCGTTGTAATTGAAGCCGTGCAGGAAGGGCACCACCTCTTCACCGAAGCGATTTTGGTATTCGGCGCTGTCGAGATAGGAGTCGATTTCCGCGTCGAACCCCTGCTCCTGGAGGATCGTGAAGTGGTGGAGCATCTCCGCCTTGTTCTGGGGAGCGCGGCCCAGCAGGTGCTTGAAGTTGAGCTCGATGAAGCGGTAGGCGTTGCAGTTCTCAAAGAACTTGGCCCTGTAGAGGCCGCTCTTGGCCACTTGGCGCACAAATTCCCGCACGCTGAGATAGCCGCGCTTAAAAAGCGATTCCGGGCCTTCCAGCCGCTCACTGGCCATCACGTATTGGTTGCCCAGCACCTGGCGATAGACGGCGCGGATCAGGGCTGCCTTGTCGTTCTCGGAGGCGTTGGCCCAGTTTTCCTTGGCAGGGGTATTGGTAAAACGCTCGATGCCCAGGTAGGCAGCGTTGGCGAGTGTCATGAGCGTGAGAGGCCGGAGGGAGGTATGACGGAGCTGCGCCTAACGGCGGCAGGTCGGTGCAGCTGGGGAGTCAAGACTCAACCAACGGCTGCAGGCGGATCCTATGGGTCTGTTTTGACCGAATCCAAAGGCTTTCACAATCGTTACAAACCAGTTGCCGTCTGAGGGCACCTCAACCCTGGCGTTTCCTTGCCCCGCCGATACCATCCGGCAAACCCCTGGAACGGCCCATGGCTCCTGAGCTGAAGGCGGCAGATTGCACCCAGCGGCTGGCCGACCAGTTGCAAACCCTCTCTGAGCTGGCTGAAATCCTCACCTTCAGGCTCCTGGACCTGGAGGAGCGTCTAGCGGGACACGACTTGCGGCTGGAGCAGCTCCTGGAAGGAGGCTCACCACCAGGTGGCCCCATGGCCGAAGGGGCCGAGCTGCGTTTGGTTGAAACCGAAGACCGGCTGGCCCGGCTTGAATCGCTCCTGAAGGGGGTGGCGGTTCAAGCGCCCTATCAAGACGAGCCCGTCGCCGAGGAAGACCCCATCCCCGAAGAAGAAACCATCGCCGAGGAAGAGCCCTTCCTGGACGATCAGGAGTTTGAGCGCCCCAATGTCGAGCGCCAAGAGTTCAAGCGCCCCCAGTTCGGCCATCAGCGGTTCGAGAGCCACCAGGCTGAGCGCCACCTGGGTTACCACGAACAGGCATTTATGGATGAGTTGAGCGCCTAGGGCTTTTAGCCCCTAGCTCTCCCAGGCTTGCAGCCAGGCTTGGGGAACTTCAGAGCTGAAGTCGTCGGTGCGGCTGAATTCAAAGGGCCCGGCCAGGGAGCCCCAGAGATGTTCATGGGTTTGGGGGTCGTGGCCTCGATCGAGGGTGCGCATCCCTTGCGGATCGAGCTCGAGGCGACTCACGAGGTAGGAGACGGCCCCTTTGCGTTCCACCAGGCAGCGGCAGCCAGGTTCCACTTCGCCAATGAATCCGTCGCCCTCTTCGCGCACCTCATAGGCACAGCCTTCCAAGGGCTTGAGGTCGGAGAGTTGGATCTGTTGGCGCAGTTCGGGGTTGTCAACGGCGCCCCAAAAGCGTTGGTCGTCGGCTAGGGCCTGGTTGTGGATGATCAGCTTGCCGCCGTCCTGGTCGCCCTGGCGCTCGGCACGCAACACCCGGATTCGATAGGGAGCGGCCGGATTGATGGCGTAGCTCTGCTCCAGCAGGAGGGAGCCCGGTTGCAGTTGCGGCATCGGCCGAAACTTCACCAGGATGTGGGCGTAGAGCGGAGGGTTGTCAAAGGCCTGTTGCTGGTTGCTGAAGCCCGCACTGAGCATCTGCACCAACCGACCAAGGGAGCTGCCCATGGCACCCAACTGCAGTTGGGGGCGACGCTACTGGCTGGAGCCCTAAAGCCCCAGGAGCCTGAGGCGGAACGTGGCTACCTGTAAAGACAAGTCAGGTTCGTTTTGCCGGAATGGATGATCGGCTACAAGCTCAAGGATGAGTGTCAATTTTTCTCCCTGCTCCAGGCCGTGGTTGGGGTGGCTGTCCTCGTGTTTTTTCCAGGCTTCATCAAAGGCCTGGGCAAAGCTGTCAGCGTTGTTGAACACTTGGGCCTGTTGGCCCGCCATGGGGGGCTGACGCATGGGCTGATCAACAAAGAAAGGATGTCAGAACCCAGATTTGAACGAAAACGAAGCGTTTGATCCGCATCGCAATGGCAATCTGGGGTGTAGGGGAGCCTGTTTGACCGCTAAAAACGGCATTTGGGCTCAAAGCCCGTACCCCATTACACCATTGGGTGAGTTTCGTTGGCACCAGCTGCCCCCAGGTTTTCGGTGTTAGGCGATAAGAGCCGGGTCAGATCAGTGCCTTGTTGCGCTTTTGGCACTGGTCAGGTGGTCGAGTTGGCATGGGGTCAGCCAGTAGGGACGACTGATTTCGGGACCTCTTTTTTGCATTGATGCCTTGATGTTTTGCAGTGAGCCATTTTTGCGCTATAGCAGCTTTCTGCTCGATCAATGTATTGACCCTTTGCGCTTACAATGCAAACTTTGCATAATTGCAATGAGGCGAGTCACTTTTTCGCTTGAAGAGGCGGATCATCTTGCCCTTAAGTTGCTTGCTATTCATGAGCGAAAAGCAATGGTCGCGGTTGTTCAGGAGGCGATAAGGAGTTACCTTGAAAATAAAGATGCCTATTTGTTGACCGTTACCAAGGGCGACCAAGCCTCGTTGGATGTACCCCCAGTTTAAGTTCTCCATCGCGCTGTCTTCTCTCTGGATGCCAAGCGCTTCTTTGCTTGCCGGTGCTGCATGAATGCCCATTGGTTTCCTTCATGTCTCCTCTCGGCGCTGCTGCCATGTCCGAGGCATCTGTGTGGTTTTGGGCAGCGACTGCAAGTCGTACTGGTGGGCTTGTCTGTGGCTGATTTATCCCAATTCAGGACTGCCTGTATCCGTTTCCCCTGCCAGTAGATTCTTTTGTGCTGCGCGGGCAAGTGCTTCGTACTTGTCCCTAAAATAGTCTTGTTGCTGCTCTGTTAATTCTTCCAGGTCTAGCAGTGCATTGTGTGCACCTTTTGTCGCTCTTATTAGTTCATCTAGTTTGATCTGTACTGCCTCTGCGTCTCTATTCTGGGTGTGCTGGATCAGGAACACCATCAGAAAGGTTACGATTGTGGTGGCGGTATTGATGACAAGTTGCCAGGTGTCGCTGTAGTGGAATAGCGGTCCAGTAGTGATCCATAGGAGGATCACTAGGCAGGCAACGGTGAAGGTGATGGAACGCCCGGCGCCCCGTGCCGATCTCCTGGAGAACCTGTCGTACCAACTCAGAGACTTCATCTCAGTGAGTCTGGAGGAGGTCTCTTGCGCCCTGGCTGCCTGACGCTGGTTCTGCGTCAGGTTTGGGTCGGAACGTCACCTAATCCACTCTTTTGTGAAGTAAAGTGTTTCACTGCGCTGCAATGATTTCTTGCTTTGAAGATTCGTTTGGGTATGGAGGATGTTGTGTCTACTTCTTGACTGCGTCCTTTGGGATTTGAGGCTAAATCAAGACCTGCGATGCCCTGTGGAGCGCAAATTAATTAGTGTCTACTGCCGGAAATCGCCTCCTGATTGCGCCTGAGAGCTGCCCACTCATCGTTGCTGTGTACCAAGTTGCAAAAAAAGTGATTTGCTAATTGCCCAGCGACTCAAACTCTTTGAGTAACGCTCGATTGAGATTGTCTTCGCATCCTATTGCCAGCTGTGAATAGATGGTCCCTTCTTTGTAGGGCGCATTTGCTTTGGCACACATTGCCCCTATAGCTTCTTGCCATTTCTTAAGCGGCTTGCCACTAATAATCTTTTTCAGCTTTGCGTTGGATTGCTCTAGCGATACTCCAGCGCAATATCTCATCTCCATGGTGTTATCTCCAGGGCAGTGAATGATTGGTGTTTTGGCGTTGGCGGTGCCGATAGGGATTAACAAGATCCCAAGTGCTAATAGGCTCTTCAACGGGGACGCATGCTTCTGCTGCCATCCTATGTTCGCTTACTCCTGTTGCTTGCACCTTCGTCATGGGGTTGGATGGCGCAGGGCTACGTTGCTGACCTGCCCGATTTGTCAGGGTCTGATTCGCTAAGGCGAGAATCTGATTCGGAGGAGCTCTCAATCGGTTCGGAGGTCGGAGGTGACGCTGGGTTGGTGCCCTGAAGTGGTCTGAGGCATGGGCGAAATCGTTTTGTAAAGGGTTTTGTTCGGATCGACCAGCAGCTTCCTCCCCCTCTATTCCCTGAGCTTTGCTTCGGGTTTGAGATTCCCTCCCCGTGTCGCTAAGCCCTTCCTGTCTCGACCGCTGACGTGAAAGGCTTTTTGCAGTCAGTTTGAGGGCTTCCACGGCTGGGTTTTGCTTGTGGCGAGTGCCAACCATCCACTGTTTCTGGTTCTGATCAATGGTCGATGAGAGCAAAAATGGTTGATGAGAGCAAAGATGTTGGTCGGTATCGACTCGACTCCAAGGACTTTGCTGGTCGCATTGACTTTGAGGTCTCAGCAGAGGTCCTTGCGTGCCTCCAGCGCATCAGTGACAGGACCGCTAGATCTATCAGTGAGATCGCTGCTGCCATGGGTGTCCAGGGCGCAGAGGTTTTGCGAACCTGAGCTGTTTTGATTGATAATTTGATTGATAAGTAGAAATACTGATGCCTCCCTGATTTTCTACTGTAATGTAAATAATGCTTTTTTGGAAAGGTGAGGCCCATGAATGCCTCGTCAGGGATCAACAAGGACACGAGCAAGGAGAATCCATTTCATTCTTCTCAGCGGCTCACAATTACGGTTCCTGCGATGACGCTCAAGAAATTATTGAAGCGTAGTCTTGTTGAGGGGAGATCTTTGAGTAATCTTGCTTCTTTTCTTCTTGAGTAGTCACTTGATGAGATTTCCCAGGGTTGAAAGTATTGCTTTCTTTGGGCGGAGTCATTGCTGATGACCTATGCCATCAACACCTACGACTCTTGGGGCATCGTCAAGGTCGGTAACTATCAGTCGCTCGAGGAGGCAAGGAAGATATTTGCCTCGATCTGCCAAGACCCTTGGTACAAGAGTGATGGAACCGTCAAGGGTGTGGAGTTGGTCCTGGATGGTGATGCTGGAGCTTGTCAGAGATTGGAGTGGTTTGCCTTCGGGTAGGTCGGGCGTCACTGGGAGTCGTCCCTACGGCGAAAGCCTGATCAGTGGGCGCTCACGGCCGGTGTTCCAGAGTCGTGGATGCGGTGGCTGCCGCCCAACTGCGCTTTATGAGTGTGCCCGTGAAGAAACGCGTAGGTCCGCTTTGAAGTGTGTATCGCTACGTCCCTTTCTTAAGATTCTCTTTAGAAAGGGGTTGCTGTTTGCCGATGCCCCCTGTGGTTGCCTCTGGTTTACCTGCCCTGTTGGCCCTGTCTGCTGTGGTGGGGTTGGTCGTGGTTCAGGTCGTTCTTGACCTCGTTGCCAGTTGAGGTGCCTGTTCGCACCCCCTTGTCTGGGGCTCAGCGTTGCGGGCACCGGTAGGGGCCCCATCTTTTCTGGTTCTTCCTTGGGTTTGGTCTTGCTTTTGCCGGCTTAACTCCTGTGCCTGAAGTCGAGCTAGCAGGCGTTCGAGATCCTCTGAGCAGAGTTCTCCGTCCCGATCCCAATGCATCAAGGATGTCAGGGGTGTCACTTGGTTCTGCACGTGATCCATTGGTTCGCCTAGTACTTGGGGTAACGATGACCAGGCGTACCTGCCGTTTGTTGGTGCTGGTAGCACTTTGAGGGGGAAGACTTCCTAAAGACCCTCGTGGTCGCTGCAGTTGCCTGCACGAAGAGCTGGCTTCAGTCGGGTCCTGTGCGCGCTTTAGAGGGGTGCTCTGGTTTTTGAAGAATCGGGCTGGTGGGGCAGTCGAGTGTTGCCTTGCTGGGCAAAGTGACCCACGCTTGACTCACACCCAAGAACGGGAAAACCCCTACGAATGGAGAGGTTTTGACATGCCAGGACCCAGATTTGAACTGGGGACACGGCGATTTTCAGTCGCCTGCTCTACCAACTGAGCTATCCCGGCCCGTCGCCGGAGCGACCTGTGGATCTTAAATCACCGACCCTTGGGCCCTTGGCTGGGGTGCGGGCCAGGCAGCAGGCTCCCACCACCCGCCAGCCCTGTTCCCGCAAGACCTCTGCCGCTCCGCACAGGGTTGCACCCGTGGTGAGGATGTCGTCGACGATCAGGACCGGTTGGCGCGGTCCCCGTTGTGGCCGGGCAGGGGGTTGGCAGGTAAAGGCCCCGGCTTGATTTGCCCAGCGCAGTTGGCGGCCCAGGTGGTGCTGGCCAAGCACTGGCCGGCTGCGCTGCAACAACGCCCCACGCCCCCATCCCAAGCGTTGGCCCAGTTTCTGGGCGATTAAGGCGGGCAAGGGATTAGCCCGGCTTTTCCAGCTGGGGATCGGCACGAGCAAAGGCGGCTTTGCCAAGGTGGCCAGATCGCCGCTGAGGCGGGTGGCAAGGCCGGGCAGCGCAGCTTCGAGGAGTGCTCCCAGTCCAGCCTCCCAATCCGGGCCAGGAGCAAGCTGACGCAGGCGCAACAGCTCCCTGCGCAGGCTTCCGGCGTAACTGGCGGCGGCCCACCAGGGCAGGGGGTGGCTGCCGCCAAGGCCGCTGGTGGGTAGGGACAGCCTTTCTGCCAGCGGCAGCCGTGCTGCCAAGGAATCGACCCGAGCCGGCGGAGCGTTGGCCGGCGGCGGAGCGGCAATCCATTCGAGCGGTAGCCAGGCTTGCAACAGGCTGGCTATCGGGTTGGTTTTGATGGTGCTGTTGGCTGGCACTAGATCTAAGAATCGGCAGGCTCAGGGTTCCCACCGCCGCTGCAGCGAGCTCGCCGCAGCGAACTACTTGGGCATGGCGCGCAGCATCGCCACCAGGGTTCGGTGCGCATCGTCGCTGTCGCTGAGGGTGTGATCAAACGCCACCTGCACCGACACGCCATCCACCTCCAGGGTCATGGCGTCCGGGGCCACGGCCACCATCCGGGCCGCCTCACCCCCTTGGATGCCGCCGTAATGGCGGGCATAGGCCAGCACCGCTTCGGTGTGGTCGTCGTTCATGTGTTTGCAGATCCGATCGCTGACTTCAGGAGTGAGGGGGTCGGCGGCCATAGGAAGGGGGCGAAGCTGGGGAGATTCTGCTCTCAGCCGGCGCCAAAGCGTTGCCAGAGCAGCAGGCCCAGGCGAATTCCACTGAAACCCACGTAGCCAGCTAGCACGACAAACAGGCCCATCGAAATCACCGTGCGCAGGCGCTCATTCATGGCCGTGGGGCAGAAAAGATGGGGCCATCTTGGCGAGCGGCCAGTTTGGCCATCCCCAGGGCAGCCGTGCAGTGGGGTCGGTTGAGCACGGGAATCCCCAGGGCCCTCTCCCGCTGGGCCCGCCACTGGGGATTGCGCGCGCCGCCTCCCAGGCTGATCACCCGTTGCACAGGCGGGGCACCCAGGGCCTGAAGGGTGGCCCAGCCAGCCACTTCCAGGGCCGTAATCCCCTCGAGCAGGGCCTGCAGATAGCGGGCGTCGCTGATCGGCCTGGGCTCCAGCACGGGCTCGAGTTGGGGATCGTCCACGGGGAAGCGCTCCCCTGGGGCGCTCAGGGGCCGCAGCAGCAGGCCGGTGGCTTGGCTGGGGTTGATTTGGCGGCTGAGCTCCGTGATTTGGCTCTCACTGAAGAAGCGGCGCAGGATGCCAGCGCCCCCATTGGAGGCACCGCCCACGAGCCATTGGCCGGCAACCCTATGGCAGCTGATCCCCGGGCCTTGGATTGGCTTGGGGCTGAATTGCTTGAGCACCAAGGTGGTGCCCAGCACCGCGATGCCGTCTCCGGGCCCAGGGGATGCGGCCAGTACCCCGGCGTTGGCGTCGGTGCTGCCAGCGACCACCTGGCAGGTTGGGCTGAGGCCCAGGGCTTCGGCGCTGGCCAGGGCGATCGGGCCAAGCCGGCAGCCGCTGGGGCAGATCTCGGGCAGGGCCGAGCTCCAGGCTTGGCAGGCGATGCTGCCGGCCCAGCCTTGGCTTTGTAGATCCCAGCCAAGCCGCAGGTTGTTGCCCTCTTCCCCCCAGCGCCAATCTCCCAGTAGCCAACCCATCAACCAATCGGCTTGATGGCGCAGCAGCCAGGGCCCCGTGAGTCCCATGTGAGCGGCTAAATCAAGCAGCCTTAGGGCCCGCGCCAGGCTGCCGCTGGCGCTAGCTGCTGGGCTGTCCTTGCCGGCTATGGCGCCAGCTTGAGCCTGGTGTTCGGGGCAGGCGTGGCTGTAGGCCAGGGCGAGGCCCAGGTCTCCGGTGGCCAGCTCCCCATTCGGTCGGCAGAGCAGCAGGGTGCCCGAGGTGCCGTCGATGGCGATGGCGCCGATGGCAGCGCGCACCGATTCCGGAAGCTGCCGGCAGAGGTCAATCAGTCCGGTGCGCCAACCGGCGGGATTGGCAAAAGCTTCCGGGTAAGGGCCTGAAGCCTCAGCCACAAGCTCCCCATGGCGATCCACCACGGCGAGCCTGATGCCGCTGCTGCCCAGATCAATCCCGAGCCCCAGGTGGCATGAGCTGATCAGCTGGCTCTAAGCGGCGACCCGCGATGCCGTGGCCTGCTTCAGGGTTGCCACGATGGCGTCCACATCTTCCCAAGGAAGGTTGAGGTCGGTGCGACCGAAGTGGCCATAGGCGGCCACGTCTTGATAAAAGCGTCCTCCCCGTTGCTGGGGCAGGTGGCGCAGCCCGAAGGCTTCGATGATGGCGCCGGGGCGCAGGTCAAAGTGCTCCTGCACCAGGGCGGTGAGGTCGGCGTTGCTGATGGCACCGGTTCCAAAGCTCTCCACCAGGATGCTCACCGGCCTGGCCACGCCGATGGCGTAGCTGAGCTGCACCTCGGCCTTACGGGCCAACCCTGCAGCCACCAGGGCCTTGGCCACGTAGCGGGCGGCATAGGCAGCTGAGCGGTCCACCTTGGTGGGGTCCTTGCCGGAGAAGGCGCCTCCGCCGTGGCGGGCATAGCCGCCGTAGGTATCCACGATGATTTTGCGGCCCGTCAGGCCGGCATCGCCCTGGGGGCCTCCCACCACGAATTTGCCGGTGGGGTTCACCAGGAAGCGGGTGGCGCTTTGGTCGCCAGTGGCTTGCTTGTGGGGTTTGAGGGGGAGATCGGCGGTGGCGGGCTCCACCACATGGCTCCAGAGATCGGCGGCGATGCGCTCCCGCATGGCCTTCTCTTCACTCACGCCATCAATTTCAGCGGTGTGCTGGGTGGAAATCAAGATGGTGTCGATGGCCACGGGCACATCGTCTTCGTAGACAACGCTCACCTGGGTTTTGCCATCGGGCAGCAGGTACTCGAGGCTGCCGTTGTGGCGCACTTCCGCCAACCGCCTGGCCAACCGGTGGGCCAGGCTGATGGGGAGCGGCATCAGCTCAGGGGTTTCGTTGCAGGCGTAGCCAAACATGATGCCTTGATCGCCAGCCCCAATCAGATCAAGGGGGTCGCCGGAATGGTCATCGGCCTCGTTGACTCCCTGGGCAATATCGGGTGATTGCTGGTCGAGGGCCACAAGCACGGCGGCACTGTTGGCATCGAATCCACCGGCCCTGGCGCCGGAGTAGCCGATCTGGTTGATCACGCCCCGCACCAGGGTGTTGAAGTCGACGCGGGCGTTGGTGGTGACTTCGCCGGTGATCAGGCACAGGCCCGTGTTCACCACGGTTTCGCAGGCCACCCGGGAGGCGGGGTCCTGGGCCAGCAGGGCGTCGAGCACCGCATCGCTCACCTGATCACAGATCTTGTCGGGATGACCTTCGGTCACCGATTCCGAGGTGAAGACGTAGCGGCTACCCATGCCTAGAAGCAATGACGTTGGTTATTACCTTATCTGCAGCTCTTAGAACGCAGCTTCCACGCAGAGCTCATCCCAGTGATGGATGAGCGGGTGGGGTTCGTTCAGGGGGGGCGGGCTGCTCCAAGCAGCCGTGTAGCCCAAGGCCAGTGGATGGGGAATGCCGGCGGCCACGGCCATGCGCAGGTCGCTGTTGGCATCGCCAATCAGGGCGCAGTGCTCCACGGCAACGCCCATCGCGCTGCAGAGTCCATGCACCGCTCCGGGATCCGGTTTGCGGGGCCGGTGTTCGGCACTCCAGAGGCCGGAGAAATAGCTGCTGAGCTGGTGGCTGGCCAGGAAGTGCTCAATGCCGGCCACATCGTCGTTGCTAATCACGGCGCAGCGCACCCCTTGGCCCTGGAGCTGTTGCAGAAAAGTCAGCAGCCCTTCGGTGGTGCCACTGGTGTGGCGCCCCTCGCGCCTGCCATCGCCCTGGTCGGCCTTGGCAAACACCAACTCACTGATCGCCAGGGCATCGGGCCAGCCCAGCCCCGTTTGGGCCAGGGCGGTGGCCGTGGAGATGAGGTTGTGATCGCGGTGGGCGACCGCGGTAATGCCAGCTGGACAGAGCGCCTTGCCCTCCTTTCTGAGGCCATAGGCCCGTTCCAGCAAATCCTGGAGCTGGGGGCGCAGGGCAGGGTCGACCTGCTCTAGGCAAAGAAAAACCCTGGCCTTGGCCAGGGTGATGAGTTGGGGCTCGCTGATGCTGAGGGTGCCGTCTTTGTCGAACAGCACCGCTTCCACTTGGCCCAGTTCGATGCCGCGAAGCAGGAGGTTTGCTTTGGGCTGGCTTTCCAAGGAGTGGGTTGCCATGGGATTCCTCGAAGGGGGGATTCCTTGCCGGGATCAGTCGACGATGACTTCCATGGGTTCGCCGTCTTCGGCTTGCTCCAGCAGCATTTGCTTGTAACGAGCGGCCATCTCTTCGGCCTTCTCAAAGACCTTGGCAGGGTCGGTGAGCATGTCGCCGGGCTCGGGCTCAAGCGCTTTTGTGGACAGTGAGATCCGACCGCGCTCGGCGTCGAGGTCGATGATCATGACCTTCATCTGATCGTTGACGTTGAGCACCGTGTGGGGTGTCTCGATGTGCTCGTGGCTGATCTCGGAAATGTGCAGCAGGCCGCTGACACCACCGATATCGATAAAGGCTCCGTAGGGCTTGATGCCGCGAACGGTACCGATGACCACTTCGCCCACTTCCAGGCGGTTCATCTTGCGCTCAACCAGGGCGCGGCGATGGCTGAGCACCAAGCGGTTGCGCTCCTCGTCCACCTCGAGGAACTTGAGGGGCAGGAAGTCGGCAACGAGTTCCTCTTTGACCTTACGGGTGCTGATGTGGCTGCCGGGAATGAAGCCGCGCAACCCTTCCACCCGGACCAGGGCGCCACCGCGGTTGGTGGCAAACACTTCGCTGTAAATGGTGGCGTCTTCTTTCTGCAGTTGGCGCACCCGTTCCCAGGCCCGCTGGTATTCAATCCGCCGAATCGAGAGGGAGAGCTGACCGTCTTCGTTCTCCTCACTCATGATGAAGAACTCCCGGATCTCACCGGGCTGGAGCACATCACTGAGGCCCTCAACCCGGTTGATCGACACCTCTTGCAGCGGCATGAAGGCTGCGGTTTTGGCGCCGATATCGATCATGGCGCCCTTGGATTCCAGGGCGAACACGGTGCCGTTGACGACGTCACCGGGCTTGAAGTTGTAGTCGTACTTGCTCAGCAGGGACGCGAATTCATCGAGGGTGAAACCCACCCCATCGGTATCGCTGCGGGAGGCGCGGCTGCTGGGATCGTCGGCCGTGGGCACATCTTCCGGGATGGCGAGGTCAAGCTCAGCGTCGAGGGTGAGGTCGAGATCGGCTTCTTGGCCCAGATCTTCGGGACTCTGGTTCGTGCTGAGTTCGGAAGGGGTCACGGTCATGGGGGTTGTGGCGGCCTGCCCTCGGGCAGTACGAAAGGAACGCAGTGGCTGCCCGCCAGCAGCACAAGCGCAATCAATCAGTGTAGCCAATGGCCCTGCGTTGGTCCCCTGACGGGAGCAGGCGGCCTGAAACTTGGCGACTAGCCGATAGCGGCCATGGACGGTTTGGTTTTGCTGCGCAGTTTGGTGCGTTGGTTCAGGCCTTCGAGGGTGGCGACAAAGTCGCTGACGCCCTGGAACTGGCGATAGACAGAGGCAAAGCGCACGTAGGCCACTTCACTCATCTCACCGAGCTGGGCCAAAACGAGTTCACCAATTTCTGTGCTGGTTACTTCGCGACCGCTGCGCTGTTGCAGTTGCAATTCGATTTCATCCACCACCAATTCGAGTTTTGCTGGCGCCAATCCTGTTTTTTCGCAGGCCCTCAGCACCCCATGTAACAGCTTGCTGCGATTAAAGGTTTCACGATGGCTATTGCGTTTGACCACAGTGATGGGAACCGTTTCCACCCGTTCATAGGTAGTAAAACGAAAGTCGCAGTTCAGGCACTCCCTGCGTCTACGCACACTTCTGCCGCAATCAGCTGCCCTTGATTCGAGCACCCGACTGTCGGTGTGTTGGCAAGAAGGGCATTGCATGCCCGAGATTCCGGGGGAACTTTTTCGAGTTTAAACAGCGATTTTCGGTTTGAAAAGGGCCAGGACCTATCAAGTAAAGGCTTTTTGTGCAATTTGGGGAAACTTGTTCAATGCAACTCTGTTGTTGCATCCATTCCGGTCCGCTTTGCCACAAAAAAGCCCCTGAATGAACAGGGGCTTTGGGACAGGACAGGGACTCGCGCCCACTGCTCGGGAATTTTGGCGATTCTTCTGGGGCCAGATCACTTGCCGATCTTCGGTGGATCGCGGAAGGCGATGGCGAAGAACAGGGTGGAAATGGCCAGAGCCAAAATCAGGATGTAAGCGAAGCTCTCCATGGGGACTCCTCAGGACGGGCGGACAGGGTTTCTGGCGATCAGCTGAGGGTGGTGCCAGCTGGGGGCACATACCCCTCAGGCAGGCGGCGGGTGGAACGGTCGCCCAGTTTTTGGAACAGACCGAATTCAACCTGTTCACCTAAGTCTGGATCGATTCCGGCGAACACATCGCGGTAAAGCGTGCGAGCACCGTGCCAAATGTGGCCGAAGAAGAACAACAGGGCGAAGGTGGCGTGACCGAAGGTGAACCAGCCGCGGGGTGAGCTGCGGAAGGTGCCATCCGAGTGGTACTTTTCCCGATCGAATTCAAACCCTTCACCCAGCTGGGCTTTGCGGGCCAGTCGCTTGACGTCGGCTGGATCGGTGAAGGTTTGGCCATTCAGGGCCCCGCCGTAGACGGTTGCGGTGACACCGGTTTGTTCGAAGGAGTACTTCGCTTCAGCGCGCCGGAATGGGATGTCAGCGCGAACAATGCCTTCCTGGTCTTGGAGAACCACAGGGAAGTTCTCGAAGAAGTTAGGCAGGCGGCGCACTTCGAGGTTGCGGCCGTCCTTATCCGTGAAGACGATGTGGCCAATCCAGCCGGTCGGCAGCCCATCGCCATTGACCATGGGACCCACCCGGAACAAACCGCCCTTGGCAGGGCTGTTGCCGACGTAGTCGTAGAAGGCCAGCTTCTCAGGAATCGAGGCATAGGCCTGTTCCATGGAAGCCCCGCCATCGAGGGCGGTTTGGACGCGACGATTGATTTCGGTCTTGAAATAGCTCTGGTCCCACTGGTAGCGGGTGGGGCCAAAGAGTTCCACAGGGGTGGCTGCTGCCCCGTACCACATGGTTCCTGCCACCACAAAGGCTGCAAAGAACACGGCCGCAATGGCCGAGGCCAAAACTGTTTCTATGTTGCCCATGCGCAGAGCTTTGTAGAGGCGCTCGGGGGGGCGGGAGGTGATGTGGAAGACGCCCGCAATGATCCCCACGATGCCAGCGGCAATGTGGTGGGCAACGATGCCACCGGGATTGAAGGGGTTAAATCCCTCCGGGCCCCAGGAGGGCTGTACCGCCTCAAGGTGTCCGTTTAATCCATAGGCATCGGAAACCCACATGCCCGGCCCAAAAACGCCGGTGAGGTGGAAGGCACCGAAACCAAAGCAGCCCAAGCCTGCGAGCAGCAGGTGGATGCCAAAAATTTTGGGCAGGTCGAGGGCGGGCTCCCCGGTGCGGGGGTCTTGCCAGATCTCGAGGTCCCAATAGGTCCAATGCCAGATCGCGGCAAGGAACAGCAGGCCACTGAAAATGATGTGGGCAGCGGCCACACCTTCAAAGCTCCAGAAGCCGGGGTCAACACCGGTTTCGCCGGTAATGCTCCAGCCGCCCCAGCTGCCGGTTACTCCCAGGCGAGCCATGAACGGCATGACGAACATGCCCTGGCGCCACATGGGGTTCAGAACGGCATCTGAAGGATCGAAGATCGCAAGCTCGTAAAGCGCCATGGAACCGGCCCAGCCGGCCACCAGCGCGGTGTGCATGAGGTGCACGGCCAGTAAGCGACCTGGGTCGTTAATGACAACGGTGTGCACCCGATACCAGGGCAATCCCATGGGGAGTAGGTCTGGAGTGGGTGCGGCGATCGTAAGGGCGAGAAGGGCCCTCCTGAGCGGCTGGTTACGGAGCGCAACTGGCGGCTTCACAATGGGGCCCAACCCGGGAGTGCTCCATGCCTGTGATCCGCTTTGTGCGTGAAGGTCGGGATGTGGAGTGTTATCCAGGAGAAAACCTCCGAGAGGTGGCCCTGCGGGAGGGCATCGAGCTCTACGGCTGGAAAGGAAAGCTGGGCAATTGCGGTGGTTGCGGCCAGTGCATCACCTGTTTTGTCGAATTGCCTGAGGCCACTTCCCCCTTGGCAATGAGTGGCCGCACGGCTGTGGAGGATCAGAAGCTGCGGGGGCGGCCCCAAAACTGGCGCTTGGCCTGTCAGGCCCTGGTGCAGGAATCGCTCTTGGTGCTCACCCGCCCCCAGACGGGCATGGCCAACAAGGACGACGCCATGGCGACGGCGCTGGCCCAACCGCTCGGCGCTGGCCCTACGGAGTGGCCAACGCCACCGGAGAGCGAGGACGTGGAGAGCGATCCAACCGCAACGAGCGGTGAAGGCCCCTGATCCCGCCCATTCGCCGGTGATACCCTCCGTTTACGCCTAAACGGTCCGTCGCAAACCCCCATGGAAACCAACGATCTCGGCTTTGTTGCCAGCCTCATGTTCGTGTTGGTTCCGGCTGTGTTTTTGATTATTCTTTACATCCAAACCAACAGCCGCCAAGGGGGCTGACAGGCCATTTAGTTAGCGCTGTTCCGGCTCTCGCACGAGCAGCACTGGTGCCGGGGCGTGAACCCGGATGTAGTCGCTCACGGAGCTGCCCAGCAGCCTGTCGATGTCGACCAAGCTTTTGGCTACCACGGGGCGGCGGTCCTGGGATGCAATCACTAAGAGATCGGCCTTGATGTCTTCGGCTGCATTGCAGACGGTTCGGCCGATATCCCCAGAGCGGTGAATCGGCTGGAGCACCACCCCAAAGCCCCGGGCGCGCTGAACCGCTTTTTCAAGCACCAGATCGGCGGGATTCTTGCCTCCCCTCGAGGGGGTGATGTCTTGGCGACTCACGTGGACTCCGGTAAGGATGCCGCCTGGGATATCGCGCACCAGTTCGCAGGCCAGTTTGAGGGCGTCATCCCCGACACCGGTGCCGTCGATGGTGACCAGCACGCGGTTGATGTGGCGGATGTAGAGGTCGTCGCGCACCAGCAACATCGGCCTGGTGGAGAGCTGGAAGACGTATTGGCTGGCGCTATTGCTCAGGATGGATTGCAGCCGGCTCATGCCCCGGGAGCCCATCACGATCAGATCGCTATCGAGCTCATCGGCCACCTGGAGCACGGTTTGCTTGGTGTCGCCCTGGCGAATGATCGTGTTCACGTCGCTGGGGTTGAGCCCGAGCCGTTGCACCGCTTCGGCCACGATGCCGGCAGCCTTTTGGGAGTGCTCGGTGAAGCTTTCACCGGCCTGCTCGGGCACCACATGCAGCAGGTTGAGGCGGGCTTGGCGCACGGCGGGGATGTCGCGCAACATGCGAACCATCTCTTCGACATGGCCTTTGCCGGAGTCGGCAATTAAAACGTTGCGAAACACGCGATTCACCCTCGGCTCTGGGGCAGCCTATGGCCCATCCGTGGGTTGGGAGCAGCCGCCATGCAGACCGTGATGGAGTCCCATCCGCCCAGGGGGTGGCTCTTGGAGCGGCGGGTGCTGCCGCAACACGCCGACCATGCTGGCGTGATGTGGCATGGCGCCTACCTGGCCTGGCTGGAGGAGGCCCGGGTGGAGGCTTTGGCGGCCGTTGGATTGGCCTACAGCGATCTGTCTGCCCAGGGGCTCGAACTCCCCTTGGTGCATGTGGCCATTGATTACAAGCAGGCCTTGCTCCACGGCGATGCCGTGCAGCTGTGGAGCGAGGTGCTGCCCCGCAGGGGTGTGAGGTTGCCCTGGCGGAGTTGGTTTGTGGCGCCCAGTGGCACCGTGGCTGCCGAGGCCCTGGTGGATCTGGTTTTGGTGGATTGCTCGGCGGGCCCTGGGAGCCGCAAGGTGCTGCGGCGTCTGCCGGCCCAATTGGCTGCCGCCGTTGACGATCTGGCGCGCGGCCCGCATTAGGCTTTCAGTACAGATGTACTGATGACATGGGTGCGTTGCTGTGCTTCCCGGGGGGAGGTTTTGTTGGGCGGGAGTCCTGGCCGGAGCAGAGCCGGCTCTGGTGGTTGCTATGGAGCGGCTGTCCGGGGCTGGGATGGTCGCGGCTGGCCCAAATTCAGGCCCTGTTTGGCTCTTGGGCTGAGGCGTGGCAGGCCCCGATCGGCTTGTTTGAGGCCTTGCCGGGTTTTGGTCCCAGGCTTGGCCAGCGCTTGAGCCACTACCGGCAGCGCTGGGGCCCCGAGCCCCTGGATCAGTTGCGCCGCAGGCGCGTTGCCCGGCGAGTCTTGCTGCCGGGCGACGCGCCTTTCCCCCGTGCCATGGGTGAGCTTGAGCGGCCCCCCATGGCCCTCTATTGGCAGGGCCAGGGATCGCTTTGGCCCCTCTTGCAGGCTCGCCGGGCCATTGCCGTCGTCGGGACCCGTCGCCCGTCGCTGCATGGCCAGTCGATGGCCCATGCGATTGGTGCCGCTTTGGCCAAGGCTGGCTGGCCGGTGGTGAGTGGGTTGGCAGAAGGGATTGATGGGGCCGCCCACCGGGGCTGCTTGGCCGAAGGCGGAAGGCCCGTGGCTGTTCTGGGTACGCCCCTGGAGCGGGTTTACCCCCGTCATCACGCTGAATTGCAGCGCCAGGTAGGGAGCTCCGGGTTGTTGGTGAGTGAGCAGGGGCCTGGCGCTCCCGTGAAGGCGGGCCACTTCGCGGCCCGTAATCGGCTGCAGGTGGCCCTGGCTTCAGGCGTGGTGCTGGTGGAATGCCCGCTCAAGAGTGGCGCGCTGCTGTCCGCTGAGCTGGCCTGGCGCGAGCAATTGCCCCTGTGGGTGGTGCCAGCGGATGCGGGGAAAGCCTCCGCGGCGGGGAGCAATCGTCTGTTGGCCCAGGGCCGCAGTGTGCTCCTGGATCCGGCGGATTTGATTCGCCAGTTGGGTCCTGGTCCCTTGGCAGCCCCAGGACCTGCCCAGCCAGCAGGCCCTCGGCGCCTCGCGGCGGTGCGCCCGGATCCAGAGTTGATGGTGGCCGTGGGGCAGGGTGCGTCCTTAGAGCAGCTCTGCCTGGCCTTGGATCAGCCGGCGGCAACCCTGGCCTCACGCCTGCTTCAGCTGGAATTGGCCGGGGAGCTGCGGGCGGAGCCTGGCCTCTGCTGGAGTCCCCTTTAAAATCTGCCCATGACCCAGGAGTGCAGCGGCAATCCTCCTTTTGGTGAGTCCCTCTTGGCTGAGCTGCACCCAGGCCAGCAGATCTTGCTCTGGCGCCAGGAGCAATTGGCGAAGGGCGGCCAATCCAGTGATCTTGATTGGTTGCTTGATTTGGGTGGCGATCTGCGCTGGCAGGAGCTCCAGCTCCTGCACCTGAACCCCGGCCGCCAGGTGGCCCTCAGCAGGTCGTTGGATGCCTTGGCGGCCCTTTGGGATCGCCATCTTCGATGGGCTGAACCCCTCCAATACCTGGTGGGTCTCTGTCCGTGGCGCGATTTGCAGCTGCAGGTGGCCCCAGGCGTGTTGATCCCCCGGCAGGAAACGGAGTTGCTGGTCGAGTTTGCCCTGGAACTGATGGGTGGCCGCGGGCCAGGGCTTTGGGCTGATTTGGGCACGGGGTCGGGTTGTTTAGCCCTGGCACTGGCGCGGGCTTGGCCAGGGAGCCGGGGTTTTGCGGTGGAGCAAAGCCCGGAAGCCATCGCCATCGCCACCGGCAACTTTCAAAGCCCAAGAGAGGGGCCCATGGCCTCGGTTGAGCTGCTGCTGGGCAGCTGGTGGGAGCCGCTGCAGTCTTTTTGGGGGCAGCTGGAGTTGGTGGTTTCCAATCCCCCGTATATCCCCACGGCCGTTTGGGCGGCCTTGGATTCGGTGGTGCGCGACCACGAACCGGCCGGGGCCCTGGATGGGGGCCGCGATGGCCTTGATGGGATTCGCGCCATTGGCCATGGGGCCGCCAAGGCCTTGGCTCCAGGTGGCTGGTTGCTGCTGGAGCACCACCACGACCAAAGCCTGGCAGTTCAGGGGGTGTTGCTGGATGCGGGGTTGGAGCTGGTGAGGAGTTACCCGGATTTGGAGGGGATCCAGCGCTTTGCCGCCGCCCGGCGCCCCCCAGTCGCTGGACTTGAAGGGCTGAAACTGTGAGTGGACTTGGCTTGGAGCGGTTGCTGGGGCCCCAGGATTTGGCTGCTTGGCTGGCCGCCGGCGAGGCGGCGCTGTTTCCCACCGATACCCTGCCTGCCCTGGCGGCCCGCCCTGCCCAGGCAGCCGAGCTCTGGCGCTTGAAGCAGCGACCCGCCGACAAGCCCTTGATCCTGATGGGCGCTGATCTGGAGCAGTTGCAGGGTTCGCTCGGGCTCCCCTGGCGTCAGGAGTGGTTGGCGATGGCTGAGCAGGGTTGGCCTGGGGCCCTCACCCTGGTGTTCCCAGCCCAGGGACCCACCCTCCAGGCCCTCCATCCGGGAGGCACCAGCCTGGGGCTTCGGGTACCGGCCTGCCCCAGGGCCCGGGAGCTCCTGCGCTGCAGTGGGCCGCTGGCCACCACGAGCGCGAATCCTTCTGGGGAACAGCCAGCGGCCACGCCAGAAGACGCTGCCCGGATGTTTCCTGGCCTGGCGATGCTGGGCCCCCTGCCCTGGCCGCCGGGGGATGGTCAAGCGAGCACGGTGCTGGCATGGCACCAGAGCGAGGCAGCCCCAGGCGGCTGGCAGGTGCTCCGCGCCGGTGCTCTACTGCCTGCAGGGATCTAGGCGATCGCGATGGCTGCCCTTCTCTTGGTGCTCTTCATCACCCTGGGGCTTGGCCACTTGGTGTTCTCGCCGCTTGTGCATATCGGCAGATGGGTCTTCGATGCCGGTTGGTTGCCCTGGTTGCTCCTACCCGCAGGCCTATGGCTTGTGGCCGGGCGGCCGTCGGACCGCTAGATGGCTGAGGGCCAACATCACGGCCATGAGGGCATAGCCCAGGGCCCAGCGGCTGCCCACACCCCAGCCCAGCTGGAGCACGGTGTCGGCCTGGCTGAATTGCCAGGCGTGGATCACGCCAAACCAAGAACCCAGCGCTGCTGCGAGGGCGCAGGCACTGGCGCCCAGGAAGCGTTGCTCAATCACAAACACCAGCAATCCCGCCAGGAGCATGGCCGCAATGATTTGGCCCTGCTCCAGGGCAAAGGCCCCACTGGCCCATACATCGGCTTGGGCCAGGGTGGTAATCAAACTGGGCCCGAATGGCTCGGCGCTGGTGCCCGCACCACCTGCCCTTAGCCCGGCCTTGAGCATCAACGATCCCCAGCCCGCCAGGCCAGGCAGGAGGCCGATCACAACGGCAGGGGCGTGGGCGGTTGGGGTGGCCTGGAAGGCTTGCGCCGCAATCACAATCCCGATGTAGAGCACGATCGCCATCCCCGCTTCAATCGGCACCAGCTGTCCCACCAACCCAAAGATGCCGCTGAGGCAGGCCACGCCCATCACCACGCCGTTCAACCAGGAGTAGCCAATGCGGGCCCCCATGGCTTTCCAGCCAGGGTGGCCGATATAAATGGTGGTGGGGAAACAGGACCCCAACCCTGCTGCGGCCAAGGTGCCGATCCCATTGATCAGCAAGGAGCTGCGCACCGGGTAGCGATCCCCAGCTGCCTCGGCGCTTTCAATGTTTTGGAGGGACCCCAGCACGTTGAACAGGCCCATCGGCACGATCACCCCCAGCCAGGGGAGCAGTTGGCCCCGGGCTTGCCAGAGGCTGCCCACTTCCAGATGGGGAATCCTCAAGCCCACTTGCTGGGCATTGGTGCTCCAGCTGGCTGCATCAATCGAGATCAGCCCACTGGCCCAGGCCAAGGGAATGCCAACCAACACGGCAACCAAACCCCCAGGCAAGGGCAGCCGCACCTTTCCGTAGTAGGTGATCAAGATCACCCCAAGCACCGCCAGCCCTACCACAGGGTGGGCATAGGTGCGCAGCAAAAAGCCCAGGGAGATGTAGCCCAGGGCAATGCCAGCCAGGGTGGAGAGCAGGGCTGCCCGGGGCAGCCAGCGCCGTAGGAGATCGGCTCCAAAGGCACAGGAGGCTTCAATCAACCCCGAACCCAGGCAAGCTACGAGCCCCGCTTGCCACGACAGCCGCACGGCGTCTGCTTCCCCTAAACCTTGGCCCAGGGCGGCGAGCTTGACCGGCAGCATCACCAAAAACACGTAGGCAAATAGGCTCACCGTGTTGATGCCGTAGGGCAGGGCCGTGCGATCAGCACGCTGTTCCCTTTTGGCCAGTTGGAACGCCTGGCGGGCATAGGCAAAGTTGCCAACCACCAGGCTGATCCCCGTGGCGGGGAGGATGGTGCCAAAGATCAGGGCGTCCGGGTAGCCGAGCACGCCGCGGCACAGCCCCATGATCAGCAGGATCTGAATCAGGTTGTCGAGGCCCAGCCCCAAAAAACCATCGAAATCGCTGGCCACCCACCAGCGGGGGGCGCCGATGGCCTGGTTCTCTCTCACCGCTTTTGACCAACGTGCTGTTGTCCTGCCTTTTTAGGCTCCGTTGCGCTCAGGGGGCAATGGCGCTTTGGTTGCACTGGATCAGCCAGTGATCCTGACCTGCGCTTGCCAGAACGCCCAGTCCGATCGGGTGGCCGGAGCTGTTGGGGCCGATGGGAATTGAGAGCTCGGGGAGACCGCCCAGGCCGGCGATGGCATTGAGGCACAACATCGACTGCAGCACCTTGCTTGTCCTGCGGTCATGGTTCAGGCTGCCCAATGGGGGGGCGCTGCACGGGGTGACAGGCAAGAGCAAGAGGGCCTGTTCGAGTTCTCTGGTGCAGGCGGCTTGAAGGTGGGCGCGGGTTCTTAAGGCCTGGGGGTAGAGGCTGCAATCGCGGTTGGCGACCCGTTCGAGATTGTTGGAGAGGATCGGGCCTTTGGGTAAATCAGCGGGCAGCATCGCCAAGCTTTGGGCGATCTCATGCCACTGGATGGCCTGGAAGGTTTGGAGCAATTCGGAGCAGTCGCTGAAGCCAAAAGCGGCAAGAGGCTTCTCCACCAAGGGGGCATTCAGCCGAGCGCCCATGGATTGGGCAGCCTTGTGCAGCTTGGATTGCACCTCGGGATCCGCAAGCTCCCAGAGCTCGGAAATCCAGATCAGTTGACGAACGTTCCCATGGCCTGCTGGAGGGAAACGGTGGCTTGGGCGTGGCTCGGCGATCGGACCAAGCACCTGGGCGATGCGGGCGAGGGTGGAAGGGTCGCGGCAAAACACACCCACAACGTCGAGGGATGGCGCCAAGGGGGCCACCCCTTCCAGGGAGATCAAGCCATGGCTGGGGCGCCATCCCCAGAGCCCACACCAGCTGGCGGGCGCCCTGATCGAACCACCAGTGTCGGTGCCTAGGGCAAAGTCCACGTCCCCGTTGGCCACCGCAACCGCACTGCCGCTGCTGGATCCGCCTGGGAGGCCGCCCGCAGCTTGGGGGTTTTGCGGAGTGCCCGCCCAAGGGTTTTCGCCGCTCAGGCCAAAGGCAAATTCATCGCACCACACGGTGCCGGCGCAGTGAGCTCCCGCTGCAATGCATTGGGCCACAACGGCAGCATGGTGGGGCTCGGGCTTCTGCCGGGCTGCCCAGTGGGGATTGCCGCTACCGCAGACCAATCCCCCTACGGCGATGAGGTCCTTAACGGCAAAACTCAGATCCGCCAGCGGTCCATCGGGTTGGTCAACCCGCGTCAACCGTTGCACCCAAACCGGATCGGGCGGCGTGGTCTTAGGCATCGAAGCAGACCAGGGGCCTAGAGATTGCGCAAAACCTGTAGGTCTTCGGCATCCATCGGCGTTGGGATCGAGGCTTGCAATTGCTTTGAAAATCCGTCATCGCGGCTCAGGACGGAGAGGATGTAGGTGCGACCCGGGCCTGGATTTTCAAAGTCATGGAGAGCCCCTTCGGGAACCATCACACTGTCGCCCGTGCTGGCGGTGATGGTGCGACCCTCCACGTGGAATAGCAGCTGACCGCGCAGGATGAAATACAGCTCCACCGCCTGGTGATGCCGATGGGCTGGTACCCGATCGCTGGGATCGTGGATCTCCAGCAACAGGGTCAAGTTGGTGCCCGTGGCCTCGGGATCGGAGACGATCGCGAGGCGACAGTGATCGCCGGGCTGGAAGCGGTAGGCCTTGAGCTGCTCCGGGGCAACAATCCGAGGTCCCATGGCTGGGGCAGGGTCAAGTGCAAACCAATCTGCTTTGCATTCCTGGCTGCGTCGAGGACCAGGAGGTGTTTATGGGGTTGTCATCGCAAAGTGCAGGGGCTCAGGCAGTTTTGAGGTGGTGTGGTCGTTGCTGTTGGTATCGGCTAATTCCAGGTTGAAGAAGCGGGCACTGGCCTCCTGGAAATAGGGGCCCGCATGCCAAGTGCCCACGTGCAGCTTCAGTGCCAGGCCGGGATTAATCCGAAACAGGCGAATTGCTTCGGCATCGGGCTGCGATGCCGTCGGATCAGGGGGCGCCAGCAGGATCCACCACGGCTTTGCATCGGCTGAGGCCAGGCATTGGCTGCAGTAGGCATGCCTGGTGAGCTTGCGCACCTCAGGGATGCGGTGCTGGAGCGTCATCACCCAGAAGCGGATCGGACCTCCTTGAAAGGAAAGATCGGCATCGGAGCTGCCAAAGGGCATCCCATCGGCCACGGGTTGGATCAACTGGCCGTAGGCCTTCAGGGTCGCCCGGGTCGCTGGGGTGTGGAAAAGAAGGGGCATGGGCTTGCGCTGCCGATCCGTTGGGCCGGCTGGTGAGCCGCAGGGCGTTTAGGGGGCAGGCTGCAGCGCGGCCGCGGCATTGATGCCCTTAACGAGGGTTTTGACGGTTTTCTGATCGGTGGTACTGAGCTTGGTGAGACAACCGCTGTTCACTTTGGTCACGATTTCGATCAGGGACCCATCGAACATTTGTTCGGAGGTAAGGGTGGCGGTGCTGGCCACCTGGGAGCCATATTTTGTCTTAATCACAAAGGCCATGGCCCGGGCAGCTGTGGCCAGGCTGGTTTGCACTGGCACCTTGGCGATGATGGCCAGCTCACAGATGTTTACCGCATGGGATAGGGACATGTCGGTGATCGACGTGCCGGTTGCGGGCTTCATGGTTAGGGGATTAGGGCTGCCTGGGGCTGGAGTTGCAGTCGGTGCGGCGGTAGGAGTTTGGGCGTAGGCATAACCCGAGCCAAGAATGAGGCAAGCGGCAGATAGGGCAGGGAAGAGCCGTTGAAGCTTGGCCATCGCGGGTTATGAGCTCTAAAGATCACAAGGTAATGCTCTTGAGCTGATGGGCCAATAACGCGGCGACCTAGGGCAGTGGAGCCACGGGAACGGCTGGGCCCTCCAGGGTGTTGCTGCAGAGATCCAGCACAATCTTTTGGCCGACCGAACCTTGCTGCGGGGTTGTCCACGGGCTCCAGTTGCCATCGATGCGCCAGGTTTGCCGCAGGCTTTCGCATTGCACGCCGATGCCCGTGGCGCTGGAGGTGCGCAGGCCCACATCCTTGATCGCCGGTTTCACCAAGGTGATTCGCACGCCACCGGGATGCAAGGTCCAACCGGCCCAGTCGACTGCCGTGGCGCCGAACCACTTCCAGCGGCTGCGCCCGCTTTGATCGCGCAGGTTGATTTCGGCCCGGTCGCGGCGTTCGGCGGGGCTCAGCAAAAGGGCGGCCGCGGAGCTGCCATCGCTCCCCTGCGGTGGCGGCGGTGCGATGGCTTCGCTGCCCTTGGTAACTGGCTGGGTTTGGATTGCTCCCCCCGGTGGTGGCGGGGGGAGCAGCAGTTTCTGGCCAATTTGCAAGAGGCTTGGATCTTGAATCCCGTTGCGCTGGATCAGGGCCTCCAAGTTGACGCCATAGGCATGGGCGATGGCTTCGAGAGTGTCGCCTTGCAGCACGATCACCGTCCTTGCCGGGGCCCCAAGCCGGACCCTGGGTTGGCCCTGGGCCAGGCTTGGGGCAATTGGCAGCGTCGCTGGCATCGCCAGGACCCAGGCCAATGAACCAAGCGATGCCAATGAACCAAATTTTTTGCTCACGGCAGTTTGGATTGCTCCAGCACTTTAAAAAACTCTCGGCTAAGGGCTGCTCGAGAAGTCATGAATGATGTGTACACAATTCTAATAGTCGCAAGTCGCATACCCTCCCTGCGACGCCTATCGCCCAGCAGCGCCCCCCCGCCAGGTGCCTGCGTCGCCTTCGCCCCAGATCTGACTAGGCAGGCCCAGTCGGATGCAACCTGGCTAGACCAGAGCTAACCGCGCTGATCTTGATAGGCGGGATCCACTCCGGCGGAGCGCAATGCGAATCGGTCAAATTTCCCCCTTGTTTGAGAGCGTGCCACCTCGCTGTTATGGGGGAACGGAGCGGGTGGTGCACTATCTCACGGAAGAATTGGTGCGCCGTGGACACGACGTGGTCCTCTTTGCCAGCGGTGACTCCTCCACAAGTGCTGAGCTCTTTGCATCGGTGCCCGAGGCCCTTCGGCAAGCCGGTTATTGCGGTGATCCTGTGGTTCCCGAACTCATTCAGATAGATGAGGTTGCCGATTTATGGGATCGCTTCGACATCCTCCATTTTCATACCGGCCCTGCCCATTACCCCCTGATGTCGCGTCTGCCCGTGGCACACCTCACGACCTTGCACGGCCCCCTCGATGGGCCAGGTCAAAGGGAGTTGTTTACCCGGTTTAATCAGATCCCCCTGGTCTCGATCTCCGAGGCCCAAAGACATCCCCTCGCCGATGTCAATTGGCTCGGCACTGTTTATCACGGATTGCCCCTTGATCTCTACAAGCCAGATTATTCCCCAAGTGATTATTTGGCTTTTGTGGGCAGGATTTCTCCGCAAAAGCGTTTGGATCGGGCGATCGCGATTGCAACGGAGTTGGGCCTTCCTTTGAAGGTTGCCGCTAAGATCGATTCTACGGAAGAGGCTTACTACCGGGAATCCATAGAGCCGCTACTTGTGGATAATCCTTTGGTGGAGTTCTTGGGAGAGATTGATGATGCGGGGAAGCAGGAGTTGCTCAGTAAGAGCTTGGCGCTCCTCTTTCCAATCGATTGGGAAGAGCCTTTTGGTCTGGTGATGATTGAGGCGAATGCCTGTGGAACGCCAGTGATTGCCTGGAGAAATGGGGCAACACCCGAAGTGATTCGCCAGGGAATTAATGGGATTTTGGTTGATTCGGTTGCGGAAGCTGTGGCCGCCGTTCGCATGATCGAACGCTTGGATCGGGCGGTGGTGCGCCGTGATTTTGAGAAACGGTTCAGCATCACCCGCGTGGCCCAGCAGTACGAGCGTCTCTATGGCCACCAGATCCAGGCCCAAAGTGATCGCGGCATGAGACGACCTGGGTTACTTACCCATGAAGTGTTGACCCATGCCACATGATCAGCTGCCGCCCTTTGTTCTCAAAAATGGTGAGACATTCGCCATGCTTGATTCCAGGGCAGAAATCAACCCCGTAACCCATCCTGATTCAGGCATCTTTTATCGTGGGATGCGCCATGTCAGCCGACTTGAGCTTTTGCTTTGGGACCATCCTGCCAATGTGCTGAGCTCGACAGAGCGTGGAGAGATGGGGGTCCATGTCAGCCATCTCAGCAACCAAGATGGCACGGTTCACCTGGAGCGGAGCTCGATTCTTACGGCCACATCCTTTTTGCAGCAGATTAATTTTACTAGCTACGCAGAGGCACCTCTATGTGTGCCTATCAGATTGCTGTTTGATACCGATTTTCGCGATATTTTCGAGGTGAGGGGCTATCAGCGCCCCCAGCGTGGACGCACTGTCCATAGTTTGACCCCCGATGGTCTAGAGGCGATTTACCACGGTCTCGATGATTGCTCCCGCTGCACGATGGTGCGGATCTCTGGCCCAGTCGATGCCATTGATGAGGAGAGCATGGGCCTCTCGCTGCAACTGGAGCCGAAGCAGCCCACCAGGGTCTGCTTGGTGCTTGATTTTGCCCTGCAGTCGGGCGTGGGCCATGACGGCCCTGAAGAGGCCTTTGATCGTGGTTTGAGTGCCACGATTGATCGCTTTCGCGATGCCCGCCGACGTTCAGCCAGTGTGCATAGCGATAACCCAGCCTTCAATGGCTGGATGGCGCGGTCCTACTCGGATGTGCATCTGCTTTCCAGCCACCTGGAGCATGGGCTCTATCCCTATGCCGGGGTGCCTTGGTTTAGCTGTCCCTTTGGCCGTGACGGTTTAATCACGGCCAGGCAGTTGCTGTTGTTTGAACCCCGCTTGGCCCGGGGGGTCCTGGGGTTTTTAGCCCAACAACAGGCCCGCCATCTGGATCCTGCCAGTGATGCCGAACCCGGCAAGATCCTGCACGAATCCCGCTTGGGAGAAATGGCGGCGCTCAAGGAGGTTCCCTTCGCCCAGTATTACGGCAGCGTCGACGCCACGCCCCTGTTTTTGATCCTGGCCAGCGATTACCTGCAGCGCACGGCAGACCAGGCTTTTATTGCCGAGCTGAAGCCCGCCTTGGATGCGGCGATGGCCTGGATCCGCCAGGCGGAATCCCGCGAGAAGGATGGTTTTCTGCGGTACAGCTGTGCGGCCCAGGGTGGTCTGCGCAACCAGGGCTGGAAGGATTCCGACGATGCCGTGCACCATGCCGATGGTCGTTTGGCCGAAGGCTCAATTGCCCTCTGTGAGGTGCAGGCCTACAGCTACGGAGCCCGGTTGGCGATGGCGGCCATCCAGCGCCAATGGGGCAACAGGGCAGCAGCCGACCAACTGCTTGCCGAGGCAGCCATGCTGCGGCGGCGTTTTGAAAAGGCGTTCTGGTGCGAAGAAATTGGAACCTATGGCTTGGCCATCGATGGGGCCGGTGAACCCTGCTGCGTGCGTTCATCCAATGCGGGCCACTGCCTTTGGACAGGTATTGCCAGCCCGGAAGCGGCCAGTTCGATCGCGCGTCAACTCCTGGGGCCCAGTTTTTTCAACGGCTGGGGCATTCGCACCCTGGATGAGCGGGAGGCCCGCTACAACCCGATGAGCTATCACAACGGCTCGGTTTGGCCCCACGACAACGCACTGATTGCCATGGGTTTGGCCCGTTACGGCTATAGCGGTGAGGCCATGCGGGTTTTAACGGGGCTGTTTGACACGGCTCGCTCGATGCCGTTGTCGCGCCTGCCCGAGTTGTTTTGTGGCTTTCCCAGGCAGCCCGACGAAGGGCCCACCCATTACCCCGTGGCCTGTAGCCCCCAGGCTTGGGCCAGTGGCACGGCCTTTGGCTTGCTGGAAGCGATCACGGGAATGCATATGGGCCGCGAACCGGAGACGGGGAGGGTGAGTGTGCTGTTTCGCAATCCCGTTTTGCCGGAGCACATCAACCTTTTGGAGATCCATGGTCTGCGCTTGGGCGATGAGGAAATCGATCTCCAGTTGCACCGCGGCGAACACGACACTGGTGTGTTGGTCAAGCGCCGAACATCAGGGGTGGATGTGGTTATCCATAAGTGATCAAAGGATTGAATGGGCGAGCCGATATTCAATTTTTAAATAATTTTCTGAGATGCCTATTTGTTTTTGGCAGTCTCCGTTGTTAGTGGAGGCTTGTGTAGATGCTTGTCAGGCCACGAATGATGAATTCTACGCCGATGGCAAGGGTGAATAAGCCCATGATCTTGGTGAATACGCTGAGCCCCACTTCGCCGACAAACTTGACGATGCGTGAGCTGAACTGAAAGACGAGATAGTTCAGTCCCACCAGGGCCAAAATTGCACAAAAAAGACTGGCTTGGGAGCCAGTTCGAGCTCCTATATCAGCAAAAAGAATGACTGCGGAGAATGTCCCAGCCCCAACGGTGAGTGGGATCGCAATCGGCACCACTGCAGACGCATAGAGTTGGGATTTGTCAAGGTTTTGCCGATCAACAAGGCTTGAATCGACTGCCTTGATATCCACATCATTGGATAGGCGGGCATTCATCATGTCGAGGCCCACGCCCCCGAGCAGGAGGCCGCCCGCAATTTGAAAGGAACTGATCGAGATGCCAAAGAAACCCAGTACGGCTGTGCCGAACTGCATAAACAACAACAGCATCAGCAAACTTGCTGTGCTTGTGATCGCAATCATGCGCTGAACCTGGGCCCTGGGTAAGCCTTTGGTTTGAATCAGGAAGGCGCCGATGGCCGAGATGTTGTTGCCGATGGCCAGCAAACCAATCAGGAAATGCTGAAAGGTGTTGGGTTCAATGGGGGATGCCAAGGGTGGATTTGGGGGAGTTGGATGCGTAGTGAGGCCTAGTGGTGGAAATGCTGCTCCGGAGTCTGGGGCTGGGGCATGGGGCCTGAGAGGTTCTCAAACCACTGCACGGATCGCTGCATGTCTGTGAGTAGCTGTTCGGCCATGTCCCGGCTAAATCCTGCCCGGATCACAAATCGCAGGACGGCCATCTGCTCGCAATCGGCAGGCATGGTGTAAGCGGGAATCAGCCAACCCCGTTCGCGCAGCTTGTCGGAGAGCTGGAAGACAGTCCAATTGGTGACAGCTGGATCCAGCTCGACGGCAAAGACTGGTAGTTGGCCCATGGGGTGGCTAACCAGCCGGAATTGGGGCATTTCGGCGATGCCATCAGCCACCCGGCAGGCAATGGCTTCAAGGGCCGCCATGCGGTGGGCATAGCCGTTCCTGCCCAGGTGGAGGAAGTTGAAGTATTGGCCCACCACCTGGGCGCCTGGTCGCGAAAAGTTCATGCCAATGGTTGGCATCTCGCCGCCGAGATAATTCACATTGAAACGCAGCTCTTCAGGCAGGGCTGATTGCTCGCGCCACAAAACCCAGCCCACACCTGGTAAGACCCCACCATATTTGTGGCCGCTGGTGTTGATCGATTGCACGCGAGGTAGGCGGAAATCCCACGGCAAGTCGGGCGAATTGAAGGGTGCCACGAATCCCCCCGAGGCGGCATCGACGTGAATGGGGATATCCAATCCTGTGCGTTCCTGCAGCTCGTCGAGGCAGCGTTGGATGCCGGCGATGGGTTCATAGCTGCCATCAAAGGTGCTGCCAAGGATGCCAACCACCCCAATCGTGTTTTCATCGCATTGGGCGATGGCTTCTTCTCCAGTGAGATGGAGCCGGGTGGGTGTAATCGGAACCATGCGAGGTTCCACATCAAAGTAAGCGCAGAATTTGTCCCAGCAAATTTGGGTGTTGGTGCCCATCACCAAATTTGGGCGGCGATCGTCGAGGCCAGCGGCCTGGCGCTTCTGACGCCAGTGCCACTTGAGCACCATCCCGCCGAGCATGCAGCCTTCGCTCGATCCGGTGGTTGAGGTGCCGATGGCCTTGGCGGGATCTTCGGCATGCCAAAGCTCAGCCAGGATGCGTAAACAGCGCTCCTCAAGCTCGGCTGTTTGGGGATATTCATCCTTATCGATCATGTTTTTATCGGCGCATTCCTCCATCAGGCGGCGCGCCTCGGGCTCCATCCACGTGCCCACGAACGTGGCCAGGTTCAACCTGGCATTGCCGTCAAGCATCAAGTGATCGTGAATGATTTGGTAAGCCAGGTTGGCTTCCAGTCCAGTGTCGGCTAGGCGGTTGCGGGGCACCTCGGTGGGCAGGTTTGCGGCCACAAGCTTCCCCTCCGTAAAGGTGTTGAGGCCCAGGTGGTCGGAGCGGTGGTTGGAGGCCATGCATGGTGGTGCTGTTGGGCCATTCAAGGTCACCGCTGCTGGCTTGCAAGCGGGTAGTGGTCCTTAGAGTGAGGGTGTATTGGGCGTGGCTGCGGAAACCATGCGTGATCGTTCAAATTGTTCCAAGATCTGCACATGCGGCCCATGGCCCTCGTTGTTACCAGGAAGGCAGAGGAGGAAGGGCGGCAGCCCAAGGCGAAGCCCCCTGAGGTTCGCAATGGATTCGGTGGCGGTAGTCCAGCCCGTGGAGCGAAGCGAAAAGGCGGCAAAAAGCGGGCGCCGTCCCTGAGCAAGGCCGATTGGGGCCCCTTGGGCAAGCACCCGGATCTCGATGCGATCGTGGCGAGGCAGCGCTTGCATCTGCCCCTGTCTGGCCGCATTACGGAGGTTGATGTGACCCGGGCTTGGAAGACTGCCGCTGGGGAGCACCACCCGGACCGGGGCGGTGAGCACGACACCATGCAGCTTGTGAATGGAGCTCGTGACCTCTTGCTGGGCCGCGGTGTTTCCGGTCAGTAACCAGCAGCCCCTGGGCCGAAAACTCCATGCGCATTGCGATTACAGGATCCCATTCCCTCGGTAAATCAACGGTCGTCAACCAGTGGGTGGACAGGCACCCCAACTACCGGCGGGAAGAAGAGCCCTACCGCGCCCTAAGCCTCCATGGCCCCTACACAATCGAATTTCGAGAAGCCTCAACCAGGCTGCAGAACTGCCTCCAGCTTTATTACAATATTGGCCGGGTTCAGCGCTACTGCCTAGCCACCGACAACGTCATTTTTGATCGCGCACCAGTCGATTATCTTGCCTACTCGATGTATACCGCAGCCCAGGGGCTATCGGATATCGACAACTGTTTTGTCGAATCGATGGTTCCGGCTGTCAGGGAGTCTCTCGATCGCCTCGACATTCTTGCTTTTGTTCCCAAATCTGCGGAGTGGCCTGTGGAAATGGAGGACGATGGCATTCGGCCTGTGGATCATGCCTATCGGGATGATGTGGATGCAATGTTTAAACAGATTTATCGTGAGAGTCGCTTTGATTTGTTTCCCAATCCGGATGGTCCTCGATTGATCGAACTGGTTGGGCCGCCCGAGCAAAGAATCGCCCAATTGGAGCTAGTAATGGCGGAATGGCGGGAGGTTTAAGTTGGGAATTGGTCAGTTGATTTGAGCTCTTCATGGCGAAACTGCAACGTCATCGCCCGCTGAACAATAAAGATGAGTTGTGCCGTGCTCCAGCCTGCCATGAGTACACCGTTGATTGCTTCACCTACACTTAGGAGTCGCCAGCACTTGATCAGGATGATGTCGCCGTAGCCAACGGTAGTAAACGTGATTCCTGAGAAATACAGGCTTGCTTCCAGACCATGAATGGCGCCGACGTGGCGATACACCCATGCCCATAGGACAATGTCTAGCAACAAGGTTGCTGCCGTCATCAGTGCTCCGATGGCAATGACCAAGAGGTGACGTCCACTGCTGGTTGCACACCAGCTACTCAGCCGTCCCGAGTGACTCAGCTCGACCTGTACGGATGTGACCCAGGTGTGAATGATGGTTGTGGCAACGAGCATCCCCACGACAATCCCCGTAACGGTGCCAATCTCTGGGCAATTCGACGTTGGAGGTGTCGCTCGATAGCGACTGAAGGCAATCCCCGCAGCAGCTATGCTGGCCACTAGGAGCCACCTGAACTGTTTCCACTTCAACTGTTTCCAGCCCATGGATTTCCAGTTCATCGCTTACCCACGCTTGAAGGGGGTTGAAGGCCCAGAAGTCGGGCTTCTTCTTGGGCTCCTGGTAGGCACTCTAACAGTTGCTCTGGTGTTGTATCTGGCAGCGCTTGGAGCTCGTTGTATCGCTTGAGGGATGAGCTGGGGAAAATCAGAATGGCTGTTAGAACTGCGAGTGCACAGCCCATCGAATAATCAATCCATCGATTCGGGATATACCAGGTAACCAATGGGCCATAGCCAATGAAAGCCACGCCGCTGGAAATCAATGCCGTACGCAGATAGGGCATTTGGTTCAGGGCCATGGCAAGGGCTGCCGTGCCTCCCATGACTACCCCATTGGAGAAGCTTCCGCCTCCGATGGTGTTGAACACCAGCAAGGGCATCAGGACGCCCAGGCTTACACCCACCATGCGATCACGCACTTTGAAGAGGGTATCTCCAATGCTGTCATTCAGCAACAGCACCACGCCGAAGTAGAGGTACTTGGGCTCCACAGCCCCCAAGCCTTGGCCTATGGCAAGGGCCAGGCTGGCACAGATCAACTTGCGCCAGAAGAATGGAGAGCGCAAGCCAGCCATGGGGTTGAAACCCGTAGCCGGCTCGGGCGGTTTCGGACCTTGTTCAGGGATCGGGCTGGGGGTAGACGGCGTGAAAAGAATCTGCATAGCCGTGCCAATCGCCAGACCAAGGGCAATGGCGAGGAGTTCGTCTCTGGCGGAGCTCCAGCTCGGGTTCGAACTCAGCAACGGCAAAACGCCAACGACAGCAAGCGAGCCACTCAGTAAGCGCAACTTGGACGGCAGCAGCAAGGTGAGCATTTGCATCAATGCGGCCACCAAGCCAAAGACAAACACCTGGGGAACGGATGCCAAGGCCCGGCCAAGGCAGGTGCCGATGGCCAGGCCAAGGGCGACGATCCCCAGCAAAACCGGGTAGAGCGCTGCAGGCCAGCGGCTGAAATCGGGTCGCACCACCACTGCGGCAATCACGGCCCCAAAGGCCACGGAACTTCCCGAAAGGCCGAGCCCAAGGGCAGCTGCGCTGGTGAATGCCGCAGCCAAGCCAATCACCAGCGCGGCGCGCAGCATCAGGAATCGGGCCGCTTTAGGGCTTGGATCCAGCCCACAAGGAGAACAACGACGAGCAGGGCCACCCAGAACCAAAGCCGTGGTGGCGCGCTCACGCTGGCAATGCCAAGGAGCACCAGGGCCGCCCAGGGTCCTGGTTGGCGCCAGGCACGCAACCAAAGCGAGCGTTGATGGGTCACGGGATCGCTCTTCATCGTTCAGCTCCACCAATCCAACGTAAGAACGGCATCACAAAACTCACCAGCGGGCGGCGCTCAACGGTCACCTTGGCCTTGGCTGGGGTTCCATTTTCGAGGGCCAGGTTGGGCCCAGGCCCACCGCTCCAGGTCAAGCCACTGGGAGTCGCAGCAGGTTCTAATTCCACGGTCACGATGACCACCGGCGTTGTGATTTTGTCCCCAGTGGTGGCTACGGGGTCGCCGCCCTCCCCAAACGCTGCTTGGCGGCTTCGGGTCATCAAACTCACGGCCAAATCGGGATCACCCACCACGCGGCTCACCTCCGAAGGATCTGCGCTGGAAGGGGTGATTGAGGCAATCCGGCCCTCAACCACCCCATAGCGCTGGGCGCTGCCGCCATAGCGATCGCGGGTTTGCAACAAAGGCTCCAGCTGGAGGCGTTGGCCCACGCGCAGCCTGGTGGCATCGGCATCACCAAACAGGGCCACGGCCTTGCGCAAACCCCGCTGGGGGTTGGGTCCGGGTCCAATGGTGCCCACCCGTTGGCCTGGGATGAGGGCCTGGCCAGGGGCCACCGAGAGGCTGAGCAAGCGTCCGCTTCGCGGAGCAACCACCGCTTGGCTAAGCCGTTGGGCCTCCAATTCCGCCCTGGATGCGTCCAGGGAAGCCAGTTGGCCTTCCAAGGCTTTGACCTGGCTTTGGTTGCGGAGGTAGAGATCTTGGGCGCCGACCCAGAGGGGGCTGTAGCGGGGAATGACCTCCTGGTTTCGCAACGTTTGAAGCGCCTTGAGTTGTTGAAAAACAGGCTGGTTGGTGGTTTGAATCGCAGCGATTTGGGCCCGCGCTGCCTCCTCTTGGCGGTCGATGGCCCGCTCTTGCCGCCCCAAGGCATCGGGGTTGGCGGCAACAAACCCTTTCCCCGGAGCCGCCTGGTCGATGCGATCGAGGGTGAGGAGCACCTCACCCTGGCGAACCCCTTGGCCCACCTGGGTGCGCACCGCTTGCACCTGGCCGGCCGAGCGGGCGTAGACCCCCACCCGGCTATCGGGCTGAAGGAAAACGGCACTGCCTTCCACCTTCACGGCGACCCCGGGGTAGACGGCCCAGGCAGCTGACAGGCAGCTCACCAAAGCCATGGGCAGAAGGCGAGGGGCCAGCTCCACGAAACGGAAAAAGAGTGCTATTAGGGTACCCGTACCGATCAAGCAAAACCGTTGAGCTTGGGCCGAAGTCACTGGTTGAGTGCCTTGGGCTTGACCTTCTGCTTGTGGTCGGCTGGTGCGGTCGCCACAGCCCAGGACGTTGAACCAAGCGCGGTGAAGCCCCTATCCCTGAGCCTCAATGAGGCGCTGAAACGGGGAATGGAAAACGCCCTCGCCCTTCAATCCAGCCAGTTGGCTGTTGAGGAGAACAGGGCACTGCTGGGTTTGGCCAAGACGCGCTTCCTGCCCAAGTTGGATCTGGTGGCCCTGGGCACCTATGCCCAGGTTGGTACGAGTATCGGGTTCATCTCCAATGTCCCCACCATTGGCGATATCAACCTCAGCGTGAACACCAATGGCTATGCCAATCTGCAGAACAGCTTCGCCAATGTGGGGCTGGCCATCAATTATCCCCTACTGGATTTTGGCCGAGGTCCGCTAAAACAATCCGCCCAAGCCAACCTTGCTGCATCACAAGCGTCGTTGACTGAGCAGCAACGGCGCACCCGATTTGAGATCGAAAGTGCCTATCTCAATGCCCAACTTGCGGATGCCTTGATCCCTGTCTGGCAGCAATCGGTCAATCTTTCCAGCACCTTGTTGGCCAATGCCCGGGCCATTCGCCGCGTGGGATTGGCCGCCCGCATTGATACATCCCAGGCCGAAGCCCTATGGCAAACCGATCGAGCTGGCCTTGCCGATGCCCTAGCCCAACGGCAGATCGCCCTCAGCAGCTTGGCCCGGGTGTTGAACGAACCAGCCAACCAGCAGCTAGCCATCACTGATTCTTTACAGCGCACGAAGGCTTGGTCCCTCTCCCTGGGCGCCACCCTCGACCAGTCGCTGAAGCAGAGGCCCAGTCTGGAAGCGTTGGAATACCAGCGCCAGGCCCAGCTCGCCTCGGTGCGACTGGCCCGCTCAAGCCTTCTCCCCAGCGTTGGGCTGCTGCTGGGCGGAGGCTTCAATGGCGACAGGCTCAACGTGCAGGGCGAAGGGGCGAGCAGTTCGTTGTCGGGCACCTTCTACGACGTGGGAGCCCTCGTCAATGTGCGTCAACCGTTGTTCGATGGGGGAGTGAGCCAGCAATCAGCGGCATTGGCCCAGCGGCGGGTGGAGCAAAGCGCTGTGGCCATCGACGTTGCCAAACAGGCCATCACCCAAAGCGTGCAGAGCTGGTTTGCGATTCATGGGGCCTCCGGACTCCAGATCGACGCGGCAGCTGCCTCAGTTCGCGCCGGCAAGGTGGCAGTGGCGGATGCCCTGCTGCGCTTTCGCGCCGGAATTGCGCCGATTACTGACTGCCTGATTGCCCAAAGGAATCTGCAGGCGGCCCGCTCGGCGGAAGCTGCGGCTTTGCATCGTTGGAACCTGGCTCGCGCTGGATTGGCCTACGAAACCGGGTTGCCCTAGCTCGAGGGCACTTCATGCAGAAACACCGCAGCCCGCCGACAACAGAGGGCGACCTGGTCAGGATTGGATCACCGATTTGGCTCTCCACCAGTCCAGGGCCTTTCCCACTTGTATGACTACCGTCTCGATCCCCACCTGTCGCCATGGGCTCCTGGCTTTGTTGGCGGCGAGCCTGCTTGGCGCTCCCCTGGTGGCAAAGGGCGAGGTTCTCTACAAGCTCAAGACCCAATGCAGTTTGGGCGCAGGCAATCCCCGGCCTTGCCAGGTGGAGGCCATCAACGAAAAGGGCGCCACCCTGTATCGCCATACCATTGGCGGCACCACCGAAACCATTCGCGTTACCGACCAGCCGGTGCGGATGGAGCGCTGGGATGCCAAGACCAAGGGGTGGCTTTTCCTCAATTCCGCGGCCGCCCGTTTCTCCCGAAACACGGTGTGTTTCAACGGCAGTGATCTCTGCGTGGTGAACCCCAACTACCTCAACAGTGTTCAGGAGGACCGCCCCGAGGCCATGGCCGGTCGCGATCTGGTGCAGGTGGTCTTTGGCAAGGACGGCCGGATCAACCTGAGCTGTTACGACGATGGCTGCCAGAAGGTGGCCCCATGAAGGATGCCCGTGCTGCCTTGGGAATGGCATTAGCGGCGTTGATGGCCGCCCCGTCTGGCTCTGCCCTGGCCAATACCCTGGCCATTAGGCGAATAACCCCCGAGGTGCCCACTGCAGTTCTATCTCCGGCCGACTCCCTGGTTGCCCGGGGTGGAGGCCGGGGTGGTGGTGGAGCTGGTGGTGGTCAGCGCAGCGGCAGCCGGGCCAATAACGGGTTCAGCGCTGCTGGGGCTGGTTTCAACCGCGGCTCCACTCGCCCCAGCGGCGGCTGGAGCAGCCAAGTGGGGCCTGGGGCAAGCCCAGGACCTTCTCTGGATCGGGCCTATAGCAATCGCAACGGCAATCGCAACGGCAATCGCAGCGGCAATCGCAGCGGAACTATCAACGTCAACCGCAATGTCAACCGCGATGTCAACCGCAATTGGAATCGTCAGGTCAACATCAATACGGTCAATGTGAATCCAGGCTGGGCAAGGCCGGGCTGGGGCGTTGCCCGCCCCTGGGCCTATGGCTGGTATGGCGGTTGGTCAACCCCTGCATGGGGATGGTGGGGTGCACGAGCTGCGCTCTGGGGTGTTAGCACCCTTACCACCGCAGCCATCATTAATAATGCAGTAAATGGGGCTATCGCTGATAACGATAACACGATTATTGTGCCCAATAGTAATTACTCGCTTTACTACGGCTCCGTCCAGCCCAGTGGCCAATCCGTCGTGACGTTTGTGGTGCAAGCCGACGGTAGCAATTACCAACTCAGCGCCGATTGCAATGCTGGAACGATGAATGGGGAGGAGCCTAAGACTGCCGCCCAAGCCGAACTCCTGAATGCCGCCTGCCAGGTGGCCTTTGGGTCTACCTAACTCGGCTACCAGTGGGATTTCTGTTTGTCATGGGGCTGCTAACGTCCTCGGATACCACGCTTAAAACCAGAGTTAACGTGAAAAGCTTTTGTGCATTGCGCTCTCGTGTATTGAGTTTTCGTGCAATGAGTTTTCGTGCATTGTTTGCCGGTTCTCTGGTCGCTGGTTCACTGATTGCTGCTCCTCTTGCGGGTGGCCTTTCTGCTCTCCTTGCAAGTGGTGTGCAGGCCGCTCCTGTTTGCTCGTTCCTCCAGCCCGTGGGCGGCAATGGGGTGACCCCAGTCGTGAGCAAGTCGGTGGGTCGCGGCAAGTTGATTGGCAACACCAACTGGAATACCGACTTTTTCGTGACCCAGCCTTACACCAGCTACAAGTTCTTTTTTACAGCTAATTCCTCTGATCCCAATGCCCAATACCCAGTGGAGGGCTTCATGAAGTTCAGCGATGGCTCGAACCTCCAGGTGATCAATACCTTGATGAGTCCCCCCGTCGGTACGGGCAAGATGTTCGGCCCCTTTGTGGCGGTGCCCGGCAAGCAGGCCACCCAGATGAATTTCAAGGTGGGGGCTAGCAACGATCCCAATGCCCTGGGCTTCAGCTACCGCATCTCCGTGCAGGGTTGCCGCTGATGGCTAGGGCTTGGCGCGGCTTTCTGCTGGGAGTCCTGCTCTCCCCCCTCATGGCCATGCCCGCTGCGCGGGCCCTTGAGGAGATTGTGATCAAGATTCCCCTGCTCGACACCGATTTCACGGTGCGCGTGAGGGAATTAAGGGACCCCACGGCTCTGCGAACCGGCAGGAGTGATCTCGCCGAACTGGATCGGGCCAGTGGCGGAGCGGTTGGCAGAGAGCTCCGAGCCCTGCTCAATCACCCAGTGCCGCTGAGCCTCACCCAGGTGGCCAATGGTTCGGTGGGATCCCCCTTGCTCGAGCAAGCCATGTTCGTGCTCTCCAGCTTGGGCACCGTCGAAGGCCGTAGTCCCGATCTCAGCGGCAAGACTCTGCGGGATGCCTTGATCAAGGCGTCGAAGAACGGTGAACCAACCCTGTTGGGCTTGATCGAAGCCATTCCCGGCAAACGGGTGATCCTCAATTTGGGCAGGGCTCGTCAGATCATCAGCCGCATGGCCCAACAGCGCGAGCAGGCTAATCAGTTGCTCGCGTCCACTCCCCCAGCCAACGCTCCGACTGCGCCGGTTTTGCCCCGGAACGCTGTGTTGGAGAGCGTCGTGAGCTTGGGTGTGCCGCACCGCTCCCAGCCCATCGAGTTGGAGGTGCTGCAGCCCCGCCAAGGGGGTAATGGCCGCTTGGTGCTGGTGTCCCATGGTCTTTGGGATGGGCCTGCCAGCTTTCAAGGATGGGGAACTCTCCTGGCTGGCCAGGGCTACACCGTGATCCTGCCCCGCCATCCTGGCAGCGATAAGACCCAGCAGAAGGAGGTTTTGACGGGCGAGGCACCGCCGCCAGGGCCGGAGGAATTGGCCCTGCGGCCTAAGGATCTCAAAGCGGTGATGGATGCGCTGGAAGCCGGCCGCCTGGGTCGTGCAACTGGGGTGGATGCCAAGCGTGTGGTGGTGATTGGCCACTCCTGGGGCGCCACCACGGCCCTGCAGTTGGCGGGGGTGCGGCCCGAGCAGGTGGATTTGCTCGCGCGCTGCGCCAACAAAGACGACCCCAGTCGCAACTTGAGCTGGACCCTGCAGTGCAGCTGGCTCAAAGGGGTGGACCAGGCCGCCCTTCAGGACCCGAGGGTGATCGCTGTGGCCGCGGTGAGCCCTCCGGTTTCCCTGTTGTTTCCCCGGGGTTCGGGGCAGAACATCACGGCCCGCGTCCTGCTGGTGAGCGGCAGCCGTGATTGGGTCGTGCCCCCGGATCCAGAAGCGATCACCCCGATGGAGTCGGGAGCCACCCTGGGTAACCGGCTGGTGCTTGTTCAAGGGGGCGACCACTTCAACCTGCGACCTCGAGCATCCGCCGATGGCGGGGTGCTGGGTCCCCTGTTGCTTGCCTGGATCAATGGGGCCTTTGCCTCCGGGGAGGCTGTGAGGCCATCCAAAGGCGCCGTGAATGTCTTGCCCGCCAATGGCTGGGGTAGTGCCCTGATGCCGATGGCGGATGTAACCGACAAGCTCAACCGGCCGTGAGTCGGAGCCCCCTGCGGCGCCTTCCGGCGCTAAAACCCTGGTTTCCCGCTTTGCCAAGGGTTATGGGTTGGTTTGTTTCTTGGCTGAGTGCTTCGCTCAGTTGCTGCCTCAGCGTTGGGTTGAGCCTGGTGGTGGGCTTGGCCGTCGTGCTGGCGGCCCCCCTGCAGGCGGCTGCGGAGTTCAGCCTGCCGCCCTTGCCCTACGCGGCCAATGGCCTGGAGCCCTCGATTGATGCGCGCACGATGACGATTCACCATGACCGTCACCATGCCGCCTATGTGGCCAATCTCAACGCCCAGATCCCCGCTTTTCCAGCGTTGGCTTCGGTGGACCTCACCGCCTTGCAAGGCTCGATCTCGCAGTACTCCCCAGCCGTTCGCAACAACGGTGGCGGCCATTACAACCACAGTTTGTTTTGGACTGTGATGGCCCCTGCCGGCAAGGGCGGTCAGCCCTCGCGGGCCCTGAGCCAGGCCATCACAGCAGCCTTTGGCTCCCAAGAGGCCATGCAGCAGAAGTTCAACCAAGCTGCGGCTAGTCGCTTTGGTTCCGGTTGGGCCTGGCTGATCGTGAAGCCAGATGGTGCCTTGGCCATTACCAGCACCCCCAACCAGGACAACCCCCTGATGGATCTCCCTGAACTTGAGCGCGGCACACCCATTTTGGCGTTGGATGTGTGGGAGCATGCCTATTACCTCAACTACCAAAATCGCCGTCCTGATTACATCAGTGCCTGGTGGGATGTGGTGAATTGGAACGAGGTGAATAGCCGCTTTGCGGCGGCCCCATCCGCCAAATCTGGCCGCTAGCCCACGGGCACCATGGCAGCTTTCTTGATCCTGATCGCCATGGTGGTGGTTTCTGTTGTCCTCAATCCCACCAAGGCGGAGTTCAGCTGGTTTCTTCGGCTCAGGCGGCCCCGGTGGCTCGTGTTTGAGGGTTGGATTCCGGTGATTTGGCTGGTGATCTACGCCTGCTTCTATGGATCGGCGCTCCTCAGCTGGCATGCGTCAGATGGGTGGGCTTTGGTGATTGGTTACTTGCCTTTGCTGGTGCTAGTTCAGAGCTACACCCTGGTGATTTGCCGGAGTCGATCCCTAGCCAGTGGCACTTTGATCGGGTTTGCAGGCTGGGTCTGGGGCATCGCCCTCACCCTGGTTGTGGCCCAGCATTCCTTAGGCGCATGGCTGTTGCTGGTGCCGTATTTGATCTGGAGCCCGGTGGGCACCTTCGTGACCTGGCAGATGCAGAAACTGAACCGTTGAAGATTGGGGGTTGAAGATTGGGATGTTTGGGCTGGCGGTCGGATGGTCGGCTGCACACCGCTGGGATGTGATCAACGAGACAGGAGGACTTGGTGAGTTGACCTTGAATGGAAGGCAATATGATCCTATTGATCCATGGCCACGATCACGATTGAAGGCGGAGCCAGCTTTTCCTGCTCCAGCGACACCTTCATTCTTGATGCTGCCCAAGAGGCTGGAGTAGACCTTCCCTACTCTTGCAAGGCTGGGGCATGCAGCACTTGTGCAGGCAAGATTCTCGAGGGAAGCGTCAGCCAGGAAGAGCAGAGCTTCCTGGACGATGAGCAGATCGCCAATGGATATGCCCTTCTCTGTGTCAGCTACCCCCTGTCAGACTGCACCATCAAGACCGATGTGGAGGGCGATCTCTAATCCCAAGTCGTGCCTGCCTGAGCGCCTCCATCCAAACGTTTTTTTATCCATCTTTTGACGGTGCTGGGTCTTGCTGTTGCCGCCCTACTTGTCAGTCGCGCGGCCTGCAGCCATTCGTTTGGATGGCAAAAGGTTTGGGAGACAACCCTGCCTCGGCAGAACTCCACAGGAGTGGCCATCGGTGGTTTCTCGGCCGCCAGCTACGACGCCAAGCGCGATCGCCTTTCTCTGCTCAGTGATTTATCCGATGCCCAACTGAGCACCTGGTCTGGTGTGGCCGATGGACCAGCTCTGAAACCCCTGTTCAGTTTGCCCCTGACGACTGGAGCCCCATCCAGCCAGAACGTTGTCTTCGATAGCGAAGCTTTTGTGATCGCAAACGATCAGATTTGGGTAGCCAGCGAAGGTCGTAGGACGACCGATCGTCCGGCCCAACTCTTGCGACTGTCAGCCAAAACGGGCGCACTGATCAATGCCATGGCGTTGCCGTTCGATTGGCAACCATCGCCTAGTGGCGGGTTGGAAAGTAATTCTGGGCCAGAGTCATTGATGCAGCTCAGTCCCCCCGGCCATCCTCTCCAGCTGTTGATGGCGGCGGAGAAACCGCTCAGGCAAGACCCTGCCGATCAAGTTCGGTTGTTGCGCTGGTGGTGGTCGCCGAAGCAACATTCAAATGTTGATCCACCCCAGGCCAGTCCCCAGGGTGCACTCCAGCTGCCTTTAGAGCGACCTTCAGTGCTGCCTTCAGATAAGGGCTGGGGCCTAACGGATCTGCTGGCCTGGAGAGATCGGAAAGAAAAAGCCGTCAAACTGCTAGGCCTTCTGCGTCGTTACATCGCTCCCAATACCTGGCACAACCGGTTAGCCCTGTATCGGTTGCCCAGACCTGGAACCGTGTCCACACCTCTCCAGTCCTGGGATTTGCAGTCCATTGGTCTGACACCTGACAACTGGGAGGGATTAAGCCAAGGCCCGCCCTCGCCGGATGGAAGTCCCACCTTGCTTCTGGTGAGCGACGATAACCTCAACCCAGCCCAGGCAAGCCGCCTGGCCCTGCTGAAACCCGAGTGGCCCGCCAGCTGCCGCTCTGATTCATGAACCGCCGCACCCTGCTGATCCAATTGCTCGGCCTGGGCGCCGCTGGTATCGCCACACCATCTGTTGCGAGCGGATCACATGCGGGCAGACAAGGGTCCTTGCGGGACAAGACCAAGCTGTTTGAACCACTTTTAGGCCCCATCCCCCTTCCAACCGATGGCTTCACGGCTGTCCAACAGCGCCACCACTACGCCAGGATCGCAATTCAGGACAAGCTGGTCGTGCCTAAGGGCTACCGCAGTGACCTGGTGCTGAGCTGGGGAGATTCGCTTGGCAGTGGACGCTTCGGCTTCAACAATGACTATGTGGCCTTTCAGCCACTGACAGCGAACCGGGGTGTAATCACGGTGAACTTTGAGTACATCAGTGCGAAAACCTGGTGTGCTGGCTTTGAAGAGGTCATGGGTTTCAGCCTGCCTTTTACAGCCCTGATCGATGAACTCTCCCGTCGTGGAGGCAGCGTTGATGCCAGCTCCTTGCCTGCTGGCGATGGGCTTCTCTCCACACTGATGCCCGTGGCCCGTGCGGCCTTGATGGATCTTGGGATTGGGGTTGCCACCATCGAGAGAAATGCCGCGGGTCGCTGGCTTCACCAACCGGGTGAGCTCGATCGACGCATCAGCGGACTCAGTGGCTGGAAAAAGGCCGAGGAGCAGTTGCGCACCACAGGTCCGGCAGCAGCTGTGTTCCGGCGTCAACAACGGATGGGTTACAACGATGGCCTGGGTGATCGGGTGATCGGTACCTTCGCCAACTGCGCTGGTGGCCAGACCCCCTGGGGCACCGTTTTGTCGGCTGAGGAGAACTTCCAAAACCAGGTGGTGGAGGCGGTCTTTGCGGACGGATCTTCGCCATCACCTGCCGACTGTCCATTCCGTTTTGACGGAAAGCGTCTGGAGGGGCTTGGTAATCCCTTCGGCATGGCTGGAAATAAGTATGGCTGGATGGTGGAGATCGATCCCCTCAAGCCGAAGCAACCACCTGTTAAGCACACCTGGCTTGGCCGATTTCGTCACGAGGCCGTTGCCGTCAGGGCTCGCCGTGATGAACCGCTGGTGGTGTATTCCGGTTGTGACCGCCACGGAGGCCACCTCTATCGGTTCGTGGGTGCGGCCCCGATTCAGGATCCCCAAGACCCGGCCAATTCCCAGCGGCTGGAGAACGGTCGGCTTGAGGTGGCCAAGCTTCAGCCGGATGGAACGGGCTCCTGGATTCCCCTGCTAACAACCACGGCAGTAGCCCCCCTACCCCCCAGCCATTTCGAGAGGTTTGGTTATGACCAGCCGACCTTGGTGCCCCATAGCGATCGCAATCGCGCTGGGGCAGGGAAGATCCGCAGTGATTCGGAATTGGCAAGCTACCGCAATCGTTTTCCAACCCTCGGAGATCTTTATCTCGGTAGCGGTGATGAGCAAATGGGCGCGATTCTCATCGACGCCCACTTGGCAGCCAACGCCGTAGGTGCCTCCCCCATGGCCCGGCCTGAAGACACGGATCTCGATCCCCGAACTGGAGACCTGCTGATCACCTTCACCTCAGGCGGTTCCGATGCCGGTGGCCGTGCCGATCCGGCCATCTTTCAAGGACCAACCGGACAACCCGAGTGGCCCTATGGCTGGGTGATGCGCCTGCAGGATCAGCCTGGAAACCCTGGGGCCCCAGGCGGCAAGTTCAGCTGGCGGATGGTGGCAACCGGCGGCCTGCCCTGGGAGGGAGGGATGGGATTCGCCAATCCCGACAATTTGGCCATTGATCAGTCCGGCAATATTTGGATGGTCACCGATCGATCAACGACGACTAGCGAACTCGACGTCTTTGGCAATAACTCCTGCTGGTTGTTCCCGGCCAAGGGAGCATCGGCTGGGAAAGCCCTGCTGTTTGCCACGGGCCCAATGGAATCTGAACTCTGCGGACCCTGCTTCGATCAAACGGAATCCACCCTTTTTCTGGCAGTGCAGCACCCTGGAGAGGATCACGGTGTCCATCAACGCGGTGATAAGGAGTTCCAGGCCTTTCAACTGCGGGACCTTCGCAATCATCCGTTTAGCCAATTGCGCCAGGTGCCCCTTGGCTCGAACTGGCCCTCGGGATTGCCAGGGCGGCTGCCTAGGCCCGGCGTGGTGGCAATTACGCGGCTCGATGGAGCGGCTTTACTGGGGTGACTTTGGTTTCACCGGCCTAATTGCCCGGCAGGTAGAGGCGTCCTTCGTTGGAGTCGTATTCAAAGAGTTCGGCATAGCGGCCCCAGTCAACAGCGGTTGCAAGCTGGGACTCCGCTTCCTCGATGGGGAAATAGTCGTCCCAGATGCCCAGAAAAAATTCTGAACGCATCGCCAGATTTTTCTTCTCTTTGAGCGTGCTCACAATGCTGCTCAGCACCGGGATGCGGCCCAAGGCCTGTTGCCGAAAGAGATCTTTGCTCCTCTGGATCGTGGTGGTGGCAAAATCCCGTCCAATGGCAGTGAGGTGCACGTCTCCCTCGGCTATCTCGGCAAATCCGAGCATCACAGCGGCATCGAGCAGGGGCAGGAGGTCGTCCACCTCCAATTGCAAGGTTTGGGCCAGCAGTGGAATGTCGTCGAGGGCCTCCCCCCGTTCCACGATCAGCTCCAGCAGGCCACTAATGCCACCCACGCGCACATGGGGGAGAGCTTTGGCGAACGGAGAGATGGTGCTGCGGGGCAAGGGGGCACGCCCATTGGTTTCCTCCACCATCCCGGTCATTTCCAGCTCGGGATTGGTCATCACGGAATAGATGTAGTCGACCAGGGCCTTGAAGCGGGGATGGCTGCGGTCGTGGGGACGGGGCAGGTTGATTTGCAATTCGCCCCGAATACGGCCTGGCTTTGAGCCCAGAATCACGACCCGATCGGCTAGAAAAACGGCCTCTTCAATATTGTGGGTCACAATCAGGATGCTCTTGGAAGGGAACATTCCCGCATTCCAAAGATCATCAATTTCACCCCTAAGATTTTCAGCGGTGAGTACGTCAAGGGCGCTGAAGGGTTCATCCATGAATAACACTTCAGGTTCCAGCACAAAGGCTCTGGCGAAACCAACGCGCTGTTTCATCCCGCCAGAGAGCTCCTTGGGATAGGCGTTCTCAAAGCCATCCAGGCCCACGACATCGATGGCCTTCAGGGCACGTTCGCGCCGTTCAGTCCTCTCGACATGCCTGGCTGCCAAGCCAAGTTCCACGTTGTCTTGAACGTTGAGCCAGGGCAAGAGTGCAAAGCTCTGGAACACCATGGCCAGGTTTGGATTGGAGCCAACCAGGGGGGCACCTTTGAACTGAACGCGACCATCGCTTGGCCCGATCAGGCCCGACATGATCCGAAGCAGGGTGCTTTTGCCGCTGCCGCTGCGGCCCAACAGGGCCACCACTTCACCAGCACTGATTGTGAGACTGACGCCCTCAAGGACAGAAAATTCACCCTTGCCATCGGGCAGGGGAAAGCGCTTGGAAACGTCGTTGACAGTAATGAGAGACATGGTTTGATCAGAGTTGGTATTGGCGCTCGGCCAGGCTGTAGAGACGGCGCCAAAGCACCCGGTTGATGCCCACCACGAAAAGGCTCATCATCCCGATCCCCAGGGCGATGCGGGGCCAATCCCCGTGGCTCGTGGCTTCTGCGATGTAGGCCCCCAGGCCAGCGGCGGTGAGGGTGGTGGCGCCCCAGCTCACCACCTCGGAAACAATGCTGGCGTTCCAGGCCCCGCCGCTAGCGGTCACACCCCCGGTGACCCAAGCTGAAAAGATCCCTGGAATGATCAGTTTCTTCCAGCGTTGGATTCCTTTTAGGCCGATGTCATCGGCCATCTCGCGCAAATCCGAGGGGATTGTTTGGGCTCCAGCAATTGAGTTGAACAGGATGTACCACTGGGAGCCAAGTGCCATCAGTAGGATCGAGCCCCAATTGATATTAATGTGGGAGTAAACAAAAAAGAGTGTGGCAAAGGGAAAGATGAAATTGGCTGGAAACGAAGCCATAAATTGAACAAATGGTTGTAGCAATCTGGCTAGTTTGGGATTGAAGCCAATGGCCACGCCAATGGGTGTCCAGATCAAGGTGGCCACGATCAACAGGATCGTCACCCTGAACAGGGTGTAGAGGCCAAGGCGGAAGGCCGTTACCACTTCAGCCAAGCCAACGGTGTTGAGCACGAAATGCACAAGCCAGGCAAGCAGGGAGCCCAAAATCACCAAAAGCCCCAGGTTGAACAACCGGTCTGGTCGCCCGGTTTGCCTGGCGGTGGGCCCATGACCGACTGGACCCAATAGGGCTGATATCAATCGATCGAACGCATCGGTTGCCGGCGTTGTAATCGGGGCTAGAAGCTTGGAGAGCCGGGAGGTCTTGAGGAGGTCAAACAACCAGGATTGGGGACCATCTCCAGTGCTGCTTTGTTCCATTCTGAACTTATCCGACCAGGCAACAAGGGGCCGCCAAAAGAGTTGATCAACGAGCACGATGATGGCCGTCATGGCTATGATCGCCCAGCCCAAAGCCCAAAGATCTTGGGCCGCAACAGCTGCAGCCACATAGGAGCCAATCCCGGGGAGGGTGTAGTCCTGGTTCAGCACACTGATGGCTTCGCTGGCTGCTACAAAAAACCAGCCCCCACCAAAACTCATCATGGCGTTCCAGAGCAGGGGGATGGCTGCCGAAGGGGCTTCAATCTTGGTAAACCGTTGCCAGCGGGAGAGTCGATACAGCGATGCCGCTTCTAAAAGCTCCTTTGGTACCGTGCGAAGTGATTGATAAAAGGAGAAGGTCATGTTCCAGACCTGACTCGTAAAAATTGCAAAGATTGATGCCGCCTCTAAACCCAAGAGGCTTCCCGGAAACAAGGCGATAAAGCCCGTGACCGTTATGGATAGAAAACCGAGAACTGGAACCGATTGAAGAATGTCGAGCAGGGGCACCAACACCCTTTCAGCCCTTTTGTTGTGGGCCGCAATGGATCCATAAATCAAGGTGAAGACCATCGATGCCGCTAGGGCAATAAACATGCGCGTGGTGGAGCGCAGGGCGTATTCCGGCAGGTTGGAGGGGTCTAGGGAAATTCTGGGGCTGTCGTTGGGAGGCACAAAGCTCACCATGGCCTCTGATCCCACGTGGGCGATGAGGGCCAGCAAGGCCAACACCCCAAGGATCACAACGCCATCGGCTAGGCCGAAGGACGGGCTTTGTCGAAGCGATTCCGGCTGTGGCAGCTGCTTCATGCCCAGGCTTCAACACAAATTCAAGTGTAGGGACTTGGCTAGGTGTCGCAGGCAACCTTCGGATTGGTTGGTTAAAGACTGTCAAAAGATGGTCAATTATTGGCTTTCGGCTGATCCCGGAAGCGATGGCGCACCGTGAAGCACCCTTTGGGGGAATGGAATTTCGATACCTTCGTTGTGAAAAGTGTTCCAGACGGCGATGCCCACCTCGCTGGCCACGCCAACACCATTCATGGGATTTTCGATCCAATAGCGAATCGCATAGGTGATAGCGGAGTCGTCGTAGCGAAGTAGCAGGCCCTTGGGAGCTGGATCATGCAACACCCTGGGGATGGTGAGAGCGGTGGCTTCCAGTAGGGCTATGACTGTTTCTGGACGGTGGCGGTAGGCAGCGCCAATCAGCACCTGCCCGCGGCGGCGCCGATCCCGGAGGCCGCTATAGGTGACCATTGACTGGGTGAAAAAGGTTTGATTGGGAACCACCAATTCCACATTGTCACGGTCGCGCCAGAGGGTGGTGGCACGCATACCCAGTTCAAGAACCTCACAGGGATCCTCCCCTTTCCCGGATTCAAGGAGCAACACATCCCCTGGCCTAACAGCACCCTCCAGTAATAACCAAAGGCCGCTAACAAAATTACTGAAGACTTCCTTGAGGCCAAAGCCCAGTCCTACTGATAGCCCGCCACCCACCGCGGCAAGCAAGGTGGGATTCACCCCCACATACGCCAAAATCAAAACCAGTCCGAACGCGGCCAGGCCGTAGCGAATCACCAGGGCTGATGCCCGATGGGTTGGACCATTAAGTTCAAATGCCCGCCTCATGAACTCGGCCGCAGCAAGGGCTGGAAGTTCAGCACCAGCGGTTACGAAATAGGTGCCAAAAACCAGCATGATTAAGGCGCCAAATGTCAAATGATCGTTGCCCCAGTGCAGCACCTGGGTGGACCACAGTTGGTTTAGGTCGGCGAACTGGGAGTAAAAAAAGAGGATGCCAACCAAAAGCAATAAAGGCCTGATAACCCGAAGATCCGTCGCTTTGACCACTTTGTGAGGCAGGTATTGCCTGAGAACCACCAGCCCAAAGCGGGACAACAGGCAAATCGCATAAAAGCGAGTGAGATATCTGGCTAAATCCCCCACCCCCGTGGTTGTGACCAACCAGGTGCTCACGGCAGCAAGGCAGATCCAAAGCAGGGTTTCATTGGCAAGGGGCTTCACAAGCGCCAGCCACGGCCATCGAATTTCTAGCGGCCAGGGACGTGTCTCGAGCTTTAATTGGCCTTTCAGGACAAGCCAGGCACCAAAGGCCAGCCCTAAGGCCGCAAACTGTCTGAGAACCTCAATGCGGAGCAGATCGGCCAGTAAATCCTGAAACAGCTGGGCGAGCTCAGTCATGGATGACTCCCCATGGTGGGCATGGCATCGAATAGGGCCTGAATCTTTGGTGCCACAGCACTTGGCGACTGCACACCTGTGATCACTTGATCAACCCAATTTCCTACTTTATTCGCATTCTTTAGAAGAAACTGTTTTTGCTCTAGGCTGGTCAAGGTACTATTTTTAATTGCTGCATCCATTACGGCCAAAGTGGGATAGGCCTTAATTGGTAACTTGATCGAAGGATTCACCGGTAGCACTGTTCCCAGTTCGAGGGCCATGCCGCGTTGGTTGACGACGTTCGCGGTAAACATCACAAATTGCTTGGCGAATTCTCGCTGTCTTGGGCTCGACTGGGCGCCAAAGACCCATAGCGGCATGCGAAGTAGCGGCTTGGCAGGCCCTTCCGGCCCCGCTGGTAAGACCGCGATGCCGAGGTTTGCTCCTAGCGCTTTCTGAAGGCTGGGTAGCCAGCCGCTGTAGCAAGGGATCCATTCGAAGCGGCCCTCGACCAGTCCTTTCCTTAATTCCTCGTCGTTGTACACAAAGCTGATATGGGGCTGCAGATTTGCCTCGCGGTACCACTGCAGGGCTGTCAGCATCCGGTTTCGCTGGAAAGAGACGTTCGGCTTGTCGGGGGATAGGGTCACGCCGAATCCGCTCATCACTTCATCCACGCCATCGGAACTGGACTTGAGACCAAAGGAATGGTTCTCTTGGCCAAGGCGAATGATGGCTGCCAGGGTCTGGGGAGATTGGGGTAGTCGCTTGCGATCAAAACAGGCCAGGGCTGGGATCAGCATGAATGGCACTGCGAGCTGCTGGTCTCGATAACGCAGATGCTCCAGAAGGGATTGTCGAAAGCTTCTCTGCTCCTGGGCTGAGAGCACCACCGGGGAGATGTAGGCCTTTTGCTGCAGGCTGATCAGATCGCGATTGGAGGCCAGTAGAAGTAAATCGGGCCCCAAGCCGCGCTGGGTCCGATAGTTCAGTTCCTGCTCGAGGCGATCAGAGGGAAGCGCTCGAAATCTGATGTTGAGTTGGGGGTTGCTTCGCTTGAATTCCTTAAATTTGTCTTGGAGAAGCGCTTGCACCCTGGCTTGCTCGATCGGATCAGCCTTCGATGAGAGCTCCGCCAGCACGGTGATAGAGCTGCCCAGGCTGAAATTGGCGTTGGTCCCAGAGGAGCCACACGCAGTCAGCAAGCCGCTGAGGGCCAGTGCCATGGCCAACAAGCGGCTTTGACCCATTGGTGCTTCCAGCCCTGGACTACTCCTAAGTTTGCACCCTGCGGACAAGAGTTGGACTGAACTGGAGGCATGCCGTAGCCTCCAGGAAGCCAGGAATGCTCGCCTCTCTGAACACGGTGGCGAGTGGCACAGCTGTGGGTTCAGGCGCGTCCTCTTGCTCCTTTGGCTGCAGAAGTGGTGACGCAGGCGCTGTTAGCTCCTTTGGTGTTTTCAATGCTCATTCAGGTATCAAGCACTTGGCCCTTGGCCCTTGGGCTATCAGGCCACCATCTAGGGCGTGGCCATTGGTTACCGCCATGGAACGACCCAAAGCGCAGGGCCCTCGGCCAATGGTGTTGCTGGACATTCCTTGGTGGCGTGATCCAAACCACATTTAAATTTTAGGGAGCTTCTTGGCCATAAGGGTTGATGGCAGGCCGTTTAGAAGATATCACTCACTTGAACCACGCCATCCGTTATGGCCTTTAGCAGTTGGCCATGGTCATTTTCTGCCAGTTCGGCATGGGTCAATGCTTGTTTGAGCACCTCTTTTGCAAAGGCTTTTGAATTTTCGATGCGGGCCGCAATCGCTCGGCGGTCACCGGAGCGGGCATGGGCTTTGGCGAGGGTCCAGCCACACAGTCTTGCGTAGTCGCTCAAGGCGTCTGCATTGAGGCAGCCCACATCGACAGATCCCTTCCAGTCTCTTAACTGGCGCACGTACATATGGAGCCCCACAGCGTTGGTGAACCAGGCCAGGAAAGCATCGCTGGTCGTCTGCATGAGTCGTTGTCCGACAACGACCCGTTCCCCTTGATGGGTTGGTTCGGTGGTGTTCAGGTAGGCAGCAAGAACTGATGGCATAGCTTGTTTTGTTTGCAGGACAAGAACTTCATCGGAATGGTCGTCTACAAATAAATTAACCGCACAACGGGTGCCAACAGACCCCACACCGACGGCCTTATAGGCAGCATCTGTCAGGCGGAATTGACCGATGAGATGCCTCATTTCAGGGCGGAGGTTGTGCAGGTAATTGGTCAGGCTAATGTCGCTAAATGTTTCCCAGTCCATGGTGCCAATGGACTCTTCCTGCAATATCCCATGACGCCAGATCAGCGGTGGGTTATGGCGAAAATGCAAACCACCCTGGCCATCGGAGACGCACAGCTTTTTGACGGCCTGGCGGCTGTTGCGTTGGCGGGCTTGGGCCACAACGCCCTTGAGATGGTCCTTGAAGCAGGTGTTCTCGCTTTCGTCAAGCAGGCGATCAAGGTCGAGTTTGGCTACCCATAGATCAAGGAATGGCATGGCCGCAAATTGCACCATGGCCTTGGCGTAGTAGCGCACCGTGCGCCGGCAGATCTTTTCCTGTTGGTTGGGGCTCAAATTGAGGCTGCGGGCCGCCAGGAGGCAACTGGCTGCTAGCCGTTGCACATCCCACTCAAAGGGCCCCGGATAGGTTTCGTCAAAGTCGTTGATATCAAAGAGAAGCTTGCGTTCGGGTGATCCATAGAAACCGAAATTCAGCAGGTGGGCATCACCGCAGAGCTGCACCATCAACCCGGAATGGGGCGCCTGGGCGAGATCCCAGGCCATCACCGCAGCGGCACCCCGGAAAAAAGAAAAGGGGTTCTGGGCCATGCGGCTATGGCGCACGGGCACGAGCCAGGGCAGGCGCTCGCTCTCTTGGTCTGCCAGTAGCGCTAGGGGATTACGCCCTTGCTGGCTGATTTGGGCGGTGCCCGCTGAACCATCGATCGCCACGGCCCGGGTTTCCACTGCTGCGCTCGTCCCACCTTGATTCCTAGCCGCTCCCCTGGCAACACCTCCTGATCACCTCCTGATCAGTGCCCCACCGGTGCACTCAGCCGAGATCCAGATCCAGTTGCTGCACGGTTGAGCTGCTTGGCGACGATCGGCTCCGGCGTTTGCGGCTGCGGGGTGCCTGGTTCGAGCGGCGGGATCCGTGTTGCTGATGAATCGATTGGGCCAATTCCCGAAAGCCCTGCTCCTGGCGCAGGCCCCAGATTCGCTCCCTTGCCTCCCGGGCGGCGGCGGCGGGCTCCACGACCGGCAGGGGATAGTCGCTGCCAAGCACGCAACCCACCCGCTGTTGGGTGACCTCCGCCATCAACCAGGGTTCATGGAGATGCACGGCGGGTACGGCAGCCAGTTCCGGTAGCCACCGGCGGATGAAGTCCCCGGTGGGGTCGTGGTCCTGGCCCTGTTTGATCGGGTTGTAGATGCGGATGGTGTTGATGCCCGTGGTGCCGGATTGCATCTGGCATTGGCTCCAGTGGATGCCCGGTTCGTAGTCGACGAACAGCCGTGCCAGGTGTAATCCGCTGTCACGCCACGGCAGCCAGAGGTGGTGGCTGGCCACCGACATCAGCATGGCCCGCATGCGGAAGTTGATCCAGCCGGTGGCATGCAGCGCTCGCATGCACGCATCCACGAAGGGCAGTCCGGTGCGCCCCCCAGCCCAGAGCTCGAGGCGTTCTGGGTTGCTTGGCCGCAATCCGGAAGTGAGGGGATGGAGCTCGCGGAATTCCAGATTCGGCTGGCTTTCCAGCTTTTGGATGAAGTGGCAGTGCCAGTGCAGCCGCGCCTCGAAGCCCCGCAGGGCCCGCAACCACTGACCACGCCCTTGGCTCGATCGGGCCTGGAGCCCGTCGCGAAAGCGGCGGCTGTGCTGCACCACCTCCCGCATCGACAGGGTGCCCCAGGCCAGGTGGGGAGACAGGCGTGAACAGCTCTCGAACGCCGTGCGCGGGCTGGAGAGCTCCCGGTGGTAGTTCGCCCCGCGCTCGCTGAGAAAGCTCTCCAGGAGGGCTAGGCCCTGCCGCCGCCCCCCGAGTTGCCGACCCGGGCAGGGATCAGGTGCCAAGCCGAGGTCGGCGCCGGTGGGGATGGGGCCAGGGTCAATGGCCATCAGGGGTTGCAGGGCCTGGGGCGCAGGTGCCACCGGTTCTGCCATGCGCCCCTCCCACCGCCCGGCCCAGCCGTTGCGGCTGGGCAACCGACGAACCACCCCAAACTGGGGGATCTCCTGCCAGGGGATCCCCTGGCCCTTGGCCCATTGGGCCACGGCTCGATCGCGGGCATAGGTCCAGCCGTTGCCGGTTTCCTCATGGCTCCAAAGGCCTGTAATGCCGAACCGGCGTCGCGCCCGCTCCAAGACCTCTACCGCCGGCCCGATTCGCACCACCAGCGGCTGTCCCAGACCGGTAAGCGCAACCCGGAGCTCCTCCAGGCCCTCGGCGCAGAAGTTCCATTGGCGCGCCGAGTAGTCGCCCTGCTGCCACAGCTCGGGCTCCACGATGGCCAAAGGCAAGACCGGGCCCTGGCGACTCGCCTGCAGCAGCGGCTGGTGGTCAACGACCCGCAGATCCCGCTTGAACCAGACGATCTGGAGCCCTTCCATGGCTTCAGATCAACCGCCCCCCGCGGCCTGGGGCCCCATGGCCTGGGCGCCGAAGTGCTGGGTCATCATGGAATCGAACACAAGTAAATAAAAGCTACAAAGCCTGGCCCGGGGCTGTTGGCGTATTCACCCATGGGGGCGGATTTGATCGGGATCCTCCGGCAGCCCTTTCCAGTGCAGGGCCAGGCGCCGGGCCAGTAGGAGCAACGGATAGATCCGTCTGGTCCGGCCGGGCACGGCAAAGAGGCTCCGCAACAGTTGCAGCAGGGGGCCGCTGGGGGCCAGGCGCCGGCAAAGTTCAGAGATCGCTTCTGCCCCGTGCCAGGCCTGGTCGCCGTCGAGCAACACCGCCCCGCGGGCCAGGTCCAGACCCCGGGCCTTCAGGGCAGAGCGCAGATCTTGATCAGCCCTGCCATCACGCAGCTCAAGCTGGGGTATCCCTCCCGTGAGCTCGGTGGCGAGGGCGAACTGGCGGCAGAAGGGGCAGCCGCCGTCGTAAACGAGAGCCAGCATCATTGCTCCATCCTGGCCATCGCCATGCTCACCCCGTGACTCGGCTGCTCTCCCTCGCCTTGGTTGTGTTGTTGCTCCTGCCAGCCCCAGCTGCCTGGGCGGCGGCGGCATCTTCATCGGCTTCAGAGCGCTACCTGTGCGATGGCGATGAACTGGTGGCCATGCTCCACAACGGTGCCGTTGATGCCAGCGATATCCCCAACAGCAATGGTGGCACCGTGCCAGGGGCCTTCATCGTGTTGCAGTGGCGAGGTGTCAGCCTGCAATTGCCCCGCACCAACAATGCGGGCATCCCCAGCTACACCGATGGCCGCTGGTGGTGGCAGGCCGTGGACCCCGAACGGCCCGACTTCCGGGAGCACCGCGGCAGCTTCAAAACCTATGCCTGTTCCCGTTAAGGCGTTGGGGGGTCTACAAGCCAGACGGGGACGAATCAACAGAGTGCCCTAACCTCAGAGCCGTTTTTTTCAACGTGCAATGGCAAGGTCAGCGCGCCTCCGAGGAGGCTTGAGAGCCAGCTTTTGGGTTGGTCTTGCCAGCAGCCTGGTGCTTGGCCTAAGGCCCATGGCTCCCGCGCTGGCCCAGGTCAGCGATACCCAGTTGCGTGCCGCCAATCTGGCCCGCATGCAAGCTGAAAAACTGAACGGCGGCCTCACCAAATACTTTCCTGCTAATTGCATGTATGTCCAAGGAGGGGGCAGCTGCATGGTGGAGAGCAACGCCAATGGCTACCTGTTCAAGTTCCTAGGTGGTCCTCCTGGCTGGGAAGGCTACAAGCAATCCGCCACTGTGCAAACTAAAATCCTGATTGCCCCTGATGGCCGCACGGTGACCAGCATCCTCTACAACGGCATACCGAAGTAATCAGTTTAAAGCTCGGTGTGGTGGAGATTTGAATAGGTAAAAGAGACTGTCCTGGGCGGAATCCCTTTTTTAATTGGAGCGTGGCGGTCAATAGAAAGCCTCACAAACCATTGGTTTCGTGAGGCGAAAGCCAGGGTTTGGATCATTTTTCTTTATTCCCCTCAAGGCAGCAGTTCGCGGATAAAAGGTGCGTTGCCATAATGAGCAGTTCGCTAAGGCCTTAAAACGGGCGGAGATTTTAATCCTCTATGGCACAGGTGGTAGGCACACGACCTTCAAGGTGGAGCCAGATTGACTACTTAGCTCAAAGGACCAAACTCAAAGTTGTCGAAGCTTAGGGAGGAACAAGAGCAGCTTAAGTGTCCAACTCTTGGAGGCATAGTCTATGCTTTGGCAACCTTTGAATGACTATTTCTTAAGGTTGCAGCCGTTGTAGGGCGTCGGTGTCAGGGGAGAGAGGAGCTATTATTCTAAGAATAATCAAAGTTGCCCTCAAAGCAATGAATCGTCTTGCGCTGCTAGGGGCGATGGCTCTTCTCGCCGGGCCGGCCCATGCAGGGAGTATCACTGATAAATTTTACAATGCTTGCAAGGATGCAAAGAACTACGCGTCCTGTGTTATTGAAAAGGTTAGAGGATTGCAAGAGCCGGCACAAATTCAGGAAGAGTGCTGGAAGAACTCTGATCAAAGCAGTAGAAGCTGCCTTGCAGGATCAGGAGATGACAGATTTGGGCTCCCTAAAAAGCAAGGATGGATCTACTGGATGGCCGACGATGGTCGTCTTACCTACAACGAATGGGATGGGAAGACCAGAAATGCATCAGGACATCCAGTCCCCATGGTGCATCAAGTGCCCCATAAAGGTGAGGTTAGGTACCTTGCATTTCGAGGCTTATGGCGTTCCTACAGCAATCCAAACGATCCATTTGTCCTTGTGGTCGACTGTAAGGAAGATACAATAGGCGTCTACAAAAATGGAAATCAGCAAGGCAGCTGGGTTAAGAGTAAGACTGGTAAAAATCCGTACTGTGGGCGAATCGGTGAATACCCAGTACTGGATCTTAATCTTTGAGAAAAAAGTAGTCTCGTGTGAGAGGTGAAACTGGTAGCTGCTGGTCCATGGAGCTGCTTCGACTTCTGCAACATGAATACACGCTTAGTATTTAAGGCCGTTTGTTACAATCCCGCCTTGGGTAACGCAAGGGGCTAACGTCCCCAGTCAATAGAACCCAACTTGCTTTGGGGTTTTGACTTTAGGAATTTCCACTTTTCCTCTGGTCACATGCAGCAAATGTGATGCAAAATCCTGGCAAGGATCACTACCACTATAAACTTTTAGCTGTAAATCAGAGTCGTTCCTTTGCCTGGCCTTCTTCTATTTCGACTTGGAAAGTTTATCGTGATAGTGTTGCCAGTTTTGGTGACAGCATCTATTGCTCAATCCCTTGGCCTTGACCAGCACGATAGGTCAGAATACAAGAGGGATATGGCTTACGCAAAGCAGGGTATTTCCCAGAGTCGACATGCGCTTCGGGTCGAGAAAATTCGTATCGCTAAGATTGTTCAAGAGAGCGGAGGAATGGCTGCCTCGGAAAACCGTATAGGCGCTTTTAAAATTTTAATCAGAAGCTACACAAAGCTTGATTCTTGCCTGAGCACTCAGAGAGTGTTGCTTAGGCCGAGCGATGACGCCTGGATTTACTGTAGAGCGGAATCTGGGCTTAGTAATTAGTTCGGCGATCAGCCCCAGTAATTTATTAATTGTGTCGGATTGTACGTAAAATAGTTGGTTGATGTTTGAGCCTTTTGGGCGGTTTCTGGCGCATGGCTGATGACCAGCCTCTGCTGGGGCGATCACCTTGATTTGGGTAACGCAAGGGGCTTGCTCAAACGCACTGGTGACGATGGCGGGAAAGGTTTTGGGGGGTTTAGGGAAGAGGGCTCTCAGGCTTCTTTGACAGCGATGGAGGACTTGATGTTGAAAGAAGGCTTTCCGAACGGAGCTTGACGGCCCATGCGGTGGTGTGTAAAATCGTCAAACTGCGTAGTTTCGCGAGTCATGTCAAAAACCAAATATCGGTCTTTGGTTTTAGTAGGGGTTGCGGGTATAACCCTGCTGGCCTCAATTGGTGCCAGGGCGCAGCAATGGTTTTTCTTTGTTCAAAACGATAGTAGCTCTAAAATCATCAAGCTTGAGGCGAAGGAATCAGGCGGAAGTTGGTCCAGCTTTCGCCTGTCTGGTGGCATTCGCCCTGGCGAGAGAACCAAAATAGTCTGGGCTGAGTCAACCAATAACCAAGGATGTGAGCAGTACTTGAGGGCAACCTTTGCCGATGGTTCTAAATCATCTCCAAAGGTTTTTGACTTCTGCAAAGATCTTAATGAACCTATTATTTACACAGACTAATAATTTTGGCTTTCAAGCCAAAACCGGCCCACGCTCTCCAGCCTGTCCGAGAAAGGGTATGCAGATTATCTAGACGCTGCTTGCGCTTACGGCGACTCGCGAGCCACGGCCAGGGCGGCCAGCAGGCCGCCGGCAAAACCACTCAGATGGCCGATCCAGCTCACCCCCGGCGGTGAAAAAATTGGCAGCAGGCTTGGCAGCACCCCGGCATAGGTGATCAGGGCCAGAACCGACAGGACCAGGGAAAGGGGCCGCTTCTCAATCCAGCCGATCAGCAACAGGTAGCCAAGGAGCCCGTACACGACCCCGGAGAGTCCGTGACTGCCATTGGGCCAGAGCAGCCATACGGGAATAGCTGTGGCATAGACCCCCAACCAAACAGCCAGATAGTCCCGGCGGCCCCGTAGCAAGACCAGCCAGGAAAGCGGTAGGAAAGTCAGCGAATTAGCCAGCAGATGGCCAAAACCGCTGTGGCTGAAGGGGGCTGTCAAGACCCCGAGGAAGGAGCCTCCGGGCGTCATCGGCAGGTTCCAGTTGCCGCCAAAGATCAGCTGGTCCACCAGCTCCTGAACCCAGGGAATCAGCAGGATTACTGGTGGGATCAGCAGATTGAAGCCGGCTCGAGCGATCCAGCGATCGAGGCGTTGGGGTAGAGATTCGTTCAAGGCTCGCGCTGGTGGCTGCAGCGCAGCATGGCAAGGATTTCATCAGGCCGGCTGGCATGTCGATTGGACACAATGTTTAGGATTCACCTCATGCAGCAATGGTATTCGCTGAGCGATCCAGGAATGGAGGAGCCGTCAATCGTGATTTCCACCATACGGCTTATGCTGGAATCGATCGGATCAGCCACAAGTTTCCCAATAACACAACGATTCTCAGATTCCTCTATTTTCGAGAAGAATTAGTTTTCGGAAGGAATTCTTTGACATGGTCAAGGCCCATTTAGGCCCTTACGAGGGAAAGACCGAGGGTGCCGGAGGAACTAGGGCAACTCAGGGGATTGGGATCCAGAGATGGATCCACACCCACAAAGGTCACCAATGATATTTTGGAATGCAGCTTTAGGCCCGAGAAGCGGTAAGTCCAAAATCAATCTTTCAATGCCAGAGGGTATGGCGTAGTTCAGGCCTTCTGCCTCTTCCGCTCAGTAGAAGTTACCTTGGCCAGAAGCTTTGGGCTCATAGAAGTAGCCACCAAGCTCCCCCCTTTGGCTCACGACGGAGCAGCGCGTGGCAATGCGCCACAGGGCTTTGGGTATTGGGGTGGGGTCGTAGCGAACCAACTCGGGAAAACTATTTTTAAGGATGGCGCTGGCATGCCAGGCGTTGTAGTGAGGGATTCTGGGGTTGATGTGATGGCACACATGGGTTGAGCCGATGCCGTGATGCAGCAGGTTCAAAATGGGGCCATAGGGACGATCCACCGTCTGTAAAGCACCTTTAGCCCAATTCCATTCGCTGGTGGAGAAATGGGGAATGTCGGTATCGGTGTGATGCAACCAGGTGTAAGCCACCAGCCAGGCATTGATCACCAGATAGGGGAGCCCGTACACCAAAAGCACCCTGGCTGGGGAGAATTGGATGGAGGCCATCACAAGTGCGGCCACCATCGCCAGGAGGCCGATGTTGGAAATCACCATTAGGGGACGGAGGGAGTCAGGAAACAGGCGTCGTCGACCAGTACGGAAGGGTGCAGCTGTCGTGAAATGGGAACTGGGGCTTCCGTAATCTTCGCCACCGGCCACACCAAGGATTAAATAAAGCGGCCAACCCAGGACCAGGTGGGTAAACAGCGAGACCACGCCGTAGAGGTTCTTGCCAAGGAGCTGGCTGACTCCGGCCACAAAGCGTCCCGAGCTGGAATGCGAGCGAGGCGGCACATGGGTTTCGCCTGCCTCGAGGTGGTTGCAGTTGGCGTGGTGCACCGCATGGCTGCGCTGCCAGCTGAAATAGGGCACAAGCAGCACGCTGTGCAACACAAATCCCACCACGGCTTCAACCCGGGGGTTGGGATGGAAGGCGCGGTGTCCGCACTCGTGGGCAATGACCCAGCAACCTCCCGCCACTGTTCCCGTAACCACGGCGTAGAAGACCCAAAGGGGTGCAGCGCTGAGTTGCAGGGGGATCAGGGTTCCCAGTCCATAGGCCAAACCCGAAAGGCCAAGGGACATCCCCAGACTTCCCCAGGCTTTAGTCGGGTTGATCTGGGTGAGCTCAAATGGCAGGCAAGCCAGCAGCTCAGCTTTGCCTGGATAGGTGGGAGCATGCGTGGGGCGTTGCGCGGTGGCGCGGAGCTGCAAAGAAACTTGTGTGGTCAATGAAGCTGCCGCAGGACAAGGTGAATGAAATCTTCACCAAGATTTCTTTTTAAAGCTTAGGAATCGACGCCTTCCACCTGCGCTGTGGTAGGGGCGCGTCATACTTTTCGATTCAGTTGGGACAAATGCACAACAGGCCCCTAGATCCGTCTCCTCGACCTGCTCAAGTTGCGGTTCGATGAGAGGGGCTACTGCAGTTCAACCTTGGCCTAGTCCTCGTCCTTAGGATGTGATTTTGCGAGAGTTAGAAGCTTACTGGAAACCTCCAGGAACGGCTTCTTTCAATGGCTCCCCTGGATCAGGGGCAGTACAACGCCACAAGATTAACTTTGCCCCCTGGATGGCGTTATGCAGGACTAGGTCTGGGCGTCAATGGTGTTTGAAAAACTTATATTGATGGAGAGAGGTTTGATGGCGTTTGCGCTGGAAGTTGAAGCGCCGACTGCCAAGGCCTGTCGCTCGGCAACCTGGGGTCCACGTCAGTGTTGTCTCCCTCAGGAAGCTTCAAGTTGTGATGCAACTGTGACCCGGTCTAGGCGTACTGGTGCAGTTACACCTTTGTGGATAAGGGCGAACCAGGGAAGTACAACCAGACCATCTTAGACTCCCAACAGCTTGGAGGAGCTTTTCGCCAGTTGTAGGAAGTGAAGGGCTCGATTTTTATGGACACTCCTATTAGGGCTTGCTGGCGCTATGGCCCAGCCTCTGTGGCCATAGCGCCACCAGCAGAACGGCGACCGCTGTGCCGATGCACGACTCGGCGAAGCGCAGCAGGGCGTTGAGGCCAGGGTTCAGAGCTGTATCAAGGCTTGCAGTCACCATCACCACCAGAACGGTGATGGCTGCGAGGCGCCCATGGCTGGGCACTTTGAAGGCTGTGCAGATCACACCTGTCATGAAAATGGCAGCTCCCATGCCGATCGGGTGGAACGGCAGAAACGTGAGGTAAAGGGCGCTGGTTAAGGCGCCGATGGCCGAGCCCAAAACCCTCAGTGAAGCGGAATTGGTGGTGTCCTTGCGGGTGAGCTGGATCACTACGACCGCTGAGATCGCCGACCAGAGCCCACCAATTTTTGGTAGATATCCAGGGAACAGACTTGTGAAACTGAAGCCGATCCAGTAGGCCAGCAACGCGGCTAGAGCAATCTGGGCTGTAACCAGAAGTTGTTTGCTTTGGATTTGGCTGCTGGTTGGAGAGTGGGTCATCGCTGGCTGTTGACTAACAATGAATTTAGCTCTGAAACGCGAAATAGAGGTGATGCTGCCAAGCTCTGTTATTGGTAGCCAGAAAGTGCTATCTGCTGGTTCTATAGAATCAATGGATCGTCTTTTTGTTAGCCATCAGAGGCGTTGGAGGGCAAATCTTTTCTGGGTTGAGCAAGGCTTGGTTTTACGAGTCGCTATTTCTGGTTTGGAGCCAGAATCACCTTGCTTTGATCATCCGCGTCGGATCGCGCCTCAACAATGACGGATGTGTGATCCTTCCCTGGATTGACCCATTGGTGCCAGACGTTGCCAGGGGCTTCCATTCTTTTTGGATCCAGTATCTAATGTCAAATTTCGGTTGGTAGATGCCTCAGTCTGATTTAATATCTTTCCTGGGATGTCAACAAGTCTCGGGGCCTTTCGAAGTATAAGCTGCTAAAAGGTTGGTTGAGATTAAGGACCCTTCTAAGGCCAACTAGCATGCGCAGCGCTAACGAATCCAGCCGCTGATGGGGCGTACCCCTAACTGTCATGGGCCGTAGCAGGCTTGGCAGCCCACTCTTAACGTGAAGGGGACTGATCTCAAGCGTTCATCCACCATGGCGGTGTCCCAGGCCCAACCCTCAAAAGCTCCCTCGCCTGAGCACCAGCGCCTGGCGGAGGCAGACCAGGGCCAGAAGCCTTGGAGAACGTGGGGTCCCTACCTGAGCGAAAGGCAGTGGGGCACCGTGCGTGAGGACGAGAGCCCTAATGGCGATGCCTGGGAATCCTTTAGTCACGATCAGGCACGATCCCGCGCCTACCAATGGGGAGAAGATGGCCTGGCGGGCATCAGCGATGACCGCCAGCTGCTTTGCTTCGCCTTAGCACTCTGGAATGGCAAAGATCCAATCATCAAGGAACGCCTCTTTGGCCTCACCAATAGCGAAGGAAACCATGGCGAAGATGTCAAAGAATATTATTATTACCTCGACTCAACCCCAACGCATTCCTACATGCGTTACCTCTACAAGTATCCGCTCAATACCTATCCCTATGACGACCTTGTGGCTACCAACAAAGCAAGGTCACGCCACGAGCCGGAGTACGAACTCATCGACACGGGGACCTTCGACAAGAATGAATATTATGATGTTGAAGTCGAATACGCCAAATCTGATCCTGAAGATCTGCTGATCCAGATCACGGTCCACAATCGCTCCAATCAAACGGCCAAGCTTGCCGTATTGCCAACCCTCTGGTTTCGCAATACCTGGGATCAGGGGAGCAGCCCGAAACCTTTGATCAAGGCGCAGCTGGGTGAATCAGGCGCAGCCAGCCTCCATGCGAGCCACCCCGACCTTGGCGATTTCGTGCTGCACTGCCAGGGGGCTGATGAACTGGTGTTCACGGACAACGAAACGAACACAGAAATCATCTACGACAAACCAAATCAGTCTCCCTACACCAAATGTGGTATCAACCGCTATTTGGTTCATGGCGAAACGGAAGCTGTCAACCCATCCCAGCAAGGTACCAAAGCATCCGCCATTCATCACCTCTTGATTGGTGCCAGCGCCTCGACCATGATCCAATTACGACTGACCAAGTCGACACCTCAAACACAGAACGACTCTGCCTATCACGACTTTGATCAAATATTGGATCGCAGAAAACAGGACTGCGATGACTACTACGCCAGGGTGATGCCAGCTGGATTCAGCGCTGAGCAAAAGCTGGTGTTCAGGCAGGCGATGGCAGGGATGTTGTGGTCCAAACAGTTCTACAACTACGACATAGCGCCCTGGCTCCAGAAACGGGGCATTGATCCACTGGGTTTCAACAACGCCCAGGGTTTCAGGAACCAGCAGTGGCATCACATGAACAACAGTGATGTCATTTCCATGCCAGACAAATGGGAATATCCTTGGTACGCGGCCTGGGATCTCGCCTTTCACGCAACCACTTTTGTCTATGTAGATCCAAGCTTCGCCAAGCGACAGCTCAGCTTGATGCTGAGCAGCCAATACCTCCACCCCAACGGTCAAATTCCTGCCTATGAGTGGAACTTCGGCGATGTCAATCCACCCGTGCATGCCTGGGCGACCTTCAATGTCTACCTATCCGATGCGACACTCCATGGCAAGGCTGATCATCAGTGGCTGAAGGAAAGCTTTCACAAGCTTCTCATCAACTTTACCTGGTGGTTGAATCGAAAAGATGCTAATGGCAATAATGTGTTTCAAGGTGGCTTCCTTGGTCTCGATAATATTGGCATTTTTGACCGCACGGAATCACCAGAGATGGGCGGCAGCCTGGAGCAAGCCGATGGCACGGCCTGGATGGCCTTATTTGCCCAAACCATGGTGCAAATCTCTGTCGAGCTGGCACGAAAGGACGAAACCTATCGCGAATACCCAACCAAATTCATGAGGCAATTTCTCGCAATTGCCAATGCAATGGTCAATCGTAATGCGAGCGAGAGCATGTGGGATGAAGAGGATGGCTTTTTCTATGATGTACTTCGCAAAAGTGACGGCAGCTCCACCCGCCTGAAAGTCAGGTCCATGGTGGGAATTATTCCACTGTGTGCCGTACAGGTGTTCGAGCAAGATGTCATGGAGAGACTTCCTCAGCTCAACGATCTGTTACGTGATCTCCGGGATAAATTTCCAGATCACCACAGTTCTTTTCACGATGTGGGTCTCAAGGGGTATGCCGACCGGCACATGATGTCGGCTCTCGATGAAACCAATTTTCGCCGGGTGCTTAAGATCATGCTCGATCCCGATGAGTTCCTCGGCGACTTTGGCATTCGCTCGATCTCAAAACGGCACGAGAGTGAACCCTATCGCTTTGTTCATAGCCACCAGGAGTTCGTTGTCCAATACCTGCCGGCCGAGTCCGATTCAGGCCTGTTCGGCGGCAACAGCAACTGGCGCGGTCCGATCTGGATGCCAGTCAATGTCATGATTGTTCGCTCCTTGATTGTCTATTTCTGTTATTACGGAAAAGACTTCAAGGTTGAGTTCCCAACCGGCAGCGGCCAGATGGCGAATCTTTACGAGATCGCTGAGCATCTCGCCCACAGGCTCGTCTCCATTTTTACACGCAATGCTGAAGGTCAAAGGCCAGTTTTTGGCAGCCAGCAGACCTTCCAGAACGACCCAAACTGGAAGGATTATCTCCTGTTTTATGAGTACTTCCACGGCGACAATGGGGCTGGCATTGGCGCCAGCCACCAGACCGGCTGGAGTGGTGTGGTCGTTAATTTGACCCACTATTTCGCCGTTAATACCCAGGAGAGTCTGTTGGCACGGGGTCCCACTGGACCCGCGCCCAAAGTGCGTCAAGGCGACGATTGAGGGAGAGTGACAGAAAGACTGCCTTGGTTCATAGACCCAGCGACATTAACAATAGAAGCCATAGAACGGCAAAAGCCCAAGGCAAAACAATGTGCGGCAATGAGCCATGATTCAATGTCCATGGATTATCACGAAGGGCCTTGCTTGATCCAAGCATTGGAACGAGCATTGGGCTTTTAACGATGTCATTAATATGCATTGACAACAGCGCGCGTCTGTTTCCGAGTGGCTTGCGCACTCGTTCAGCAGCCCTAATGGCTATTGCTACAGTTGCACAACAAAATAACCCTAAAAGAGGTAGTGCAATTCGCAAGAGATGGGCAGGGGGAGAATGATTGCCCGAGCTTAAAAGAACAACAAAAGCGGTTATCAGAAAAGATTGGGAGGTAAAAAGCCAAGACAAACGATTAAGTATCCATTGCTGCTCGGCCATGAGCAATTGCTCTATATAGGCGGCAATGGCTAGCGTATCCCTTAAGTCAATGCCATCAATTGATTCATGAAAGCCATCATCAGATAGTGGCATGATTGTGTCAAATGCAAACAAGAAGTTATTCCTGCTAAAATTTAGCAGGAGCGTGGGCCTTCTTCCACGGTAGTCTCAATGCTATGGCGATGATGCCCTAATTGCCAACGGGTAGGGCATATCTAGGTGGTTTGCTGGCGAATGGATTGCTCGATGGGCTGATTGTTGCAGTCATGGCTCTGGTTATTGCTGCTATCCGCCCAATGCCACCCATACATCTAGTCATCACTGGTGCCAATATTGGCGCCGGCGAGTTGATTCTCTTCGCTCCTCGTTTCTATTAGCTACTTGCAAGCCTCGGCAACGCCGAATAGGTGCCGCTTAGGGTTTCTACGGGTTTTGTTTCCAGGTTGGTTAGCGTCTGCTTTGGTGTAGATCGCAGCTGTCCATCCAATCGTGCATCACTGCACTACGACGAGACGGCGGATGTCGTGCCGTCTAATGAGGGAAGCCAGTTGGTCGAGCTCACGACGTTGCGGCAAGCAGATGCAACCCACTCCCGGGAAGCAGTTGTGGATGCCTAGCCCACTGCGCCGTGTTGAAAACCGCGGCTCCAGCCCAATCCATAGATCTCGGCCCCATGGCTCTGGCCGACCCAGGGCATAGGTCCCAGCCGGCAGCGGCGCTCCATTGCCGGGGCTCCAGCGACGGTCCAACCCCTGGCTCTGGCTGGCGCCGCTGGCTGCAGCCCAGCGTTGCAACAGCCGCTTGCCTTGGCGCCATTCGAGCCACCAGATTCGATCACCGCTGGAAAACCGCTCCTGGCTTGGTCGCAGTAGCAGTTGGCTTTCGGCGGCGAAAATGGGCGGGGTGGCGAGGGCGGTGGCGCAGGCAATCGCAGCGCCCAGGGCGGCGCGGATGGCTGTCGAGGTTTTGTTCATCGTGTTTTCTCCCCCACGAACGCGGGCTCGGGTTGGCACGTTTGGCCCCCTTGGGAGACCCCAACATCTGCCAGATGTTCAGTCATTTGCCGTTTCCTGTACAGGCATTCACGCTGCCTTGCAATGAGGCCTGAAGGTCTGTCCAGTTGTTGGTGGGATAGGAAGCCGAGAAGGCGCCAAAGTTTTCGTTCAGGATGCCAAGTGCCTGAGATCGGAGTTGGCAAGCTGTTGTGTTGTCATTGTTCCTGATTGCTGTGGTGGCGTTATTCAACAAGGACTGCAGTGTGGCTTGCTGAAGAGCGATGCCATTGGGTTGGGCTCTGAGTGCGGCCGATGTAACCAAGACCAGGGTGAGGCTGGTCAAGATGGAATGGCGCATTGGCATTGAGCAAAAAACCATGCTGACTCTACAAAACACTGAGCTGTGAAAGTATGAGCTCCAGATCGGTCACACATCACCTGCCCATCCAGTTGCGGCGGAAAGGTGAGTGGCGCCCTCTATGTCGAGCGGTGCAGACTAGGCCGAGTGGAGGTGGGCCAGCAGATGTTGCTGATCAAGGAGCAGGGACAACCAACTCAACCCTTAGAAAGAACATCTGAAAAGGCATCAATTGAACCGCTAACGAAAACCTGTATTGTCGAACCCTTGACCGCCGTTAATCAGCCTATTGTTCAACGATCGGCGGCCTTCATTCCCTTAAATAATGTCTCGCCTCGTTTAGCGATTACAGAAGGATCTAGGTCTTGCCCTTGGTGGCCGAACCCACGGGGGTCTTGCCAACGCCCATGCCACGCAATTCGGTAAGTAAGCCATTGAGCACGGCCTTGGCATCGCCAAACACCATGGCGGTTTGGGGCAGCTCAAACAGGGCATTGGCAATGCCCGCATAGCCAGCACCAAGGCTGCGCTTCACCACAAACACCTGGCGGGCCTGGTCTACCTCAAGAACCGGCATGCCATAGAGGGGACTGGTGGGATCAGTTTTGGCATCGGGATTTACCACATCGTTGGCACCAAGCACGATCACCACATCGGCCCGGGGAAACTCCGGATTAATGACGTCCATCTCGAGCAGTTGCTCATAGGGCACGTCGGCTTCAGCCAGCAACACATTCATGTGGCCTGGCATGCGGCCCGCCACCGGATGGATGGCATAGCTCACCTCCACGCCATGGGCCTCAAGCAATTTGGAGAGTTCCCGCAGGGAGTGCTGGGCCTGGGCTACGGCCAGGCCATAGCCCGGCACAAACACCACCCGTTCTGCCTGCTCCAGGGCCATGGCACATTCTTCGGCGCTGCAGCTGGTGATGCGGGTGTAGCCAGTCTCGCTGGCGGCGCCACCGCCGCCACTTGTGGCCCCGAGGGCGCCGCCAAACAACACTGAGACCAACGAGCGGTTCATGGCCGTGCACATCACCTGGGTGAGGATTAGGCCTGCCGCACCCACCATGGCGCCCGCGACAATCAGTAGCTGGCTGCCCACCACGAAACCAGCAGCAGCAGCAGCCACTCCGGAATAGGAATTCAGTAGCGAAATCACCACTGGCATGTCAGCCCCCCCGATGGGCAGGGTGACTCCGATGCCCAACAACGTGGATGCGACAAGCAACAACCACAGCGCCCAGCCCGAGGGCTCGATCGGCAACCCAATCGCCCCCACCAAACAAAGGCCCGCGAGGGTGAGATTGACCGCGTGGCGCAGGGAGCTCTGGGTCCAGCCAGGGGTGTCGAGCCAGCCCTGCAATTTGGCCATTGCCACAATCGAGCCGCTGAAGGTGATCGCCCCCACAAAGACCGAAATGACAATCGAAATGCGGGAGACCAGGTTGGGTTCCGAGCTCTGAAATAACGCGACCCCAAGGGCCACAAGCAAGGAGGCCATCCCCCCACAACCGTTGAAGAGGGCCACGGTTTCGGGCATGGCCGTCATCGGCACCCGCTGGGCTGTGATCAAACCAGCCACCCCGCCCAAGGCGGTGCCGGCGGCAATCCAGATCCAGGCGGTGTTGCCAGGTTGTAGTTGAACAAGCAAGCCCACCACCGCCAAACCCAGGGCCAGCGCGGCCAAACCATTGGCCGAACGGGCCGAACTCACCTTGGAGAGTCCCTTAATCCCAAGGGCCAACAGCAAGACAGCTACCAAATCAATGGCGTAGGGGAAAACATCCATCAGGTCCATCTGGCTCAAGTCCATCTCAGCTGCCTCCAGGGTTTGCGTTGGAATTTGATTTGGATTTGGGTTTCCGGGAGAACATCGCCAACATCCGGTCGGTCACCAGGAACCCACCCACAACGTTGTAGAGGGCGAAGCCCAACGACAGGGCGCCCAGCAGGAGTAGGGCCTGGTTGCCATTGGCCTGGGCGATCAAGGTGAGTGAGGCCAACAACGTGATGCCGCTAATTGCATTCGCCCCAGACATCAGGGGGGTATGGAGGGTTGGGGGCACCTTGCCGATCAATTCCAAGCCCAACAGGCTGCCCAGGAGCAGCACCCATAGGGCCTCGCTCAGAGAACTCATGAGGTCACTCCAGAAACAACATCAGGGCGACGGCATTCGCCGCCATGGGTAAGCAAACAGCCGGCCACGATGGGGTCTTCGAGGTCGAGGCAAAACGGAAAGGGTCGTCCCTGGGGCTGGGGCTCCGTGTTGGCCGTCGCCACCACATGCTCCATTAAGGCAGCGATATTGCGGGCGTAGAGGGCGCTGGCGTGGTTCGCCACACTGCTGGGCAAACCGTCACCGCCAATCAACTGAACTCCTTTCCTAAGCACGGTGGTGCCGGGCTGGGTTCCGGCGCAGTTCCCCCCCTGGGCCACCGCCAGATCCACCACCACCGATCCGGGACGCATGACATCGAGCATGGCTTCATCGATCAACAGGGGAGCCCGACGCCCAGGCACCTGGGCCGTGCAAATCACCATGTCGGCTAAGGCCAATTGCTCGGCGAGTTGCTGGCGCTGGGCCGCGAGGAAAGCCTCCGTTGCCGCTTGGGCATAGCCACCGGATTCAGCCGGGAGCGCCTCCTTCTCAGGGGGTGAAACAAACCGCCCACCGAGGGATTCCACCTGCTCCTTGGCAGCGGCACGGACGTCGGTGACATACACCACAGCACCTAGCCGACGGGCCGTAGCCAGGGCCTGCAGCCCGGCCACACCAGCGCCCAAAACGAGGGCCCGAGCCGGCTGAATCGTGCCAGCCGCCGTCATCAACATCGGCACATAACGATCCAGTGCAGCCGCGGCGACGAGCACGGCCTTGTAGCCGGCGATGTTGGCCTGGGAGGAGAGCACATCCATGCTCTGGGCCCGGCTGATCCGCGGCAGCAATTCCAGCGCCAGCGCCGAAACCTGGCGGTTGTTGAGTGCCTCCACCAGGGGGGTGGCGCCATAGGGCGAGAGCAATCCCGCCAAGAGGGCTCCTGGCTTGAGTTGGCCGAGCGATTCAGGGCTAGGGGGATTGACGCACAACACGGCGTCGCTGTTGCCCCACAGGCCATCGGCGCTGGCAAGGAGAACGGCGCCTGCGGCGGCAAAGTCCGCGTCTGCATAGCCAGCAGCCTCTCCCGCACCCTCTTCCACGTGCAGGTTCAGACCCTTGGCCTGTAAGCGACGCACCGTTTCTGGTGTCGCTGCCACCCGTTGCTCTCCGGAATCGCGCTCTCTAGGGATCAGTACGTCGGCCAAGGGCATCAAAACTCAACTTTTGCCATCTGAATCCAAACTCGTTGGGGCGGCCACGGATTCGCGTGCAATGTGCGTGTTTGCCCACCGGAGCACTCCAGGGGATTGGGTTTTGAAAAGGGGCAAGAGCCCTGGTCCCAGGGAGTTTCCCCAGCCTCTGGACTGCGGCTTACTCGGGCCAGGAGAAGCTCGCCGATCCTCAGCAGTTCGCCAACACCTATGGGGCGTCCCTGCATTTGCCCTTCCCCCTGTTTTTTGCCTACGCGGCCGGCTTCTCTGAGTTGATCGGCAGCTGGCTGGTGATCTTGGGGTTCCTCACCCCGCTAGGTGCCCTGGCCCTGCTGCCATCCCCGTGGGGGCCTTCAAGCGGGCCCGCTGATGGCGACCTTTCGACCCTACCTAGGCTTTCTGCCGTCTTGGCTGATGACCAACTCCAATGGGAAGTCAATGGGAGAACTTCCTCCAGAACCTTGGCGAGTGGCATGGCTCCTTTGCCTCCCTCGATCCCAGCGGCACGATCGTGGACAGCACACCCTCAATCCTCAGCCTGGAGCAGGGTGCAGAGCAGCAGTTGGTCCATTTCAAGCTGCGCCGCTTCGGGAACGGGCTCGCCAGCGCACCCACCAGGGAGATCAGCCAGGAGTACCGCTCTTTAGGAAAGCAGGTGGTGTTCTTCGAATCCGGCACCTTCTGCAAGGGTTCGCTGCAATTGGCTCCGGGAACGGTCTTCGGCGCCGAGTTCGGTTTCTTGGCGGGTGATCGCCGCCACCGGCTCGTGCAACTCCACAGCCCGGAGGGGGCTTTTGAGAGCCTGGTGCTGATCCGTGAGTTCCGAGCTGGCAGCGGCTCCAGCGAACGGCCACCCTTGGAGGCCGATCACTTGCTGGGCCATTGGACGGGTCAGGTCGCCACGGTCAGTGCCGATTGGCCCGAGCCGGATCTTGCCCCCTGTGACTTACACGTCCATCGCGGCGGCGATGGGACCCTCACCCTTCACACCAGGTTCGGCGCAGGGGAGGAGACCAGCGGCGGGCAGTCCGAACGCCTGATGCTGCTCCCAGACAGCGGCTATTGCCTGGTGCCCCTGCAGGTGAGTCACCGAGAGGCGTTCAGGGTGGAAGCCGGTTGGGTGCCCTACCCGGGGAGGATGGAGCGGTTGATCCGTCGCTATGACACCAGCGGCGCATGGATCTCGGCTAGCTGGATCAGCGCCGTCCTGGATTGAACAGCGGCGATCACCAAAAGCACTTAATAATCTGTTAAGATTGTCGAGACATTTCTTTGCACTCATGGCTGACTCCACAACCAAGTTCGGATTCGTTGCCTTTGCTGAGACCTGGAATGGTCGTTTGGCCATGCTCGGCTTCGTGATCGGCCTCGGCACCGAGCTGCTCACCGGTCAGGGCATCCTCGGCCAAATCGGCCTGGGCTGATCAGCGACTCGCTTCCGCATGGTCGGCCTTTTGAGGTCGGTCATGCGGCTTTGGACTGTGTACCGTTCCCAGAAAGCTGTATCGAGACCGCGCTCTTTTTTGTCATCGCACCCAAGGACGTATTGCCGAATGAGCAAATCTCCTGGGAGTCACTTGCGTGTGCCCACCATTTAGGGATTAAAAGCGGTAGGGCGCTAAAGATTTTTCAAGTACCCGAGGGCAACGCCCAATCCCTCGAACATCTCGTGGAATGCGGCCATGCGGAAATTAACGGAGATGACCCGTTTGCATCCGTTTGCAGGATCTCTAGTCGAATTAAGGGTGTGGAGCTTCCAGCGGAGCCAATGTCCTCTTCTTCGCGGATTTGCGACACACTGATCCCCCGCTTTGATCCAGAATCTCTCTGGCTTGGGGTCTATCAGGTGAGCGGTAAGCAAAATGAAGATGCAGACAGTTCTGCCCATCCGGCTCAACAATTGTGCATTGAGAAGATCACCTGCCTGGATAAGCTCTCCTTGCTGGATGTCAATAACGATACATGCTGGTTTTATCCAACCGAAGACGGAGAGTATTTGAGCTGGGAGTCTCAGCATTCCATTGCGATGGAGCCCGGCTATCCCGCCGATAAAAGCTTTCTTGACGATCAACATCAATACGAGCGATGTCACCTCAATCTTCTATGGTCTCTCATGGCTAAAGATACGGATTTAACCTGCGTTGGTTTAACCTATATGAATCGCAGGATCGAGTGGCCCTTGCAGATATTGGATAGGAAACGCTCTGCTAATTGGACCTCTTTTCGAGCTGATTCTTTGGCAAAGAATTCCTATTCGGAACGATCTCAAATCACGGTTTTCTCCGATCAAGAGCTTTAACGCTAGGAAGTTTGTTCATAAAGGTGTTCAAGCCGCTCACGGCTCAAGTCCACGTACAGCACTTCGTCGCCTGGGGCAGGAGCTTCGGGATGGCGATTGCGGGGAAAAGATTGGGCGGATGGGGTTCTCATCGTCTGGGTCATCAGGGCGAAAGCACCACCTGCAATGACCGCAAAACAAACCACATAAACGAAAGGGAACAGGGCTTCAACCATGGGACTCCTCGATGGATCCAGCCTAGTGTGAAAATCTGTTAAGTGCGCGTAATCTGTGCTCGGGCTCGTGGTATCTACCCAAGAACTTATCCCTGCCTGCTCCCGGGTCGACAATGCGATCACCCAGGGGGTGCTTGGGCCGTATTGCCCGTTTCCTCTTGAAGGGCCTCAGCTCGACGGTCCTTCGCTCTCCAAAGGATCCACCTGCTGTTCTGTGATCAAGACAGCCCGTTTGTAAATCGCACTTTGGGTGTCGCCTGCCGCTTCTAAAGCCTGTCGCATGCCCTGCCAATAGAGCAGATCGGAATCGATCAAGGGTTGCAAATGTTGCTGATAGGAGCCTGGCGGCTGGCAACGGAGCACCGCGAAGCCCTATGGGAGGGGAATCCCGAACCCCAGCGGCTCCGAGCCGGAACAAGCCCACGTCTTAACCGCAAGGACAGGGCCAATGTTTGTAGCATTTCGCAACCTGTCTACTGATCCTTGATCAAGCCTTCCCTCGCCCGGCAGTTTGAACTGGAAGCCCAATCCAGGGCCATTCAGGGCTGCACCGATATTGAAGAGCTGCGCGGTGTGGCCATGTCCCTGCTGAAGGCCTGGCACATGCAAGCGGAGATGACCAAGCACTTCGGCGCCCAGGCCATGGGACAGCCCGCCCGGATCATCTCCTAAGAAGCCCCCTTTACAATCGGTTACAATTCAATCATCCTTGCCTGGAAGCCTGTGACCTCCGACTACACCGCTGCCATCACTGGCCTCGTCGCCATTGGTGTGCTGCTGACCGCCATGGTCGGCTACGTGCTTACTCGCCCCACCGACCTCGGCCCTGCCCGCTGACCACAGGTTTCAAGCCCATCACCATTTCTCCCAAGCCTTCCCATGACCCCATCGCAATCAACCGAACAGTGGTGCCAGAACAGGGCTGAACAACAGATCCACAGCGAACAGCTCAAGCGGGTAGAGCTGTTCAATGGCCGCGCTGCCATGCTGGGCATTTTGATTGGAATCATCACGGAAGGTCTGACTGGTTACGGCATTGCCCATCAAATCGGCCTTGGCCCCCTGGTTGATGGTTACGCCGCCTGCCACACCCAGTTCCTGCCTTTCTGCTTCTAACTCTCAGGAAGAGAGTGCTGGCCACTCGCCATCTTGGTGCACCTAATTCATTCTGTAGGGCTCAGGCTTCCGCTGCCACTGGCAGGGCATGGAGTAGTACGAGCTTCCATTCTCCGCTGTCCAGTTTCAACACCGCCGTGGTTGGGGCTGTGATGTTTTGGTGGTTGCCATCTAAGGTGTCAATCTGCTCTAGCTAGGCCGTTGATTTCTGAGCTGGTTTCAAGGCTCTGCCTGGCTACCTGGGTGTTCCCACTGGCTATGCAAGTTGAGTCCCCCCAGGGACGGGTGCCCTTGGTACCCCTGGCCCGCCATAGTCTGCATGGGGTGTGAGGCCGCTAGGGGTGAGGTGCGACCCATTCACGATCAGCGGGCTGTGCTTAATATTTGGCATTAAATCTTCAGTGCCATGAGTAGCGGCGCCAACATGGCAAAGCCCCGTGGATTTAATCTCTTTACGAGAATTGTCTACGTGCATCAGGCCTTTTCGCTGGCCGTGCTGGGATCGGGGCTGGTGGCGTTGCTGTCGCGGGGCTACGGGCTGCACGTTCTCTCCACCGGAGTTGGACTGGTGATTGCCGTTGCCACCGTTGCTGCCATGTTTGGCGTTGCGAAGCAGAAGTCATTGCGGGCCCTGATATGGCTTCGTGTGTTGCTCTGGGCCGCGGGGGCGCGGGGTTTGCTAAGTGTGCTGACACTTTTCGGAAACAGTGACACCGCAATTGCTGACTTTGTGCGCTCAATGATCATCCATGAAACTTTTCTACTTCCCATTGCCATCTATTGGTCAAGAGGATTTACTGGCAGATATCTTGCTTCTTTGCGGGGTTCCTGATCGCCCTTATCCTCAACTAAGCCGTTTGAGGATGCCCCGAGAACCATTCCAATCAGGATCGCGATGTAGAGCTGCCCTGAGATGGTGATAAAGGGTTCACGGATCAGGCCGAACCCTCCGAACCACAACCGTCAGCAGGAACAGCAGCCCATACATGAGCGTGATTCGGTAACCGAGGTATGGGTTCCGGTTCGTCTCTAGCTGTTTATGGTCGAGTCTCCAGGGATTCTCCAAGACCAGTGCTGCCGACCCAGCGCCCACGTCGGCGAAATCGGCCGTGATCAATCGCTTGCACCAGTGAGCAGCCTCGCGCATTCGTCGTAGGGGTGATAATTCTTCTGGTGGCTCTTTTTCGACATGGTTGATCCCGGGGCCGCAAGCCAGAGCCTGGGCACCCTGCTTGGTGAGCTGGCAGCCTTCGGCCTGGCGATCGGCTTTTCGCCGCTGCATATTGGCCTGCTGTTGCTGTTGCTGCTCGGCCCAAGGCCCCTGCAGCGCGGCGGTTGGTTTGTTGCCGGTTGGCTGATCACCGCAGCCCTTGCGGTGACGCTGCTGCTCACCGTCGGCCATGGGCTGTTACTCAGCATGGACAAGGGCAGCAGCCACCGCACGGGCCTGGATCTGCTGGCCGCCGGCGCCCTTCTGGGGCTGGGTATCAAGGAGTTGCTAAACAAGGAGGATGCTGCATCAGGGCCACCGGCTTGGACCCGCAAGCTGGATCAGTTCTGCGCCATGCCGTTGCCCCTGCTGCTGGCCATCAGTGCCGCCTTGGAGGTGGCCAGACCCGACGCTCTGTTCCTTTTCACCAAGACGGCGGGAAGCCTGCTGACCGCAGGGCTTGGCACTGGCAAGGAGCTGCTGGCCACAGGAGTGTTCAGCCTGGTGAGCGCCACCCTGCTCCTGACACCGCTGGTGACCCTGGTGCTGGCCGGCCCGGATCGGGTGCTGACCCTGTTGGAGCGGGGCAAACAATGGTTGTTCGCCAAAGGCGACCTGCTGGTTGGTCTGGTGAGCGTGGCCCTGGCGGTTTATCTGGGCTGGCAGGGCATCGAGGGCTTGCGGCTGGGGTGAGCGATTGGCGTGATCAGCACCCTTAATCAATCCACGGGCTTGTCAAGCTCGCCCCAAGGGTCAAGACCCATTGCAACACCTTCTTTGCAATCGATGAATCAACCATATCCTCAACTCGCGCCGCCAACTTCGCTTCGTCGATTTGATTCCATTTGTTCATCTTTGCCTTTAGATACTGGCCTTTGTAACGCGTGAGAGGTGCCATTTGGATCCTGTACTGGTTTGCAGTCCAATTTTTTAAGGGCTGCCAATGCTTGGCGCAGGCTGGCTCCGTTCTGCTCAAGTGTAGAAAGTCTTTGGCTAAACAATCAGAAGTCAGGACACATGTAAAATTGTATAATGAATCACATCGCTACTCGCAATGCTTAGGCTTTAATTGATTGTTGAATGCCAAGCGGTTAGCCTTTGATTCTTTTGCGTGCCAATCGGAATAGTCCGCTGTCTACCTATGGGGCAGCTAGCCTGCGATTGTCGGGCTTGTTTAGGGACTGGCTTAATGTCAACTGCTGGACTCCGTCTCACTTTTCCTCTTTGACAAGAGAATACTGTGCTCCTTCTAGTACTCTTTCTGCAAAAGAAGTATCTGATGTTCTCTCAAGTGCGAATCTAGATCTTATGCCTAAATACTTTCAGGCTTTTGCTGAGGTAGATTCAGGGCTTTGTCAATATGACATACAGGCATCTGGGGCTCTTACGGACTTGAATTTACTCAGTTGCTTTGCTCATTCAATGTCTGTTGACGGGTCCTCGTCAAATGCTAGCTGGTGGTTTGCCATCTACTGCGGGGAAGAGTGGGCTAATTTAAAGGTAGATCAGGGCCTAAGTATGAAATCCCATGGAATCTCTGCCTTGGGGAAAATAATGCCGCAACTTATTAGGGATGTTATTGCTAGTTACGGTCGCGATCCGGTAGCCTATGTGCGGAGGGCTTCTCTAGACCTTTTGGATTCGACTTCGCTGCGACCCATTCGTTATGTGAATTGGGTTCTCGAGTACTCAGCGTTAGAAGATAGTGAAACAAGGTTGGCATTACCCTTTAGTCTTCTTCTTGTCTCTGAGCTTGGTTTTGGTTGTGAAACGCTGAATGGTATTGATAGGGTGGCAGATCTTTGCCTAAGCTCATTGCATTCGAAGTTACCGCACAGCTCAAACAACTTTTTGTTGGAGACCTAGGGAGACTCTGGTAGTCCCAGGCCAGAAGAATTTAAATATGATTCGGTCAGCACCGATGACGGCCGCGATCAGGCCGAAAGCTCTGGTTTTGCTGGCTTTTTCATTAATCTTCTTGGGCTCTCCTCGCAATAGCCGCCAATGGTCAGAGTCAGCTTTCGCTCATATTGTCCAGCCCTGGGGCGGTGTCGATAGACCGATCAGGCAACTCGAACTATTTTGTCTGGAGTTGTTGATCTGCGGTGTTCATCACCGTCTCAGGCCAGAAGGGTGGGGTCGCTAAGACCTGCACCAGCATCCACCTTGCCAGTGTTTGGGCTGATCGTGGCCGCTCGGTGTGCGTTGTGGACGCCGACCGCAACCGCTCTGCCTTGGCCTACCGCATCCGCGGCGAATTGCCCTTCCAAGTGGTGCCTGTGGAGGCCGCCGCCAAGGCCACCCGCTTCGCCGACGTGGTGATCACCGATGGCCAGGCCAGCAGTGACGAGGAGGAGCTGCGTCATTTAGCCGAAGGCTCCGATCTGGTGTTGCTGCCCACCGCCCCCAAGGCCCGCGCGGTGGAGCTCACCGTGGAGCTCGCCCAGTTGCTGCAGCGGGTGGGAGTGTCCCATGCCGTGCTGCTGGTGAAGGTGGATCTGCGCCAACAGCGGGCGGCCCACGATGCCCGCCAGGCGCTCGAATCCTTCGGGCTGCAGGTGCTCAGGGCCGAAATCCCCCTGCTGGCCGCCTTCGATAAAGCTGAAGCCCAGGGATCCCCCGTGTTTGCCGCCATCGACGATCGCGGCCGGGCCGATCCCCGCCGCATGGCCGGTTGGTCGGCCTACCAGTCCGTTGCCCAGGAGATTGAATGCCTGATTTCGAAGCCCTTATCCGTCGCCAGCAGGACCAGCAGTCCACTGCCGCTGAGCGCCTAAGCCTGGTTCAGCCCACCACGGCCAGCCAGGCCGTAGGAGCCCCGATTGCCTGGCTGGCCTTTGCCGGTGGGTTGGTGGGGTCATTGCTTGGCACCGTTGGCTATCAATTTGCCCTGGGCCAGGGCTGGCTTAGCTGAGCCGTGCTTCAGCAGGCCTTGGTTGGGTGCCCAGGCACGTTCTTTTAGGGGTCTTGAGTGCCGGGGTTGCGCGACACGGCCATGTCGTGTGCGCCCCATGTCGGCGGGCATGCAAAGCCCTCGAGGTGTGGCCGTTTTTCGAACAGTTGTGGGGCGGCAAACAATCAACTGGAGTTGCGCGGCAACTTAATCGCCAAGATTTCTGAGGTCTACACCAGAGCTAGCTGCAAGCGGCGGCTCTCGAGGGCCTGATCACTGTCCACCGAATCGGGGTAATCCCCGGCCTAAGGCCGATTTAGGAGAGGTTGCTTGAGACCATGGCGACCCGCGAGGCACGACCAGGGCCGGCTTCTTGCTATTCAACCCATTCATCAACCTTTAACCAACCCACGGTGCTACAGGAGCTTGCCCTAATTGCCGGGACCCACTGTGCTGCAAAGGATCTGGGCTGTGCCGTTGACTTTTTAATCAACCGATTCATCAACTTGTTGCTTAATCCCCCACTCCTAATGGGCATCGGCTTGTGGGTCCTTTTCTCCTCATTACGGACAGGCCCCCCTGTGCCTTGCGCAGCAGCCAGGCTTGGCAAGCTTGCATAGCTTGGGTTCAACCGTTCTTTGAGGCAGTGCCATGGCCAGCCCAATCGCCACCCTGTTGGGGGCAGAAGCCGAGCTGCTCTTAAATACGCCAGCCAAAGTGGCCTCCAGCCGGCTGCACCTTCCAGGTCCCGAGGCGGTGGAGCACTTCACCCTGAGCGACCGCAACCCCCAAGTGCTGCGCAGCCTGCAACAGCTCTATGGCCATGGACGACTGGGCGGCACGGGCTACCTCTCGATTCTGCCGGTGGACCAGGGGGTGGAACACTCCGCGGGCGCTTCCTTTGCGCCTAACCCTGAGTATTTCGATCCCGAGGCGATTGTGGAATTGGCAGCGGAAGCAGGCTGCAGCGCTGTGGCCTCCACCTTGGGCGTGCTGGGCAGCGTGGCGCGCCGCTGGGCCCATCGCATCCCCTTTCTGGTGAAGCTCAACCACAACCAACTGCTCAGCGCCCCGAATAGTCACGAACAAATCCTGTTTGCCTCGGTAGACCAGGCCTGGAACATGGGCGCCGTGGCCGTGGGTGCCACCATCTATTTCGGCAGCGATGACAGCAACAGGGAGATCCAGCAAGTGGCGGCGCTGTTTGAGCAGGCCCATAGCCGGGGGCTAGCCACGGTGCTCTGGTGCTACCTCCGCAATTCCCTGTTCAAGCAGAACGGCACCGATTACCACGTCTCCGCCGACCTGACGAGCCAGGCCAACCACCTGGGGGTCACGATCGGGGCCGATCTGATCAAACAAAAACTTCCCGAAACCAACAATGGTTATGGAGCTGTGGCTCAGGCCCTTGGCCAGTCCTACGGGATGACTAATCCCAAGGTTTACGAGGAGCTAAGCAGTGCTAACCCCGTGGATCTCTGCCGCTATCAAGTGCTGAATTGCTTCGCCGGTCGGGTTGGCCTCATCAATAGCGGGGGGGCTTCCGGCAGGGATGACCTCCACCAGGCCGTGCGTACAGCCGTAATCAACAAACGGGCCGGCGGCAGTGGCTTGATCATGGGCCGCAAGGCGTTTCAAAAACCCCGGGACCAGGGCATCGCCCTGATCCAGCAGGTGCAAGATGTTTACCTCGATCCCTCGATCACCCCAGCCTGAAGCTCGAAGACTTCCCAACAAAAAGCACCCACCTCAGATCAGTAATAATTTGCAATGGACTCCCCATTGGATGGCTGAACCTTTTGGCTTTGTTGGCTCAGGCTTGGCATTTATCTAGTGCGTTTACCAATTGCGGTTGAATCGATTTGGACCTTGACAGGCCAACTGATTTGAGGTGTCGATGGCTTTTGTCCCAGGAGGTTGGTGGTGCCGTTGTGGTCATTGGGCGTCTGACCATCCCCACTGCTGCCGAAGTTGCTGCATCCTCGTGCTTGAGAAGAGCAGCAGCGTTGGCGGGTCTTGGTTTGGAGTTGTGGGGTTGACCAGACGCTGAAGCGTTATTCAAGAGAAATCACCCAGGCAGTTCTATCGTCTCAAAACCTTCCACAAATGATACTAGCCAGTTAGAGTAGGTCGAACGTCAGATGACCATGAAAGGGAAATTTCTTGCTGCAGCACTTTGCCTTTCAGTGACTGGAGCAGTTGTTGCTGTCACTTCGCTAACAGCAAGGCAATCATTTGCCAACATTACTCCGATTCCAGACCTTGTTGGCACATGGAAAGTCGAGGCGGAGGGCGTAACAATCCTCCACGGCCAAAACTACAGCGCCAAATCGCATCGCACAAAACAGTTCTCTACTCTAATTGCCGAAGCAATTATTCAGAAGCAGCAGGGCCGTAGTGTTATTGGAATTTTCAAATCACCAAGATACACAGAAAAGTTTGCTGGGGTAATCAGCGCCGACGGGAAGACCTTCGCTTACGTTGATGAGGACGGTTCTCTTGATGGCAAGATCATCAACAAGAACCTAATCGAGATTATTTACAGACATGCCTCTTCAGCTGAAAGCATGGTCGCTACGGGCACATGGAACAAAACACGCCAGTAGAGACCATATTCGTTTAGAGGGGATGCCCATCAACATTGAATGGCAAGACCAGTTCGGTCGTTGGCATCACTACCAGAGCAAGCAGAATCAGGCAGATACCTATCGGCTTGCTCAGCGGCGTGCGAAGTCAATAAAAAAAGCGCCACCGCCTCGTGCATCACGCTTACGACTCAGCGGTCAATAGGTCGGAAGAGGCCTTGGGTAACAAACAGCCAAAACGCTTCGAATCGCAACCATTGAAGAGCGCTTAAAGTGACTTCCAGCCATCTAGACCTGATGACGCTTAAGGAGGACGAGCTAAAGGCACTATGCCCTTTTTGGTATCCCGTACTGCCGTTTGAGCGGCTGGGTCCTGAGCCTTTCGCTCTCGAGTTGCTCGGGCAGCAGTTAGTGCTCTGGCTGCAGCCTGACGGCTCAGTAGCGGTTGCGGAAGATCGCTGCTGCCATCGTTCGGCGCGACTATCGGGGGGCTGGATTAAAGAACAAGGGGAACTTGTTTGTCCATACCACGGCTGGGAATTCGGGGTCAATGGTCATTGCTTATTGGTTCCTCAGGAGCCTGGACGGGTAATACCTGCAAATTACAAGATCAAAACACATCTCACTCAGGTACGCTATAGCTATATCTGGGTCTGCCTTGGCGATGAACCCATAACCCCAATTCCTGATTTTCCCGAGGTTGACGACCCTTGCACACGCCAAATCAAGGGATTTTTTGAGACTTGGATCTGCTCTCCATTTCGGGTTATCGAGAATGGTCTTGATAATTACCATCACTATTTCGTACATCGGGGCTTACTGGATGCTACGACTCCGATTCCTGAACCACTGCAGGATCAGATCAAAGAAACAAATGACGGTTTTAGCTTCTCGATCCCTCTCGAGGTATCCAACAACGTAACACTTAGTGAAACCATTAATAGCCAAAACAATAGAGTGATCGTACAGAGGCAGGTGTGTTGGATAACCCCGCTTGGTCTCAGCTTGAAGCTTGACTGGCCCAATGGCATAAGTCAGCGAATCGTTTTGTATGCATTTCCCCTGGATTGTAAAAATACAAGAATCGTACGATTCTACTTCCGGAACGACACAGATGAAATGGTGCCCGAAGTGGACGTAATTAAATTTGAGCGTGGCTTGATTAATCAGGATCGTCAAATCCTAGAAGGTATTGACAAGATCTACGGGGCAACACCCTCACACGAATGCTTAATTGAAGCAGATCGTCCCATTGCCATGATGCGCCTGCGACTGCTGCAGCTTCTTGGCAAGACTTTGACCAACTAATCGCATAAGCCTTCCCATTGATTCAAGAGATCAGAGGCGTTGGGCTTGTCGTGAAAGTTTACTGGCGTACCCGTGATTTGTTCAAGGTAGCGATAGAAGCGATAGACGGGCGCGTCATTCACACTGGCGTTACCAACTGGAATCTGACCATTAGCAAGAGTGGCCATCTGGCTTTCAATGAACGGTCGATCTTCTTCCGAGTTCTTTAAAGAGAGCTCTTTCAAGGTCGAGAGTATTGCTGGATTCCCCAAAAGGATTTTCCATTGATTGCTTGCATAGATACATCCACGCATAGATGTTACCGTTGAACTCTCCGGTACAAAAAGCACTGCAATGTAAAGACCATAATCGAGTTTGTTCAGCCAAAGATTTGGTGCTCCCCCCACTTTCCAATACGCACGAAGACTCTCTTTGTACTGTGCATAGGTCACTAGTACCGAAAGTTCCTCGTCGTTGCAGAGCATGTGAATGCCACTCAGTGTTTCTTGACCAAGCCACCGGCGAAGGCGATGGATACCCTTGGCGATGCCATGGACATGGAAGCCATGCGTATGATCGATTCCGCTGGTAATTACAATATTCCAAGAACCAACAGGATAGCGGTAGCTGAACAAAGGTAGGCAGTCAAAGGTATTTGCATCGTTGAGCTCTCGCAAAAATTCACCAGGCATTCTCAAATCATGTTGAGCTTGAAGCAACGAATCCTCGATGTTTGCTGCTATTCGATTGGCGGAAAAAAGTTGCCTTGAAACCACAATAAATATGAAACCATCCCTTTCGAAAGCCGGTAGGCACACAAGGTGTTCAGCAGTTCCTGACTCACCGTGCAAGCTGCCAACACAGCGACCGCTCTGGTCGAATGATTGAAAGTGATAAGGGCAATTAAAAATAGACCCCTCAACTTTTGGCGGTATGCCTCCCACTGAAAAGGAAACGTGCCGATGTGGACACCGATCAATGTGTACTGATAGACACCCATCCCGACCGCGTACCAGCAAAATCGGCAACCCAAAGGCTTGGATGGATAGGGCGGCCTCATGACGCAACTCGACGCTAGACAGGACTGGCCAGGCAACGGGTCTTACTGAAAGCCAGGGCCTGCAGAGGTCGAGGCTGGGGGTTATGCGCTCATCAGGTGTTGGCATGCGACCAATGTTGTTGCATCCATTCTGCAGGCCTGGACTTTTCCCGTCGAATTTATCAAGTTGTCTCTTTTTTAATAATTTAACTTTGCGGCATCTCTTCAATCATTGCATCGGGAAAAATCGCTCTGAGTTTTCTGGTTTTTCTGGACAGGTCCCATCGTTAACATTGAGGCGGGCTCATACGCCTTATCGCATCAGCTCTGAGCGTCTCGCTGTAACGACGCATTGAATTTCTCCATCAAGCCCCCAGGTGGAAAAAGTGAATCCGATAGAGAGGCGTCATCTTTCCTGGCTGTGATGATTTTGGGAACCTCGTCCTCCAGAGCTGACTCGTTTCCTGGCTGGCCCAACGCTTGCCGTTGGTGCTCTCCCTCTGATTTGTCGCTTTGGATGGATGGGGCCGACCAGCAGGAGAGTTTCGTGACCTGATACGAGCCTGGTCGAGAGGCCCCATCACAGTCCTGTCCGGCTTCCTTGCTGATCGATCTTCCCCAACACCATCAAGCAGCGATGGCACCAACAAACCTGACACACCCTGCACAGACGGATCAACCTGACGTTGTGATCGGCGTCGACACCCACAAGGACTTCCATGTGGCCGTGGCGTTGGCAACCAATGGCGGGCGCCTAGGCGAGTGCAGCATTCCCGCGAATCGCCTGGGTTACGCCGTTCTCCAAGACTGGGCTCTTGAGATGGGCGCAGACCTGTTTTTGCCGTGGAAGGCACCGGGTCCTTTGGTGCTGGCCTGTGCCGTGAGCTCATGGCCGTCGGGTACTCCGTTGTTGAGATCAACCGGCCGGATCGTTCCACCCGCCGCCGGCTGGGCAAGGACGATGCCATCGACGCGGAGGCCGCAGCATGCTCACTCCTTGCTGGCACTGCCACGATCACGCCCAAGGGCGTAACTCACCTGGTTGAGATGATTCGGCTCCTCAAGGGCAACAAAGACTCCGCTTCCAAAAGCCGGACCAGAGCCATCAACCAAATGAAGGCGATCCTGATCACGGCCCCGGCGGTTTTGCGGGAACAGTTAGAGCCTTTGGTACACGACGCCCTCATGGCCACCTGTGCAGCCTTCCGCGTAGCAATGGTTGGCTCCCCCGGCACGGCAGCGAAAAAGGCCTTGCGCTTTCTTGCCCAGCGGGTGCTCTGCCTGGAGCGAGAGATCGCTGCTCTGTTGGACGACCTCAACCAGCTCACCCAACAGGCCTGCCCTGGCCTTCGGCAGACCTACGGAATTGGCACCGATGGCGCAGCCACCTTGCTCATCACGGTGGGCGATAGTCCCGAGCGTCTGCGTTCAGATGCGGCGTTTGCTTCTCTCTGTGGCGTCAGCCCCTTGCCCGCCAGTTCGGGCAAAACCAACCGTCATCGCCTAAATCGCGGAGGTAACCGCCAAGCCAATGCCACGCTGCATCGCATCGTCGTGGTACGCCTGCGTTGGCACGAGCAAACCAAGGCCTATGCGTCTAGGCGGTTGAAAGAAGGGCGCAGCAAGGCCGTGATCATGCGTTGTCTGAAACGCTTCATCGCACGGGAGGTGTTCCATACCCTTCTTGGCCGCCCCCCGGTGCGAACTGCAGCCGCTAGAGCCATTCAGCTCTGCCAGGCACCTGAACTCTTATGGCGTAAACATGGGCGATAGAGGGGGTTGACGATCTATACGAGCATCAGAGGGGGGGGGCTCCGGCGGCTGAGTGTGCCTTTGAGCGAGAGGTAACATTGCGTTGGTCTAGGAACGAAGCTTGTTTTTATACCTTGAAAAGTATTAATCAACCCATTGGTCAACCCTGAATCAACCCACCGGGCTCCGGGGGCTTGCCCCAATCCCCGAGACCCATCATAATCACTCCACCGCAAGGGATCTGGATGTGAAAGCCGGCTAACGGATTTGAACCGATGGCCTTCGCTTTACCTGTGCCCTAGCGTTTCAGGCCCCAGTTATTGCAAGACTTCTACTGATCCGTTTATCAAGTATTGGCAAACGGAACGGCAAATGGGCCGACGAGCCGCAAAGGGACAGATTTGTAGTGATTCGAAATGAACTCCTTGGTTGATGGCGGAGTCCTTCGGGTTGGACGTTTCAGGCTCGGCGTTTGTTTAGCGCGTTTATCAATTGATGCTGCTTTGAGCCTGGCCTGTTGGCCAGATCCTGGTCGGTAATGGTCACCGGTATGGGGGCATCTGGCTTCCTTGCGGTGATGAGATGGGGCTTTGGAAATTTGCGGCTAAAACCCATGCTGTACTGAAGCGTGGGGGAACCTTGTAAGCAGTCGCACGACATTTCATGTCTCCACTCACCACCTCTGCCATCCCTCAGGAACTCCAACGGGAGGTCCTGCTGACCCTTGAGCAATTGACCACCAGCATCGCTGTCCTGGTGCGTTTGTTAGTAGACGACATCTAAGTGACGGCAGAATTCCACCGAATCACTATTTTGACGCCCCCATCAGCGACACAATGGAATCGTCAAAGCCGTTAGCCTGAGCTAGATGAGGACTAAGAGGCATCCCGCTAGGGTCATCCAAAACGCTGGAGCCGCCACACCCGCTATTGGCAGCAGCAGGAAGAGGTGCGGATCGAAAAGCCAACGGAAGAGCCGGATCCGATCCAGGCCCTATGCTTAATTCAGGCCTTCTGATTAGCAACCGAGGAGTGACAATCTAATTGAAAATCCCCGATGTTATTGTGAACACAGAGCAATTAATGTTACAAGAGAGTCTTGACGACCATCGGCTAGGATCAAAGACGGTTGTCAACCTTCATATTTTGAATACAGAAAGATGAGATGGTATTTGATGCTAATCATGCAAACCATAGCCTTGCCCAGTTACTATGATTCTGAAAGATTTTAATGTTAATGCGAGCTTTATCGGAAACTATCGGGAACCAACCACCCAGAACTCGACGTCGAGACTACGGGAAGGTGATCTTGCAACTGCTCTGGCGAATGAAACTTGATCTGATCATTTGGTTTATCGTAGTATGGCCTTTTGCGCTCGGGTCGTTTTCTCTAAGCTGGTCCCTGCCTTCGATACTGGTCTCCGTGATCGGAATCGCTGTCTCAATCTTTATTGCCTTTCGGAATACCCAGGCAATGAGTCGCTGGTGGGAGGCACGTGCGCTTTGGGGCACGATGATGAATGGTAGCCGAATCTGGCGGGACACCTTGCTAGGCTTAATAAATGAAGATCAGCTTGCAACAGACCGCGGGTATCAGCTCCTTAAATATCAAGTAGCAAAGGCTTGGCTGCTTAATTTCCGATTGAGAAATTTTTGGTTGAGTGATGTACGCGAAGCTGTTATGGAGATTCTTGAGGATCTAAATCTGCCCTCAAATACAAGCCTACAGGAAATTTGCCGTCAGCAGGCCATGGCAATTCAGCGCCTCTACAGCGATGGATGGATCGACACCATTGGTCGCATGCAACTTCTCGAAGTTAATAAGTTTGATCATAACTCTATCGGAGCCTTGGAAAAGATTCGCAATACTCCAATCCCGCCAGCTTACGACATTTTCATTCGCTTAATCACGTGGATTTATGGCTTAACCTTGCTAATCACATTTCACGATCAAGATCATGGATTTCTTGGGATTATGCTTTTTCTTGGTTTTCTTATCGCCGAACGTATTGGTGCTTACATAGAGGGTCCGTTTGATCGCGATGGCAGCAGTTTTTCTCTGCCGCTAAATAGTTTTTGCTGTATAATTACCGAAGACCTGCTGAATCTAAATCTACGATTCGCAAGCTTTCGGCCTAGCATTGACCCAGTAAGATGGGAATAGGGAAATTGATTATGCCGGCCAAACCGCCCAAGCCCAATCTCCTGTAATGCGAATTAATTGATATTGGCATAATAAGCTTAAAGCAAGAAAGCTTGGGATTCCAAAGATCTGATAATCAGGATCTACCACAACATCAACCTAGAATGCTCATAATTGGCGGCGGCATCCCCCGGTTTCAGAAAAGCTGTTACCCCTTACACGCGTAAACCCGGGGGCTTGATGGAACAGAGCAATGAGTGGTTTCAGCGAGGCCGTCAAGGCTGACGTGAGGAGGCGAATGAGTCCGCCGCACAGGCAGAGCGTGGCCAGGATTTCACAAGAGGTACGTTCGCCAACGCAGCCGCTGGTCCCTGCTCAGGGGCGTGGCCCCCAACCAACTGAAAGCTCGTCTTCAGGAGTCTCTAGTATCCGCCGCATTGCTGTGCCATCAGGGCGAATGACGTAAATGTCGTAGTTGCCTAGATGGTTACTGGCGAAGGCGATCCATTGCCCATCTGGTGACCAGGCTGGAGTCACAGCCCCCCGCATGTCTGGAAAGATTCCCCCTGGGGAGAAGATTGGGGTTGAGCTTGGAATGTTGGTGATCTGGCGCTGGTTCTGTCCATCCGCATCCATTACCACGATCTGACCTACTCCATTAATCAAAGTTTGGCTAACGATCCTGAGCCCATCGGGAGACCACGAGCGGCTCTCTCGATTATTAAGCCCTTGGGTGAGTCGTTGTGGCGGGCCACCATCCGTGGCAATGGTCCAGAGGTCTTGCTGATTTGCGGGATCGGGTTCCTCGCGATCGCTCGCAAACAGAAGCAGCTTGCCGTTCGGAGAGTATTTGGGTCCGACATGTTGAACCAGGACTTCGCTAAAGGTCAGTTGGCGAAGTTGCGAGCCATTACGATCTACGCTGTAGATCTCGTAGTTGCCGTCGTTATTGCTCGTGAAAGCTATTCTCTGACTGTCAGGTGAGACATGGGGAACCATGCTCCAGGTCAGGGATCCAGAGATGTTCCTCGGTCTTCTGCTTGCTTTAGTTTTGCCTGACCGGACTAGTTCCACCCTTGATCCATCGGCATCCACTTGGCTGTACACAAGGAACTCGCCGTTAGGTGCCCAGTTGCTGTGGGCCTGGACCCCTGACTGAAATGTCAGTTGCTTCTCGTGAGTGCCGTCCTGTTGAATAGAAAAGACATGGCCATTGGTGCCATCGAAACGGGTGAACGTAATAGTTCCAAGGGGCCCTCCTATGATGGGGTCGCGATCTACCTGCTGATCACTGTCTTCCCAAGCGGGTGATGGTGTGGGATTCGTGAACCTGATCTGATCATTGCTGAGGTTAGGTACTATTTGGCTCAATGCGCCGGTCTGCATTGCTTGCCATTCAGCGAATGCAGCTGTTTCTGTGCCGAGTGGCGTTGAGTCCCATCGTGCTTCCCAAAACGCAGTCATGGTCGTTTCATCCAACATAAACCGAACGATGAATTTGAATCAGAGTACTCTTCCCACGGTAGCAAGTTGTCCAGGTCCATAGACAGCCATCAACAACTTTTGCTTGCAAAGCCCGAGAAGTTTTAAGTGGCTCCTCCCCAGGGTTGTATATGTTTGCCAGATATTCAGGAAAAACCTTATTGCTTAATTCCACCAGTTTGCTGAGTTGCTGACAAAACGCCGTGAGGTTGTTAGCTTCGCTGTGTCAGCACTGTCAGAAGTTGTACAGGGTAATATTCACGAAGTTGGCCGGAGGCCACATATCGAGCTATTTACCTCTCCGCAAGAAGTCAAGCATTTGGCAGAGTAACACCGAATCGAGTATCACGTCTGCAGACCGCATCGGCTCTCCAGCGGCCTACATCTTTGGAAGTCTTCTATCAATGGAGAGGGGCCTGATCAACCCACCAGCTCTTATAAAAACTGGAGCATCAGAGGGGAGGGGTCACGCTCACCATGTCCTGGGCCACCCACAAGCTAATCCTGGAGCGGTCTGGCTACGAAGGCCGCTCCCTGTCCAACCTGTGCGCCCACCTACTGGAAGTAGGGACGCTGTGATGAGCAACCCACACGGCTTAACCACGTTGACCAGGTTCATCTTGTGGTGGCTTTCAACGCGACCCGACATTGATGCGGTTCGTCTGAAAACACCACATCAGTATCCATTTGACTGCCTATACCAAAGGAGTGCAAGAAGGTAGGGGAAGGCGGCGCATCGAATCAGCTCAGGTGCCACCTCTTCTGCGTGGCGACAAAAGAAGGATTAGGACAGTGCAGGCAGGTTTGGTTTAGAGAGTTTTGCTATACACTCAAGTGGATGAGTAGTTAGACAATCCGAGCTTGGCCCAATCCACGAAGTTAATGATTCGAAATGTTCTGAAAATCATTGCCAGAAATAGTCTCTCAGTATTTGACTTGAAACTGGGAAGACTGGCTCGATTTAAATCCTTATTTTGTGAACTTGAAGCGAACAGAGCTGAACTGGAAAAAAGTAGAATGGAGCTGGATATGGTTGGCTTAGAATTAGAAAAGAATAGAAGTGAACTACAGGCGATCAAGCAACATGCCTCGCCACCCCCGCTCACCCTCCAAGATTCTCTAAGCAACTCTGCCTATTTAACTGCCCCTAACGTTACCCAGATTTTCATCGCTGACAATAACGAGCAGCCAGGCGCCTTGACAAGGAGTTATATGGCATCAGTAAGGGCTGCAATTCCTGCTGGCAATTACACACTATATGACAACCAAATGATTGAAGGCTTTTTGAGTCAACACTACCCTCAAGAAGTCCTTGATGCGTATCGGATGCTCAAGCCTTTTGCTTACAGAGCAGACTTGGCAAGACTGTGCATTCTTAATGTGGTCGGTGGCTGGTATTTAGATGCTGGTGTGCTGTGGATTGGCGGACAAATGGAGGTTGAAGAAGGCGTTGACTTATTGGTATTTAGGGATATACAGAAAAACAGTAGTACATCTTGGGCCTGCTCAACGGGAATTGTTTATGCCAATCCCAAGCATCCGGCACTGGGGATAGCAATTGAACAAATTATCGAAAACTGTCAAAACAAATACTATGGATTGACGTCGCTTTGTCCGACTGGACCAAGTGTCTGGGGCGCGGCGATAGCGTCCGTAGGGTTGGGAACGGGCATCAAAATTGGCGATTTTATCGAAGGCACACCCACGTATCATCACAAGAACTATTTCTTTTTAATGCCCAGTGGCGAGATCATCGCACGCTGGAAGCCAAACCTTCCTCGGGGCGGCAGGCTGAGTGATATGGGGAACAAGGGGACCAATGACTACAACGCTTTTTGGGATGGAAGGAATGTATATGGCGAGTTTGAGCATTGAGACGGCTATTTTATTTGGCTTGTTGATTGACTTTAGCAAGTGCGGATAAGCTAGGAAATGAATGCAATCTTCGAATCATTAAGTTGTTTCTTGCCTGCAGCCCAATGGGTAGCGCCGTCGCGGCAAAAGGCATCTTCGTATTATTGGTTTTGGTTTGACTTCTAACTTGTGCTTCAGGACTTCAGTGGGTATTGCTCTGAATACGGATTTGTCCATTCAGTAAGGCCCTGTGGTTCTTCATTGCCTTTGCCGGGCAGAAAGCAATATGTATGTTCGGGCATGTGGATCAAAACCATTCGGGCTTCACTCTCGATTCTAGTTGCCTAGTGACATCCGAGTCCAACAGTTCTTCTATTAGTGTAACGGAGAGATGGCCTAACGTGTATTCCACTTGTCATACATTCACTTGCCTCAAGCAAGTGCTGGAGCAGCATCCACCAGAGGTCTTGGCGGTCTGAGAGTTGTGTGAGGGTGGTGTTGGAAGGTTAGGGGAAGGACTGGGAGTGGCTTGGGTGGTGGCTACAGAGATGGTGCTCTTATCTTGCTGGCAGCTACCGATGCTGATGACCCACATCTGAGTGTCCCTGCGCAAGCGGAGCCCTGGGAGGCCGCTCTGAGGCAGGTCGTTGGAGAAGCGTCCCTTGGCCACCTGTCAACTCGACGCTTACGTGGGTTTGATAAACGCCATGATAAACGCCGTTGATAAACGCTGGCCTTGCTTTTTAACTCCTCCACCCCCTCAGACCCCAGTACCTAACTGCTGCAACCGATCTGAACCAAAAAGCCGGCTAACGGATTTGAACCGATGGCCTTCGCTTTACAAAAGCGCTGCTCTACCACTGAGCTAAGCCGGCATGGGCAAAAGCCCCGGCCACTTTACCGTTCCCCCAGGGCCCACAGCAGTAGCTGGGTACGGTTGGTGCAACCGGTTTTGGCCAGCAGCTGCGATACGTGGCTTTCCACCGTGCGGGGGCTGAGGACGAGCACACCGGCAATGCCCTTGTTGCTATGTCCCCGCCTGAGCTGCTCGAGCACCCGGAGTTCCGCTGGAGTGAAAGGGGTGTCTGGCAGCAGGGTCGCCGGAGCGCCCTGGCCAAGCAGGGACGATGTTCCTGAGGATGTCTGGGCCGATGCCAGGGAAGTTGGGGCGGTGAAAACCATGGTTGGAAAGCTGGGCTTCCCCAGGATTCCCACAGCAGTTAGATGCTGGTTGTGGAGCTGATCTTGGCGGTGAAGCTGCTGGGATCGTCGCTCTCTTTGGGTGCCGCTAGCAGCTGTTCTTGAACGGACAGGGCTTTGGCTCGTTTGATCGGCAGGTTGGCGACGAGGGCCGTGACCCGGTCTTCGGTCTCAAGGCTCACATCGCCCTCGTCCAGGTCAATCTCCACGTACCGGCTCACCACTTCGAGGATTTCTCGCCGCATCTGCTGGAGCAGCTCGGGGTTGAGATCACTGCGGTCATGGGCCAGCACCAATTGCAGCCGTTGTTTGGCGGTGGTGGCACTGGCAGGTTGCCTGCCCAGCAGCTTGTTGATGGCATCGCGCAGGGTCATCGGCTTCAAAAAATCTTGGTTTGTATCAGGCGGCCGAGCTTGGCGCGCAGGCCCTGGCGTTCCTTGCTGGGATCGATCAAGGGCACCTCTTCGCCGAGAAGCCGTTTGGCCACGTTGGTGTACGCAATAGCCGCCGGCGACTTGGTGCCATTGAGGGTGAGGGGTTCTCCTCGGTTGGTGCTGACAATCACTTGCTCGTCTTCCAGCACCAGGCCCAAAAGGGGCAAGGCCAGGATGTCGGTGACATCGCTCACTGCCAACATCTCTTGGTTGGCCATCATCTTCGGCCGCACCCGGTTGAGCACCAGCTGGATGGGCTTCACCCCTTCGGTGTTGAGCAATCCAATTACCCGGTCGGCATCCCGCACCGCCGACACTTCCGGTGTGGTCACCACAATCGCTTCATTGGCGGCGGCCATGGCGTTTTTGAAGCCGCCTTCAATGCCCGCAGGGGCATCAATCAGCACGTAATCAAAGGCCTCGCCAAGCATCGAAGCGATCTTGCCCATGTCTTCCGGCGTGAGCCACTCGAGCATGCGGGGATTGCCCGCCGGCAACAGGGCCAGGTTGGGCTCCTGCTTGTGTTTCACCAGGGCCTGCTCAAGCCGGCAGCTTCCAGCGAGCACCTCCTGGGCGGTGTAAACAATCCGGTTTTCAAGCCCGAGGAGCAAATCCAGGTTGCGAAGGCCGAAGTCGGCATCGAGCACCGCGGTTTTGGCCCCTTGCTTGGCCAAGGCGATGCCCAGGTTGGCGGTGAGGGTGGTTTTGCCCACGCCACCCTTTCCGGAGCAGATCAGGATGTAGCGGGTCGACGCGGTGGCCACGGCTCAGGCTGTAGTGACTCAAGGTTAAGGCCCCACCGCCGAATCCCTGGTATCGGTGGAGGCCTTGCCGTATCCAGTCCAATCCTTAAATAGGACGACCAGCGCGGGCCAGGCCCTCCCCATTTGGATGACTGATTTGGTCTTGAACCATCACCAGCAGCTGTTGGTCATGCCGGAAGACGGCGCCCAGTCTGTGGTGGCCCTGATTGATCAGGCCCAAGAGCACCTCCGGGTCAAGCAGTTCAAGCTGCAATCCGACGACATTGAGCAGGCCCTGCTTCGGGCCCATCAGCGGGGGGTGAAGGTGCGGGTCATGCTCAATCCCCACACCTCCGGTGGCGATCGTTGGAACGATGAGGCCTTCGCCCTGCTTCAAGGCTGGGGCATCGATGTGGCCTGGACCAGCGAGGCCTTCCCGGTGACCCACGAGAAATCCCTCGTGGTGGATCGCAGCTGCGCCCTGGTGGCCACCTTCAACCTCTCGGATAAGTACTTCAACGAAACCCGGGATTACGGCGTTGTCAGCTACTCACCAGCGTTGGTAGAGCAGGTGATTGCCGGATTCGAAGCCGATTGGAACCGGGAGTTCTTCCATCCAGACCTCGCCGTGGGCCTGGTCTGGAGCAGCGTGCACAGCCGGGGCCAGATGGCCCGCATCATCGATCTGGCCAACACAAGCCTTTGGATTCAGCACCCCAAATTTGTGGATGCGGTGATTCTCGAGCGAATCATTTCTGCCCGGGAGCGTGGCGTGAAGGTGCGCCTGCTTTGCGGCGGCAAACGGGGCATCTCCGATTGGGACATCTACGACACCTTTTCGTCGTTCCGCGTGATGGAGCGCTTTGGCGTCAAAATTCGCCGCCAAAAAGATCTCAAACTGCACGCCAAGCTCATGCTGGTTGATGGGGTCTTCGCCCAAACCGGCTCGATGAACATCGATCGCAGTGCCTTTGACGTGCGCCGGGAGCTCGGGATCGAATCCGATTCTCCCGCCGTGGTGGAGCGCCTCAAGGCCACCTTCCAGGCCGATTGGGATCTGGCCAAGAAGTACCACGCTCCCGATCCCTTGGATCCCTCCTTGCATGATCAGGGCGAAATGCCCCCCGATCCCCATTTTGTCCATGAGTGATCCGAGCCCATGGGTGAGCTGAACACGGCTGAACGGCCCCTTGCCCCGGCCCCCAGCCTGCGGGAGTTGTTTTTCGGCATGCTCCAAGTGGCCCTGTCCTCTTTTGGCGGAGGGCTTTCCGCCTGGAGTGAGCGCATCGTGGTGGAGCAGCGCCGGTGGATGACCGACGAGGAGTTCCTTACGGGCCTCACCGTGGCGCGGCTCTTTCCCGGCCCCAACCAGATCAACATGGCCGTGTACATCGGCGCCAGCTTCCGGGGGCTCAAGGGCGCCCTGGTCGCCCTGGCCGGAATGCTGCTGGTGCCCTTCAGTTTTTTGATGCTGTTAGGCCTGGCCTATTTCTATCTCCATGAAGTGGAATCGGTTGGGGCGGTGCTGAGCGGGGTGGTGGCGGCCGCAGCCGGCATGGCCCTCTCGATGGGGTTCAAGATCGCTGGCCAATACGTGCGCGATCCGGTGGCGGTGGTGCTCGCCACCTGTGTGTTTCTGGCGCTCAACAACTTTCACCAACGCCTGATCCCCGTGATCTTGGTGAGCGGACCTGTGGCGATGGCTTGGTACTGGCCCCGTAGGGGCAAGGCTGAGGCACGGCCATGAGCTTGGCCATTCCTTTGCTGTTGGCAGCCGATGCGGCCTGCGAGCCAGTGAAGCTCAGCGATTGGCACAATTTGTTGGCCGTGATCTGGGATTTCCTCAGCCTGTCTCTGTTTTCCCTAGGGGGCGGCAACACCCTGCTTGCCGAGTACCACAGCATTGCCGTCCATAAGTACTGCTGGATCACCTCGAACCAATTTGCCGATATCTATGCCCTCGCCGAGGCGGCGCCGGGGCCCAGTTCGATGATCGTGGGGCTGCTGGGCATGGGAGCGGCGTGGCGCGAGGGGCCCCTTTGGGCCTTGCTCAGTGGCATCGCGGCTGAAACGGCGATCCTGCTGCCCTCCACCTTGGTGATGGTAGTGGCGTCCTTGAGTTGGAGCCGCTTCAAGGATTCGCCGTGGCGGGTGGCCTTTGAGCGGGGCATGGGGCCCATCACCCTCGGGATCCTGTTTGCGGTGGGTCTGAAAATCCTCAGCACGGCAGATCACACCCCCTTGGCCTATGGGGTTTCGGTGGTGGTGTGCTTTTTGATGCTGCGCACCAAGATCTCGCCCCTGTGGTTTATGGGCTTGGCGGGGGTGCTGGGCGGCCTGGGCTGGATCAGCCGCTACTAGGCCAGCTTGGCGGGGCTGGATCGATCTGAATCACCCCATCCACCAGCTGGGCTTCCTCGGCAAAGCCATCGGGGGGGAGGCCCTCAGGGCCCCGGGCCACCGCACCGGCGATGCGCAATTGCAGGGGCCTGAGTTGGAGGGCCACGATGCGGGCGGTTTGGTCGCCCCCATGGCCTGCATGGGCAACGCCGCGCAATTTGCCCCACACGAGCACGTGGCCGCCAGCACTGATCCGGGCGCCGGGATTCACATCCCCGAGCACCAGGACCGTACCCTCCACCTGGAGGTAGTCGCCCGATCGCAGGGTGCCCTGGTGCACCGTGAGCTGGCCCCCGGGCTGGGGGAATCCCTCGCTCGGATCGGTTGCGCCGCCCTGGCTGGCCGGGGGGTCTTGGTAGCGGGCTTCCAAGCCAAAGCCCCGGGCCACTACCAGGTTCCGGCGATTGCAGCTGCTGACGGCCACCAGCTCCCAGCCATGCTGGCCAGCCACGGCCGTCATGGCCCGCAGCTCCCGCAGCGTGATCGGCCAGGTACCCGTCACCAGTTCCAAGGGGCCCGCCGGGATCTGGCTAAGGGCGGCTTGCCCTAGGGCCGCTTGCACCAGCGACAACCCACTCCCCGGGGAGCTTCCCAAGGCAGGGCTATCGGGGAGCACCAACCGCTGGTAAGCCTGTCCAGCCTCGCTTGGGATGAGTTCAGCTCCCATTAGCTGTTCAGCAACCGTCGCAACCTAGGGGCCACCTCGGCCGGATGGATGAGCCAGGCTAGCTCCACCGATTGGGTCAGGCTCTGCACCAGGCTGGAGCGCTGCTCGAGGGCCTGCAGGTTCAGGCCATCCCAGAGCCTGATCCCTCCCTTGTAGGGGTGGTAGCCGCGACTTTGGCGCTGCTGGAGCCCGCAACTGCGTTCGGCGGCAAAGCCCACCTCTTCGGCGAGTTGGCCGGCTTCGGCCAGCACTTGAAGCCGCTCCTGGTGGCTGAGATGGCTCACCTCCGTGGCCTTGAGCAGGCGCCGTTCCAGCAGGCGGCCGCAGGGATCGGCCAGGTCCTCGGGCCCCTCTTCCATCCAGCGGGTCAGGTGGTAACCGGTGCGGATGTCGTCGTTGGCCAGAAAGCTGGCCAGATCCAAATCGCTTGGCTCCCAGAGCCAGTGGGCCATCACGGGATCGGCCCACACCTGGCTAGGCCCCAGGCGCCGTGCCGTGGCAATGGCTTGGTTGAGCAGCCAATTGCACACCACATTCAGGCGGTGGCTGTAGACACTCCGGTACATCAGGTTGCGCACCACCAAGTAGTGCTCCACCGCCATCAGCCCTTTGGGGTGCAGGGCGAGGGTGCCATCGGGGGCCAGGGTGAAAGCGGCCAGGATCCGCTCCAGATCCAGTTGGCCATAGCTGGTGCCCGTGCTGTGGCTGTCGCGCAGGAGGTAGTCGAGGCGATCGCAGTCCATCTGGCTGCTCACCAAGGCCTTGATGGCGCTGCAGCTGTAGAGGCCGTGCTCGAGCAGGTCCGCTACGGCTTCGGAGCTGCCGCTTTGAAACGCTTCGAGCCGATCCCTCAGGGCGGGATGATCCCGAATCAACCTCCCCGACCAACTCTCATGGTGGAGCCCATACATTTCCTCCCCCGAGTGGCTCAAGGGCCCATGGCCCACGTCGTGGAGCAGGGCCGCTGCCAGCAGGACGCCCCGATGGGCTTCGAGTTCTGGGTGCAGTCGCACCAGGTTGTTGAGGGCCAACCTGGCGACATGCAACACCCCGAGGGAATGGGTGAAGCGGCTGGATTCCGCCCCATGGAAGGTGAGGAAGGCGGTGCCGAGTTGGCGGATGCGGCGGAGCCGCTGGAAAGGGGCTGAATCGATCAGGTCGATGGCCAGGGCTTCAGCCGGGTCGCTACGCTCCAGCCGAATCGCGCCATGGAGCGGATCGTGATAGGTGCGCTGACTCATGCGGCCTCCAGGGCAGGGGTTGGTTCCAGTTGCGCCAGCAGCAGTCGTTCGGCCTGTTCCAGCCAGGTGTCATCCCGGCCTCCCGGGTTGAGCGGCTCGGGTTCGGCCAGCAGGGTATTGGGTTCGATTCCCTGGTTTTGGATGTCCCGGCCGCTGGGGGTCAGGTAGCGGGCCACCGTGACCGCCAGACCGCTGGTGTCGCCCAGGTTGATCAGGGTTTGGATGAGGCCCTTGCCAAAGGTGCGACGACCCGCCAAGGGGCTGCGGCCGTCGTCCTGCAGGGCACCGGCCAGAATTTCACTCGCACTGGCGGTGCCCCCATTCACCAGGGTGACCATGGGCCCCCCGTAGAGCTGCCCTGGGCCCGCTTGCACCGGCGAGCTCAGCCCCTGGCGATCTTGGGTTTCCACCACCGCTTCGCCATCGAGGAAGGCGTTGGCCACCGCCACGCCCGCGCTCACCAGGCCCCCGGAGTTGTTGCGCAGATCCAAGATGAGGCCGTCGATCCCTTGGGCTTCGAGGCTGCTGAGGGCTTGCTGGGTTTGCTCGGGCACCGGCTCCGAGAATTGGGTGATGCGCAGGTAGCCGAGGGTGTGGCCGCCGGCTTGGCGGGTGGCCAATCGCACGGGCTTGAGATCCACTTGGCGGCGTTGGAGGTCGATCTCCCGTTGCTTGCCATCACTCTCCAGCCGCAGCAGTACCCGGGTACCGGCTTCCCCGCGTAGGGCCGCGGCGGTTTGGTCCAGGCCTAAGTCGTCGGTGGACTGGCCGTTGACAGCCACCACGGCAGTGCCGCTGGTGATGCCAGCCTCGGAGGCGGGCGATCCATCCAGCGGGGCGATCACCACGATGGTTTGGTCGCTGGCCTGGAGCCCCAATTGCAGCCCAACCCCGGTCACCATGCCCTTGGTGTTGGACCGCAGGGTGGCGTAGTCCGCTGGGCGCAGCAAGCGGGTGTAGGGGTCGCCTAGGGGCGCCAGCAAGGAGTCGATGGCGGCATAGGCCTCTTGGGAGGTGTTGATCGGTTGCTCGAGAATCTTTTGCCGCAGACGCTTCCAGTGCACGGTCTCAAAGCGGGCCGGATCCACGTAGCTCTGGTTCACCAGCCTCCAGGCCTCCACAACCAATTGCTGGGCATCGTTCAGCGCCTGGGCAGGAGGCGCAAGCAGTAGCAAGGTGAGGAGGCCGCTCAACAGCCCCTTGGCTGCCTTGGCATGGATGGTTGCCCAGGGTCTTGCAAGCGGTGTTGCAAACAGTTGAGCAGTCGGTGGCTTGGGGCGCTCAACACTCACGTGGGCATCACGGTGGTTTGTAGACTCTCGCAACCAAACCATCTGGCTGCATGGCGAATTCCTCTCCTGCCGCAAACCCAACTGGAAAGTCGTCTCCGGTTTACGACTGGTTCCAGGAGCGCCTGGAGATCGGTTCGATCGCCGACGATATCTCCGCCAAGTACGTGCCACCCCACGTCAATATTTTTTATTGCCTTGGCGGCATCACCCTGGTCTGCTTCCTGATCCAGTTCGCCACTGGGTTTGCCATGACCTTCTATTACAAGCCCACCGTGGCCGAGGCCTACACCTCGGTTCAGTACCTGATGACCGACGTCAGCTTTGGCTGGCTGATTCGCTCTGTGCACCGCTGGAGCGCATCGATGATGGTTCTGATGCTGATTTTGCACGTGTTCCGGGTCTACCTCACCGGTGGCTTCAAGCGTCCCCGGGAACTCACCTGGGTCACCGGCGTCACCATGGCCGTGATCACCGTGTCCTTCGGGGTCACCGGCTACTCCCTTCCCTGGGATCAAGTGGGTTACTGGGCCGTGAAAATCGTGAGTGGTGTGCCTGCCGCGGTCCCAGTTGTTGGCGACTTCATGGTTGAGCTCCTTCGCGGTGGCGAGAGCGTTGGCCAAGCCACCCTGACCCGCTTCTACAGCCTGCACACCTTTGTGATGCCCTGGTTGCTTGCGGTGTTCATGCTCATGCACTTCCTGATGATTCGTAAGCAAGGCATCTCCGGTCCCTTGTGATCTGATTTTTCCTTCTACGCTTCAACCAACGTCCCCTCTGAGATCCCTGCTTCCGGCCATCCGCCATGCACATCCTTAAAAAGCCCGACCTCACCGATCCCGCCCTGCGCGCCAAGCTCGCCAAGGGCATGGGCCACAACTATTACGGTGAGCCTGCCTGGCCCAACGACCTGCTCTACATGTTCCCGGTGGTGATCCTCGGGACCATTGGCTGCATTGTTGGTCTTGCGGTGCTCGATCCCGCCATGCTCCTGGACAAGGCTGACCCGTTTGCCACCCCCTTGGAAATCCTTCCTGAGTGGTACCTCTACCCGGTCTTCCAGATCCTGCGCGTGGTTCCCAACAAGCTGCTGGGCATTGCCCTCCAGACCATGATCCCCTTGGGCTTGATGCTGGTCCCCTTCATCGAGAGCTTCAACAAGTTCCAAAATCCCTTCCGCCGTCCTGTGGCGATGTCAGTGTTCCTGTTTGGCACCTTCTTCACCCTGTACCTCGGTATCGGTGCTTGTCTGCCCATCGACAAGTCGCTCACCCTCGGCCTGTTCTGACTTCGATCTGACCCCATCCCCGATCATTTGGGTATTCAGGCTCTGGCCAGTCGATTTTTTAGACCGCGGTTTCGGCCGCGGTTTTTTTGTGGCTTTTAGGTGGCCCCGAGATCCAGGATCGAGGCATCCGATGGCTTCACCCGCAGCAGGTGGTGCATCAACAGGAAGCCCACCACGGTCCAGGTTTGATAGGTGCGGGCCTGTTGGCCGATCCAGGCCCCGGTGGGACCATCGAAATATTCGGCCCATTCCTGCCGCGGCAATTGGCTGAGCTGGCTCCGGTAGCTCTCCTCCAGCAGTTCATGCATTTGGTCCATCAGCAAGCCATCCGCCTGGGGATGCTGCTGTTGATAAAGGAGGATCGCGCCGCCAAGAAACCACAGCAGACTTGGCCAGTGGCCCCCGTTGTGGTAGCTCCAGGGCCAGTTTTTGGGGTCGGAGCCGGTTTTGTTGCGCCACTCATCCAGGTCCATGGGCGGATGGCAGATGCGCATCGGCATCTGGGCCATGAGGTCCTTGCGGTTGTGGAGCACCAGCCGAAACAGGGCCCGCTGCTTGGGGGGTGTCAGTAGACCAAACAGGCAGGCGAGGGAATTCCCCAGGCTGTAGAAACGGAAGTCGGGGCGCCCGGTGCGCATGTTGCCGATGAGATAGCCGCCCTGGTTGTCAAGCCATTCCTGCAGCCACGCCGGCACCACCTGGGGTTGCACATTGAATTCGTTCTCCCCCTGCTGCTCGCCGAATTGTTCGGTGGGTCGCCTCCGCAGCATCTGCATGGTTTTGCTGGTGACCCAGTAGTGCTTGTAGAGAAACCCGCGCAAGTCCTGAATCCACTGGCGAGTGAGCACCAAGCGTTGCTCCAACAGCCGACTCATCGAGCCCTTTTGGGCCAGGGCCATCAGTTGGTAGCAGCTGCGCAGGCAGCCAAACAACAACACCTCCACCTCCAGGGGGGCGCCCCAGACATCCATCGGGCGATCAATCATGAAGGCGCAGTCGGGAACAAACAGCACCGGTGTGCCTTCAAAGGTGGGGTGCAGCACCAAGTCGAGTAGGAGTTGCACGCCCCGTTGCACGTTTTGGTTGGTGCCGAAGCCGTAGTCGTGGCTGCGTTGCACGTATAGCCAACACAGCACAGGCCACCAGAGGGTTGCATCCACCGACGTGATCCGGCCGATGGAGCGCTGGCCATAATCGGCGATTAGGGAGCCCTGCTGCTCCACAAAGCTGGTGGGGAAGATCCCCCTGGTTTGGTAGGCGCTGCTTTGCAATTCCAGGCACACCGTGAGGAAGTGGCGCACGATCGCGTAGCGCCCTTGCACCAGCAGGTAGAGCATCACGGGCACGTTGTCGCGTACAAACACCTCGCCGTAGTTGACGGGTCCGCTTTTGCCGGGATGCTCTAGGGCCGCCACCGCACCCACGAACTCTCCCCGCACCCGCACCAAGCTGCGCTCGAAGTGGGCATTGGCGATAGCAACCACGGTTTCTTCATTGGTGCCGCCCAGGCCGCGCAGTTGCTCTTGGCTGAGAGGCGGTTTCATGGCAATCCCAAGGGGCCTCAGGTGGGATCGAGCCACCACCAAAACCCTAGAAACGGTGACGTTCCTTGACGGGGTGCCAGTTCTGGAGCGCTTTTGCTTGGGTGTGCAGTCGCCTACAGCACCAAAAGCTTGCCGTTGGGTTAAGGGCGGTGTTATGGTTTTGGACTGCGCCGGGAGGGGTTTTACCCGAACTGAGCGTGGGGCCGATCTAGAGATGGATTGGTGGCTTACGAGATCGGGAGGCGCGAGCCGACGGTGTTGTAAGTTTTCTAGGTCGCTGAGAGGCGACGGCTACCG
>CALRWB020000013.1:0-106592 GCA_943371815.1 Chitinophaga pinensis | reverse complement strand
AGCAGAAGCCACCCCCGTGGCCCTGAGCGCACCCTCTATTGGCTAGGGCCAAACAGCCCGGCTGAGGCTAAGAACCTTGCTAAGGCTGAATAGGCCTTGATGGAACCCCCAAGCCCCCTCCACAGGAGGGGGCTTTTTGTTGGGTTTGGGATAGGCATTGATGAGTGCAGTTTTGCTGTTACGAGGCAGAATGCACTAAAAGGTATGGCTCGGTCGAATGATTTCACAGCACGAGCTGGAATCCTTTGACCTGCTGCAGTGGCTAGGCACGGGCAAACTCGTCGCAGGCCAGCTCTGCTGCAATCAAGCCACGGTGTCCAGGCATGCACACCAAGTGCAAGAGACATTTGGTATCAGACTTAAACGCCAGCCAGCCGGTACCTATGACATCGCTGGCAACGATTTCCTGCTGAGACTTGAGCGCCGGGTCCACCAGGTGGCCCGCTTTCTGGGTCTGCGGCCGCTGCGGTTGCATCTAATTACGGGCAAGGGCCATTTGGCCAAAGGTCTCCCCCATGGCTGGTGTTGCAATCCTCCAAGTCGACTTGAGCCCTGGGTGGATGGGGCTGCTCTTCTTGATAGCTATGTTCTCGATGCTTGCATCATGCAGCGCCCCCAGGTGGTATCTCTGGATCCCCAGCGGTTCTGCGTGATTGAACTTGTGAGCTCACCGCTGTATTTGGTGTCCAATGGTTTCCATGCATTGAGCCACGAGAAGGGAATCAAGGCTGCTGATCTGGCTAGTCAAACCGAGTTAATTCATCTCGACATTTTACCTGTAGCCACCCGCTTATCTACAGAAAAGTTGCACGCAACTTTGCTTGGTCAACAAAGGCAAGCGGCTGTGCAACCTGCAAAGGTCAGGTATTTCGCTGAATGTCCCATCACGGCGAAGGTCTATTACGTGAATGCCTTGGGCCTGGGCCAGCAAGACCGCGTGTGCATTGATTTCGACGTGAATTATACGACCAGCGACTATCTCGTGATTTTGAGAGAGAATATGGAGTCTCCAGGTATCCAGTTGCTTTTGGATCAGCTGCGATTGTCTTTGCGGGCAAGGGCTGATCGCGTTCCGCAGTTGACTTGTGCGTTGTGATGGATTTGGCCCAATGCGATGGATTCGGGAGCAGGGAATTCAATGGTTGAATCGAATGCTTCAGCATTAAACCTATTTTTTGCCCATTGCTGTGCCTTGGAGTTGGGCGTGTTAGGGGTTTGTTGTGCAGTTCAAGATATGGAATGTTGAATTAAAGCGACTTTGCAGTGGATCTGCTTTGGGTGCGTTTTGGGCCGGTTCTGCCCGTCAGGTTGCTCGAGGTCTTAGCCACGAGGAATGAAGCATGACAGTATTGACAAATACATTCACCTCCCTTTTCGCAACACCCCTTGTTGCGACGCAGTCCTTAGCGATTGCGGCGGCCCCTTTGACGCTTGGATTTGGTGTTTTCGTTGGGGGACTGATGGGTGGGCTAATGGTTGTACAGGATTTCAAGCTTCGTAAAAAAGCAGACGTTTTCCTTGAGGAGGAAGGCACTGCAAGAACTACGACTGTTCCTACTACGGCCCCTGCCGCAATTGTGCGGCAAAGCGTGAGGCAGCCTTTCAAGCGGCTGGTTCGAGGCTAGGTTTGGTAACCACGCTCAATTTTGGTTTCCCCCTTGGGCCTGAGTCTTCTGTTTGATTGTCTGTCCATATTGCTTTCTTTGCAGGAGGCTCAACTTTTTTCTCCCAGGGGTACCTGTAGTTCGTTCTTTCCATTGCCCGTAATCTGTCCCATTGCCTTCTCAATGGGACTGCATGGGGTGATCACCCCTTTGTAGGTAATTGATTCATTGATCAAAACGTGTCGCATTTGCATTTACCTTTTGCTGTTTCCTGAAGTTGGCCAATCACACTGAGAGCCTGAATGGGATCAGGCTCTGCGACAGCCCAAGGCAGGTCTATGCAGAGTTGTTGTGGTGTTGCTCCCGCTTTCCTGATAAACGACCAGAGCAACCTGTCTGTGCAGAGTTGAAAACCCTGATCTTCTGAGACTTGCACCCGTTTGTTTCTCCCTGAGTCCTTTTGCCCATCGCCAGAGTTGTAGATCTTGGCGATCAGCTTTTATATGGACCTTTGTCATGCCGCCAGGCCATGGGTTTCAAGGGCTGGGATGGAGGCCATAACTGCAGTGGTCCGCAGGATATTGGATGTCGAGATGGTGTCTCCATTGTTCGATGCTCCAATCCCAATGCTCCTCCCAGCGTGCTGTGCAGAATGCTTGAGATGTGAAGCCAATGGTTATTCCATGGTTGATCGCCTTGTTGATAGCTGGGTAGCTCTCGCCTCTGAAGCGAAAGCTACTGGTTTGAACGGCTTGATTGAGACACACATAGGCGGGAAAGCCAATTTGTGAAGCAGTAATTGCCAGCACACCATTTTCGCCTTCGCGCTCAGTACTAAATCCGCTGATCAAATGGTGGATGTCGTGGGTTGTGGCAATTCGCTGGGTCAACCATCGACCTTCCGTATCAATGAATCGCGGCCGGAAGAATTCTGGATCGTAGTTGAGCCTTCGAATCAGGGCTGCATACCCGTGGCCGAGACTCCCGGCGGGGTATTGAGCCAGCCTGTCAAGATCTGGTTGAAGTGGTGGATAGCGCGCCTCCATCATCTCGGAGCCTTCCGGGAGCTCCTTGAAGCGCCTGATGCATAACTCCATTTGGGGAGTGTCAAGAAAACTATCAATGAGATCTGCAATCTTATCGAGATTGCCGGAACTTTTACCTACGGCAATGAGGTTTCCAAGTTGTTTTAAGATTTGGAGGGAGTCCTGCAAGCGATTCATCTCAGGGGGCCTGAATATTTGGGCAGCTGGCTCCGTTGAAGCGCGAGGCAATGCGTTGGCTGCCTTCGCTAAAAATCATCTGCGCCTTTGCGGTGTCGCCAGCACTGAGGGCGGCTTGAATTTTGGCTGCAAACATGGAGCAGGCCTGATCCAGGCTGACTGCTTTGGCAGGGGCTGGGGTCAGTCCAGCCATGGCGAAGGTGGCTGTGGCGACTGATCCAGCCACGGTTGCCAGAAGCTTGCGTGGCAGGAGCTTTTTAGGAAAACGCTTTTCAGGGATCAAGGGTTTGGCGATTGATGGTGATGCCCAACAAAAGCACGGATGGTTGCCCTTCCAGGTCCCATTGACATCAAGCACTGCACCAGTTTTCTGGCGAAGTCTTTTGAGCGCCACCGGTCAGCTGGTTCCGCATAGCCAACACGGCCATGGTTTGGTGTTGTTGCTTACCTGTGTGTTGATGCCTGGACCTCGGATCAGCCATTTCCTGGGGATAGCGACATAGACGCCTTTTGAATACCTGTGCCTAGGTTGAACTCCTAGCCATTCAATTCCCGTGGCCCTGGATCTAACCATCCCCTTCGCCTTGTGGTTGCTTCCCGCCCCTGCCTGGGCTGACCGGCTGAAGTCCACCATCGCAGAGCTGGCCCAGCACCACCGGGCCCACTCCTTCGAACCCCACCTCACCATCTGCTCTGGCCATGGATCGGCTGATGGTGGTGATCGTGCCAGGGCGGTCGATGGGCTTGCGCGCAGCTGGAGCCCCATTGCCCTGAGGGTCGATGGGCTGGAGTGTGGGCCGGACTACTTCACCTTCCTGTTCCTTCGGCTGCAACAAGCCCCTGGGCTTGACCTGATCGGTCAAGCATTGCTGGCGTTGCCGGGGTGCCATGGGCCAGCGGTGGGCCTCCACCTGAGCCTGCTGTATACCGATCCAACTCCGGGAGCCCCTGGTTCAGCGATCGACAGGGGTGCATTGGCCCTGGAGTTGGAGTCCCAACTGGTGCAGCAAGGAAGGGATCGTGGGATCAGTTTTGATCGCCTCGCGCTGGTGCAACCAGGGCCTGGTGGCTGGCGCCACGGCTGGCCCTGGACGATTGAGGCGACGTTCTCCCTGGTAGGGGAACCTGACTGCAACAGGCTTTAAGTGTTGCTCCAGTTGGCCTTCATGCTGCAACCCATGTCTGCTCAAGCTCCCAGGATTCCGCTGATGACGAGGTACGTGGCTGTGGCAAAGCACACCAGCAATCCCAACGCCCATTGCTTCGGTTTGAGCCATTTATTGATGCGTTCGAGGAGGGTCCTGCCGCCACGGCCGGCGACACCAACGAGAAGCAGGGGAATCAAGCAAGGGCTCATCGTGATGAGTACGAGCAATCCGATCAATAAGAACTCTTCAGCTCTTGTTGGAGCACCTCTGGTGATTGCTGCTAATGCAGGAAAGAACAGCACCAGGCTGGAGACGTTTGGCGCCATGAGGCCCATGCCAATCGAAAAGGCCCGGAGGTCGGAGTGGTTAGAAGCCGACTGACTCGATGCCTTGCCCTTCCGTGGACCTTTGAGCAACAGGTTGGTTCCGAGGGCAAGCATCACTAACCCCATCAACAACCTTAAAAACACTGAAAACCAGTCGGTCCCATCGTGGCTCGAGGGAAAGGTGTGGCCAAGAGTCAGGCCGATCACTAACCAGATCGCAACTGCCAGGGCATTGCCCGCTGCATACATCGTGCCCCGCCTGACTCCTGCCGCTGGTTCAACAAGGCAATAGATCTCTCCCATAAATACCACTGGGCTGGCCGCCGCTCCCAGCGCGAGTGGCAGTATCTCCAGGAGTAATGGATCGCTCAAAGATTGTCATCTTTTTTAGACTTGACCCATTGTCCCGTAAGTGGGAATGGTCAACCCGGGCCCAAGCCCCCCAGCCGCGAGTTGATCTCGTATCTGGCACGCTCTCCCTTGGTAAAGGGAAAAGGAATCCCCGCTTTTAGCCGAGACCCTTTGCAATCATTGAAGCCGGTGATCGGATTTGAACCGACGACCTACTGATTACGAATCAGTTGCTCTACCCCTGAGCTACACCGGCAGAGCAACGAAACTAGCATTCAGTCTCCAGCTGCCTAAGGCCCAACTTGATGGCTTCTAAGCCGGATTCCCTCGACCCCGAACTCAAGGCGCGCTTGCTGCTTGAGGCCCGAACACCATGGCGTGGTTTGAGGCGAGGCCTTTGGTTTGCCCTGGTGGCATCTGCTGGCCTGGGGCTTGCCACCATGGCGATGCGTGCCTCCAGTGGGATTGATGTGCCCCTATCCGATTTGGGGATCCAGGTCGGTGCCCTTGGCCTCTTCGGCAGTCTCCTTTGGTTCGACCGCAACCGCAGCTGACTCGAGCTGGGCGTCATCCAGCTGGACTGATTCGATGGGGGTGAACTCCACATCGGTGATCTCAGGGTCCCTGTAATGGATCCCATCGGGGCAGGCGAGGGGATTTTCTACGGGGTCTTTGGGGGCGACCCCAACGTTCTCCTGTTGGTCCCCGGTTGGCGCTGCAGGCTCTTCAGGTGAAGACCTCTCAGGTGACGCCTCTTCCGGGTCAGGCTCGTCATGTGAACTGATAGCCATCACCTCTGCGTCTAAGGCAGCTTCCCCGGGTTCTTCGCCTCGGGGTTCGACGGGCATTTCACCTCGGGCTTCCTCTGGATTTTCCCACTGGGCTCGGTTGGGCCCTTCTGGCTGTTGCAGCAATTCTGCAGTTGCTGCCTGGGTCAGGGAGGGTAGGCGCAGCCAGGGAAGTCCAAGGCAGAGGGGTAGGCGGGTCGCAACCGATGGGGCGCCGGCGTCAGGAGGCGGGAGCGGTGGCTGGTGATTGCGGCTCAGCAGCACGGTGGCCTGCACCAGCTGTTGCCACTGCCACACCATCAGGGTCAGCAGGGGAGCGATGGCCACCAGGGCCGCCATCCGATTGGTTGTGGGTAGGAGGGCATAGGAGGTGGCCAGCACCGATGTGGTGTCGAGCCACCACAGCAGGGGCAGGAGCAGGGCCGTCCCGCTGGCAAGCAAGAGTTTCAGGGGCAGCCCCATGGGCTGCTGGCTGAAGGCCAGTTGGTCCGGGCTGCGCAGGCGCACGGGGGTGCAAACCAGCAACAGCGAAAAAGGATCCGGGGGCGACCGCCACAGCAGCACCGATGGGGCTACGGCCCCAAGGGCCCAGGTCAGAACCCGCTCAAGCCCCGGGAAGGGGCCTGGATCGCTGCCGGCTAACAGCAGAAGCACGAGCAAAAGCTCCAGCGGAATGGCCCCAAGGCCAATGAGCTGGAGCCATAGCAGGGGCTCGCTGCGTGATGTCACGGCGGCTCTTAGGTGCTCAGGGTGCGGCGCTGGGTGACCAGCTTGTAAGCCTCAACCCGATCCCCCTCTTGCCAGCTGTTGAAGCGATCGGTGCCGATGCCGCACTCGAAGCCGGTGGCCACTTCCTTGACGTCGTCCTTGTTGCGACGCAGGGAGTTGAGGTCGCCCTCGTACACCTTCTCCTTGCCGCGGAACACCCGCACCTTGCAGTTGCGTTGCAGCTTGCCATTGGTGACATAGCAACCGGCGACGGCGTTCTTGCCAATCGTGAAGACGGCACGCACCTCGGCTTGGCCCAGGCTTTCTTCCACCATTTCGGGTTCCAGCAGGCCTTCCATGGCCATTTGGATGTCCTCGAGCAGTTTGTAGATGACGTCGTAGTCGCGCACATCCACGCCCGTGGCATCGGAAGCCCGCTTGGCACCGGGGGCCATGGAGGTATTGAAACCAATGATCACAGCACCAGATGCTGCCGCGAGGTCGACGTCCGTTTCGGTGATCTCGCCTGGGGCGGAGAGCAACACCCGCACCTGAACTTCGCCCTGGGGCAGCTGTTCGAGGGATCCCAGGATGGCTTCTACGGAACCTTGGACATCCGCTTTGAGGATGAGGTTGAGTTCCTTGAGATCGCCTTCGCTGGCCTGGCTGGACATTGAGGCCAGGGAAACCCGGCGGGAGGCCATCTGTTGGGCCAGGCGGGTGGCCCGGGCTTCGTTGGCGCGATCGCCAACCACAGCTCGGGCTGTCTTTTCGTCGGGGTAGACCTCGAACTCGTCGCCGGCGGTGGGCACTTCGCTGAAGCCCAGGGCTTCAACGGCGTAGGAGGGCCCAGCTTCTTTAACCCGCTTGCCGGTGTCATCCACCATGGCTCGCACCTTGCCCAAGACGGGGCCTGCCGCCAACACATCACCGGCGCGGAGGGTGCCGTTTTGCACCAGCAGGGTGGCGACGGGGCCCTTGGCTTTGTCGAGGTGGGCCTCGATCACGGTGCCCTTCGCCATCCGATCGGGGTTGGCCTTGAGGTCTTCCACCTCGGTGACCAGCAGGATCATCTCCAGCAACTTGTCGACGTTCTCGCCCTTGATGGCGCTCACGGGCACCATCACGGTGTTGCCGCCCCAGTCTTCGGCCACCAGGTCGAGACCGGAGAGCTCCTGCTTCACCCGTTCCGGGGAGGCTCCCTCTTTGTCGATCTTGTTGATCGCCACGACGATCGGCACCTCAGCTGCCCGCGCATGGCTGATGGCTTCCAGGGTTTGGGGCCGTACGCCGTCGTCGGCCGCCACCACCAGCACGGCCACGTCGGTCACTTTGGTGCCCCGGGCGCGCATGGCCGTGAAGGCTTCGTGGCCCGGCGTGTCCAGGAAGGTGATTTTGCGCTGTTCGCCAGCGTGGGAAACCTCCACTTGGTAGGCACCGATGTGCTGGGTGATCCCGCCGGCTTCGCCCGCTGTGACGCGGGTTTTGCGGATCGAATCGAGCAGGCTGGTTTTGCCATGGTCGACGTGGCCCATCACGGTGACCACGGGTGGGCGACGGATCAGGTGGGCGAAGTCGCTTTCCTCGATCATTTCCACCGTCTTCTTGGCGGCTTCTTGAACGTCGTCTTCCAGCACCGGTACGCCGAACTCCTCGGCCACGGCTTCGATCGTGGAGAGGTCAAGGGTTTGGGTCACCGTGGCGATGACACCCTTGAAGAAGAGGCTCTTGATGATCTCGGAGCTCTCGACGCTGAGCTTGTCGGCGAGCTCCTGCACCGTGAGGTTGCCCTCCGGCACCACAAGCATTTCTGGCCGGACCTGCTTGGCTTCGCGGGAAGCGCGAAGCTCCATGGCCCGGCGGCGTTGGCGCTGGCGGGTGGTTTCCTTTTTGCGCTTGCGCATGGCCGCCATCGGTTTGGCGGCTGGGCTCCCCCCGGGGGTGCGGGGCTTGGCAGGCCTGGCGAGGCTGGCCTGCAGCACCATGGCTTCCTGCTCACCGGCATAGCCCCCGGTTTCGGCTGTCAGCGCATCATCGTTTTCGCCAATGATGTGCACCTTGGTGCGCTGCTTTTGCGGCGTCCGGCTGCGCAGGGCTTCCAGCTTGGCGGTGTCGTCCCAATCGGGACGACGCGGGCGGCCTGCGGCGCCGGCAGCGGTGGGTGCGCGGAATCCGGGGCGACGGGGTGCGGCTGGTGGTGTGGCGGTGGGGCGCACGAGATCGGGCGTGCCTGGGCCGCCACCGGGGGCGGCGGGCCCTCCTTCGCTGCGCTCACCGGCTCGCCTGGGCGGCGGTGCCATGGGGCGACCGGGTCCAGGTTTTTGCAGTTGCATGAGCTCCCCTGGAGCCATGGGCTTGCGCATGCCCGTGGGCATCCCAGGTCGGCCAGGGGCGGCAGGACGGTTGCCACCGGCGCCAGCTGGGCCAGCGCTATCGCGGCGGATGGGTTTGCCGACCAGTTCCAGGGGGCTGGGGGCGGGACGGCCAGGGGCGGCGGGGCGGTTGCCACCGGCTTGGCCGGGGCGAATCGGCGCGGGAGTACCGGAGCGCTGCGGTTGGGCCGGGCGCTGGCTCAAGGGCGCTCGGCCGGCCGGCGGTGCGGGACGGCTGCTGGTTCCCGATGGAGCTCCACTGACTGGACGCCCCACCAGTTGGGGCTTGCCGGGGGCTGGGCGGCTAGGAAGTTCGGGTTTGCGGCTTGGAGCCGGCGCGGCCGAGGTAGGGCGGGCTGGTGGTTTTGATGCGATCACCACCGGCTTGGGTAGCGGCGGCTTGCCAGCGATCACCGTTGGCTTGGCTGCTGTAGCAGCTGGCTTGACCACGGGGGCCGCTGGCTTGGAAGCAGGGGGAGCGGGTTTGGGTGAGGGGGTGATCGGCCTTGCGGGCACTGCAGCCCCTGGCTTGGCTGGGGATGCAGGCTTCGCGACGACCGCGGGGGGCTTGGCCGGGACCGCCGGTTTGGCCGGAGTCACGGGCTTGGCCGGAGTCACGGGCTTCGCCACGATCACCGGAGGCTTTGCCGGACTGGCTGGTTTGGCCACGATTTCTGGCCTGGCTGGAGCCGCTGGCTTGGCCACAATCTCCGGCTTGACCGGAGTGGCTGGTGGCTTGGGCGAACTGGGGGGGGCGGGCCGAGCCGGTGCCGCCGGTTTGAGTGGGGCTGCAGCAGGCGAGGCTTCCGCCTTCTTCACCGACAGGATTGCTTTGCTCGGTGCTGTTCCGGCGGGTGATCCAGTGCTTGGTTGGGCAGAGCTGCCTTTTGAGATCAAGGATCGGATTTTCGCTGCTTCGTCGTCGCTGATCGAGCTGCTGTGGCTTTTCGCGGCAACACCAAGCTGAATGGCGGCATCGAGCACGTCCTTGTTATCCAGGCCCATGTCCCTGGATAGCTCATAAATTCTGACTTTGCCGCTGCTGGTCATTAAGGTCTCCAGTGGTCGGGTCCCAAGGGCCGCCCGTGAAGGGGCCGAGGGGAACCAGGCCGCACGCGCTTGGCGGCCAGTGGTCATCTTGCCTCAGAGGCGGGATCAGCGCTGCTATTCAGTCGCTGTTCGAGAGTCTCGACGATCGTTTCAGCAACCTGGCAGCGCAGGGCCCGTTGCAGTCGTTTGCGTCGTTTCGCCTCCTCTAAACACACCTGATTGGGGCAGAGGTAGGCCGAACGGCCCATCCCCTGATCCAACCCGATTCCCCCTTCGGCCAGTCTGATGATTCGCCAGAGTTGCTGACGGTTCAGCAATTCACGGCAGCTCACACAGCGCCGAAGCACGGGCTTGGACTTCACCGGGCCCCATCCTCGTCGCCGATTTCAGCTTCGCCTTCAGAACTGCCGTCTTCAGGGGCGAGTTCTTCGGCTTCAGGGGAGACCTCTTCGGCGTAGTCGGTTTGGCCTTCGCCCTCTTCGTCGTACCCATCCTCGTCTTCGGGCAGCGGATAGAGCTCCCGCAGCCGGGCATCTTCTTCGGCCCGCAGGGCCTGCTCTGCTTCAAGGCGGGACTCGGCTTCGGCCTGAAGGGCCTCTTCCTCCTGGCGTTGGGCGACCAATTCCGATACCACGGCGTCTTCGCTGACCTGGTCGTACTCCGTCGAGTTCTTGATGTCGATCTTCCAGCCGGTCAGGCGCGCAGCCAGGCGCACGTTTTGGCCTTCCCGGCCAATGGCCAGGCTGAGTTGGTCGGGCGGCACCAGCACGTGGGCGTGTTGACCTTCCGGATCCACCAGGCGCACCATGTCCACCCGGGCCGGGCTGAGGGAATTGGCGATGTACTGCCCAGGATCGGGAGACCAGCGGATCACATCAATCTTTTCGCCGCGCAGCTCATTCACCACCTGTTGGATGCGGGAGCCCCGGGCACCGATGCAGGCACCGACGGGGTCCACTTCCCGTTCGACGCTGTCGACGGCCACCTTGGTGCGCGGGCCCACCGAGCGGCTGGGGGGATTGGCTTCGCGGGCCACAGCCACGATGCGCACGGAGCCTTCCTGGATTTCAGGCACCTCGTTTTCAAAGAGATACACCACCAAGCCGGCGTTGGACCGGCTCACAAACAGCTGGGGACCGCGGCGGGCGATTTCGCTGACTTCCTTCAAGAACACCTTGAAGGTGGCGTTCGCCCGGTAGTTGTCGTTGGGGAGTTGGTCGCGGCGGGGGAGCTCTGCCTCCACCTCAGGCCGGCCCAAGCCCGAACTCACGGCCATGATCACCGACTGGCGCTCAAAGCGAATCACCCGAGATGTCAGGACGGGATCTTCCAGGTCCGCAAATTCCTCTTGGATCATGCGGCGCTGTTGGTCGCGCAGCTTCTGGGCCAACACCTGCTTGGTGGTGGAGGCGGCCATGCGACCGAAGTCGTCCTTTTCAGGGGTGACATCGAGCACCACCGTGTCCCCGATCTGGGCGTCTTCGGCCACCTGCTGCACTTCAGCCAAGGCGATTTGGTGATCTTCGCTTTCGATCTCTTCAACGATGATTTTTGAAGCCAGGACCCGGTAGCCCTCTTCCTCAAGATCGAGGCCCACATCGAAGTTTGAGAAGTAGTCCTCCTCAAAGGGGTCTTCGCTGATGCCCAGGTAAAGGGTGCGCCGGTAGCGCTCGTAGCCCTTCAGCAGGGCCTCGCGCAAGGCGGCCTCCACCACGGCTGGCGGCAATTTCTTTTCTTCGCTGATGTCCTCGATCAGGTTGTTCAGACCGGGGAGAAGAACCAGAGCCATGGATCAGGGGAGGAAAATGGTCAGGAGGCGAGACAGGTTTGAAAAGCTGGTCACTCGGTGGGAGTCACCAGCCGCACGCTGATCAGGTCACAGCGTGGGATGCGCTTGGTGCGGCCTCGCAGGTTGAGGTGCACCGAGGTGTCGTCGCGTTCGAGCAAAAGCCCTTCGCTGCAGACGGTTTCGCCTTTGGCATCGCGGAATTGCACTTCGATCGGGAAGCCGCGAAAACTGCGGAAATCCCGGTCGTCCTGCAGCTCGTCGCTGACACCAGGACTGCTGACTTCCAAAACATAGGCGTCAGCGAGCAGTCCGGCCGCATCCATCGCCTCGCCGAGGGGTGCGCTCAAGGAGGCACATTCATCGAGGCTGATGTCGCTGCCATCAGTGCGTTGCACCAAGATCTGAACCGTCATCGGGATGCGATGGCTCAGCACTTGAACCCCAACGACCGCAAAGCCGAGCTGGGCGGCTGCCCCTTGGGCAAGCCGTTCGAGATCGGAATTGGGAGAATTGGGCAAAACTGCTGGTGCAGGTAGGGCGGTGAGGCCCGCCGGCTGCTGCAGTTTTGAAAACTGCCTTTGGATCTGGTCTGTGGGGGTGCAAACCCCAGCCGACAAAATCAAAGGGAATGCCCGCCGGGCACAGCATCACCATACGGGATGACTGCAGGAACGATCAGTCTCTGGGCGGCTCGCTTGTCCCAGGCACAGGGGGCAGTTCGATCACGGGGGCTTCGGCGAAGTAATCGTTGGGCTGCACGGTGCCCCGCAGGTTCGTGTCCTGGTTGAGGCACTGCACCTTTTGTCCATCGCTGCGCAGGTACTGGCAGACCCGGGCCCAAAGCTTGGCCCGGGTTCCCGGTGCCCCTTGGCTGAAATGCACCAGGTCGTTGCCCCCAACCATTCCCTGAATTTCCACTTGGCAGAGGCTGCAACGCTGGCGGCTGCCGGGGGGGATTGCGGGCATGGCGTCCACACGGAATGGCGAGCAACTTAGGCGGGTTTCAGCGGGCGATGGCAAGGGTCCCTGGTTCACGACCAGTCCCCCTAGCCTGGGCCCATTGCTTGTTTGGCTGTCAGCCAAAGCGCCTTGAACTGGTTGCCGCTTGTTTCCGCCCTGCTGTTTGGGCTTTTCGCCCTCCTGGGGGCCCCGATGGCGTGGGCCGACCCAGTGGCTGGGGCCGATCCGGCTCCAGAAGTCCTGCCTGCCCCTGGCTTGGTTGCTGAGGCCCACAGCTTTGTGGCCGATGCAGCTAGGGCTGTGGCGCCTGCGGTGGTGCGCATCGACACCGAGCGCGATGTGGCCCGCCAGCCGTTTGATCCGGTGATGTTGGATCCGTTCCTGCGGGATCTCCTCGGCGATCCGGCCGGCAGCATGCGCGAGCGGGGGCAAGGCTCGGGGGTGGTGATTGACGCAGCAAAGGGGCTGGTGCTCACCAATGCCCATGTGGTGGATCAGGTGGACGGGGTGGAGGTCACCCTGGCGGATGGCCGCCAGCTCGACGGCGTTGTCGTTGGAGCTGATCCCGTCACGGACCTAGCGGTGGTGCGGCTCGAGGCCACCCCCCGGCTCAAGGCTGCGCCCCTGGGGAATTCCGAAGCCCTCGAGGTGGGGGATTGGGCGATTGCCATGGGGAGTCCCTATGGCCTGGAGCGCACCGTGACCCTTGGAATCATCAGCAGCTTGCACCGCGATATCCACAGCCTGGGCTTTGCCGATAAGCGGCTGGATCTGATCCAAACCGATGCGGCGATCAACCCCGGCAATTCCGGTGGGCCCCTGATCAACGCTGCCGGCCAAGTGGTTGGCATCAACACCCTTGTGCGTTCAGGGCCAGGGGCTGGCTTGGGTTTTGCGATTCCGATCAACTTGGCCAAGGGCGTGGCCCAACAGCTCAGCTCCGGCGGCCAGGTGCTCCACCCCTATTTGGGATTGCAGTTGGTTCCGCTCACGGCCCGCCGCGCCCGCGAGAACAACCGCGACCCTGGTGCCTTGCTCCAGCTCCCCGAACAGGATGGGGCTCTGGTGCAGAGGGTTTTGCCCGAAAGCCCCGCCGAATTGGCCGGCCTGCGCCGCGGGGATCTGGTGGTGGCCGCTGCTGATCAAGTGGTCGCCGATCCTTCGGCGTTGTTGCAACTGGTGGAACGCTCCACGGTGGGGCAACCCTTGCCCTTGCGGGTGATTCGCGGCCAGCAGGAGCTGAGTCTTTCTATCAAGCCTTCGGCCATGCCGCCGGCCGCCTGAGCTACGGTCGCGGCCCCGAGGGCACGCGTGATGTCGGATCTGCAAGACCGGATGAAACAGGCCGTTGCCGAAGCGGCTGTGGAGCAAATCCGCGATGGCATGGTGCTGGGCTTGGGATCGGGGTCTACGGCGGCCCTGATGATTCAGGCCCTGGGGGCCAAGCTCCGCCGCGGCGATCTCCACGGCATCGTGGGCGTGACCACCTCCTTCCAGGGTGAGGTTTTGGCGGCAGAGCTTGGCATTCCCCTCAAGAGCCTGAATGCCATTGACCGGATCGATCTCGCCATTGATGGTGCCGATGAAGTGGATCCCTCTTTCCAGTTGATCAAGGGCGGTGGGGCCTGCCATGTGCAGGAAAAACTGGTGGCCCGCCGCGCCGATCGCTTCGTGGTGGTGGTGGATTCCACCAAATTGGTAGACACGCTCAATCTTGGTTTTCTGCTGCCCGTGGAGGTGCTTCCCGGCGCCTGGCGCCAGGTGCAAGGCCAGCTCAAAGAGATGGGGGCGGACGCCCAGCTCCGTATGGCCGTCCGCAAGGCCGGCCCGGTGGTGACCGACCAGGGCAACTTGGTGCTGGATGCGAAGTTCGCCGGTGGCATTACCAACCCATCAGCTTTGGAAAAGGAGATCAACAATCTTCCCGGGGTGTTGGAGAACGGCCTGTTCGTCGACATCACTGATCAGGTGTTGGTGGGTGAAATCGTCGATGGGGTGCCCGGCGTTCGGGATTTGGCCAAGCGCTGAACCAGCTGCCTAGTCCTTATCCCTCAAAGTCTTGTACTTCAAAGCCCCGTCAAGGCCCAGGAGCCTGAACGGCCGCTTGGGTTGGTCTGCAACCAGGTGGTGGCGCGTACAGGTTTGGATTGGTTGTAACCCACCGGCAGCCAGAGGTCCCCTGCGGCGGCGGCGAAGTGGATTTCCCAGTGGTAGAGGCCCCTGTAGGCAGCAGGATCCTTGCGGAGTAGGGCGGCATAGGCCAGCACCGCCCTGCCGTAGTGATCGCTGTTGTTGTAGCCCCAGAGGCCCTTGCGGATGTCTTTGAGGCCCCCCCGGCGCACTAAGTAGCGGGCAGCCGCACCGATGGCGGTGCGGGAATCCCGGATGTCACCTCCGTTGCCGATACCTGGTTCGGCCCAGGTGCTGGGCAGAAATTGCATGGGCCCGCGGGCATCGGCCACCGACACCCCGTCGATGCGGCCCATGCCACTTTCCACCAGGTTGACGGCTGCCAATACCTCCCAGGGGATGCCCGTGGCGGCGGCCGCTTCTCGGTAATACCGAAGCAGGTTCTCGGCCCGCTCGGGGGGGCGGATTCGCCAGGCGGGCAGGTGGGTGGGGCGCCGTGCAGGGTTGTGCATGGCAATGAATTCGCGTCGTGCCGCTAGGTGCAGGTCCAACACCGGCCGCCAGCGTTCCGCCAGGGCTGCCCGCACCAGGGTCGCCTGGGGCCGCCGGTGGGCAAGTACGCGGTAGATCACCTGCTGTTGGTGCCCTAGGGCCGGCAGGTCTGCTTCTGGGGTGGCCTGGGAGCGCAGGGCTTCTTCCACCCTGGTCAGCAGGGCGGCGGCGGTGGCCGGATCAGCCGGAACCAGGGGGTAAGGGCGGGCCAGCGCCAGCCGCAGTACAAGCGTTGCCTCGGCCAAGCCAACCAAGCTCACGCCAACCAAAACCGCACCAACCGAACCCAGGCAGTGCAGCACAGGGCGGAGGGGCCTCATGTCAGCCGCCGCCTTACGGATTCGGCATGGCTGTGCAGCCCTTCGCTTTCTGCCAGGGTGATCACGGCTTGGCCAGTGGCTTGGAGAGCTGCCTGGTTGAACCGGATCAAGCTGGTGTGGCGTAGGAAGGTTTCGACGCAGAGGGCGCCGGCAAAGCGGGCGGTACCGGAGGTGGGCAGGGTGTGGTTTGGACCCGCTAAGTAATCCCCTACCGCCTCAGGGGTGTGGGGGCCAAGGAAAATCGCTCCGGCGTTGTGGATGCGATCGGCGAGGGGCTCGGGATCGTCCACCAGCAGCTCCAGGTGCTCCGGGGCAAAGCAGTCGCTGAGGGTTGCCGCTTCTTCCAGATCTGCACACACCACGATCAAGCCCCAATCCTCTAGGGCCTGGCGGGTGATTTCGGCCCGGGGATGGCCCGCAAGCTGGGCTGCCAAAGCGGCTGGCAGTTGCTCGGCGAGTTGGGGGCTGGTGGTGAGCAAAATCGCCGCAGCCAGCGGGTCGTGCTCGGCTTGGGCCATCAGATCGGCGGCCACTTGATCGACTTGGGCCGTGTGGTCAGCGATCACCAAGACCTCGCTGGGGCCTGCGAGCGAATCGATCGCCACCCGTCCATAGACGGCTTTTTTGGCCAGGGTGACGTAGAGGTTGCCCGGACCGCTGATCACATCCACCCGGGGGATCGTTTCGGTGCCGTAGGCCAGGGCCCCAATCGCCTGGGCGCCACCCACCCGATAGACCTCTTCCACCCCCGCTAAATGGGCGGCGGCAAGCACGGTGGCATTGGGTTCACCACTGGGCCCCGGCGGGGTCACCATCACAAGCCTGGCCACGCCAGCCACCTTGGCTGGTACCGCATTCATCAGCACCGTGCTGGGGTAGGAGGCCCTGCCACCAGGCACGTAAAGACCTGCCCGCTCCACCGGCCGCCAGCGCCGGCCGAGCAGTTCCCCATGGGGTCCGGAGATGGCCAGATCCTGGGGCCGCTGGTGTTGGTGAAAGGCCAGGATCCGTTCGTGGGCCAGCTTTAAGGCGTGCTGTAACGGTGCTGGGCAGCTCGCCCAGGCTTCGGCAAGCCGTTCGGGGGGGATCCGCAGGGGGTCGGGCCTGACGCCATCAAACTTCTCAGTAAGTGCCAGGAGGGCTTGGTCTCCCTGACTGCGCACCTGGGCCAGGATCGCGTCCACCCGAGCCATTTCTTCGCTGAGCCTGCCGCCGCTGGTGCGCTCAGCAATCGCCGCGAGGCGTTCGGCGGCTTGGCCGCGATCCCGCAGGCAGGTGATTGAGAAGGTGGCAGGGCTGGCAACCACGGGACTTGCAGAGGGGGCAAGGTCCCTCAAGCTAGGTCCCCATTCCATTGCCCTTGGCTTGGTTTGAAGCCAAGGGCGGCCTGAAGGTAGGATTTTCGACTGCTGAACGATCGCCCGTCCGCCTGTGGCCAATAACAAGTCCTCGAAAAAGCGTATTGAGATTGCCGAGCGCAATCGCCTGCGCAACCGCACGTACAAGTCGGCCCTGCGCACCCTGATGAAGCGCTGCCTCACCGCTGTGGCTGCCTACGGTCAGACCCCAGGGGAGGATTCCAAGTCCGCCGTGCAAACCAGCATGAGTGCTGCTTTCAGCAAGATTGATAAGGCTGTCAAAGTTGGTGTGCTGCACCGCAACACCGGAGCCAATCAGAAGTCCCGCCTGAGCGCCGCTGTGAAAAGGGCGATCGAGCCCGTGGCATCAGCCCAAGCCTGAGGCAGGCGCTGTCCCTGCGCTCTTCGACCATTGCCCTAAGCCCATGGGCGATTTTCAATCCGCACAAGCCAATTTCGAGGAATCCAATCTCCAGGAATCCCCAGAGATAGCCGGAGGATCTCCTGGGGGTTTTTGTCTGGTCGATAGCCATTGCCACATCGTTTTTCGCAATTTCGACGACGATCTAGGGGAAGTGGCCCAGCGGTGGCGAGAAGCCGGGGTCAAGGCCCTGGTTCACGCCTGCGTTGAGCCTTCGGAAATTCCCGCGATCCGGGCCCTGGCGGATCGTTTTCCTGAGATGCGTTATTCCGTCGGGGTTCACCCGCTGGATACGGAGCATTGGCAGGCCGATACCCCCTCCGTTCTGAAGGCCGCTGCCCAGGCTGATGCCCGGGTGGTGGCCATCGGGGAGCTGGGGCTCGACCTGTTCCGCGATAAGAATCTGGAGGAGCAATTGGCCATGCTCCGGCCCCAGCTGGATTTGGCGGTGGAGCTGGATTTGCCAGTCATTGTCCACTGCCGCGATGCGGCTGAGGCCATGCTCCAGGAGCTGCGGGGGCGAGCTGCAGTTGGTGGTTGTCCCCGCGGCGTGATGCATTGCTGGGGCGGCACGCCCGAGGAGATGGCTGAATTTTTAAACCTCGGTTTTTACATCAGCTTCAGTGGCACCGTCACCTTCCCCAAGGCCGAGGCCACCCATGCCTGCGCCCAACAGGTGCCGGCCGATCGCTTCTTGGTGGAAACCGATTGCCCCTTCTTGGCCCCGGTTCCCCGCAGAGGCAAGCGCAATGAGCCAGCCTTTGTCGCTTCGGTGGCAGAGCGGGTCGCGGTGCTGCGTGGTGAAACCCTCACCGAAGTGGCCCTTACCAGCAGCGCCAATGCGGCCCGCCTGTTTGGTCTGACACTTCACAATGTATGATGTTTAATTGGCCTGGATGCGGAAGCGCTCCTTGTTGTCGACGCTTGCAGTCTTGAAGAAAACCCGTTAGGCGAGCCCTCCATGGGCGGCCGTTCCCAACGATGGGGGCGGCCGTTTCTGTGGCCTCCCAGCGGGTTCGAGACCCTTGCCTAGACAGGCCTATTTACCCACCAGTTCCTGCAGGTTGACCGCATGAGCAGCGCGATCCAGGTCGCTAAGACCGCTACGTACCTGCCCGACTTGGTCGAGGTACAGCGCGCGAGTTTCAAATGGTTCCTGGAGAAGGGCCTGATCGAGGAGCTGGAAAGCTTTTCCCCGATTACCGATTACACCGGCAAGTTGGAGCTGCACTTCATCGGTAGCGAGTACCGCCTGAAGCGCCCCCGCCACGATGTGGAAGAGGCGAAGCGCCGGGACGCGACCTTCGCGTCCCAGATGTATGTGACCTGCCGTCTCGTCAACAAAGAGACCGGCGAGATCAAGGAGCAGGAAGTGTTCATCGGGGAGCTGCCCCTGATGACCGAGCGCGGCACGTTCATCATCAATGGCGCCGAGCGCGTGATCGTGAACCAGATCGTGCGGTCCCCTGGCGTCTATTTCAAGGACGAGCAGGACAAGAACGGCCGTAAGACCTTCAATGCCAGCTTGATCCCCAATCGGGGGGCCTGGCTGAAGTTTGAAACCGACAAGAACGATCTGCTGCATGTGCGGGTCGACAAAACCCGCAAGATCAACGCCCACGTGCTGATGCGGGCGATCGGCCTCTCGGACAACGACGTTCTCGACAAGCTGCGCCACCCCGAGTATTACCAAAAATCCATTGAGGCCGCCAACGACGAGGGCATCTCTTCGGAAGACCAGGCCCTGCTTGAGCTCTACAAAAAGCTGCGTCCGGGTGAACCCCCGTCCGTGAGCGGCGGCCAAACCCTGCTGCACAGCCGCTTCTTTGACCCCAAGCGCTACGACCTCGGTCGGGTGGGTCGCTACAAAATCAACAAGAAGCTGCGTCTCACCATCCCCGATGCCGTGCGCACCCTCACCCCTGAGGACGTGCTCAGCACCATCGATTACTTGATCAATCTCGAGCTTGATGTTGGTGGCGCCAGCCTCGACGACATCGACCACCTCGGCAACCGTCGGGTGCGTTCGGTGGGAGAACTCCTGCAGAACCAGGTGCGGGTTGGCTTGAACCGCTTGGAGCGGATCATCAAAGAACGGATGACCGTAGGGGAGACCGAATCCCTCACCCCAGCCCAGTTGGTGAACCCCAAGCCCCTCGTGGCGGCGATTAAGGAGTTCTTTGGCTCCAGCCAACTGAGCCAGTTCATGGATCAGACCAATCCCCTGGCTGAGCTCACCCACAAGCGCCGCATCAGCGCCCTGGGCCCAGGGGGTTTGACCCGGGAGCGCGCTGGCTTTGCCGTGCGTGATATTCACCCCTCCCACTACGGCCGGATTTGCCCGATCGAGACCCCGGAAGGACCCAATGCGGGTTTGATTGGCTCGCTCGCAACCCATGCCCGGGTCAACGAGTACGGCTTTATCGAAACCCCCTTCTGGAAGGTGGAGAACGGCATCGTCCTGAAGCAGGGCGATCCCCTCTATCTCGCCGCAGACCTCGAGGATGAATGCCGGGTGGCCCCCGGTGACGTGCCCACCGATGCTGAAGGCCGGATCACCTCTGAATTGGTGCCTGTTCGGTACCGCCAGGACTTTGAAAAAGTTCCGCCGGAGCAAGTCGACTACGTGCAGCTCTCGCCGGTCCAGGTGATTTCGGTTGCGACCTCCCTGATCCCGTTCCTCGAGCACGACGACGCCAACCGGGCCCTGATGGGTTCGAACATGCAGCGTCAGGCGGTGCCCCTGCTCCGCCCGGAGCGCCCCCTGGTGGGCACTGGTCTGGAAACCCAGGTGGCCCGCGACTCCGGCATGGTTCCCATTACCCGGGTCAATGGCACGGTCACCTTTGTTGATGCCACCGCCATCGTCATCCGGGATGGGCAGGGCACCGACCACGTGCACCACCTGCAGAAGTACCAGCGCTCCAACCAGGACACCTGTCTCAACCAGCGTCCGATCGTTAGGCAAGGCGATCCTGTGATTGCCGGCCAGGTCTTGGCGGATGGTTCGGCCTGCGAGGGCGGTGAGATCGCCCTCGGCCAGAACGTGCTGATCGCCTACATGCCTTGGGAGGGCTACAACTACGAGGACGCGATCCTGCTCAGCGACCGGCTGGTCCATGACGATCTCTACACCTCAGTGCACATTGAGAAGTACGAGATTGAAGCCCGCCAGACCAAGCTTGGACCGGAAGAAATCACCCGGGAAATCCCGAATATTGCCGAGGAAAGCCTGGGCAATCTCGACGAGATGGGCATCATCCGTATTGGTGCCTATGTGGAGAGCGGCGACATCCTGGTGGGCAAGGTGACCCCCAAGGGCGAATCCGACCAGCCCCCGGAAGAGAAGCTGCTGCGCGCCATCTTTGGCGAGAAGGCCCGCGATGTACGCGACAACTCCCTGCGGGTGCCTGGCACCGAACGGGGCCGTGTTGTGGACGTGCGCATCTACACCCGCGAACAGGGTGATGAGCTGCCGCCCGGCGCCAACATGGTGGTGCGGGTTTATGTGGCCCAGCGCCGCAAGATCCAGGTAGGCGACAAGATGGCCGGCCGCCACGGCAACAAGGGAATCATCAGCCGGATCCTGCCCCAGCAGGACATGCCCTACCTCCCCGATGGCACCCCCATCGACATCGTGCTCAACCCCCTGGGTGTGCCGAGCCGGATGAATGTGGGTCAGGTGTTTGAGTGCTTGATGGGCTGGGCTGCCTCCCACCTGGATTGCCGCGTCAAGGTGGTGCCTTTCGATGAAATGCACGGCCCAGAGAAGTCGAAGCAGACCGTGCAGACCTACCTCGAGGAGGCTGCCAACCTGCCGGGTAAGGAATGGGTCTACAACCCTGACAACCCCGGCAAGATCCAACTCGTTGATGGGCGTAGTGGTGAGCCCTTTGACCAGCCCGTCACCGTGGGTTACGCCCACATCCTCAAGCTGGTCCACCTGGTCGACGACAAGATTCACGCCCGCTCCACCGGTCCCTACTCCCTTGTCACCCAGCAGCCGTTGGGTGGTAAGGCCCAGCAGGGTGGCCAGCGCTTGGGTGAGATGGAAGTCTGGGCCCTTGAGGCCTATGGGGCCGCCTACACCCTGCAGGAATTGCTCACGGTCAAATCCGACGACATGCAAGGCCGCAACGAGGCCCTCAACGCCATCGTCAAGGGCAAGCCGATTCCCCGCCCAGGTACGCCGGAATCGTTCAAGGTGCTCATGCGTGAGCTCCAATCGTTGGGTCTCGACATCGCCGTCTATACCGATGCCGGTGAAGAAGTGGATCTGATGCAGGACGTCAATCCCCGCCGCAGCACCCCCAGCAGGCCCACCTATGAATCCCTCGGCGTCGCGGACTACGACGACGACTGATCGCTGAATAGCCCCTCTCTCTCGATCTCCGCGCGCCCCAACCCCGATGTCTAACAGCAACCTCCGCACCGAAAACCACTTCGATTACGTCAAGATCACGCTCGCTTCCCCCGAGCGGATCATGCAGTGGGGGCAGCGCACCCTGCCCAATGGCCAGGTGGTGGGTGAGGTTACCAAGCCTGAAACCATCAACTACCGCACGCTCAAGCCAGAAATGGATGGGCTGTTCTGCGAAAAAATCTTTGGTCCGTCCAAGGACTGGGAATGCCATTGCGGTAAGTACAAACGGGTGCGTCACCGCGGCATCGTCTGCGAACGCTGCGGGGTAGAGGTCACCGAAAGTCGGGTGCGTCGTCACCGGATGGGCTTCATCAAATTGGCGGCCCCTGTGTCCCACGTTTGGTATCTGAAGGGGATCCCTAGCTATGTGGCGATCCTGCTCGATATGCCTCTACGGGATGTGGAGCAAATTGTCTATTTCAACTGCTATGTGGTGCTCGATCCGGGCGATCACAAAGACCTCACCTACAAGCAGCTGCTCACCGAAGACGAGTGGCTGGAGATTGAAGATCAGATCTATGCCGAAGATTCGGAGATTGAAAACGAGCCCGTTGTCGGTATCGGCGCTGAGGCCCTCAAGCAACTGCTTGAGGACATCGAACTGAATGAAACCGCAGAGCAGCTTCGCGAAGACATCGCCGCTAGCAAGGGGCAAAAGCGCGCCAAGCTGATCAAGCGCCTGCGGGTGATCGACAACTTCATCGCCACCGGAGCGCGTCCTGACTGGATGGTGCTGGACGTGATCCCCGTGATCCCGCCCGATCTGCGCCCGATGGTGCAGCTCGATGGTGGTCGCTTTGCCACCAGCGATCTCAACGACCTCTATCGCCGGGTGATCAACCGGAACAACCGCCTGGGCCGGCTTCAAGAGATTTTGGCCCCCGAAATCATCGTCCGCAACGAAAAGCGGATGCTGCAGGAGGCAGTTGATGCCCTGATCGACAATGGCCGCCGGGGTCGCACCGTGGTGGGCGCCAACAACCGGGCACTGAAGTCCCTCAGCGACATCATCGAAGGCAAGCAAGGTCGCTTCCGCCAGAACCTCCTGGGTAAGCGGGTGGACTACTCCGGCCGTTCAGTGATCGTTGTCGGACCGAAGCTGAAGATGCATCAGTGCGGCTTGCCTAAAGAGATGGCCATTGAGCTGTTCCAGCCGTTCGTGATCCATCGCCTGATCCGCCAGAACATCGTCAACAACATTAAGGCGGCGAAGAAGCTGATCCAGCGTGCCGACGACGAGGTGATGCAGGTGCTTCAGGAGGTGATCGAAGGTCACCCCATCCTGTTGAACCGCGCCCCAACCCTGCACCGCTTGGGGATTCAGGCCTTCGAACCGAAGCTGGTCGATGGCCGGGCGATCCAGCTGCACCCCCTGGTTTGCCCGGCTTTCAACGCTGACTTTGACGGTGACCAGATGGCCGTCCACGTGCCCCTGGCGATCGAAGCCCAAACGGAAGCCCGCATGCTGATGCTGGCCAGCAACAACATTCTTTCCCCGGCCACCGGTGAGCCGATCATCACGCCCTCCCAGGACATGGTGCTTGGGGCCTACTACCTGACGGCCGAGCAGCCCGGTTCGATCAAGCCGGAATTTGGAGACCGGGCCAAAACCTTTGCAGGCTTGGAAGATGTGATTGGGGCCTTCGATGAGAAGTGCGTCACCCTGCACGATTGGGTGTGGGTGCGCTTCAACGGCGCCGTTGAAAACGATGACGAAGATAGGCAGCCCCAGAAGGAAGAAACCCTCAGTGATGGCACCCGAATTGAGCAATGGCTCTTCCGTCGTGACCGCTTTGACGAAGAGGGTGGCTTGATTAGCCGTTACCTCCTCACCACGGTGGGTCGGGTTGTGATCAACCACACGATCATCGACGCAGTGGCTGCGTCCTGACAATTCCCGTCTAGGCAGATTCTTTCGTTCTCTTTCTTCCGTTTCTCACCCGCGCGCAGCCATGACCGCCACCCCAGCCAAGAAAACCAAAAAGATTTCCAAAAAAGCCGCTGCAGAATTGGCAGCCGCCGAAGCGAAGGCCAAGCAAGGCAATGGCCCGCTGAGTAAGCAGGCTCCCCCATTCCGCAACCGGGTGATCGACAAGAAGGCCCTGCGCAATCTTGTGGCCTGGGCCTACAAGCACCACGGCACGGCGGCCACGGCATCGATGGCCGATGAGCTTAAGGACCTGGGCTTCCACTACGCCACCCAGGCGGCGGTTTCGATCTCCGTCGACGACCTGCGCATTCCTGGCGACAAGGCTGCCCTGCTGGCAGAAGCGGAAGAGCAGATCACCGAAACCGAAGAGCGTTATCGCCTCGGCGAAATCACTGAGGTTGAGCGCCACACCAAGGTGATTGACACTTGGACTGAAACGAACGAACGGCTGGTGGCGGCTGTTCGCCGCAATTTCAACGAGAACGATCCACTCAATTCAGTGTGGATGATGGCCAACTCGGGCGCTAGGGGCAACATGTCCCAGGTGCGTCAGCTGGTGGGCATGCGGGGCCTGATGGCTAACCCCCAGGGGGAGATCATCGACCTTCCAATTCGTACCAATTTCCGTGAGGGCCTCACGGTGACCGAGTACGTGATTTCCTCCTACGGCGCCCGCAAGGGGCTGGTGGACACCGCCCTACGCACCGCTGACTCTGGCTACCTCACCCGCCGTTTGGTGGACGTGGCCCAGGACGTGATTGTGCGTGAGGACGATTGCGGCACCACCCGTTGCATCCCTATCGATGCCGATGAGAAGGGCAAGTTCGCCAGCAAGTTGGTCGGCCGCCTGGCGGCTGAGCTGGTGCAGGACGAGAACGGTGAAACCCTCGTCGAGCGCGATGGCGAAATCGACGCACCCCTGTCCCGCCGGATCGAGGCTGCCAACGTCAAGACCGTCAAGGTGCGTTCACCACTCACCTGCGAGGCCTCCCGCTCGGTGTGCCGCAAGTGCTATGGCTGGGCCCTTGCCCATAACCAGCTCGTCGACCTCGGCGAAGCCGTGGGCATCGTGGCAGCCCAATCCATTGGTGAGCCAGGTACCCAGCTGACCATGCGGACCTTCCACACCGGTGGTGTGTCGACCGCAGAATCCGGCGTGGTCCGCTCCCTGTTGGAAGGGGTTGTGGAGTTCGGCCCCAAGGCCCGGGTGCGGGCTTTCCGCACTCCCCATGGCGTGGAAGCCCAAGTGGCTGAAACGGATTTCAGTCTGACCCTTACGCCTTCCGGTAACGGCAAGCCCCAAAAAATTGACATCACCAGCGGCTCGATTCTGTTCGTCGCCGACGGTGATACTGCCCTTGCTGACACCATCCTTGCCCAGATTGCCGCTGGCGTGGCTGTCAAGAAGAGCGTGGAGAAGGCCACCAAGGACGTGATCTGTGATTTGGCTGGTCAGGTCAGTTACGAAGATGCCATCCAGCCCAAGGAGTCCACGGACCGCCAGGGCAACATCACCCTGAAGGCCCAGCGCCTGGGTCGGATGTGGGTATTTAGCGGCGATGTGTACAACCTGCCCCCCAATGCCCTGCCCGTGATTCAGGGCAGCAAGGCAGTCACCACCGGCGAGGTGTTAGCGGAGAGCCGTCTGGTGAGTGAGTACGGCGGCGCCGTACGTCTGCGTGAATCCGCTGGCGACTCCCGCGAGGTCCAGATCGTGACCGCCAGCCTCACCCTGAAGGACTGCAAGCTGCTGGGCGAATCCACCCACTCCGGTGAGTTGTGGCACCTGGAGGGCAAGGACAACATTCGCTATCGTCTCAACACCATTCCTGGCAGCAAGATTGGCAATGGCGAGGTCATCGCCGAACTCAACGATGACCGTTTCCGTACCCAGACCGGTGGCACAGTCAAGTTCGCCCCGGGCTTGTCCATCAAGAAAGCTCGGAGTGCCAAAAACGGCTACGAGGTGAATAAGGGCGGCACGCTTCTCTGGATTCCCCAGGAAACCCATGAGATCAACAAGGACATCTCCCTGTTGATGATCGAAGACGGTCAGTGGATCGAAGCCGGCACTGAAGTTGTCAAGGACATCTTTAGTCAAACTGCTGGCATCGTGACGGTGACCCAAAAGAACGACATTCTCCGCGAGATCATTGTTCGCTCCGGCAAGCTTCACCTCGTTTCCGACAGCAAAACCATTGCCCGTTTCGCCGACGGCAAGATGGTGAATCCGGGCGAAGAGATCGCCAAGGGCCTGAAGGCTGAGGCGATGGTTTTCGTGGAGGCGGTCGATACCCCTGAAGGTGGGGCCCTCCTGCTCCGTCCGGTTGAGGAGTACGCCATCCCGGATGCGGCCCACCTCCCCGAGTTGTCCTCCGTCAAGCAAAACGGTGGTCCTTCCCTGGGATTGAAAGCCTCCCAGCGCCTGGCCTTTAAGGACGGTGAGTTGATCAAGTCGGTGGAGGGTGTGGAACTCCTGCGCACCCAGCTGATTCTCGATGCCTACGACACCACCCCGCAGATGACAGTGGATGTGGAGGCCGTGGCTGATAAGCGTGCGAAGACGATCGAGCGGCTTCAGCTCACGATCCTTGAATCGCTCCTGGTTCGCAGGGATACCCTTTCGGATGCCAGCCACGGTTCCACCCACACAGACCTCCAGGTCGAAGACGGCATCAGCGTCAAAAAGGGCGATGTGGTGGCTACCACCCAGATCCTCTGCAAGGAAGACGGTGTGCTGCAACTCCCCGAGCTGGTTGAGGGTGAGCCAATTCGCCGTTTGATTGTTGAACGGGATTCCGACACCCGCATCATCGACCTGGGCTCTGTTCAGCCTGGGGTCAAGGTGGACCAGCGCATCGTCGACGGTGATCTATTGGCGCAGGGTGTGCCATCTCCTTGCTGCGGCCAGGTTGAAGCCATCCATGCCAACAGCATCACCATCCGCCTGGGTCGTCCCTACATGGTGTCGCCCGATTCAGTCCTCCACGTGCGTGATGGTGAATTGGTGCAACGGGGTGACAGCCTGGCCTTGTTGGTGTTTGAACGCCAGAAGACCGGCGACATTGTTCAGGGTCTACCCCGTATTGAGGAACTGCTGGAAGCCCGCCGTCCCCGGGAATCCACCATCCTCTGCCGTAAGAGCGGCACCGTGCAGATCAAGCAGGGCGACGACGACGACTACCCCACCGTGTCGGTGATTGAGCACGACGATGTCGTGACCGATTACCCGATCCTGTTGGGCCGTAACGTCATGGTCAGCGATAGCCAGCAGGTCAATGCTGGTGAGTCCCTCACCGACGGTCCGATTAATCCCCACGAGTTGCTCGAGTGCTATTTCGAGGATTTGCGCAGCCGTAAGCCCACGATGGATGCGGCCCAGGAGGCGATCTCCAAGCTGCAGTTCCGGATGGTGACGGAAGTGCAGAACGTGTACAAGTCCCAAGGCGTGTCGATCGACGACAAGCACATCGAGGTGATTGTGCGCCAGATGACCAGCAAGGTCCGCATCGAAGATGCGGGAGACACCACCCTGCTGCCCGGCGAGCTCATCGAGCTGCGTCAGGTGGAACAGGTGAACTCCGCCATGGCGATCACCGGTGGTGCTCCTGCCGAATTCACGCCGGTGTTGCTGGGCATCACCAAGGCCTCGCTGAACACCGATAGCTTCATTTCAGCTGCTTCTTTCCAGGAGACCACCCGGGTGCTGACAGAGGCGGCAATCGAAGGCAAGAGCGATTGGCTGCGGGGTCTGAAGGAGAACGTGATCATTGGTCGCCTGATTCCTGCCGGTACCGGCTTTAGCGGTTTCGAAGAGGAGCTTCGGGCTGAGGCCGGCCCCCATCCCGACATCCTCGAGGAGGACGGCATGGGCTATCGCCGCATGCAGAACCTGCGTCCCGACTACACCGTCGAGATGCCGGCTCCCTCGGCTTCGATGGCCGTGCTCGACGATCCCTCCGATGAGGATCTGGTCGCTACGCGCAGCCGTCACGGCATTGAAGCCAGTGCCAGCGGCAGCGCTGCCTTCACCCGCCCGATGGTGGAAGAAGGCCTGGAAGAGGAGCTGATTGCCGATCCTGCTGCCCTCGAGGGTCTGCAGGAAGAGGGCCTGCTCACCGATGAGTAAGGTCACTCCCACTGGGGCAACCACCAGCCTGGGCACGCCGGTGCCCCAGCGCCGGTTGCCTAGCTATGGCTTCCACACCCACACTGAGCTCTTCAATGGCCGGATGGCCATGCTCGGATTCATTGCCTTGGTGGTGGTGGAGTGGAAGCTCGGGCACGGCCTCTTGATTTGGTGACCGCCCCACCTGGGGCCAGACCCCTGTTGGGGATGGGCCTTTCGTCGTTGGAGCAGTGGGCCCAATCCCAGGGCCAGGCCGCCTTTCGGGGCCGCCAACTCCACGATTGGCTGTATGCCAAAGGGGCCCGCAGCCTGGAAACGATCTCCGTGTTGCCGAAGGACTGGCGTGCCCAACTCCAGGCCCAGCCCCCGGAGGGCGGCGGCGATTGGATTGGCCGTTCCAGCGAGTTGCACCGCAGCGTCGCCCGCGATGGCACAACCAAGTTGCTGCTGGGTACGGCCGATGGTCTCACCCTCGAAACCGTGGGTATCCCGGCTACCGATCGGTTGACCGTTTGCGTCAGCAGCCAGGTGGGCTGCCCGATGGCGTGTCGCTTTTGTGCAACCGGTAAGGGGGGGCTGCAGCGCTCGTTGGCGGTCCACGAGATCGTCGATCAGGTGCTGAGCGTGCGCGAGGTGATGGATCAGAGGCCCAGCCATGTGGTGTTCATGGGCATGGGTGAGCCCCTGCTCAACATCGATGCGGTGCTTGCAGCGATCGATTGCCTCTGCACGGATTTGGGCATGGCCCAACGGCAGATCACGGTCAGCACGGTGGGCGTGCCCAAGACCCTGCCCACCCTGGCCGAACGGGCCTTGGAGCGGCTAGGGCGCGCCCAGTTCACCTTGGCGGTGAGCTTGCATGCCCCCGACCAGCGGCTGCGTGAGGAGCTGATCCCTACGGCCCATGCCTACCCCCTGGAGGCGTTGCTCGAGGATTGCCGCCGCTATGTGGCGATCACGGGGCGTCGGGTCAGTTTTGAGTACATCCTGTTGGGCGGTCTCAACGACCGTCCCCACCACGCCGAGGCCCTGGCCCAGTTGCTGCGAGGTTTTCAGAGCCATGTGAATTTGATTCCTTATAACCCGATCGAGGAGGAGGAATTCCAGCGGCCCACGCCAGAGGCGGTGGCTGCCTTTAAGGCTGGTTTGGAGCGGCGCCATGGGGCGGTGAGTGTGCGCGCCAGCCGCGGGCTTGATGCCGACGCAGCCTGTGGTCAACTGCGTCGGCGCTTGGGGGATACGCACCAGGCCAGTTAGGCGGGCTTAGGTGGCATCGCGCAGGGGGTCAAACGCCCCCCGGCAGCCGTCGCCGTTCCAGGGCACAAGCTTGGCCATGAGCAGGAAGGCCGGTATGGCCGCCAGGGCTGTGCTCAGAAAGTATGTGCTCCAGCCCACCTGCGCTGCTAGCCAGCCAGAGGGCAGGGCCAGCAGGGTGCGGCTGAAGGCGTAGATCCCCGAAAGGAGGGCGTACTGGGTGGCGGAAAACCGCGGATTGCACAGGCTCATGAGTAGGGCCACGAATCCGGCGCCCACCATGCCGCTGGAGATGTTCTCTAGGCTCACGGCTGCCATCAGACCTGGCAGGCCGCCGCCAAAGTGGGCCAGGGCTGCATAGCTCAGGTTGCCGGCGGCCCCCACCAGGGCGAAGAGCCACAGGCACCGGTTCATGCCCAGCCTGGCGAACAGCACGCCGCCGATCACGGTGCCGACCATGGTGGCGGCGATGGCCCAGCCGCCGTCGAGCAGGCCAATCTGGGCATCGCTGAAGCCCGCCTGCTTCAGAAAGACAATCGAGAGGGCGGCAAGCAGGCCATCGGGCCAGCGGTAGAGCAGCACCAGCAACAACACCCATGGGGCCTGGTTCCCACCGGTGCGACGCAGGAATTCCCGGGCGGGGCCCACCACCGCCTGGTGCAGGCTGGTGACGGGATGCTGCACCGGCGGAAGGCTGGGAGCGCCCAGGGTGAAGGGCACGACCATCAGGATCAGCGCGGCACAGCCTGCGAAGGCGGCCGGCCAGCCGAAGCGGCCGGCTAGCAGGAAGCCGCCGGAGCTCACCAGCAACATGCCGGTGCGATAGGCGAAGTTGTGGGTGGCAGCCCCCTGGCCGCGCTCCTCTTCCGGCAGCAGGTCGGTTCGATAGGCATCGATCACGATGTCCTGGGTGGCACTGGCGGTGGCTAGTACCAGGGCCAGCAGGGTGATCAGCCCTAGCCGTGCTGGGGTGGGTGCCTTGGCGGCGACCACGGCCAGCACAAGTAGGACAACCACCAAGGCGCCTTGCACAACCAACATCCAACCCCTGCGGCGATCGGGCCGGGCGATGGGCCAGCGGTCCAGGAGCGGAGCCCAGAGGAACTTGAATGCATAGGGCAGCCCCGCCAGCTGGGGGATCACCCCGATTAGCTCGAGGGGGACGCCACTGCTGGCCAGCCATCCCTGCAGCAATTTCCCGCCCATGTTCAGGGGCGCCCCACTGGCCAGGCCTTCGGCGGCCACGGCCACCAAGCGTTGCCGTTCACTCCCTGGCGCTGGAGCACGCAAGGCGATTTTGGCTTGCTCCTGTCCAGGGCTGCGGACCATCGGGCAAGGGATTGATAGGGAGCTGAACGCTAGGAGGGGTTTGGGGGGCGGCTGCCCGTCAGAATGGGACGCACCGATGGTCTCCTGTGCAGTTTTTCCGCTCCACCCTGTTGCCGGCGGCCATCGTGCTGCTGTTTGGCTTGGCCCTGTTTGCGGTGAGTGCCCGCATTTGGTTGCCTGGAGATATGGCGGCCCCGGCACCGATTAGCTGAATCTCCTGTCGTGATTGACCCCCAGCCCAATCTGTCGGCAGCGTCTGGGCGCTCGGGCCCCTTCGATGAGAGCCCGCAGGAGCTCTACCTCGATCTCGACGTGCTGGCCCAGGAGCTCGCCCAAGAGTTGTTGGGCGATCCCCTCGATGCTCTCGATAGCAGCGATCCTGACGCGGCTGATGTGGCTGCTGAATGCGATCTGGGCCTGTCCTTGCTGGTGGGTGACCACGACCAGCGGATGCAGGGGCTGCGCATCTTTTGTGAGCACCGGGACCCCAGGGCCCTGCCCCTCTTGCTGCCGTTGCTTGCGGCCCCATGCCCGATTGTGCGGATGAGCGCGGTCTACGCCCTGGGCCGTAACCCCAGTCCGCTGGCTGTTCAGGACCTGCTGGGTCTACTGGCCTCCGACGACAACGGCTATGTGCGCAAGGCCGTGGCCTGGAGCTTGGGGAGTTATCCCGAGGCCCCTGTCCTCAACCCCCTGACCCGTTCCCTCCAGGTGGATATCGCGGCCGTGCGGCTCTGGGCGGCCAGCTCCTTGGCGGAAGCAGGGAGTACGGGGCCCGCCAAGGCCGATCCCGCCGCGGCCCAGCTGCTCTTGAGCTTGCGGATTGATAGTGAGCCGGCGGTGCGTTCGAACAGCGCCTGGGCCCTGGGGCGGCTTTATCCCGACTTGGTCGAACCGCGGCAGCAGGTCTTGGTGGAAAGCCTGCTCCACGCCATGCTCAATGACACGGAATCGGGTGTGCGTGATGAGGCCCGCTTGGCCTTGGAACAGCTCGAGCAACCTGAGGTGTTGGAACGCCTCCAGACCCTCGTGGATGAAGGCCTGCTGGCTTGAGCTCACTGGCCGGCAACCACCGCTAGCATCGGTGAAATCTGGTTTGGGGTGGGATGGCACAACAAACCATCCGCTTCCGGATCCATTCCGGTGGCAGGGTGCAAGAGCTCGTTGAGGGGGTGCATGGAGAGGGTTGTCAGCAACTCACCGAACGCATTGAGGCCCGGCTTGGACCTGTCCAGCAGCGCCAAAGCACGTCAGAGGCGTTCCTCTCGACGGCAGTGACCCAAGCCACAGCCCTGACCCAAGTTCTGAGCCCCAGTTCCGCAAACGACACCCCCGCAGCCTGAGTCGATGTCGCACTTCAGTACCGTCAAGACCGAACTTCGCGACCGCCAGGCCTTGGTAGAGGCCCTCCGCGATCTGGGCCATGCTCCCGAAATAGGTGCTCTCCAGGTGCGCGGCTACCGGGGGCAGACCGTCACGGCTGAGTTGGCGGTCTGCCAAGGCAACGGGGCCGACATCGGTTTCCGGCTGAACTCCGCCACTGGGAGCTATGAGTTGGTGACCGATTTGGATCTCTGGAGCCAGGCCGTTCCTGTAGAGCGGTTTTTGGCCCAGCTCAGCCAGCGCTATGCCCTGCGCTCCATTTTGACCGCCACCGCCGAAGAGGGCTTCCAGGTGAGTGAGCAGACCAACCACAATGACGGCAGTATTGAGCTCGTGGTGACCCGCTGGGTCTGACCGTGGACCCCGTGCTGCCGGATCCCAGCCTGGCCTTTGCCCCTGGCCATGGGGCTAGCTCGCCCCGCCCCAATGGCTTTGAGCCCTTGCTGGGAGGGGCGCTTCGTGAAAAGGCTGTGTGGGTGGATGAGGCGGTCTGCATTGGCTGTCGCTACTGCTCCCACGTGGCCAGCCATACCTTCGTGGTGGAACCGGATTGGGGCCGCTCCCGAGCCATCCGCCAAGACGGTGACAGCACCGAATTGATTCAAGAGGCGATCGACACCTGTCCGGTGGATTGCATCCATTGGGTCCCCTATGGGGCTTTGCCGGAGCTCACAGCCCAATTGGCCCAGCAGGTCATCCACCCCCTGGGGTTGCCCCAGCCCGCCAGGCTTAAGCGCACCCTGCCACGGCGATGAGCATGAGGGTGCCAACCCGCCGTTTTGGCCGTACGGGCTTGGCCATGCCGGTGTTGTCGTTGGGCGGGATGCGCTTTCAACAGAGCTGGAGTGATCTCCCTGCCGATGCGATCACGGCGGAGAGTCAGGCCAACCTGCGGGCCACCCTGGAAAAAGCGGTGGCAGTTGGGTTTCACCACATTGAAACCGCTCGCCACTACGGCACCTCCGAGCGCCAGTTGGGCACATTGCTGGAGCAAGTGAGCGATCCGCAGCGGATCCTGCAAACCAAGGTGCCGCCCAATCCCGATCCCGAGGTGTTTGAAGCCGAGCTTGAAACGAGTTTTGAGCGCTTGGGCCTGGCGCCTGGTGGGCGGCTGGATTTGCTGGCGATTCATGGCATCAACCTCGAGGAGCATCTCGACCAGACCCTCCGCCCTGGCGGATGCCTGGAGGTGGTTCGCCGTTGGCAAGGAGAGGGACGCATCGGCCATGTGGGCTTTTCCACCCATGGATCCCTGGCGTTGATCGAAGCGGCCATTGCCACGGATCAATTCGATTTCGTCAACTTGCATTGGTATTTCATTCGCCAGGACAACCGTCCGGCGATTGAGCGGGCCTTGACCCATGACATGGGTGTGTTTGTGATCAGCCCCACCGACAAGGGTGGTCATCTGCATAGCCCGTCAGCGCGGATGGCTGAACTGTGCGCGCCCCTGCATCCCATCGTGTTCAACGACCTGTTTTGCCTCTCCGCGCCAGGGATTCACACGATCAGCGTGGGGGCGGCCTGTCCAGGCGATTTGGATGCCCATCTCGAGGCTGTGGCGCTGTTGGATGGGGCCGGCACCCTGGTGTTGCCAATTGTGGAGCGGTTAGAGCAGGCCCGCCGCGAGGCGTTGGCTGGCGCGTTTGGTGAGGGGTTGGGCGAGGCCTGGTTGGCCACCTGGCAGCAGGGGCTGCCGGAGTGGACCGATACCCCTGGAGAGATCAACCTGCCGGTGCTGCTGTGGCTGCACAATCTGTTGGTCGCTTGGGATCTCGAGAGCTATGCCAAGGCGCGCTATGGCTTGATGGGCCAGGGCGGCCATTGGTTCCCCGGGGCCAATGCCGATGCTTTTGAGGCCGATGGGGCTTCCCCTGCCTCCGGCGGTGGCGTCAATGAAGTCCAGTTGCGTGGCGCCCTCTCGGGCAGTCCTTGGGCGGATGAAATTCCTTCAATTTTGCGGCAGCTCAAGGCCAGGCTTGGTGGTCAAGTGGTGCAGCGATTGACCAATGCCTAAATGGACCAATCCATAGCCATTGCCACCCCCTAGGAAGGGGACGGGGGTGGTGCGCCGAGGGGCTGCTTGCTGGGAATGCCGACGGCCCGGGGATAGGTTTTTGGGCAGGGCCCGAGCGGCTTCAGCACGAGGGCGTGGCGGGTGCCTTTGCCTCCGGGTAAGTCGCGTTTGCGGCACTGTTCAATTCCTGTATTGAGGGGAAGGCAGGCCTTCTCCAGGCTGGCTTGGTCGCTCCCATCCCATTGGCCCCGATAGAGCAGCGCTCGGCCCTGGGTCTTCAGCAGCGGTATCAGGTATTCCGCAACCACAGGCGCACTGGCGACGGCCCGGGCCATCGCCCAATCGAACTGGCCGCGGCAGGTTCGGTGGCGACCCGTTTGCTCAATGCGTTCGCAGCGCACGCTGACCCGATCAGCCAGGCCCAGCTCCAGGGCCATGGCTCTGACCGCTTCCACCTTGCGGCCTACGGAATCCACCAGGGTGAGTTGGGCCTGGGGCAGGGCAATGGCCACGGCCAGTCCAGGAAAGCCCCCACCGGTACCGACGTCGACCAGGTGCAGCGCCGCCTCTGGCGAGCTTTGTAGCAGGGGAACCAGGGGCCAGAGGCTGTCGAACACCTGGGAAATCCAGTAGTCGTCACCTTCAACCAGGCGGGTGAGATTGAGGCGACTGTTCCAACTGCGGAGCTGCTCTTGCAGGGTTACGAGCAGCTGCTCCTGGACGGCAGAGGGAGTCCAGCCGAGCTCTTGCCAGAGGGCGAGGTGATCATGGGCCATCCACTCAGGCGGCAGGGGTGATCTCCCTAGGATCCTCCAGCCTGGGTTCGGGCCCTGTGCCAAGCCTGCCACTGCCATCCCTGCCGCCACCCGTACCGCCATTGGTGCCTGCCAGCTACTACGCCTTGTTGGAGGTGGAGCCGGAGGCCACCACCGAGGAGCTGCGCCAGGCCTTCCGCACCCTCAGCAAGCGCTATCACCCGGATACGACCAACCTGCCCTTGGCAGAGGCGGCCGCCGCCTTTCAGCAGCTCCAGCAGGGCTATGGGGTGCTCAGTGATCCCCTCTCCCGCCAGCGTTACGACGCTGAGCTGTTGGCCCTGCGCCAGATGCTCTCGGCCCAAGCTGCCCTCTGGCCCCCGTCCCCCCTGCCATTTGGGAGGCCAGTCCAGGGAGGGACCCGCAGGCCCCTGTCCGGCGGAGAGTGGCTGGCACTTTTACTCTTGGGGTTCACATTGCTGCTGAGCTTGGCCTTGGGCCTGGGCTTGGCTTGGCTGAGGGGAGAGGTTTGAGATGGCGACACCACCAACATCAGAGGCGTTGCCCCCAGATGAGCCCACGTCCGAGACACCCCTCTACCACCATCCCCTGCCGGCCCTGGAGGCCTGGTTGGGTTCGATGGGTGCCCAGCAACAGCGTTCCCAACCTTGCTGTTGGGATCTCCATGGCCCCGAATGGAGTGCCCAGATCGAGTTCGAGGTGGAGGAGTTAAAAGTGAGTTGGCACAACGAAGGCCGGGTCAGCGTGCGTCACTTCCCCTATGGCCTTTCCAGGGCCGATGCCGAGGCGGCGATTCTGGCGGGCCCCTAACGGGCCGATCGCCCCATGGGCGCCGTTAACGGCAGAGCTCGGTGCGGTCTTCCTGTTGGGTCGCGAGGGGACCGCAACTCACCCAGCGCACGAAGCGAATTTCCACATCGGTGAAGGCCACAAAGATGCCTCCGCAGAGCAGGACGAGGGCAGCGGAAATCAACCAGGTTTGTTTGTTCACAAAGAGTCGGCGGTTGCCGTCAGTGCTACCGCCAATGTATGGGCCAGACCTTGGCCGTGCCATTGGCGCTCAAGAGTTGGGGCATCGAGGGGATCGAGATGGGGGAGTTGGCACAGCACGGTTGCTCCGGAGAGCTCGGCCAAGGTGCGGGGGTTGTCGGGGTGGAGGGGGCCATTGAGCACGAGCCCCAGCAGGGGAATGTGTCGATGGCGCAGGGCCTCCACCGAGAGCAAGGTGTGGTTCAAGGTGCCCAAGCCACTGCGGGCCACCAGCACCACCGGCAGTTGCCACTGGGCCATTTGCTCGATTTGAAGCCAGTCCCGCCGCAGCGGCACGAGCAGCCCCCCGGCGGTTTCGACCACCAAAGGCCCCGCAACCTTGGGGAGGGCAAGACGCTCTGGCTCGATACGACGGCCGTCCAGTTCGGCGGCCCAGTGGGGAGAAACGGGGTTGGTGAGCCTGTAACTCTCCGGGCAAATGCGCTCAGCCGGAAGCCCCAGCAGGGCTTGGATCCAGCCGCTGTCGCCGCCATGCTCGCTGCCGCTTTGCACCGGCTTCCAGTAGTGGGCGCCAAGCCCTTGCACGAACAGGGCGCTCACCACGGTTTTGCCCACATCGGTATCGGTGCCGCAAACAACCAGCTGGGGTGCGCGTGGCGTTCTCATGTCTTGACCTGAAGTCATGGCGTCAGCCGTTGGCCCACCAGCACTAACACTTCCCATCCCAGGGTTCTCCCCTCGGGCCAGTGCTCTAGGAGCCGGCGCAGTTGGTTGGGATGGAGGGGCTTTTGCCTGCTGGCGGAGGCCCCGAGCTGCCGGACGTCGCGCAGGAAGGTGAGGCCATTGCCGCAGGGCCGGGTAAACCGCAGCCGCTGGCAGGTGTGCAGGTGCAGGTGGCTCCGTGCTGCGGTAATGAGCCCCTCGGCGCTCGGCAAGGCCAGCCCGGTAAAGGGCACCTGGGCGGCTGCGGCGGCCTGATGCCATTGGGGAAAACTCCCTGCCGTGGGCACGGCCAAGGCCAGCCAGCCCCTGGTGCGGAGGGCGGAGCACCAGAGCTCGAGTTGCTGGATGGGGTCGTCCAGCCATTGCAAGGCAAAGCTGGAGGTGAGCAGGGCGGGGTGTTGCAGCTCGCTGGGTAGTCCCGCGTTGAGATCCCAGAGCAGCGCGCCCTGGTCCTTGACCATCGGATTGCAAGCCAGCAATTCGGGGCAGAAATCGACTTGCAGCAAGGATGGATTGGCTTGGGTTTGGGCGTTGAGAGCTTGGCCCACCAGGCCGCTGCCGGCGCCAAGGTCGGCCCCGGGGCCCGGGGGCAGGGGAAGGGAGAGGCAAAGGCGGGCCAGGCGCCAGGCGATGGCCCGTTGCAGCGTGGCGTGGCCGTTGTAGTGGCCTGCTCGCTGGCCAAAGCGGTGCCGTACGAGCTGGCTAAAAACCTGGCTGTTCATCCCAGCGACTCGAGCCAAGCCAGGGCCATGGGGAGGACCGGGTTGCCGAGGAAGCAGTGCCCCGCACCCTGCAGGGTGATCCGATCCGCCTGGGGCAAGCAGGCTGCCAGGGCTTCTGTGGCTTCTCGCGCCACGATCTGGTCGCTACCGGCCTCGACCAGTAACACCCGGGCTTGCTGGGGGAAGCCATCCGGTAGCCCGGAGGTGTGGCCGAGGGCATTGAGGTCGTCGCTGAGCCGCTGGCGACCGATCGCCGAGAGACCCGAGTCAAAAGGGGTTGGGTGTAACAGTGCCGGATCGGCAGGCGCGGCTGCCCGGGCGAGGAAGTCGGTCAGCATGGCTTCTCCCCGGTTGCTGAGCAGTTGCTCAGCCATCGCCTCGATGGCCAAGCGCAGGTGCCGGCCAGCCTTGCCCTCGGGAATGAAGCGGCTAAAGCTGGCCAAGAGCACCACCCCATCGGCCTGGGCGAGTACCTCAGCGGGCAGCAGATGGATTCCCATGGAATGGGCGATCACCAGCCGTCGCTGGCGGGCGTTGGGGGGGGCTTCGTTCCAGTGGGGTTCGACCGGGCTCAGATAGCCGTAGCCCCTGTCCCCGCTTTGCCAGGACCAACCCCGGGATTGGCAGGCCTGTTGCCATGGGGCCCAGCCGTGGCTGTCGCCGCCCCATCCGTGCATCGCAATCACTTGCATGGTTGCTCCGGTGGGGCCCCCAGGGCCTGGATCAGCCGCTCCAGACTGCCCTCGGGCAGATCGTGACGCAGCACCAGCCTCAGCCTTGCCGTGCCTTCGGGCACGGTGGGTGGCCGAATGGCCACGGTGAGCAGGCCTGCGGCTTCCAGATGTTGTTGCAGGGCGAGGGCGGCCAGGTCGCTGCCCACCACCAGGGGCAGGATCGGTCCTGAGCCGGGGGGGCGGGGCCAGCCGGCAGCCTCCAGGCCATCGCGCCAGCGCTTGGCCCGGGCGAGCAGGGTTGCAGGGGTGGTGGGGTTGGCTTGCATCTGGGCAAGCCCCGCCAGGGCCCCCGCCGCCAACGCGGGCGCCAGGGCCGTGGTGTAGCGAAAGGCCCCCGAGCTCTGCAGCAGCCATTCCCCCACCAGTCCATTGCCTGCCAAAAAGGCCCCGCCGCTGCCGAAGGCTTTGCCAAAGGTGCCACTGATCATGGCGATGCTGCCGTCGCCATAGCCCAGGCCCCGCCCCCCGGGTCCCAGCACACCCAAGGCATGGGCCTCATCCAGCAAAAGGGCCGCGCCATGGCGGCGGCAGAGCTCCCCCAACCCGGATACCTTGGGGTTAGTGCCCTCCATGCTGAACAGGCTTTCGCTGATCACCAGGAGCCGCTGCTGGGGGTTGGCCTGGCGCGCGACTTCCAGCCGTTGGGCCAGGTCGGCCAGGTTGTTGTGGGCGAAGCGCTGGAGCTGGGCCCCACTGGCCCTGATCGCCACGAGCAGGGAGTTGTGGATGAGGCGGTCGGCGAGCACCAGGCTGTGGCGATCGGCCAGGGCGCAGACGGCGGCGATATTGGCTTGAAAGCCACTCGGGAAGAGCAGCACCCGCTCGCGGCCGAGCCAGCCGGCGAGGGCTTCCTCGAGGTCTTGGTGGACAGGCCGGCTGCCGCTTACCAGCCTGGAGGCGCCGGTCCCGACCCCCTGCTCGCTGAGGGCCGCCTGGGCAGCGGCGATGAGGGCTGGATGCAGGCTGAGGCCGAGGTAGTCGTTGCTAGCCAAATCCAGCAGTGGCGTTCTCTTGCCCGTGCCAAGGGGATGGCCATCCCCATCGGTTGGTTGGGCTTCAAGCTGACCGGCCCCCAGCGGCTGGTAGCTGCGCAACCGCCTCAGCCTCTCTGGCGGAAGGGCCTCGAGGCCGCGAACCAGGTGTTGCTGCCAATGGGGGATTCCAGCCTGAGCCACGGGGAGGCCGGCAAAGACGAAGCGACAACCACTTTGGCCGCCCACAGGCCGAAAAGGGCGCCATAGGATTGGTGAAATTTCAGAGCTGGCGCCCAGTGCCCGACCAGGCCGGACCGACGCAGCTTTCCCCATCGGCACAAGGGTCACGGGATTTAGTGCTGGAGCACCTCTTCCCCTTCCCCCTGGATCCATTCCAGCTGGAGGCGATCGATGCCCTCAACCAGGGCCACTCGGTGGTGGTGAGTGCCCCCACGGGATCGGGCAAAACCCTGGTGGGGGAGTATGCGATCCATCGGGCCTTGGCCCATGGTCAGAAGGTCTTTTACACAACGCCCCTCAAGGCCCTCTCTAACCAGAAGCTGAGGGATTTTCGGGAGCAATTTGGCGCCGAGAAGGTGGGCCTGCTCACCGGTGATCTGAGCCTCAACCGCGAAGCTCAGATCGTGGTGATGACCACCGAGATCTTCCGCAACATGCTCTATGCGGAAGCCGACGACCACGACGATCCCCTGGAAGATGTGGAGGCGGTGGTGCTCGATGAATGCCACTACATGAACGATTCCCAGCGGGGCACCGTCTGGGAGGAATCGATCATCCACTGCCCGCCACCGATTCAACTGGTGGCTTTGTCAGCCACGGTCGCGAATGCGGGCCAACTCACCGATTGGATTGATCGGGTGCATGGCCCCACCCAGCTGGTCTTGAGTGATTTCCGGCCGGTGCCCTTGGCCTTCAGTTTCTGCAGTGCCAAGGGCTTGCATCCCCTGCTCAACGACGAAGGCACCGGGCTCCATCCCAATTGCAAGGTATGGCGGGCCCCGAAGGGCGGCCAGCGCAAAGGCCCGAAAACGGCAAAACCTCCCCAGCCGGAAGCCCCGCCCCTGGGTTTTGTGGTGGCCCAAATGGCGGAGCGCGACATGCTCCCCGCCATCTATTTCATCTTCAGCCGCCGGGGCTGCGACAAGGGGGTTCGCGACTTGGGCAAGGCCTGCCTGGTGAACCCAGAGGAGCAGGCCCGCATCAAGGTGCGCCTCGATGCCTACATCGCCGCCACCCCCGAGGCGGTGCGCGATGGCGGCCATGCCGATGCCTTGCTCCGCGGCATAGCGGCCCACCACGCCGGGGTGTTGCCCGCATGGAAGGAGCTGATCGAAGAGCTGTTCCAGCAGGGCCTCATCAAGGTGGTCTTTGCCACCGAAACCCTGGCCGCGGGGATCAACATGCCGGCCCGCACCACCGTGATCTCGGCGTTGTCGAAGCGCACCGAGAGGGGCCATCGGCCCTTGATGGGCAGTGAATTCCTGCAGATGGCCGGCCGGGCTGGCCGCCGGGGGCTTGATACCCAGGGCTATGTGGTCACGGTGCAGAGCCGTTTTGAGGGCGTGCGAGAGGCGGGCCAGTTGGCCACCAGCCCTGCCGATCCCTTGGTAAGCCAATTCACGCCGAGCTACGGGATGGTGCTCAACCTGCTACAGCGCTACGACCTCACCAAGGCCAAGGAGCTGGTGGAGCGCAGCTTTGGCCGCTACCTGGCCACTTTGGATCTGGCCGAAGACGAGGCCCGCATTGCCGAGTTGATGGGGCAGCTGGATCGCCTGGAAGACGGCTCAGGCGATGTGCCCTGGGAAGACTTTGAAGACTATGAAAAGCAGCGGGCCCGGCTGCGGGAAGAGCGCCGCATCCTGCGGATCCTGCAACAGCAGGCCGAAGAGACCCTGGCCCATGAGCTCACATTGGCTCTCCAATTCTCCAGTGAAGGCACCCTGGTGAGCCTGAAGGCACCCCAGCTCAAGGGGCGGGTGACCCCCGCGGTCATTGTGGAAAAGGTGAAGGGATCGGGCCAGTTCCCGTTGCTCCTCTGCCTCACGGATGAAAACCTTTGGGTGCTGCTGCCCTGCAATGCGGTGGTGAGCTTGCACGCCGAACTCAGCTGCCTGCAGGTGGGCCAGGTGGATCCTCCCCTGCTGCGCCACGGCGGTGAACTGCGCCATGGCGACCAGGCCAGCGGCGGCTTGGCCCTGGCCGTGGGCCATATGGCCAATCGTCATGACATGACCACCCCCCAGTACGACCTGGCTGGGGAAGTGCAGGCCCATGCCCAGTTGGTGCACCACTTAGAAGAAGAACTGGAGCTCCATCCGGCCCATCGCTGGGGTGATCGCAAGCAACTCAAAAAGCATCGCCGCCGCATGGAGGAACTCCATGACGAGATTGAGGAACGGCAGAGGCTGCTGCACTTCCGCTCCAATCGCCATTGGGATACCTTCCTGGCCCTCATTGAGATCCTGCGCTTCTTTGGCGCCTTGGCTGGGGAGGATGGGCTGGAGCCCACCGAAGTGGGTCGCACCGTGGCTGCCCTGCGGGGCGACAACGAGCTTTGGCTTGGTTTGGCCTTGATGAGCGGCCACTTGGATGAGCTCGATCCCGCCCAATTGGCGGCTGTCTTTGAAGCCATCTCCACCGAGGTGAACCGCCCCGATCTCTGGTGTGGCTACCCCCCACCCCCCCAAGCGGAGGAGGCCCTGCATGATCTGCGCGGTTTGCGCCGGGAGCTGGAACGCCAGCAGGAGCTGGCCAAGGTGACGGTGCCGATCTGGTGGGAGCCCGAGCTCACGGGGTTGGTGCATGCCTGGGCCAAGGGCACGAGCTGGAGCGATGTGATCGCCAACACGTCGCTGGATGAGGGAGACGTGGTGCGGATCCTGCGCCGCACCGTGGATCTGTTGGCCCAGGTGCCCTACTGCGAGGCCATTAGCGAGCAGTTGCGCACCAATGCCCGCGCCGCCCTCAAGGTGATTAATCGCTTCCCGGTCTGTGAGATTGAGGATCTGTTGGCGGGAGGCCATGGCCAGCTGGTTCCTGCCACAGAGCGTCCGTCCCCGAATGGGGCTTAAGCCTCTTGCTTGGGATTAGACCCCCAGCCGCTCCCAGATAATGCCAAGGTTGGCTTGGTGCAAATCGGTGGAGAAGCAATCGGCCAACTGCCCTGGATTGAGCCGGCTGGTGACATCGCCATCGGCTTCCAGATTGGCGCGGAAGTTACCCCCTTCGATATTCCAGGCGGTGTGCGCATTGCGCTGCACGATGCGATAGGCCTCCTCGCGGGCCATGCCCGCTTCCACCAGGGCCAACAACACCCGCTGGCTGAACACCACCCCGCCATAGACATTCATGTTGTGGGCCATGTTCTCGGGGTAGACACCCAGGCCTTTCACCACATCGGTCATCTCCCTGAGCATGAAGTGCAGGGTGGCTGAGCAATCGGGCAGCATCATGCGCTCGACCGAGCTGTGGCTGATGTCGCGCTCATGCCAGAGGGCACAATTCTCCAGGGCTGCTACCACGTAGCTGCGCAGCACCCGGGCCAGGCCACTGATCCGCTCACTGCGGATCGGGTTGCGTTTGTGGGGCATGGCAGAACTGCCCTTTTGCCCTTTGGCGAAGTTTTCCTCCACCTCAAGCACGTCGGTGCGCTGCAGGTTGCGGATTTCTGTGGAGAAGCGCTCCAGCGCCGCTCCCACTAGGGCCAGGGTTTGGATGTACTCCGCATGGCGATCCCGGGAGATCACCTGGGTGCTGGCGGTATCGGGGACCAGGCCGAGCTTGGCGCAGGCGATCGTCTCGACCTGGGGATCGGTGTTGGCGTAGGTGCCCATGGCACCACTGATCTGGCCCACGCTCACCACCCACTCCAGCCGCTCGAGGCGCTCTTGGTTGCGGAGCACTTCGGCCAGCCAGCCAGCCACCTTGAAACCAAAGGTGATCGGTTCGCCATGGATGGCGTGGGAGCGGCCAATCATCACCGTGCCCTTATGGGCTCGAGTGAGGGTCCGCAGGGCATCGGCCAGGTTGTCGAGCTCGGTGCGCAGCAGTTGCACCGAGGCCTTCATCTGGAGGGCTACGCCCGTATCCAGCACGTCGGAGCTGGTCATGCCCACATGGATGAAGCGGCCCGCATCACCCACGTGTTCATTCACGTTGGTGAGGAAGGCGATCACGTCGTGGCGCACTTCAGCCTCGATCTCGAGGATGCGATCCACGCTGAAAGCGGCCTTCTCTTTGATGGTGGCGACTGCCTCGGCCGGGACCCGCCCCAGCTCACAATTGGCTTCTGTGGCGGCAATTTCCACATCGAGCCAGCTCTGGAATTTCGCCTCTTCGCTCCAGATGGCGCCCATTTCGGGCAGGGTATAACGCTCGATCAAGGGCCAGCGCGTGGCAACAGCCCAACCAATGTATGGGGCGGCTGGATCGGAGTACGCCGGTGATCCCCTGGCTCAGGCTGCGGTGCTGAGTTGTTGGTGGGCCACCTCCCACTGCACCAGGAGCCCCCAGCTCTGTTGACGCACCCAGCAGCGGCCACCGCGGCACTGGATCACTTGGAACGGGGGGAGGTCGCGGGGGTGGTTAGGCAGCCGCACAAAGCAGCCCGGCCGCAGCAACTCCACCACGTTGCTGGAGCTGAGATTGCTTCGACGTTGAAGGGAAGTGGCCATGGGGTTCGCCTCTTCGATTGGGCCATCTTCAGCTGGTTTTCCGCCAGCAGGCCCGCTTGTTTGGAATGTGTTCCGTTTCCCATATGGTTTGATCACAACCGGGCAGTGTCGAAGCCGTACCCCTGCGCCCATGGCCCGCAAGCAACGCTTGGATTTGGAGCTCCTGGCCCGGGGGCTGGTGAGCTCGCGCCAACAGGCCCAGCAACTGATTCGGGCCGGTCGGGTTCGCTCAGGGGATCAGGTGCTCGATAAGCCTGGCACCGATGTGGCCCCCGAGCTGGAGCTGCAAGTTCAACATCCGCCGCGCTTTGTGTCACGCGGAGGCGAAAAACTCTTGGCGGCCCTCGAGGCCTTCCCCCTGGAGGTGGGCGGTCGGGTGTGCCTCGATGGGGGGATTTCCACAGGCGGCTTTACCGATTGCCTGCTGCAGCACGGCGCCCAGCGGGTCTACGGCATTGATGTGGGCTATGGCCAAACGGCCTGGAGCCTGCGCAGTGATGGGCGCGTGGTGCTGAAGGAGCGCACCAACCTGCGCCATCTCATCGCCGCTGATCTCTACGGCGAGGGTGATCCATGGCCCGATTTGGCCGTGGCGGATGTGTCGTTCATTTCCCTTGGCCTGGTGTTGCCAGCCCTCAAGGCTCTGCTGGCGCCCCAGGCCATGGCGGAGCTGGTGGTGCTGGTGAAACCCCAGTTCGAGGTGGGCAAGGCCCGGGTGGGCAAGGGCGGGGTGGTGCGCGATCCAGACGCCCACGCCGATGCGATCTCTGGGGTGATCGCGGCCGCGGCACGGCTGGGCCTGACAGCGGCGGGCTTGGTGGCCTCGCCGATTACGGGGCCAGCTGGAAACCATGAATATCTGCTCTGGCTGCGGGGCGAGGGCCCTTCTGGGGTGAAGCCCTCTGACGTGGATCCCTCTGACGGGGCCCCTTGTGCCGTCGATGCTGAGGCCATTAAAAAGCTGGTGACCAGAACCCTGGCCCCCAGCTGAAAGGTGAGTTGTGAGCAGGGCCTAAATCGCGCTGCTATCGCGATCGCCGGTGCGGATCCGAATCACCGAATCAATGGTGCTCACAAAGATCTTGCCGTCGCCAATTTCGCCAGTGCGGGCTGCGTCCTGCACCGCGGACACCACCGTGTCGACCTGGTTGTCATCGACCACGATCTCGAGCTTGAGCTTTTGCAGAAACTCCACCGTGAATTCCGAGCCCCGATAGCGCTCGACTTGTCCTTTCTGGCGGCCAAACCCGCGCACCTCACTCACGGTCATGCCCACGATGCCGGCATTGACCAGAGCAATCTTCACGTCTTCCAACTTAAAGGGACGAATGATGGCCTCGATTTTTTTCATGGAAGCAGCTTGGGCTTGAAAAGGAGTCTCTCAGGAAACCCCCGCCCAAGGAAGGGGACAAGATCCATTAGGCCTGAGGGTTGATGGAGTCGTCGTAGCAACGGCTACCTGGCCTGCGGGCCTGTCTACGATTGCAAGAGTGGATAGCGAGTAACCGGTGGAGCAAACGCGCACGCCGCTCTATGGGGAGCGGGCGATTTCCGATGCGGAACTGATCTGCTTTGAGAACCCCCGTCCCGGACGTCCCTACGAGGTGGCCATTGAGCTGCCCGAATTCACCTGCAAGTGCCCGTTTTCGGGTTATCCCGATTTCGCGGTGTTGCGCTTGATCTACCAACCCGGCCCCCGGGTGCTGGAGCTCAAGGCGATCAAGCTCTACGTCAACAGCTACCGAGACCGCTCCATTTCCCACGAGGAAGTGGCCAACCGCATCCTTGATGATTGCGTGGCAGCGGCCGCGCCCCAGTGGATGCAAATTGAGGCTGATTTCCATCCCCGGGGCAATGTCCACACCGTGGTGCGAGTGAGTCACGGCACCCGTTTGCCCTGTTAAAGCTGGCCCAGTAACTGGGGGAGCTCCTGGGCAAAGGACGGGAGGTCGCGGTTGCAGAGCCCGGCGACATGCAGGCGCCCGCTCTCCCCCTCCCCCTCGCCGATGGCCCAGAGCTGGCGGGTGGCCACCAGGCTCAAACCTCCTCCGGCAAGGGCAATGGCAAAGCCCGCATAGACCAGGGGCACGCCGGGATCTTTTTTCAACAGGATGCCACTGGCTGGAAGCACGCTGGCCACCCGAATCGGCAGCCCTTGGATCTCCGTGGCGGCGCCTCCTGGCACCAGTTGGCCGAGGAGTTGGCCATCCGCTCCGTAGACGTCCACGGGGCCCGCCTCATTGTTGAGGCTGAGCAACACCGGTTCGCTGCCGTCGGGGCGAGTTGGAAGCACCAATCCCCAGATCTGTTCGCCGAGTTGGGGGAAGGCCTGTAGAGGCAGCTGCAGCAAGGGGCTTTTGCCGAGCTGCACCGTGATGGCAGCGAGGGACCAATCGGCTTGATAGAGGGTGATTCCCTTGAAGCGCAAGGGATGGTTCACGCTGATTTCGGCCTGCTTGAGCTCGGGGCCTGACTCGCTATCCAGTAGCCGCAGCTGGGAGGTGAATTGCTCCGGCCTACCGGCAGGATCCCTCTGCACGGAGAAACCATCGAGGGCAACCACCAATTGGCTTTGGCCGCGGCTGTTGAGCAGATCCAGGGTGCGGCCCGGCGCCAGAAATTGTTCGGAGCGCTGCCCAGCCAGGGATCCCCAGGCGGCGCCCAGCATCAGCACCACCATGCCGGCATGCACGAGCATCGGCCCGACCCGGCCCAGCAGACCCTTGCGGGCTGCCAGCCTGCCTTGGTGGCTCTGGATCTGCCAGCCCTGGGCTTTCAGCATCCCCTCCAGTTGCACCAGGCTGGCAGAAGGCCTTGGGCTGGGTACGGTTTCGGCCACGCTCAGTTTGCTGAGTTGGCGGGGTGATTGGTAATCCACCCAGCGCATGGCCGTCTGCAGGGCGGGCCATTGTCGGCGCCAGCTGCAGAGCAGCAGGGAGAGGGCCAGCCAGGCCAGCAGGGCTAAAAACCAGCTGCTCGAATAGATGTGATCGAGCTGGAGCGCCAGAACGCCATCCCCTTTGATCAGCCCCAGCCAGGGTTGGCTGTCGTAGAGCTGGTGGTAGAAAGCGACACTTTCTTTTTGGGGGATGGCGGTGCCGAGCCCACTGGCAACGGCGATGACCAGCAGGAGGCCAATCGCGAGGCGCAGGTCGGAGATCCAGGCCGCCAGCCGGAGGAGAGGTTTCATCAGGCTGCCTTCAGAGCCATCGAGCTACCAGGGTCAGAGCTCCGGTGGTCACGAGGACCACGCCGCTGATCGGGGGCACCCATTGCCCCACCTGGCGGAGGTTGAGCAGCTTCGGCAGGCTTGCCGCTGCCGTACCTGCGAGCAGTAGGGGCAGTACCTGGCCGGCACCAAAGCTGGTGAGCAGCACCATGCCAACCACCGGCTTACCGCTCTGGGCCATCCAGCCCAGCAGCACCGCCAGGACTGGCGTGGTGCAGGGGGTGGCAGCGAGGCCAAAGGCCAACCCAGCGGCCAGGGGGGCGAGGGGGCCAGGTACCTTGCGTCGCCAGATTTCAGGATCTGGCCCAGGGGGGAGGGGAATCTTCAGAATCCCCAGCAGGTTGAAACCCATCAACAGGGCCAACACCGCCACGATGGTGGGGATGAGGCCAGGAATTTGTCCATAGATGCGGCCGAGCAGTCCGCTCACCAGCCCCAGTAAAACCAGGGACGCCACGATGCCGGCGGCAAAACTTAAGCTCCTTTGCCAAGGGGAGGGGCGGCGCTGGCCATCGGCTACGGCGGCGCCAAATCCGGCCAAATAGGCGAGGGTGACGGGCAGCAGAGACAGGGAACAGGGGCCCAGACTGGTGAGCAGTCCACCGGCGAAAACCACCGCCAAGGTGGTGGGGGTGGGAGAGGCCAGGGACTGTTGCAGCAAGGTCTCGCTGCTGCGGGCCCAATCGGCCAGCTGGGGCCCAAAGCTGATCATTTCACAAGCCTATCGGGCGGCTGCGGGCCGGTGACGCCTCCTGGGCGTGGGGGAGAGGCCACTGCCCTCCAGGGAGCAACGCAACAGGAGACCGCAAATCAGCAGGCTGGCCATCAGGGAGTTGCCGCCGTAACTGATCAGAGGCAGGGGCAGGCCCGTGGTGGGCATGGCGCCACTGGCAACGGCAATGTTGAGGATGGATTGGCCCACCAGGATCGTGGTGCAGCCAATCGCGATCAGCCGTTGCTGGTTGGTGCGGCATTGCAGCGCAATGCGCAGCCCCGCAAAGCCAAACAGCAGTAGGAACAGGAGCAGCACCACCGAACCCACATAGCCGAACTCTTCTGCAAAGACGGCAAAGATGAAATCGGTGGACTGGATGGGCAGGTATTGCAGTTTTTGGGTGGAGAGTCCAAAGCCGGAGCCGAGGAATCCGCCGGATCCAATGGCGAGGAGGCTTTGCACAAGCTGATAGCCATCGCCTTGGGCATCGCGCCAAGGGTTGAGGAAGGAGATCACGCGAATGCGTTGGTACTCGTTCAGGTAGATGCTCGCCGTACCCACCAGGCCTCCTGCTCCGGAGGCACCGAGGAGCAGGGTTTTCGGCAGTCCGCCGGCTAGGGCCATCAGCCAGAGCAGCAGGCCGATGAGGGCGGCGGTGCTGAGGTTGGGCTGTCTGAGAATCAGCAGGATTAGGGCCCCCAGGATGCCGAGCCAAAGCAGCTTTTGGTCGCTGCCACTGCGTTTCCAATGGGCAAAGAGGCATGCCCCTTGCAGGACCACAAAGGGTTTGACCAGCTCCGAGGGTTGAATTTGAATCGGCCCAATGACTAGCCAACGGCTCGCCCCATTCACGGTGCTACCCACCACCAAGGTTGCAGCTACGAGCACCAGGCCAATCAGGAGGGCCATCGGGGCAATATGCAGCCAGCGGCGCAGGCTGGTGCGGAGGCCGAGCCAGAGAAGCCCCCAGCTGGCCACCATCCAAATCAGTTGTCGCTTGAGGTAGTAGGCCGCATCGCCCATTTCCCGCTCGGCCACCCACCAGCTTGAGGAGGTGAGCACCAGCACGCCCACGACGCTCCAGAGGGCCACCATGCCGAGCACGAGGCGGGCCTCAGCGGGCCAAAGGTCCCATGGAAGGGGCAGCAAGCTCTTGTTTGCACTGGCTTGAACGCCAGCAGCTTGGGGATCACGCCGGGTGCTGGTTCTGGACAAGGATGGTTGATCGGGGCGTCGAGGATTGTTATTGGTTCTATTCAGCCGTGAAAGCTTGCGGCTGGCTAGGGATGTCGGTCCACAAAAAAAGCCCGGCATGGCCGGGCTTGCTAAGCAGGAGTTTGGGCTCAGTTGCCAACGTTCTGTTGACGCCGACCTGTGGCCAATTCGACCTTCAGGATCTTTCCGCCCTGCTTCATGATCCGCTGCTGCTCAGCAAACCAGCTTTCGAAGGGAACCCACTTGGTGAAGTAGGTGTTCTGGAGCTCACGCTGGGTGCGTGATTTCTCAGGGCAGGGGATGCAGGCGGTGATCTTGAACAGGCGCATGGGAACGATCCGAGGGGTTGTGCCTAAGCGATTGGATCAGTTGCCCAAGCCGGAACTGATGTAATCGAAGTAGACACCCATCTCACGACCGGCATCAGGACCCACCAAGGCAGCGGTGGCTTCCTTCATGGCTTGGATTGACTGCACGGTGGCACCAATGGGCACGCCCAGGGAGTTGTAGGTCTCCTTGAGGCCATTGAGAACACGCTCGTCGAGGATCGAGGTGTCACCCGCCAGCATGGCGTAGGTGGCGTAGCGCAGGTAGTAATCCAGGTCGCGAATGCAAGCTGCATAGCGCCGGGTTGTGTACATGTTGCCGCCGGGACGGGTGATGTCCGAGTACAGCAGCGACTTGGCCACGGCTTCTTTGATGATGGCCGAACCGTTTGCACTGATGGTGGCAGCTGCACGGACGCGCAGCTCACCGCTGGCGAAGTACTGCTCCAGGCGGCCCATGGCAGAGCCGTCGAGGTACAGACCTTGTACGTCGGCCTGGTTAATGACGTTGGTGATGGCGTCTTGCATGAATCCTGCTTAGGGCGAAAAGACGGTGCGGAACAAAGGTGGGGTTCGGGGCCTCAGGAGAGGGCGCCAACCACGTAGTCGAAGTAGAAGCCAGCTTCTTCAGCATCGGCGCCAGTGAGCAGGCCCATGGCGGCGGACTTCATTTCGCGCACGGACTCGGCCATGGCCTCGAGGGGCACGCCCAGGGAGCGATACATCTCGCGGGCTCCGATCACGCCGATCTCTTCGATCGGCGTGACGTCACCAGCAACCACGCCGTAGGTCACGAGGCGGAGGTAGTAGTCCATGTCCCGCAGGCAGGACGCTGTCATTTCCTCGCCGTAGGCGTTACCGCCAGGGGAGATGACATCAGGACGCTTCTGGAACAGGGCGCCGCCGGCCTGTTTGACGATGCGCTCACGGCTCTCGCTGAGAACCTGCGCGACGCGGAGGCGACGCTGTCCAGCCGAGACGAACGACTTGATCTGATCAAGTTCGCCAGGGCTTAGATAGCGGGCTTCGGCGTCCGCGTTGATGATCGAGTTGGAGACGATGCTCATGCAGTTCTGCCTCGAAACAAGCGGCCGCCTTGACGGTGACCGGTATCCGGTGGGTAAGTGGAGAGATCGACTTGCGCCGATCGCTGAAGCATTCTGTGCCAAAGCCCTTCGCTGTTCCCGGGGCCGGTAACAGTTCTTCACGGCCTATTTGATTTTCAGATCCCTTCCGCTGCAACGGCTCTGGCAGGTGTCGCTAATAGCAACATGGTGTGGTAATTGTTCATCATTTTGTCTCGCTGATTGGCGCACTTGTTTCGCAATGCGACCATGATTTTGCATTGATTTGTGTAGCTCAGCATGAAAAAACCTTCCGGCTGTGAAGTCGGAAGGTTTAGGGCTGAAGCGGGGTTGCGATTGGCTGGTCTGGTTGCGGTTGGTCTGGTTAGGGCTGGCCTGGTTGCGACCCGACTTAGATGGCGGATTTGGGACTGGGGTTGAGTCCAGCATTGCCGGCGTAGAGCGCAGCCGTGCGGTTCACGTTGGTGAGAGGCAAGCCGTCGGCGGTGGCCATTCCGCGCACGTAGGGAACTGTGTTTTGGCCAAATGCCTGGGCATATTCGCTGCTGGTCAGCAGTCCTTCCAGCGCGGCCTGTTGGCCTGCTGTGGCGCGGGTCGCCAAGAAGAGGCTCACTTCTTGGGGTTGGGCGGCACGGCCAAGCAAGGCCATGTAGGCCGCGGAGGCTGCCCTCAGGGGGGCCATCCGACTAAGGCGCTGTTGGAAGCAGTCGCTGCCGGCAAGTTGACCAACGAATTCGGCCACCGTGAGCTGTTGGTTGCGGAATTGGGATTCCACATCGCCAAGCCGCTCTGCCGTAAAGGGAACCCGGTTCAGCAGTTGCTTGTAGGTGGCTTCGATGGCTGCTTGCACATCGGTTTCGCTCGCGGTGCGGCCAAGTTGCACTGGGCGACCCAGGCTTTTGCGACGGTTGAACCCTTGGGGTTGGGCCCCCCGCAGGGCTCTGGCCATGGCCGCCCCGGGCTCAGATGCTGCGGCGCCGCCGCGACCATCGCCCACGGTGGAGCGCCAGGTGGCTCCGGTGGCGATCTGGATGGCTGGTGAAGTACCGGCAAAGCCCGTAGCACCGGCAAAGCCAATGGTGGTTGGACGCCAACGCCTGGTTGGGGCAGGGGCTTGTCGGATGCTGCCAGATCCTTGGCTTGGGGAGGGGCTATTCGGTGCAGCCACCGCACCACCGGAGATTTGGGCGGTCCAGCTACCCACAATGACGCGATTGCGATCAGCCAGGTTGCGCTGGACCAGATCTCCCGTGCTGCGCAGGGCTTGGGGAGGGCTTACATCAGGCCGCAGGCCTGATGGCTCGCGGTAGGCGGCAGCGTTGAAGGCCCTGTTCAGGGTGGGTACCTGCCTGGCGTTGCGGTCGGCGGCGGTGATGAAGCGCTCGAAGGGAACGGTGTCTTCGCCGAAGCTTTCGTTGTATTCGGAGCTATTCAGCATGGCGTCAACCACGCCATAGAAGCCCTTGCGAGCCGCGGTGTCGAAGTAGGCGTTGATTTCCCAGCGACCAAGGGTGGGACGGCCCAGGATGCGGCGGTGCATCACCTCAATCGCTTTGGTGATGTACAAGCCACTCCAATAACGGCGCCTGAACGCATTGGATCGGGCCACTTGGCGAATGAATTCGCGCAAGCTGATGTTGCCGTTTTCGAGCTTGATCTCTTCGACGGTTGTGCGTTCACCGGCGTAGCCGGTGTTGCCAAGAATCTGGTTGTAAACAGCCCGAATCACTGCTTGGGTGCTGGACTCTGTCCCGCGCACACTGGGCTGGCCGCCCCGGCGGGGCACGGAAGCTCCACCCGTGGCAATTTGCTGCAACCGCACCACCTTGGGCCCAACGCGTCTTGGGGTGGCCTTGCGGAATTGGGCCGTATTCATTTGGCCCGGTTGGTTGAGTCCGTTGCCAATCAGGATTCGACGGGAGGCGTAGCCATAGGGCGCAGGCCGGGTGGCTACCGAAGCCGTGCCGGAGGGGAAGATCGCGCCGTAGTTGAGGGCGAGGGGATCATTGCCACCGCCATAGACGTGCTGGTCGGGGAAGGGTTGGCGGTAGGCCGCGTAAAGGGTGACGTATTGGGGCGCGCCTTCAAACGGAGCGCTGAAGCGGAAAAGTTTGCGGTTGGACCCCCAGCCGGCGCTTTCCTGGGCTTCTTCGCCGAGGTCGCGGAGGTATGGAACGGTTTCCTCGCCGAACACCTGGGCGTATTCGCTGGTGTTGATCAAGGAATCCACCAGGCCCTTGAGCCCTTGGGCGCTAACGATGTCGAAGTAGCGCGTGAATTCTTCCCGGGAGCTGATCCCCCGGCCAAGGAAATGGCGGAAGGCCAATTCGACGGCCCGGCTGTTGGAGAAGCGGCCGTAGAACTGTTGGCGGTATTCCTTGCTATGGCCCAGGGCGCGGATAAATTCCCGCATGGAGATGTCCATCTGCCGCACCTGGGTGGCCTCCACCGGGCAGACCACTTGGGAGTAGGCCTTGGCGATGTCCCGTTCAAAGATCTGGCGGTAGGCGGCTCGCACCACTTCTGCCTTTTGGCTGCCGGTCATACCGGGCTTCATGTTGAAGCGTTGGGCACCTTCCGCCGCGAGGGCATAGGTGGCTGGCAATTGCAGGCCCTGGTTTTCGGGGCTGCCAAGCCGCTGGCGGGTGGAGGGGGTGGGAACCTCCAGTTCCTGAATCAGCACGTTGAAGTACTGGATCACCAGCTGGCGAGCAGCCGGGTTGTCTTTGAGGAGGCCGGCTGCGGCAGCGCGCATTTCCTGCAGGGCCACGTTGGTGGCGGCCAGGGAGCAGGCCTTTTCAAGCACATCCCGCAGGCCGCGGGTGTTCACCGTCAGGATGCTGGGGTCACCTGCCACCAGGGCATAGCCCACGTAGCGCAGGAACCAGGCGAGGTCACGGATGGATTTTTTCATCCGATCGGTGCCGTAACGGCCAACCCCAATCGGGCTAAAGCCGGTGGGCAGCACGACGCGCACATCGGCATCGCCACCGGCGCCATCGAGCAACCGGGTGAAAATGTTGCCACCGGTGCTACCGGTGCCCTGGGCAAAGGTTTGAACCGATTGCTGGAAGGCTGCTTGGTCGGCGGCAAGGGCTACGCCGCCGGCTGGGGCCTTAGGGGCACTGCCAATGGGCCCATCCAAGTAGGAGAGGGGGGTTCCGCCGGCAAAGATGCGATTGGCCGCCTTGGCGACGATGAATTCGGCGTTCTCCGAAAGTCGGCGTGCAGCTTGAACGCGCAGCTGTCCGCTTTGGAAGAAGGTGATCAGGCCTTGGAGTTCTCCCCCATCGGGGAAGCGATCCTGCTGCTCCGCCTGACGGACGCTGGAGAGCGGCAGGGTGTCGTAGCGCTGGGGAGCAACCCTGGTGCTGCCGCTGCTGGCGGTCACGGTCATTGACGAGAGCGAACCGGGCTGGGCCACGTTACGGCTGGCCGTCTGGGCGTTTGGGGTGGCATGAACAAATGTTTGCAGCTCGATGGGATCGGATGCCGGTCGTGGGGGGAGCCCATGAAATGCTCCCCAAAGCTCGCCCCATGCCCGTTCGAGATCCCGTGACCGCCAACACCGATGCCGCCACCCCTGTGGTGAGTGCCTTTTACGACCGCTTTCCCTACCCCGGCGATCCCCTTCAGGACGGTGCCCCGCCTGGATACAACTGGCGTTGGTGTGTCGATAGTGCCCGCGCCTTTGTGGCCGGCGCCCTCCCCCCCCGGCCGGCCCCAGGCCCCAGGCCTTGGCGAATCCTGGATGCGGGCTGTGGCACGGGGGTCAGCACCGATTACCTGGCCCATCTCAATCCGGGTGCCGAGATTGTCGCCGTGGATATCAGCGCCGGAACCCTTGATGTGGCCCGGGAGCGCGCCCGTCGCTCGGGGGCCGCTGGCCAGGCCAGGTCCCTGCGCTTTGAGCAGCGCAGCCTGCTCGATCTGGGCGGGGAATCCCCTTTTGATTACATCAATTCTGTTGGCGTGCTCCACCACCTCCGGGAGCCCGAGGCAGGCCTGAAGGCCTTGGCGGGCCTGTTGAAGCCAGGCGGCTTGCTGCACCTTTTCTTGTATGCCGATGGCGGCCGCTGGGAAATTCACCGCACCCAGCGGGCCCTCAGCCTGCTTGGGGTCGGCACGGGTGAGGAGGGCCTGCGCTTGGGGCGAGGTCTGTATGAAGTCCTGCCTGCGTCCAATCGACTGCGCCGTCACCACGAGCAACGCTGGGCCCTCGATACCGCGGCGGACGCGAATTTCGCCGACATGTACCTCCATCCCCAGGAGACGAGCTACAACCTCCAGCGGCTGATGGCCTTTGTGGCCAGTGCCGACCTTCGCTTTGCAGGGTTTTCCAATCCCGAGGTGTGGGATCCGGCCCGATTGCTCCAAGGCGAGCTGCTGGAGCGGGCTCAAGCTCTGCCGGTGGAGCAGCAATGGGCCCTGATCGAAGATCTCGATCCCGATATCAGCCACTTTGAGTTTTTCCTGAGCCAGGGCGCGTTGGTTCGCCCGGACTGGAGTTCAGATGCGGCCCTGCTGGCGGTCTCCGGTGAGCGCAACCGCTGCCTTTGGGGTTGGCCGGGCCGGGCCCTTTTGGATTCCGATATGGCCCCCCTCGATCTGAGCCCGGATGGTTTGGCCTTGATGCAAGCTTTGGAGCTGGCGCCAGCTGGTACTTCCCTGGGGCAGCTCGCCCTGGGCTGGGAGCCCCAGCGGCAGGCGGCGACGGCGCGCAGCTTGTTGGCCCAAAGGGTGCTGCTGCCCGTGGTGGCCTAAGGGGCGAGAGTCCTGTCTTGGCCTTCAACCTGTCAGTCACGTGATAGATTCCGCGCGCCTTTTCAGGGCTCAGATTCGTTTGTCGGTTTCCATCCCCTGCCCGCCTGATGCCGGTCTTTCGGCATCGGATCCCTCCGGGGACAGCGGGCTCCGGGATCAGGCCAACAACGACCTGGCCCTGCCGCCTATCGACTCCGCTGTTACCGATTCAGCTCCGGCTGATTCCAGTAATGGTATGGACGACTTCTTCCGGCTCCAACGACGGTTGTTGCTGTTCACCCTGCTGCTATCAGCAGTGGGTGTGGCCATCACCGCAGTCGTTGTCAGCCTCACCACGGCCTTCAGCCTGCTGGTGGGGGCGACAGCTGGCCTTTTGTATCTCTGGCTTCTCTGCCGGAGTGTCTCCCGCCTCGGAGAAAACTCCCGGCGGATCAGTAAGGCCCAGTTCCTGGTCCCAGCTGTCCTGGTTTTGTTGGCTTCTAAGGTTCCCCAGCTGTCGATCTTGCCTGCCCTGTTGGGCTTCTTGATCTACAAGCCTGCGGTGATCCTTCAGGCTCTGGTGGATCGATCAACTGATTGATCAACGGACATGGCGGTTCAGCCTCCGGCGGTTCCATTTCCAGCGGTTCCATCTCCAGAGATTCATTACCCAGTCGCCCTTGACGGTTCGCCGTCGTTGATTCCCTTCCCGTTCCGTCGCGTTTGCGACCTTGAACTCCCCATTGCTGGCTCCAATGCCTTTCATCCTTCCCTTTGCCGAACTGGAGGTTGGTCAACACCTCTACTGGCAACTTGGCAACTACAAAATCCACGGCCAGGTTTTCCTGAGCTCCTGGGTGGTGATTGGCGCCCTGTTGGCTTTGGTTGTCGTTGGCACCCGCAAGTTGGAGCGGGACCCTCGCGGTGTTCAAAATCTTCTTGAGTTCCTTTGGGACTACATTCGTGAACTGGCCCGCGAGCAGATCGGTGAGAAGGCCTATCGCGATTGGCTTCCTTTTATTGGCACCCTGTTCCTGTTCGTCTTTGTCAGCAACTGGGGTGGAGCCCTGCTCCCTTGGAAGTTGATTCACCTCCCCAGCGGTGAACTCGGTGCTCCCACGGCCGACATCAACACCACCGTGGCATTGGCTTTGTTGGTGTCGTTGGCTTACTTCTATGCGGGTTTGACCCGCAAGGGTCTGCGGTACTTCGAGTACTACGTGGAGCCAACGCCGATCATGCTTCCGTTCAAGATTATCGAAGACTTCACCAAGCCCCTGTCGCTGTCCTTCCGTTTGTTTGGCAACATTCTTGCCGATGAATTGGTTGTGGCGGTGTTGGCGTTTTTGGTGCCCTTGATCGTGCCACTGCCGGCCATGTTCCTTGGCCTGTTCACTAGCGCTATCCAGGCTTTGATCTTTGCCACTTTGGCGGCTTACTACATCGGTGAGGCGGTGCACGAAGAGCACCACTAGGAACTCTTCCCTTTTGCAGAGACGTCCCACGCTCTGCTAAATCTCCTGCGCGCAGGTCCGGTTGCACCCCGGGCCCATCCCTCGAGGGATGTCCCAGGCGCAGGGTTCTACTCCCGGTCCACTACGCGCTGTTTGGCGCCACCCATTCCCCACTCCACCATGGATTCCATCACCTCCGCTGCGTCGGTTTTGGCCGCTGGCCTGGCTGTCGGCCTCGGTGCCATCGGCCCCGGCATCGGTCAGGGCAACGCAGCTGGCAGCGCCGTTGAAGGCATTGCACGTCAGCCTGAAGCCGAAGGCAAGATTCGCGGCACCCTGCTGCTGTCCCTGGCCTTCATGGAAGCTCTCACCATCTACGGCCTTGTGGTCGCCCTGGTGCTGCTGTTCGCCAACCCCTTCGCTGGTTGATCGCAAGGTGAGTGGCTGGATGGTGGGGGCTTGAGCCCCTGCCGTCTAGAGCCTCACTTGCCGCTTCCCCGCCCGACCGTTCCAGCGCCCTCGCCCCAATGACCAGCTGGCTTCTGCTTGCCGAAGCAGGTGCTCAGGAGGGAGGTCTTTTTGACCTCGATGCCACCCTGCCCTTGATGGCAGTTCAGGTGGTCCTGCTCACCTTCATTCTGAATTCGCTGTTTTTCCGCCCGGTCGGCCGGGTTGTGGAGGAACGCGAGAGCTTCATCACCACCAGTCGTGCCGATGCCAAGCAAAAGCTTGCCCAGGCAGAGCGGCTGGAAGCTGACCTCAAAGAACAGCTCAAGGACGCCCGTCAGCAGTCCCAAAAGCTGATTCAAGAGGCTGAGCAGGAGGTGGACCGTCTCCATCGAGAGGCGATGGCGATGGCTACGGCCGATGCCAATGCTTCCCGGGAGCAGGCCCGTCGCGAGATCGACGCGGAACGCGATCTAGCCGTGACCAAGCTGAATGCCTCCGCTGATCAGCTCGGTGCCCTCATCGTGTCCCGCTTGTTGGCATCGTCATGAGCATCCTGTTTCTCTCTCTTCCCGTGAGCCATCTTTTGGCGGCCCATGGATCGTTTGGTCTCAATCTCAACCTGTTTGAGACCAACATCATCAACCTGGCGATTGTCATCTTCGCCCTCTGGAAGTTTTTACCGGGCTTCCTTGGGGCCATCCTTGAGCGTCGCCGTGGCGCGATCCTCACGGATCTCAAGGATGCTGAAGATCGCCTGGTCCAGTCCACCGCTGCGTTGGCCCAAGCCCAAGCTGATCTGGCGGCTGCCCAGCAAAAGGCTGAGCAAATTCGAGCCGATGGCAAAGCACGAGCTGAGGCCTTAAGGCTCGATAGTGAGAAGCGCACCATCGAGGAGATGGCCCGCCTCAAGCAAAGCGCCATGACCGACCTGAGTGCAGAAGCAGCCCGGGTCACCGACCAGCTGCGCCGTGAAGCTGCCAACCGTGCCATTGAAAAGGCCCTAACAATTTTGCCTGGAAAGATGGATGCAGAAGCCCAGGCTCGACTGATTGATCAGTCCATCAACACCCTGGAGACAGCCTGATGCCTCTCCTCAATTCGATCGCAACCCCCTACGCCGAAGCGTTGCTTCAAGTGGCTGAATCCCGCAAGGAAACCGACGCGGTGGCTGATCAGGTCAAGGATTTGCTTGCTATTTGGAAAGACAGCGCTGTGCTGCGTGAGGCCATGGCTTCCCCGGTTCTTGAGCCAGAATCCAAAAAAGCTGTTTTGGCGACCTTGTTCGCCGATCAGTTGACCCCTTCGATGCAGAACCTGCTCAAGCTGCTAGCCGACCGCCAGCGGATATCTGCGCTTGACTCGGTGCTGGTGAGGTTCCTCGAGCTGTATCGCTCGCTTCGCAACATCACCCTTGCCAAAGTGATCTCGGCAACTGAACTCACCGATGATCAGCAGGCGCAACTCAATCAGAAGGTTCAGGCGATTACGGGCAGCCAAGCTATCGAGTTCGATCTCTCCGTCGATCCCAGCCTGATTGGGGGCTTCATCGTCAGCATGGGTTCCCAAGTGATTGACGCCAGCCTGTCTGGTCAGGTGCGCCGCCTTGGCTTGGCGCTCGCCAAGGTGAGCTAGCCCATCTCCGGGCGGCCACTTGGTCGCTGACCCTTCCGCTTCAACCCTCTCCGCTTTCCAGCCTTCCCTTTCATTCGCCCCGCCTGCGGGGACTTCCTCCCATGGTTTCCATCCGCCCCGACGAGATCAGCGCCATCCTCAAGCAGCAAATTGAGGACTATGACAAGTCGGTTTCGGTCAGCAATGTCGGAACTGTGCTCCAGATCGGCGATGGAATCGCCCGGGTCTACGGCCTCCAGCAGGTGATGGCTGGCGAGCTGGTTCAGTTCGAAGACGGCACCGAAGGCATAGCCCTGAACCTCGAGGACGACAACGTCGGCGTGGTGTTGATGGGCGAAGGTCGCGGGATTCAGGAAGGCAGCACGGTCAAGGCCACCGGCAAGATTGCCGCCGTACCAGTAGGCGACGCCATGCTGGGCCGCGTGGTGAACTCCTTGGGTCAGCCCATCGATGGCAAGGGCGACATCGCTACCACCGAAACCCGGCTGATCGAATCGATGGCGCCTGGCATCATCCAGCGCAAGTCGGTGCACGAGCCCATGCAAACGGGCATCACTGCGATCGACGCCATGATCCCCATCGGCCGTGGCCAGCGGGAGCTGATCATTGGCGACCGTCAGACCGGCAAGACCGCGATTGCGATCGACACGATCCTCAACCAGAAGGGTGAGGACGTGGTTTGCGTGTACGTGGCCGTGGGCCAGAAGGCCGCTTCCGTGGCCAACGTGGTGGAAGTGCTCCGCGAGAAAGGCGCCCTTGACTACACCATCGTGGTTGCTGCCAGTGCTTCGGAAGCCGCTGCACTCCAATACCTTGCCCCTTACACCGGCGCAGCCCTGGCTGAGTCTTTTATGTACAAGGGCAAGGCCACCCTGGTTATCTACGACGATCTGACCAAGCAGGCCCAGGCCTACCGCCAGATGTCGCTGCTGCTACGTCGTCCCCCCGGCCGTGAGGCCTACCCCGGCGACGTCTTCTATTGCCACAGCCGCCTTCTCGAGCGGGCCGCCAAGCTTTCCGATGCCATGGGCAAGGGCAGCATGACCGCCCTGCCCATCATCGAAACCCAAGCAGGAGACGTTTCGGCCTATATCCCAACCAACGTGATTTCGATCACCGATGGTCAGGTCTTCCTCAGCTCCGACCTGTTCAACTCCGGTCTGCGTCCCGCGATCAACGTGGGTATCTCCGTGAGCCGGGTGGGTGGTGCAGCCCAAACCAAGGCAATCAAGAAAATTGCAGGCACCCTGAAATTGGAACTGGCCCAGTTCGATGAACTCGCGGCTTTCTCCCAGTTCGCTTCGGACCTCGATGCTGCTACCCAACAGCAACTGGCCCGGGGTAAGCGTCTGCGTGAGATCCTCAAGCAACCCCAGTTCAGCCCCCTGATCCTTGCCGAGCAGGTGGCCGTTGTTTATGCCGGGGTCAAGGGCCTGATTGACGAGGTTCCCGTGGATTCCGTTGTTCAGTTCTGCCGCGAACTGCGTGAGTATCTGAAGTCCAACAAGGCTGATTTCATCTCCAAAGTGCAGACCGAGAAGCAGCTCAGCGACGAGGCTGAAGCCATGCTCAAGGATGCCATCCAAGAGGTGAAGTCGACCATGCTTGCCTCGGTTTGAGGAAGGGCATTACCAATGGCAAATCTCAAAGACATCCGTGACCGAATTAGTTCGGTCAAAAACACCCGCAAGATCACTGAAGCCATGCGCCTGGTGGCGGCCGCCAAGGTCCGTCGTGCCCAGGAGCAGGTTCTGCGTAGTCGTCCCTTTGCCGACCGTCTGGCCCGGGTCCTGGAAAATCTTCAGTCGCGCATGCGTTTTGAAGATGCCGATGCTCCTCTGTTGGAGCAACGGGACGTTTCCACCATCACCCTGTTGGCCGTGACCGGCGATCGGGGACTGTGTGGCGGCTACAACGCGAACATCATCAAGCGCACCGAACTCCGCTACGCCGAGCTCAAGGCCCAGGGGTACAGCGTTAATTTGGTTCTGATTGGCCGTAAGGCAATTACCTATTTCCAGAACCGCTCCAAGCTCTACACCATTCGGGCCACCTATACCGGCCTTGAACAGGTGCCCAATGCAAAGGAAGCGATGGGTATCGCCAGCGAGGTGCTGGCTGATTTCCTCTCTGGTGTTACAGATCGGGTGGAAATTATCTTCACCAAATTCATCAATTTGGTGAGCTCCAAGCCCGTTTCCCAAACCTTGCTTCCCCTGGATCCCCAAGGGATTGCATTGCCTGATGACGAGATTTTCCGTTTAACCACCCGCGAGGGTCAGCTTGGTGTGGAAGTGGGAAGCACGGCCAATGCGGTGGCGAAATTGCCTTCCGACGTCGTCTTTGATCAGAGTCCTGATCAATTGCTGAATGCCCTGCTGCCGTTGTACCTGGAAAATCAGTTGCTGCGTTCGTTGCAGGAGGCGGCGGCTTCGGAATTGGCCAGTCGCATGACGGCCATGAACAATGCCAGCGACAACGCTAAGGCGCTCGCTAAAACCCTCACCCTCGATTACAACAAGGCTCGCCAAGCTGCCATTACCCAGGAGATCCTGGAAGTTGTTGGCGGCGCAGCCGCGATGGTCTAGTTGATTCAACTGGTTGAGTCCATGCCAATGGTGTAGTCGATTCGGCTGGTTCAGCACAGCCGATTGGTCTCGTCACGATCGGGTTGCAAACCCCGATCCCCAACCCCAAAACCCAGCATCCTTCGGCCGTTACGCCCGCTTTGCGGGCAACACGACCTCTGGGTTTCTGGGTTTTTTGTGGTCAGGACATCACGCACCCTCTTGCGAAGGAGGATGGCTTCTGTAGGTCGTTAGAGCTGGCGGTCATGGCAACCATGGGAGGCTTGGCCTTGGGGCAACTGGCGATTGAGCCCTTGTTTCCGCTAGCCCTCGGGCGGGTGCAGCTGGCTCCCGATCCCTTGGACACGGCGTTTCAGTTGCAGGCGATTAACGAGCTTCGAGGTGGCGCCAGTTCCAATCCGGATCCGGGATGTGCCTGGACTGGGGATCTCAATGGCGCCTGGCAGCTCCATCGCTACCCGGCCTTTGCGCCTTTGATCGCCTCCCTGCTGGGGCATGCCCGCAACTACATGCAGGGATTGGGCTTCGATTTGAGCCAGGTCTCCCTGCATTTGCAGCGCTGTTGGCCGGTGGTGAGCGAACTGGATCAGGTGGTGGGCCGGCACCATCACCCCAATGCCCATTTGAGTGCGGTCTATTACCTCAATGGCGATGGCAGCGGCCGCCACGGCTGTTTGCGCCTCTATCCCCCCCGGCAGGTGAACGAATTGGTGCCTGGTTTGGCCGTGGGCCATGGGGGTCCCCTGGCTGGTACGCAAGGACCTTGGAATGCTCCCTGGATTGATCTGGCACCCCGGGCCGGATTGTTGGTTTTGTTCCCCTCCCACCTCGACCATGCGGTCTTGCCCAACGAGGACCCCGATGACACCCGCTATTCGATCAGCCTGGATCTGGCCCTTTCGGCCCCAGCTGTTGGTGAGGGCGAGACTCCGCCTGAATACCTGGCCCCCCATCCCAGCCAGTGGCACCAGGTCTAGGGCTGCCTGGGAGAATCGGCTGGCACGGCCCGCTGCTGCCCTTCCCCTGTGACCGACTCCCAAGCCTTCACTGTTGTCTGCGACCTTGATGGCAGCAGCCACAGCTTCCAGTGCAGCAGTGCGCAAACCGTGTTGGCTGCCGCTGAAGCGGCCGGGGTGGCGTTGCCCAGCTCTTGCTGCTCAGGCGTCTGCACAACCTGTGCCGCTGTGATCACCGAAGGCACGGTGCACCAACCCGATGCCATGGGCGTGAAAGCTGAACTGCAGCAGCAGGGCTATGCCCTGTTGTGTGTGTCCTTCCCCCGCAGCGATCTGAAGCTCCGGGCTGGCCAGGAGGATGCCCTCTATGAAGCCCAGTTCGGCCAGTACCAAAAGTGAGGCTGGAGCCCCTGGAGCTGCGGCTGCTGCGCCAGAGCGGCCCGCTGCTGGACCAGGTGCGACAGGCCCTGGCCACCCACGGCCGGCCCCTGCGCTGGGCGATTACGGCGGTGGAGCCCAGCCCTGGGGGGCCGGTGCTGGTGATTGAGGCCGTTGTGGTGATTGAAGAGGCCCTATGAGCTCCGGAGCATCGACAGCGCCCCCCATGCCCACCTTGCTGGTGATCCCCACCGGCATTGGCTGTGAACAGGGCGGCTATGCCGGGGATGCCCTACCGGCGGCGAGGTTGCTGGCCGCTGCCAGTGGCTGCCTGATCACCCACCCCAATGTGATGAATGGTGCCGCCCTGTACTGGAGCGATCCCCGCATCCAGTACGTGGAGGGCTCCGCCTTGAATCGCTTTGCCACCGGTGACTTGGGCCTCAGGCCCGTCAGGCGGCAGCGGCTGGGATTGTTGCTGGATGGGGGTATGGAGCCCGAGCTGCGGCAGCGCCACCTGCAGGTGGTCGATGGCTGTCGGGCCACGTTGGGCCTGGAGATTGGTCCGGTGATCACCACCGACACACCGCTGGGGGTGCGCTTGAGCCAGGGGGCGAGTGGGGCCAGCTGGGGCCAGCTGGAGCGACCCGATGCCCTGCTGCGCGCTGGGGAGCAATTGCTGGCCCAGGGGGCAACGGCCATTGCCGTGGTGGCCCGTTTCCCGGACGATCCCAAGAGTGAGGCCCTGGCGGCCTATCGCCAGGGCTCTGGAGTGGATGGTTTGGCCGGCGCCGAGGCGGTGATCAGCCATCTCCTCAGCAGCCATCTCGGCATTCCCTGCGCCCATGCTCCCGCCCTGAGCCCCTTGCCCCTCGACCCCGCCTTGGATCCCAGGGCGGCAGGCGAGGAGCTGGGGTACACGTTTTTACCCTGTGTGCTCGTGGGTCTCAGCCGGGCACCCCAGCTGGTGCCCTTAGGAGCAGCGTCACCAGCGGTTTTGCTCGATCCCCAGCTCCTGGGCCGGGAGCAGCTGGGGGCGGTGGTGGCCCCAGCTGGGGCCCTGGGTGGGGAGGCCGTGCTGGCTTGCGCCGAGCTAGGGGTGCCCTTGATCACGGTGGCCAATCCCTGCCTTTTGAATGTCACGGCGGCCGCCCTTGGGCTGGAGGCCCTCGCGACTAGCAGTTATGCCGAAGCGGCGGGGTTGGTCCTGGCCTTGAGGGAAGGCCTTAGCCCGGCTGCTTTGCGCCGGCCGTTCCTCCGGCCATTCGCCCCTGGGATGGCCTGAGCGCCTGGCCTAAAGAGCCGCAATTGGCATGCGCCAGCCGGTGCCAAAGGCGCGGCCGCTCACTTTGAGCAGGGGGGCGGCCTGGCGTCGCTTGAATTCGGCCCGCCGCACCAGCTGCATGATCCGTTCGGCGTCCTCCCCATCCACGGGGCTGCCGTCGGCAAGGCCTTGGCTTGCCAGCTCCTCAGGGCTGCGCAGCTCTTCGATCAGGGCTTTGAGAATCGGATCGAGCAGGGCGTAATCGGGCAGGGAATCGCTATCCCGTTGGTCGGGTCGCAGCTCGGCGCTGGGGGGTTTGGTGCGGATTGCGGTGCCCACCAGCTCGCCGCTGGCCGGTAGCCCCAGGGCGGTGCGGCAGGCGCCCGCCGCCGGGCTGTCGAGCCAATCGCAGAGGTCAAAGACGGTGGTTTTGTAGAGGTCGCCGATCACGGCCAGGCCCCCATTCATGTCGCCATAGAGGGTGCAATAGCCCACGGCCAGCTCCGATTTGTTGCCGGTGGAGAGCAGCAGGTGGCCCTGCTGGTTGGCCACCGCCATCAGCAGGCAGCCGCGAATGCGCGACTGCAGATTTTCAGCCGTGAGCCCGTAGGGCGCTCCATCTAGGGCCGGTCCGAGGGCGGCATCAAAGCCCGCCATCAATGGGGCAATCGGCAGGGTGTGGGCCGCAAGGCCAAGCCGCTCGGCCAAGGCGGTGGCATCGCCGATGGAGCCCTCCGAGCTGTAGGGCGATGGCAGCAGCAGGGCTTGCACCTGCTCAGCCCCCAGGGCGGCGGCACCAATGACGGCCACCAGGGCTGAATCAATGCCGCCGCTCAGCCCCAGCAACACCCGGCGGAAGCCACATTTTTTGGCGTAGTCGCGAACGCCAAGCACCAGGGCGCGGAAGAGTTGCTCTTGGGGCTCGGGGAGGGGGTCGGTCAGGGCCAGGGTTGGGGGGTTGGTTCCAGGAGGTTCTGGGCTGCCCCCCCCAGCCCTTGGGGTTTCCCAGATGGCGACCTGTTCTTGGCAGCAGGCCAATTGGGCCGCCACTGCGCCGCTGGCATCCACCACAAAGCTGGCCCCGTCGAACACCAGCTCGTCGTTGCCGCCCACCTGGTTCACATAGACCACCGGGCACTGCAATTTTTGGCTGGCGCGGGCGGCGAGGCGATGGCGCAGGGCCGCCTTGGCCTGGCCAAACGGGGAGGCCGAGAGATTGAGCAGCACATCGATCCGGTGCGACTGCAGCGCGGCTACGGGATCGGGACCGGCCAGGCGGTGGCCCTGCAGTTCCTCCTCAACCCAGAGGTCTTCGCAGATGGTGAGACCCAGCGTCCAGTTGCGCCCTCCCTGCTGGAACTCCAGAACCGCGGGCTGGTCAGCCGCTTGGAAATAGCGCCGTTCGTCAAAGACGTCGTAGGTGGGCAGCAGTTGTTTTCGGGCCACAATGCGCCATTGGCCACCTGCGACCAGGGCGATGGCGTTAAACAGATTGGGCTTCTCGGCTGCAGCAATCGGTTCGGCCACGCCCACCAGCAGGGCCAGGGAGGGGTGGGTGGCCGCCAGTTCGGCCGCGAGTTGATCCAATACTTGTTGCTGGTTGCTGAGCAAAGCCGGCCTAAGCAGCAGATCCCTTGGCGGATAACCCCAGAGGGAAAGCTCCGGGGTGACCACCAGATCCGCGTGGGCAGCTGCCGCTTCCTTGCAGGCCGCGAGAATTCGGGCCCCATTGCCAGCCAGATCTCCCACCAGGGGGTTGATTTGGGCCAGGGCGATGCGCATCAGCAGGGCGGCTCAGCAAGGCCATAGCGATTGTGCTTGAGCAAGGCCGGCAGGACGGCGGCGGGAATCTGGCTGGGGTCGAGCCGTTCACGCACGGCCGAACTGGCGGTAGCGGGGATCTCCAGGGCCAGTTCCACCGGCTGGGATCCCAGGGCTTCGAGGGTCTCGCGGTGTTGGCAGGTGAGGGGCCAGCCATGGCGGGGCACAATCGCCAGGCGGCACTGGCCCAGGATTTGATCGGCCTGCTTCCAGCTGGGGATTTGGGCCGCTAGATCACTGCCCACCACAAACACCAACTCGGCTTCGGGCCAGCGCTTTTGGGCCCGCTCCAGGGTTTCAATCGTCCATGGGCTGCTGAGCTCCTGGGCGAGCTCGAGCCGCGGGTTACCGATCGCTGCCACGAGACAACCCAATAGCTGGGCCCGCTCATCCAGGGGCGCACCGTGCTGTTTGAGCGGGTTGGTGCTGGCCCAGGTGGCGACGGCGGGATACAGGCCCAGTAGCCCCTCGAGCAGGGCCTGATGGCCGCAGGTGGGAGGGTCAGCACTGGTGCCAAAGAGGGCCAGTTGGCTCATGGCAGCAGGGCTTGCAGGCTCGACCTTGCAGTTGTTGAAGGCTGGTGCTGCCAGGTGTTGAGCCACTGGCGCACCTGGGGATCGCTGTGGCTGAGTCGCCGCATTAAGGCCCCCGGCCTGCCGCCCCGCTCGGCGCCTTTGACCAGTTCGGCCGCCGCTAAGCGGCCCGTGCGCCGGGTCGTGTGCACGGCGAGGGCGGCCTGGGCGATGGCCACGGGGGCGGCGGGGGCCAGGCTCAGGCCGCCGGTGAGGGGGGCCGCCACCAGCAGCAGCTGGCGGACCAGGCTCAGCACCACTTGGATGCCCAGCTGGGCCCCACCCAACAGGGCGTTGTGGCCCGATAGGCGGGTGAGTAGCGCCCTGGCGCTGGTGCTGTGCATTTTTTGGCCATAGAGCTGGCAGAGCTGCAGCACCAGGGCCGTATCGCAGGCCAGGCCGCCGGCCAGATCCAAAAGGACCAGCGGATTGGCCGCCACTCCGGTGGCTTTGAGAGCCGCAAAGCGGCCGATCAGGCTTTGGGCGGCCTGGCGGCTGTGGCTCAGGCGCCAGCGCTGCAGCTGGTGGTGGAGGCGATCGGCAGAGCGCAGGGCATTGAGGGCCAGGAGCAGTTCACCGTGCTGCTCAAGTAACGCCACCAGGGCCTCCCGCAGGGGGGCAATGCGCGGCGCTTCGACGCTGCTTCGCACCCGGCCGTCGGCCAGGACGCTGGCCAGCCGGGGGGCCGCGGCCACGGCCACCAGCTCCAAGTGGCGGGCCTTGGGCGGGAGGCGCCGGCGGATGCTGGCGATGAGCGCGGATTGCTCGCCAGCGGGCCAGCAATCGCTGCGGTTGAGCACCAGCAGGAGGGGCTTGCCGCTGGCCAAGAGTGCTTCGAGGGCCTCGAGCTCGACGCTGGTGAGGTCGCCATCGAGCACGAGCAGCACCAGGTCGGCGCCGAGGGCCACCCGGCCCGCTAGGCGAGCCCGGCCGGCGGCGGCAATCTCGTCGATGCCTGGGGTGTCGACCAGTTCGACCCGTTGCAGCCCCGCAATGGCCTGGTGCCACTGCTGGGCCTGTTGGTGGCGGGTGCAGCCATGGGCCACATCGGTGGCAAAGACGGCATGGCCGAGCAGGGCATTGAGCAGGCTCGATTTGCCCACGCCCACCCGGCCGAACACGGCCACCTTGAGGTGCTGGCTTTGCAACCGCAGCAACTGGCGATCAAAGGCCCCCAGCAGGCCCTCCACCTCGGAATGCTCGCGCCCACTGAGCACCAGTTGCTGGCGCCACTGCTCAAGCAGCAGGCGGCAGCGCAGGGGGGTGGAGGGCTCTGGCGCCATCAGGTGGGCTCGCTGGCCGGCTGGGGTCGGCGCCACCAGCCGGCCAAGACCGCCAAGACGGCTTCGGGGCCAATCACACCCACGAAACCACCGAATTCATCCACCACCACCCGTACGCCCGTGGTGTCGCGCCGAAACGCGGTGAGCAGCCGATCGGCGCGGATCATTTCGGGTACGAATTCCACCGGTTCGCCGAGGGCGGCGGCGGTGAGGTGGTCTTTGCCCTCGAGCAGGGCCGTGAGCAGCCGTTCCCGGCTAGCCACGCTGAGCACCTCATCCACCTCGTCGCCCAACACCACCCACCATTCGGCATGGTTTGCCAGGAGTTCCGCTCGGAGTTGCTCGAGGCGGGCCCCGCCATCGAGGGTGGGGGCTGACACCCGGGGCACCATTAAATCCCTGGCGGTGAGGTCGTTGAGCTGGAACACCTTGGCGATCATGGCCGCTTCATCCGCTTCGATTTGACCCTTTTGGGAGCCCAGCCTGGCCAAGAGCCGGATTTCGTCTTCGTTGGTGCTGATTTCGTTGTCTTGGGTGATCGCAGGCAACACCTGTTCGAGCAGCAGAACCACCGGCAGCATCAGCCGCCCGAGCCAATGCACCGCCTCCGCACTGGCCAGGGCCACGGGCATCGAAAAACGGCTGCCCATGGATTTGGGCAGGATTTCTCCCAGCAGGATCACCAGCACGGTGAGGCCGATGGAAAACAAGGGCAGGGCGACCCCGCCGACCTTGTGGTTGTGCAGCACCGCGGCGGCATAGCCGCCCAGCATCAAGCTGCCAAAAATATTGAAGCCGTTGTTGGCGATCACCAGCACCGCCAAGGTCCGGCCCAGGCGTTGGCGCAGTTGATCGAGCCGGCGAGCCCCTCCCAGCGGCTTGGCGCGGTTCGCCAATTCGTGCACCCGGGCCGGGTTCACCGTGAGGATGGCCGCTTCCACTCCCGAAGCCAGGGCCGAGCCTGCGATCACGACCACCACCAGCAGCGCCAGGGCGACAACGTCGTTCATTCAGGCTTGCAACTGGAGGGGGACATCGGAACGCGATTGGTTAAGAGGACGCCATTTTGAGCGCAATGCACCTATTTAATCGGCTTTGCCAACGGGTGTTGGTGGGGCTCGATCAAACTGGCGTGCAACCGTTGCGCACCAGGCTGCCCGTTGATGTCGATCTTTGCCCAGCGCCGGGCCCGTTTTCTTGAGCAACTGGGTGGGGTGGCGGCCGTGATTCCGGCGGCGCCGATGGTGGTACACCACGCCGACTGCGAGTATCCCTTTCGCCAGAACAGCGACTTTTGGTATCTCACGGGCTTTGACGAACCAGGAGCGGTGGCCCTGCTCTTGCCCCACCGCGATGACGCCCGCTTTGTGTTGTTTGTGGAGCCCAAGGAGCCCACTGCAGAAGTGTGGAACGGCTTCCGGTGGGGCGTGGACGGGGCCGTGGCCAACTTTGGCGCCGATCTTGCCCATCCCCTTGCGGAGCTCCCCCAGCGCCTGGCTGACTACCTCAAGGGCGCCGAGGGGATTGCCTTTCGGGTGGGGCGCCATCCCCAGGTGGAGCCCTTGGTGCTCGAGGCCTGGGGCCAGCAGCTCGATCGGGCGCCCCGCAGCGGAGCGGCGGCCCTCGGCTTGGTGGCTCCGTGTCCTCTGCTGCACGCCCAGCGCTTGCGCAAGGGGCCCGAAGAACTGGAGCGCATGCGGGAGGCCGCCCGCATCTCCGCCGAAGCCCATGAATTGGCCCGCCAGGTGACCCGCCCCGGCCTAAAGGAACGGCAGGTGCAGGCGGTGATTGAGCAGCACTTCCTCGAGCAGGGCGCCCGCGGACCGGCCTATGGCTCGATCGTGGCCGGTGGCGACAATGCCTGCGTGCTGCATTACACCGCCAACAGCGCCGAGCTGCACGATGGCGACTTGGTGCTAATCGATGCGGGATGCTCGCTTAACGACTACTACAACGGCGACATCACCCGCACCTTCCCGGTGGGAGGCCGCTTCAGCGGCGAGCAGCGGGCCCTCTATGGGCTGGTGCTGGCGGCCCAGGAGGCCGCGGTGGCCGCGGTGGCCCCAGGCCAAACCGCCGAAGGGGTGCACGATGCGGCCCTGCGGGTGCTGGTGGAAGGCCTGGTGGAACTCGGTTTGCTCGCTGGTGGTGTGGATGGCCTGATCGACCAGGGGGCCTACCGCCACCTCTACATGCACCGCACCGGCCATTGGTTGGGGCTGGATGTGCACGATGTGGGCGCCTATCGCTTGGGCGAACATCACGTGGAGTTGGAGCCGGGCATGGTGCTCACGGTGGAGCCGGGGCTTTATGTGAGCGATCGGCTGCCCGTGCCGGAGGGCCAGCCGGCCATTGAGGACCGCTGGAAGGGCATTGGCATCCGCATTGAAGATGACGTGGCTGTCACCGAGCGGGGCCACGAAAACCTCACGGCTGCTGCCGCTAAGGCGGTCAGCGCGATGGAGCGCTGAGCCAGGTCAAGAGGGCTTCGGGCTCCAGGGCTTGGGTGCTGGGCAACACCACATCGGCCCCCGCCTCGACCAGCCGGGCCTCGTAGGCAGCCCGCAGCCCCATGGCTTGCGGGCCATGCAAATGGGGTGGGGCGACGGCCAGGCTGAGGAAGCGGGCATCAGGGCACCGCTTCCGGGCCCGCTGCACGGTGAGCACATCGGCCACGGTGTCGCCCAGGTAGGCGATGGGCGGACTGGTGGCATCGAGGGTCACGACCAAGGCCCCGTCCACTCCTGCGCCGCTCAGCTGGCCGGCCAGCCGCAGCAGGCCGGTGGGGTCGGGCTTGTCGGGGGCTTGGCCCATGGCGATCAGCGGTGGTGCGCCCAGGCCTAGCCGGGTTTCCAGCACGTAGCGGCAGGAGGGGGGCTCGGCGCCACTGACAAAGCCCCAGGCCACGTTGGCCCTGGTCAATGCAGCAAAGAACTCCGCTTCCACCAGTAGTGGCTCGCTGCCGATGAAGCCTTGCCAAAGGGCGGAGTCGCCGTCGGGGTCGCCGCCGAAATAGAAGCTGCCAAATACCTCCACCAAGGTTTGGAAGGCCGGAAGCGGGGCATGGCCCGAGCGGCGCAGCAGCTCGAGGGAGGCTTCCCAGTCGTTGTTCCAGCAGCCCTCGTTTTTGAGGGTGTCGATGGCAGCGGCATCAGGGCGCTGGCCACTGAAATGGTGCACCGTCTCCACGATGGCGCGGCGGTAACTGCCGCCCACATCCCTGATCACACCGTCGATATCGAAGAGCAGGACGGCACGGGGGGACATCAGGGGGGCCATCAAGCGAGCGCATCCTGCTCGAACTGGGCGGCGGCGGCCTGGGTGGCCTCACTGGCAAACAGTCCTGCGGCGATGGCCGGGTTGATGGTGAAGGTGGTCATCCCGGCGGCAGCCAGGCGGGGGAGGTCGCTGGGGTGCCGCAGGCTGGCCACCAAGAGCCGCACCGAAGAGCCCATGCCATCGAGGCAGCGCTGCATGGCGATCAGTTCGCCGAGGCCATCGCGCCCGAGGTCGCTGATGCGGCCCAGGTAGGGGGCGATGTAGTGGGCTCCAAGGGCGGCGGCCACCAGCACCTGGGCTGGCTCGTAGCAGGCGGTGAATGTGATCGGGATGCCCTGGCTGATCAGCTCCTTCGCGGCCTCAGCTCCCGTAATGGTCACTGGCACTTTCACCACAATGCGGTTGGGGGCGATGGCGTGCAGGGCCCTTCCGCACCGGAGCAGTTCGGCGGCTGTGCCTCCCCAGGCCTGGAGATGCAGTTCTTGGGCCCCCAGGTCCAGGGCGCGGCCACTGAGCTGACTCAGATGCCTGAGGTCACAGGGCTGCTCGGCCTTTTTGAGCAGGGTGGGATTGGTGGTAACCCCAAAGAACAACCCGGTGGGTAGCCATCGCTCCCAGGCGCCGGGGTCGGCAGAATCGAGGAAGAGGCGCAGCGTCATGGCTGGGGATGAAGCCGTTGGCGCCAGAGCGACTGGTAGGTTAGTCGTTTGAACCGTAGCCTTGAGCGCTGACCCCATGACAGCCACCGATAGCGCACCTGGCGCTGCCGTGAGCGAAGCCGTCGAGGCTGTCGCCGCCGCAGACGAGACCACCACCCAGGGGCGTCCGGTGATGCGTGGTGGCAGTGCCGCCCTGGCTACCGCGACGATTGACGAAGACGGGGTGCCCTCGGGCTACACCCCCAAGGCCGATGAGGGCCGCTTCCTCCTGAAGATCCTCTGGCTGCCCGACAACGTTGCCCTCGCCGTTGACCAAATTGTGGGCGGCGGCCCCAGCCCCCTCACCTCCTACTTCTTCTGGCCCCGGGAAGATGCTTGGGAAACCCTCAAGACCGAGCTCGAGGGCAAGAGCTGGATCACCGACAACGAGCGCGTTGAAGTGCTCAACAAGGCCACCGAGGTGATCAACTACTGGCAGGAAGAGGGCAAAGGTAAGAGCCTCGACGAGGCCAAGCTCAAGTTTCCTGATGTCACCTTCTGCGGTACCGCCTGATCCGGCTAATAGGTCCCATTCAGCAGGTTCGCCTGGGTCTTACAAGCGCTCCCTTTTGGAGCGCTTTTTTTATGGGTTCATGCTTGTGGTTTTGGTTTGGGGATTGGGTTTGAGCTCAAGTCCATCAAAAAGCCCGCACCCCAGCGGTTGGGCTGGAGTCCGGGCGGCATTGTGCCTTGGATGAATCTCTCGTTAGCCAGCCTGGGTGGCTTGGAAGCGGGCGCGGGCGCACTCGAGGGCCTCGGTTGCTTTGAGTTTGTCAGGGCTGCCAGGTTTGCCTTCAAAGCTGGCAACAACTTGCTGGGCCGCTTCGAATTCGGCTTCGGCAGTGCTCGCATTGATGCTGCTGCCGAGCTCGGCAGCGTTCACCAAAACGGTCACTTCGTCGGCTTCCACTTCGGCAAAACCACCCATGAGGGCGATGGTGGACCAACCGTTTCCATCGCGCAGGCGCAACACGCCGGTGTCAAGGGCGGCGAGCATGGTGACGTGGCCGGGAAGGATGCCCACCTGACCGGTGGTGCTTGGCAGGATGACCTCGTTGGCCATGCCGTCGAAAACGCTCTGGTCAGGGGCCAGAACGCGGAGGGTGAGACTCATGGTTTGGGTTCCTTCAGATCAACCCTTGTTGGCTTCGGCCAGGATCTTGGCGGCCTTGGCCTTGACCTGATCAATGTTGCCCACGAGATAGAAGGCAGCCTCGGGCAGATCATCCAGTTCGCCGGCCAGGATCATGTTGAAGCCCTGGATGGTGTCGGCGAGCTTCACGTACTCACCCTTTTGGCCGGTGAAGATCTCAGCCACGAAGAAGGGCTGGGAGAGGAACTTCTCGATCTTGCGAGCCCGATCAACGGTACGACGGTCGTCTTCGGAGAGTTCGTCGAGGCCGAGAATCGCGATGATGTCCTGCAGCTCTTTGTAGCGCTGGAGGGTGGACTGCACGTTGCGGGCAGTGCGGTAGTGCTCATCACCCACCACGGCGGGCTGGAGCATGGTGCTGGTGGAGTCGAGGGGATCCACAGCGGGGTAGATGCCCTTCGAGGCCAGGCCGCGGCTCAGCACGGTGGTGGCATCCAGGTGGGCGAAGGTGGTAGCAGGTGCCGGGTCGGTCAGGTCGTCCGCAGGCACGTAGACGGCCTGGATCGAGGTGATCGAACCTTCCAAGGTAGAGGTGATCCGCTCTTGGAGCATGCCCACGTCGGTGCCGAGGGTGGGTTGGTAGCCCACGGCAGAAGGCATGCGGCCGAGCAGGGCAGACACTTCTGAACCGGCTTGAACGAAGCGGAAGATGTTGTCAACAAACAACAAAACGTCCTGCTTGTTGGCGTCGCGGAAGTGCTCGGCCATGGTGAGCGCCGAGAGGCCCACGCGCATGCGGGCGCCAGGGGGCTCGTTCATCTGGCCGTAGCAAAGGGCCACCTTTGATTTGCTCAGGTCGTCGGGATTGATCACCCCAGACTCCTTAAACTCTTCGTAGAGGTCATTGCCTTCCCGAGTGCGCTCGCCCACACCGGCGAACACGGAAACGCCGCCATGCTCCTTGGCGATGTTGTTGATCAACTCCTGAATCAAGACGGTTTTGCCCACACCGGCGCCACCGAAAAGGCCCACCTTGCCGCCCTGGCGATAGGGGGCCAGCAGGTCGATCACCTTGATGCCGGTTTCAAACACCTTGGGCTTGGTTTCCAGCTCGGTGAGGCTGGGTGCTGGGCGGTGGATGGAAGCGGTTTCGCTGGTCGTCACCGGACCCTGCTCGTCAACGGGCTCGCCGAGCACGTTGAAGATGCGGCCCAGGGTGGCTTCGCCGACGGGCACGGAAATCGGTGCGCCCGTATCGAGGGCTTCCATCCCCCGCACCAGGCCATCGGTGGTGCTCATCGCCACGGCGCGCACCCGGTGATCGCCGAGGAGCTGCTGCACTTCTGCAGTCAGTGCAACGGTTTGGCCGGCGGAATTCTTCGCTTCAATGCGAAGCGCGTTGTAGATCTTTGGCAGCTTTCCGGCCGGGAATTCAACGTCGAGCACAGGGCCAATGACCTGGCGGACGATGCCTTTGGTGCCGGTGGCGGTAGCAGCAGCCATAAAGAAGGAAGACGCAAGGAGCGCACAGCGGGACTATCCCGCTTGAAGCGGCATGACCTTATCACCGCGCATTGCCGCCCCAGGGTGGTTCGGTCAACCGCACAGAACCGCCCTGGTCAGTCCTTGGCTGGGGCACATAGGGTTGGCACTCAACGGGTCCGAGTGCCAGCTCTCCTGCGAGTGGTTCCGGAGCCGTCTCCCTGTGGCGTCTCAGACGTCATGCCGTTGCTTTCGCAATTTATTCATGGCTGCTGTTTCTCTCAGCGTCTCCACGGTTAAGCCCCTCGGAGATCGCATTTTCATCAAGGTTTCTGAGTCGGAGGAAAAGACCGCCGGCGGAATCCTTCTGCCTGACACCGCCAAGGAAAAGCCCCAGGTGGGCGAGGTGGTGCAAATCGGACCTGGCAAGCGCAACGATGACGGCACCCGTCAGGCTCCTGAAGTGAGCGTGGGCGACAAGGTGCTCTACAGCAAGTACGCCGGCACCGACATCAAGCTCGGCACCGATGAGTACGTGCTGCTCTCCGAAAAAGACATCCTGGCCATCGTCAACTGAGCTCGTCAGAGCTTCGGCCGAACCAATTCCGTTTAACCCTTTCCAGGGATTAACCCTTCACAAGGACATCGCCTTCCATGGCTAAGCGCATTATTTATAACGAGCAAGCCCGCCGGGCCCTCGAAAAAGGCATCGACATCCTCTGCGAAGCCGTTGCGGTCACCCTTGGCCCCAAGGGTCGCAACGTGGTGCTCGAGAAGAAGTTTGGCGCTCCCCAGATCGTCAATGACGGCGTCACCATCGCCAAAGAGATCGAACTCGAAGATCACATCGAGAACACTGGTGTGGCCCTGATTCGTCAGGCCGCTTCCAAGACCAACGATGCTGCCGGTGACGGCACCACCACGGCCACCGTCTTGGCCCACGCCATGGTCAAGGCTGGTCTGCGCAACGTGGCTGCGGGCGCCAACGCCATCACCCTCAAGCGCGGCATCGACAAGGCCTCCGAGTTCCTCGTCAAGAAGATCGAGGAGCACGCCAAGCCCATCAGCGATAGCAACGCCATTGCCCAGGTGGGCACCATCTCCGCCGGCAACGACGAAGAGGTGGGTCGGATGATCGCCGACGCCATGGACAAGGTTGGCAAGGAAGGTGTGATTTCCCTCGAGGAGGGCAAATCGATGACCACCGAACTGGAGGTCACCGAAGGCATGCGCTTCGACAAGGGCTACATCTCTCCCTACTTCGCCACCGACACCGAGCGGATGGAAGCGGTGCTCGAAGAGCCCTACATCCTCCTCACCGATAAGAAGATCGGCCTGGTGCAAGACCTGGTGCCCGTGCTCGAGCAAATTGCCCGCACCGGCAAGCCCCTGCTGATCATTGCCGAGGACATCGAGAAGGAAGCTCTCGCCACCCTGGTGGTCAACCGCCTGCGCGGCGTGCTGAATGTGGCCGCCGTGAAGGCCCCTGGCTTCGGCGATCGCCGTAAGGCCATGCTCGAAGACATCGCCGTTCTCACCAACGGTCAGCTGATCACCGAAGACGCTGGTCTGAAGCTGGATAACGCCAAGCTGGAGATGCTGGGTACCGCCCGCCGCATCACCATCAACAAGGACACCACCACCATCGTGGCCGAAGGCAACGAGGTGGCCGTGAAGGCCCGCTGCGAGCAAATCCGCAAGCAGATGGACGAAACCGATTCCTCCTACGACAAGGAGAAGCTGCAGGAGCGTCTGGCCAAGCTGAGCGGCGGCGTGGCCGTGGTGAAGGTGGGCGCTGCCACCGAAACCGAGATGAAGGACAAGAAGCTGCGCCTGGAAGACGCCATCAACGCCACCAAGGCGGCCGTTGAAGAAGGCATCGTTCCTGGCGGTGGCACCACCCTGGCCCACCTGGCCCCTGCCCTCGAGGATTGGGCCAAGGCCAACCTCTCCGGCGAAGAGCTGATCGGCGCCCACATCGTGGCCTCCGCCCTGACCGCTCCCCTGATGCGCATCGCTCAGAACGCTGGTGTGAATGGCGCTGTGGTGGCTGAGAACGTGAAGAACAAGCCCTTCAACGAGGGTTACAACGCCGCCACCGGTGAGTACGTCGACATGCTGGCTGCTGGCATCGTTGACCCCGCCAAAGTGACCCGCTCTGGCCTCCAGAACGCGGCCTCCATCGCTGGCATGGTGCTCACCACCGAGTGCATCGTGGCTGACATGCCCGAGAAGAAGGACGGTGCACCCGCCGGTGGCGGTGGCATGGGCGGCGACTTCGACTATTGATCAAAGGACTTTGACTGAGATCTCAAGCGAGATCTCAGTCGGATTTTGATCCTTAAGATCCCATGTCCAGCGCCCCTTCGGGGGCGCTTTTTTATGGCTTGGTCTCGCCTAGTCCCTCGGTGAGGAGGCCTACAACACGGAATTCACCGGCTAAGGGGTGGCACCCTCTCCCATTAGCCGGGAGTTGCTGTTTTGGTGGGAATGAAATTCAGGGCGATACCGTTGTTGCAGTAGCGCTTGCCGGTGGGTTTGGGGCCGTCATCAAACACATGGCCTTGGTGCCCCCCACAGCGACGGCAGTGGTACTCGGTGCGCGGCACGATCAGTTTGAAATCCAACTTGGTGACGATGCCCTTGGGAAGCGGTTGCCAAAAGCTGGGCCAGCCGGTGCCGCTGTCGTATTTGGCGTTGGAGCTGAATAGGGGCAGCTTGCAGCCGGCACAAACAAAGGTTCCGGCCCGTTTTTCGTTGTTAAGAGGGCTGCTGAAGGGACGTTCGGTCCCCTCTTCACGCAAGACCGCAAAGGCTCCAGAGCTGAGCCGTTGTTTCCATTCATTTTTACTGAGTTCCCAGGAGGGATCATCGGCTTTGGAGGCTGCCAAGGCCGTCTTGGCACCGCCCAAAAGCACTGCAAATCCAGATCCCAAGCTGGCTAACAGGTTGCGGCGGTTCATCGCCCTAGCTCAGCCAGCCTGCGCTGAGGACCACGGCCAAGCCTAAAAAGATGGCAAGCAATGTCCAGCTGATGCGGTTGAGGGTGGCCTCTGCACTGCTGACGCTGGTAAACATCGAGCCACCACTGGAGGCTATGCCTCCCATGCCATCGCCCTTGGGGCTGTGGAGCAGCACGCTCACGATCAGCAGCACGCCGCTGCCAATCCAAAGCCAAGACAAAATCGACGTAATCATGAAATTAGGCTAGACGGCCAGGGTCTCGGCAATGCGGTTCGGCCCACTCTGGCTGTCCAGGGGAGCAACCAAGGAGAAACCACTCATGCTGTCCGGTTTTGGTAGTTGGAGGATGTCCAATAGGGTGGGCGCAATGTCGGCTAGCCCACCTCCATCGCGGAGTTGGACGTCAGTGCCGTAGCCGGGCAGCTTGCGTTTTTCGCCTTCCACCAGGATGACGGGAACCGGATTGGTGGTGTGGGCGGTCCAAGGACGACCATCAGGGCCCTCCATGACTTCGGCATTGCCATGGTCCGCGGTAATCACAAGCGTGCCGCCCATGCGGTTGGTCGCCTCCATCAGCCGGCCCACGCAGGTATCCACGGTGGTGACGGCTTCGGTGGTGGCTTGCATCTGCCCCGTGTGCCCAACCATGTCGGGGTTGGCATAGTTGATGACCACGAGGGAATAGATGCCCTTCTGGATGGCGGTGATGCAGCTATCGGTGAGTTCTTCGGCTGACATGGCCGGGGATTGGTCGTAGGTGGCAACCCGTGGCGATGGCACTAAATGGCGGTCTTCCCCGGGGAAAGCCTGCTCGATACCACCATTCATAAAGTAGGTGACATGGGGATATTTCTCTGTTTCAGCGGTGCGGAATTGGCGTAGTCCCGCTTCAGACACGACTTGGCCGAGCAGTCCATCAAGGGATTCGGGCGGGAAGGCCACGGCCACGGGGAGGCCTTTCTCGTATTGGGTAAACGTGACCACATCCAGGTCGGTGATCAGGCTGCGCTCAAAGTTGTCGAACGTGGGCAATACCAGGGCGCGAATCAGCTGACGCACCCGATCCGGACGGAAGTTGAAGCAGACCAGCCCATCCCCGGATTCGATCAGATCGTCCGCAAGGCGTACCGGTTCGAGGAATTCATCCCCCACGTTGTTGGCGTAAGAAGCCTCAATGGCCTCCATGGGGCCCAGTTGAATGGGGGGGCTGGATTGGCTTAGGAGCCGATAGGCCTTCTCGGTGCGCTCCCAGCGGTTGTCGCGATCCATGGCCCAGTAGCGGCCACAGAGCGTGGCAATACGACCCACCCCGGCCGCTTGGATTTGCTCCAGTACCTGGGCCACAAAGCCAGGAGCACTACTGGGAGCCGTATCCCGACCATCGGTAATCACGTGGATGCAGACATTCTCGAGGCCCCGAGAGGCGGCCCAGAGGAGAAGGCCCCCCAGGTGATTGATGTGGCTGTGCACCCCGCCATCGGAGCAGAGACCAATGAGGTGGAGGGTGTGGCCGTTGGCGAGCAACTTGTCAGCAAGGGCGTTGAGTGCTGGATTGTCGGCAATGCTGCCGTCCTTGACGGCCTGGCTAATGCGCACCAGTTCCTGGCGAATAATCCGACCCGATCCGATGGTGAGGTGGCCAACCTCGGAGTTGCCCATTTGGCCATCGGGCAGGCCAACGGCGCCACCACTGGCTTCAATCAAGGTGTGGGGATAGGCATGCCAAAGGGCATCCATCACCGGGGTCGCCGCGGCACGGATGGCGTTATGGGCTTCGTGATGGCTGTAACCCCAGCCATCGAGGATGGCTAGAACAACGGGAGACATTGAAGTTGGCTCCCGCAATGGGGACTCACGTAGCGCGGAGTCACGCAGTGGAGAGGAGCTCAATGAAGAATCAAAGGCGTTAGGCCTGCTGGATTGCTGCTGGGAGGGAATTGCTGTCACCCGACTCACCTAGCGGTGTTGCTTGTCGTGGGATTTCAAATCGCGAGTTTTCAAGACGCGAAATTTCCAAGTGAGGTATGGATGCAACGCTTCAAGTTTGCATGGCCTTCGCAACCAACCTACAGCCCCAGTACCTTGACAAATTTCGCTGATCCCAGCTGGGTCAGGCTTTGGCAACAATGGGGCCGACGTGGCAGCTCCCTAGCATTGGTTTTGCTGGTGCCAGCCCCATGAATCGGCTCGAATTGCTGTCGGCCCAGGACCTCTCTCGCACCCTGGACCGCCTGGCCTCCCAGGTGCTCGAGAGCGTCGCCGATACCCACCGGCTGCTGCTGCTTGGGATCCCAACCCGCGGGGTGGCCTTGGCTGAGGTTTTGGCGGCCCGCTTGGGGGCGATCAGCGGCCATGCCATCGATCACGGCAGCCTCGACCCCACCTTTCACCGCGATGACTTGGAGCGGATTGGTACCCGGCTGGCCCAGCCCACGGAGCTGCCCGTGAGCCTGGAGGGGCGGCTGGTGGTGCTGGTGGATGACGTGATTTTTACCGGCCGTACGGTGCGAGCTGCCCTCGAGGCCCTGCAGGCCTGGGGTCGCCCCGAACGGGTAAGCCTGCTGGCGATGGTGGATCGCGGCCATCGGGAATTGCCAATTCAGCCGGATTTTTGTGGCCGGGTGGTGCCCACCAGTCGGCAAGAAACCATCCAGCTGGCGCTGCAGGCGATCGATGGAGAAGAAGGCGTTTTCCTGTTGCGCCCCTAGGCCGCTTCGATTTCGTCGGCGCGGAAATGGGCCTTGAATTTGCCAAACGCCACCACCACGGGAAGGTTGGGGCTAATGACCCGGCCTTTCCAGTCGTTGAGCACGGTCACCACTTCCCCTTGCTGGCCCTGAAGATCAAAGGCCTCACCACGGTGTTGGGGGTGGTGGTAAACGACCACGCTTTGGCAGACCTTGACCTGATCACCTGGCTGCATGGTCCCGGACCTGTTTCGCGGAATCAATCTTGTCATGGGCGCTGGCAGGCCGTTTCAGGGCCCGCTTCGATCACCTTGCCGCCTAGGGACTTGCAGGCTGAGTTGAAAGCCGACCATTCATCCACTCCATTGGCGATCTGGCCTTGAACCCTGGCATCCAGTTCGGCCGCAGGCACCGTGTGGGGCAAGGTGCCATGGCCGTCATGCTCACGGTCTTTGGCGGCCAAGGTGTTAATGCCCGCCTGCACCTTGGCTTGCAGGGCCTGGCTCTGGCCTTTCCACCAGGGATGGTCGAGCCTGGTTAGGGCGTCGAGGGCTTCCCACCAGCGCTTTTGGTCCACCAGTTTTTGGCTGCGTTCCAGCAGAAGCCGATTGCGGTTCCAGATTTCGGCGTAAGAATCCCCTGTCGCGTTGCCGGCACTGTTGTGGTCATCGCCAATGGGCGCCAAAAGCTCCAAGGCGCCCTTGAGATTCCCCTGTTGGAATTGGTCGAGGGACTGGCGTTGTAACGCCAGGACCCAGCGATCGAGTTGGCGTTGGTCGCGGGGTTCTGCTGCTTGGGAATTCACCAGCTGCCACTGCAGCCTCAGGGCTTGGGCCCATTGGCGCTGGCGCCACAGTTCAGCAGATTTGAGGCGCCGGCATTGACCCTGTTCCTTCGGCGCGCTGTTATCAAGCCAGCGCAGCGCTTCGAGTTGTTCGCTGTAACGCAAGCAGGCGTTGAGGTTCCCGGCGGCGGCCGCCTGCTCGAGGCGCCGGGGCAACTGCCGTTCCCACCAATAAGCCGCGCCGACTCCTAAGGCCACCAGCCCGAGGGTGAGTCCAAGCCAAAAACGCGGAAGCCTGTGCCGGCGGAGGGCCAAGGCGGCAGATGCAATCAAATCCCGTTCTATCAGTCTTGTTGGCGCTTCAGGGGGAAGTGTCAGCGCACCGGGCCAAAGCTTCGCTCGCCCAGGCTGGCGCCGGTGGCGAGATCCGTGATCTCTGCCATGAGTTGGCCCTGGCCGTTGATCACAAAACTCAGCTTGAGCCGATCAACACCTTGCTCGCCAGGGGGATCCAGGGCAATGGCGCCGGGTTGGTCGCCCCATGGGATGACCTGGGCCCGGCCAGCTCGGCGTTGACGCAGCACCGGGAGGTCTCCTTCAAACAGCACTTCACCGCGCTGCTCCATTTGGGCTTCCCCTAAGCAGAGTTCGAGGTGGCTCTGGCCCTCCAGGCTGCAGGCCAGGACGATCTCGAGGGGGCGATCGGTGGGCCAGCCCTGGCCCGCCACAAACAGGGGGTGCCAGGTGTGACGTCCGCTGCGTTGTTCCCAGCAGCGCAGTTCGATCCCATGGGTCAGCACATCCTTCAGCTGGACGCCCGGGGTGAGCGCCAGGGCCCCAAGCGCCACTGCCTCAACAGGACGATGGGTTTTGAGGGGCACCCCAGCCAGCCGTTGCTCTAGCCACCGGCGCAGGAGGGGGATGCGGCTGCTGCCGCCGACCGGCAGCACGGCTGTGATGGCCTCTGGCCTGATCCCAGCGCTGCGGCCAGCCGCCAACACCTGATCGAGCAGGGCATCCAATTGGCTGATTAGCCCCCGCTCTTGGAGGAGTTGCTCAAAGCTGGTGCGGCTGAAGCGCAGCTCCTGGGGGGCTTGATTGGCGGAGCTGACCAGGGCAAGGGCGTCGTCTTGGCTGCTTAACAGGCATTTGAGCCGCTCGGCCGCCTCCAGAAGCTGGGGGCTTTGGGGCTGGCCTGGGCATAGGGCGTCAGCAATCCAGCGGTCGATATCGCGGCCGCCGCAGGCCAGCCCTGCCTTGCCGATCACCTGGGCGCAGCGCAGGGCCTGGTGGCTGCTGTTCAGATCGCGGCCCGCAAAGCGCAACAGCTGGGCAATCGGAGCAGCTCGGCCTTCGCCTCCTTCCAGCTTCACCAGGGCCACATCCATGGTGCCCCCACCGATGTCCACCACCAGGGCGGTGTTGCCGGGGGAGAGGCCGGCGCCGATGGCCGCGGCGGTGGGTTCATCCACCAGGGCCACCTCCTCCACGCCCAGTTCCGTGCACACCTGCGCTAGCCACTGGCGATAGCGGCGGTAGGTGTCGATCGGTGCTGTCAGCACCAGGCGCTTGGGGCTGATGTCGATAGGCAGGGCGGCCCAGAGAGCCTTCAGGAGCAGGGCCCCTGCCTGTTCGGCTGGTGGGGCGGAGGCGCTACCGGAGCCAATCAGACGTTTGAAGTCACGGCGCAGTTCAGGTCCGCCGTGAAAGGCCAATCCGGCATCAAGGACCTGGCGGCCGATGAGTGGTTTGGAGCCGGCGGCTTCGGCGAGCCAAAGCAGGCTGGGCACCACCACTGGCTCATCGAGGCTGAAGGGCGGCAAGGCCAGGAGCTGGGCTGCGGTGTCTGGGCCCTGATAGGCCACCACCGTGGTGGTGCTGCCCAAATCGATGGCCAGGGTGCCCTTGTCCTCCATGGCATCCCCCTAAGGCGAGACCCTCTTCTAAACCGCCGGGACCCCCTGCTGACCTAGGCTCTAACTATCAGAAATGTGGTTATGCACAGTGGAATCCAGAACAGTGGCCTTCAACATGGCGGAATCCAACGCGGCATTGAAATGAACCCCAAGGAATTGGCCCAGAGGGCCGAGAGCCTGATCCGCTTTTCCAGCAACCGTTACCTCACCACCGTGCGGATTGCTTTCCGGGCCAAGCAACGCCGTTTTGATGATTTCGATGGCCTGCTGGACGACTCGATGATCAAGCCCGTGCAACGCGCCATCATCGAATTGAGTGACGAGCAGGATCAGCCTGATCTGTTGCCAGGCTGATTGTTCAGTGGATTCTGGCGTCAGTTAGCGGATGCAGGTGCAAGAGGGAGAGGGGTGGCGGTTGCTGGTGGATCCAGCCCGTTACCCCTTTGTTGTGTTGATTGGCGGAGCTGGCTGGGCGGCGGAGCTCACGGCCCAGGAGGCCCAAACCCTGCGCCAAGGTTTTGGCCAATTGTTGGAGCAGCACGCAGCCATTGCCGATCAGTTGATGGAGGAGGAGTCCATTGGGTTGGAGCTTGATCTGGGGGGCCTTTGGATGGCGCTTGAAGGTGATCGACGCCATTGGCAGGTGCGCTTTGTGCTCACCCCGCGGGGGCTCCAGCGGGGGCTGGAGGGGAGCTGGGATGCTTCGGCGAGCCAGGCTTTTGCGGCAGCCCTGGCCGAGCTGCCTGAGCTTAAGGATGGGGTGCTTGGCTTGGGCTCCCATCAGAGCCAGTGAGCTGGTGAAGGGCGCTGTAATCCAGCCGGTCGGTGGCGCTCCCTTGGGCCCGCTCCATCAGTTGGACCAACCCAGCTAGCCCTTCGGTCTGGAGGCCTTGGGCGTGGGCTGTTTCCAGAAAGAGCAGCAGGTCTTTGCGGAGGTGGGCCAGGGGAAAGTTGGGATTGGTGAAATCCCCAGAGAGCAATTTCGGCAGTTTTTTGTCGAAGGTGGGCGCATAGAGGGCACTGCCCCGCAGGATGGCCATGAAGGCCTCGGGATCGACGCCTGATCCCTGCACCACATGGAGGGAAAGGCTGAACGCATGGGTCAGGCTGGCGATCAGTTGGTTGAGGGCCAGCTTGGTTTCCAAGCCGGAGCCCACCTCTCCCATCCAGCGGGGTGAAGGGCCTAAATCGTGGAGGAGGGGAAGAGCCTCTTGGAACAGGTTTTTGGGGCCGCCCGCCATGATTTGCAGGGAGCCTGCCAAGGCTTCTGGGCGGCTGCCAAGCACGGGTGACTCCAGGAACTCTGCAGGCAGCTGGGCTAAATCGCGCGCGAGATCACGGCTTTGCTCCGCCCCGATGGTGCCGATTTGGAGAACCCGCTTCCCCCTAAGCCCGTCACCGACGTGATCCAGCAAAATCTGGCGCGTCACCCGGCCATCACTGAGCACAGTGATCACCCAGTCCGCCTGGTTCACGGCCTCGAGAGCGCTGGAGGCTGCGATCCCACCGAGGGCCACAAGAGGCTTGAGTTTGCTGGGGTCCCGATTCCAGAGATGGAGGGCGTGACCTTGGTGCAAGAGGCGCTGGGCGATGGCCCCTCCTAGGAGCCCCGTGCCGATGAGGGCAATGGCCATGGTCGCGGCAAAAAGGACGGTTCCAGCATGAGACAGCGCCGCTGATTCACTGCAGATCAGCAGTTTTGATCAATCGAAGATTCTGTGGCAATCCCAAGGCAGCACCATCCTTCTCCCCAGGTTTTCCACAGGCCTGGGTGGGCGCATCGGTTTGGCTTCTGCAGGCTGGGGAGAACCATCCAGGCGGGGTTGTTCGGCTTGACATCCCTGGCTTGGTCGATGGGGCACTGGCGCTTGGGGGGTAGGGAGTGGGTTGAGCCCTTTGCTGTTAGCCGATCTCAAGCTGGGAAGCCCTGGCTCACCGCACTTGCAGTCGATTTGACTCCGGCACTGGTCTGTGGGGAACTGGATCCACCAGCGCCGATTACGGATGACAGTGGGGCCACAACCGGCAAAGGAAGCAGGGCTCGTGAGCTTGCGGGCTGAGGTGCCTGAGGCTCTCTTGGCTTCGATGCGCAGCTTTATTGAGCGTCATCCAAACTGGGATCAGTACCGCCTGGTGCAGGCGGCTTTGGCAGGGTTTTTGGTGCAGAACGGGTTGCAGAACCGCGAGGTGACCCGCTGCTATCTGGCCAATCTGTTTCCCGGCCAAGGCAGCTTTAGGTCGGACGAGGTCGGTTGAGATCTGGCAGTTCAAACAGCTGCTCGTAGGCCGCAGCCAGGGTGCAGATCGTGATTGGTAGGGCGGCTATCAGTCCGACCAGCAGCACCAAAAAGCCTGCCAGCAGGATGAGGAGCACCACCAGGGTCAACCCCAGGGCATGGAGCCAGTGGGGGTCGACGGCCGCCCTGCCGCTGCGGAAGGCCCCAAGGGGCGTGAGCTGGCCCATCAGGGTGAGGGGCAGGCAAAGGATTTGGTCGGCGGCCAGGTACACCGCCATGGCCACCCCAGCCACTAGGGGCAGGGGGGCCAGCCAGGGTTGGATCAAGGTGAGTAAGAACGCACTGGCCTGGGCCAGGCGCACGATCAGGGCATTGAGCGCCAGGATCAGCACCAAGGTGCCAAAGCAGCGGGCCATGGCCCCCCCATCCAGTCGGGCCAGGTCGCTAAACCGGGGGCTCTGGCGCCCAAGGGCCATCTGGGCGCCGCGCATCAGCCCCACGACCAGCCAGAGGCTGCTGATGGCATAGGCCAGCCAGGCGAGGCCGGCCAGGGCGACGGCCATCCCATCAACGCGTCCAAACAGGCCAATGAACCGGTCACTTTCGTAGCGATACAGCACCTGGCTGAGCAAATTGATCCCTCCCCCCACCAGGGTGAAGCCCATCAACACCCAGGGGCAGCTCGAGAAGGTGGCCCAGCCGCGCTCCAGGGCCTGACGAATGGCGATGGGATCGGAGCTGATCGGCCGCAGCAGGGTCATCTGGGCTCGAGCAGGGCGAGTAAACGCTGGGCGCTGGCCTCTGGCACCGGCAGGATCGAGAGCCGATTGCCCCGTTTCACAACGCCCAGTTCTTCGGGCCCGAAGTGTTCCTTAAGCGCATCCAGGCTGAGGAAGGTGTTGAAATGGCGCAGATAGCGCAGGCGCGCACAATCCCAACGGGGCTTTTCGGGGGTCACCGCTGGGTCGAAATACTTCGATTTGGTATCGAACTGGCTCGGGTCTGTGAGCTGGGTTTCGATCACTTCCATCAGTCCCACAATCCCGGGTGGTTTCGTATTGGAGTGATAGAAAAAAGCAAGGTCGCCAATCTGCATGCTGCGCATGAAGTTGCGGGCTTGGTAATTGCGAATACCGTCCCAGAGCGTTGTGCCTTCGGCCTTGAGATGGTCGATCCCGTAGACATCGGGCTCGCTTTTCATCAACCAATAAGCCATGGGCTGGGGCGCGTTGCAACCGAATGTTGCGGCGATGCTAAGGCTGTTATTGGCCCGTTTTGGACACTCTGTTTCAGATCTGCGCAGGTTCGTTGACATCCCACCCTTAGTTGCCAACACTTCAATTGACGTTTTCTAGGCCCCTGGCCCCTCCCGATGCTGAGTGATAGGCAGAACAAGCGTTCCAGTGGATTGGATTACGGCGCCATTGTTCAAACTGGTTGGCGTGGTTTTTGCCGCAATGCCTTGGTGCTGGTGGGCTTTGTGGTCCTCTACACCATTGTTGCCGGCGGGGTGTCCTTTGGGGCTTCAGCCGTTGCGCTGAAGCTGGCTGAGCCTGGCCCGAGGGCGATCCCCGGGATTGCCTACGGCCTGCTGCTCCTCTTGCAGGTGGTGGTGCATTTGGGGGGCAGTGTGGCGTTGCTCAATGGCGCCTTAATGGCGGCGAAGGGGCAAACCTTCCAATTTGGCCAACTCTTTCGGGAAACTAAGCAGCTGTTCAACTTGCTTGGCCTGCACGTGTTTGCAGCCATTGCAATCCTGCTGGGTCTGTTGGCCTTTGGCCTTCCAGGCATCTATTTGAGTGTGGCCTATTGGTTCTCGGCCTTTCTGCTGGTCGACCAGAGGGTGTCCTTCTTGGATGCCTTGGCTGGGGCCCGGGCCATGGTGACTCCCCATTGGTTTGATGTGGCCGTGCTGCTGCTGGTTATCGTCGCCATCAGTGCGGTGGGCATCTTGGCCTGCGGGGTTGGCCTATTTGCCACCGGTCCGTTGGCGGTTTGCATTGGTGCCGCTGGCTATCTCCAGTTGGCGGCCAATTTCAACGAGGGATCGAAAGGCTGAGAGCCAGTTGGCGGAAATGCTCGCCGCGGGCCTCGAAATCGGTGTATTGATCGAAGCTCGCACAGGCTGGTGAGAGAAGCACCGTTTTGCAGCCCAAGGCCGTTGCCAGCCCTGCGGCCTTTGCGACCGCCTCGGTGAGCCCGTCGCAAAGCGTGACCTGGCCTGGATAGCCCCCATCGGCGAGGAGGCCGGCCAATTCAGCTTGGGCGGCGCCATAGAGCACCACGGCCTTGGACTGGTGGATCAAACCCCGAATCCAGCCGCTGGCATCGCCCTGCTTGGACGCTCCTCCAGCCAGCACCACCAAGGGGCCATCGAGGGCCTTGAGGGCCACCTCGGCGGCGTCGTAATTGGTGGCTTTGCTGTCGTTGACGTAGGCAACCCCTTCGTGCTCACAGATTCGCTCGAGCCGATGGGGAACGCCACTGAACTGGCGCAGCCCATCCTCCATTTGGCTGCCGCTAAGGCCTGCCTGAAGGCCAGCGGCAGCAGCAAGGAGCATGTTTTGACGGTTGTGGGCCCCGGGCATGGCCAGGGCATCGGCGGCCATCAGGGCCGCGGGTCCTCCAGGGCCTTGATGCATCACCAGGTTGTCCTCAATCCAAAGGAATGGCTTGATTTCGCTGGGCAGGTCATCGCCTCGGCTGGCTGTAACCCAGTGGGCGTGGTCCCAGGTTTGGCCGTGGGCCCTGAGGTCGGGATCGTCGGCATTAAGGATGCGCACCGTGCTGCGTTCCAACAGGCTGCGTTTGATGGAGCGGTAGTTGGCCAGGGTGCCGTGGCGCTCCAGATGGTCGGGGGTGAGGGTGGTCCAGATGCCGATTTTTGGGGCCAGCTCCGGCGCCGCTTCGATTTGGTAACTGCTGAGTTCCACCACCATCCAGGCCGGCAGCACGCCGCCAGGTTGCAACCGCTCCAGCACCAACTCGGCGGCCGAGTGGCCCACGTTGCCGCCCATGGGGGCGTCGATACCAGCGCTTCGCAGCAAGTGGCTCACCAGGTGGGTCACTGTGGTTTTACCGTTGGTGCCCGTAATGCCAATCCAGGGCACCTGCTGGCAGCTGTCCCAGGCGGCAGCCAATTCACCCCTCACCGCAATCCCGTCTTGACGGAGCGCGCAGAGGGTTGGATGGTCCCAGCGAATCCCTGGACTGACCACCACGGTCTTGGGTCGCTGGGGCAGGCCAGAGAAGGTGGCTAGGGCCAGCGGCGCCGCCAGCTGAACGGCAATACCTAAGGCCCGTAACTCTTCGGCTTTGTTCTCAAGCTCTTGGTTTGAATTGCTCTCGAGGAGCAACACAGCGTGACCTATTTGGTGCAGCAATTTGGCGGCCCCAAGACCTGAACGCCCCAGGCCAACAACCACGGTTAATTCCCCTGACCCACCCAATTCCTTTGCCGCGGAAGTGATCACGGATGGAATTGCTAATGCTGAAGGTGGAAAGAAATGGGCGATACTGGATTTGAACCAGTGACTCCTACCGTGTCAAGGTAGTGCTCTACCCCTGAGCTAATCGCCCGAGCGAACGTCCCAGGTCGCGATGGCATCGCTCCTGAAGCCCTTGCAACCTAGCAGCGAGCCAGCTGGCCCCCTTGTTCAAACTGTTTAGCTCCGAACCAGCTGAATGCGCCAGCGGTCCCGCTTGGTGAGGCAAACCTCTTCAATCAGCAGTTCCCCCCGCCCGCTCCATTGCACCCGATCGCCCGCGGTGATCTCCCGACTCGCACTGGTGATCACCTTCCAATTGAGCTGGAGTTCCCCTTGCCGAATCAGCTCCACCATGCGGCTCCGCGAAATGCCAAAGCCCGCCGAGGCCACCGCATCCAGCCGGAGAGAGGCCTCCACGCTTTGAAAACGCCTGGGCTGCCGGGTGGCCGGACATTGCAAGGCGGCGATCGGCCGGGCCAGCAGCTGCACCTCCACGCTGCGTACCTTGGCCGTGAGGCCATCAAGGGCTTGGGCACAACTGCTGGTGGCAATGGCCTGGGCGCCCCGATCCCCCCGCAGCCAGAGATCGCCAAGCTCGGCTGGCTTGACCCCGGCTGTGGTGACCAGCCCTTGGCGAAAGTCCAGTGTTGTGGAGGGGTCAAACAGGAAGTTGCCGCTGATCTCTAGGCCCAGGAGTTCGTCGGGGAGTTCCGCGGGATTGATCGGTGCCTCATGGCGTTGCAGCAGCAGGCGCCGACGCTCGGCCCCTGGGTGCCCCCCTTCGCTTGTCACCGTGAGTTCGGCCAGGGTGGCGAGGCGCGCTTCGGCGTCTTCGCGTTCGGCTCCATCGACAAAGCCGCTCCAGCAGGGCGTCCAGCTGCGAAGGGCCTGCTCTGCCGTATCCAGAATCGCTTCGAGGGCCTCGCGATGGCGGCTCCCCTCCAGTAGCTCAGGGCGCGGCAGCATGGCTTAGTCGTTGAGCCGCACCACGGCCTTGGGTTTGGCCTGTTGCAGGGTGGTCCAGGGCATCTCGATGCCGTTGGGCGCTTCCACGAGTAATAGCCAGTTCCCCTCCTCGAGGCGGTTGCGCAGGCTGCGGATGCGGTCGTCTTCCTCGGAGGTCACGCTGGCGGCAGCGGCAAAACTGCCCATCCATCCTGAACCCAGGCCGAGCAGGGCTCCCACCAGGTGCTGGCTCCATTCACCGAAGAAGGCGAAGGTATCGAGATCGGTGATGTAAGTGAAGGTGAGCCCGGCGAAGAATCCAAAGGGAATCAGCCAGCGAGCCATGCTGCGTTGCCGGTTGCGGCGGGCCACTGCTGGATTGAGGCGTTCGAGGTCATTGATCGAGGTTTCGCCCTCACCGACGGCCACCACTTGGGCCATCGGTGGCACCTGCTCGCCGAGACGATCGCGCAGTTGATGCAGCCTTTTGCGATCCCCTAGCACCACCACCACGCTTGCACCCACGCCCTTGAGCCTCCGTTGCGTTGAAGATCTGTGAAAATCAATTGAAGACCAATTGACCATCCGTAGAAGTCGATCTGGATTTCGACCGGTCACTACACTGCACCCCCGGCACCCCCACCCACCCGCCGGGCATGACAAAGGTTCTGGTTTCCGACCCCATTGACCAGGCGGGGATCGACATTCTCTCGCAGGTGGCTCAGGTCGATGTGCGCCCTGGATTGCCCCCTGCGGAGCTGAAGCAGATCATCGGCGGGTACGACGCCTTGATGATTCGTTCAGGCACCCAGGTGACCGCCGAGATCATCGAATCGGCCGACAAACTGCGCATCATTGGCCGGGCTGGCGTGGGGGTTGACAACGTCGATGTGCCCGCAGCGACCAAGCGGGGCGTGATCGTGGTCAATTCCCCTGAGGGAAACACCATTGCGGCGGCAGAGCATGCCCTGGCCCTGATGTTGGCCTTGTCGCGCCATGTGCCCCATGCCCACGCGAGCACCATGGCCGGCGGTTGGGACCGCAAGAAATATGTGGGCAACGAGCTCTACAAGAAGAAACTGGGGGTGGTGGGGCTCGGCAAGATCGGCTCCCACGTGGCCCGGGTGGCCAAGGCCATGGGCATGGATGTGATGGCCTACGACCCGTTTGTGTCGGCGGAGCGGGCCCAGCAAATGCAGGTGCGGCTGATGCCGCTGCCGGCCCTGTTTGCCGAGGCCGACTACGTCAGCTTGCACCTGCCCCGCACCCCCGATACCGAAAATCTGGTCAATGCGGAGCTGCTGAAAACGATGAAGCCCACGGCGCGCATCGTCAATTGCGCCCGGGGCGGCATCATTGATGAGGCGGCGATCGCCGAGGCCGTTCAAACCGGGGTGATCGGCGGCGCGGCCCTCGATGTATATGCCAATGAGCCTTTGGAGGCCACATCCCCCCTGCGGTCGGTTCCGGAGCACCTGATCCTCACGCCCCACCTGGGAGCGTCCACGGAAGAGGCCCAGGAAAACGTGGCCATTGACGTGGCTGAGCAAATCCGGGATGTGCTCCTGGGCCTGCCCGCCCGCAGCGCTGTCAATATTCCAGGCCTCACTCCGGAGGTGATGGAGCAGCTCAAGCCCCATCTCCAGCTCGCCGAAACCCTGGGCCAGTTGATCAGCCAGTTGGCTGGTGGCAGCGTGGAAGAGCTGGAGGTGCGGCTGCAAGGTGAGTTTGCGAACCACCCCTCCCAGCCCCTGGTGATTGCCGCCCTCAAGGGCCTGCTCTCCACGGCCCTCGGCGACAGCATCAACTATGTGAACGCCGGCCTGGAGGCCAAGGCCCGGGGCATCCACGTGGTGGAGGTCAAAGACGACGCCAGCCGCGACTTCGCCGGGGGCTCCCTGCAGCTGAGCACCAAGGGTGCCAATGGCCAGCACAGCGTCACCGGAGCGGTGTTCGCCGATGGGGAGCTGCGCATCACCACCATCGACGAATTCCCCGTCAATGTGGCGCCGAGCCGCCACATGCTGATTGCCCGGCACCGCGACATGCCCGGGATCATTGGCCATCTCGGCTCCGTGCTGGGCGAGCACAACGTCAACATCGCTTCGATGCAGGTGGGCCGCCGGATTGTGCGGGGTGATGCCGTGATGGTGGTGAGCCTCGATGACCCCATCCCCGCCAGCCTGTTGGCCACCATCAACGCCATCAATGGCATCCAGCAAGCCCACACGGTGACCTTCTGATGGCCCTGGCCTGGTGGCGGCTGGAGCTGGCGGCCTTACCAGAATTGGAGGAATCCTTGGTCTGGAAGCTGGATGTGCTGGGCATCCCCCGGGTTGCCCTCCAGCACCGGCCAGAGGCCCCGGATCAGCGGCAGTTGATCGCCTGGTTGCCAGAGATCGATTGGCCCGCTGACCAGCGCCAGCAATTGGAGCAGGCCCTGGCGGGACTGGCCGATCCCTTTGGCCTGGCCCTGCCGCCCATCAGCTGGACCCACCAGGCCGATGAGGATTGGAGCCTCACTTGGAAACAGCACTGGCAAGCCGACCCTGTGGGCGTCCGGCTGCTGATCCTGCCGGCCTGGCTTCAGTGCCCTCAAGAGCACGCCGAACGCTTGGTGATTGCCATGGATCCGGGCAGTGCCTTTGGCACCGGCAGCCATCCCACCACGCGGCTTTGCCTCGAAGCCCTCGAGACCATGGCGTTGGCCGGGTGGCGGGTGGCGGATTTGGGCTGCGGCAGCGGGGTGTTGGGCCTGGGTGCCCTTAAATTGGGGGCCGCCAGCGTCTGCGCCGCTGACACCGATTCCCTGGCCGTGCGGGCCACCACAGACAACGCCGCACTCAATGGGCTCTCAGGGGCCGTGGCGGTGCGCCTGGGCTCCGTGGAGGCCTTGGCGGAGCTCCTCCAGGGGAAACCCGCCGATCTGTTGCTGTGCAACATCCTGGCGCCGGTGATTGAGGCCCTATGCCCTGCATTCACCCAGGTGGTGGCAGCCCATGGGGTGGGGCTGCTGAGCGGCCTGCTGGTGGACCAGGCGCCGTCGTTGCAGCAGGTGCTGGCGGCGCAGGGCTGGTCTGCGGAGCTCACGGCCCAGCAGAGCCAGTGGGGCCTGATGACCATCAAGCGCTCCGTTCTTGCATAAGACACGCTGATGCGTGTTGTGGTTTTGATTGGCCTTCCCGCGGCCTGGCCCCAAAAACCGCTGGAAAGGCCGTTGGGGGATGTATGAATGGCTGGTCCTACAGGCCCGGCTCTCCGGATGCCTGTGAGCTCCAATCTTTTCCATGGCTTCCTACAAGGTCACCCTCATCAGCGAGAGCGAAGGCCTCAACAAGACCATCGAGGTGCCCGATGATCAGTACATCCTCGACGCAGCTGAAGAGCAGGGCGTTGACCTGCCCTACTCCTGCCGTGCTGGCGCTTGCTCCACCTGCGCCGGCAAGCTGACCACTGGCACCGTTGACCAAAGTGACCAAAGCTTCCTCGACGACGACCAGATTGAAGCTGGCTTCGTGCTCACCTGCGTGGCCTATCCCACCAGCGACTGCACCATCAAGACCCACGCCGAAGAAGAGCTCTATTGAGCAACTGGTTCGATCGTTCTTGATCAGCCGTTCCTTCTCTGCCACCCTTCGGGGTGGCTTTTTCATGGCGTCTTCGGTGTCACCAGTTCAGGCCCAAACCCTTCTGGAGTCGGGCAGCGAGCACACCAGTGCGGGCGGCCAGTTCAGCTATCGCGTGATCGGCCCCTGCTGCCGCCTGTTTGATCGGGAGGAACTGCCCTGGCCTTGCTGCCGCTTGGCTTGGCGCAGCAAGGAGCCCAGCTGGCGCCGGATTGGCCGCCGGTTTGTGCCAGACCTGGCTTCCCGGCGCTGCCCCAGTTACGCCGTGGAGCTCCTGCAGCCCGGGGCTCGCTCCACCCGCACGGTGATCACCCTCTTCCCCGTGCGGCTGGCCGCCGACCTGCAGGAGTGGTGGTACAGCAAATTGCCCGCCACCATGGAACCGGCCAACAGCAGCCCTCCAGGGGGGCTGGAAGCTTTTGTGGGGCCTTGAGGGGCTTTGCTTTGGCCTTTAGGGCTGCCTCCTGCTGGGCTGAAAGGCCGTTGGGGGTGGAGCCAGATCCTTGACTGGCAGGCCAGCCAGACGCTTTATCGGAAATCCGACTTCGACCATGCCATTCAACATTCTCGCTGCACAGCAAGAAAAGGTAATGAAGGCTAAGGATTAACGCTGGAAAATCAGCATTAAAGAGTTAATCTTGAGAAGTCAGCATTGGGATTTTAGCGTTAAGGGTCAGTCTTAAGAAGTCAATAGCAAGCAAACAAAGATGGATCAGGGAGAGCTTGCCAGGCTTCCAATTCCTCCGCAAAGGCTGCGTGGCGTTGGATGGCTTGGTCCCACAATAATGATGAGCGGATGTTGATGTCTAGCTTCTTGTCGAAGCTACTGACTACGACTGAAGTTGTAAGAGCGCGCAGCGATGCCAATTGCAGATCGCGGCGAGCATCGGCCAATGGGTAATCCCGAACCCCTTGGGATACCAAGGCATCGTGCCAGGTCGCCAGGAGCTCCTCCAAGCAACCCCTCCTCTGGGGGATGGGTGTGCTTCCGCCAATCAAGAAGGCAAGATCAATGACTGCCAGGCTTCGGCTGGCCCAGGACCAGTCCAGAATGGTCGCTGCTGGCGATTCGTAGGTACCTCCGAACAGGAGGTTGTCGGCACGAAGATCTCCGTGAATCAGGGTCCATGGGCGTGCATGAATAGCCCCATTAATGGCGTCACCCTGCTCGATCACCGCCCTACAAATCTTCGAGGCCGATTCGCCCAGGCGGACCCCATAGGCCTGGAAGAAAGGTTCGATGAGTTCAGGATCGGGCTGGGCAAACCAGAAATTGTGGGCGGGTAACCATTCCTGCTGTTCCAAATGGGGATCCATCCAGAATTCCGCATGCAACGCGGCCATCCGCTGGATCGAGGCACTGGTTTCCTGGCGGGTCAGGCCGACGACTTGATCCCCTGCCCGGAGATGGGTTAGATCTTCGATTAAGAGCCAGCATGGCTGACTTGCATCGCAGGCGTAAACAACTGGCTGATGATTTTTGATTCTCGGTATCAGGTGCTTATAGACACCAACTTCTCTGACGTACGAATTGGCTAGGCGGGTTAGCTCGTTAAATTCCTCATTTGTTGTCTCGCTCTTGAGGATTACTGTCTCTGGTGCACTGCCCGGCGGATCGCATGTCAACTGAAGTTTCCAGGTTGTTGACTGGAATCCTCTTGCTGGCCCCATGGGCATGATTTTCATGTCCTGGATGATTGTGCCGAGTACCTCGCCAATCCAGCCGGGTTCAGGAGTTTTGATCTGGACGCCGCCCTGGCTGGCTGTTGTTTCCATTGACGATCTCTACCATTCGCTGGGGAAAGCATCCTAATGGAATGTCATGTTGTGCCCGCACCTGGAGCAAAAAATAGCTTGTAATTCGGTTTTTCTTTTGTGATCTTATTGAAAGAATCTTTCGAGGGTTTCCTGGATTTTAAGGTTGATCCGGTCGCTGCTCTGATAGAGCCCGCGCCCATCGCCTAATGGGTTGCTTCGATAGCCCTCTCCTGCTGATATTTAGCGGATTTGTTCCATCAAAAAAGGCCTCCTTGAGTGGAGGCCTTAGGAGCATTCAAAGAATTTCTTGTTTAGAAGTAGATCTTGCCGCCGCCCCATTGTTGTCCTTGAACCTTGGGTGACACCAGGATGTAGCCAGCCATCAGGCGCAGGTCCTCGTCGTCGAGATCGCGCATCTTCACGAAAATGTCGCTACTGCGCAGGCTGGGGTGAATATCAGCTATTGAATATTCGCCGTCATAGGAGGTGGGGTCCTTCATGTAGTCGACGAGGGCCTCGATGTTGTCGCGAGGCGGGGTGGCCAGGGCCAGGGTCTCGGGATCGAGGCCCACATTTTGGTTGGTCTTGGTGATGCCGCCGGCGTGGCATTCGCCGCAGCTGAGGTTGAACACCTTGCGACCGGCCTTGATCTCCTGTTCGTTGAAGGTCACCAAGGTGCCATCAGGGGTGGCAGGCACGGTGAGCTGATCAGCACTCCATTGGGCTGCCATCGCTGGAGTGGCAAAGCAAACCAGCAGCGCCATCGGCAGAACCAACAGGGCTCGCACCACGTTGCGGGCAGCTCTGCCTAGGGCAGCCAAAGAGAAGGAGGAGGCCATTGGGAGAAGCCAGAGGATTGGCGGATCAACCGCATCGGAGACCTTGTATCACGGCAAAAGGGCCCTCCGGTGCGGAATCACGTGAACTGTTGCAGGGCCAGGGGGCTGGGGTCTTGCGGTTTAGGCGATGGCGGCGACCTCGATGCTGAGGAAATCCTTGGCGACCAGGGTGTTGGGGAAGATTGCCTGGGCCTCAGCGAGCAGGTCGTCGGGGGTCATCGGATTGCCTGGCATGTAACGGGGGCTGAGGTGGGTGAGGGCTAGTTGCTTGACCCCCGCTTCCAGGGCTGTTTGGGCCGCCATGGTGCTTGTGGAGTGCTGGCGTTGGTAGGCCATGGCGGCCTCCCCATGGGAAAAGGTGGACTCGTGGATCAGCAGATCGGCCCCTCGGGCCAGCTCCACCGCCGCTTCACAAAAGACGGTGTCGGTGCAGTACACAACGCTGCTGCCGGGACGTTCCGGTCCGCAGAGGGCTGCGCCATTGATCACCCGTCCGTCCTCCAGGGTCACGGTGCGGCCGGCCTTGAGGTCGGCGTAGATCGGCCCCGGCGGGATTTCCTGGGCCCTGGCCTGCTCCACGTCAAAGCGGCCTGGTCGGGGCTTCTGATCCACCCGGTAGGCAAAGGCTGGAATCCTGTGGATCAAGGGCGTGCAGCGCACGGTGAAGTCAGGGTCGTCTAGGAGGAGCGCACCAGTGGCTGCCGCCTCCCGCACCCGATGGGTCCGCAGTGGATAGCCGATCCGGGTGGACGACGTTCGCAGGATCCCCTCCAGGTAATCCCGCAGGGGGTCGGGTCCATAGAGATCAATGCCCTCGCAGGTGCCAGCCATGCCCAGGCTGGCCAGTAGGCCTGGCAGCCCAAACACGTGGTCACCGTGCATGTGGGTAATAAAGATGCGGCTGAGCTGGGACACCCGCAGCTCGCTCCTGAGGAATTGGTGCTGGGTGGCTTCGCCGCAGTCGAACAGCCACAGTTCGGACCGTTGCGGCAGCCTGAGGGCCACGGACGAGACATTGCGGCCGCGGGTGGGAACCCCGGAGCTGGTTCCTAAAAAGGTGACCTGCACGGGCCCAGTGGCTTTGGTGCATGGTGCCACGCGGAGCTGGCGCTCCCCAGGAGCAGCCGGCAGAATGGACCTTTTGGCAGGGGTTTCTGCGGCCGTGGTGCCCTTTTTTCGCAATTGGCTGCCCGGCCCAGGCCGTGGGCCTTCGCCCGGCCTGTTGCTGATGGCCTTGCTGTCCTCTAGTGCACTCTCTTTTGGCGCAGTCTCTTTTGGCGCACTCTCTTTTGGTGCCCTATCCCCAGGTGAGCTGGCATCAGGTTTGCTGGTCGTTGCCCTGGCACCCCAGGCTCTCTTGGCCCAAGTTTTCATGGCCCCGGCGGTCATGGCCCAGGAGAGCGGGCCCCAGGTACGAGTGCTGCTGGCGGAAAGCCCAACCCTGACTGTGGCGGCGACCGACCGCTCCCTCGCCCTGCGCGGTTTGGCCCAGGCCCCTGGAGGCCAGGTGATCATGGCGCCGGGCGACACGGTGACCCTCACCCTGGTGGATGGAGCCATCGTTGTTCAGCGGGACAGCGTGCAGCGGGCCAGCCAGCAGGGTGATACAGCGCAAGTCATGGGAGCGAGCCAATCGCTGTGGCTGGAGCCCCTGGCCAGTGGCCTTGCCTTGGGGGATAGCAAGCCTGCTGGGGATTTTCAGCTGAAGCAACGCCGCTACCGTGGCCGCCTTTTGGTTGTGGTGAAGGGAGCCGCCTTGCAAGCCATCAACCACGTGGACCTCGAGAGCTATCTGCCCAGCGTGGTGGGTAGTGAAATGCCAGCAAGCTGGCCCCAGGCTGCGTTGCGGGCCCAGGCCGTGGCTGCCCGTACCTATGCCCTGCGCCATCGATCGGCCAGCAAGCCGTTCGATGTCAGTGCCACCGTGGCTAGTCAGGTCTACAAGGGCGTTGAGGCGGAAACCCCCGCGACCCGCGAGGCGGTGGCGAGCACCCGGGGAGAGGTGTTGGTGTACGGCGGAAGTCTGGTGAATGCGGTGTTCCACAGCAGCAGCGGTGGCAGCACAGAAAACAGCGGCGATCTCTGGAGTCAGCAGCTGCCCTATCTGGTGAGCGTGCCTGACGTCGACCAGGCCAGCCCCGTGTCCAATTGGCGGCAACGCCTGGAACCACTTGCCTTGACCAAGGCGTTTGGCGAAATTGGTGGAGCGACCCGCATCGACATTCTTGCTACCACAAGCTCGGGCCGGGTTCGCCAGGCCCGGGTGATTGGCCCCAGCGGCACCCTGGTGCTCACGGGCGCTGAGTTGCGCAGCCGGTTGGGGTTGCGCAGCACCCTGGTGCGCTTTGAGATGGTGGGTGCTGACGTCGCATCGAGCCAGTTCCCTTCAGGGGAGCCGCCGATCTTGCCCCCGCTGTTTGGATCGACAGCCCCGTTGCCCGATGTCACAGCCCAGCCGCCCATCCAGGCGCCCTTGCCCACCCTGTTTGCTGTCGGCAAGGGCTTTGGCCATGGCGTGGGCATGAGCCAATGGGGGGCCTATGCCCTGGCCCAACGGGGCGAGAACTATCCAGAGATCCTGCGCTACTACTACCGGGGCACCGATCTGCGCCCCTACAACGCCCCTTGAACCAACCTTGAGCACCCACCCCAAGGGCTGGAATCTGGTGGTCTGCGCGGGTGGGGCGGCGGTGGCAGAGCACGTGGCGGCTTGTCTGCTGCTCGACCGCCAGCAGAGGCCTGATCAGCCCCTTGGCCTCGCCACGGGTCGCACCATGGAGCCGGTCTATGGCGCCTTGGTCAGGGCGGTGCGGGCCCTGCCGGTGCCACAGCAGCAGAGTCTGCGCCAGCAGTGGTTGAGTTTCAACCTCGATGAGTACGTGGGCCTCGCACCTGGTGATGCCCGATCCTTTGCGTCCTTTATGGCCCGGCATCTGCAACAGCCCTTGGCCCTGGGGATTGATCAGGTGCGCCTGCCGGCAGGCTTGGCGAGCGATCCAGGGGCCGAAGCCCAGCGCTATGCCACGGATCTCGCCCGTTGCGGAGGGCTGGGATTGCAGCTCTTGGGGCTGGGTCTGAATGGCCATGTGGGTTTCAACGAGCCCCCCTGCCCGGCTGCGTCCCCTTGCCGTTGCCTGGAGCTGAGCAGCACCACCCGCGAGCAAAATGCTGGCGCCTTTGGCGGTGATGCCATGGCTGTGCCGGAGCGGGCCATCACCCTGGGGCTGGCTGAGATCCTGGCGGCCCAAAGGCTGCTGTTGGTGGTGACGGGCGCCGCCAAGGCAAAGACCCTGGCCCGGTTGCTATCGCAGCAGCCCAGCCCGGATCTGCCCGCCAGTTGGTTGCGGATCCACCCCAACCTCACCCTGGTGGTCGATCAAGCGGCCTTGGGGGAATGCGGTGACATCGATCAATGCTTCAGCCAAGCCAGGAGTTGGGGCAGCGCTTGAACGGGCAGGGGCTGGTCGGTGATGGCCCCACCGGTGAGCAGAGCAGGGATGAACCCCGGAGCAAACTGAATCGCATCACCCTGGGGGTGCCAGTTGCCAACGGCTGTAGCCAGGTGCTGCCCCCATGACCACCTCCCAACTCCAGCTCACCACCCTCGACGGCTGCGGCCTGGCCATCGGCGGCTACCCGCGTTTTCGCTACGACGCCAGTGGCGGCAAGGGCCTTGCCACCCTCGGCCCCTTGGGCGCCGATGGTCTCCAGAGCCTGCGGTTCGAGACGAGCTCCCTGCAGATTCCTGATCTGGAATGCCGCACCACCCGGGTGTTGGGCTTGCCCCTGCCGCCGGGGCTGCGCATCGCCATCGTTCCCGAGCAGCTCGAGGGCAGCCTCAACGCCAGCAGCGGTGCGGTTCACCTGCACTTTCGTGCCCGCTTCCTCTTTCGGGTGGGCCGTCTCTACCTGGCCCCGGCCCTGTTGGTGGACACCGAACTCACTACCGGTGGCGTACAAAGCCGCCGCCATCGGCTGGAGGGCGAAACCCTCGACGGGCAGGGAAATGCCCTGTTGGTGGGGGTCGCCCAGGTGCCCCCCAGCGGCGAAGGCTGGGTGGATCGCTTCTTGGGCTTGCCCGATGAGGCCCTGGCTCTGCTGCGCTGCCGTTTTCATAATCTGGAGCCCACGCCTTCCCGCTGAACCCTCTGATGCGTCCCTTGCCGCTGAAGCTCGGCTCCGGAAGCGACCTGCGCCGCAGCCTGGAGCAGCTGGCGATCGAGCAGGGTGCCGCCGGATTCGTGCTGGGTGTGGTGGGGAACCTTTCCCGGGCCGCCTTCCAGTGCGCCGGCCGCTCCGGGCCCACCATCCTCGAGGGGGATCTGGAGATCATCACCCTGCAGGGCACCGTGGCGCCCGAAGGGGTCCACCTGCACCTGAGCCTTTCCGACAGCGATTGCCAGGTGTGGGGCGGCCACCTGGAGCCCGGCACCCTGGTGCTCAAGGGGGCCGATCTGCTGGTGGGCTTCCTCCACGACAGCCAGCCGGCCCATGGGGCCTCTGCCCTTACCGCCGCATCCCACCCGGACCAACCCGCGGTGGAGGTGGCGGTGTTACCCGGTTGCCCCTGGTCGAAACGGGCCCTGCGCATGCTGCGCACCCTCGGCATCCCCCATCAGGTCACCACCATCAGCGGCGATGCCGAGCGCCGGGCCCTGGAGCAACGCACCGGCCGCGGCTCGCTGCCCCAGGTGTTCATCGCGGGCCAGTTCATCGGCGGCTACGACGATCTTGCCGATCTTCAGGGGCTCGGCGGGCTGGAGCGGCTGCGGCAGCCCTAGGTTTTCGGCCATGCCGATCATCCGCGCCAAGGGCCTCACCAAGACCTACCGGGTAGCCGACAAGCAACCCGGTCTGCGCGGCACCCTGCGCCACTTCTTCGCCCGCCGCAGCCGCGAGGTGCCGGCCGTGAAGGACGTGAGCTTCTCGATTGAAGCGGGCGAGATCGTGGGCTTCCTTGGCCCCAATGGTGCCGGCAAGACCACCACCCTCAAGATGCTCAGCGGCCTGATTCACCCCACCGCCGGCACGGTGGAGGTGGCTGGCCACGTGCCCTACCGCCGCCAGGGCAGCTTTCTGCGCAGCATCTCCCTGGTGATGGGCCAGAAGCAGCAGCTGATCTGGGACCTGCCGCCCCTGGATTCCCTGCGGGTCAATGCCGCCGTCTATGGCCTCGACGACGCTAGAGCCAAGCGGCGCATCACCGAACTGGCCGAGATGCTCGAACTGGGGGATGAACTCAGCCGGCCGGTGCGCAAGCTGTCGCTGGGGGAGCGCATGAAGGCGGAGCTGCTCGCGGCCCTGCTGCACCGCCCCGCCGTGCTGTTTCTCGATGAACCCACCCTCGGCCTCGATGTGAACGCCCAGGCCCGGGTGCGCGATTTCCTCGCGGACATCAACCGGCGCACCGGCACCACCGTGCTGCTCACCAGCCATTACATGGGGGACATCACCGCCCTCTGCCCGCGGGTGCTGCTGATCCACCAGGGCCACCTGTTCCACGATGGCCCCCTCGACGAGCTCACCGAACGGCTCGCCCCCTGCCGCGAAGTGCGGCTGGAGCTGAAGGATCCCGCCCCAGCGGAGGCTTTCGCCGCCTATGGCGCGGTGGAATCCTGCCAGGGCCACCAGGTGCGCTTGCTGATTCCCAGGGATCGACTCACCACAGCGGTGGCCCGCCTGCTGGCCGACTTTGCCGTGGTGGATCTGGAGGTGAGCGAGCCGCCGGTGGAGGAACTGATCGGCCGCCTGTTCCGCCAGGGGGTGGTGGCATGAGCCGCTCACCGCTCGTTCATGGCCTGCGGGTGGCGAGGGCGCTGTTCACCAGCCAGTACGCCCTGATGCTGGAATACCGCGCCGAGATTGCCCTCTGGGCCCTGTCTGGCGTCCTGCCCCTGATCATGCTCGGGGTCTGGAGTGGCTCTGGTGCCGGCGCCGATGCGGGCCTCAGCCCCCTGCAACTGGCCCGCTACTTCCTGGCCGCCTTTGTGGTGCGCCAGTTCACGATCGTCTGGGTGATCCAGGCCTTTGAGGAGGACAACCTCCAGGGCCGCCTCTCGCCCTACCTGCTCCAACCACTGCCGCCCCTGTGGCGCTACCTGGCCGCCCACCTGGCCGAGCAGGTCACCCGGCTGCCCTTTGTGGTGGTGATCCTGGGGCTCGTGGCCCTGGTGCTGCCGGGCACCCTCTGGTGGCCCCCCCCGGTTAGCTTCCTGCTGGCGGTGGTGGCCACCCACCTGGTGTTTCTGCTGCGCTTTTTGATCCAGAGCCTGATCACCATGGCCTGTTTCTGGAGCGAACGGGCTGCAGCCCTGGAGCGGTTGCAGATGATCCCTTACCTGTTTCTTTCGGGGCTGGTGGCGCCCCTGGAAACCTTCCCCGAGGGCATGCGGGCCTTGGCGTTTGCCACCCCCTTCCCCTGGATGATCTGGTTCCCTGCCCGCCTGCTGGGCGGTGGGGAGGTGGATGTGGCCGCCGGATTTGGGGCCCTGCTCGCCTGGATCGCCCTGCTGCTGCCGCTCACCCTGCTGCTCTGGAAGGCCGGCATCCGCCGCTATTCGGCGATGGGGGCCTAGTGGCGAACACCCTGGCGAACACCTTGGCGAGGAGCCTGGCTAAAGGCATGGCGACGTTCCGGCGCTATCGGCGCACCCTGGCCCGCTTTTGGGCCACCTCCCTGACGGCGGAGCTGGAGTACCAGGCCAATTTTTTGATTGAGCTGCTGTCGGTGGGCGGCAACCTGGCGGGCAGTGTGTTCCTGCTGTCCTTGTTCTTCGGCCATGGCCGCAACCTTGGCGGCTGGAGCTGGAACCAGGCGCTGGTGGTGCTGGGGGTCTACACCCTGCTCGATGGCCTCACCAGCACGGTGCTGCAGCCCAACTTGAGCACGATCGTGACCCACGTGCGCACGGGCACCCTGGATTTCGTGTTGCTCAAGCCGATCGACAGCCAGTTCTGGCTCTCGGCCCGCACCTTCTCCCCCTGGGGTTTACCCGGGGTGGCGATGGGTCTGGTGCTGATGGCGGTGGCGGCCTTCCGCGCTGGGGCTAGGCCGGGGCCAGAGGCCCTGCTGCTGGTGGCGGTCCTGCTGATCGCCAGTGCCGTGATTTTGTATTCGCTCTGGTTCGTGCTGGCGGCCACGAGCATCTGGTTTGTGAAGGTCTGGAACGCCACCGAGGTGCTGCGCTCCGCCCTGGTGGCGGGCCGCTATCCGGTGGCGGCCTACCCCGCCGGCCTGCGCACCTTCTTCACCCTGGTGCTGCCGGTGGCCTTCCTGACCACCGTGCCCGCCGAAGCGATCCTGGGCACGGCCAGCAGCCAGTGGTTGCTGGCATCGGCGGTGGTGGCGGTGGTGTCCCTGGCCCTTAGCCGCTGGTTCTGGGGCTTCGCCCTGCGGTTCTACACCTCGGCATCGAGTTGACGCCTCCCTCATCCAATAAAAGTATTAAAATCAAATCAAAAGGTGACGTGGCAGACCATTTGAGCAGCTTGCAATAACAGTGAGATATCGAATACCAGCCCCTGAGCTTGACTGCCAAGGTGCAGTTCAACGGCAATCTCATGGTGGGCAGGGCCGCTAGCGGGCTTAGCCTCTGGCAAATAGCCCCGTCCTTTTCGCTTGAACAAGATCACCGGACCACTGCGTAGGGCCTTGATCTATGGCGCGGTCAGCTATGGCGGGTTGGTGTTGATCAACAACTCAGAGCTGGATCTGCCAAACATGTGGGTCGCCTATCTGCCGATGTTTGTTGGTGTCTATGTACTGACCCAGTGGTTGGATCGCAAGTTCGGGAGCTGATCGGCCTGGTTGTTCTGTTTCCAGGATGGGGAGATTGACTCTTTGCCTGTGGTGATGGCCAATTCGATCTCGAGGTTGTCGCAGAATGGGATGCTTCCGCTCTAATGCAGGAGAGTGATCAAGCGCTCGAGAGCTAAAAGTTCGGAATCGTCCACAGTGAAAATTACCTCGCTTGAATCGCAGGTTTGCTTTTGGGCTGGCGGGCAAGACCAGGGTGCAGATTGCCCCTGGCGCAGCACTGGGTCTCCTCCAGTTTTTGCTGCAGACCCTGGTTTTCCTGGAAATGACCGGTGGCCGCAAATCGCATCAAGTTGGGATGGATTTGTGGCTTGAACGCACCCTCAAGCCGTCCTTGGGTGAGGGGGTGGGGATGATGCTGAGTGATAGGTCCTGATCCGGCTCCAATTCCAGGGTGAGCTGCTTGAGCAGCCCCACCGCCAACAGCCGGATTTCCAGTTCCGCTAGCGCCTTGCCGAGGCAGACCCGTTCGCCGCCGCCAAAGGGCAACAAAGTCATTGTTCCGTCGTTGTCGAGATGCCGCTGGGGCCGAAAGGTCGCCAGATCATCAGGATCAGCGCCGTGGAGCTGGCTGGCGCTAATGCTCACCTGCACCACCCGATCGGCAGGCACCAGCACACCCGCCAGGGCGATGGGCTGTTGGGTGCGGCGAAAAAAGCCCCCCACCGGTGGGGTGAGCCGCAACACCTCCTTAACCACCGCATCAAGACGGGGGGCCCGTGAGGCGTCGAAGGCGTTCCCAGCATCACCATCTGCAGCTGGCCAAGAGAAGGTGTCGAGTTCTTCCTGCAACCAGGCGCGTTGCTCGGGATGCTGGAGCAGGGCCAGCAGTAAACAACTCAACGACGAGGCCGTGGTTTCGTAACCGGCAAACAGCAGTAGCAGCAGCTGCTCAGCCACGTCGTCGTCGGCCAGGGGAAGACCGGCTTCATCCAGGCCTCCGGCCAGCAGATCGAGGCCGCCGGCGGCGAGGGGTGCTCCGGAGGCAGCAGCGGCCTGGGCCTTTTGAAGCACGGAGCCCAGGCGTGATAGCAGGCGCTTGCGGGCCTTACGGGCTTTTGCGAATGGACTGCCGGGCACGGCGAGCGGCAGGGAGAACAGGCCCTGGCACCAGATCTCGAAATCCATAAACAGGGCCTCGCGATCAACGGGATCGAGTCCCAGCACCGTGCTGGCGATGACGCTGAAGGCAAAACGCCTCAATCTCGGCACCAGGGCCACGGGCCGTTGGTCGCCGAGCAGCTCCTCTGCAAGACCATCAACCAGCGCCACGATCGCCGGACTCGATCGCTTCAGGGCCGCGGTTGTGAACAGCTGGCCCACCACCCGGCGGCGGGCCTTGTGATCGGCACCATTGCGGTTTGCCAGCGATAGGGGCCCCAGCAGTTCCCGCACACTGTCTGGCCACCAGCCAGCCACTGCATCGCTTTGGGCAAAGAGGTCGCTGATCGCCTGCCCGCCGCGGATAAAGACGGTGCGTTGGCCCAGCAGGCTGGTTTCATAGACATCGCCGAAGCGCTCGAAGCGCGAGCGGGCGAAATCGGGATCACGAAAAAAGGCGAGGGTCTCGAGCACACCGCTCACAGCTGGCGTGCACGGCAGGGGCCGCAGGGTGGCGGGATCGAAGGGCAAGCGATCGGTTCATCAGCGGTGCCCAGGCTGGCAGCTGGCTGGGAACGGCGCGAAGCACCAATGCAGGGCCTCTCTCAGCTCCCTAGGGTCGGATTGCTTTGCTGCCGCGAGCCAGAGGGGCGATGCCGGATCTAATCGTGGTCGGCAGTGGCCTGGGGGGCCTTTGTGCCGCCGCCATCGCCTCGCGCCACGGGCTGGAGGTGCAGGTGCTGGAGGCCCACAGCCAGCCCGGCGGCGCCGCCCATGGTTTTCGACGGGGACCCTTCCACTTCGAGTCTGGCCCTTCGCTTTGGAGCGGGCTGGGCAGCTGGCCTAGTGCCAACCCCCTGGCCCAGGTGCTGCGGGCCGTGGGTGAAAGCGTGCCGGTGGCGCGCTACTCGGAGTGGGGCCTGTTGTTGCCCGAGGGCAATCTTCGGGTTGGCGTGGGTTTGGATCCATTCCTGGAGTTGCTCCGTAGCCTGCGGGGGCCAGCGGTTGCCGCTGAATGGCAGGACTTTCTGGTGGCCATGGCCCCGTTGTGCCGCGCCGCGGGATCGGTGCCGCTATTGGCCCTGCGCCCCGGCGCTGGCCTGCTCACCACATTGGGCAGCCAGGGTTTGGGGCTGATCGGCCAGGCGGGCCAGCTGGCAGCGCTGGGCGGAGCTTTTGGGCCTATGGCCCGCCGCCATCTGCGGGATCCCTTTCTGCTCCATTGGGTGGAGATGCTGTGTTTTCTGATCTCCGGCCTGGAGCCGGATCAGACCAGTGCAGCCGCCATGGCCACCCTGTTTGGCGAGTGGTTTGAACCCGATGCGGGGTTGGACTACCCCTTAGGTGGCAGCCCCGCCGTGGTGGCCGCCTTGGTGCGGGGCATCCGACGCCATGGGGGCGAGCTGCGCACGGGCGCGGCGGTGGCTGAAATCGAACTGTCGGGGGGGCGGGCCACGGGGGTGCGCCTGGTCAGCGGCGAACGGCTGAACGCCCGCCTCGGAGTGATTAGTAATGCCAGCCCATGGGATACGGCCGCCCTGCTGGGTAAGGGCAGTGCGCCGGAGCGCTGGCGCCAGAAGCTTCTGGCTGCGCCGGCTTGTCCCAGTTTTCTGCACTGGCACCTGGCTTTAAACGATGAAGGCATGGCCGAGCTGCCGATCCACCATGTTTGGGTGGGGGATTGGCAGCGGGGCATCAGGGCTGAGCGCAACATGGTGGTGCTGTCGATGCCGTCGCGGTTGGATCCCTCCCTGGCGCCCCCGGGCCACCAGGTGCTGCACGGCTATACGCCAGCCAACGAACCCTGGGAGCTCTGGAAGGATCTGGAGCGGGGCAGCCCCGCCTACGAGGAGCTGCGCCGCGAGCGTTGCGGGGTGTTCCATGGCGTTTTCGATCAACTGGTGCCCGATTGGCGTGAGCGGGTGGTGCTTGAGCTGCAGGGAACCCCCCTCAGCCATCGCGACTTCCTGCGGGTGCACCAGGGCAGCTATGGCCCCGCCTGGCCCGCCAACCGCGGAGCCTTCCCCGGCGGCGGCACCCCGATCAAGGGCTTGGCGCTCTGCGGTGCGGGCGTATTCCCCGGAATTGGCGTGCCGCCCGTAGCCGTGAGCGGAGCCATGGCGGCCCACCGCTTTGTGCCCGCTGCGGCCCAACGGCGATTGCTGGAGGAGTTGGAGCTGGTGAGCTGAGCACTGACTGCTGACTGATTGATTACTGACTGGTTACTGATTGCTGACTGCTGGTCAAATCAGTTTGTTTTTGCCAGAGGGGGGGCAGGGCTAAGTCGGCAAGGCGCTCACTCTGCGGCTGGCCCGCCTTTACCGCTGCAGCGAGATCAGGTCCTTTGCCAAAGCCCAGGAGCAGCTGCTTGAGGGAGTGCCCTGAGCCATCACTCAGGGCACGGTTGGAAATCGACGCGGAGCGCTGCTTTTGAGGAGAGCATCAACCCACCATCAAGGGGTGATAAGCGGGGCCTATGGCGATGATCAGCACGGCTGGTGATCGAACTCGGGAAATCGGCGATTGGCAATTGTGAAGTCGTGTTAACTTTGGATGAGCGAGTGGTTTTCCGCTCCGCACCTACGTACCGCTCCCCAGTCAGTGCTTTCGGGCAGTGGCCAGGCAAGCACCCTTCTTCTCGTTCTCATGACCACCACCATCCAGCAGCGCCAAGGCGCTTCCAGCTGGCAGCAATTCTGCGAGTGGGTCACCTCCACCAACAACCGCCTCTATGTCGGCTGGTTCGGTGTGCTGATGATCCCCACCCTGCTTGCTGCCACCATCTGCTTCATCGTTGCGTTCATCGCAGCACCCCCTGTCGACATCGACGGCATCCGCGAGCCTGTTGCAGGTTCCCTGCTGTACGGCAACAACATCATTTCTGGTGCTGTTGTTCCTTCCAGCAACGCCATCGGCCTTCACTTCTATCCCATCTGGGAAGCCGCCAGCCTCGACGAGTGGCTGTACAACGGCGGTCCTTTCCAACT
>CALRWB020000012.1:0-110984 GCA_943371815.1 Chitinophaga pinensis | reverse complement strand
GGCATGCAGGCCGCGCCCGCGCTGCCGCTGCTGGCTTTGAAAAGGGCATCGACCGCCAGGCCGAGCCCACCCTGGCCATGCCCGATCTCGACTGATTCATTTCAGCGAAAGTCGTCCCCCAGCCCTCGCCGCTAGGCGGGGGCTTTTTTGTGGGAACTCATGGGAGGGGACAGGGCCAATCTCCTTTCGAGCTGTCAACCAAAACAGGGAAGCACCCGGGCGGCCAACTTGAGAAGGCGCTAGTCCACGCTGAGCAGCCCAGCCACCTCAGGCGCGCCAGCACGTTGCAAGCTCCAAAGGGCATTGGCCACCTCGGTGAGTATCAGCTCCGGCGCCAACACCAAATCAGCAGATTCGAGCACCTGCTCCATCAAGGCAACCTGAGGAAAGACCTTGATGATGCGCACCACGGCCGACCCATCGAAAACGAGCTTGGAAGCACGTTTAGCGACAATCTCAGCGCTCACGATCCTGGCGGATCAGCTCCTCAGGGCTGGGATGAAAAACAGGTTTGCCTGCCTCAATGGCCAGCGCCTGAAGATCGGCGAGGGCCTGGCGCCGACGCTCACGGGGATCTCCGCCGCAGGCTTGCTGCATCATTTGATGGAGAGGATCATTCAGATCCCGGATCTGAAGCGTTGCCATCCAAGAAGCCGGCCGATGGAACGGTAGATTCATGCGCTTTACCTGCATCACACCTGCTCAAACGGCCCCGGAACCGCGAGCAAGCAGGCAAAGACGGTGCGTACTGGGCCCCACAGATCTGGGCAAATACCTGATGCGCTCATCCACCTGCGAGATCATCTTTGGTGGTGAAACCAGGCCCTTCTGGGACTTCCGCGGCCCCAATGGCCTCAGCCTCGACAAGCTCCAAAACGACATTCAGCCCTGGCAAGTGCGCCGCACCGCTGAATACATGACCCACGCTCCCAACGCCTCCCTCACTCCATCATCAGCGATCCCCCCATCAAGGAGCTGCAGGGCCTTCTCTTTGCGCTGCAGCTCCTTGATGAAGTCTGTGATTTCCCGCTGCTCCTGAGCCCGGAGCCTCTCGAGCTACTGTTGCTCTTTCAAGGCAATCACTGGCTTTTGATTGGCATCCATAGCCGCCTGACACCACCGGCACAACTTCTCCTTGCAAACGCCAGGTCCTCCTCAATTTGTAGAGGGTGATAACGTAAATATGTTCTTTGTTGAGCGGGCCACGCTCTGACGATGCGGCTGTCTCATCCGCCTCACGTCAGCCTTGAAGAACTCCCTGTAGGGACGCAATCCCCATCAACTCAAAGCACCTGGTTCACAGAGACAAGGGAAGACGCCTTTTCTTTGAGCGGTGTCCTCAGCCATGGGATAGCAATTGTTGATAGGGGCTTAACGCAAACATAACCTGCCTGTTTTCTTCCAAGACTGAGATGAACTAGGAGATTGATGGGTAATCCAATGATTCAATGAAGATATTTCTCACAGGTGGGACTGGCTTTATTGGCTCCTATGTGCTGGCCGCAGCCTTACAGGCGGGCCATGATGTTATTGCACTGCGCCGTTCTGAAGAGTCTGAGCCGGTGATTGATCTACCCATGCAGCCCAAATGGTGCATCGGCAATCTCGAGACTATAGGAGCGAGAGATTTGAGTGACGTGGACGTGGTCATACATCTAGCAGCCACAGGAATAAGTCCCAGGCATGCAAGCCTGGCAAAGCTATTAGAGATTAATATACGCGGTAGCATAACGCTAATGGAGTACGCTGCAGCAGCCGGTGTTCGACGTTTTGTGGCAGTAGGAACATGTCAGGAATATGGCAGTTCCGCTAGCCACTTTGAAAGTATTCCGCCTACTGCGCCTCTTGAACCACTTAATACTTACGGCGCAAGCAAGGCAACTGCATTTAGGCTAATGAAGGCCTTTGCCATTGAACAAGAGATGGAAATGTTCTATGGACGCATTTTTACAACCTTTGGGATTGGTCAATTTGAAGGCAGCTTCTGGCCTTCCCTTCGGCGCGCCGCACTTGACGGCTTGGACTTCCCCATGACGGATGGATTGCAAATCAGTGACTTTACAGAAGTTAGTCAAGTAGCGTTGCATTTACTTGTAGCCTGTCAACGCAGCGATATCACGTCTCGCTTCCCACTTGTTACAAATATAGGAACAGGCAACGCAACTAGCCTACTGGAGTTTGCCAGAGAGCAATGGAGGCTTCATAGCGCCCGCGGCATACTGTTACCCGGGGCACTTCCTCGCCGCAAGGACCAAATGGATCGTTGTGTTCCCGACCTGATTAACCTTATCCCTTCTCCCATTCCCTTTGCCATCCCCTCATGACGAGGGTTCCACTTGCTGCTGGATGAGACTTTATTAGCCCATACTTAATGGATTTGCAAAAGATTCGAATGCAAAGCCATTCATCTCGAGAAGAAAGTCAAGAGGAATGCATTTCTCCATGTCTAAACAGGCATAGCTTGCACCAAGGGCGCACTTGCATTTTTTCAATTTGGCTATTTAACTATATTTCTTAACCAACCTACAATTAAAAATCTCTCATTTATCTTAACCGCAAACCTCAAACTAAGGCGCCAGTAACCTTCCATGGCCAAGGGCAGCTGCGCACTCAGTTCATGCGTTGGTTGCCATCAGCAGCATTAACACAAAGATCGCCTTAACCACCGTCGCAACAGGGGCAAACTCAGCCCAATCACGTTGCTAAAGCAACCCTCCAGCCGCTCCACCACCAGGCCCCCGCGCCCCTCCAATGCAAATCCACCGGCGCAGGCCAAGGGTTCCCCGGTGGCCACATAGGCCTCGATTTCAGCAGCACTGAGGGCCGCAAAATGCACCCGGGTAGTCACCGTTTCCAGCTGAAGCGGCATCAGGACACCCGTGGGGCCCAAGTCCCCCAACAAGCAGTGGCCCGTCAGCAGCTCGCCCACACCGCCTGCCATGCGGCCCCAGCGGGCGATCGCCTCCGCCCGATCCCCGGGCTTCCCAAAAACCTCGCCCTCAAACACCAACAGCGAATCGCAGCCCAACACCCCTAAGGCCTCTGCGCTGGAGCCGTCGGCCTGGAGCGCCTGAACCACGGCCTCGGCCTTCGCCTGGGCCAACAGCTGCACCAAAACAGCCGGATCGCTGGCGCTGATTGCCTCCTCATCCACCCCGCTCACCCGCACCCGATGGGGGATGCCCGCCTGCTCCAGCAGGCGGCGGCGCGCAGCTGAAGCCGAGGCGAGCACCAACATCGACGTGGGGAATCAGGGAGAATCTCCCCATGCAACTACGGGCAACCCCAGAGCGCGACCCCGGCAGCGTTGCCGCCCTGCTCCACGACCCTCGGGCCACAACGCGGGCAGCCCAAGCCCTGCGCTGCCTGCCCTTTCGCCGCGGGTTCTACGAGGAAGTGGCGGAGCGGGCCCTCAGCAGTGGCGAGTTGTGCCGCCGCAACGATGCCCTGAGCCTCTGCACCAGAGCCATGGCTCCCGAGCGGGTTGAAGCCCATTGGATTTGGCTGATCCAACTCGGCGTGTTGCGGCGCGAGGTGGATGGCCAGGGCCTGACCCACCGGGTGCGCCTCACCCCCATGGGCCGGGCTGTGCTGGGCCAATGGCCCAGCGAAATCCCCAGAGCAAGTGTTCCCGAGCGCCTCCGACACCTGATCAGCCGCCACCGGCCGAGGCTGTGAACTCAGGGGCTGTGAGCAACATCGCGCCGCAAAACACCCGCGAACCCAAGCCACCCAGACCCCTGATGGTGCTGGGCACCTCCAGTGGGGCAGGCAAAACCCTGATGACCGCAGCCCTTTGCCGGGTGTTGAAACGCCGCGGCGAGCAACCACTGCCCTTTAAGGGCCAAAACATGAGTCTCAATGCCTGGGTGGACCAGGCCGGCGGCGAGATGGCCTACTCCCAAGCCCTGCAGGCCTGGGCGGCGGGCCTCGAGCCCCAGGTGGCCATGAATCCAGTCCTGCTCAAACCCCAGGGCGACAGCACCAGTGAGTTGATTCACCTGGGCCAAGCGGTGGGCACCGCCCGCGCCGAGCACTACTACCGCGATTGGTTCAAGCCGGGCTGGACAGCCATTCGCAACGGCCTGGACGCCCTGCAAAGCCAATACCCCCAAGGGCGGCTGGTGCTCGAAGGGGCGGGCAGCCCCGTGGAAGTGAATCTGCAGGCCAGAGATCTCACCAACCTGCGCCTGGCCCAATACCTGCGGGCCCATTGCCTGCTGGTAGCCGATATTGAGCGCGGGGGCGTCTTTGCCCAGATCGTGGGCACCCTGGCCCTGCTCAGTCCGGTGCAACGGCCGCTGATCAAAGGGATCCTGATTAACCGCTTCCGGGGACGCCGCGAACTCTTTGACCAGGGCCGCAGTTGGCTGGCGCAGGAAACCGGAATTCCCGTGCTGGGGGTGATGCCCTGGCTCAACGAACTCTTTCCGCCGGAAGATTCCCTCGATCTGCTGGAGCGCCGCGGCCGCAAAAGCACCGCCGAACTGGAGATCGCCGTGTTGCGGTTGCCATCGCTAAGCAACTTCTCCGACCTCGACCCCCTGGAAGCGGAAGCCAGCGTCCAGCTGCGCTGGATCCAGCCCGGCGAGCCCTTGGGCCACCCCGACGCCGTGATCGTGCCGGGCAGCAAGCAAACCCTCAGGGATCTGGCCGCCCTCCAGGCCAGTGGCCTCGGCCCAGCGCTGAAGCATTACGCGGCAGCCGGGGGCCAGGTCTTTGGCATCTGCGGTGGCATGCAAATGCTTGGGGTGGAGCTCGTGGACCCCGAAGGCCTCGAAGGTGGAGCCGGTTTCGCCAGCCCCGCCGGCTTGGGATTACTGCCGCTGCGCACCGTGTTTGGAGGCGCCAAGGCCCTGCGCCAACGGCGCAGCCAGGCCCGCTGGCCCCTAGACCACGGGATCCAAACAGCCTTGGAGCTGGAGGGTTTTGAACTGCACCGCGGTGTGACCACCCTCCATCACTCCGCCAATCTCAACCATGGAGCGAATGGCGGACCCATAGCCGACGACCCCAGTCTGGGCTGGTGGCAAGTTTGGGGAGAGCAGGGGGGGCTGGTGGCCGGCACCTATCTCCATGGCGTGTTCGACAGCGGCCTCTGGCGGCGGCGCTGGCTCAATCAACTGCGCCAACGCAAAGGGTTGCCGTTGCTCAGTGAACGCCAACCCCACCACAGCCAACACCGGGATCAGTTGCTCGATCGCCTCGCCGATGCCTTTGAGGAGCATGTGGATCTTGGTCCGCTCCTTGTGAACTAACCCCGATGCCAGCAACCCCGATCACGGTCCATTGGCCCCATGGCAGCAGCAGCTCGGTTAGGCCAGGCACCGATTGGCTCGTGGCAGCCCTGGCGGCGGGATTCGCGATTCCCACCGGCTGCCTGGGGGGCAGTTGCGGCGCCTGTGAAATCGAAGTGAATGGCCAGATGGTGCGGGCCTGCATCGCCACCGTGCCCGCAGCATCCAGCGGGGAACTCACGGTGGAACTGGCCAGCGATCCCTACTGGTAAGCAGCAATTCCCAGCCCTTGCTTGCTGTTGTCGCCGGCGGCGTCAAGCTCGTGAGCTAACTTGACGCCATGGGCGACAACACAAGCCTCCTACTGCGTCAAAAGCTGCTCGACGCGATCAGCGCGCCGCTTCCAGATCTCACCCGGCGCGACACCTGGATCCCGCGGCTGCCGGCCAAGACCCTGGCCGTAATCGGCATGCGCCGGAGCGGCAAAACCTCCCTGCTCTGGCAGGAGTTGGCCGATCGCCACCGAGGCGGCCTGGATCGCACCGCCCTGCCGTTGGTGTCGCTGGAAGACGAGCGTCTGATCGGCCATGGCGTGGAGTTGCTCGATGACCTTCTGGAGCAGTACTTCCTGCTCCAGCCGCAATGGCGACAACCCACCAAAACGCAGGGCCGCGCCTGCCTGTTCCTCGATGAAATCCAGGTGATCCCAGGGTGGGACAGCTTCATTCGGCGCGTGATGGACACCGAAGCCCTGGATCTGGTCGTGAGTGGTTCTTCGGCCCAGATGCTCTCGGCGGAGATCGCCAGCGGCCTGCGTGGTCGGGCCTTGGAGGCGGTGGTGTGGCCGTTCAGCTTTCGCGAAGCCCTACGCCATGCCCGGGTGGAACCCAGCAAGCCCGCCAGCCACTGGAGCAGTGCCGAGCGCTCCTGGCTCGGCCACCAGCTGGAGGCCTACCTGCGCAATGGCGGCTTCCCCGAAGCCCAGGGTGTCGATGAACGCACCCGCCGACTCCTACTCAGCAGTTATGTGGACAGCACGGTGCTGCGGGATGTGATCGAGCGGCACGATGTCCGCCAGCCCCTCGCCCTGCAGTGGCTTGTGCGCCAACTCCTGGGAAATGCGGGCGGATTCTTCAGTGTCAACCGGCTGCATGGGGCTCTGCGTTCCCAGGGCATCGCCATCGGGCGCGAACAACTGGGCGAGCTGGTGGAGCATCTGCAGGGAGCCTTTCTGATCCAGTGCCTGGGCGTGGCTGGGGGATCGCTGCGCCGCCAGCAGAGCTTGCCGCGCAAGGTGGTACCGATTGACCCCGGGCTCATCCCTCTCTACGAGCGCAGCGGTCGCGCCAATCTCGGCCACGCCCTTGAAACGGTCGTGATCATGGAACTGCTGCGGCGGGGAGCCCAGCTCAGCTACGTGCGCACGGCCAACGGCTACGAGGTCGATGTCCTGGCCGAACACCCCAACGGCAATAGGGAGTTGGTGCAAATCTGTACCGATCTGGATTCGGAGGCAACGCGAAGTCGGAAACTGAGGGCCCTAACGGAGTGCCTGGCCGAGCCCCTGGGTCAGGGAGCCGAGGCGGTCGTGATCAGCCTCGACCAGCGTCAGCCAAGCTGCGATTGGCCCCCGGGAGTGGGCTGGCGCTCCGCCGTGGAATGGCTCCTGGAGGTGCATCCGCTCCAGGATCCCTACTGGTAAGCAGCGCTGGATGAGCCTCACTGGATCAGCCCGCCCCCCAAGAGCACCTCACCGTCGTAGAAGACGGCCGCCTGGCCAGGGGTGATCGAAAACTGCTCCTCTGCAAACACCAGCTGGCAGCGATGGGGCCGGCCGCCGGCGGTATCGCGCTCTGTGGCCGGAAGGGGGGTCAACAGGGCCGGCTCGGGGGCACTGCGATAGCGCACCTGCACCGTCACCTCGAGCGGCCGATCCGGAGGAGCCATGGATACCCAATTCACTGCCCCCACGCAGCACTTTGAGCGGCCCGCCTCGATCCGCGGGGCCACCACCACCCGGTTCATGGCCGCATCCAACCGCACCACATGCAGGGGCTCACTCCAGGCCACCCCGAGCCCCTTGCGCTGGCCAATCGTGAAGTGCTCGATGCCATCGTGCTGGCCTACCACCGTGCCATCGCCGAGAACAATCTCCCCCTGGCGCGGCGGCAAATAGGCATCCAAAAACGCCTTCATCGAGCCGTGGTGATCGGCCAGGCAGAGATCCTGGCTTTCGGGTTTCTCGGCCGTACGCAAACCATGGCGAGCCGCCTCCAGGCGGGTCTCGGCCTTGGTGAGTTCCCCCAGGGGGAATACCAGGCGGCCCAGCACCTCCTGGGGGAGGTCGTAGAGGAAGTAGCTCTGGTCCTTGCGGGAATCGAGCCCCCGTAGCAACTGATGGCGGCCATTGGGGCTTTGATCGCCGTGGCGCACGCGGGCGTAGTGGCCCGTGGCGATGCGCTGCAGGCCCCGCTCCTCTGCCGCCCAAGCCAGCATCGGGCCAAATTTCACCTCCCGGTTGCAGCGCGAGCAGGGCAAAGGCGTCACCCCATCGCCATAGCCCTGCACCAAGAAATCAACGATTTGCTCCTGGAAATGCTGGCGAAAATCCACCACGTGGTGGGGCACCCCCAGCTGCTCACAGATCCCGGCGGCATCCACCAACCCTTCGGCGCAGCAGGCGCCCTTGCCACTCATCAGCCACAGGGTGAGGCCCTCCACCTCCCAGCCGGCCTCCACCAACAGGGCTGCGGTGAGCGAGCTATCCACCCCACCCGAGAGGCCTACGGCAAGGCGATGCTCCCCTGGCCAACTCCGCAAGCGCTCCAACGCCGCCGCCCCTGCGGGGGTTGCGGCCCCAGAAGCCGCTGCACTGGCAGAGGAAGCAACCAAAGGGGCCAGAGGGGGCGAAGGTCTCCCATCATGAAACCGTGCTGTCCGTGATTGCATGCCCATGCCCGAGCCAGTGCCCGTAGCCGTGCCAGCTCCTGTGCTCGTGCCCCGGGATGCCGAGCACCTGCTCGTCAGCGGCGATCAGATGGCCCAGCTCGAGCAGCAGCTGTTCGCCAGTGGGCTTCCGGTGGAGGCCTTAATGGAAAAGGCGGCCCTGCTCGTAAGCCGCCATCTGCTGGAGAACGAGCCGCTCCAAGCCGGGGTGCTGGTGCTGGCCGGGCCCGGCCACAACGGCGGCGATGCCCTGGTGGTGGCCAGGGAATTGCACCTGGCTGGCGTGGCGGTGCGGATCTGGAGCCCGTTTGAGCGTCACAAACCACTCACGGCTGCCCACCTGAACCATGGCCGCTGGCTTGGAATTCCGCTACTCCAAGAGACACCCGATCCGGCCGATGGGGCCCTCTGGATTGATGGCCTGTTTGGCATCGGCCAACGCCAGGGCCCGGGCGATGCCATCGAAAACCTGCTGCGGGAGCGCCAACGCCAACGGCCCCACCATCTCTTGGCCGTGGATGTCCCCACCGGACTCTGCGCCGACCAGGGGATCTGCCTGGGGGCCGTAGCGGCGGTTGCCCACTGCACCACCACGATCGGCCTCATCAAAACCGGCCTAGTGCAGGATCCCGCCCTCGCCTACGTGGGACAGCTGGTGCGCCTGGATCTGGGTCTCCCCCCAGCGCTGTTGGCTGGATTACCCGCCAACCAACCGCTGGCCCTCGGCCCCAAGGATCAGCAGGCTGGCCCCCCACCCCAAACCCCCCTAAGCGGCCAGGCCACCACAAGCAACCCAGCAGCTAGCAAATACCAGCGAGGACGGCTGCTCGTCATTGCCGGAAGCACCCCCTACCGGGGAGCCGCGGCCCTCGCCCTAGCCGGTGCGAGCAGCTCGGGCTGCGGCAGCCTGCGCGCCGTGCTGCCCTCACCCATGGGTCAAACCCTGTGGCAGCAGCTGCCCCATGGGGTGGTGAACCAGGAGCTGGCCTGCAGCCCCGCAGGGGATCTGCTGCTGGAAGGCCTCGCCAGCGCAACCCTGGAGCGCCTGGATGCGGTGCTGATCGGCCCGGGCATCGGTGCCGGGGCCACCAACTCCAACGGCTGGCAGCCCCTGCAAGCGTTCCAGGGGCTGTTGGTGATCGATGCCGATGGGCTCAACCGCCTGTCCCAGATGGATGGCGGTGGCCTGGCCTGGCTGCAGCAGCGACGGGGGGCCACCTGGCTGACCCCCCACCCCGGTGAATTCGCCCGCCTCTTTCCCCAGTGGGCCGGCCTCCCTCCCCTAGATGCAGCCCTGCAGGCTGCCCAGGCCAGTGGGGCCAGCGTGCTGCTCAAGGGGGCCCGCAGCATCGTGGCCGCCGCCGATGGCCGCCGCTGGCAACTGGTCAAGGCCAACCCCCGCGCTGCCAGGGCCGGGCTCGGCGATGTCCTTGCCGGCTATGCCGCCGGCAAGGGCGCCAATGCCGGCAGCGATGGCCAGATCCTGGCCGCAGCAGCGCTCGATCACGCCCTGGCGGGATGCCAGCACAACCAGCCCAGCCCACCGGACGTAGCGGCAATCCTCGCCGCTGGCCAGGTGTCCGATTGAAGACAGAAGAGCTTTTAAAGAGCCTTTTACGCTTCTTTTGTGATGAATTGCGATTGAAATCTGAAGCGTTGCTGACAACGGACGGCACCGCCATCGAAATCTCCCATAGTTGATGGCTTGACACCCCTAGCCATGACCTCTTCATCTCCCAGGGCTAGCGAGAGCGGTCGCCGACGAAGTAGTGATCCAATCACCTGGTATCTGGCCACCATTGGCCGTGAACCCCTCCTAACCGCCGCAGAAGAAATTGAGCTGGGCAATCAAGTCCAAGCCATGATGCGGCTCCTTGAAACTGGGGAACCAGAAGCTGGGGAACCCGAAACTGGGGAAGCAAAGTCCGGATTAGACCAACTCAGCGACCAGGACAAACGCACCATCAAGATCGGCAAGCGCTCCAAGGCGCGGATGATGAAGGCCAATCTCAGGCTAGTGGTGAGCGTTGCCAAGAAATACCAAAACAAGGGCCTTGAACTACTCGATCTGATCCAAGAAGGCTCCTTAGGCCTTGAGCGGGCGGTGGAGAAATTCGATCCCACCCGTGGTTACAAATTCTCCACCTATGCCTTCTGGTGGATCCGCCAGAGCATGACCCGGGCCATTGCCTGCCAATCGCGCACCATTCGTCTACCGGTCCATCTCAGCGAGCGCCTCACCGCCATTCGCAGGGTGAGCCTGGAGCTGGCCCACAAACTCGGCGCCATGCCCAACCGCAGGGAAATCTCCGAGGCCCTCGACATGCCGCTCGAGGAACTCGACAGCGTGCTGAGCCAGGCGCTGACCACCTCCAGCCTGGATGCTCCGATCAATGGTGATGAAAGCCGGAGCTTCCTCGGCGATCTGATTGCCGACTCCAGCGACGAAGAGCCCCTCGACCGCGTCGAACGGGGCATCCACCAGGAGCAATTGGGGCGCTGGATGAGCCACTTGAGCGAGCAGGAGCGGCAAGTGCTGCATTTGCGTTTTGGCCTCGATGGCGTCGAACGCCACACCCTGGCCGACATCGGTCGTCAGCTCGACGTCTCCCGTGAACGGGTCCGCCAAGTGGAGCTCAAGGCCCTTCGCAAACTGCGCAGCCTCACCAAGCGGCTACCGAGCAGCCTCTGAACTCCCAACAGCCTCTCAACACCCAGTCGCTCAGTCTTCTGCCCAGATGTAGCGGGTGAGCTCTTCGGGCTTGGGCTCAGGGGCCGCCAGGGCAAAGTCCACACAATCGGCCACTTCGGCGTCGATCTCCTTGTCGATCGCCTTGAGCTCCTCGGCGGTGGCCAGCTTGAGGCTCACCAGGTGGGCCGCAAGCTGCTTGATCGGGTCACGCTTGGCCCAAAACGCCTTCTCCTCCTCGGCCCTTAGCTCATCGGGGTCGGCCAGGGAGTGGCCGCGGAAGCGGTAGGTGAGGCATTCGAGCAGCGTGGGGCCTTCACCGGCCCGGGCCCGTTCAATGGCACGCTGGGCGGCGGCCCGGACGGCCAACACATCCATGCCATCCACCTCTTCACCGGCCATGCCGAAGGCTGCAGCTTTGCGCCAAATCTCGGGGTCACTGGTGGCGCGGTTGTGATCCATGCCAATGGCCCACTTGTTGTTCTCCACCACAAACAGGATCGGCAGCTTCCAGAGGGCCGCCATGTTGAGGCACTCGTAGAACTGGCCGATATTGCAGGTGCCATCGCCAAAGAAGGCCGCTGTCACCGCGTCGCTGCCCGCATCCCCCAGGGCATCGCGCTTGTAGCGGCTGGTGAAGGCGGCCCCAAGGGCCACGGGAATGCCCTCACCAATGAAGGCGTAACCGCCAAGCAGGTGGTGCTCCTTGGAAAACAGGTGCATCGAACCACCACGACCCTTGCTGCAGCCGGTTTCCTTGCCAAACAGCTCACTCATCACCTCCCGGGCTGGCACCCCGCAGCTGAGGGCATGGACGTGGTCGCGGTAGGTGCTGCAGAACCAGTCGTGCTGCATCTTCATTGCTTTGATGACGCCCGTGCTGACGGCCTCCTGGCCGTTGTAGAGGTGCACGAAACCAAACATCTTGCCCCGGTAATACATCTCGGCGCACTTGTCTTCGAAGCGCCGGCCCAGGGTCATGTCCCGATAGAGCAGCAAGCCCTCCTCGCGACTCACCGTGGCAGGGGTAGATGGATACAAATTCTCGAGACGCTCAGCATGGGGACCGGCCACGTGGGTGGAGTCGGCCGAACAGGAGGGGGCCCCAGAGGCGGCCGCCATGTCCTGACCCATATCTGCCTGTGTCATGCCGGGTGCGAAATCGGGTGCTGAATCGGGCGCCTGTCAGAGACAGCTGATGCAGAAGGAACTGTACGGGGTCCAGCCCCAGTTGGCCCGGCCAGGGGTGCCAAAACCGCTGACCCTGCCTAAAGTTCGGCCCTGCCTAATGTCACCAGCCAAAGGACGGTCCAGGTTGGAACTCCCGATTGATCACTTCCGGCTGCTTGGCGTGGCGCCAACCACCGATGCCCAATCGGTCCTGCGCACCCTGCAGCAACGGCTGGACCGCGCCCCAGACCAGGGGTTCACCGAAGAGACCCTGCAGTCCCGCGAGGAGCTGCTGCGCGCCAGCGCCGACCTACTTAGCGATGCCGACCGTCGCCTCATCTACGAAACCGACCTCACCGCCATTTCCAGCGGCAGCGGTGCCTCCATCGCAGCCCTCGATGTGCCCAGCCCCAACGAGGTGGGGGGGCTGCTCCTGCTCCTAGAGGCTGGACAACCGCTCGAATGCTTCGAGCTGGCCAACCGGGCCCTCCAGCCGCCCCGGGCTCCCGCCCTGGGCAGCGGCCGCGAGGCGGATTTGACCTTGCTTGCCGGGCTCTCCTGCCTTGCCGCGGCCGCCGATCAACACCAACGGCGCCGCTACGAAAGCTCTGCCCAAACCCTCAGGCAGGGTCTGCAGCTGTTGCAACGCATGGGTCAACTCCCCGCCCTGCGCCATCAAATCAACCAGGAACTCGAAGGGCTCACCCCCTTCCGGGTGCTCGATCTGCTCAGCCGCAATCTCACCGCCGTCCGTGAGCGTGCTGAGGGATTGGCGCTGCTCGAGGAGCTCGTCCAACGCCGGGGCGGCCTGGAAGGTCACAACGATCCGAGCCTGACGGCCGAAGAATTCCAAGCCTTTTTCAAACAAATCCGCGCCTTCCTCACCGTGCAGGAGCAGGTGGATGTGTTCAGCCGCTGGGCCGATGACTCCATTGACGCCACCTCCAGTCGACCTGGCTCCAGGGCCGCTGACTTCCTGGCCACCACAGCTCTCACCGCCTCGGGCTTTGGCCAACGCAAACCCGAGCGGATTGCCGCAGCCAAATTGCGGTTACAAGCCAGTGGCACCGAAGGGACCCAACCCCTACTGGCATGCCTTCACCTGCTTCTCGGGGAGGTGGAGCAGGCCCAGCAAGCCTTCTTCGAAGGCGCATCCCCCGAATTGAGGCAATGGGCCGCCAAACAAAGCGCCGACCCCCTAGCCCAGCTCTGCGCCTATTGCAGCGACTGGCTCTCTAGGGACGTGCTTCCGGGCTACCGCGATCTTGAGGCCGATGCCGACCTCGAGGCCTACTTCGCTGACCGGGATGTGCTGGCCTTCGTGGAAGGCCAGGAGCCCTTCACCGGCCCAGCCAGCCCCAGCGAAACATCAGCCAGCTCCATGGGCTCTGGCAACGGGGGATTCACCGAAGAGACCTGGAGCGAAGCCAGTGCCAAGCGCCAGTTCTCGTTGTTTGGTGCCGCTTCCAACTTCCTCAGTGGCTTCACCAATCCCTTTGCCAGCGATGGCGAGCCGGCCCTCAACTCAAGCCCAGCCGCGGGTCAGGACGATCAATCACCCCTTGGACTAGGGCGCCCCGCCCCAGAGCGGAACGATCTGGATAAGAGCCAACTCGATGGAAACCGACTGGATGCAAATCGACTGGATGCAAATGATTTCAATGGGGACGGTCTGCTCGAGGACGGGCAGGCTGCCAAGGGCCAACCGTGGCTCCAAACTTTGTTGCCCCAATGGCACTGGCCTAAACGTCCAGCCCTCCCCGCGATCCAGCTGCCCAGCAAACGTTTGGTGGGCTTCGCTAGCGCTGGCTTGGTGGTGGCGGTTGCCGCTACAGCCCTGCTGCGCAGCCGCAGCCAAACGCCCAAGCCCCCCCTGCCCCCGCAACAAGCATTAGCAACCAAGCCCGTACCTGTCGCCAAGCCAGTCCCCCAAGCCACACCCGCAGCGCCCCTCACAACCGCCGACCCCAGTGACGCCCAAATCCAGGCCCTGCTGGAGGCCTGGCTGAATGCAAAGGCTGCCCTGTTGGCGGGCAAAACCAGCACGATCCCGCTGGCGGCCATGGCCCGTCCCAGCCAGATCGAGCGCCTCGAGGCCGCGGTGGCGGCCAACCAAAACCTCGGCGTCACTGAAGTCGTTACCACCAAGATCCAATCGTTTGCGGTGGATGAGCGCAGCCCCAACCGGATCGCTGCCACCGTGGGCATGGACTACAGCGAAACGGCGTTGGATGCCAACGGATCCCCCACCGGTACCACCAGCACCTTGCAACTGCGCAATCGCTACCTGTTCTCCTATGACGAGGGCACCTGGCGCCTGCTGAGCTACCGGCGCGCTGCCAGCTAGCCGGGTTTTTACGATCGTGTCATTCCCGGGGTCCAAACCTGGGGAGCCGGCCCCACCCTGCTGTACCTGCTGATGTTTGACGAGCTTTCCCAGCGGTTTGAAGACGCTGTTAAGAGCCTGAGGGGCCAAGCCACCATCAGCGAGACCAACGTCGAAGGGGCACTCAAGGAGGTGCGCAGGGCCCTGCTGGAAGCCGACGTCAGCCTGCCGGTGGTGCAGGAGTTCGTCGAGGAGGTGCGCCGCAAGGCCGTGGGGGCCGACGTGGTGCGGGGCGTCAGCCCCGACCAGAAATTCATCCAGCTCGTGCACGCACAGCTGGTGGAGACCATGGGCGGCGAAAACGCCCCCATCGCCAAGGCCAAAGGAGAAGGAGAGGGCCCCACGGTGGTGCTGATGGCGGGCCTGCAGGGAGCCGGCAAAACCACGGCCACCGCCAAACTTGGCCTGTACCTCAAGGACCAGGGCCGCAGGGCCCTGTTGGTCGCCGCCGACGTCTACCGCCCCGCGGCCATCGACCAGCTGACCACCTTGGGCCAGCAAATCGGGGTGGAGGTGTTCAGCCTCGGGGCCGAGGCCAAACCCGAAGCCATTGCTGCTGCAGGGATTGCCAAGGCCAAGGCGGAGGGCTTCGACACCGTGCTGGTGGACACCGCCGGCCGGCTCCAAATCGACCAATCGATGATGGAGGAGATGGTGCGGATCCGCGAAGCCGCAGCCCCCGACGAGGTGCTGCTGGTGGTGGATTCCATGATCGGCCAGGAGGCCGCCAATCTCACCCGGGCCTTCCACGAGCAGGTGGGCATCACAGGAGCCGTGCTCACCAAGCTCGATGGCGATTCCAGGGGTGGGGCCGCCCTCTCGATCCGCAAGGTGAGTGGTGCGCCGATCAAGTTCATCGGCACCGGCGAAAAAGTGGAGGCGCTGCAACCCTTCCACCCCGAGCGGATGGCCAGCCGCATCCTCGGCATGGGCGACGTGCTCACCCTGGTGGAGAAGGCCCAGAAAGAGGTGGAGCTCGCCGATGTGGAGCGGATGCAGCAGAAGCTGCAGGAAGCCTCCTTCGACTTCTCCGATTTCCTTCAACAGATGCGGCTGATCAAGCGCATGGGCTCCCTGGGCGGGCTGATGAAAATGATCCCGGGCATGAACAAGATCGACGACGGCATGCTCAAACAGGGGGAGCAGCAGCTCAAAAAAATTGAGGCCATGATCGGCTCCATGACCGAATCCGAGCGCAACCAACCCGAGCTGCTCGCCTCCCAACCCTCCCGTCGGCGCCGGATTGCCTCGGGCAGCGGCCACACCGCCGCCGATGTGGACAAGGTGTTGGCCGACTTCCAAAAAATGCGGGGCTTCATGCAGCAAATGAGCCGGGGCGGCGGCATGCCTGGAATGCCCGGGATGGGAGGAATGCCTGGATTCCCAGGTATGGGCGGTATGCCCGGGATGGGGGGAATGCCTGGATTCCCAGGGATGGGGGGTAGCGGCTCTCCCAAATCCCACAAGCCCCCGAAGAAACGCAAGGGCTTCGGGCAGCTCTGAACCCCCGAAGAGGTACATTGCTTCTTTGGACACCTAGCGGTTAGGCCTCGATGATCAAGCTCCGCCTGAAGCGGTTTGGCAAGAAGCGGGAAGCGAGCTTCCGCCTCGTAGCAACCAACAGCACCTCCCGCCGGGATGGCCGTCCGCTGGAAGAGCTCGGCTTCTACAACCCCCGCACCAAAGAAACCCGCCTCGACACCGAGGCCATCCGGGTCAGGCTGGGCCAGGGCGCCCAGCCCACCGACACCGTTCTTTCCCTGCTTGAGAAAGGCGGTCTGATCGAAAAAACGATCCGTCCTGCCGAAACCGTCGGCAAGCAAAAGCAAGCTGACGCCCGCGACGCCGCCGCCAAGCAGGCCAAGAAAGAAGCTGAGGCCGCCGCTGCTGCCGCCAAGGCTGAAGCTGAAGCCGCTGCTGAAGCTGCCAAGGCAGAAGCTGAAGCCGCTGCAGTTGCTGCAGAGGCACCTGCCGAAGACGCCCCAGCGGAAGCCTGAGCCCAGCTCCCATGGCTGAGCCCGAAGGGCTGATCAGCTTTCCCATCACCTTGCCCAATCCCGCAGCGGCCCTGGCCATTGCGGGTGACGAGCAGTCCACGGCCCTGCATCGGCTCGAAGCCCTCACCGGCGCTTCGATCGTGTTGCGGGGATTGGACTTGGTCATTCGCGCCCGCCCCAACCAGCTAGAGCGGGCAGCGGCCTTGGTGGAGTTGCTTCGCCCGCTCTGGGAAGACGGCCAGGCCATCGGCCAAGTGGACATTCAAATCGCCCTTCAGGCCTTAGATACCGGCCGGGGCCAAGAACACCAACAGATGGGGCGCCAGGTGCTGGCCAAAAGCCAACACGGCAAAGCCCTGCGTCCGCGCACCCTGAAGCAAAAGGCCTATGTCGAGGCCATGGAAGGCCACGACCTCACCCTGGCCCTGGGCCCTGCCGGCACGGGCAAGACTTTCCTAGCCACGGTGCTGGCGGTGCGCATGCTGAGCGAGCGCAAGGTGGAGCGCCTGGTGCTCACCCGGCCAGCGGTGGAGGCAGGCGAACGGCTGGGGTTTCTCCCCGGAGACCTCCAGCAAAAGGTGGACCCCTACCTGCGCCCCCTCTACGACGCCCTCCACACCCTGCTGGGGGCCGAACGGACCACCGCCCTGCTCGAGAAGGGGGTGATCGAAGTGGCGCCGTTGGCCTACATGCGCGGTCGCACCCTGGCCGATGCCTTTGTGATCCTCGATGAGGCCCAAAACACGACCACCGGCCAAATGCGCATGCTGCTCACCCGGCTGGGCGACAACTCCCGCATGGTGGTGACTGGCGATCCCACCCAGGTGGACCTGCCCCCAGGGGTGATGAGCGGCCTCAGCGAAGCCGCCCAGGTGCTGGAAGGGGTCGAGGGTGTGGCCATCTGCCGGCTCACGGCCGCCGATGTGGTCCGCCATCCCCTGGTGCAACGGCTGGTCCAGGCGTATGCGCAACGCGACAACAGCCATGCGCAACGCGATGAAAACCGTGCGCAACGCGACAACAGCCATGCGCAACGGGACCAGCAACGGCGTCCATAGGGAGATCCACACTCCCACCCCAACCACTGTCAGCTAATCGCTGGCAGGATGGGTTTAATCCATTACCTGGTGAGCCATGCCGGCCAGCAGCAATTTCCAACAGGCCATCCGCGAGGCCCAAAGCGGCGCCCTGGTTGGCCCCAATGTGGTTAACAAGGCCCTGCCCTATGTCGGTGGCGGCATGGTCCTCACCGCCGGCGGTGTCACGGGCGGCTTGGCCCTGATGGCCAGCAATCCGCCCCTGTTCATGCCCCTCTTTTGGGTGGCCTTGATCGGCAACTTCATCCTCTTCTTCGTGGCCCAAAACGTGGCCATGAAGGGCAACAACGCCACGGCCCTGCCGATCCTGACGCTCTACAGCCTGCTGACTGGCTTCACCCTCAGCGGCATCGTGGCCATGGCGATCGGCACAGCCGGCATCGGCTCGATCGGCACGGCGGCCCTGGCCACCGGCATCACCTTCGTGGCCGCATCGGTGGTGGGGCGCCGGATGAGCGACAGCCTCGGCCAGGCCCTCAGTGGCGTGGTGGGGCTTGGCATCGTCGGCCTGCTGATCGCCATGGTCGTGCAGATCGTGGGCGGAATCTTCGCTCCTGGCACTTTCCATGGCACAGGCTTTGAGCTGCTGATCGCCGGCTTTGGCACCGTGCTCTTTGTGGGAGCGGCGTTTGTCGACTTTTACACCATGCCCCGCACCTACAGCGACGACCAGTACCTAGCCGGCGCCTTGGGCATGTACCTCACCTACATCAACCTGTTCATCTTCATCCTGCGCCTGATTATTGCCCTCCAGGGTGGTGGTCGCCGCGACTAATTCGGTCCAACCTCAAAAACCGGTTGGTCCAGATCTAAATATCAAAAACTGCAAATCCAGGTTGTGTACTACCTGTACCCTACCTGGATTTTTTGTTTCAAACCCAACGCTTCCGAGAGCTCACATCCGGCAGCTCAGGTCGGATCTTCCGCCACCGCCAAGATCGCCTCCGCGATTGCCCGCTTCTGGTCGGCGTCATAGCCCCAGCGCTCCAGAAAGGCCTGGTCATCGCCAGGGGCACCTTGGGCTGCAGCCAGCAGCAACTCGAGGCGCCCCTTCACCACCTCCGGCTCCAGGCAGCGCAGCAGTTCAGTGCAGCGCAACTGCACCCGCTCGGAGGCCCCCTGCTGGGCAGGATCACCCGAGCGCCCGTGGTGCAGCGCCATGGCCGTGCTCATCGCCAAATTGCGTGCGCTCAAATCCACCACCCCCTCACCTGCAGAGCGCAACTGGATCACCACCGGATCGGGCAAGCGATCCATCAGCGGGCAATCCCCAGCCAGGCTCACCACAAAAAAGCCCCGGGCCCCGTCCCGACTTGCCACCAACTCCGCCACCCGATCGGCCAGCACCTCATCACTGAGCTCGCCCTGCTCCCAAAGGCCTAGCCACTGGGCCGTGATCTCCATGGCCTGTTGGAAATTGGGCTTGGAAATGGCTTGAGAGGGAGCTGGATCAACCATGGGGGCCGATGAACTGGCAGTGTTGAGGTTATGGAGTCAAGCCACGCCAACGACGTCGAGAGCGGCCAACTGCTGCCGATCCCCGATCCGGCCGAATCGGCCCGGTTACTGGCGGGCCTGGGGGCCGAGGGCCCAGGGGGCACGCCGGAGGGGTTTCGCTCCGGGTTTGTGGCCCTGATCGGCCGGCCCAACGTGGGTAAATCCACCCTGCTCAACCAATTGGTGGGCACGAAGGTGGCGATCACCTCCCCCATCGCCCAAACCACCCGCAACCGGCTGCGGGCGATCCTCACCACCCCCAGCGCCCAGCTGGTGCTGCTGGATACGCCCGGGATCCACAAGCCCCACCATCTCCTCGGCGAACGGCTGGTGCAAAGCGCCCGCGGCGCCATTGGCGAAGTGGATGTGGTGCTGCTCCTGGTGGATGGCAGCGAACCGGCGGGTCGGGGGGATGGCTTCATCGTGGATCTCTTGCGCCATTGCCGGGCCCCGGTGCATGTGGCGCTCAACAAAAGTGATCGGGTCGATCCCGAGCGGGCTGAGGAGCTGCTTGTCAGCTACCGCAGGATGCTCGCCGGCGAGGGGGACTTCGCCATCCCCGAGCCTCGAGCCAAGCTCAACTGGCCCCTGCACCCCTGCAGCGCCCTCCATGGCGACGGCACCGAAGCGCTGGTGCAGGCGTTGGCAGCCGAATTACCCCTGGGCCCCCAGCTCTATCCCGCCGATGCGGTGAGCGACCAACCCGAGCAGCTGCTCATGGCCGAATTGATCCGCGAACAGGTGCTGCAGCACACCCGCGAGGAAGTGCCCCATTCGGTGGCCGTCAGCATCGATCGCGTCGTGGACGATGGCCCCCGCACAGCCATCCTCGCGACGGTGCTGGTGGAGCGCTCGAGCCAGAAGGGAATCCTGATCGGCAAGGGCGGCCAGATGCTCAAAACCATTGGCCAGGGAGCCCGCCTACAGATGGAGAAAGTGTTCTCAGGCCCTGTGTATCTGGAGTTGTTTGTGAAGGTGGTACCAGGCTGGCGGCGCAATGCGGCCCGGCTGGCTGAACTGGGCTACCGGGGCGATTGAGCTGCCACCAGACGAGCTCCCAGCATCTGAACCGCTACCAGCTGAGAGAATGGCTTCCATGAGCGAGTCAGCCGCCGGTGCCATCCCCTTTCCGCCCCAGGAGATCGCTGATTTCCTGCGGTTCTGCGCCGGCGAGTGGATGGGCCTCAACAGCACCTTTGCCCTCGATGAGCCCACGGCCTTAGCCGCGGGAGAGGGCTCCCCTGAAGGCGAAGCAATCGGCAAACCAGATGGCGAAGTCAACGGCGATGAGTGGCACAGCAGCGAGCGTTGCGAACTGCTGGTGACCTACCTCGAGCCTGAAACCAATGGAGCACCGGGTGGCCTGAGCCAAGGCCCCAAGGACGGGCTGCAGCAACAACTGCTCTTCCACAACGACGGCAGCTACCGCTGCGGGGCCGATCAAGGCCGATGGCAGCTCTGGGCCGATGGCAGCCTGGAGCTGGTGCTGGAAGCCCAGGGCCAGCAGGTGCGCGAACGCATCTGGTTCACCAAGCCCAACCTGCGCCTGCGCTCCAGCGTGGCCAACCAGGGCGATGGCAACCCTGCCCGCGCCCACTTCAGCTCCGAAATCCGGCGGGTGAGCAAGGCCTGAAACCCATGGCCCCCCTGCTGCCCATGAGACTCGATGTGGTCAGCCTGGCCCCTGAGGCCTTTGCGCCCCTGCTGGGGCTGGGGGTGATCGGCAGGGCCTTTGGGGCCGGCATCGCCGAACTCCACACCCACAATCCCCGCGATTACGCCACCGACAAGTACCGCAAGGTCGACGACGAGCCCTACGGCGGTGGCGCGGGCATGGTGCTCAAACCCGAGCCGGTGTACGCCGCCTTCGGGGCGATCCCCGTGCTGCCGCGGCGGCGGGTGCTGCTGATGAGCCCCCAGGGCCAGCCGCTACTGCAGGCCGATCTGCGCCGCTGGGCAACGGACTACGACCAGCTGGTGTTTCTCTGCGGCCACTACGAGGGCTTCGACGAACGGATTCGTCCCCTGGCCAACGAGGAGGTATCGATCGGTGATTTCGTGCTGACCGGCGGCGAATTGCCGGCAGCCACGATCATCAATGGCGTGGTGCGACTCCTACCCGGCACGGTGGGCACGGCGGCCTCCTTGGACGAGGAAAGCCACAGCACCCTGCTGCTAGAGCATCCCCACTACACGAGGCCGGCGGCGTTTCAAGGGATGGAGGTGCCGGCGGTGTTGCGCTCCGGCGACCACGGGGCCATTGCCCGCTGGCGGGCAGAGCAGCAGCAGCAGCGCACCCGCGAACGCCGGCCCGATCTCTATGCGCGCTGGGAGCAGGCCTGCAGCGAACCCAACACCGCCAGCGCCTGAAAGATTGGTTCCCAAGGGGCCCGACTCCCCAAGCAGCAGGCCCCATGCAGCTCATGCAAATCCAACACGCTGGAGCCGCCACACCCCTGCTGCTAGTAGCACTAAGAAGAGGTATGGATCAAAAAGCAACCGGAAGGGCAAGCACCGATCCAGGACCTATCCTTAATCAAGGCATTGTATTTGGCAGCCAAAATATGACATCTTTCCTGAAAGATACCGACGCTGCAGCATAATCCTTGCCGAATACGGCATCGATGATTGTCGAGAGCTGGACAAGGTGGACCAGATGCTCTCCGCCTCAAAATCCTTGCCTGGGGCTGAGACTAGATGACTGAGAAAACAGAGAAGGCATAAAACTCCCTGCTAGAGAGCCTAGAACAACTAAGCGCCTATCAGTTAAAAAAGGTATTTGTCTTTCTAGTGTATCCTCCGCTGTAATTCGGAGCGGCTTGCACGACCTGTCTCGTGTTTTTGCCCCAGCCAATCTTGTAATAGGTGGTGCCACCGTTAACCCTCCGATCTGGGTAGGTCCCCCGGGGGCCGGCTATCCCGTCACAAACTCGGTTATACCCAATTTGGTTGCAGGAAGCGAAAGCAGGCGCTGTCGCCAGGGAAATCAGTCCGGCACCCATCAAAGCAGCTAATTTCATGCGCCCAATACGTGGTATCCGAAACTAACAGATCCATCCGCTTTTTGAATGGCTTACCCACAACTTTACGACTTGAATACTGCAGCAAAGGGCAGCAAGAGCCGCAGAAGTAGCCCTAAATTGCCCAGGGAGTAAAAACTGAACCCCCCCACAGAAAAGCTTGCAAAGCAAAGTGCCAACTGATTAGCAGGTTTGCATTGGTCCTCGAAATCCCTTCCCTCAACTGGATTATCAATGGAGTTGCGTATCGGTAACGGCTACGACATCCATCGTCTGGTGGACGGCAGACCGCTGATCCTGGGCGGTCAACAACTGGACCATCCCGATGGCCTAGGCCTCGATGGCCACAGCGATGCCGACGTGCTCGTGCACGCGATCATGGACGCCCTGTTGGGCGCCTTGAGCCTGGGCGATATCGGCAAGTACTTCCCCCCCGACGATCCGCAGTGGAAGGGCGCCGACAGCCTGGTGCTGCTTGAGCAGGTGGTGGCCTTGGTGCGGGAGCGGGGCTGGAGCGTGGTCAATGTGGATTCGGTGGTGGTCGCGGAGCGCCCGAAGCTCAAACCCCACATCGAAGCGATGCGATCCGCCATCGCCAGCCGCATGGCCCTCGATGCCGATCAGGTGGGTGTCAAGGCCACCACCAACGAAAAACTGGGGGCCGAGGGCCGGGAGGAGGGCATCTCCTGCCACGCCGTGGCCCTGCTCCAAAAGGGATGACCCGGCTTCACCCCTGGCCCGATGGGCTGTCTAGGTTGATGGGCCTCATGCTCAGCCTGGTGATGCTGCTCGCCGGCCATCCCGACGGGGCAATTGCCGCGCTCCAGGATTCCTCGAGCAGCTACGACGTCTCTGTGGTGGAGCACCTGCGGGTCAAGGTGCCGGCAGAAGGCCGCCAGGCTTGGTTGGCGGCGGAGCAGGGCAGCTGGGAACCCTGGCTGGCCCAGCAGGACGGCTTCCTGGATCGGCAACTGCTGTGGGATGCCGAACGGGAAGAAGGCACCCTGCTGATCCGTTGGGCCAGCAAAGACCAGTGGAAGTCCATCCCAGCGGAAGCTGTGGTGGCCGTGCAGGAACGTTTCGAGCAGCTGGCCCGCCAGGCCACCGGCACATCGGCAGGCAATCCGTTCCCCCTGGTGTTTGAAGGAGAACTCCAACCTCTCGCCCTGCAACCCGTGGCCCTGCAAAGCCAGTGAGGGCCTCCGGCTCCAGCGCCAGCTATGTGCTGGGCAGCCACGACGGGGAGCGGGAGCGGCTGCAACGCCAACACGCCATCTGGCGAGATGACTGCATCCATGTCTGGCAGCAAGCCGGTTGGGGAGCGGGCCAGCGCCTGCTGGATGTGGGCTGCGGACCGGGCTTTGCCAGCCTGGATCTGGCCCAACGGGTGGGCCCCACCGGCACCGTGCTCGCCATCGACAACGCCAGTGCCTACCTGGAGCACCTGCAAGCCCAGGCGCGGCGCAGCAACCTCCGTCAACTCCACACCCTGGCGTTGGATCTGAACCAAACCAGCGCCGTCGAACTCGCCTTCCAACCCTCCGCCGCCCATGGCCTAGGGGAGGGTCAATGGGATGGGGCCTGGTGCCGTTGGGTGGCCATGTTTCTGGGCGATCTCGATCCCTTGCTGGATCTGATCTCCAGGGCCCTCCGCCCCGGCGGCACGCTGGTCCTCCACGAATACGGGCAATGGGATACCTTCGCGCTCTGTCCCAGGGGAGCTGCACTGGATCGCTTCGTTTCCCGCTGCATCCAGCACTGGCGCGACCATGGTGGCGACCCCCATGTGGCCCAGCGCTTGCCGGCCCTGCTCGAGGCCCGCGGCCTGCGCCTCAAACACTGCCGCAGCTTGATGGCCTGCTGCCCCAGCGATGCCCCCAAGGCCCACTGGCTGCAGGATTTCCTGGACAGCTACCCGGCCCAACTGGCCGCCGCCGGGCTGTGGAGCCCGGGCGATCAGGAGGAGCTGGATGCCGACCTCAGCCACGCCATGGGCCATTCCAGTCTCTGGGTGACGCCAGCGCTGGTGGAGATGGTGTGGGAAAAGCCATGCGTCAGCTCCAAACCATGAGTGATTCCCAGCCCAAGAGAAATCTCCAATATCAGTTGGACCTGCAGCGCCTCCACCGGCTTGGCATGGTGGAGGCCATCTGGGGCGAGACCAAAAGCGCTGAGCAGATCGCCGCGATTGTGGCCAGTTTCCATGCAGCCTCAGAGCTAGCCCTGGCCACCCGGGTGGAACCAGCCAAGGCCCGGGCCGTCATCGAGCTGCTGCCGGAGATCGCCATCACGCACCACCTGGAGGCCCGTTGCCTCACCGCTGGAGCCATTCCTGCGGCCAATCCCAACCTGGGTACCGTGGCCGTGCTGGGAGGCGGCACCAGCGATCTAACCGTGGTCGCCGAAGCGCAACTGGCCCTGGCCTGCCATGGCATCGCAAGCGAACGCCTGCTGGATGTGGGCGTGGCTGGGTTGCATCGGCTGCTCGATCGTCTTCCCGACCTCGCCACTGCGGCTGTGGTGATCGCCTGCGCCGGCATGGAAGGGGCCCTGCCCACCGTAGTGGCTGGCCTGGTGCCCCATCCCGTGATCGGCGTGCCCGTGGCCGTGGGTTACGGGGTGGGTGCGGGAGGCATGGCCGCCCTGCACGGCATGCTGGCCAGCTGCGCCCCTGGGCTCACCGTGGTGAACATCGACAACGGCTATGGGGCCGCCATGGCGGCCCTGCGGATCCTGGGCCGCATCAACTGAGATCAGCCGCAGGACTTGCGGAGGGGGGCTTTCGATGGGACCTCGATCTCGAGCAGCTGTTGGATCCAGAGCTGCATCGAGCGGGGCAGGTTGCCCTGCTCATAGCGCTCCAGGGCCTGCAGCAGCACCGGTGTATTCACCCAATGAGGGGATTGGCGCCCCATCGATGCGGTTAGCAGTTCGCCCCAGTGTGCGAACAACTCCCCCTCGCTACAAGTGCTAGGTGAGCAGTCTTCGAAGCCCGTTTACGACTCCCTTGGCAACGGAGCGATCGGCAGGGGCGGCCCTCAAGAGCCCGCTGGCGGGAGCTGGGCAGAAAGGTTCAGAGGTGTTGCAAATCCGGATAGGCCGTAATCAAGGCATCGGTGCTCAGCACTTCGCCCACCCCTTCGGGCTGCCAGATCACTTCCAAGGCGATCAGATCATCCACACCCACAGCCCCCAATTGCTGCAGCGACTGGCGCAACTGCTCCGCCGTGTCGGAACCCTTGAGCGCCAGCTTGTTACGGCTAGCCACCAGCAGGGTGATGGCAATAAAATCGCTACTGGCGTCGCTGTCACCTGAGACCCCATCGCCAGCGTTGAGGCGCTGACCAGCCACGTTGGTGGTGATCTCGCGATCGAGCTTGCTGCGCTCGCCCATCGACAGGCGATTGAAGGTGGATTCGGCGCTCGCAAAGGGCACCTGGCCCACCTCGCTATTGGCGTACACCCAAAGATCGGGATGGCGCAACAGGGCGAGGGTGGTTTCTTGAAGAGCCTTCTGCAGTCCGGCTGCTTGGCTGGTGTCTGCACTGGAGGCGAGCCGGCGCAGATCGGTTTGCAGATCGCGGGCCGTGGCCAAGAGGCCCACCTGCACCTGGGCAATGGTCACCGGACCATCGGGGCGGGAGCCGTAGGCCAGATCGCCACCACGGCCGCTGGCCAGGGAGGGCCCGCCCCCTTGGCCACCACCGCCACCACGAACGGCATTGACCAGCAAACCCACCACGGCCATCAAGACCAAAAAGCCAAATAGGCCGCCGCCGCCAAAACCAAACATTGGGATCAGAAAGGGAAAGCCAATTCCCCCGCCCCCGTAGCCTCCCCGGTAGCCGCCGCCATAACCCCCACCGCCATAACTGCGGGGCATGGAGGGGGAGGAGCGAAAGCTGCCGCCGCCAATGCGGCCACCACTGGCCGCCCAACTGGGGTCTGGCCGAACCACCAACAGAACCATGGTGAGGACAGGCAGGGTCAACCAGCTCAGGCAGCGGGTCACAAGCCGGCGGGAGGGGAGCGCCAAGGCGCCTATGCAAGTGAACAAAATCTAGGAACCACCCCCCACGATGGTGACCACCTCGAGGGAATCGGATTCCACCACCAGCTGATCCGCCCAACTGCTGCGGGGCAGGATCTCGCCATTGAATTCCACCACCACCAATTGGGGCCGATAGCCCCAGGCTTCGAGCACCTCTGGCAGGGTCAAACCGGCCAGGCAGTGGCGCGCCTCACCATTGAGCTGGATCGTGATCGAGGTCATGGGCTGATTGTCTCCATCAAGCCTGTTGCCCCAGGGCCTGCAGCAGGGCCGTGGTGGCCGCTGCCGGATCGGCGGCCGCCGTGATCGCCCGCACCACCGCCACCCGCTGGGCTCCCGCCTGACGCACGGCCTCCAGATTGGCGCACTCCAAACCGCCAATGGCAAAGAAGGGGATCGGGCTTTCGGCCGCCGCTTGACGCACGTAGTCGAGGCCCACCGGTTCCCGGCCTGGCTTGGTGGGCGTGGCATTCACCGGACCCACCCCCACGTAGTCACAACCATCCGCCACCGCTTGGCGCAACTGATCGATGCTGTGGGTGCTGCGGCCAATCAAACGCTCGGGGCCCAGCAACTGGCGCGCCACCGCCGGGGGCAAATCACCCTGGCCCAGGTGCACCCCATCGGCTTCCACGGCAAGGGCCAAATCGATCCGGTCATTGACGATGAACAGGGCCCCATGGCTGGCGCAGAGCTGGCGCAGCTGGCGGGCTTGCTGCAGCCGCTGGCTGTCATCGATTGGGGAGCCGTCCTGCCCCCATGGGGACCCGTCTTTTGCCCGGTATTGCACCAGCCGCACCCCAGCCCCCAGGGCCGCCGCCACCACCGCCTCGAGCCCTGGCACCGGGCTACTCACCAAATAAAGGTGGCACTGGGCCAGGAGTTGCCTGCGCTGCTGGCCGCCCCTAGAAGCCTGAAGCAAATCCACCTCCAGGTCGTAGAGGCCGTAGCGCAGGGCGGCAGCTTCGCTGGCCAGCCCAGGATCGATGCTGCGGCCAAATTCCTCCAGGACCCGCAGGGCTTCATGCACCCGCCCGGCATTGGCGCCCACAATCTGGGACGGACTCAAGCGTTCCTGTTGGGCGGGATGGCCCATGCCCGCTGCAGGGTCAGTGGCGGTGTGGCGTGCCAGCTTGTAGTCATCGCGATGCAGCCGGCCCAAGCGCTGGCGCATGTCCTTGGTGCGGGCCACCAGATCGGCGCGATCAACCCCAAAGCGGGCCCAGTCTTCCAGCACCCGCAGCCCCTCGCGCGCGCGATCGAGGTTCGCATCAAGCAGCCGGGCCACGGCCAGTTGTTCGGGGTTGGGGGAATCGGCAGAACACATGGCGTAATGGCTTGGGCTGTTTAGGGTGGGGCCTCTGCGCAAGGCCGGTGGCCATGGACCAGGGCAGCCCGATGCTCGTACTGATTTCAGGGATTCTGCTGCTGGGGGGTATCGCCACCTTCATCGGGTGGGGCCTCACCCACGCCTATCCGGCCGCGTAGGTCCTACAGAGTTGGCGGGCCGCCTCGGCATCGGCCCCGATCTGGGCGCTGAGGGCCTCGACGTTGGCAAAGGCGCACTGGGTGCGCAGCAGCTTGATTGGCTCGATCCGGAGCTCCTGCCCCACCAGCTCTAGCGAACGGTCCAAGAGATGGACTTCCACCGCGGACGGGGCCAGAGGATCCACCGTGGGCTGGGGCCCCAGATTCATCACGGCAGGAAGTGGCGCTCCGCCTGCCACCGAAGCCATGGCGGCGTAAACCCCTTCGAGGGGTAAAAACTTGCGGCCATCCACCTGGAGATTGGCCGTCGGCCAGCCCAGCTTGCGGCCCAGGCCCCGGCCTTGCACCACCTGCCCCGTGAAGCGATAGGGGCGCTCGAGCAAGCGGCCCGCCTCCTGGAGATCCCCAGCCGCCAGGGCGCGGCGGATCCTGCTGCTGCTCACCCGCTCGGGGCCATCCCACAGCATCGGCAGCACCTCCACGGCCAGGCCATGGCGGTGGCCCAAGGCGATCAGGGCTGCCGTATCCCCACTACGGCCCTTGCCAAAGCGAAAGTTTTCACCCACGGCCACGAGTCCTGCGGCCAGCTGACCCACCAACACCTGCTCCACAAAAGCCTCTGGCGTGAGCGCCGCCAAGGCCGGATCAAAGGGCACCAGCACCAGCTGCTCAATACCTAAGGGTTCAAGCAGTTCGAGTTTTTCAGCTGGTAAGTCCAGGCGCAGCCGGGTCTCCCCATGCAACACCTCCCGGGGATGGGGCCAAAAACTCACCACGCTGGGCACCAAACCCGCAGCCCTGGCCGTAGCACCGGTGACGGCGGCAATCACCCGACGGTGCCCCTGGTGCAGGCCATCAAAACTGCCCAGGGCAATGGCCGTGGGCCGCTGGGTGTCCTGGGGTGATCGCAGGGGTATCAACGCTACGGAACCCAAGGGCAAGGGAGGCCAAATTGATCCTCCCATGGCAACTTTGGGTCACCCGATCCCGCCGCAATGGCCGACCGTCTCGACATCCAGCTGATTTCGGCGGCCCTGCGGCGCATGGGCTGGGTGCGGTTCTGGGCCCAGGTGGTGCTTGGGGTGGTGGTGATGGGGGTGCTGCTGTTCAGCAACATTGGCGGCCAAATCGCAGGCGGCACCAACCGGGCCCTCGGCCTGGCCCCGGGCCTCTCACTCACCTCGCTGGCCTTCTTCGTGTTGCTCTGGTGCCTCTGGCAGAGCTGGCTGATCATTCGTTGCGGCCGCGCCCTCAACAGCCCCACCCGGCCCAGCAAGGGGGAAACGGCCCGCCTGATCAAGCGGGGCCTGGTGGCCGACTTGGCGGGTCTAACCCTCGCAGCGGTGGGCTATCAATCCCTCGCGGGCAGCCTGTTCTTCCAGGCCTCCATGCAGGCCGGCTTCGCCTTTGGTGGCGCGATGACCACCCCCGGCGGCCGCATCACCAATTACCCGATCACCTCGCTCGAGATGCTCTCGGTGCTGAGCAACACCCAGGTGCTGTTTGCCCACCTGATTGGCCTGTGGTTGAGCATCTGGATGCTGCAACGGATTTACCGATCTGCTTGATTGATCTGGTTGGCCGATCTGCTTAATCGAGCGGCTTGATCCCGTGAAGGCCTACAAGTCAGGGAGGTCGCGGGTGGCCCCACGCCAGAAGATGTCGGGCTGCAAGGGGGTGAGCGCCACCCCACCGGCGTGCACGTGGGCCACATCCGTGGGCCATTGGGGGGGGCCGGAAACCTCCGCCTCCAGGTCGTTGGCCACCTCACCGGCCAGCCAGTAATAGGTGCGGCCGCGGGGATCCACCCGCTGGTCGAATTGATCGGTGTAGCGCCGCACCGCATTGCGGCACCAGCGCAGCGGGCCCATCGCCTCCAAGGGCCTGGGCGGCACGTTGAGGTTGAGCAGCATGCCCTCGGGCCAGCCCTCGTTGAGCATCCGCTCCGCCACATCGAGGGCGAGCTGGGCTGCCGGCCCAAACTGACGCCATTGGAAGTCGGCGCTGCTCACCGCCAGGGCCTTCAGGCCTTCGATGGTGCCCTCCATCGCCGCCGACACGGTGCCGGAATAGAGCACATCAGTGCCGAGGTTGGGACCGTGGTTGATGCCGGAGAGCACCAGATCGGGCCACTCCTCCAGCAGGGAAAACAGGGCGAGCTTGACGCAGTCACTGGGGGTGCCACTGCAGGCCCAGGCCCGCACCCCATCGTCGAATAATTCATCGGCCCGCTCCGCCCGGATGGGGGCGTGCAGGGTGAGGCCATGGCCCGTGGCGGAGCGTTCTTGGTCGGGGCACACCACACTCACCTGGTGGCCGCGGGCTGAGGCCGCATTGGCGAGGGTGCGAATGCCATCGGCAAAGACGCCGTCGTCGTTGCTGATCAGGATCTTGAGCGGTGCCATTGCGAGAAGCCTGATGAACCGGGTCGCCTCTTTACAGTCTCAGATCTCCCAGCCCCAACCGTGAGCGCCACCGTGTCCCTCCAGCAGCTCACCGACCAGCTCGAGCACCTGGAAGCGGAGGCTGCGCAAGCGATCGCCGCGGCCGCCACCGCCACGGAATTGGAAGACCTGCGGGTGGGGCTCCTGGGCAAAAAGGGCAAGCTCTCCGGCGTACTCGGGGCCATGGGCAAGCTTCCCGGCGACGAGCGCCCCCTGGTGGGCCAGCGCGCCAACGTGCTCAAAGAGCAGGTGCAAACCCTGATGGCGGATCGCCTGGCCGCGGTCAAAGGGGCCGCCATGGCCAAGCGCATCGCCGCCGAAACCCTGGATGTCACAGCCCCCGCCAGCTTCACGCCGCCGGGCCATCGCCATCCCCTGATCAGCACCACCGAAGAAATCGTCGACATCTTTGCCGGCCTGGGCTACCGGGTGTCCGAGGGGCCCGAAATCGAAACCGACTACTACAACTTCAGTGCTCTCAACATCCCCGAGCACCACCCAGCCCGGGACATGCAGGACACCTTTTACCTGGGGGATGGCCGGCTGCTCCGCACCCACACCTCCCCGGTGCAAATTCGCTACCTGGAAACCAATCCCCCGCCCGTGCGGGTGATTGCCCCGGGCCGGGTCTATCGACGCGATGCGGTGGATGCCACCCACTCACCGGTGTTCCACCAGGTGGAAGTGTTGGCGATCGATGAGGGGCTGGATTTCACCCACCTGCGCGGCACGGTGACCACCTTCCTGCAGCGCTTCTTTGGCGATCTGCCGGTGCGCTTTCGCGCCAGCTATTTCCCCTTCACCGAACCCTCGGCGGAGGTGGACGTGCAATGGCGCGGCCGCTGGCTGGAAGTGATGGGTTGCGGCATGGTTGACCCCGCCGTGCTGACGGGCATGGGCCTGGATCCGGAGCGCTGGAGTGGCTTTGCCGCGGGCCTTGGGGTGGAGCGCTTCTGCATGGTGCGCCACGGCATCGACGACATCCGGCGGCTCTACACCAGCGATCAGCGCTTCCTCGAGCAGTTTTAGGCCGCCAGGCCCCATAAACTCAGGCAGCCTCCGCCACCGATCGGTGCCCCGCGTCGGACTGATCGTCAATGACGGCAAGGATGTGGCCCTCGCCACGGCCGTCGCCATCGAGGCCCGCTTCACCAAGGCGGGCCATGAGGTGGTGCGCGTCAGCAGTGCCGGAGGGATGGTGGGCTTTGCCAACCCCGACCAGCACCTGCGCGCCCATGGCCATGCCGCCTGCGTGCCCACCAGCTTCGGGGCCGACATGTCCTTAGCCGTGGTGCTGGGCGGCGATGGCACGGTGCTCTCGGCGGCCCGCCAAACCGCGCCGATTGGCGTCCCCATCCTCACGATCAATACCGGCCACCTGGGGTTCCTGGCCGAGGCCTACCTGAACGACTTGGACCAGGCCATAGATCAAATCCTTGCCGGTGACTGGACCGTGGAAGAGCGCACCATGTTGATCGTGAGCGTGATGCGCGGCGACCAACGGCGCTGGGAAGTGCTGTGCCTCAACGAAATGGCCCTGCACCGGGAGCCCCTCACGAGCATGTGCCATTTCGAGATTGCGATCGGTCGCCATGCCCCGGTGGACATTGCCGCCGACGGCGTGATTCTCTCAACGCCCACTGGTTCCACCGCCTACGCCCTCAGCGCCGGCGGCCCAGTGATCACCCCCGATTGCCCGGTGCTCCAGCTGACGCCGATTGCGCCCCACTCCCTCGCCTCTCGGGCCCTGGTGTTCAGTGACCACGAACCGGTCACCGTGTTTCCGGCCACGCCAGAGCGGCTGATGATGGTGGTGGATGGCAGCGCCGGTTGTTACATCTGGCCGGAAGACCGGGTGCTGATTCGCCGCAGCGACAACCCCGTGCGCTTTGTGCGACTCGTGGACCACGAGTTTTTCCAGGTGTTGCGCAACAAGTTGGGCTGGGGCCTGCCCCACGTGGCGAAACCGGGCAATGGTTGAGCCCCCCCTCAAGGCCGAAGCCGTCGGAATGGCCAAACCCGTGGTGCTGTTGGTGGGTGCCGATGCCGCTGGCCTGGCTTCCAGGTTGGAGGCTTCGGGCTATACCCCCACCTTGGACGCGGATCCCAACCAGGGGCCGGATGCGGTGCTGATCTCCAGCAACCACTTGGGATCGATCCCCGAGCTTCGGGCCCAGCTCGGCGCCATCCCCCTGCTTGTCGATGTCCAAGAGGACAGCATCGAAGCCCGGGCCAGCTGCCTGAGCAGCGGCGCCGACGACTTTTGGCTCTCCAGCCACGGACCCAGTGATCTGTTGATGCGCCTGCGGGTCCACCTCGACCTAGGGCGTCGCGCCAACGTGCCTGTTCAGCTGTTGCAAGTTGGGGATCTGGTGGTCAACCCCAGCGGCCGCCAGGTGAAACGGGGCAACCGCAGCGTGGGCCTGACGGCGAGGGAATACCAATTGCTGATCCTGCTGTTGGAGCGCAAGGGCACGGTGGTGAGCCGCGAGCAAATCCTGCGGCTGGTGTGGGACGACCAGCAAGGTGCTGCCAGCAACGTGATCGAGGTTTACGTGCGCTACCTGCGCCAAAAGCTGGAAGAAGGCGGCGAAAAGCGCTTAATTCACACGGTGCGCGGCCATGGCTATTGCCTCAGTGAACGCATGCCCAACCTCGACGCCCGCCATGCTTGATGTCCATGCCTAGCCATCAACACCGCGCCTTGCAAACCCTTGCGGCGGCCACGCTGGCAGCGGCAGCCCTGGTCACAACCGCGCTGAAGGCACCGGGCTTGGCTGCCCCCCCACCCCAATCCTTGCCGCTCGATTCCCAGTGGTGCCTTGGGGATGGCGGGGCGGGGCCCTGCATCCTGCTGGAAGTGGCCCAGACAGCCCAACAGCAAATGTGGGGCCTGCAATTGCGCCCAGCGTTGCCGGCCCTGCGGGGCATGCTGTTCCCCTTCTTGCCCGCCCAGCCGGTGAAGTTCTGGATGCACCGCACCCCAGAACCGTTGGACATGCTGTTTGTCCGCAGTGGCCAAGTGATCGCCATTGAGGCCAACGTGCCCCCCTGCATGCGCCTGCCCTGCCGCAGCTACGGCCCCGATGCCGCCGTGGATGGGGTGATCGAGCTGGCAGCTGGCCAAAGCCAGGTCCTCGGCATCAAGCCAGGCACCCCGGTTCTGATTCTCCCCGCAACAGCACCACGGGGTTAAGGGGCGCCAAACGGGTGCCATCGGCCAAGGCCGCCCCGCGCCAGGCCTGCAGCTGGCCAACCCGCACAGCCAAACCGGCCTGCTCCAGCACGGGCCGCAACTCCGCCAGGGCTTCGATGGTGGCCAGGGGGATCACCACCACCCCAGCCGGCAGCAACCGCTTGAGTACCGCTTGGAGGATGGCAACGCGATCCTTGCCTCCCCCACCGATCACCACCCGATCTGGATCGGGCAGGGAGGCCAGGGCCTGGGGGGCGCGACCCTCGGTGATGGCCGCAGGGTGCACCCCAAGGCGTTCGGCATTGGCGGCAATCAGCCCCGCCGAACCACCGCGCGATTCCAGGGCAAACAGCTGCAAGTCGGGCCGCAGACGCAGGGCCTCGAGGCCAATGCTGCCCACCCCCGCCCCGAGATCCCAAAGCACGCCGGAAGCGGGCAGGTCCAACTCCGCCAACACCTGGATGCGCACCTCGCGCTTGGTCATCAGCCCAGGCCGGTCGTCGTGCTGCAGGTAGAGGCCATCGTCGAGACCAAATAGGGGCAAGCTCACCGCTGGTATGGAAGCGGGTGGTTCGGCCAACAGCACCACCAGATGGAGGGGATCGAGGTCGGCGGGCATGGCGACTGCGGGCTCAAGCCGCAGCACCCGCTCCTGGGGGTGGCCGAGCCGCTCACACAACCAAAAGCCGTAGGCCGCTTCCAGACCCGAGGCCCGCAGGATCCGACGTACCTCTTCGGCACCACCACGCCCCGGATCGGTCAACACCGCAAGGGTGCCAGGCCGTTTCTGCAGCGCCGCCGCCAGGGGCTCGGGATCGCGGCCATGCAAGCTCACCCAGCTGGCGTCCTGCCAGGGCCGGCCGAGGCGGGCAAAGGCCAATTGCAGGGAGCTGGGGGCGGGATAAAAACGCAACTGGCCGGGGGCGAAGTGCTGCAGCAGCACCCGGCCGATGCCAAACCAGAGGGGGTCGCCGCTGGCGAGCAACACGGCCGGGCGCCCCGCCGCCAAGGCCTCACCCAAGGGACCCAGCATCTGCTCGGGCCTGTCGCTAGTGAGAAGCTCCGGGCAGGAGCCCTGGGCCGGCACCCGGCCGGCCGCCTGCTCGGCCTGCCACCAAGGGGCCAACTCCGCCAACAACCGTGTCGGTGCCAAGACAAGCTGGGCACCGCGCAGCAGCTCCAGGCTGGTGGGAGCCAGGCCTACCAAGCCACCGGCGTCGGTGCCGATGACTGCGAGCACCCCACCCCCGCTTCCCGTCGCCGTGCTGCCCAGAAGGTCCGTGACCGCTGGGGCCATGATGCTCCCCCAATTGACCCACCGGCCAGGGACCCAGCCTGAGGATCGAATGGCTTCCCTGGTGAGCCCGACCCAGGTTTGTACTGGGACTCAGCACGCCTCCAGGCAGGCCACCCCACGCCGGTGGATCTCGCTGGCGTAATCGGTCCAGCTGCCCTGGCCCCAGTAGCGGAAGCAGCTGGTTTCCAGCAGCAGCAGGTGGAGCAGCGCCTGCTGGTAGGGCTCGCCCTGGGTGACGGCTGGATCGGCGGCCACCAGGGGGTCGAAGCGCTGGTGAAAGGCGGCGCTCAGACTGGCCATCGGCTCGAGCACGTTGGCGTAGCCCTCCACCCAACTGAGGTTGTTGGTCCAGGAGGCCCCGGCCATGGAGAAGGAGGGATCGTTGCGCTGGAGCTCGCTGATCGCGGCTTCCACCAATTCCGGGGTTGGTTGGCTGCCCACCTGGTGCCAAAGCTTGTATTGCTGCACGGCCTGAATTGACGGGAAATCGCCGGGCTCCACGCCAGCAGCCTCCAGCAACTCGAGATACTCGGTGCCGTTAATCGCAACCGTTTTGGGGTTGGCAACCGTTTTGGGATTGGCAACCGTTGCGTCGTTGGAAACCGGGGCCCCTGATCCGCCCTGGGCGGCGATGGGCTGGGCGGCGATGCGCTGGTGGGCCTGGATGAAGGCCTGGGGGAATTCATTCATCATCACGCCGCCGTTTTCCCCGTCGGCAATCTGGGCCACGAGGGCAGGGATGGTGCGGCCTCCCAGGGTCACCGGGCCGCGCCCGAGGGCTTCGTAACAGGGCTGCATCTGGCCCACCAGCTTGGTGTCGGAGCCCTGGGTTTTGACCAGCGCGGTGATGCTGACGCTCTCCCCGCTGGAGTTGCGGGCCACCAGTTGGCAGGGGCCGTACTTCTGGTCGTCCCGCAGGCTGCTGCCATCGGGGTTTTCCACGCTGTGTTCCTGCACCAGAAGCCAGCGGTAGCCGCACTCTTTGAGGGCCTTCACAAAGGCATAGAGCGTGTCGGGGTGGTTGGGCAGGTGCATCTCCGGTGGGGAGAAGCCCTTCACCCGCTGCAGGGCCTCTGGGCCAAACAGGGCCGCGTAATGGTGCTGCCACGCCAGGATTTGTAGCTTCAGATCGGGGATCGGCGTGGAGGGCGCCACCGCGTGGCTCCAGAACGTTCCCAACCACTCCACATGGGGTTGCAGGCTCGGATCACAGGCGAGGCGTTTTAGGGCATCGAGGATGTCGTGGCGACCCATCTGCCCAAAGCCCCAGAGCAAATTGCCGGAGTAATCGAGCATGATTCGCGGGTTGCAGCCGCCCGCAATCAGCTCGGGAATGATCTCGGCGAGGCGCTGGTAGCACTGGGCAAAGGGCTCGGCGTTGTGGTTGTCGCCCTCGCCCGGGTGCTCCACCATGTATTGCAGATGGGAGATGAGTTCTCCCTGGCCGCCGGCTGGAATCGTGGGCTGGTGCATGTGCAGGGCACAGGCAAAACTTGAGCTGATCTGCTCCAGCTCGAGATTGGTGTGGGGCAGAAACACCGGCTGGTCCTGCTGCACCAGGGCCAGGATTTCGGCTTCGCGGCCGGCAATGGGTGGCAGGGTTGGGTGGCTCATCACTGACCTCGGCTTACCCCTGACCTTGGTCCATCGGAAGCTCCCCGTGGCACCAGCGCGATGATGAAATGCCCTGAGCTCCGCCGCGCCCCCCATGGTTGATCGCCGCCAGCGCATCCATGACTTGGTGCTTGCCCTGCTGGCCCAGCAAAACGACCTCGAACTCCTCGCCGGCGACGGCAGCGGCCTGCCCGGCGGCGATGCCGGCAACTGGATCGAACGCAACCGCCGGGTGGTGCAGCGCTACCAAGCCCTGGTGCGCTCCGCCGTCACCCTGGATGCCCTGGTGGACCAGGAGGTGAACGGCAGCTTCCAGGCCAATGCCAGCAACCTCTGACAAGCTGGGCGCACCTTTTCTGGCCCCATGGCGCGCTTCGGCCTCTCCGCCTTGACACCGCTGTTGCGGAGCAAGGGATCCGGGCGAGCTGGTTCCGGCCCCTGGCAGGCCCCAACCGCCAGCTGGCAGCGCCCCATCGGCCTGGGCTGGGAGAAGCCCTACACGGTGCGCTACGCCAGCAACCTGGACGACGGGGCCAACCACGGCATGCCCCTGGGGGGCTTTGGGGCCGGCTGCATCGGCCGGGCCCCCGATGGCAGCTTCAACCTCTGGCACCTCGATGGCGGCGAGCACTGGTTTGGGGTGATCCCCGATTGCCAATTCGCTTTGTTTGAAAGCAACGGCCAAACCAGCCGGGCCCATGCCTTGGCGGTGAAGCCGCAAGCCGATGCCTCCAGGCCTGGCAGCGGCGAACCCCTCAGCAGCTGGGATTGGTATCCCGCCAGCGGCACCGACAGCGACGGCAAGCTCCGCAGCACCGGCACCTACGCCGCCCGCTACCCGATCAGCAGCACCAATTACAGCGATGTGTTTGCTGCCGAGGTGCGCTGTGAGGCCTTCAGCCCGATCCTGCCTGGCGATTACCGGCGCACCAGCTATCCGGTGGCGGTGTTCCGCTGGACCCTCCGCAACCCCACCACCAAGCCCCTCGATCTTTCCCTGTTGCTGAGCTGGCGCAACACCTCCGGCTGGTTCACCAACACCGACCCCGCCGCCGCCGTTCACTTCCGCGACGACGGCAGCCCCGAGCACAACTACGTGCCGGCGGTGGGCGCAACGGCGGGCCAAAGCAACCGCTGGCTGGACCAGGCCGGCCTCAAGGGCATTCTTTTGGAGGGCCAGCGCTCCGCCCCTGTGGATGAAGGCCAGGGTCAGTGGTGCATCGCCACCGGCGAAAACCTCGAGGGATCAGCAGGCTGCATCCCCGAGGTGCTGCGCTGCAGCCGCTGGAATCCCGGTGGCGATGGCAGCGAGATCTGGGCCCCCTTTGCCCGGGATGGCTCGATCCCCAACAGCAACGACAGCCGCAGCAGTGGCGACGCCGATCCAGCCAGCGCCGCCCTGGCGGTGCGCTGCCAGCTGGCGCCGGGGGAAAGCCTGGAGATTCCCCTGGTGATCAGCTGGGATTTGCCGGTGACGGCCTTTGCCACCGGCACCCGGGCCCTGCGCCGCTACACCGATTTCTTTGGGGCCGAGGGCAACCAGGCCGGGGCCATCGCCGCAGAAGCCCTCGCCGATTGGCGCCCCTGGCGCGATGCCATCGACACCTGGCAACAGCCGGTGCTGGAGCGCACCGATTTGGCCGAGCCCCTGCGCATGGCCCTCTTCAATGAGCTCTACGACCTGGCCAGTGGCGGCAGCCTCTGGACCGCCGCCTCCCCCCTTGATCCGGTGGGTCAGTTCGGCGTTCTCGAGTGCCTGGATTACGCCTGGTACGAGAGCCTCGACGTGCGGCTCTATGGCTCCTTTGCCCTGCTGCAGCTCTGGCCCGAGCTCGACAAGGCGGTGCTGCGCAGCTTTGCCCGGGCCATCCCCGCGGCCGATGCCACACCGCGGCCGATTGGCTGGTATTTCACCCAAGGCAAGGGCCGGGTGGAGGCGGCCCGCAAGGTGGCCGGTGCCACGCCCCACGATTTGGGCGCCCCCAACGAACGGCCCTTTGAAGCCACCAATTACACCGCCTATCAGGACTGCAACCTCTGGAAAGACCTGGCCAGCGACTTCGTCTTGCAGGTGTGGCGCACCTTCAAGCTCGCCCCAAACGGCGAAGACCTGCGCTTTTTGGCCGACTGCTGGCCGGCCTCGGTGGAAGCCCTGCGCTACTTGAAACGCTTTGATGCCAACAACGACGGCCTGCCCGACAACGGCGGCGCCCCCGACCAAACCTTCGACGACTGGCCGCTGAAGGGGGTGAGTGCCTACTGCGGCGCCCTTTGGATCGCGGCCCTGGAAGCGGCCTTGGCCATGGCCCAACGGCTGCAACTGGAACTGGGGGTCGACACCTCCGGGGAGCAGCGGGAATTTGGCGGCTGGCTCGAGCAATCTCGCGCCAATTTTGATGCCCTGCTCTGGAACGGCGAGTACTACGAGATCGATGCCGAAAGCGGCACCCCCGTGGTGATGGCCGACCAGCTCTGCGGCGATTTCTATGCCCGCCTGCTGGGGCTGCCAGCGGTGGTGGCCGACGATCGCGCCCGCTCCTCACTGCAGGCCGTCAAAGAGGCTTGCTTCCTGGGGTTCAAGGGCGGCAGCTTGGGCGTGGCCAATGGCCTGCGCCGGGATGGCACCCCCCTCGATCCCAACGGCACCCACCCCCTGGAGGTGTGGACCGGAATCAACTTCGGCCTGGCCGCGTACTACAGGCTGATGGGCGACGCCAGCACGGCCTTCGCGATCACCGGGGCGGTGGTGAACCAGGTGTACGGGGGCGGGTTGCAGTTCCGCACCCCGGAAGCCATCACCGCCGTGAACACCTTCCGCGCCTGCCATTACCTGCGGGCCATGGCGATTTGGGCCCTCTGGGCCACCCACACCGATTGGCAGCCAATCCCCGGGGCCGAGCGGGGCGCCCTGGCTAGCCAGGCCAGCCAACCATGGGCAGCCTGACGCAGATGCAATCGCTCCTGAAAGCACTGCTCAAGCCCCTGCTCGGCCTATTGGTGAGCCTCGTGCTGCTGGCGGCCATGCCCGCTGGGGCCCTGGCCCTGGTCCATGCCCACAGCGAGGAGAACGGCCAAACCGTGGTGCGGAGCTTGGAGAGCCTGCGCGACCTCGACTACCAAAGCTGGCAGGTGGTGGCCTACCGGGAGGGCCCACCGGGCGGCCCACTGAAATTGCGCATCGTGGGTTACCCGGGCAAGGTGCGCCTGGATCACCCCACGGCTTTGCAGGTGCAAAGCGGGCGCGGCCACTGGGATTTGGAGGACATCACCCTGGCCAATCCCCAGCTGGCGGACGATGGCCGCTCCGCAGCTGCCGAATTTGACCTCGCCCCGCTGCTCGCAGATCTCGAGCAAAACCGCCCCCTGCGCCTGGCCCTGCCGGGAGTGTTTGTGGAATTGCCCGTGCCCCCGTTTGTGGTGGCCGAATGGCGCAGCCTGCCCGCGGCAGCTGGCTGATGCACCCCACCCCAGCGCACCAGCTCTGGCGCCCCTGGATGCGGCGGGCCCTGCAATTGGCGGCCCTGGGTAGCGGACGTACCAGCCCCAATCCCATGGTGGGAGCAGTGGTGCTCGATGCCGCCGGCCGACTGGTCGGGGAAGGCTTCCATGAAAAGGCCGGAGGACCCCACGCGGAAGTGGGGGCCTTACGCCAGGCGGGAGATCGGGCCCGCGGCGGCACCTTGGTGGTAACGCTCGAGCCCTGCTGCCACCATGGCCGCACGCCGCCCTGCAGCGAAGCGGTGATCGCGGCAGGCCTCCACCAGGTGGTGATCGCCATGGCCGATCCCAACCCCCAGGTGGCCGGTGGCGGCATCGCCCAATTGCAAGCAGCTGGCATCGCCGTGATCCAAGGGGTAGGCGAAGCTGAAGCCCGCAGCCTCAACCGCGCCTTCCTGCACCGCCTGGCCACGGGCCGGCCCCGGGCCATCCTCAAGTGGGCCATGGGGGCCGATGGCCGCACGGCCCTCAGCAATGGCACCAGCCAGTGGATCAGCGGCCCACAGGCCCGCCGTTGGGTGCACCAGCTGCGCGGCCAGTGCGATGCGGTGATCGTGGGTGGTGGCACTGTCCGCGCCGACAACCCCCTGCTCACCAGCCGCGGCCTGCGCAGCCCCGAGCCCCTGCGGGTGGTGCTGAGCCGCAGCCTGGACCTACCCGCCACCGCCCACCTCTGGGATACGGCCCTCGCGCCAACGCTTGTGGCCCATGGCCCCGAGGCCAACCCAGCAGCCCGGGCCCGACTGGAGCAACTGGGCCGTGAACAACACAACCTTGCTTGCCTGGAGTTGGCCAGCTGCACGCCCAAGGCCCTGCTGGAAGCCCTGGCCAATCGCGGTTGCAACCAGGTGCTGTGGGAATGCGGCCCGGAGCTAGCGGCGAGCGCCCTGAAGGACGGCTGCGTGCAGGAGATCGCCGCCGTGATCGCCCCCAAGCTGATGGGGGGGCTCCCGGCCCGCACCCCCTTGGGCGATCTGGGCTTCGAGCACATGGATCAGGTGCCCGGCTGGCACGCCCTCGCGCCGGTGTCCCTGGGGGCCGACCTGCTCTGGCGGCTGGAGCAGCCCTGAGGAAGGGGCTTTGAACGGGGGCGCCAGAACCACCAAGATGGGGCCACCCCATTGGTGAAGCCGTGAAAGAAGTCAGCGCTATGGAGATCGTGCTGCGATCAGCAGCAAAGGTGGCGGCGGCCTCAGGGGTGGTCGCCGTACTGATCTGGGTGCTGTGGGTGATGCTCGATGTGAAGGGCCTGCAACCGGGATTCACCCTGCCGTGACCGCCCGAAGCCAGGAACAGGTGGCGTCCTATCCCCGCCCCCCACGGCTGGAGCTGGTCGCTGGCGAGGTCTCCGTGGACCTGGGCGGAGCGTGCATTGCCAAAGCCGATCACTACCACCGGGTCTTGGAAACCTTCCACCCGCCCACGATCTACCTGCCCCCCGAAGCCTTTCTGCCGGGCACGCTCCACGAAGCAAGCGGACGGGCCAGCTTTTGCGAATGGAAAGGCCTGGCGAGCTACTGGGACCTGAGCAACCCAGAGGGCACAAACCGCCGCCCGCGCGTGGCCTGGAGCTACCAGGCCCCCACCAAGGATTTCGCAGCGATCGCCGGCTGGATCTCCCTGTATCCCGCCGCCGTGGATGGCTGTTGGCTCGAGGGCGAGCCGGTGATCCCCCAGCCGGGGAGCTTCTATGGCGGCTGGATTACCAGCTGGATTGCAGGGCCCTTTAAGGGCGACCCCCTGCATCCTGAGTTGATCTAGGCGTTGATGATCTAGGCGTTGATGAAGTTGCGCAGCTTGCGCGCTTCCACGCCGGCCCGCTCCTGCAGTTCCGTATCGCTGAGGGTGGCGTCCTGGCGCACCTGCGCGGCGATCACATCGTCTTCGGTGAGGATATAACCGGCGCCGCGGGCCAACGCCAAAAACGCTTCCAAATCCAAGGGCTCCTGGAGGCGCGGCTGCAGGTCGCTAGAGGTGCGGGCAAAAGCCAAGAAGGCATCCAATTGCTCAAGGCTCATGGCAGGGGCGGCTCGCCGCGCTTAGGTGCCCCTCTCTAGCGGGGTGAGCTGCCAATCGGCCGGATCCCAGGGGGCCATGAGCGGCTCCAAGGCCCGCAGGCCAGGCCCGTCCGCCATCGCCAGCCAGGGTTCCTCCAGGCCCATCGGGATCACCACCGGCATGCGGCCATGGATGGGCCGCACCAGGGCATTGGGCGCTGTCGTGAGGATGCAGCAGGTATCGAGTTCGCTGCCATCGGGGCCAATCCAACGCTCCCAAACCCCCCCGATCCAAAACGGGGCCCCATCCCGGCGGGCAAAGCGGTAGGGGCGCTTGGGGGCCCCGCCCCATTCAAAAAAAGCATCCGCTGGCAGCAGGCAGCGGCGATGGCGCCAAGCGCCGCGAAAGCTCACCTTGTCATTCACCCTTTCCGAGCGGGCGCTCACCGGCCGGCGGGCCTCAGCCGGATCCTTGGCCCATTCGGGCAGCAGGCCCCAAAGGGCCAGGCCCACCTGCAACCGGCCGTGTTCCTGGCGCTGCAGCAGCACGGGATCTCCGGGGCGAACGTCCAGCCGCGGGGCGTAGTACGCCTGCAAACCGGGGGGCCAGGGGCCCTGGAGAAGGGGCAGCAGCTGCTCAAGGCTGGTGGCGAGGGAATACCGGTCGCCCATGGGGTCGCACACCTGGAGAGGTTGGGGCTCGCAAGGCAGCCGTTCGGTTCTCCCAACCCTGGGACGATCCAGGGGCGGGAAGAGCGGCCCTAGCTTGGGCCCACCTTGAGCAGCCGCACCATGGCGATCCGCCAGGACGACAACCGCCCCTCGCGGCGGTTTGGCCTGATCAACTTGCTGCTGATCGGCTTTGGTGTGCTGCTGCTCATCAGCAATTTCCTCCCCAATCCAGCCACCCAGGTGCCCCGGGTGCCCTATTCGCTGTTCATCGACCAGGTGAACGGCGACAACGTCAAAAGGGCTTACATCACCCAAGACCAGATTCGCTACGAGCTCACCACAGTTGAAGAAGGGGCGCCTTCGGTGCTGGCCACCACGCCGATCTTCGACATGGACCTACCCCAAAGGCTCGAGCAGCACGGGGTGGAATTTGCCGCCGCCCCGCCCAAACGGCCCAGCTTCATCACCACGGCCCTGAGCTGGGTGGTGCCCCCGTTGATCTTCATCCTGGTACTCCAGTTCTTTGCCCGCCGCAGCGGCATGGGCGGAGCCCAGGGCGCCTTGAGCTTCACCAAGAGCAAGGCCAAGGTGTACGTGCCCGATGAGGAATCCCGGGTCACCTTTGCCGATGTGGCGGGGGTGGATGAGGCCAAAACCGAACTGGCAGAAATCGTCGATTTCCTCAAAACGCCTGAGCGCTATGCCGCCATCGGCGCCCGCATTCCGAAGGGCGTCTTGCTCGTGGGCCCCCCAGGCACGGGCAAAACCCTGCTCTCCAAGGCCGTGGCCGGGGAAGCAGAGGTGCCCTTCTTCATCATTTCCGGCTCCGAATTTGTGGAGCTGTTTGTGGGTGCCGGGGCGGCCCGGGTGCGAGATCTGTTTGAGGAAGCCAAGAAAAAGGCGCCTTGCATCATTTTCATCGACGAACTCGATGCCATCGGCAAAAGCCGCGCTGGCTCCATGGGCGTTGTTGGCGGCAACGACGAACGGGAGCAAACCCTCAACCAGCTGCTCACCGAGATGGATGGCTTTGCCTCCAAGGACAAACCGGTGATCGTGCTGGCGGCCACCAACCAGCCCGAAACCCTCGATGCCGCCCTGCTGCGTCCGGGCCGCTTCGATCGCCAGGTGCTGGTGGATCGCCCCGACCTCTCCGGTCGCAAGATGATCCTCGATATCTACGCCAAGAAGGTGAAGCTGGAGCAGGCGGTCGACCTCGACAAGATCGCCCAGGCCACCAGTGGCTTTGCCGGTGCCGATCTGGCCAACCTGGTGAATGAGGCGGCCCTCCTGGCGGCCAGGGCCTACCGCACCCAGGTGGCCCAGGGGGATCTCAACGAAGCGATTGAACGGGTGGTGGCTGGCCTCGAGAAGAAGAGCCGCGTCCTCCAGGACGATGAGAAAAAAGTGGTGGCCTTCCACGAAGTGGGCCACGCGATCGTGGGTCACCTGATGCCCGGCGGCAGCAAGGTGGCCAAGATTTCGATCGTGCCCCGGGGCATGAGCGCCCTGGGCTACACCCTGCAGCTACCCACCGAAGAGCGCTTCCTCAATTCGAAGGAAGACCTCGAAGGTCAAATTGCCACCCTGCTGGGCGGCCGCAGCGCTGAGGAAATCGTGTTCGGCGAAGTCACCACCGGCGCCGCCAACGATCTACAGCGGGCCACCGACATCGCTGAACAGATGGTGGGCACCTACGGCATGAGCGAAACCCTCGGCCCCCTCGCCTACGACAAACAGGGCGGCAGCCGCTTCCTGGGAGGCGGCAACAACCCCCGCCGAGTCGTGAGCGATGCCACAGCCCAGGCGATCGACAAAGAGGTGCGCGGCCTGGTGGATCAAGCCCACAACAAGGCCCTGACGATCCTGCGCCACAACCGGGAGCTGCTCGAATCGATCTCCCAAAAGATCCTCGAAAAAGAGGTCATTGAAGGCGACGATCTCAAGGACTTGCTGGCCTCCTCCACCCTGCCCGAAGGGGTCCCCGCCTAGCCAATCGCCCAGGCAAGCGCCCAGGCAACCCGACTCCAGCGCCATGGAAACCCCCGCCCCTGATTGGGTCCCCGACACTGCCAAGTCCACCTATCCGGGCTGGGTGCAGAGGAAGGCCGTCTCCATCTGCAAGCGGGATCAAAAACGCCATGGCCACGGAAACGTGCAGCAGTACCGCCTGGGGATCCATGGGGCCGTGGTGGCCTCAAAGGGCTATGACCACTGGACAGGAGAATGGCTCGCCTGGGACCTGATCGGCACCTATGACACCCGGGAGGCCACCGCCGGGGGAGGCGAGCACAAGCGCAAGTTCGCCCTGCTACCCAGCGTGGATCAACGCTCCCCTAGCCCAGAGCCAGAGTTTGTGATCTGCGCCTGGCGCACCCACGACGTCATGGCCGACATGACCCCCGCGGAGCTTCTGCACTTCTGCCAGATGGTGGTGAACCACAACCCCTCTCCACCCCCGGCGCTGCTGGGCGCCATCCAGGCTTGAACTGGCATCCCCACCTCTGGCATCCCACCACCCAGGTGAGCACCAGCCCGCCACCGCTGCAGGTGCGCCGGGCCCGGGGCTGCGAGCTTGAACTGGCCGATGGGCGCACCCTGATCGACGCCATTAGTAGTTGGTGGGTCACCCTCCATGGCCACGGGGAGCCGGCCATCGCCGCAGCCATCGCCCGCCAGGCCCAGGAGCTGGAGCAGGTGATCTTCGCCAATTTCAGCCATGCTCCGGCGGAGGAGCTGGCCACCCGCCTCAGCCAGCTCACAGGCCTGGAGCGGCTGTTCTTCTCCGACAACGGCTCCACCGCCGTGGAAGTGGCCCTAAAAATGGCCTGGCAGTGGTGGCGCAACCACGACAGTGGCGCGGATGGGGCCAGTCCTGGTGATGAACGGCGCCAGCTGATTGCCTTTTGTGGGGCTTACCACGGCGACACCTTCGGAGCGATGGCGGTCGGCGATCGCTCCCTGTTCACGGCCGCCTATGAGCCGTTGCTGTTCAACGTCAGCCGGGTGGCCTGGCCCCACACCTGGTGGGGGGATGGGGAGGTCGAAGCCAGGGAGGAGCAGGCCCTGCACAACTTGGAGCAGGCCCTGGCCACCCCCACGGCAGCGGTGATTCTCGAGCCCCTGATCCAAGGGGCTTCCGGCCTACGCATGGTCAGGCCTGGATTCCTCAGGGCCGTAGCAGAGAGGGTGAGCGCCGCCGGCGCCCTGCTGATTGCCGATGAAGTGATGACGGGCTTTGGCCGCACGGGAGCCCTGTTTGCCTGCCAAAAAGCTGGCATTCAGCCTGATCTGATGGCCCTCTCCAAGGGGCTCACCGGCGGCTTCCTGCCCATGGGAGTCACCATGGCCAGCGAGCGGATCTACCAGGGGTTCATTAGTGATCGGCCCACGGACACCTTCTTCCATGGCCACAGCTTCACCGCCAATCCCCTGGGCTGCGCTGCGGCCCTCGCCAGCCTCGACCTCTTGCAACACCAGCCCGAACGCTTCCAGCAGTTCGAAGGGCGCCATCGGCCGCTGCTGGAGTACCTGAGCCAGCACCCAAGCGTCCAAAAGCCGCGCTGCATGGGCACCGTGGCGGCCTTCGAAGTGGATGCCGGCGATTCCAGCTATCTCAACCCCATTGGCCTACAAATCCAACGCCACTGCCTGGAGCAGGGAGTCTACCTCAGGCCCCTCGGCAACGTGGTGTACCTGCTACCGCCCCTCAGCATGGGTGATCAGCAGCTGGAGCGCTGCTATGGGGCCATCGGATCAGCCATCAGGGTCATGCTTTAACCGCGGCCCGTCTTTCCACAATCCAGTAGACAGCCCTGAGGTTCTTGACCTACAAGGGTTCTTTGAGACGCCCCGATGGCTGGCGCCCACCCAGGCCTGGAAGCCCTGATCCCCCTGCGGGGCGGCGACCTTCTCTCCTCTGCAGATCTGAGTGGCGAGCAGACCATCGCCTTGCTCCAGCTGGCAGCGGAGCTGAAAAGGGGTCAGCGGCAGATTGACCTGGCCGGCAAGGTGCTGGGACTGATCTTCACCAAGGCCTCCACCCGCACCCGGGTGAGCTTCTCGGTGGCCATGGCCCGCCTCGGCGGTCAAACCCTCGATCTCAATCCCCAAGTGACCCAGGTGGGCAGGGGGGAACCGGTGGCCGATACGGCCCGGGTGCTGAGTCGCTACGTGGATGCGCTCGCCATTCGCACCTTCGCCCAAGACGAGCTGGCTGAATACGCCCACTGGGCCTCGATTCCGGTGATGAATGCCCTCACCGACCTGGAGCACCCCTGCCAGGCCCTGGCCGATTACCTCACCCTGGCCGAAGCCTTCGGCGGCAACCCCCACAGCCTGGCCGGGCTCACCCTGGCCTATGTGGGCGATGGCAACAATGTGGCCCACTCGCTGATGCTCACGGGCGCGTTGCTGGGCGTGAATGTGCGGGTGGGCTGCCCCGTGGGCTTTGAGCCCAGCAGCGAGGTTTTGGAGCAAGCCCAGGCCATTGCCGGGCAAAACAACTGCCGTGTGGACGTGGTTCATGAGCCCCTGGCGGCCGCCAAAGGCGCCCATGCCCTCTACACCGACGTGTGGGCTTCGATGGGGCAGGAGGAGGAGCAGGCCACCCGGGAACGGGCTTTTTCAGGCTGGTGCCTCGATGAAGCCCTGGTGGCCGAAGCCGACAGCCGGGCCATCGTGTTGCACTGCCTACCGGCCCACCGCGGCGAGGAAATCAGCGCCGGCGCCATGGAAGGCCCCAGCAGCCGGATCTTCGACCAGGCCGAGAACCGCTTGCACGCCCAACAGGCCCTGCTGGCTGCCCTTCTCGGCGGCCTGGGCTAGAGGGGGGGGTAGACAAGCGAGCCCAACTCTGTCAAAACTGGAGGAGTGGTTCATCTGTATTGCCGGTGGTCAGTTCCCAGCACCTCGCCGATTCCCAGCCCCTGACCGGCGCCCAGCAGGAGCTCTACGACTGGCTAGCCGACTACATCGGCAGCCATCGCCACAGCCCGTCCATTCGCCAGATGATGGAAGCCATGGGGCTGCGTTCCCCAGCTCCCATCCAGAGCCGGCTCCGCCACCTGCAACAAAAGGGCTGGATCACCTGGCAGGAAGGTCAGGCCCGCACCCTCCAGCTCCTGGGCGGACTCACAAGCGGCATCCCCGTACTGGGGGCCGTGGCGGCCGGGGGCCTCATCGACACCTATGACGACGTGCAGGAGCGGCTCGACCTGGCTCCGGTGCTGGACACCCGCGGGCTCTTTGCCCTGACCGTGAATGGCGACTCGATGGTGGATGCCCACATCGCCGATGGGGACGTGGTGCTAATGGAGCCGGTGCAGGATCCCAGCCGCCTCAAAGCCGGCACGATCGTGAGCGCCCTGGTGCCAGGCAGCGGCACCACCCTCAAGCATTTCCACCGCAAGGGAGGCGAGGTGCACCTGGAAGCGGCTAACCCTGCCTACAGCCCGATCGTGGTGCCCGCCGAACAGGTCACCGTGCAGGGCAAGTTGGTGGCGGTCTGGCGCCAGGTTTAAGAGGGCAGAACTCTGAGCGCAAACCGAGGGGTCTGAACGCAAACCGAGGGTTCTTAGCGCAAATTAAGGGCCCAGACCCTGGCGTTGTAAGCTCACTAAGCACAAGGCAAGGCCCCCGGGCCAAAGCAGAACGACCAGCGTTTTGCTTGCTCTGGGCGCCTATGGGGCCATAGCTCAGCTGGTAGAGCACCTGCATGGCATGCAGGGGGTCAGCGGTTCGAATCCGCTTGGCTCCATTCGATTTTCGCCCAATCCCCTCGGCGGGATAGGGCGAAAATTAGGGCGAAAACAGATATCTCAACCAACTTGCCAAGAGCCCAAGGCCTAGCGTCGTCATGGCCAGCTGGGGCTTGACAGCACTAGACATGTGGTTGTACGTTTTCTTTTAACGGAAACCAAGCCGACTCTTAGAGGTCGTCGCACCCGCCCAGGGGATAAAAGGGCGAAGGCGACACTATTCCTCGAAGTGTCCCCATGGTTTACCAATCAAACTTATGGCTGCCTACCGCACAGGCAGCCAGAGCACTGGGCTGCTCTCCAGAGCATCTAAAGCGACAGCGAGACACCAAAGGAGGCTTCCTAGAAGCCCAAATCCATTACGCGCTAGGCACCTCCAGCAACGCTTCTATCGCGTGGAACACCGAGCTCGTGCGCCAGGCAATGCATCGCCGTGGACTTCAAGCGCGGGTGGAGGCCAACTAATGCCTGAACTTGAGCGCAGCGCCAGTAGCTCCACAACAAAACCTCTAGCCCCCATAGAGAATCAGCACCCAGAAGATGCCGAACGCTTCTTGGTACTTGCTCGAATAGCCGCGGAAACCAGCGCGATAGAGATGGAAGAGTCTCCGGAAGATTACACACACATTGTCCAGGTGATCATCACGGCAATGCACCAAACATTTCCGGAAATACAATGGCTCCCAAAAGAAGAGCTCGAAGGAAACTGAAATAACACGGTGAAAAATAGCTATAATTAATGCATTCGGCGTTTGCCATGAAAGCATTAACCGTACGGAGAGAGCGAGAACGTCATCTCGCAATTAATCAGCCTTTAAATCTGCGAGTTTCCAAGCCTTTCGCTGCCAACTTGCAGATTAAGTCGCTGGTGCATGGTGCAACACCGTCAGAGGTTGCGCGCATGTTGATGGGCCTCGGATGCCAGCAACTTGGCTGGGATCTGGATAGTCCCGTCTGACAAATAAAGAGTAGGGACTGAGCCTCGAAACCTAGTCCCTACCGAGGTTTAACCAACACCCCAAATCCACGGAGGTTACATGGCTACGCAGAAAAGTCTAGAGCAAAGTCCCGCAGAAGAGCAACTAGTAGCCGAAATACGCAGCCTGAAGATGCTAGGCCCAATTGACCACTGGAGAGAGCAGGCATCTCATGCCGAGCATCTGCTCCAGTTATGGCTAAATATTGAATCATGCGAAGTAGATGAAGCATCTAATGAGCTTTGTGAGCTTGATAGCCTAGGTCAGTGGCTGTGGGATCAACTGGATCCGCCCTCAGAGTGGCAGTTTGACCTACAAGTGGAGTCCAAGCCGTTTGTGATCGACATTGATCGGTGGGTTGGCGATGTTACAGACGTGCTGATAGAAGGATGGCAGCAGTTCGAAAGGTTCACCTTCCGGTGCGAAGAGGACAGTGACAGCGAAACCGACGGCGATCTGGCGATCAGGGCTAGCTGTCTGTGGATGCAGTACGACTTTCTCGATCCGGTCACCAAACAAAACCGTAAATATGAGGTTGCGCGTCTCTGGAGTGAGCTGGAGCATCACATCGATCCCGACGGGGTAATACAAGAAAGTCGGGAAGGTGCGCTCCGAAAGAAGAAGGCGGAAGAGCTAGGAAGAGAGGGCAAACACCATGATGCCACTCTGTGGTTGCTGCCGAAGGATCAGTGGGAACGCCCCAAAAAGTGCTGTAAGGAAGAGTGGGCGAACATTATCAAGCCGTTCAACCGCAGAGACATCGATGAGCCACTGACGGAGTTCCTAGCATTAGTTGAGCTTGCCCGCTTCGGGAAGGTGCCCTGGAGTGGTGCCACCGCCGAAGAAGCACTAAAAGCTCACAAAGAAGATCCCCACACCAAGATTCGTCAGATGATTGATGCCGGCGCTGGCGCGTCGGAAATTCAAGAGCTGATCAACCAGCAGCCAAGGGCTTGCAACCAAGCCGGCCTGGCGAAATTCGCAGAGCAATGCCGAATGGAGCAGGAGCGATGCCAGGATCTTGCTGATGCCCTGGAAGATCTCCTGCTGCGTGGTGCGCCACCGGCAATCGATATTGCTGACTACGTTCCAGGTGATTGGTTGCCAATGTTCCGGGTCCTCCGGGATGGCCTGAAGTTCAGCGACGAGGCCATCGTGATGACGATGATGGCGGGGGTGGCTGCGATGTTGCCGCCTGATGTACGCATCAGTGGCTGGTCAATGGAGGAAATCCCAACGGTGTGGCTGTTCCACATCGGCACCAGTGGCACTGCCAAGTCGGTGCTGCTAAGGACGCTGATCAACCAGCCTATGGCCAAGCCAATTAGCAATATCGATGCCTGGAACGAACGTGAACTTCAGCGCCGGAAGGCTGCCACGGAAGAGGGAGAGGCAGTGCCGCCCTACCGCAAGCGGAATCTGATTTACACCGCCCCAACAACCCAGGGTATTCGGGCAGATTTGGCTGTGCATGGCGAGGAAGTGCCAGGACTACTCGTGCGTGATGAGCTGAACGGATGGCTTAAACAAATGGCTGACGATGGTGGCGCTGGTGTTGGCGATATTGAGTTTTGGTTGTCGAGCTATGACGGTGCCTATAGCAACGACGTTTTCGCCGACGCCAATAAATCGAGGGAGGTCCGTTGCGGAAAGCTAGGAGTGATCGGTGGGATCCAACCGAAGGTGTTCCTGGAGCAGCTGGGGACCGGGAATGCCAACGGATTTAACAGCAGGCCATTGTTTGTGCATCTTCCCCGAGTGAAACGGGTATTAATCCAGCCAGATGGGGAGACAGAAAAGCTAAAGGATCGATTAGGTGAGCTTTATTTGGGTGCACTGGAAGACAGCAATCGGCGCTATGTGCTGTCAAAAGAGGCTGAGGCGATGTTTCAGGGTCTATTTGATCAGCTGGAAGACCTATCGCTCCAGGCCAACAGCGAAGAGGTGGAGGCGTTGTGGGCGAAGGGGCCTGGTCAGGTGCTGCGGGTTGCAGCTGCGGTGCACTTCATGCAGGTTGCCACCGGAATGCAGGAACTGGAACAGCAGGGGTGGATGAAGTCGAAGGCGACGGTGGTAGTGAGCACCCGGTCGGTCCAGCTGGCAGCCAAGTTGGTAATGGTTGGCAAGACCCGCGCTGTTGAGCTGCATGAGCGGGCTGCCAATCCGATTCTGGAACGGGCGGACAAGCTGCTGGAAGCGGCGAAGAAACGCCAGGGAAAGGCTCAGGGGAAAGGAGTCCGTCTTTCGGAAATTCGAAAGGGCTGGAGCAGTCGTGATCGCCCCACGCTGCTCGAGCTAAAGCAGATGTCCGCGTTATTGGCTTCCAGGGGGTTGGTACAACTTCTAGATGGAGAGAAGTCGATTCGGGTGGTGCGATGAGGTTGGCCACCCTCGTACCACCCTCAGGCCACCCAGTTGGCCACCTAAATGGCCACGCCAAGTTTGTAGTAGTACCAATGCTTTTAAGAGAGTAGTGATCCACAAATGACTACCCACCACATACATTTCACTGGAGCGAAGGACAGAGAAGCAGGATCAGACTGGAACGCCAACGACATACTGGGGGTGGCCCAAATCTGTATCTCTCTGCGCTGAGATGCACTGGAACAAAAGGAAAGTGGGGGTGGTCAACAAGGTGGCCAAAAGGGTGGCAACTAGGTGGCTACCAGCAGCTACGAGCAAAACCATCAGACAAAACAAGCAAGCCACTAACCCCGCACCTTGAATTAAATAGACTCCTAGACTTATTGAGAGCTATTCTCAACAAGCAAGGTTCCAAATGATCGTCGCCGAAGGGCAGCGGATATCAAGACACCGCCACCAACGGATCACATCAGAGGTGGCGCCCATGGTGGCGCGAGGGGCCAGCATCGACGAGATCGCTACTTCCTTGGGCTATGGACGGGCGATGGCCGCCAAGGACGTCCAGGAATGCCTAAGGATTTGGCAAGTGGCGCACCTAGAGGAATCCGAGAAATGGCGCCCCTTGATCCTCCAGCGCCACGAAATGCTGTTCCGAGAAGCCTTCACAGCCTGGGAGGCCAGCAAAACGAATGGCCGTCCAAACGCCAAGTTGCTCGATAGCGCCAGCCGCAGCCTTGAAACCCTGTCCAAGCTGCTTGGACTCCAGCTGGACCTAACCCTCCAGCAAAACAACATCACTCTTGGAGCCGCCAACGACACCGCAATGGCCCTAGCCCCATTGGACGTCGAGTCCTACGCAGAGATGCTGCAGGCCGGCTCTCTGGGACAACTCAACAACGTCCCACCAGTTGCCTCTAAAGCCCCCTAGCGAGTCACTCGCCCTCTTTTAAAAACCGTGGGCCAAGGCGCCAGGCCCCAAATGCAGAGGCGATGGCATAGGTGATGAACGTGGTGGCCTGGCCTGTGGATCCAGAGCCATACACCTCGCTGCCCAAAAGAACGAAGTCCACGACCGAGGCCACCGTGCCCCAAATCACGACCCAGGCCGAGACGTACACAATCCCCTTGGCTGTCTTGCCCATATCCATTGCCCCAACTGGCTGGAGTATGGCCGATTCATACCTCCAACTGCCCTATCCCAAAGCAGCCAAGGCGGCCCTTTCATCCGCAGTACTGACATCGATGTAGGCAGCCAGCTGCTGGAGCGAGCGGTGCCCAGTAAACCGGCCCACAACCTTGAGGTTGACCCCGCTGTTGGCCATGGTCGTAGCTAGTGAGCGGCGGAAAGTATGCAACGAGCACCCACTAGGAAGCTGACGCCCATTTAAGGTCCTGCGCAAGGCTAAATCTGCAGCCTGGCGCGTCATCGGTTCAGCCATCCCATTACGACCAGGGAACAGCAAATCACCGCTCATTGGATTCCTGCCAAACCTGGCGGCCCATTCACTGCGATAAATCGCTAATTCCTGGTGCAATCGAGCCCCGATCAACGGCTCCCTTGTGGCCTTGGTCTTGGTGCTCGCTTTGACGAAGACAACACGCTCATCGTGGATGGCACCCCACCGCAGCTGGAGGGTCTCCGAAACCCTAGATCCTGTCCATCGCATCAACGCCCAAAGGCATCGATGTTCAGGACCTGGAGCACTCTCCAACAGCTGGTCCAACTGATCTGGACTAAGGGTTCTGGCTTGGCCAGCACCATTGGTTTTAGGCATTGAAATTCACTCCAATACTTGTCGTTTCGATCCAATTGACAAAACCCAGTCACCGCAAGGCCCAACACCCTCATCAAACCCACCAGCAAAAACGACAAGCGAGGAAAGTAGTTGCCATAAACCAAGCAACCCTGCAGCAGCAGGGCTTGATTGCTTGATGCAACCATAAAAAGAGGAAGTCTTGAGCCAGCCATTGCAGCGACTGGCAACCATTAGTCTATCACAAAACAACGCCAATTACGACCAGAAAGAGGGGGCAGGGTTCGAGAAATTAAGGCGCCAACACGATACCCAGGGGCGCGCACATACAAAATCTATATTCAATCCAAGTCACTACTGTTAGACAATCCCAAGGGGAACAGATGGAATCCAGAAGCGCTGGCATTAGAGGTGCCAATTCTTTATTGCAGAAACCACTATTTCAGAGGATAATAAATGCAATGCAGCAGATCTAATGGCATCACAAGTGGAAGCCCCCAAGTTTGAAGTTGGGCTATTAATTCAAACTGCAGCCATGGCTGGAGTGGATCTACGGGAGATCCCCCACGGCCACAATCCATGGACGTGCAACCACCCCAAGGCCAAGACCTGGCAGGCAGCCGTTCGCCACATCAACCCACTGTTGGCGCAAGACGCTGAGGTGGCTTACGGACCACCGATCTCAATCGCCTTACAGGCAGCACTCGATGGCGAAACCGATTTCAGCGACGAACTGGCAGCTGAATTCTCTGAGCGCAGACCGCACCTGCAGGCAATTCGCCGAGAAACCTCTATCAACTCTGCTCTGGAGCAAATGGCCTCCAGCCTTGCGGAGGAGCAAGCCGCCCTAGCTGCCAAGACTCCTACGCAGGCCCAACTACAAGCGAGCTTGGCCGAATCAAACCGCATGGCAGCAGCCAACTTGGCCCGAGCCCACATGGGGGTCTCGTAATGGCAGGCATGAGTGGCACCAGCACCACCAAGGTCATGGTGGATTCCGTCGCAGCAACTGCGAACACCCTTGCCGGGAGCCTTACCGCGCAGCTGCGGGATATCGAGCGGGTGGCCTGGCGGCAAAACAAAGAACTCGTCCACTGGCACCAGCAGTTCACCTCCGCAAGAAACCTTTTGCTTGAGCACCCACCAGCCAAGAAGAGATCGATGGATGCCCTGCTAGCTGACCTGATCAAGATCGAAGCCGATCCTGCAATCGCCTCAGCCCGAAGGCAGACCAGGGAAGAAGGCATCGCCATTCGCCACCGTGAACTTGATCGACGAACTCCCACTTGGAGCGAGGTGATGGGCGAGCAATGAACCAAACCTCATCCGGCAGCAACCTGATTCGCAAGCGGAATCCACTCAGTCCCCATGACCGCCGCTACAACACAAACAAAGAAAAAACACCGGCACCGGTAGGCCCCAAACGGCTGGAACCACTGCCTTGGCAACGGGGGCTGCTCTCGATTCCAGATCAATACGACGTGCTGCTCAGCGGTGGTCGTGGGGGCGGCAAGTCAACAGGTCTAGTACTGCTACTCCTACGTGACGTGCTCCGTTTTGGCCGTGGGTTCTGCGGTGCACTGGTGCGGCGTGATCTAGCCGGCCTGCGCAAGTTGGAGCGTGAGATCAACGATCAAATTGCCGTCACCCCAGAACTTGCAGGCAGCCACTACCTCACCGGCGCCAAGGAGTTTCGTTTTTCCAATGGCGGGATCCTTTACCTGCACTACCTGAAGGACGAAGCAAGCTTTGGGCGCTTCCAGGGCATGGACCTCTCCCACGTCTACGTCGATGAGAGCGGACAAATTGCAGATCCCGCACCACTCCTGAGGCTGCGCAGCTCAATGCGCTCGACCATCGATGGTCTCGAACCACGCATGGTGCTGACCTGCAACCCAAACAACACAGGCTCCTACTGGCACTACGAAAACTTCATTAGGCGGATGGTGCCCTGGCAGCCAGCCCACATCGAACTGTTCAAAAAAGAGTGCGTGCTGGTTCACAGCACCCTGTTTGACAACGTCCACCTGGCCAACAAGGACGCGTATATCCAAAACCTCAAGGCCAGCTGCAATTTCGATGAAGCAAAAATCCAGTCCGAGGTCTACGGCAGTTGGGGACAAGTCAGCGGGAGCTTTTTCTCCCATGTCTGGAGCAAGGAGCGCATGATGCTGCCCAACTGGGACGGCATCCCAACCTGGGCAGATGGCTACGACGACTTCAACCTCTGGATGAGCCTCGACTGGGGAACCCGCAGTCCGAGCTCGCTACTGCTGGCCTATCGCACCCCCGTCATGACTTGGTGGAAGGGTCAACGCATTGGGGCAGGCAGCTTGGTACTGGTAGACGAGGTTTACACCTGCCTCTCAAGTCCGGATGGAACATGGCAGTGGAACCACGGGGATCGGGAGCTGACCACATCAAAGTTGGCCGCCATGGCCAAAGAACTCTGTAGCCGCAACGGGATTCCAATCAATCGGATCCCAACGAGGCACCGGGTGGCTGATGCGGCAATTGGTGCAGCCCTTGGCAGTGATGACGGCAGCATTGGTGCGCAACTCAAAGCCCATGGCGCTGGTTTCGTCGCAGCACCAAAAGGGCGCCGGGCACCGGGCTGGCAAGCAATCGCCAGGTTGATGGAAGCTGCTGGAGACCCCTTCCACCCAGGGCTCTACGCCACACCAAAGGTGGAGAGCTTTTGGGCAACGGTGCCAGGGCTGACCTATTCCCAACACGATCCGGAAGACCTAGACACAACCCAGCCAGATCACGTCGCAGACAGCCTGCGCTATCTAGTCATGGCACAAGCCGATCCCAAATACAGCCATCGCCCGGGAGCCACGAAATACCAGGTCTATTGATGTACAACCTGGAAAACGCCCCCATCGAATTGATCCGCTGCTTGGAACTGGGGCTACCAATGCCAAGCGGCCTATTGCAGCAATTCCCCCTAGTAGTGCTGGAGCAATGGCGGCAACAGTGGATGGAAGGTCCCGGTAACCAAATCACGACCAAACGAAGGGCCATCGAACAGGAACGTCAACACGCAGAGAACAAGCGCCTCAATCAACTTTGCCAAAAGAAAATGACCTCCTGGATCGAACCTGGATCCATCGTCACCATCAACGCTCCAAGGACAAGCATCGACAAGCGAAAAGCAATACTTATTACAATCGATAGCGTCGACAGCAGCCAAAGCGCGAAAATTCTAATGGATGGGAACGAAATCAGACTCTCAACCTTAAAGATCGAAAAAACAAGCCCCCTACAGAACCCTGACAAAGACTGCCATGAAAAGAACCTCAAAAATTACCGGTAGAAGACAAAAAGGAAAAGCCTTCTCAATATCGGCTTGCATATTTTCAGTGATTACCGTGATAACAAGCCTAGACACGGACGAGACAAAAGCACAAAACCTCGATGATTACGCAGCAGAAATAAAGATTTCCGGTGGACTAACTGCACTCTGCGTAAAAATGCCAGGAATTGACATCTGCAAATACGCGGTAGGAGACTGGAAACCGAACGAGCTCGAAAGAGTCAAGGCGCTGTCTCCGTACTGCATCGAGTCATGTGGCTATGACGTCTTTGGATTCGTAAGAACTTCCTCAAGCGAAAGAGAATACCCAGTGGTCAAAACCAAAGACTTTGACCCATCAGCTCCAAATCGAGGAACGGAAGCAAGTCTTTACCCAGTAGCGATAGAGATCGTTAAATACGAGGGATGCTCAGGATGCCCTCTAATTAAGTCATTTCCCTTAAAAGCAGAAATAACATCTCCTGGAACAAAAATTGAGCTACCTAGCCTGGGTCGCGGAACGTTCTACATCCCATCGGAATTCAGAAGGAGAGTTCTTAATGGGTCCATCAAGGATGGCGCAATAATCAGCTACACGCATTCTCGAAGCAGTGAAGATATGCGACTTTCCGCAGCGGCTATAGATGAATACGCGAAGATGCTTCGATCTCTCTCTTACGACAAGATCAAGTGAACAACAGGATGAAAGCAGTAGCCGCATTCGCAGGCGCGGCAGCATTGTGCATGCAATTGCCGAGTCTTGCTCAAAGCCAAGATCAGGATTCTTCAGTATTTTGCTCTAGGGGTACATCAGCCCGGGTAACAAAGTATCCACGCTCGACAGTTCCGGATGGATATTCTGACCTACAGACTTATATGCTTGACTCAGATTTTCGCTCACCCTCAAACTCTACACCATGGTCAGAAACCAAAATCTTCGATGATCCAGTTACCGGCCAATATCCTGCCGTAGCAGACAGAAATTACATACCAAACGCTAGTCGCATCCATACCTTGTGGACAAGAGATGTTATCATTGCCTCCGGGGTTGAAATACTTAGCGCATATTCAATTGTAAGGCTTGAGTTTGACACAATGATGATTCGATATGGCGACTCATTCCTAGTACTCAGAGGATGCGATGGAAGATTTCCAGTAGATGCCCAGGTGGCAGAAGCACTGAGAAGCACAGATACATCTAAAAAAGTATTTATCAAGCTTTACGCCGAGAATAGCGGAGCCCCTGTGCTCTCAGAAGTTGGACCTGGGACGGTAAACGCATGGAAAAAAATATATGCAAACTGGAGCAAGTCGACCAGAGCAAAGCCTCAAGAACTAGGTTTCTAGTTAAATCTCGCAAGCACCCGAACCGGTCAGAACAGAACCGGATTAGCGTGCTGCGTTTTGCAGGTAGCTCTAGCACCGGCCCACTGGCTAGGCGACTCATCACCGAGTCATTGCCGAACTGGTCAAGGAGGCTCATGCCTTTGCAGGACTACACCAATTCTGCCGTGGCCAAGAGCGGCAGTAATCAGCTTCTAGCGACCTTGCAGGGTGTCGAGACGCAATCCCCACGGCCCCCTTGCCAGTCGTCATTTGTGAGTTCAGCGCCCCTCATAGGGAAGCCTGCTAGCGCATGACTCGAGGTAATAGGCGCACAAGTTTGAAAGAGACCTCCCCTCGTGATCAGAGTGAAGGCGTAGGCGCTTGTAAACGGAGTCAGGAATGGAAATGGTGATCCTTTGAGTGCTGCGCTTGAGTAGTTCAAGGTGGGCACGGTTGCTATTCGTCATGTGTCTGAAGGAGTAGTAGAGAGAGGAGACGAGTGATGGTTACTAGTCAGGGTTGAGTAGCCAGCGCCTCAGGAACGGTTGTTCCAGCGCTTGAACGTCAGTCGAGAGCAATGCCTGGTGTTGGCATGTGTGTTGCTGGTTCCCAAGGCCGCTTCAGCGACCCGGGCCGGCAGGCTCAGGCGACCGGACTCGACCCCGGCACGCAAGGACGCGATGCAGGTCCCCAGAGCCCTTCTGGAAATCTGTCGCTTTGGGCCAGCTTGAACAGAGCTTTTAGGCAGGGTGAAAACCCTGTCCAAGACAGCGAAGCTGACTCCATCGTTGAAGTACACCGAGGGGTTGAGCCTTGGGCACCAGGTGTCCGAGGAGAACGGCAACAGAGCGACCTCAGAACCTGCGGCTCCAAGGACCAGACAAGGCCTTGTTTTGGCAGCTCCCATTCCGGGCGCCGAGGCATAGACGACCTCACCCGTCGCGCAGGTCGAGGAGGAGTGGCTGCGGATGTGATGCATAAAGGGGGCGGCCAGGCGGCCAGCGGCGTGACCCATGCAGAATGGCAGGTGTCATATCCAAGGTTACACCAGATGCGTGACAGTTTTCGGATCGGCCCACGGGAGGGTGCTGAGGCGGCGACTGCCGCTTACACATGTGAGATGGCGCGTATTCGACGACAGGCTCAGGGGCAACCCGCTGTGGTCGTACTAAGCGACCTGGATAGGGAGCTGCTAGCTCAGGCCCTTGACGCTTACGTCTACACAAGCGGAAAATCCGCATCCAAGGTCGCCGAAGAACTGGGAGTAGCCAGGCCCTACCTTTATCGACTGATCAATGCTGCTCATATCGAGATTGAGCGCCTGATCAGACTGCAAGATTTGCTAGGCATATATCTGCTTAGCGAGAGAGAGGTAGAAGAGTACGTTGATGGTCTGCGGTCAGAAATATTAGGTAGACCAATTGGTGAGTCCTGCTTTAAAGGGGCGCCAACAATCAGAGTCTCACTTTATTACTTGAAGGAGTACCTTCTTGATGACCTCGAAGCAGAGATAAAGATCGTCGCCCAAGTAGGTAATGAGTGGAGGGAACGACGACTAACTATAGAGTTCGCATGGGAGGACTCAAGCTACCACCTATGCAAGCTCTATGACTACTGCTCATCCTTTGTGCAAAGCCTAAATGTAGGCGGACTTGATATTGGATGCATGGAGGATGACCGAGACACAAAGTATCCACTGACGATTGAGCTGCCAGTTGTTGGAGGAACTGACTACTGGGCTGACTTTGAGGATCGAGCCCTCGAGCAGATCTACGGCTATTACTCGGATCTATCCAGAATGGCGGAAGAGGACCAGGACGGAGTGGACGTTGACGACGATGGGATGGTTCCTTGGGTGAGGAATCTCATGGAGAAGGAGATCGCTTACCACGAGAACTTCTGCGAAAAGATGTTGTCTAAAATTAATGAGCTTTCTTCAGATATTGAGCGCATAGAGCAGCTCTGCGAGACTCGGGAACGGGCACTTAGGAGAACGAGCTATCGACTTTCGGAACTCCATGCTATAGCTGACAATCTTGAATCCAATAGCTTTCTGCTGACCCCAAAATACAAAAAAAGTATTGCCGAGTGGCTCGCAGCTCGCCATGCTGATATTCAGCTACTAAGTGATGACAACTGGTGGGCGCGGAATAGTGAGTTCAAGTGCACGAAATGTGGAGACGTCTTTTGCACTAACTTCCGCAATCTTGCAGACTGGAAGGGGCCATGCAGCTGCAACTTAAAGAGCATACTGTCGACGGAAAAGAAATTAAGTTGATGCTTAGAGGCATGGAAATCTAAGGAATCAAGTAATTCCACGCTTCTATTTCTTCCAGGCCGTTTCATTGGTCGCAAGAAGGAGCCAGTCCGCCGCTACTCAACGAGAATGTATTTCTGAAAAAAAACAGACCAGCCTAACTCTCTAATCATTTCCAGAAGAGATTGAATTTCATCGCACATCTCACTAACTTGAAAATCCTTGTTTCGCAACTCGGTCGAACCCCCCCATTCGGGAATTCCAGATGGGAGGTGGCCTGGAGCGGCCCAAGATGTTGATACCAGTAGATACTGCTCCAGAACCCAAGCCTCGGCTCTTTCCATTGCCTCCCTATGGAAGACATCTGTATAATCTTTTCTGGCTCTATCTTCGAAATCAAGGCTAATCCCAAACTTGTAGAATTGACCTCTAAACTCAACGAAATAAAAGTCTGTTTCGATTGATGCCCATGCCTTATCTCTTAAGAAGACACCATAGCTGTCTCTGCCCCTATTAAGATCACCGCACTTTTGGCAACCTCGGCCCGTCATGTGCAGCCGTGCCTGTTGCGTAAAAGAACCATGTACTGGGCAGACAATCTCTACATTTCTGTCTAGCACCTTTGTAAACGGTTTCACATTGGAGTAATCATATTTGCCGTTATGCTGCTCAAAGCATCGGTCGACCCACTCATGAAAACCGATTGCAAGTACCTCGTTCCATAGATACTCCATGTGGCACTTTCGACAACCAGATCGGAAGTGAACCAATGGGCTCTGCCAAAAAGAGCCATGTTCTGCACAGAGTATTTCCACTTTCGTATGTCCTCTGGACTTATCGCCACAGAGCTTCCCAAGTTCGACTTTAGTATAGTCATATTTGCTTCCATGCTTGTTTCTTGAACGTTCAAGAAAGTCTTCAATTGTCATGGCAAATGTTGTTGCTAGTGTCATTGTTCCGCACTTTGGGCACCCTTGACCTCTTAGGTGCGCGCTGGCTCTTTGCTCAAACAACCCATGCTCTTCCCTTGGGCAATAAATTAGGATCTTTGATTGAGTATTGACGTAATTAACCGCTTGATAGCCGTAACGTTCAAGCCCATGCATTTTTTGTACCTCACTGATAAAAGACTCTCTACTCTTTCTGCATCTGTTGCCGGTGGCTATAGCTGCGCAAAGCTGGCAACCACTAAGTCCGCGTTGAAAGTTATTTGCCTCAGTGCTGAAGAATCCGTGCCCTACAACCCTGCATCCAACCTCAATAGGTGAATGCATATTTTTGTAGTGAATACGCGTGAGGTCGTACTTGTCTCCATGCCTATTGATGCACTTTCTTATGTACTCATCCTGTGAAAGTCTCTGAGAGCTTGAAGCTTTTTCATTTGCGCATTCCCTGCAGCCTTGACCTGCAAGGTGCTTGGTAGCAGCTTGCTTAAAAGTTCCGTGTACAGGGCAGGAGATTTCGTACTTATCTGTCTTGTAGTTGAACGCTTGAATTAGGCTATAATCGTAGAATTCGCTGTGCACCAAGCCTGCTTCCTTGCGAAATTCAGCCAGCCCATAGCCTTCTTCCCTTAGTCCTTCATCAATCCTTTTCCTCCTGGTTTTCTCCCTTTGTTTCAATTGAGAACAAGTGCAGCATCCTTTGTATATTCCGCCGCTTTGATTTTTCAGCGAAAAGTGGTTTCCTGTTGAGCATAATCTACCGTCAAAATACTTTCCTTGGCTTTTGGCATATGCATCCTTTGGTGAAGATGGCAGCGACCTCCAAGCTTCCGGAATTTCGTCAATTGTCTTAATCTCGACTACTTTGCTGATCCGGCGCGTCATTACCAGCTTTTTTCTCTTGGAGACAATAAGCTTCTGCTTGCATAATTAGCAACCTGACGTGGTGGGTCGCGATCTGCGGGTACACCGACGAGGGCTGGTGTGTTGGGCTTTGCTCTAGGTCCAACGCCCCAAAAGGGCTCAGAGATCTAGCTAGGGGGCCGGTTGCAGAATCTTCATGTGGCACCTACGACAAGAGATCAAATTCCAGTTGCTAACTTTGCTGCGACTGCTGCCACGTCCGCTTGTCCAAGCCAGTGGTGATAGGTGTTGTGATGCACTGCCAGGCTGTGCCCCATGGTCTTGGCGGCTAAAGAGGCATTGAGTCCTTGGTGGATCGACCACAAACAGACGACAGGAGATCGCAAGTACTGACGTACCATTCCAGGCTATGGACGGATGGCTTGGACAACCTGGGAAGCGCAACTGCCTGCGGTTTCACCGCGATCCGGTCGAGTCGTACTGGTGCCGCTACGTCTTTGTGGACAAGGGGGAGCCAATCGAAGGCCAACCAGCCCTCCTCAAGAACAGGAAGCGGGTTCAGCGGGATGAGGCGGTCAAGGAGTGGAAGGCGCTGATCAAGGCTGGCTGGAGACCCGTCGAGCCCCAGTGGTGAAAGCTTTGGCCTTATAGGGATCTAGTCGCAATCTCGACAACCTCCATCAAGCCCGCGTCGTCCGTCCAACTGCCGTAATGCTTCATGTGGGTACGAACGTCATGCCCCATGAGTGCGGCGGTGTCCCTGATGGGGATAGTGCGCTCGTAATACTTTGCGGCCCGCCAGGCATAGCCGTGCCTCAGACCATATGGAGTAAGTCCTGGAGATGCTTGGACCAAAAACTGCCAGTAGTGGTGACGCTCCAGATATTGGCGGAAATAAGCACCACTACTCTTTAGATCCTTGGAATTGCGGATACTAGTAGGAAGTCTTACAGCTCCAGTCGCAAAAAGCTGGAGGACTTTTTCTCCTTCGCCAACATGGCCTTTCAGATCTAGAGGTAGTGCAAGACGATTTTGCTTGGGCTTCTTTGCAGTAGATCGATTCCGCTTAACTGGTCCCACCTTGAGTTGATCATCAACAACAGTCAAAGTCATTAATTCGGCTGGCCTTAAGCCATACAGACCAACTAGTGCAACCGCCAGCCTAAGTTCTGGATTCTCTGAGAGTGAGTCCAACAAACCGATCAGCTGATCAGGCTTAATAGGCACAGAAGTCTCAGTTGGTTCCTGTCGAGTACCAATTAGATTTGACAACTCCTCTCCATCTGGAGGCAGCCACTTAATCGAAGCACCACACATTTTTACGGAAAACCTTAGAAAGCGAGAAACATCCAAAAGGTTTCGCTTCCTACCAGCACCACCCAAAGCCACATCGCTTAAATGCCGCTTGGTATAAGCAACCATCAACTGACGACCATTATGTGGGGCCTGTTTGGAACTAAGAATGAGGTCAACTGCCCGTTGAACTCGATAGCGCTCCTCGCGGTCGAAGGTGGATTGCTTGATTTGGCCAGTATCCACACGGTGACACTCGTACCGGCGGGCTATCTCAGACCAATCAAGCTCGCCAAGTTGACGTACTGGGGTAGCTGCCAACAACCTGTAGGCGTCTATGAGCCCCAGGCTCAGTTCATCCATCTTGGTGCGGACTTCTGCCGCTAGGGCCACCACAGCAGAAGCACTACTGGCAGTCCAAGCCAAATGGGTCGTTACCGCCTGCTTTCGCTCACCAGGCAATCGGCGACAGATCTTGACCTTGCCTGACTGTTCTTCGATGTTCCAGCCCTTGCCGTGCTCCCGCTTGAGCATGCCGCGGAGGTCGTCAACCCAAGTGGATTTGGCCACCCTCCTCAAGCCTCCCTGCTAGCCGCATTGAACCGACCCACGAGCACTCACCAACCACATCCGAATCTAGGGCAAAATCTAGGGCAAAATGGCCATAACCAGCCATGGCAAGAGGGGACGCCCGCTGTCCAGAAACCTCAAAAGCCTTTGCCAGCAATGATTTTTCAGCTCAACTCAAGGGATCCTAGAAATTCATTGGCCTGCATGGCATGCAGGGGGTCAGCGGTTCGAATCCGCTTGGCTCCATTTCTATCGATCGTCAGCCCCTCGCGGGGCATTTTTCATGTCGACGGCATGGCTAACTATGTGACGGACATGCTCCTGGCATCGAGGCCCATGGTTGTGTTGGATCAAGGGTTTGGGGCGGTGGGTTACCTGCCGGCCTAGCGGCAATCCCGCTCGGCCAACACAGACGCCTGGCCCTTGCCATCGCGGGCAACAGGTTGCCGATCGAAGGAGTCGTTGGTCACATCAAAACTGCGATCTCCGCAATGGAGCACCAGGGTGCGCTTGGTGTAAGTGCCGTAGGCCCGACCCTTGCCCTGATCCAGGGCCGCCCCCAGACATTGCTTGCGGTCACCCCACATACAGTTCGCCGCCCCCAACACAACACCAAACACATTGCTGCCAATCTGAGCGTTGCGATCAATCTCAAAGCGGCGCACGTCATAGGGGCGTGGCGCCAAAGGGTCGGCCCCTCTTTGGCCGCCATCCGCGCTCGGGCGGCTGAAGCTTTCACGGGTATCCACGGTCCATGCCCCAATCCGCTGGCCGGGCTTGATCTGGCTCGCAAGCCCTTCGGTAAGGGCCATAAAGCGATCTTTGGGATAGCCGTGGTGCTGGACACTGATGCGCTCGTAATCGCCAATCTCAAACATCAAGTTGGCGGCGGCGGTGAAGTCATCAAGGGTCAAGAGTTCTTGGCTGAGCAACCAACCCATCAGGATTCCGGTGCGCCAATCGGCCGCCAGCTCTTCCTGCTGCACCGTGAGGCCAAAGCCCTTGCGGTAGGGGCCCCGACCCAATGCGCGGTTGACATGGTGGCCCCATTCATGGGCAAGCACCGCCAACTCCATCGGCAACAACTCCTGGTCACTCCTGCCGCGGGCAGCCTTGGTCGTGCGGCGCAAATCAAGGGCCATGGCGATCTGCAGGCTGGTAGGGCAGTAAAAGGCCATCGGATGCTCAATCCGATTCACTCCACACCCCTCCGGCCGATCACCAGCGAACAACAACTGGGGCTTTTCAAGGGTTTTTCCCTGCTTCTGGGCCTCCTGCCGCCAGTAGCGATAGAGGAACTCATGGGCCGCAAGCAGATAGCGCCGCCTTAGATCTGGTCCCCCACCTTGGTCGCGGATCCGCTGCAGTTCGGCGCCCGCCGCCAGAGTTGGATCCGGTGCCGCAACCGCAGCGGGAGGCAGCCTTGCTGGAACCACCATGGCGCGGGAGATACCTCCGAGCAGAATCAACGACAAGAGGGCCAGGGCCCAGCTGCCAGCGGGCACCCATTGACCAAACGCAGACTTAACCACGATCACCAGCCTCCAGCGCCAAGCCCATTGGAGGCCACCATTCATAGGCGTGACCGTGAATAGAAGTAGATATTCACAAGCACAAATAACAAGGGCAGTATAATCTCACAACTCAACTCCACACGGTTAACAAGCACCTTGGTTTCACCGCCAAAGCGATCAACCAACGAAATCCCATAGGCGATAAACACCTCGGCAACCATAAAAAAGAAGAGAAACAGCGTATAGGTGTCTTCAAGGGTGAAGTAGGGCACCCTTGGCACCGAACTAGCAATGATGAGCTGATAAGCCAGAGTTGTAAAAAGCAGGCCGCTCACAAAGCCGATGCGATCACCAATGGCATCAATGGGCACAGCCAAGAAAAAAATACTGGTGAAGCTCAAGACCCCCAGAGGCACGAAGATCTTATAAAGGTAATAATCACTCTTGCGAGCCACATCAATCTCCAGCTTGAGCATCGAAAAAATATCGTCACCATGGCCTGGATCGTCGTAGGCGACGACCTTGCTACTCAATCCAATGACATTCCAATCTGGGATCCCAAAAGCCTTGGATACCGCCAGATTTCTGCCATCGTCGATGAGCCTCATTACCCTGGAATTCCAGGCAAAGGACGCAATTTTACCTTCGAGCTTTTGACGATCGAACGGAAAACGGTGTACATCAACGTTGGATTCGAGAGTGACCGTAAATCTTCGTTGAATCTCCGCACGTCCATCCTTAAAAATCGTGAGATTGAAATCGTCGCCCCGGGTCTCACCCACTTCATTGATGAATGTGATCTGGGGCTGCAAAATTCCCTTGAAGTAATCAATGGCTCCTTGATTGGCTTACACCCGCCGCTCCCCTTCCGCGGTCAGGTCGGCCGACAACCTGGGATCACACCAGGCCACATCCAAAAAACCTTCGAGCTGGTATTGGTCGTCGGTGGGTGAAATCAAGGGGATTTCATCCACATGCAACTTCACTTCCACATCCAGCGGCTCACCCAGCTTGAGAACAGGCGGAGCCAGCCGGTCCCTGCACTCTCCCAGCCGCGCCCCCTTGCCGCAAGCCCGCCAGACGCCCGCCTAGGGAATCAGGCCATGGAGCTGGCCAAGGGGCCCTTGGCCCGTGAGCCATTCGGTGGCCACAGCCAGCACCAAACCCAGCATGGCCAGACGGCCATTCAGGAGCTCGGCGGGGTGGTGAAATCCCCAAGCCCGCTCTGGGCCTACCACTTGCACAGCAGGCTCAATCGGCCTGGGATCGAGCAAGTCGGGCACATCCGAGCACCACCCTTGATCCTCTGATTCAGAAAAACCCCGCCTGACAAGCGAGGTCCCTCGCCCAGACGACAAACGAGGTCCCAATGACGCTCGATGTCCCGGCGCGAGCCTCGAAGAAGGGAGTTGATCACGCTTCATCGTCATAGGTCTTAGGGCAACGAAAGGCAACTGTCACCATGCCCAAAGAAAACCGGCGGATGATCCCATGCAGCATCTTTTCCGCAAAGTCGAGGCAAAGAGCCAAAGCCAAGACAAACAGCCAAAGCGCAAACAGCGTTAGGCCAAACAGCCCAAGCTCGGGATCTGCCTCAGTGCTGAAGCAATCGGGCGCCATCGCGGAGTCCGTGCCACAGAAGGTCAATCAACCTGGGCGGGATAGCCAAGGGCCCAAACAACCTTGACCTTTTGAACCATGCCCCATGGTTGATCGACGCCGTCGCAGCATCGCTGAACTCAGCCTGCGTGAGTATTCCCTTTACAGAGCAATCTGCAACGAACTGGAGGACCTCGAGCAGGCTATTTTGTATGCTGGGGTTGCAGGTACGGATTTTGAGGATCTTGCCTCTTCCATGATGGATCGCCGCCTCCTGGTGGGCTGGCTGCGCGAACTTGAATTCCCCCCGTCTTCCGACTATGCCGACACGGGACTGACCGCAGCCGTCGAAGAGCAAATCATTGCGGAGGCCCTGGATTGAGGCCGCCAGGGCGACTGAAGATCATGGAGGGCGCTGGCCTAAAAGCCACCATGCCCGAACATTGGCATGCCCAAACACTGGCATGCCCGAACATTGGCTTTAACGGAGCCAAATCCAAACCGATCTTAGAAACTTTAAAGAACTGGGCTTGCAGTTATTCCCCCGTCAACGGATAGGGCTTAGAAATTTTGGCGCCCCTGGCCCTAGCCAGGGCCCCAAGGGCCAACACCAGGAACAAGGGACCCTCGCCAAAGCGGTCGTAGGGCGTGAGGGCCTCGAGCAGGGGCACGGTGAACAGCCCCGTTGCCGGCCGGCCCGCGGCCACCTGTTGCTCCACCTGGCCGCGGGCACCCACCAGCACGCTGGGGCCCGTATTGGCGGCGCTCACCACCGCCCGGCCCGTTTCAATCGCGCGCAGCTGGGCGAGGGCCAGAAATTGACTTTGCAATAAAGGTGGATAGGGGTCGAGGTTGGCGCTCAACAGCAACCAGCGCGCCCCATCCCTCACCGCCAGGGCCAGGCCGCTGCCATCGGAAAGCTCGTAGCAAATGGCAACCCCAATGGCTCCTTGGGGGCGCGGTAGCAACCGCGATGGCGAGCCCGGCTCCAGGCCTCCCACCGCAGAAAGGCCACTCCAGCGGGCCAGTCCAGCCAGGGGCACCCATTCGCCAAGGGGCACCAGCCGGTGTTTATCGATCCATCCCCCTGGCGTCGTCTCACCGGGTTCAAAGCGGAGCAGGCTGCTGCGCTGCTCGAGCTCCGCACCCCGCTCCTGCCAGCGAAAGCCCCCGGCGATCAGCTCCAGCGGAGCTGGCATGGCCAGGGATGAATCCGCCCCCAAGGCCCCCTCTGGCAACAGCACCACCGCCCCATCACGGTCCTTGGCTTCGCTGAGGGCAGTCTCCAGGCGCCGGCGCAACAACTCCTGCTGGGCAGGCTGAAACTTCTCTCTGGTGGGGATGGCCGGCTGGAGCACCAGCACCCGCTCGCTGCGTTGGCCCGCCACAGGAATCAGCGCCAAAGCGCCAGCGCCGATACCATGGCCCACCACCAACACCAGCGCAACGACCAGCGCCCATCGCCGGCGGGAGGGCCCCAACCACCAGCGCCACAGGCACCAACCGATAGCCAGCTGCACCGCCGCCACCAAACCCGCCCCCCCAATGGCGGCCAGGCCCGCCAAGGCCCGATCCCCGGGCAAGGCAGAGGCGCCCAACCCCAGCCAAAACAAGGGGCCCTTCGCCAACAGCACCTCCCCCAGCCCCCAACCTCCGCACAGCAGCAGTGCACTGCTCCATCGGCGGGGATCCAAACGGCGGGCTAGCAGCACCCAAAGGGCCACCAAGAGGCCCCCCGCCGCCGCACAACTGCCAAGCAACACCAAACACAGGGGCAAGCTGAGCGGCAAAGGCACCCCAATCCAGTCGAGGGGGTGAAGGGCCAAGAGCCAGCGGTGGCTGACCAACACCGCCAAACCTCCCCATAGCGCCCCCGACCAAGGGGATACCTGGGCTGCGGTGATGCCCCAGAGCGGCACCAGGGCCAGCCACAGCAGCGGCGGCAAGCCCACAGGCGGCAGGGCCAGACCCGCCACCAGGCCGCCAGCCCCACTGGCCCACCACCAGATCTGGCGCTTGGCTCCCATGGCAACGGAGCCTAGAAGCCGTGGTTAGGCAGAATCAGCTCACTTCCGTGCAGCCCCCAGGCCCGCCATGCGCGACATTCTGATCAGCTCGGCCGTTTGCGTGGCCTGCCTGCTGCTGGCCCTGGTCAGCCAATTGGTGAGCCCCACCACGGTGGAGGCCGCCCCCAGCGCGTCCCTCTCCAGCGCTGCTTACAGCACCGCTTTTGCGAACACCCCAGCTCCGGCGATCAGCAGCCGCCTGGAGCTTGACCCCGAAGACCCCAACCCCAGTTTGTTTGCCATGGCCACCGACCCCACACCCAACGCCTCCAATGACATCGCCCAGGCCAAGGCCCCCGGAGCCAATGCCCTCGGAGGCGATCTGGGGCTGGTCAAAGCGACTGTGACCGCCAGCGGCCTCAGCATCACCGACCTGGTGGTGGGCAATGGCCCCGAAGCCGTCAAAGGCGAGGTGGTTTCGGTCAACTACCGCGGCACCTTGGCCAATGGCAAGGAATTTGATAGCAGCTACGGCCGCGGTCCCTTTTCCTTCCCCCTGGGCGCCGGGCGGGTGATCCAGGGCTGGGATGAGGGGGTGGCCGGCATGAAGGTGGGCGGCAAGCGCAAGCTGGTGATTCCTCCCGATCTGGCCTACGGGGAGCGGGGCGCCGGCGGCGTCATCCCTCCAAACGCCACCCTCACCTTTGATGTAGAACTCCTGAAGGTGGGCGGTTAACCGACTCTCCAGGCTGGAGAAGGGCGAAAAAGACGTCGGTAGGATCCCGTTTCGGCACAACGCATCCTTCCGAACCCATGGCTCATACGCTGCCCGCGCTGCCCTACGGCCTCGATGCGCTCGAGCCCCATATCTCCCGCTCCACCCTGGAGTTTCACCACGGCAAGCACCACGCTGGCTACGTGACCAATCTGAACAACCTGGTCGCCGGCACGGATCTCGAGGGCAAGAGCCTCGAAGATACCGTCCAGGCCGTGGCCGGTGATGCCAGCAAGGCCGGCGTTTTCAACAACGCCGCCCAGGTGTGGAACCACAGCTTTTATTGGCAGTGCATGAAGCCCGGTGGTGGCGACCGCCCCAGCGGCGCCCTGGCGGACAAAATCAACGCCGATTTCGGTAGCTTCGAAGCCTTCGTCGAGCAGTTCAAAACCGCTGGTGCCACCCAGTTCGGCAGCGGCTGGGCCTGGCTCGTGCTCGATGGCGGCACCCTGAAGGTCACCAAAACCGCCAACGCCGACCTCCCCCTGGCCCACGGCCAAACGGCCCTCCTCACCATGGATGTGTGGGAGCACGCGTACTACCTGGATTACCAGAACCGCCGTCCCGATTACATGACCACCTACCTCGAGAAGCTGGTGAATTGGGACTTCGTGGCCGCCAACTTGGCTGCTGCCTGAGAACGGCTGCCTGAGCTGCGTAGCAGCACCGCAAACCAAGGCCTCCGGAGATCCCGGGGGCTTTTTTATGGCCTTGGCTTTGCCTGCTCAAGCACCGCCTCTGGCGGAATCCACATGGCATCGCCATAGGAGAAAAAGCGGTAGCCCTCGGCGATGGCCTCGGCGTAGAGATCCAGCAGGCGCTTCCGGCCGATCAGGGCACTCACCAACAGCAACAGCGAGCTTTTGGGTAGGTGGAAATTGGTGAGCAACCCCTGCACCACGGCAAAGCGGAACCCCGGCTGGATCACCAAATTCACCGGACCCCGATGGGGCTGCAGCTGGCCGCCATGGAGCGCCGCCACGGCTTCGAGGCTGCGCACACTGGTGGTTCCCACGGCAATCACCCGCCCACCGCGTTGGCGGCAGGCCGCCACGGTGGCCACCAGCTCCTCGTTCACCTCCACCCACTCGCTATGCAGCTGGAGCTGGCTGAGATCTTCCGTTTCAACGGGGCGAAAGGTGCCCAGGCCCACGTGCAGGGTGACCCGGGCCAGTTCAATGCCGCGGGTGTGGAGCTCGGCGAGCAGTTCGTCGCTGAGGTGCAAGCCCGCCGTTGGTGCCGCCACCGCTCCGGGCTGGGAGGCGTAGCGGGTTTGATAGCGCTGGTTGTCGCTTTCGGCGTGTTCGTGGATGTAGGGCGGCAGGGGAATGGCGCCATAGCGCACCAACAGGGGCTCAAGCGCTGCCGCATCGGTGCACTCGGCTGGGAATTGCAGAATGCGGCCACCGGTCTCGGGATCAGCCTCGATCACCTGCAGGGCCAGGGGCGGCTGGCCATCGACCTCCACCGTGATCCACTCGCCAGGCTTGAGTTTTTTGGCGGGTTTGGCCAAGCAGCGCCAACGGGCCTGGCCCGCCGGTTCCAGCACGAGCAATTCCACCGCCCCACCACTGGCGCGGTGGGCCACCAGCCGGGCGCGCAACACCCGGGTGTCATTGACCACCAACACATCACCGCGGCGAAGTTCAGCCGCCAAATCCCACACGCTTTGGTGCCGGGCCCCTGAATTGGCCTCCACCATCAACAGCCGCGCTGCATGGCGGGGCTCGACGGGCCGCTGGGCAATGCGCTCTTCAGGCAACACAAAGCTATAGCTGGAGAGCCTTTGATCAGCTGAATCGAAGCTAGTCATGCGTGCCCGCCAGGCAGATTGTTCCTGCGGGCTGGTGGTGCTGGCAGCTCATGCGGGCAGGTAGTACCGGACCATCGTGAAGACACGATTGTGGCGTTGGTCTAAGGCGGCGCGCATGTTGATTGCCCGCTGGTTGAGCAACAGGGTGTCAAAGCGATAACGGGGGATGGCCATCGGCATCACGATCGTGAGCGTTTGGTCGGGGTCGCCTTCCTCAACAGCGTCCACGAAATCGGCGAAAGGGGTGATCAAGGAAGCTGTGGGGCTATCCAGGATTTGGAGCTCCAGGCGGGGGTCCTCGCCAACGCTTCGCTGCCATTGGCTGCGAAGCAACTCACCATCCCCATCTTCCGGGCGCACCCACACCCCAATCACCCGATCGGACACCTTGGCCGCGTATCGCAAGGCATCCAGGGTGGGGCGGTGCCAGGCCGGAATCCAAACAATGCTGATATTGCCAATCGACCCACTGCGGGGCCCTGGGTGGATCGCGCAGCTCTCGCCAGGCTGCAGCTCAATTTGGGAAAACACGCGCCGGTAACGCCGACGCACACTGGCCAACAGCAGCACCAACAGAGGGATGGCGATTACCACGCTCCATGCGCCCTCAGCAAACTTGCTGATCACGATCACCACCAACACCAACAGGGTGCTGAGCGAGCCAACCCCGTTGATCACGGAATGGTGCAGCCATCCCTCGCCTCGCTCCCGCCACCAATGCACCACCATCCCCGCCTGGGAGAGGGTGAACGCCATGAACACCCCAACGGCGTAGAGGTTCACGGCCACGATGGTGTTGCCCTGGCAGATCAAGATGATCGCCCCGGTAGCCACCAGCAGGGCCACGATGCCGTTTTGGAACACCAGGCGATCGCCAATCCAGGCCATCTGGCGCGGCAAAAAATTATCGCGGGCCAACAACGCCGAAAGACGGGGAAAATCAGCAAAGGCCGTGTTCGCCGCCAACATCAGGATCAGCAGGGTGGTGATTTGCAGCACCCACAGCAGGGGACTGTGGGGCCCAAACACCCGCATGCCCAATTGGGCCATCACGGTGACATCGGGATTGGGGGCCACGCCGTACATGTAACCCAGGCCACTCACGGCCAGGAACATGCAGGCGAGCAGCAGCCCCATCACCACCAGGGTGTTGCGCGCCCGCTGGGCCGAGGGGGAGCGAAACAACTGGACCCCGTTGGCGATGGCCTCAATGCCTGTCATCGCTGAACAGCCGGAGCTAAAGGCGCGCAGGATCAAATACAAGCCCAACGGTTCCACCGCCTTCACCAGGGGCGGCGGATCGGGGGAAAATCCATGGCTAAAGATCAGGTTCTGCAGGCCCGCCACCGCCAACAGCGCCACCATCACCACAAAGGCATAGGTGGGAAGCGCAAACAACCGACCAGAGTCCCTGACGCCCCGCAGGTTGGCCCACCCCACCAGCACCAACAACACCAGGGCGAACAGCACCTGCCAGTTCAACAGCCACGGCCATAGGGAGGAGAGGGCCTGGGTGCCCGCCATCAAGCTCACCGCCGCCGTGAGCACGTAGTCGATCAACAAACTTGCCGCCGCCACCAGGCTGGCGAGGGTGCCCAGGTTGGCGCGACCCACCACATAGGCCCCGCCACCCTGGGGATAGGCCGTGATGGTCTGCCGGTAGGAGAACACCACAATCCCGATCAAGGCCACGATCGTGAGGGTGATTGGCAGCGAAAAAGAGAGGGCGCCGCTGCCAGCCAAAATCAATACCCCCAGGGCCGCATCGGTGGCATAGGCCACCGACGACAACGCATCCGAGGACAGGATCGGCAGAGCCTGAAAACTGGGAACGGTCTTGGCCTCCTCCTGGTCCCGGGGCAGGGGATTACCAAGCAGTCGCCGTTTCAAGCGATCCTTGGCCGACCTGGAGGCGACCATTAGATCGCCAGGCTCTCTGGATTCGTTTCGATCAGCTGGGCCAGATCCTTGAGGAAGGCCGCCGCCTGGGCCCCATAGATCACCCGGTGATCGGCGGTGAGGTTCACCTGCATCTGACGCTTGACACTGATCGAGCCGTCCTTGCCAGCCACCACCGTGGGACGCGACGCCGCCACGGCCAGGATCGCGCCGGTGCCGGGGGGAAGGATGGCATCGAAGCGATCCACCCCGAACATGCCCAGGTTGGAGAGGGTGAAGGTGCCCGTGCTGTATTCCTCGGGCTGGAGTTGCTTGGTGCGCGAGCGTGCCACCAAATCGGCCCAGTTGCGGGCCATGGAATAGAGGTCGGTTGTGTCGGCGTTGGCCAGCACGGGGGTGATCAGGCCGCCATCTTCCATGGCAACCGCCACAGCCACATTCACCGCCGCGGGGTAGGCCATGGCCGACCCGTCGGCCGAGGTGGCCGCATTCACCTGGGGATGGCGGGCCAAGGTGACCCCCACTGCCTTGGCGAGCAGGGCGGTCATGGTGACACCCTTGCCCTTCACCTGCTTGTAGAAGGCATCGAGCTTGTCGGTGGTGATGGTGTAGCCCACCCGGAAACAGGGCACCGCCAGGCTGGCCACCATGTTGCGGTTGACCGCGTTCTGCAGGGTGTTGAAGGCCACGCTCTCACCGGGACGGCCAAAGGCCTGGCCGGCAGGAGCTGGGGCACTTGCCGAGGCCCCCTTACCGCCGGCAGCTGCAGCAGTCACGGCGGGGCCACTGCCCTCCGCCACCCGGGGCACCGTGATCGGCTGGCCGGTGGCCGCCAACACGTCTTCCGCCTGAATCCGGCCGTGGGGGCCACTGCCGCGCAGGGCTTCGAGGGCCACGCCCAATTGGCTCGCCAGCTTTTTGGCCCGGGGAGATGCCACCACCCGACCGCTGGCGATGGAGGCAGGAGCACTCACAGCCGCGGCAACCACGGGTACTGGGGCTACAGGTACTGCGGCGGGCACCGGTGCTGGTTCAGCTGCGGGGGCCGCTTCCGGTTTGGCGGCAGGAGCTGCTGCAGGGGCCACTGGGGCGGGAGGAGCTGCAGGAGCTGCTGCTGCGGCAGGAGCTTGGGCCGCCAACTCGGCAATTTCGGCTTCGGTTTCCACGATCAAGGCGATCGTTTCACCCACGGGGGCCGTGCCCCCGGCGGGCATGAGCACCGCGGCCAAGAAGCCCTCGTTAAAGGACTCCACATCCATATCTGCCTTGTCCGATTCGACCACCAGTACGGATTCACCGCGCTCCACCTTGTCGCCGGGCTTCTTGAGCCACTCCACGATCTTTCCCTCCGTCATGGTGGAGGAAAGGGCCGGCATAAAGATCTCGTGGGTGGCCAAAGTCCTGTCTCCGCCGGGGATATGAGGGGTCATTCCGGCGCCAGATGCGCCGCAATCGAGCGACTTTAAGACGCCAACGAGGCAGTTCTGGACTAGCCCGCCCGTTCTGCCATCGCCCTAAGGCTTCGCTCAAATCGGTCGCGCTCAGCCGTCCCCATCGATGGCCTCGATGACCCCGTCGCGGACCAGCACAGCCGCCTGGAGCTTCTCCACCAGGCTGTCGCCCACGCGCACCTCGCAGAGGCTCTCAATCTGACCCTGCTCCACAACCTGCTCCAGTTCCAAATCCCGCACCTGGCGCTGCTGCTCAAGCATTTGGCGTTTCTGCTCCTCAAGCTCGGAACCTTTAGCCGCCACTTGCTGCTGCACTGACGTCACCTGGTCTTGGACGCGGGGGTCGAGGGGATTGGCGCTCTGGCGCCGAATCTCATCGATCAATTGCTGTCCTTCCTGGTCCAACTGGGCCAGCTGGGCCTCGGTGTCGGCTAGGGCATTGGCGATTTCCCGCTCAGCATCCTCCTTCCAGCGGGGGGTGACCACGGCACGCACGGTGATGCTCCGCTTGATGGTGAGGGTGCCGTTGGCCATGGAACTTAAAAAGCAGTGCCCAGGCTGTCAGCCCTGCCACGGGAGGTCAACGGCGGTTGGCCGCACCTTGCAGATTTCGGGGCCATGGCGGGTTCAGCCATAGATGGCGTCGATTGCCGCGGCATCCCGTTGGGCAATGCGATCGCGGCGTTGCTTGAGGGTTTGGGTCAGCAGACCGTTGTCCAGGGTGAAGGGCTCCACCAGGGCCACCCCCGCTAGGCGTTCATCGGGGCGGGATCCAGGCCGCTGGCTGAGTAGCCGGTTGCACTCGCGGGTCAAGGCCCGCAACAGCGCATCACCGTCCAAGGCCGTCCCCAGGCGAGCCGAACCATCAGCACCAGCCCCCTTAGCAAAGGCTTCGAGGGCCTCAGGGCGGGGAACCAGCAGCCCTCCGAGCTGCTTGCGGTCTTGGCCCACTACCATCACCTGCTCGAGCAGCGGGCTGGCCGCCAGGGCCTCTTCCAAGGGCCCCGGCTCAATGTTCTCCCCGCTGCTCAGCACGATCGTGTCCTTAGCCCGGCCCGTCAAAACCAAGGAGCCATCGACGAGCAAATGGCCCAGGTCGCCGGTCTCGAACCAGCCTTCGCCATCCAGCACCTTGGCCGTTGCATCGGGTTTCTTGAAGTATCCCGCCATCACCTGGGGGCCCTTGGCCAGCACCAAACCCTGCTGGCCCCAGGTCAAGGGAGCTCTGGTCTCCGGATCCACAACCCGTAGGGCCGTGCCCGGCAGGGGATAGCCCGCACTGCCGCGCCGGTTGCGCCAGGTCCGGCGACAGGTGAGCACTGGGCTGGTTTCGGTGAGCCCGTATCCCACGAGCAACTCAACTCCAATCGCCTCAAAAAAACCATCCACGTGCATGGCCAGGGCCCCACCACCGCTGATGGCGGTGCGCAGCCGCCCACCCACCAATTGCCCCCGCACCTTTGGCCACAGCAGCGTTTCCGCCAAGCGGTGCAGGGGCCAGCGCAGCCCAGCGCCCAGCGCAGCGCCAGCCCTACCCCACCAGGGTTCCTCCCCCAGGGTGAGATTGCAGGCCATGCGCCGCTTGAGGCCATAGGCGCGGCTATTGGCCAAGGCCGCCCTGAGCACCTGTTGACGCTGCCCAGGCATCACCTTCAGGGCATCCTCAAAACCAGAGAGCAACGCCTCCCAAAGCCGCGGCACGCTGATCAAGTAGTGGGGCCTCACCGTTTGCAAATCGGCGCGCAGCTGCTTGAGGTTGGTGTAGCTCTGGCGGCAGCCGGAGGCCAAAAGGAAATACTCCGCAGCCCGCTCATAGGCATGCCAAATCGGCAGCACGCTGAGCACCCGATCGCCAGGCCTCGGTGCCACCGCCACCCCCAGGGTGCGCACCTGGTGCAACAGGTTGGCGTGGCTGAGCGGCACCCCCTTGGGCTGGCCCGTGGTGCCTGAGGTGTAGAGGATCGTCGCCAACCGCTTGGGATCGGCGCTGGGGGGCAGCAGGGGGGCAGCCTGCAGGCCTTGATCGATCAGGCCCTGCCAGCTGAAACAAGGGACCCCAGGTGCCGCCGCCGGCCCTGCCACCGCACCTCCAGCCGGCTCCCCTTCCAGCAGCACCACAAAACGCAGGGGCGCGTTCGGTCCGCCCAGGCCACCCAAACCGCCGCCTGCCAGGGCGAGCTTGTCGAGCAGGGCCGCCGACTCCACCACCAGGCCCACGGCGCCCGAATCGGCCAGGATGTAAAGGAGCTCGTCCACCGGGGCACTGCTCCCCCGCACCGCATCGGCGGCGCCTGCGCCCATCAGGCCTTGATCCGCCAGGAACCAGCGGGGTCCGTTTTCCGCAAACAGGGCCACCACATCGCCTGGCTTCACCCCAAGCTGGGCAAAGCCCAAGGCCGCCTGGTCGATCTGCTGGTGCAGCTGGCGAAAACTCAAAGTCTGGGGCGGCTTGGCATGGGGCGCCTCCAGGGCCGGGGCATCGCCGTAGCTCTGGGCCAAGGCGGGCCAGAGTTGCTCCAAGCCGCTGAGGTGGCCCCATTCGGTGCGCTGCCCCAGGGCCCGGCGATCCCGCCGACTCGCCCGCCAGTGGATCTCGGCGCGGCTGGGGGCCTTGGGCAAAAGGGGAGCAGTCACAGGGGAAGCGGCAACCTTGTGGTGGAGCAGGCTTACCACCCCTGGAGGGCTTCGTGGGGCTGCGGGGGCCGCAAAGCCAGATCAAATTGACGCGAAAAGGCCTCGATCAACAGGGGCCGCACCAGGGCGCAGCTGAGCTCTGGCTGCCAATCGACCAGGCGCCCCACCGGGCGATCGGCGATGCCACAGGGCACCACCTGGGCAAACCCCTCGAGCGCGCACGACACATTCAGCGCCAAACCGTGTTGGCTGATCCAGCGCTTGGCCCCCACGCCAATGGCTGCCACTTTCCTGCCCTCAAGCCACACGCCAGTCAGGCCCTCAAGCCGGGCAGCGGCCAAGCCCAACCCAGCCAGCACATCAATCACCACCTGTTCCAGGGAGCGAAGATAAAGGTGCAGATCGGCCCCATGGCGCTCCAGGTTGAGCACTGGGTAGAGCACCAATTGGCCCGGCAGATGGTGGGTCACCTCGCCGCCGCGATCAATCCGGTACACGGGCCAAGGCGGATCGGACGGATCAAAGCGCAGAAAGCCAGGATCCGAGCCGCGGCCCAGGGTGAAGCAGGGCTCATGTTCCAACAGCATCAGGGCATCAGGCCCGGTTGGATCCCGAAACAGACGCTGCTGGAGTTGGCGCTGGGCCTGCCAAGCGGCTTCAAAGTCCAACGGATCCGACCTTTCAAAAAGGATTGCGTCGAGGCTGGGACCCATCAAAAAGCCTTCCTAACGTGGATCCGCCTGAGCATTGGAGTCGTCTGCCATCCCATGAAACTGCTAATCCATGGCCGCAATCTTGACGTCACCCCAGCCATCCGCGACTACACCCAAACCAAACTGAGCCGCGCCATTCACCATTTCGAGGGCCTGGTCAAGGAAGCCGATGTGCACCTCTCGGTCGCCCGCAACCCCCGGGTTCCCCAGCAGACCGTGGAGGTCACGGTCTTTGCCAATGGGACCGTGATCCGCGCCCAGGAACACAGCGACAATCTTTACGCCAGCATTGATCTGGCCGCCAGCAAACTCAGCCGTCAACTGCAGCGCTACCACGACAGGATTAAGGATCACCACCACAGCCCAGGGCACCGAGCCTCCCTGACCCCAACCACTGAAGCGGTGGTCGACGAGCAGCCGGTTGACGCCTCCCTCACCGCTGGCAAAGAGCCCGCGCTGCCCAGCCGGGGCGTCCGTCGCAAATACTTTGAGATGCCTGCCATGGAGCTGGATCAAGCCCTGCACCAGCTCGAGCTGATCGACCACGATTTTTATGTGTTCCGCGATGCGGCCAGTGGCCAAATCCACGTGGCCTATCGCCGCAACCATGGGGGGTTTGGCGTGATTCAGGCGAAGCAGCCTTGAAACGGGACCGTCCCGACCTCGCTCCCTTGATCGACCATGCCCTGCTCGATCCCCTCCAGGGCAGTGAGGCGATTGCCCGGTGTTGCGATGAGGCCCGCCACTTTGGCTTTGCTGGAGTGTGCGTGGCCTCCCGCTGGGTGGGTTTCGCCCGCGGGAAACTCCCCCTTGCGGGCAGCGGCAAAGGCCAAAGCCCAAAACTGATCGCCGTGGTGGGCTTCCCCTTTGGCGCGATCCCCCCGGGCATCAAGCAGGCGGAAGCGGAGGCCGCCCTTGAGGCCGGTGCCGACGAACTTGACGTGGTGCCCGATTTCGGTGCCCTCGCCGATGGCAACACCACAGCGGTGCTGGATGAACTCGCCGCCATCTGCGAGTTGGACCGGCCAGTGAAAGTGATCCTGGAAGCCGGACGCCTCGACGGCGAGGCCCTCGCCCTGTTGGTGGAGATCAGCATTGATGCCGGCGTGCGCTTTCTCAAGAGCGGCAGCGGCTTTGGCCCACCGGTCACGGTGGCGCAGGTACAAACCCTGCGGGAGCTGGCCCGGGGCCGGGCAGCCGTAAAGGCCTCCGGAGGCATCGCCAGCCTCGAGCACGCCCTCGACCTGGTGGAAGCGGGCGCCAGCCGACTCGGCACCAGCCGGGGAATTGCCCTCATGCAGGCGTTGCGTGCCTGAGCCAAAACGTGCCTGAGCTAAGCCGTGCCTGAGCAGAGCGTTGAGGGGCTGGCTTTAAGCAGCAAACCCCTGGGGGAAAACGACCGCCTCCTCACCCTGCTGACGGATCAGGAAGGCCTGTTGCGGCTTGCCGTACCCGGAGCTCGCCGGCCCAAAAGCAGCCTGGCTGGAGCGGTGCCCCTGGCCCATCTCCGGCTGCAGGCGGGAGGGGGCAGCGGCCTGCAACGGGTGCGCCAACTCAAAACCCTGCACAACTACAGCCAGCTGGGGCAGCGCCTCGAGACCCTCTCCGCAGCCCAGGCCCTGGCCGAACTGTGCCTGGCGCTGGTTCCCACCGGCACCCCAGCACCGGGCATCCTGGGCGATGTGCTGATGCAGCTCGGCAGGCTGGAGGAGCTGGTCCGCGAGCACGGCCCCAACCTCGAAGCCCTCGCCATCGCCGTGCAGGGCTCGATCCACCTGCTGGCCCTGGGCGGTTATGCCCTGCCCTTGGCCGAATGCAGCCGCACCGGGGAGCCCCTGGATCCCCCCATCGGCAACTGGGATTGGCGCTGCAGCCTGGTACCGAGCGAGGGACTGGCGATTGGGGCCATTGCTGGAGCCCGGGTGGTGCTGAATGCCTCCGAATTGGCCCTCCTGCAACGGCTGTTGCGGCCCGCACTGCCGCGCAAACGGGATGGGCAATTGATGGGTCCAGAAGCGGTTTGGCTGCACCTGCTCGACCTGGTGGAAAGCTGGTGCAGCGAGCATGTGGGGCGGCGCCCTCGGGCCTTCAAGCTGCTTCGCATGGGCTTTGGACCATCATGACGGACCAGAACCGGACACAAGCCAGCTTGAGCGGCCATCAAGCCCCCAAAGGAGGGAACCCAGGACCAGGCACCGGCGTACTGGGCGTCCTCGCCCTGCCGGAATTCCGGAAACTCTGGATTGGCCAGCTCTTTAGCCAGTTGGCCGACAAGTTCTACATCGTCTTGATGGTGTTTTTGATCGCCCAGTACTGGGTGACAAACACCCCACCCAGTGAAGGGGCCATCGCCGAAGCCGCCGGGGCCTTCAATTTTGCTCTGGATAGCCGGGCCCAGCTGATCACCCTGCTGGCCACGGGCATCTATGTGGCCAACACCATTCCCGCCATGGCGCTTGGCCTGGTGGCGGGGGTTTGGGCCGACCGCTGGCCCAAGCGGGAGGTGATGGTGGCCTCCAACGGCCTGCGCGCCGGCCTGGTCCTGCTGATTCCCCTCTGCTTGATCGATGGCCCCCAGTGGCTCGGCCTGAGCTTGGGCTATTGGGGGCTGCTGCTGATCACCTTCTGCGAATCGGTGCTCACCCAGTTTTTCGCTCCCGCCGAGCAAGCGGCCATCCCGATGCTGGTGCCCCAACCCCAGCTGCTCGCCGCCAATTCGCTGTATCAAGCCACCAGCATGGGCGCGACGATCGTGGGCTTTGCCCTTGGGGATCCGATCCTGCGCCTGCTGCAAGGGCTGCTGGCCCACATCGGCATCAACGACGGCGAGTTTGTCCTGCTGCCCATTTGCTATGGGGTCGCAGCCCTCTCGATTGCCAAAATCAAGGTGAGCGAGCCCCCCCGCCAGCAAGCCGGCACCAGCATCTGGGGAGAAATTGGCGAGGGGCTCCAGGTGCTCAAAGAGCGCAGCACGGTACGCAGCGCCATGATCCAGCTGGTGCTGCTTTACAGCCTGCTTGCCGCGCTCTACGTGCTGGCCATCAGCCTGGCTTCGACGATCAAGGTGCTCGGCCCCACCCAGTTCGGCATCCTGCTCGCCATGAGTGGGGTGGGCCTGGCCGTTGGGGCGATTGCGGTAGCCCAATGGGGCCATGGCCTGCGCCGCCGCATCCTGGCCGCCACCGGCCTGGGCACGATTGCCTGTTGCCTGCTGCTGCTGGGCCAATTCCGCGGCCAGCTGGGTATCACCCTCATCCTTTGCGCGATCCTTGGTGTGGGAGCAGCGCTCTTGGCTATCCACGCCCAAACCACCATCCAGGAAGACACGCCGGAATCCCTACGCGGCAAGGTTTTCGGCCTCCAAAACAACCTCATCAACATTGCCCTCAGCCTGCCCTTAGTGCTGGCTGGCACGGTGGTGAGTTGGTATGGATTGCTGCCAGTGCTCTGGGGTTTGGCCGCGATCGCCCTGGTGGCCGCCCTCGCTGAGCGGCCCTGGCGACGCTGTTAGCGTGAACCTCCGGATGCTCCAGCCCTGGTGGCCCACATTGCCTGGCTAGGCAAGAAATCGCCGTTTTGCGGCAATGTCACCTACGGCCTCAGCACCACCCATGCCCTGCGCAGCCGAGGCCATGGAATCAGCTTTATCCATTTCGACACCCCCGCCGGTCGCTTCTCCCCAACCAGCTTGACCGAAGACCTCGGGGTTGATAGCCCCAGGGGTCTTGGCGGAGAGCCCGATGGTCTTGGCGGTGGCCCCGAAGTCGCCCTGCCCTACCTGGTGAAGTCGCAGGTTTATACGATCCCATCCCCCGGTGCCCAGCGGGAGCTGCGCGAATCGCTGGAGAGGCTCCGCCCGGATGTGGTTCACGCCAGCCTTACCCTCTCCCCCCTCGACTTCCGCCTTCCCGACCTTTGCCAACAACTGGGGGTGCCCCTGGTCGCCACCTTCCACCCCCCCTTTGATGCCAGCCTGCGCAACATCACCGCCGGCACCCAGCAGCTCACCTACCAGCTCTATGCACCGGCCCTAGCCAAATTTGACAGGGTAATTGTGTTTTCTGAGTTGCAAGCCGAGGTGCTGATGCGGCTCGGGGTGCGCTCCAACCGCCTCGCCGTGATCCCCAATGGGGTCGACACCGACACCTGGAAACCGGCGGGTGCCAGCCCCAGCCCCGAGCTGGGCCAACTGCAACAGCGGTTTGCCGGCCGGCGGGTGTTTCTCTACATGGGTCGGGTTGCCACCGAAAAAAACGTGGAGGCCCTGCTCAAAGCCTGGCGCCTGGTGCGGCCAGCGGGCTGCGTGCTGTTGATCGTGGGCGACGGCCCCCTGCGCAGTTCCCTGCAGGCCAACGACGATGAAACGGATGTGGTTTGGTGGGGCTACGAGCCCCGGCTGGAAGTGCGGGTTGCCCTGCAACAGCTGGCTGAGGTGTTCCTGCTGCCCTCGCTGGTTGAGGGGCTCTCCCTAGCCCTGCTCGAAGCGATGGCCAGCGGCACGGCCTGCGTGGCCACCGATGCCGGTGCCGATGGCGAGGTGCTGGAGGGCGGCGCAGGGATTGTGATCAGCACCCAAGGGGTCACCACCCAACTGCGCACCTTGCTACCGGTGCTGCGCGACCAGCCCGTACTCACGGCAGAACTGGGCCGGCAGGCCCGACAGCGGGCCCTGGAGCGCTACACCCTCGTAGGCAATATCGATGCCCTGGAAAAGCTCTACAGCCAGCTCGTTCCCCAGGGAAGCCTGGTGGCCTGAAACCCGATTCAGGGGTTTTCCTAGCCGGCAGGCCCGGCCTCCAAGCTGCGGCAAATGGCCTCAAAAGCCTGGGCCGGATTGGCCGCCGCCGTGATTGGCCTGCCAATCACCAAATGGCTGGATCCCGCCGCAATCGCCTGGGCAGGGGTCAGCACCCGCTGCTGGTCCCCCAAGGCCGAGCCCGCAGGGCGAATGCCGGGTGTGACCAGGGCAAAGGGCTCGGGATGCTCGGCCCGCAGGGCCGCCACCTCCAGAGGGGAGCACACACAACCGCCAATGCCAGCGCCGGCGGCCAGGCGTGCCAGCAAGCTCACGTAAGCCTCAACGGGCTCGGAAACGGCCAGTTCCCGGGCAAAAGCAGCCTGTTCCCAACTGGTGAGCACGGTCACAGCCAGCAGGGTGGGCGAGGCTAGCCGCGCCTGATCAGCAGCTTCCATGGCGGCAGCCTGGGCGGCCTTGAGGGCCTTACTACCGGCGCAGGCATGCACCGTGATCAGCTCCGCCCCTAGCCGGGCGGCACTGCGGCAAGCCCCGGCCATGGTGGCTGGGATGTCGTGGAACTTGAGGTCAAGGAACACCCGCAGGCCGAGCTCCCGCAGGTGGGCCACCACCCTTGGACCGGCTCCCACGTAGAGCTCCAACCCCACCTTGACCCATCGCAGCCCGGGAATCGACTGGGCCAAGGCGATGACTTGCCCCGCGTCCATCCCGTCGAGGGCGACGATCAAGCGTTCTGCAGGGGATGGGTAGGGGGTCATACAAGGTCAGGGGAGAGCTCAGGCCAGCAACCGCCTGAAGGTCTTTTTACCCAGCTGGAGCACCTTGCCCTCCAGGGCCGATGCGGCGGCAAACTCCTGGTTGGGATCGGCCAGCTTGACTCCATCGAGTTTCACCCCACCCCCTTGGATTTGGCGGCGGGCGTCACTGCTGCTTGCGCAGAGACCCACGGCAGCGAGCAGATAAAAGGCCTTGGCTGGGAAGTTCACCTGGGCCATCGAAGCCGCGGGCACCTCCGCATCAGCAGACCCGGTGCCGGCGGCGCCTCCCACCAACGTGGCCGCATCCAGCTGGGCCTGCATAGCCGCCGCTAGCCCATGGCGCTGGCGGGTGACCTCCAGGGCCATGGCTTTTTGGCGCTCCCTTGGATTGGCTGGAAGGGCGACCAAATCCAAATCGGTGAGCAGGGTCAGATAGGCGTCAACAACGGCATCGGGCACTTTCTCAAGCTTGGAGTACATCGAGAGGGGATCCTCTGCGAGCCCCACGGTGTTGGCCAAGCTCTTGCTCATCTTCTGGACCCCATCGAGCCCCGGCAGGATGGGCAGCAACATCCCAAATTGGGGGCGCTGGCCGAAGTGGCGCTGCAGATCGCGGCCCATGGCCACATTGAATTTCTGATCGGTGCCCCCCAGCTCCAGATCCGCCTGGATGGCCTGGGAGTCGTAACCCTGCAATAGGGGATAGAGGAATTCGTGGAGGGAAATCGGCGTTCCCGATCCGTAGCGGTTTGAGAAATCCTCCTTGGCCAGCATCTGGCCCACGGTGGACACGCCCAGCAGTTCAATCACCTCCGGCAGGGCCAAGCCGGCCAGCCATTCACTGTTGCGGCGCACCTCAAGGCGGCCAGGGGTCTCGAAATCCAAGAGGGCCTGGTCCTTGGGCAGGCCCTCCCCAAGCTGGGCGAGGTAGGTGCGGGCATTCGCCTCAACGACCTCGGCGCTGAGCTGCACCCGGGTCGCACTCTTGCCGGTGGGATCGCCAATCCGGGCGGTGAAATCGCCAATAATCAGCACCGCCGTATGGCCCGCATCCTGGAAGGCCCGGAGTTTGCGGAACAGAATCGAATGACCCAGGTGGATATCCGTGCCCGTGGGGTCAATGCCGAGCTTGACCCGCAGGGGGCGTCCAGCGTGTTGAGCCTCCCCAATCCGGGCGGCGAGCTGTTGGTCGCCATCGGAAGCAGCGCCGGAAAGCTCACCATTTGGGAAGAGATCGGTGACCCCGCGCTCCAGGCCCTGGGGCAGTGACCAATCAGCTTGTGCCATCCGATGCCCATCCGCAGGGCGGATCGTAGGCAGGTGGCCATCCCGGCCAAAAAGCAGGCCCTAGAGGTCGGCTTCCAATTGCCCCTTCATGCGCTCGAGGGTTTGGTGCATCTGCTGGAACATCGTTTCCGGTGTAAGCCCAAATTGGCCCAATTGGGTGCGCAGCTGCTCCACGGTGAGCTTGGCCTGGAAGTCTTCGGAGAGTTCGAAGCGCTTCATGAACACCTGATAGCGCCCCATCATTTCCTCCATGCGCTCGATGTAGAGCTTTTTGCCCTCCCGATCGAACTTGCCGTATTCGCCACCAAGCTGCATCAGCTGCTGGTAATCCGAGAACAAGCGCTTGGCCTCGTCCTGAACGATTTCGGATTCAAAGAACGCCATGGCCCAGGCAGCGCCGCGAACGCCCAATTGTGAGCAGGAGCACCAGCTCTGACCAGTGCGGATCTACGTATGCCGCCAGGATGGGACAGGCCAGGATGGACCTCTCCCGCCAGCCAGCCCAGCCCTGGACTTCACGCCATTCCTGGATCAAGTACGGCGCAACACCGACCTGAGCAACCTCATGCTCAAGGACGCCCGGATCGTGGTGTGTCTGGGCAGCAGAGCCCTGTTGGCAGCCTTTCTCGGTTGGACCGGGAACCCCGAGCATGTCTTGGGGGCCGCTACCACCGAAGCAGAAGGGCTGGCCCTGGTGGAACAACACCAGTCCACGATGGTGCTGCTGAGCGACCAGTTGGAAGGGGGCCATGGGGTGGCCTTGGTCCAGCAGATCAAAGCCCGCTGGCCCCACATCCATACCCTGCTCCTGATCACCCAAGAACAGCGCCATCGCCAAATCAAGGCGGCGATTGACGCTTGCTGCGACGGCCTGCTTGTGGAATCCCGAATGGGTCTTGGGGCCGGTGTCGCCGCCCTACAAGCCGTGAGTGGTGGCGGGATTTATATCGACAAAAGCCTGCAGGAACTCTTCCGCCGCGGCCATGAGGGGGGAGTCCCCCTCGAACCCTTGAGCCCCAGGGAGCTGGAAGTGCTTGCCCTGGTGGCCCAGGGCAAGGGCAACATCCAAATCGGAGAAACCCTCTACGTGTCAGTCGACACGGTAAAAACCCACCTCAGCCATGTCATGCGCAAGTTGCAAGCCAACGACCGCACCCATGCCGCCGTACTTGGACTGCGCTGGGGACTGATCGACTGGCCTTCGAGCGAGGTCTCTCGCTAGTTTCAGGCCCAACACCTGTGCAGCTCGTCCGGCGGCGCCCCACCTCCATGGCCCAACGCCACTGGCTGGATCCCTTGGCCCGCCACCTGCTCGGGGCGACGGGTCTGATCCGGGCCACTCCAACACAACCAACAGGCACGGATGGGGCCGAGAGCGCGATTGAACGGGATTTGCTTGCCCTCAAACTCAAGCAGAACCCTGCCCTGCGGCTGAGCTCAGCGCTGGAGGTGAAACATGCGGCCGCCCTCGGCTGGCGCCTCGATGTGAACCGGGCCACCGCTACCGACTGGCTCAGACTTCCAGGGATCACCCCCGACCAGGTGAACCTGCTCCTGCGGCTCCAGCGGGGCGGCGTTCAACTCAGTGGAGCCGAAGACCTCGGCCAAGCCCTCGACCTCTCGCCCGACCAGGTGGCGGCCTGGCTGCCCCTGCTGGATTTTCGCTGGTATAGCGAGCCGCCAAGCACCGGCGTCCAGGGGGCTCGCCTCGATCTCAACCTGGCGACTGCCCAAGAGCTGGGCGGCCTTGGCCTCTCCAGCGAACGCTGCCAGCGGCTGGTAAGGGAACGGGCGCGGGAACCGTTTCAGGATCTCGCCGATCTTCAGGAGCGGCTTCAACTGCCCTCCGATTTGGTGGAGCGTTGGATTGGCAAGGTGCGTTTTGGGACTGCGCAACCAGGACCAGCCCTGCCCCTATCCCCCAGGAAGACCCTCCGCTCCTGATGGCACGCCAGGGAGAACTGTTTGGGGGCCATCACAGCGGGGGCCAGCAAGCCCATGGTTCTGGCGCCGGGCCCGATCCCTTACCGCTGCTCCGCCACCAGCTCGAAGATTGGCAACAGCGCCTGGCCAAGCACCAACAACCCCTCTTCGACGGCCATCGGGCGCCAACTGAACAAGGTCTTTTGTTTGCCCAACCCGAGAACCCCGCGGACCAATTCAATCCGTTGGATCTCACACCCCAAGCCCTCTCCTTTTGGCGCTGGCCCCAGGCCCCCCAGCAGGGGGCGGCCCTCTATTTCGTGGTGGATCAGCCCAGTCCCGCCGCCAGCCCCCTGCTGCTTTATGTGGGCGAAACCGGCCGGGCCGACCAGCGCTGGAAAGGGGAGCACGATTGCAAGAGTTACCTCGCCGCCTACGGCGAAGCCCTGCTCAAAACCAATCTCAGCCTGCAACTGAGCATTCGGTTCTGGCTTGATGTGCCCGCCTTGATCAAACCCAGGCGCTCCCTGGAGCAGGCCCTGATCCAGCGCTGGCTGCCGCCATTCAACAAAGAAACCCGGGCACGCTGGGCCACCCCCTTCACGGCTGAGCTGGATTAGGCCCTGGCTACGATCGCGGGCTTAACAGGCCGCGGTCCATGGAGTTTCGTTGCATCCCCCAAGACCTGGACGGCGCCCTGATCGCCTGGGCAGGAGACACCTTGGTGGTGGGCCTGTTTGCGACCAGCGACTCCAATCGGGAAGACCCTCGGCGCCAGGTTCTGGCCAACCTCTTTGGCAGCGAGCTGCTGCCCAGGCTCGAGCAGCGCCAGTTCAAGGCAACACCTGGCGAAACCTTCACCCTGGAGCGCCTTGGCGCTTCCCCCCAAACCCTGATCCTGGTGGGACTTGGTGAGCCCGAAACTTTTGATCTGGCCGGGCTCAGACTGGCCAGCTCCGCAGCCGCCCGCGCGGCCTGCAACGCAGGGGCCCAGGACCTTGCCCTTTGGCTACCCACCGAGGGCCTGGGGGGTGGGGCCGCTACCCACACCATGGCCGAAGCCGTGCGCCTGAGCCTGTACCAAGACCAGCGCTTTCAAAGCAAAGCCGAGCCCAAAACCTTGCCCAACCAGGTGAACCTGATTGGTTTGGATAGCGCCCACCAAGCCTGCTTCGCCGCGGTGGATGCCAGCTGCGCCGGGGTGGAGCTGGCCCGCCAACTGGTGGCCGCCCCCCCCAATGTGGCGACCCCCCAGCACCTGGCCGACACGGCCGCCCAGATCGCCCACACCTATGGACTCGAGCTCAAGGTATTGGAGCGCAGCGATTGCGAAGCCCTGGGCATGGGGGCCTTCCTGGGCGTCGCCCAAGGCTCGGATCTGCCCCCCAAATTCATCCACCTCACCTATCGCCCCAGCGGCGGCGCCCAGCGCAAGGTGGCCCTGGTGGGCAAAGGCTTGACCTTCGATTCCGGTGGCTACAACCTCAAAACGGCTGGCTCCCAAATCGAAATGATGAAGTACGACATGGGCGGCAGTGCCGCCGTGTTGGGAGCGGCCCGCAGCATCGCCCAACTCCAGCCAGCGGGCGTGGAGGTGCACTTCATCGTTGCTTCCTGCGAAAACATGATCAGCGGCGGTGCCGTGCACCCCGGTGACATCGTCACGGCCTCCAATGGCAAAACGATCGAAATCAACAACACCGATGCCGAAGGGCGCCTCACCCTGGCGGATGCCCTGGTGTACGCCTGCAAACTGGAACCCGATGTGGTGGTGGATTTAGCCACGCTCACCGGGGCATGCTTGATTGCCTTGGGCGAGGAAATCGCCGGGCTGTGGTCCAGCAGCGATGGCCTGGCCCAGGCCCTTGTCCGAGCCGGTGAGGCTGGCGGCGAAGCGCTGTGGCGCATGCCGCTTCAGCCCTCCTACAAGCAGGGTCTCAAAAGCCCCATAGCCGACATGAAAAACACCGGACCCAGGCCCGGTGGCTCCATCACGGCTGCCCTGTTCCTCCAAGACTTCGTCTGCCCCAACCTGGCCTGGGCCCATCTCGACATTGCCGGCACGGTCTGGAGCGACAAAGAACGGGGCCTGGATCCAGCCGGAGCCACGGGATTTGGGGTGCGCACCCTGGTCCAGTGGATCGAACAAGGGGCTGCCGCAGCCACCTAGGTTGTCGTTCAAGAGCCGTGTTGTTTAACGACCATTGCAGTTATGGCTGTTCACAAAATCCGCTGGTTCGTCAAAGCCCAACTGGGCGTTCTGCTCCTCCCCGCTGGCCTGTGCCTGTTTGGTGAAGCAGTGATCCGCAAAGGGATTCAAGCTGTCGCGGCCTCCGGCAAGGTGGAAACTCTGACAACCCCAGGACCCTGGTTTTGGTACGGCACCCTTGGCCTCATTTTGATCAATGCTGGCGTGGGCCTCATGATCGAGAGTGGCCTGCTGCGGGGCTATCCACGCAAGGGGCAACCCAGCAACGACCCCTCAAGCCCCCACTGATCAATCAGCCAGGCCTGAAGCGGCCAGCCATCAAGCAGCAGCTTTGAGGCCATGGTCAGCCAGGCTTTGCAGCACTTGGTCTGGCGACTCGAGCGAGTGGATCTGCCAGCGAGCTCTCTCAGCGCAGAGAGGCAGCAGGCGGTCCAAATCATCGGAAGCCTGTTTCGGACTCTGATAAGGCCCGACATGGCGGGTCTGCAGACCGTCTCGGATGGTCAGCAGATACATACAGAGAGCTGGAAGTTAGGATTCAAAAAGCTAAGCATCCCCAAAGTGCCCTGTTTTGGCTAAAAAGCAGGTCCAGCCAAGGGTTTAAGGGTTTGCAGGCCAAAACCACCTTCAGCTTTTCCTCGGATTTGGGCGGAGATTCGCTCTGGCCTTAGGACCAGCAGGTTGGGGGGCGCTGCCTGACCAGGCCCCACCCAAACGGGCTCGCTTTCCCCACACGGCATCCAGGCGGCGGTCCCGACCGCAGGCCCAGCGGTAATAGTTGTATTTGACGCTGTTGCGCACGGCGTAATGCTGGTGATAGCCCTCCCCTGGCCAGAAGCGCTGCAGAGGCTTGATCTGCACCCGAATGGCGGCGGTCGGGCGCTGCAATTCAGCCGCGGCAGCCTTAAGGCTGGCCTGGGCCTGGGCTTGTTGCACCTTGGAGCTTGTGAAGATCACGGGCCGGTAGGAATCGCCGCGATCGCAAAACTGACCGCCGCCATCCAGGGGGTCCACGTTGCGCCAATAGCTGCGCAACAGGGTTGGGAAGCTGATCCGCTTGGGATCAAACCGCACTAAAACGGCTTCCTGATGGCCGGTTTTCTCTGTGGAGACCTGCCCATAGGTGGGGTTATCCAGGTGGCCTCCGCTATAGCCACTGACGGCCTCAACCACCCCTGGGAGCGTTTCAAGATCGTGCTCAAGGCACCAGAAACAACCACCGGCCAACACCGCCTCCTGCAGTGGACCCGTTGCCGATACGGGACTCTTAGGTGCGGCACTCGTGGGGGCCGCCCACACCGGAGCCACACCAACCAGGCCAGCCCCTCCAACCAGTAGAAACCCTGCGGCAACAAAGCAGGCCCACAGCCCACAAATCTGCACCGCGCCCAACCACGAGCGATGTTTCAAGACTTGCCATCCAGCACCTGGTTCAAGATGGCGCACGCTGCCCTCTGGGTGACACCCGGTTCACCCAACTCCAGGCGCAGTCGGTCGTAGCCCGCGAGCATCCCAAGCCGCCCAGGGCCCGATGGATCGAGCAATGGCAGGGCCTCTGCCACGATCGTTTTGGCCCTGAGGTCTTCCTGGAGTAACTCGGGAACCAGGCGCTCACCCAACACCAGATTCACCGGTGAAATGTGGGGAACGCTGAAACGCAAGATGTGGCGAGCCACAAAGGCCGTAGCCCGACTCACCCGGTAAACCACCACCTGGGGCACCCCGCGGAGGGCCAACTCCAAATTCACCGTTCCGGATTTCGCAATCGCCACATCGGCAGCCGCACACAGGGCCGCCTTGAGGCGATCGGAATCGGCGGCGGGGATGATTGTGGCGCGCACCCCAGCCTGGGTGAGTTGCTGGGCAAGCTGGGTCTCAAACCCCGGTAGCCCTGCCGGAACCACCACTTGAAGGGAGGGGTCCCGCTGCTGCAAGCGGGCAGCAGCCTCCACAATGTGGGGCAACATGTAGCGCAGCTCCTGCCGACGGGACGCTGGCATCAGCAGGAGCACCGGGGCATCCTGCTTCAAGCCCAGGAGCTGGCGGGCTTCCCCCCGGCTAGGAACCTCACCAATGGTGTCGAGCAGCGGATGGCCCACGTAGGTGACGTTGGCACCACGGCACCGATAAAAGCGGGCCTCCTGCTGGAAGATCGCCAAGATCTGGTTCGTAAAACTGATCAGGTTGGTGCGGCCCTTGGTACCGAATTTGAAGGCCCACTCCTGGGGAGCGATGTAATAGGTGACAGGCACCTGGGGGAACTTGCGCTTGAGGCGCAACCCCAAGCTCACGTTTGGGCCCATGTAATCGATCAACACCACCCCATCCGGCGGCTCCCCCTTAAACCAACGCTTGAGACGGCGCTGCAACCGCAACGTGGGCAGCACAAAAGGGATGGCCTCGAGCAGGCCAATGGCACCCATGCGGGTGGTGTTGGCCAACAGAACCGCCCCCGCCCGTTCCATCCGCTCGCCACCAAGGGCTACCACCTCCAACCCCAAGCCCCGGCGCTGGGCCTCGGCGTGGAGTGCTTTGACCAACAGGGAACCCTGGAGGTCCCCAGACACCTCGCCGGTGCTGACCAACAGACGCAGCATTAACGGGCTCCGGGGATTGGTCCCCGCCGATTGGGGCCTACGGAAGCCTCAAGAAAACCCACCAACTCCGCCGCAGGTCCAGCCAAGGACTGGCTCCTCAGCTCAGCCAACGCCTGGGCCAAGGGCAGCCCTTCGCGGTAGAGCAAGGTCCAAACCCGCTTGAGTTCGGAGAACTGTTGTCCACCTTCCGCCTCAACCAGGCCACTGCGCCTCAGGCCAATTTTGTTGAGGGCCCGAACCCGTGATGGGTGCCCTTCCACCATCGTGAACGGAGGCACATCGCGCTCAATGCGACTCATGCCACCCACCATCGCCATGGTGCCGATGTGCACAAACTGATGGATACCCAGCACTCCTCCAATCACGGCCCGATCGCCCACCACCACATGGCCGGCCACCGCCACACCATTGGCAATCACGATCCGATCACCCAGCTCACAGTTATGACCAAGATGGCTGTAGGCCATCAATAAATTGCCACTCCCAAGCCTGGTCTCCTGGGCATCGGTGGTGGCCCGGTTGATCGTGACGCACTCTCGGATGGTGTTGTCATCTCCCAAAACCACCGCGGTGGGATCGCCGGCATACTTGAGATCCTGGGGCTCAAGGCCAATGCAGGCTCCAGGAAAAATATGGTTGCGGGCCCCCATGCGCACCCGGCCATCGAGCACCACATGGGGACCGATCCTGCTGGCTGCACCAATTTCCACCTCGGGGCCGATGACCGCATAGGGACCCACCTGGACCCCAGGACCTAACTCGGCCTTGGGATCCACCACCGCGGTGGGGTGGATCGAAGTGACTGTCTGCGCGGCGGTGATCACGGGCTCCATATGCCTCAGTCCACCAGCGAAAACATCAATTCACCGGAGCACGCCAGCAGGCCATCCACCGTGGCTTCAGCCTTGACCTTGCCAAAACGCTGGCGCTTGAGGCTGAGCAATTCGCAGGTGATCACCAGTTGATCCCCCGGCACCACGGGGCGCCGGAAGCGCACGCCATCAATGCCCGCAAAGACAAACAAGCCCTTGGGTAAATCGGGCATCTGGGTCACGATCAAACCGCCCACCTGGGCCATGGCCTCCACAATCAAAACCCCAGGCATCAAAGGTCGTCCAGGAAAATGGCCTTGGAACTGGGGCTCATTAAAGGTGACGTTCTTGATCGCCACGGCCCGCTTCCCTGGCTCATGTTCGATCACGCGATCAACCAGGGCAAAGGGGTAGCGATGGGGGAGGAGCCCCTGAATTTGCTCAGCGGACAGCACCACTGGATGGGACTCAAGTCGGGGCTCAATCAAGGGATTCAACCGGGGGTGGAGCTGGACAAACCAGCCAGAACGGCAGCCAGGGAAGTGTGAAGCCCATGGGAGCCGCGATAGGCAAAGACATGGGCCCGGGGCAAGCCCACGAGCGCCAAGTCGCCGATCAGGTCCAGGATTTTATGGCGCACCGGTTCGTCACTAAATCGAAGCGGTGGATTGAGCCATTGAGCGCCATCACAAACCAAGGCATTCTCCAAGCAGCCCCCTTGGATCAAGCCAGCTGCACGCAATTGATCCACCTGGGAACGCAGGCCAAACGTGCGGGCTGGGGCAATCTCGTCCACAAAGGATTGGGGGGTGAGCTGAAGCGAATACAGCTGGCGCCCAATGGCCTGATCTGCAAATTCAATGGCAGCACCCACCCGCAAGCCATCTGCCGGCAAGACCGTGGCAAAACTGGATCCCTGCTGGAGGGTGAGCGGCTCCTCGAGGGTGAGCGGTGACGGGGAGGCCAGCAGCGGAGCCAATTCGGCCTCGCCAATGGCCTCAACCCAGGGCAGGGCAGACCCATCCAGCAAGGGGATTTCTTCGCCATCCACGAGGATCTCGGCCTGGGTCACCCCCGTACCAGCCAAGGCAGCCAAAAGGTGCTCCACCGTGGCCAGCCGCTGGGAATCCAGCTGCAGGGCCGTGCAGAGCTGGGTATCTGCCACGTGGGCAGGGTGCAATTGCACCAAAGGCAAACTGGGCTGATGGATCCAACCCACCCAGTAGCCCGGTTTTGCCGAGGCCTGGAGCCTGACCGATGTGGTGGTTCCGCTATGCAAAGCAACGCCTTGGCGTTCCACCGGATGCTTCAGGGTCCAGGCCTTGCTGTAATCCGAGGGCCAAACGGTCACTAGAACTTCCAGCCCACACCCAAATTGAAGCGGGTATTACTGGTGAAGTCTTGGGTAGCCACTTCAAGGCGCAAGGGTCCCACGGGGGTGTTAACAATTAATCCGGTACCAAAGGAGAAGCCCTGACCGGACTTCCCAAGCAAGCCCCCAGGGTTGCCAGGAATGTCTGCCTGGGTCCCGAAGGTGGTACCCGCATCAACAAAGAGTTCACCGCTAATAATTTTAAACAGGGGGAAACGGTATTCAATTGTGGCTTCAGCCACACTCTTACCCACGCCCAAATCGCAATCGTAGTAACCACGTACGGAGTTACCGCCCCCCAAACAGAAAGCCTCATAAGGAGGCACATCGCCCACAATCGTTCCTGCGCTGGCCTGGAAGGCGAGGGCCTGTTTGCAATCAGGTGTTTGGCCATTTTTTGGACGACAGCCCTTGAACACCCTGATCCAATTGACAGGGATGTAATGGGTGAAACTGGTCCGCACACGGTTGAATGCTGGAGAGTTTTCCCCAACAGACACGAACTGCTCCGTACTCAAAGTAAAGAAATTACCTTTTGTGGGGTTCCTCGGATCATTGAGGGTGCTGTAGGTAGATCCCAGGCGAAAACTCAATAATTGGTTTTCGGTGGCACAATTAAAAGCAAGACAGATTGTATTGGAAGGGCTAGGAACTTGATTGTTAATCGCCGCCCTTGCAGCCTTAGCCCCCGAGAAGTCCAGCGGAGTGACCTGCTGACCGCCAAACGCCAAAATGATGTTCCACGGAGCCTTTTTAAAAGGATCTCCACCATTCAGCGGACGTACAAATTGAACACTTGCACCGACCCTCTGAATGGCAGCCTGATTGCCAGTGTTCTCTCCCTCGGAATTTAAGGTTGAGAAGTAGCTATTATTCTGACTCTGAAAAATTTGCGGTAGCTCGCGACTAAAGAAAATTCTTGTTCGCATGGACGTCCGATATTTATCGCCCTTGATCCATGGATTCGACAAGGTAATATCACCCAAGCCTCCAAATTGGCCATAGGAGATATTGGTGGAGAGATTCCAAGCCCGGCCGGCCAGATTTGAATCCTGAAGCTGGATCTGACCAAACACGCCTTGACTCTGGCTATAGCCCAAGCCACCAGAAATAGAACCACTGGACTGTTCCACAATGCCCAGCACAACCACCACGCGACCTGGCTCACCGGCCACGGGCTTGAGGGTTACCTTCACGTCTCCGAAAAGGCCAGTGCCATAGAGCCGCTTGATATCTTCTTCCAGGGTGCGGCGGTTAAAAACTGAGCCGGCCTTCAGGGAAACCTCGCGGGTCACCACATAGGGCTTGGTTTTACCCTTGATTGGTTGACCTTTGGCATTGGTGGTGGAGCCTTCTTTGTTAATGAACTGCACCTCCACGCCCTCCACCGTGCCTTCTCGCACCTGAAGCTGAACATCCCCATCTGGGCTGACCCGAGTGGGCCCGGTCACCCTGGCCAAGGAATAACCCTGATCGGCATACCACTTCTGCAAGTCCTGCATGCGCAGCTGCAGGGTGTTGAGGTTGAGGGTTTTGCCGTAATCGGGAGCAAAGGTGTCCTTGATCACCTGGGGTGGCAATTTGGCTTTGCCGAGATCAACGCTGACGCTTTTAAAAACGGGATTCGCCACCACCGTGACCACGACCCGCACCCCGAGGGGGCCATCCACAGGTTGGATGCGCACATCGGAAAACCAACCGCTGGCATAGATCGCTGAAAGATCGGTTTGCAGCTGGCTACGGGTAACCCGGGTCCCAGGGGTCGTGGCCATGGCGGCATAGGCCGCCAACTCAAGGCGCTCCCTCTCAGAGTGGTTATCCAGGCCCTGGATCACCACCTCGGAAATCAACACCTTTTTCTCGGCAGATGAAGCTGCCGGCTTCTCAGTCGATGGAGCTGATGCCTTCTTGGCCGGTGCCTGTGAAGCCTTCTTGGCCGGTGCCGCTGGGGCCTTCTCAACCGGGGGCGCTGGCGGCTTGGCCACAGGGGCGGGGATTGGGCTGGCGACCGGTGTTGACTTGGGGCCCGGGGGGCTCTGGGCTAAAGCCGGGCCACCGACCAGCAGAGCTGCCCCCAGCAGGGGCAACGCTGCAGCCTTAAAACCCAGTGATCCAGCCATGGGAACCGTTACGAGGCGGACGTGCCGCAAATGCGGTGACCCTACCCGTAGACCCGGGGTTCCGGACAGACCCCTTGGACCCGTTTGAAGACCTCCCCGTAGGCCTCCACAACACCGCCCAAGTCCTGACGGAAACGGTCCTTATCGAGGATCCGTTGCTGGGCATCACTCACGGAGACATCCCAAAGCCTGCAGGTATCAGGGCTGATCTCATCGGCCACCACCAACTCACCGGCTGCGGTGAAGCCCAACTCAATCTTGAAATCCACCAATTGCAGCCCCACACCGAGGAACAAGCTGCCTAGCTCACGATTCACCTGGCGGGCCAGAGCCTCGATCGACTGACGCTGCTCTGGCGTAACCAGGCCCAGGCGCTCGAGGCGGGCTTCGCTCAGGAGGGGATCCCCATAGGCATCGTCCTTGTAGTAGAGATCCAGGAGGGGCGGCTCGAGCGCCGTGCCCTGCTCGATGGGCATCTGCTTGCAGAGGGAGCCGGCGGCCACATTGCGAATCACGACCTCGATCGGAATCACCTTCACCGGCTTGACCAACATCCAGGTGGCCCCATCCACTCCCAGGTAGTGGGTCGGCACACCTCGAGCGGCCAAGTGTTCAAACAGGAGGGCCGAGATGCGGCAATTCAGCTCTCCCTTGCCCGCCAATTGGGCTTTCTTCAGGGCATTGAACGCCGTGGCGTCGTCCTTGTATTCCACCGCCACCAGATCGGCCTGGTCGGTGGCGAACACGCGCTTGGCCTTGCCTTCGTAAAGCAAGGCCCCAAGGGAATAGGCGCTCATGGATGGGTCACGGTTTGGTCAGGGGCTGGGGGGCGGCATGGCCACCCACTGCGCGGGGAGATCGGAGTTGAAGCTCCAAGGCTGCGCGGCGACGCAGGCTGGCGGAATCCTTGGCTAAGCGGTCGCGATGGCGCACCAGCCATTCACCGTAGGCATCATCGATCCGACCACTGAGCCGCAGGCGACGCTGCATGGCTTTTGTGGCTGAGGCCGCGTCGCCTGCGTCAAGGGCCAGCTGCTGATCCAACAGTTCTGCCACCAAACCCCAGGAGCCCGCCGCCGCCGCCTGGTCCAAGGCCAGCTCAATGAGGCGCTGCCTCTGGGCGATCGGCAGCGCCTCGAGCAGCGCAACCGCCCGGCCATAACGCTCGGCGAGGGGAGCTCCACCGCGGCGGCCGGCAAGCAACACCGCCGCCGCGGCCCGGTTGAGGCCAAGGCTTTCCAAATGGCCCGCCAACAAGTCCAAGGCGGATCGGCTCACCACCGTGCCGTCCTCCTTCTCTTGCACCGGCAACAACCGAGCATCCAAGGCTCCTGCCTGCCCGCCAGCCAATTGTTGCAAGGCCTCGGCCGCGAGTTGATGGTGCAGACCCGCCGAGGCCGCTCGCCACTGCATGCTCAACCACAGGGACCGATCCGGACCCGGAGCTGGCGAGTAGCGGGCCAACACCTGCAGGGCGAAATCAGGGGCCTGACAGATCAACAACGCATCGGCATTGGCCAGCACCACCGCCAAGGGCTGGGGGGCGGGCTTGACCAGCAAGAGGCGCTCTTGCAGCAGGTTCAGCAAGCTGGCATTCCCCTCGGCCAGGGCCCCTTGGCAGGCCTCGGCCAGTTGGTCCAGGGTGCCTGTTTTCAGGAGAGTCTTGAGGCTTGCTTGGGCCTGAACTGGCAAAGCCTGAACTGGAAGAGGCTGCGCTGGAACAGGCTTTGCTGGAAGTGCCCCGGCCCTGGGCATCACCAGGGCAAAACTGAGCATCCCTGCCAAGCAGGCCCCCCCCTTGCCAAGCGCTGAGAATGGGGAAAGCCTTGCCGGCATGTAAAGAAGGTGGGCATGGCGGCCCGCTCTGCGGCGCTCAACCTAAGGGAGCTACGGCCTCCTTTCCAGCCCCGCCCCCCAAACCCCAACCCCGAAAAACGATGGCTTCAGCCAACTCCCCAACTCCAGCTCGCATCCTGGTGGTTGGTGGGGGTGGCCGGGAGAACGCCCTGGCCTGGGCCCTGGGCCGCTGCCCTGGGGTGGAATCGGTTTGGGTGGCACCCGGCAATGGCGGCACCCTGGAACTGGAGGGAATCCAGCAGCTGGCCATGGCCGAAGGGGATCAGGCCGGCTTGGTTGCAGCTTGCGGGGAGTTAGGCGTAGGGCTCGTCGTGGTGGGTCCAGAGGCCCCCCTGGCTGCCGGCTTGGCTGATGGGCTGCGCGCCGCGGGCTTTCCCGTGTTTGGCCCCGGTGCCGATGGGGCCCAGCTGGAAGCCAGCAAACAATGGGCGAAGGGCTTGATGGTGGAGGCCGGCGTGCCAACCGCCGGCTATTGGCATGCCACCAGCAGGGCCGAAGCCCTGGCGGTGGTTGCGCAACAACAACAACCCCTGGTGGTGAAAGCCGATGGGCTCGCCGCTGGCAAAGGCGTCACCGTGGCCGACACCATCGCCGAAACCGAAGCGGCCATCGACGAAGTTTTCAGCGGCCGTTTCGGCACCGCCGGCGCCTCGCTGGTGCTGGAAGAACGCATGACAGGACCTGAGGTCTCGGTGTTTGCCCTCACCGATGGTCAAACCATGGTGCTGCTGCCACCGGCCCAGGACCACAAACGCATTGGCGAGGGGGACACCGGCCCCAACACCGGGGGCATGGGCGCCTACGCCCCCGCCCCCTTGCTGGATGCAGACGCCCTTGAAACGGTGCGGCACTTGGTGCTGGAACCGATCCTGAACGGCCTGCGTCAGCGGGGGATCGACTACAGAGGGGTGATCTACGCCGGCCTGATGCTCACCAGCACCGGCCCCAGCGTGATCGAATTCAACTGCCGGTTTGGCGATCCGGAGTGCGAAACCCTGATGCCGCTTCTCGGCCCAGAGTTGGCCCAGGTGCTCCTGGCCTGCGCCACCGGCAGCCTGGCCTCCGCTCCCACCCTCACGATTGCACCCACCTGCAGTGCCTGCGTCATCGCCGCCGCCCACGGCTACCCGGGCACGGTGCGGCAAGGGGATGTGATCGAGGGCAGCTTGAGCGCCAGCGATCGGCTGCAGCTGTTCCACGCCGGCACCCAACGGGGCCCTGACGGCCTCTGCCGCACCAGCGGAGGTCGGGTGTTGGCGGTGGTCGCCCAGGCCGAAAACTTCGATGCCGCCTTTGAGCAGGCCTACGCCGGCCTCGCGGCCGTGACCTACGACGGCATCACCTACCGGCGCGACATCGGCCACCAGGTACGCCAGCGATGACCACCGCCAACACCGGCCCAGACCCCACCTGGCAAGAGCGGCTTGGCCGGTGGTGGGCTGAATTCAGCCTGCAAACCAAGCTGCTGGTGGTGGCCACGATGGTGGTGAGCCTGCTGATGACAGGCATCACCTTTTTGGCGCTCAATGGCATCCAACGGGATGCCCAGCTCAGCGACACCCGCTACGCCCGCGACCTCGGCTTGCTGCTGTCTGCCAATGTCACCCCCTTGGTGGCCGAGGGCAACGACCGGGAATTAGCCGCCGTGGCCGACCGCTTTTGGCGCTCAAGCCGGAGCCTTCGCTACATCTTTTTCGCCGATCCCGAGGGGATCATCTACCTGGGCATTCCCATCGGCGGCAATGCCGGCAGCAGCGAGTTGCTCCTGAGTCGGCGCCTGGAACTGCCGGCCGATCTCCAAAAGCGCCCCGACACCCCCCTCATCCGCCAACACCTCAGCCCGGATGGCCGGGTGACCGATGTCTTCGTGCCGATGGTGAGTGACGGCCACTACTTCGGTGTGCTCGCCCTGGGTATCAACCCCAACGAAACCCTGCTCACCAGCGCGGCCCTCACCAGGGAAGTGACCGTGGCCGTGTTCGTCTCCATCTGGGTCTTGGTGATCCTGGGGGCGGTGTTTAACGCCCTCACCATTACGAGGCCGGTCAAGGAGCTTTTGCAGGGCGTTCGCTCGATTGCAAGCGGCAACTTCGAAACCCGCCTGTCCCTGCCGGTGGGCGGGGAGCTGGGGGAGTTGCTGGGGGGCTTCAACACCATGGCCTCCCAACTGGAGGTTTACAAAGCCGCCAACATCGAGGAACTGACGGCTGCCCAGGTGAAGCAGCAAACCCTGATCGCCACCATGGCGGACGGGGCCGTGCTCCTGGGTGCGGACGGTTCGATCGTGCTGGTGAATCCCACGGCCCGGCGCCTGTTCCGCTGGGAAGGGCGCAACCTGGAGGGCAGCGAGTTAATCGCGGAATTACCCGAACCCCTCGCCCTCGAGCTGCAGGCGGCCCTCGAAAGCGTGGTGGGCGGTGCCAAGGATTCGGCGGATGTGCGCTGCCGCTTTGGCGAACCCTCTCGCACGCTGCGGATTGTGTTGCAATCGGTGCGGGATGCCAGTGGGGAAAGCCTCAAGGGCATCGCCATGACCATCCAAGACCTCACCCGAGAGGTGGAACTCAATGCGGCCCAAAGCCGGTTCATCAGCAATGTGTCCCATGAGTTGCGCACGCCCCTGTTCAACATCAAGAGCTATGTGGAAACCCTCCACGATCTCGGCGACCAACTGAGCGAGGCGGAGAAAAAGGAGTTCCTTGGCATCGCCAATGACGAAACCGATCGGCTCACCCGCCTCGTCAACGACGTGCTGGACCTCTCCCGCCTGGAGAGCGATCGGGTTTGGGCCTTTGAACCGATCGAGCTGCCGACGGCGATCGAGCAAACCCTGCGCACCTATCGCCTCAATGCCGATGACAAGGGGGTGAGCTTGCACTTCGACGCCGATCCCCACCTACCTAGGGCCCTTGGCAACTGGGATTTGCTGCTGCAAGTGTTCGACAACTTGGTGGGCAATGCCCTCAAGTTCACCCCCAAAGGTGGCCAACTGATGATTCGGGCCTATCCCTGGCCCGACCTCTGCCCCCTGATCCCGGACGACACCAACAACACAGGCGACGGCAATAGGGGCAATCCCAACCCCAGCTGCGCCCTCACCTCACCCCTGCCCAGGCTCAGGGTTGAAATTGCCGACAGCGGCTGTGGCATTTCAGAAATCGACCAGAGCCGCATCTTCGAGCGCTTCTACCGGGTGGAAAACGCTGTCCATACCGAGGCCGGCACTGGCCTGGGCCTCTCGATCGTGCGCGGCATCCTCGACAAGCACGGCACCCACGTGAGCATGACGAGCGCCCTGGGAATCGGCACGGTGTTCTGGTTTGACCTGCCCCTGGAAGACTCCGATGCCGACGAACTCGAGCTATTGGCTGGCCGCCGCCGCTATGAGCTGGAAGCCGACGCCTAGTCGTCGGCCACGCCGCGCACGATGCGCGAGAGCTCGCTGCGCTCGTCGGTGGTGATGCGATGGGGAACCCCGGAGATGATGCGCTCGAAATTTGAGAACGAATCCTTGATCTCCGGACCATTGCTGGTGATCACAAACTCCCGAATGCCCTTGTCATGCCAGGAGCCCCGCATCTTGAACACGTTCAGGGCGCGGGCCATCTCACCACGGATCTCCACGTACTGCAGGAGCAGGATCGTGTCGGTGATGGTGGAGATGTGGGAGTCGGTAATCGAATGGCTCCCCATGAACTCCTCCGAGGTGTTCGTAAAGAAGCCGGCGATCTCCTCCTGCTTGGCGTAGCCGGTCACCCCAATCACAAACTGGCGGAAGGCGTTGTGACTGACCCCCCGGGCCAGGGCTGAGAGCGAGTCAATCGCCATCCGCGATGGCTTGAATTGGCTGATCTCGGTCTTAATGATTTGGAGGTGATCCTCCAGGCCCGTGGACTCGGGGTAGGCGCAGATGATCTTGAGCAGGCCGTCCTGCTCCATTTGTTCGAAATCAATGCCCCAGCTGGTGGCATTGCGCAGCAGCTGGGCGCGGGATTCCTCATAGGCAAACAGAATCGCCCGTTCCTTGCTGCGGCAGGCATCTTCCACAAACTTAGAAACGAGCAAGGTTTTGCCCGTGCCCGTGGCCCCGGTGGCCAGGATGATCGAATCCTTGAAAAAGCCACCCCCACACATCTCGTCGAGCCTGGGTACGCCAGACGACAGGCGCACGTTGGACGAGCGCTGGGTCAGGCGCATGGCCCCCAGCGGAAAGACACTGATGCCATCGCTGCCCATGGTGAAGGGGAACTCCCCTTTCATGTGGGTGGTGCCGCGCAGCTTGAGGATCTCAGCGGTGCGGCGGCGCCGTTCACCCTCGAGCACGTTGCGCAGGATCACCACATTGTCGGAGACAAACTCCTCTACGCCATAGCGGGCAATCGGTCCGTATTCATCAATGCGCTCGGTGGTCATCACCGTGGTGACACCCACTTCCTTCAGGCGGGCAATCAGCCGGAAAATCTCACGACGCACCACCGAGACCGCGTCGTACTGCTGGAACACCGCGGTGATGGAATCAATCGCCACCCGCTTGGCCTTGAACTTGCGGATCGCGTAGTTGATGCGCTCGATCAAGCCCGACAGATCAAAACTTCCGGCCACGTCCTGACCTTCTGGATCCGGAGAGGCATCCAGGATGAAGAGCTTGTCCTGCTCGACCAACTCCTGGAGATTCCAGCCAAAGCTGGCTGCGTTGCGCAGGATGTCGAGGGGCGACTCCTCAAAGGTGACAAAGATGCCCGGTTCGTTGTACTCCCGAATGCCGTTGTAGAGGAAGTTCAGCGAGAACACCGTTTTTCCCGTGCCCGAGGTGCCACTAATCAGGGTTGAGCGTCCAATGGGCAACCCGCCATGACAAACGTCATCGAAGCCCTCAATCCCGGTTGGGAGCTTCTGCACCTGCATCAAGGGAGAACCGGTGGAGCTTGAATGCTGCATGGGGCGAACAGACGTACGGAGAAGCTAGGGAGTGAAGGTGCGGCCCGCCATCACGACGCGTGGAAATGAAGACCTGGGGGCAGCAGGCCTACTGGTCTGGGGCATCACCAAAGTCTTCGCCATCGCCAAGGTCTTCGCCATCACCAAGGTCTTCCTCGGTCAACTCGTCGTAGAGCAGGTCCAAGCCGATCAGCACCCGTTCCCGGTCCGAAAGATCACCAATGATCCGGCGCACTGGTGGCGGCAGGATCTTCGCGAGGGTGGGGGTGGCCAGAATCTTGTCCTCCTCGGCGAGCTGGGGGTTTTTGAGCACGTCAATCACCTTCAACGCGTAAACCCCAAGAAACTCGGTCTCGAGGATGTTGCGGAGGGTCTTGAGGGCCCGCATCGAGTTGGGCGTGTTGCCCGCCACGTAGAGCTTGAGGATGTATGTCTTGCGGGGAGTCATGGAAGCAAGTCGGCGGGATCGGCCAAGAGGAATAGGGAGCCCGGATTAGGTAGGCACAGATTCGTTGGGGGTTGAACCTCCGGGGGATCCGGCTTGGGGTCCAGCGAGCGGTGAAGCAGGCGAGATCACTAGCGATGCCTCCGGGGGCACCGACCGTCGGTACATCTCACAGAGGTGGGCCATCACATCAAGGAGGGCAAGCCGGTAGTCCTGCAGGAAGTCGTTCTGATTTCCCTCCAGCTTGAGCTGCTTAGCGAACCCGTCAATCAAATTCATGTGAATCTCTACAGCTTTGGTGATCGGCAAATCACTGAAGAACGCTGTATTGACAAAACTTTCGAGGGCCTGGTTAGCCGCTAAGGGATCGCGGAAATAGCTCAGCAGCAGATCGCGATAGGTACGTTCCAGGGACTGCAGCAACGCATCCCGGTCCACCGAGGGCAGGTTGCGCAGGAAGCGGGAGGGATCCCGTTTGTAAAAAACCCCAAGCAAACCAAGCCGGCCCTTCAACCGGTTGGCCAACTTCCAGCGATCCTGGGTTTCGCCCCCGCATGCCAGCTGCTCAGGGCTGGCGCTAACGGCACCGACCACCCCACGGCGAAGGAAGCGGGAGACCGCTGCATCCAGGCTGTAACTCAGCTGTTCCAGTTGATCGGAGGGAAGATGCACCTCGGCATCATGGAATTCCACCGTCCCCGTGACGGCCCCAATCACCACGGCCGGCAACACCAAGCCGAGATTGGTCAAGGATTCATAGACGCTGGGGCCAACGGCCCCATGCTCGAGCAACAGGGCATCGAACTCCTCCCGGCGCCGCTCCAGCTCCGCAACGGGGTTGCAGGCGGGATCAACCCACACCATTTGGCTGCGTCCGCCCTGCAACCAGCGGGCGCAGACCTCCTCGATCATGGGATCCCGGATCAGGGAGGCAATCGTGAGGGATGGCTCAGCCATGGAGGGCTTCTAGCGCGGGACACCCGGGGACTGTTGCCGGCCCATATTGACGAAAGGAAGCCTGAAGTTGGAAGATTGTTGTTTGTTTTCCAACTTGCATGCGTCAGGCCGAATGACGAAGGGATGTCCCCCGTCAGCCTGACCATGCCCCTGTCGCCATGAGCAAAGCCACCGATACCTCAAAATCCGATACCCCGAAAACGGACACCACCCCTGCGGCTAGCCCGATATCCACGACTGATAAGGGTCCCTACGCCATCGTCGAGGCCTCCGGCCAGCAGTTCTGGGTGCAGCCCAACCGCTATTACGACCTCGACCGTCTTTCAGCGGATGTCGACAGCACAGTCACCATAGAAAATGTGCTGCTTGTTAATGATGGCAAGGAAGCCACCCTGGGCCTTCCCTACGTCAAGGGTGCCACCGTGGTGCTGAAGGTGATGGCCCACCGCCGCGGTCCGAAGTTGATTGTCTATAAGATGCGTCCCAAGAAGAAAACCCGTCGTAAGAACGGTCACCGCCAGGAACTGACCCGCGTCATGGTCGAGTCGATTTCCGTAGGCGGCAAGAGCTTGGCCTGATCGGCCCCTTCCCAAAACCAAGACCCCCCATTCCCTGATCCCCTCCCCCCATGGCCCACAAGAAAGGCACAGGCTCCACCCGCAACGGCCGCGATTCCAACTCCAAGCGCCTGGGTGTCAAGCGCTACGGCGGTGAGGCCGTCAGTGCTGGCTCCATCCTGATCCGTCAACGCGGCACCTCCGTGCTCCCCGGCGTGAACGTGGGCCGTGGTTCCGACGACACCCTCTTTGCTCTTACCGATGGCGTGGTGAGCTTCGACACCATCAAACGTGGCCTGCGTAGCCGCAAGCGCATCAACATCGCCGTCGGCTGAGCCAGAGGCTCATCGACCAGACGCCGGTGCCCCTGGGTACCGGCTTTTTTGTGCCCATCAGCCGCTAGGCCATCAGCCGGTAGGCGCGGGTGGTGATCAGCAAGGGGTGGAACACCTCTAAGAATCGGCTTTGGAGGGTCCGGAAGAAGGTCTCCACCAACGCCGGATCATCGAAATGGAAGGGATATTCACCGGCATAGCCCTTGAAGAAGTACCAATTCAGAAGGGCCGTGGCCGAGGGGGTCATCCGCTCGGCAAAGGTGAGCAGCTGGGCCGCTGGATCGGCCAGGTGCTCCAGCACATCCAGGCACACAACCGTGTCGAAGTGGGCAGGCAGAGCTGGATCACAGAGATCGCGCAGGCAATTCACCTTGGCCTCGAGGCCGAGGCTTTGGGCTCGGGCCGCCACAAAGGCCCGATTGTGGGGATTGAGATCCACAAACCACACCTGCTCCACCTGGGGCAGGGCTGCCGCCGCCAGGGCATGGCTGCCGATGCCCCCACCAAAATCGAGCACCTGGCCCCGGGCGAAGCTCGTCTGCAACCGCAGGGTGTCGGCGATGTAGTCGGCGCTGCCCAAGTGCCAGGCCGCCAGCTCCAGCAAGTGGGCCGTGCCGACGGTTTCTTCGTAAAAACTGCCCACTTGATCGGGGTCAAAGGCGCCGGGATGGAGGGCGGCCAGATCTTCGGTGCTTTGGGGAAGTCGCTGCTCCAGCTGCTCAGCTGAGAGGCCCAGGAACTGGGCCAACTGCTGGCGCAGATCAAAGCCATCGGCGAGGAAGTGCTCCACATCCAAGGCTGGACCTGCCACGCCAACGGGTACTGCCACACCAAATCCCAATCAATCAAGGGAAACCTAAAGGGCAGCACCTTGAAGGGTGACCATGGGAACACTCCCCCCACGCTCAACCCGCCACCGGCGGCCAGCAAGCCCCATCCCATGCTCTGCGGCTTTCTTGTGATCGACAAACCGGCTGGCATCACCTCCCACAGCTGCGTGGGTGCCGTGCGGCGAGCCTACGGGCTTAAGCGGGTGGGCCATGGCGGCACCCTCGATCCAGCCGTCACCGGCGTACTGCCCATGGCCGTAGGCCCCGCCACCCGGCTGCTGCCCTACCTCGAGGGCGATAAGGCCTACTGCGGCGTGGTGCAGCTGGGCGTACGCACCAGCACCGACGACCTGGAGGGCACAATCCTCAACCGGACCCCGGTGCCCCAGCTCGAGCCCCAGGCCATCGAGACGGCCCTAGGGAGGTTCCGCGGCTTGATCCAGCAACGGCCTCCCCAGGTGTCCGCCGTGCACGTGGATGGCCAGCGGGCCTATGCCCTGGTGCGCCAGGGCGAACAGCTCGACCTCCCCCCCCGACCCGTGCGGATCGAAGCGCTCGTGCTCGACCATTGGGACCAGGCCACGGGCCAGCTCCAGCTCCAGGTGCGCTGCTCAGCCGGCACCTACATCCGATCCCTGGCCAGGGATCTGGGCGAGCTATTGGGCTGCGGCGGAGCCCTAGCCCAGCTGCGGCGCACAGAGGCCCTGGGCTTTGGCCTGGACCAGGCCATCAGCCTGGAGCAACTACAAGAGCAGGGTCCAGCACCGCTGCTGAACCCGCTTGAGGCCCTCGCCCATCTCCGCCAGCACCAACTCTCGGATGGACAGCTCGCCGGCTGGCGCTGTGGCCGGGCCTTTGAGGCCGATGGTGCCCTTCGCGCCGAGATCAGGGCGGATCAACCCGTGGCGGTGCTGGCACCGGATGGCAGCCTGGCCGGCATGGCCCGCGCCCTGGAGGGCGGCCTGCTGCAGCCCAAGCTGGTGTTTGACGCCGCCGGTTAAGGGCAATGGCAGGCCATAGCAAATGGAGCCAAATCAAGCGCACCAAGGCGGTGGTGGATGGCAAGCGCGGTGCGGTGTTCACCCGCTTGGGTCGCGAAATCATGGTGGCGGCCCGCGCCGGGGGCGATCCGGCCGGCAACTTCCAGTTGCGCACGGCGATCGAGAAGGCCAAGGCCGCCGGCGTACCGAACGCCAATATCGAGCGGGCCATCCTCAAGGGATCGGGCCAGGCCTCGGGGGAAGGCGATCAATTTGAGCAGGTGCGCTACGAGGGCTATGGGCCCGGCGGGGTGGCTGTGCTGGTGGAAGCCTTCACCGACAACCGCCATCGCACCGCCGCCGAGGTGCGCCTGGCCTTCAACAAACAGGGGGGCAACCTGGGGGAAACGGGCTGTGTGGGCTACCTGTTTGAACTCCGGGGCGTGGTGCGGCTCGCACCCAAGGGGCTCGATGAAGAGACCCTGCTCGAGGCCTTACTTCGCCTGGAAGCCAGCGGGGGGCCCATCGCCTTGGGCTACGACGCCCAGGCAGACGGGGGCTGGGAGGTGAGCTCCAGCTTTGCGGCCCTCGAAGCCCTGCAGGACGGATTGCGGGCCTGCGGGCTGGCGGTGGAGAGTTGGGAGCAGCGCTGGATTCCCCAAACCAGCACCGAGCTCCTGGAGCTGGAGCCCCTGCGCAGCTGCCTGCGCATGCTCGATGCCCTCGAAGAGCTCGATGACGTGCGCACCGTCACCTCCAACCTGGAGGCCGATGAAGCTCTCCTCAATGCAGTGCTGGGCTGAATTTCTGCCAAACCACAGGCTTGCGGAAATATTAGCGGAGCCAAAAATGGGGCCGCAAGGATCAAAACTGAACACATCTCCAGGGACAAGAGGTCAATTCCTAGAACGGGGACGCAACCTTTCAAAGCAGGCGTTGATCACGCCACCTGATGCACCAGACCCCGCTTTGCCAACCATTCCTGCTGGGCGGTGTCCAATAGACACTCCTGAACCTGCCCGATAAAGCGCCTCACACGGGTCTTGGCACTATTGCTGGAGGGCAGCAGGTCAGATCAGGCACCCGCAAAACAGAGGTCAAGCAGCAGGGCAACCTCATCCGACGAAAGGGAGACCAGATGCTCTTGGTCCTTACGGGTGACCTTCATGCGGTTCTCGGACACAGGATTTCACAGTAAACACGCTGACGCCCATCTGAGTCACGCCGCCTCAGGACACCACCCCATAGCAACCTCCCGCCTGGGAAACCACCGAGAACACCTCCGAGTGAGGTGCTCACCCTGGGGAATGAGACCCTGATGGATCAGACAGCTCTCATGACATCAATTTCAGGCCAGAACCAGGACTCCTCGGCAAGGGGAAAGATCTACTGCGAAACAAATTAGCTGCACTTCATGCAAATCGGACGGTATAAAGATGAGCTTAAGTTTAAACAATAAAGAAAGAACAAGGAAGGAGCGATCATCAGCCGGCCTGATAATAATTATGTATTTTATCCATCAAATTAATATATCGCAAGCCCAAGAGGCCGAGCATGACAGCGAGCGAGTAGAAAGAAATCTTAAATGATTGCAAGCCATTTTCAAGAAGACGAATATCATTGCCCTCGGTAACAGCGATTAACCTCAATTTCTTTGCGGCACGCACGAGAGCAGCAGAGGAAATAAAACACGATGCAATCACCAAGACTGGGAATAACAGCTCCATTGGGGCAAGCACTCCAGCCGATACCAGCCTGTAAGTGGTTACCAAATTAAGGAAGCCAAAGATCAAGAGCAGGAATGAACAAGCAATTGCTCCTTTACCAAGTGAGAGAAAAAATTTATTTGTGGTCCGAGCAAATTCAAAAGGAGAGGAGCTTGCCATTAACACCAAAAAATCAACAATAAAATCTTAAGCGGCTTTCAAAACCTTGTCAACCCAAATTTAGGTTCTTTCTCTTTAGGGGTGTCATTACATCGAATTAATGAGTAGCTGGCAAAAGCTCTGAAGACATCAGAGTCGTTGCGATGTCCCCAACCCTTGAACCTCACACACCATGCATAGCCACACATTGGCTCTACTGACACCCATCAGTCGTTAACACCAAATTCAGTTGCACATTGAACTGGACAACCCTTTACTTGATCTAGCGTCACAGGCAGAGATCAGCCTCCTCACTGCCTACAAGTGGCTGGCGTGCTTCCCTTATGGCGACGTAGCAGCACTGGCGGATCGTCGCAATGTTGGCCGCAGCAACCTCACTCCTCAGAAGTGCCACCAGCGGCCGCTGATCGCTAAATGACCTGGTGAGGAAAGACATCTAGGAAAGGCTCGACTACCACGCAGTCCCAGCTGAAGTAAAAAACTCAGGCTGCCCTACTATTATTTTAGAAACATTAAAGAACCTGGCAGGTCAAGACATGCAATTGCCAAACTCATTAGCAAATATCAATCAAAAAGAAATCCCCTCGCCCGGGCATCGAATCATGTTTACCCCAACCAGCTTAGGGTCTATTGAAATAAAGAGTCGTCTTGTCATGGCACCTTTAACTAGAATGCGAGCAATTAGCGATAGCGTGCCAAGTTCTTTGGCCGCAGAGTATTACGGCCAAAGAGCGAGCGCGGGCCTAATCATTACAGAAGCAACTCAGATTTCACCATTAGGAGCAGGCTATCCTGCCACACCCGGTATATACTCTTCCAGGCAAACAGAAGCCTGGTCGAATATTGTGTCAAAAGTACACGCCAAGCAAGGAACAATTGTTGCTCAGCTGTGGCACGTGGGCCGCATCTCCCATTCTTCTCACCACACACAAGAGGGCCTACCAATAGCTCCCTCATCGATAGCAGCAACTGGCCAAATATACGGCGCAGACTGGCGATTGTACAATTATGAAAACCCGAGGGAAATGACTTGGAATGACATCTCAAATGTTCTAAATGAATATAAGCTTGCTGCGCAAAATGCGAGAGCATGCGGCTTTGATGGGATTGAGATACATGCTGCCAATGGTTACCTTTTGGACCAGTTCCTACAAGACAAAACCAATCAAAGAAAAGACCACTATGGTGGCACGATTGAAAATCGTCTCCGCTTATTAGGCGAAGTCATTGCGGAATGCAGTGAAGTTTTCGAAAGCAATCGCATAGGCGTAAGACTATCTCCATTCGGCACATTTAACGATATAGGCGATAGCGATCCAATTGCATTATTTATGGCCACAATTCAAATGCTAAATCAACGAGATTTGGCATATGTACACATGATCGAACCAAGATCGACTAACGCGTGTCGCAATGATCAACTTGATGAAGTCGCACCTATCACTTCGGAAATATTTCGCAAGGCCTATAGTGGTAAATTCATCAGTGCCGGCGGGTACGACCGGGCAATGGGTGAAAAAGTATTAAAAGAAGGCATGGCTGATGCGATCGCCTATGGACGTCTATACATCTCAAATCCAGATTTAGCTGAGCGCTTCCAAACCAATGCCGTTGTGAACTCTTATGACCGCAGCACATTCTATGGTGGCGATCATGCAGGATACACCGATTATCCGCCACTTTGACGCCACATTCGGCGTGTCTGCTGCTAATGACATGGGTATCATCCTGAAAGCCTTCGACATCGGGCTCAACACTGTCGTGCGCGACGCCGCCTAGTGGGAGAACGCCGTTCAGTGAGGCCTCCTAATAGCCGGAACAAGCTTCCGCGTCGTGAATATCTCGCCCGGATTCCCAGAATCTCCTACCCATTCGATATGGGCTGATTACACCGAATGATCATGACAAGGAAGTAAAGTCCACGTGCCTGGATAGACCATCCTGCTGTCTACCGTGCGTCATCCAGACTGGTACATAGTAGGCAAACTAATCTGTGAATAGTTTGCCTACCTCTAGGGGTATCCAGCCTTACGGAATTGGGTTAGGCCTGCAAAATTCTTTAGCCTTCCCAGCCGTCGCTAAATCGACCTGGGTGTCCGTGATCCAGAAGTGAGGTGGTCTGGTTTTTCTGGACAGGTCCCATCGTTAACCTTGAGGCGGGGTACCGCCCCTGAGAAGGGGGTTCCCACCCATGAGCCAACGCCGCACCCACAGCCCTGAATTCAAGGCCAGAGTCGCCATGGAGGCGATCAGTGGTCG
>CALRWB020000011.1:0-117890 GCA_943371815.1 Chitinophaga pinensis | reverse complement strand
TCGATCGCGCCAATGTGCGCCAAAGAGAGCAGGGCCGCAGCCGGGTGAGCTACCTCGAGGGCTGGCAGGTGATTGCAAAAGCCAACCGCATCTTTGGTTTTGATGGCTGGGAGCGCTCCACCTTGATCAGCCGCTGCGTTGCTGAACACGAGCGCCCCATCGGCCGTGATCGCAAAAGCGGCTGGGGCATCACCTACATCGCCCGGGTGCGGATCACCATCACCGCCGGCAACCGCACCCTGATTCGCGAGGGCTCTGGCGCCGGCCATGGCATTGATGCGGACCAGGGCCTGGCCCATGAATCAGCGCTCAAGGAAGCGGAAACCGATGCGACCAAACGGGCTTTGATGACCTTTGGCAATCCCTTTGGCCTGGCGCTCTACGACAAGCAGCAACGCCAGGTGAGTGGGGCTACATCGCCCGCTGAGAACAAGCAAGCTCAGGCCAAACCTGCCCAGCCCAAACCTGCCACCACAGATCACCCCCTGGGGGCTGCCGCCATTACGGCCCTGCAGGAGCGGATCAGGGCCCTGGCCCCTGCTCGCCTTGCCGCCTTCTCCAAGGGATTTCGCGCTGCCTTCCAGGTTCCCGATGCCCAACCCTCCCTGGCAGGACTGATCACCAGCTCCCTGCACCAGCGCTGGATTGAGGACTTCCTGGCAGAAGCGGCAACAGCTTGAGCTCTTGTAGCGCTGAGGGATTGATCTCTAGTGGAGGGGAAAGGGCCTCAACCCTCCTGGGCCAACTGCTCCAACAGAGAATCGATTCGCGTGGAGATCAAATCCCTTGCGCGGCGATGGCTATCGAAATCACCGGCCACAGGGTCGGCGATATCCCAGTCCTCCACCAGAGGGCGTTGCTTCCAGTCCGGGGGCAACTCTGGGAGGCAGCCGCATAGGACGATCACAGTGCCGAAGTGTTCTGCTTGATACTCCTGCAGGGCATTGGAGCTTTGGGCCCTCAGATCAATGCCCTGCTCGTCCATTACGGCGATGGCTTCCGCAGCCAGGCCGCCGGCACCATCGAGCCCGGCGCTGCTCACTTCCACGCCTTCTGGCGCCCGATCGACCAGGAGGCCATGGGCGATCTGGGAGCGCCTGGAGTTTTGCCGGCAGACAAACATCACCCGCAGAAGCCCCTCATTGCCCATCCCGATCTCCAGCGAAGTAGGCCTGGACGATGACATCACAAGCTCACGAGCCCAACGGTATCCGCATCTGCCGTAACCGGAACCAGCAGAAAAGGCCGGCCAATGGCCGGCCCTGCCCTCAGCGGGCCCTGGCAGCTGAGGCCTCAAGGGCCTGGACCTCTGCCTCTTGATCGGCCTCAATGGCCCGATCGATCGCATCCACCCGGGCAAGGAACACCGCCATCGCAGGCAGGAGCTCCTCTTCCAAAAGGGTGATCTCTTCTTCCCCGTAGGGGTGATCAACCCAGGGCCTGGGGATCAACACTCCACGGGCTGTGTGGGTGGCGAGGATCCATTCGATCGCCCGGTAGCAGGACTCCACCAGACCGATGGGATCTCCAGGGGCATAACCGAGAGCTTGCGTAGCCATAAACGAACTGACGCCTTCCGGCGCAGCGACGGGACGCATCCAGAACGTCCCCGCGAGGCAAGGGGCGATATCTGCTGCCTAAGCGCGGTGAACACCGGCAACGCCGGGGTGATCGCGCCAGATCAAGCAACCAATTCGCCTCGCGTCAGCCCTTGCCAAGGGGCGATCCTGGAGAGGCCCGGCGCGCAGCCCTCTGCGGCGTCAAAGGGAGCCGTTGCCGTGCAGGTTCACTCAGCTCAGTGGATGGCTTGCGGTCCCAGGTGGTGAGACCGATAGCCGCCAGCCTTGCTGAGCCAACCGGTGGAGCGCCCCAGAGGCAGGCTCACTCAATTCATTAGTGCGCAGTGGCGTTTGCCATAGCAGCGGCGTGGTCCCTCCCAGCGTGCCCCCTGCGCCAGAGGCGGCAAGTATCTGGCCAGGCCGCGGTGTCTGCAGAGCGCACCTTTCGGTGCGACGCGGTCCTTGCCGTCTCCGCCCCAGTGGGCCTCGGTCGGGGTGTTCCACGCCTTCCCCTTCCATGGCACGCACCTCCGCTCTCTGCTGTGAGCTCCGCACCCTGGTGCTCCACACCTATCCCGATGGCATCAAGTCCTATGGCCACGAGCGCTTCACCACCCCCATGGGCCGCCGCGGTAAGCCCGTCAAAAAGCTGCGCCTGATCCCCGCTGAGAAGGCCTTTGCCCTGGCCCGCAAATTCCAGGGCCGCTTTGGCACCACCGTCTCGGTGATCTGAGCGCTGCAGGGAGGCCCCGCCTCCTGCCGGCCGGACTCCCCGGCCGGTTTTCTTAGTGCCGACGGCTGATCTGGAGGACTGTGTTCTGTCGAACCTGGCGCTACCTAGGGGTGTTTGGCATCTTGTGAGACCAGGCGCAAGGTGCCATTAGCTGGTCTGAGCTGGAACGCCTAGTGGACCAGGCCGAGGTGGACGCTTCCCTGCGGCGCTCGCTCAAGGGCTGCCGCTCGACCCCAGAGCTGATCCTGGCGGCACGGCGCCTGGGCTATCGGATCACCCGCATGGACCTCCAGCGGGCCTGGGAGGAAGAGCGGCAGGAGTACCAGCGCCAGGCCCAGGGCTGAATAGCGAATCGCCCTGGAATGGAGAGTTCAATCGCGGCGAGTGATCCGCAGCTCGGGGTAGCCCGTAGCTGGATCGAGCTCCCGGCGGAACCGCCACTCCGGCAGTAGGCCGATCACCAGCTCGGCGGTGGTGCGCACCAGCGAGCCAGAGCAGAGATGGCCACCGATCACGGATCCGGTGCTGTTGGCCACAGCGATGTGCAAGTGGGCACCATCGGGTGACATGGTGCCGGAGAGGCCGAGGATTTCCAGGTCGCCGCGGATCACGTTGGCTTCCCTCGCCCCCGCCAAGCGCAGCTGGGCCACCGACAGGCTGCCAACGGCGCTGATCAGACAGCCGGCTTGCTCCGCCTGATCGTCCATCCAGGCTTCCAGGACTCGGCGCAGGTCATCGCCCGGCTGTAGCCGCAAGGGCACCACCTTCATGGGGTTGGCCCCTCCACCAGGGCCTGGGTCATGACCAGGGCATCGACATAGCCCAACTGCCTGTGGCGGAATGCCCCAGGCAAGGTGCCCACCACCTGAAAACCATTGCGCTGCCAGCAGCGGATGCCTGCGGTGTTGGTGCTCACCACCAGGTTGAACTGCATCGCGCGGAACCCCAGCCGCCCCGCCGCCTTGAGGGAGTGCTGGCAGAGGCGGCTGCCAATCCCCTTGCGGCGGCAGTGCTCGGCCACCACATAACCGGCATTGGCGACATGGGCACCGAGGGCGAGGGAGTTGGGCCTCAGGTAATACGTTCCCACCAGCGCTCCGGACCCATCCACCGCGACCATCACCGCCTGGTTCTGCTCCACCCAGGCCTGCTGTGCTTCTGCCTCAGTGATGGCTGGGTCGTGGGGGAAGGTTTCGCCGGCGCGGAACACCGGATCTAGCAGCGCCCACACTCCTGGCCAGTCGGCCGGTCCATAGGGGCGAATCTGCAGTGGCGATCGGGGGGAGGTCAGAGCAGCGCAGAAGGTGCTTAGTGATTGTCACCCCCGACAGCTATCCCTCTTTACCGACTGATCTGAATCCACCAGCCCGTCCCTGGGCCATCCACCTGCCAGCGGGCTCCCCAGATCTTGAGTGAATAATGCACTCCCTTGCCACTGCCGATCGCAGTGCGCACGAACCCACCTGCCACCAGGTCGGCTTCTCCGTAGGGGTCGTGCATCAAAAACTGCTGGGTGTTTGGATCCCAGCCCACTACCAGGCTCCAATGGCCACCGCCGCTTGGTGAGCTCACGCTCCCGTGGTGCAACCCACCCACCGGGCAAGGAGTGCCTCTAGTGAGTTGCTGGATCAGGGCCTTGCAATCGCTATTGGTTCGGTTAGGAACTCAACTTGAATATATTTAAAAGCTGTGCTTGCTGTGCCAGCTGTAGCGACCTTCAGTCACTGGTGTGATCTTAAGTCGTTGTCTCACCTCGTCGAGGGGTAGTGGCATCAATGAATTCCAGTCAACACCAAAAAGGGGGCAACATTCTTTCGCCATGCGAATCGAGAGGGCCATGACTTCAAGCAAATAGACTTGGTTGAGATGGTCGTTATCCTCAGTTGGTCCAGCTGGGATAATGTCATTAGATAGCCAAGTGCTCAATAGATTGACAACATCTGTCAAGGCCATCGGTGGATAGCCGCATTGAGTCACGAGTAAGGAGCGTGCGCCAACCTCGCCAAAGATATCAAGGGCGAAGCCTGAAACAATGTGATAAAAGTCATGCGTGCTAAAAACCATATAGTTCACGTAATCGGCATCAGACTCTAGATTGTTGAAATATTCCGGAGATGGCGCATAGTCATAGGAGAGGGCTTCGTTCTTGATGATCTCGAAGTAAATCTGGCCAAGCGTTCCTTGCTCGAAGCTTGATAATTCCTTGACCGAGAGCCTGTTGAACAAACGCTTGTTTTCAATTAAGTCTTTTGATTGGGGATCTTGCATCAGTCTTGAGATGCAGACTTGCATTTGCGGGCTATTCCGGAGGCTATTCGCCAGAAGGAAGGTGTCCTCGACATTGGTGTCGCAGCTTTCTGCCAGTTGGATGAAGTGCAGAAACTTTTCGAGTCGCTGGGGGATAGCGGCAAGATTTTCAAAATCAATACGCATGCTTTTCCTCTTAATCCAATCGCAATGTGACTGGAGTGGCGAGCTGACGGGTCATATGATCAGCGACTTTTGTATTTGAAAGCTCAAGATTATAAAAAGCTGCGGTCTTGTTCTTGAAGTATGGACCTGCATGCCAGGTTCCAGGTGTGAGCTTGATGGCCTGTCGAGGTTCAACACGGAACAACTTCAAGGTGTCATGGTTGATCTCGTCACTCTTTAAATCGATTGCTGCCAAGGCAATCCACCAAGGTTGAGCATCAGCTGAGCCAAGACACTGGCTGCAATGGGTGTGACGGGTCATGGCACTGACTGTTTCGCCTTGATGTTCAAGCTGCATTACATAGAAGCGAATCGGTCCGGAATCAAAATAAAGCTTGGCGTCGTGATCGCTGTACGGTGTTAAATCACCAACTGGAGTAATGGGTTCACCATAGTCCAGAAATGATTCATCGGTAATGGAATGGGCGACTAATGTGTTCATTGATTTGAGTCCTTTTTGTAAGTGTTAGCCTTCTGGGTTCTGTAATCATTCCATAACTTGATTGTCTTGGCGTGATGGGCTGTTGACAGCCTTAATGAAGGATCAGGTGTCTGGCTGACTGTGTCATGACAAGCCTGGTCTGGAAACAGATCCTGGTAATCAGACCATTGGCTGGCATAAATGATGGTTTGGATGCCTGCGTGAAAAGCAGCGGCTCGGCACATCGGGCAGGGTTGCGCACTGGCATAGAGGATGCAGCCGGTCAAATCAATGCGCTCCAATTGCCGTGCTGCACTGCGGATTGCATTGACTTCTGCGTGGGCCGTTGGGTCATGGTCCAGCTCGCAGGTGTTGACGCCTCTGGCAATCGCAACCCCATCCTTAGCAACCACTGCACCGAAGGGCTTGAGTCCAGCGGCTTGGTCGAAGCCCTGCTCCATGGCCTTGAGGGCTTCGAGCATCAGGCGATCGCTTGAATCAGCAAAAAAATCAGGCTTCATTGAGCCCACACTTGCGAAAAACTGGTCTGCCGATGCTGAAAAATGCAAGAGCCAACATGCAGACAAGGTTGGCAAACTTGCCTTACCTTAGCTGTGTTATTGGTCGCTGAGCTTGTCAGACCTGTTTCGACGAGCTAGCCCCCTTCGATCTCACAAGTGATCTCCATCGACCCAGGCGCTCACCCCTTGGGACTGATCTGCATCCACCAGCCCGTGCCTGGGCCATCGACCTGCCAGCGGGCTCCCCAGTTTTTGATGGAATAGCGCACGGCCTTGCCGCTACCGATTGCAGTGCGCGTGAATCCGCCTGCCACCAAGTCGGCTTCTCCGTAGGGGTCGTGCATCAAGAACTGCTTGTTATTCGGATCCCAGCCCACCACCAGGCTCCAGTGGCCGCCGCCGCTTGGTGCGGCCGCACTCCCGTGGTGCAACCAGCCCACCGGGCAGGGGATGCCTTTTGTGAGTTGCTGGATCAGGGCCTTGCTATCGCCATTGGTGCGGAACTGGGCCCGGATCCCCAAGGTCCCTAGGGCTTGAACCTGGGCAGCCGCATTGGTGCTGTCGCCATAGCGCTGCACCAGCTTGAGATAGTGATCATCTGTCTGGCCCTTGCCCGTCAGGCAGCCAGGTTTGATGTAAGCAGCCGCCATGGCGCAACTGGAGGAAAAGCACATGCGCTCTCCCTGGCTTGTGGCGCTGTCGCGCTGGCTGAGATAGGGAACGGCCAGCTGGATCGTTTGGGCGGGGCTAGAGGCCACAGGGAATCGGCGGAGATTCCTAAGGGTTCCTGCGCGCACCGTTGAGCGATCAACCCCTGCGGAAGCGATGGACGCGGAACCCTATGGGGTTGTTCGTTGCTCAATCCCCATGGATTCCCGCCGGCTGGTGGTCTGGATCTCCACCGGAATCCTGGGGTTCCAGGGCGCAACCCTGGCGTTTGACCTGCTCAACTGCACCGCCATGGGCTGGCTGTATGTCCGGATGAATGGGCTACCGCCTCAGGTTCAGCGCATCAATGCGGCAAGCGCCAATGGCCAAGCGAACCTTGGTGGCCAACAACAGCCCTCGGCTGGATCAACGGCCGAGCACATCACCTCCGATTTTTGTAGCCGCTCCCAGGGCCGCATCGATGCCGCCGTAACCCAGGGACTAGGCATCCTGGCCGGCCTGGCGTTGGGGAGTTCGGTGCCAGGCAGGGGAGCGGATCAGCCCTAGGGCTAGTGGTGTCCCAAGGACGAACGGGAGGCCTCAGGGGCTCTCTCGAGCTGCTGCCAGGGGCGTGCGCAGGCGTGGTTCATGGCTTCCTCACAGCGCTCCAGGTGATACAGCAGCGGGCTGTTTGGAGATGGGAACTTGCGGCGATAGTGCTCGCCTGGCTTGAGCAGGCCGCAGGAGCGCCAGCGGTGCAGGGTGCGCTCACTGACGCCCAGGCAGTCAGCTGCCTGACGCTGGACGGACCAGTGCGGGGTTAGGGGCATTGGCATGGATGCGAAGAACAGGAACTCCTGGTGCTCGGAGTTATGCGATCGATCCATCAACAGAGCAGGCGAAAAGAAATCAGTGCGTTCAGGGATGACGCAGCTCGGATTCGCCACCGTTGAGGATTGGTCGCACAGGAGGCTATTGGGGCTGGCCATGCCAGATCCAGGCAGCCCCTGACAAGGCCAGCCAAAAGGTTTTTGAGCCCGTTTTGAGCCCGCGGCCTGGACTCAGTTAGTGAGAAGTCAATCGGGGCGACAGGATTCGAACCTGCGACCTAGTGCTCCCAAAGCACCCGCGCTACCAAGCTGCGCCACGCCCCGCTTAAGGCAACTTAACCCTTCACCCCCCACTGCGTGACAGGGGACTAAAGGGCGGCTAGTCTTGAAACCAACACAGAGAGGGATCTGCGATGTCGTTTGAAACCCGCTCCAATTACGAATCCGCCAATTGCCTTGGCAGTTCCTGCATGAAGTGGGGAGCTGACGGGGAGCTCTCGGCCCTGGATTTGCAATCCATCCTTCTGAGGCTCAGCGCCGTTGATGAGCAAGCCTCCACCATGATGGATTGCCCTATTGATCGCGGGGCCTAGCCCACAAGGGCTATGCAGTCGATTTCAACGCGAGCATCCTTGGGCAGAGCAGCCACTTCCACGCAGGCCCGCGCGGGTGAAATTCCCGCCCCAAACATTTCGCCGTAAAGGGCATTCACCTTGCCAAAGTCGGCCAAGTCGGCCAAGAACACGGTGGTGCGCACCACCAGCTGGGGGCTTGAACCACCAGCGACCAAGACAGCCTCGAGGTTGGAGAGCACCTGCTTGGTTTCGAGTTCCACATCTCCATCCCCAACCATCGCTCCCGATTGGGGGTCCAGGGCAATCTGGCCAGAGCAGAACAATAGTTCGCCCGCTCTGACAGCTTGGTTGTAGGGGCCCACAGGCGACGGTGCTGAGGCGGTGATCACCGCTTCGGGATGGATGTTGCTCATACAGTCAGGCCTGGAAGAAGAAGGGTGACTCGCCGGGCTATTTAAGCCCTCCAGGCAATGAGGCCAGCCACCACGGTGCCGACAACGGCCGAAACCTGAAAAATAGTGTCGGCCCTGTTGATGGTGGCAAGGGCTTGTTCTTTTGCTTTCTTGGGTGATCTCTGGTAAAAGTTTGTACCCCAGACAAACAACAAAAATGTTCCGATCGAAATGACATAGCCGCAGGCGTAGATCCAGTCAAGAAAGGTTAAGTAGTCGAGCGCAGGAAGTTCGGCTTGGTAGGCCTGTTGCAGAAAGATCAGGGTGAGAAGGCCTGTGGAGGGTATGGCTAATCGAATGTCGCCAAGTTCTCCTTCCAGAGAGGGGGCTAAAATGACAATCCCAACCACAATCATCAGCGGTAAAAAGTATTTAAGAATGCTGGGCAGGGGAGTGCTTTTCAATGTCGCCTCGAGGGCCACCCCCGAGTAGGACAAATCTCCATTGTTCAAGCCCAAGTTGGTACCAAAGGCATGAATAGTGGGTTTTAAAATCGATGATGTAATCCTGTAGCCATTGATTTCCGCAAACGACCCCACAAGGGCATTCCTGCCCGAATCAGGCACCAAAATCACATTGCCTTTTTGGATGGCAAGGCTTTCGTCACCAATTTCAAAAATGACGGGCAATTGCACCGATTCAAACGGGAAGCGTTTGAGGTTGATATCGGGAATATAAAAATTTGCCGAGAATTGGAATTGCTGATAATAGCTACCGTTGGCTAGGAGTATGGGTTCTTCGCTCAAGCTATTGATCTGGCTGTCCCAGGTATCGACCTGGTTTGCCAGAACGATGATCGATTTTGGTTCGATCGTCTCGCTATCGAGCTTGTCTTGCAAACGCTGGGGCCATTCGAGCCAGTAGTAGCCCTCGGCCACAAAGCGGCGATTTTGCAAAGAGAGGTCGTGAAAATTGTCCACATAGGCGCCCACCTTTACCTCAATCGCGTTGGGCTGACTGAGCAGCTCTTTAATGTTGGCGGGCGTAAAGGTGGCCACATCGCGATTCGATCGCGGGCTGGCTGGGCCCGCTTCACTAGGGCCCTGGAAGGCCAGGATCAATCCCACGCAAAGCGCGCTCAACAGGAATTTTGAGGCGATGCCGGAGGCCAGTCGCAGCCGGCGCCAGATGGGGGTTATCAAAAACGCCATTGCCTCCATGGGGGGTGCATGCTGGATCAATGGGCGGGATGAAGGGCCTATCGCCAATGATCTTTGCTCCGGCGCAACTCGGCTAGGGCCCCAGGATTTGGGGCCCTTAGAAACAGATTGGTGGCCCTCTCCAAGCCGATGCTGCTGGGAATGGTGGGCAGCCCCTGCTGTCTGCGATCCAGCACCTCAGCCAGGCGGGCCGCAATGGCCCGGTCTTCGGGCTGTTGCTCCGCCGCCCAGGTCAGGTTGGATGCGGTGTACTCGTGGGCACACCACACCTGGGTTTCCGCCGGCAAGGCCGCCAGCATCTGGAGGGAGCCGTGCATCTGCTCGGCCGTGCCCTCAAACAACCGACCGCAGCCACCGGCAAACAGGGTATCGCCGCAAAACAGGTGGCCGCTTTCGGGACAGACAAAGGCGATGTGGGCCCTGGTGTGGCCAGGCACATCCAGCACCTGAAGCTCCTCGTCCAACAGGGGAACATGGTCGCCCCCCTGAACGCCCTGGGTCTGCAGGGGGATTCGCAGGCGATCGGCGGCACTGGCGATCACCCGGGCCTGGGGCCAGCGCTCGAGCAGGCCGGGGGTTCCGCCGATGTGATCGCTGTGGTGGTGGGTGTGGAGAATCGCCGTGAGCTCCAGGCCCTTGGCCTCCAGGGCGGCAATCACGGGCCCTGCCACCGCCGGATCCACCACCGCCGCTTGCTGGCCGCGCTCGATCACAAACACATAGTTGTCGCTGAGCACTGGGATCAGGCTCACCTGCAAGGCTTTCGGCAGCTCGCCCATCGTTAAAGTCCCAGCGGCGGCGTCCACCCCATATTGACCGCCCTACCCAAGGCATGATCACCGTCGCCCTGGCCAAGGGAGCCCTCCTTAAGGACACCGTTCGGCGCTTCGCAGCAGCCGGCTTGGACTTTTCAGCGGTGTTAGAGCCCAGCAACCGCCAATTGATGGTGCCGAGCACCTGCGGCACGGCCCGGGCCCTGTTGGTGCGCAACTCCGATGTGCCGGTGTATGTGGCCTATGGCCAGGCCCAATTGGGGGTGGTGGGCTACGACGTGTTGCAAGAGCACCAATTGCCGGTTGCCCACTTGGTGGATTTGGGTTTTGGTGCCTGCCGGATGAGCGTGGCGGTGAAGGCCTCTAGTGGCTACCGGAGCGCCGCCGACCTACCTGCCCACTGCCGGATTGCCAGCAAATTCACCCGCTGCGCCGAGGCCTATTTCGAAGCCCTCGATCTGCCTGTGGAACTGATCCATCTGGCTGGATCGGTGGAACTGGGCCCTATTACCGGCATGAGTGAAGCCATCGTGGATCTGGTGGCAACTGGCCGCACCCTGAAGGAGAACGGCTTGGTGGCCATCGAAGATCTGTTCCACTCCACAGCCCGGCTGGTGGGCCACCCCCTGGCCCTGCGCCTCGATGCCGGTCCGCTCCAGAACCTGGTGGATCGGATCGCCGTGCTTTCAGCCGTTGCTCCCCAAGCGGTGGCCTAATGGCAAAACTGGACCGTCAGCGGCTGTTGGGCCTCCTGCCCTACCTGGGTCGGGACCGCAAACGGCTGTTGGCCACCCTGGTGCTGCTGATTCCGGTGGCAGGGGCCGCCGCCATCCAACCGCTCCTGGTGGGCCAGGCGATCTCGGCCCTGCGCCATGAGCCCGTCATGCCCTGGCTCGCGGGCAAGGCCGTATCAGACCAACTCCGCACCCTGGTGTTGCTGCTGTTGGCGGCTGTGTTGGTGCGCCTGGGCCTGCAGGGCTTCCAAACCTTCAACGTTCAGGCCGTGGGGCAGCGGCTCACCGCCCGCATCCGCGACGACCTGTTCTCCCACGCCATGGCCCTGTCGTTGCGGTTCCACGACCGCACGCCGGTGGGCAAGTTGCTCACCCGCCTCACCAGCGATGTGGATGCCCTCGCCGAAGTTTTTGGCAGCGGCGCTGTGGGGGTGCTGGCGGATCTGGTCACCTTGCTCGTGATCGCCGTCACGATGATTTCAATCGAATGGCGCCTGGGCTTGCTGTTGATGCTCAGCCAGATTCCGGTGGTGTTCGGCATCCTTTGGCTGCAGAGCCGCTACCGCAAGGCCAACTACCGGGTGCGCGAAGAATTGGGGCAACTCAATGCCGACCTCCAGGAGAACCTCCAGGGCTTGGAGGTGGTTCAAATGTTCCGCCGGGAAGGGGTCAATAGCGCCCGGTTCTCCCGCACCACCGATTCCTATCGGCAAGCCATCACCGGCACGATTCTCTACGACAGCTCCATCTCTGCCTTCATTGAGTGGGTGGCCCTCACCGCAGTGGCTGTGGTGTTAGGGCTGGGGGGCTCCATGGTCAGCGAAGGCTTTATGGGCCTGGGTACCCTCACCACCTTCATCCTCTATTCCCAGCGGCTGTTTGATCCCTTGCGGCAGCTGGCCGAGCGTTTCACCCAGATCCAAGGGGGCTTAACGGCCGTCGAGCGGATCGGCGAACTCCTGGAGCAACCGATTGAGATTGCGGAACTGCCGGACAACCAAAAAACGGCCGCCGCCATGCTCAGCGGCATTGAGCGCAGCAGTGCCGGGGAGGTGATCTTTGAGAACGTCTCCTTTGCCTACCGGGCCGACGATCCGATCCTGCAGGATCTCTCCTTCCGGATCAATCCAGGCGAACACGTGGCCCTGGTGGGTCCCACCGGCTCCGGCAAAACCACGATCATTCGGCTCCTCTGCCGCCTCTATGAACCCCAACAGGGCCGGATCCTGCTCGATGGCATCGACATCCGCCAATTGCCCATCCCCACCCTGAGGCAACGGCTTGGCGTAGTTCTGCAGGACACCTTTCTGTTCAGCGGCAACGTGGCCGACAACCTGCGCCTGGATTCGCCAATCAGCACCGATGAGCTGCGCAAGACCTGCCGGGATCTGGGCCTAGGCCCCTTGCTGCAGCGGCTCCCGGATGGATTGGCCACGGAGTTGCGGGAACGCGGCGGCAACCTTTCCTCCGGAGAGCGCCAACTCCTGTCGGTGGCGAGGGTGGCCATCCGCGACCCTTCCGTGCTTGTCATGGATGAGGCCACGGCCTTCATGGACCCCTCGACCGAAGCCACCCTGCAGCGCGACCTCGACCGCCTGCTCAAGCAGCGGACCGCCATCGTGATTGCCCATCGCCTGGCCACCGTGGAAGCTGCCGATCGGATCCTGGTACTGAAAAAGGGGCGGGTGGTGGAGCAGGGCAATCACCTGGAATTGCGGGCTGCCGGGGGCCTCTATGCCCAACTCGCAGAACTCCAGGAGCGGGGCCTGGCCGCCCTTTAGCCACCACCGGTTTACAAGCCTGAATGGTGGTACCGCTCCATCAGCCAGCTGGCCAAGGTGGTGGCCAGGCGCTCGGGGCTCTCCCGCATGGCCAGGTGGCCTACGCCCTCAAGCACCACGATCCGGTGGTCAGGGGCATAGCCCGCCAGGTGGCGCACATAACCCGGTTGCATCACCTGGTCGCGGCTGCCGGCAATCCAAAGGGTGGGCACCTGCAACGCCGCGGTGATCTGGGGCAATTGCCGCACGGCTCCCCGGTTAGTACTACAGGCCAGCAAGCCCCGGGCAGCGCGCAGGTCGGCCCTGAGGGGGCTGCGAATCGAATCGGTGAAGGGCAGGGCCTGCAACCAGCCGGGCCGCCATTGCAAAAATGCGGATCCCGCCCGACGCACTTGGGCAAAAGCCTTCGGTTGGTAAACGCCCCCGCCGGAGGCAACCTGCACAATCCCCTTGAGCTGGGGCCCTAAGTGGGCTGCGGCATGCAACACCACACTGCCGCCAAGGGAATGGCCCATCAGCACCACCGGCCGATTGTTGGCGCGCTCAACCACCGCATCAGCTAACCAACCGCCATAACTGGCCAGACTGGGCTGCAACCCCCGTGGTCGTGCTGTGGTGCCAAACCCAGGCAGATCGGGGGACCACAGCTGCCAATCCGGCTCCAACACCCGGGCTAGGGGATCCCAAAGCCTGCCAGCCAGCAGCCAGCCGTGGACCGCCACCAGCAAGGGACGCTCAGGGAAATCTGGAAGGGATGGCGTCATCGGGCAAGATCGTGCCATCGCGTGGGTCTGGGGCTGTGAGTGCTACTGAGCTCCTAACCAGTCTCTACGGCGAGCAGCACAGGATTTGCACCACCCCCAACCCCCAACTGAGTCTGGTGCTCAGCACCGAGAGGCCCATCGATCTGATGGAGCTGGAGCGGCTGTGTGATGCGGTGGGTTGGAGCCGGCGGCCCATGCGCCGTGTGCGCAAGGCCCTGGAATTCAGCCTGTTGCAGGTGGGGCTCTGGCGCCATGACCAACGCATGCCCAAGCTCGTGGGCTTTGCCCGCTGCACCGGCGATGGGGTGGTTGAGGCCACGGTATGGGATGTGGCCGTTCACCCGCTCTATCAAGGGGCAGGCCTGGGAAAGCAATTGATGGTCTATGTGCTCGACCAGCTGAAAAAGCTGGAGGTGGATCGGGTCACCCTGTTTGCCGATCCTGATGTGGTCAGGTTTTACGAGGCCCAAGGTTGGGAGCTGGAGCCGCTAGAGAGACGCTGCGCTTTTTGGTATTCGCCCTGATCCAGGCCCATCTCCGATCAGATCGTCAAGCTGAGCCCTAGCTCCAGCGGCTTGGATCGCTCGGACTGGGCAGCTTGGCCAGGGGATGCCCCTGGCCAAGAAGATCGCGGCTGATGTTGATACAGATCCAATCCATCGGCAGACAAAAGCTGCTGCCGTCGTTATCAAATGGCCCCTCCACATAGGAACCCAGTCGCTCAGCGGTGAGAAAACCAAAAAAGAGCAAAAGGCCGGCAAGGGGGGTTCCTGCAGCCAGAAAATCGAGATAGACAGCTAGTCCGAACAGCCAGCAAATCAGGCGAATAAAGACGTCATAGGCCGGAGGCAAGGGGGTATTGCGGATCCGCTGGATGCCGCCAAGGGCATTGGTCATGGATTCGGTGCAGCGCAACAGGGCATCCAGGCCCAACTCACTGATGGCATGGGTTCGGTGCAGCTCGCCAATACCGGAAGCGCGAAGCTTCATCGTTTCTTGAAGACTGATCGAAACCGGCAGCTTGAGCCCTTGGCAGAGGCCGTTCACGGCATCCCTTGCATCCGATCGCCAGTAATTACGCAGTTCAAAATTTAATAGCCAGACCTGCAAAACCTGCAATTCAAGGAGGCTTTGCTTCCTCTGGGCCAGCCCAGAACCCACGAGCTCGGCTTCAGCTCCTAGCAGGGTTTGAAGACAATCGCGCCAATGGCGCGACCCATTGGTGATGGCACCCCAGAGAACCCGCCCTTCCCACCAACGGTTAATCGCCTGGGTGTTACGGAAGGCCACAAAGATTGAAACCGCAATCCCGAGCATCGACAAGCCAGAGCCATGCAAAAGCGAAACAGTTTTAGGCTGAAAAAACTTGTTGTATTCGAAAATCAAGGAACAAACAACGGCGTAAACAAGAATATCCCGACGCATTCGCCAGAACAGCTGAATCAAAACCCAAAGATAATTGCGCCGCTTCACCCTGGGAGCGAGTTGGTTAGGAGCCAAAGGGTTAACGGCCAATCGAACTCACGATCATCTAGCACCCATTCTGCCCGAAGGGAATCACACTTGTCATCCTTGGGGAGGGCCGTAATAGCGAGACACCAACGCGTGGCTGGCCACGCCTCGGCGCCAGGCCCGCCTGAGCAACCAATTGGTCCAGCCCACCGCCCACACGCCCCTCTCGATCCAACGGCGGCCATCCACCCGTAACGGCACCCCCAGGCAACGCAACCGGCAGTGGGGATTGAGCCGCTGGACTAGATCGAGATCCTCCATCAAGGGCAGCCTGGCAAAACCACCCACCTGCAGATAAAGCCGGCGGCTCACCAGGAGGCCCTGGTCGCCATAGGGCAATTGACGCCACAGGCTACGCAGGGCTACGGCCCATTCCACGAGCCGCAGCGCCGGCAACGATGCATCAATGGCCAAGCGGAAATACCACGCACTAGCCCGGTATGTCCGCTTGGGGCCCTCGGGAGTAGCAATGGCCCGAGCAATGGCCTGAGCAACGGCCCGATCCCAGCCCTCTGCCAAGCGCCCATCCCCGTGGAGGAAAAGCAGCCAGTCGGATTGGGTCAGGGCTGCGCCCAGGGCGAGTTGCCCACCCCGCGATGGGGCGCCGCGAACGACGCGGGCCCCGGCCAACCAAGCCACCTGCGCCGTGGCGTCAGTGCTGGATCCATCCACCACCACCAGCTCGGCCAAGGGCAACGCGCCCTGGTGGAGATCCGCCAGCAACAGGGGCAGCCTTTCGGCTTCATTGCGGACCGCAATCACCACCGCGATCGATCCACCGGCCTCGATCACGGCGCTACCGCCATGGGAGCAAATCCCTCGGCCAATCCAAGTCGCTGCGGGTCGCGAGCAAACCCACATCCAAACCAAGCCCCTCGGCCCGCTCCAAGGTGCAGCCCATCACCTGGTTGCTCCCCCAAGGGATGCCTGCAAACAAGCTGGGCTGCGCCAGGTGCAGACCGATCAGCCAATAGCCGCCGTCATCGGCTGGCCCCAGCACCAGATCACAGCCATCGCCCGCCGACGGGCCCAAGTAAGCAAAGCCAGCAGCCAGATCGGCCCATTCCAGCTGGGGCAGATCGCTACCAATCAACACCACCGCCTGGGCCCCCTCCCGCTTGGATCGGTTGATTTGCCGCTGCATGCGCACGCCCAAGCTGCCCCTGCCCTGGGCAACCCAGCGGAGGCCACCGCGACCCCCAAAGCAGCGCCGGGTAGCCCTTGGGCCCAATCCATCGATGGCCACCACCACCTCCACCCCTTGGAGCTGGCTGGCCACTGCCAGAGTATGGGCCGTCAGAACCTGCTGAATCCTGGCCGCACGGGCGGGGCCCAGCCCCTGGGCGAGCCGTTGTTTGCACCGGCCTGGAGCTGGCCAACGCGCCATCACAACCAACTGGGACTTTCCCGCCAACGGGTGTTTTCCTGCCAAGTGGGGCTTCACCCTTGCTGCGGCAATTCGGCTGGCCTCACCACCAGCTTGGACTTTTGGTTTTGGCGCCGGATAGCAATCGTGAGCGGGGCGCCCACCCGACCACCATCGACGGCGAGTTGAACCTGGGAGGGATTCCTCACATCGTTGCCACCCACTTGGTCGATTAGGTCGCAGGGCTTCAGACCGCTTTTAGCAGCTGGACTGCCGGGCATAACCTCCACGACCAGCACCCCATTCACCTCCGGGACTCGGCACTCATCCGTGCTGGCGTTGATCTCTCTAGCGAGCTGGGGGGTGAGGGCCTGCAGGCGCACCCCGATATAGGGATGGCTAGCCGTACCCCGCTCCAGGATTTGGGATGCGATTTGTCGGGCCACATTGATAGGGATCGCGAAGCTCAAACCAGCCCCGGGGGCCTTGCGAATGGCGGTGTTGATGCCAATCACCTGACCGTGGTCGTTGATCAAGGGTCCGCCACTGTTGCCAGGGTTAATGGCGGCATCGGTTTGCAGGTAGGGCACCCGCTGCCCCTCACCAAGGGCATTGGTCCTCTGAATAGCACTGATGATTCCAGCGGTCACGGTGTTGTCGAGACCCAATGGATTGCCGATGGCAATGGCCCATTCCCCGGGCTTCACCTTGGAAGAGTCCCCCAAAGGGGCCACGGGCAAGCCCGAGGCCGCAACCCGCACCACCGCCACATCCGTGACCGGATCGCTACCAAGCACCTTGCCGCTGAAGCTGCGCCCATCGGGCAGGGTGACGCTGACCTCGGAGGCACCCTCAACCACATGGGCATTGGTCAGCACAATCCCATCGGAGCGGGTGATGAAGCCGGAGCCTTGGCCCTGCTGTTGCTGAATGGTGGCCCCGCTGCCAAACAGGCCCCCCAAGGGATTCACCAAACGCTTCAAGGTATCGATCCGCACCACCGAGGGGCCAACCTTGGCCACGGCATCGGCGATCCCATTGCTCCCGCCCGGAAGCGCCGGAGTGATGGGGGCATCGCTGATGCGGCCATCCCGCTGGGCACCCCCAGGGAACCCTGGCAGGCCACTGCCACAGCCAGCCAACAACAGCAGGGGTAGCACCAGGGGGCCCAGCAAGCTGACGCGCCGATACTGGGGAGAACGGGACATGGGGAGCGGGGTGGCCAGGTCTGATTTCGACTCATTAAAGGCCGACCAGCCCCGGCAGGCTGCGTATATTCAGCACCCGCGACGTGGCCCCTTCGGTGCAGCAGGCAAGCCAGCTGTGGCACCAGGTTCAACAGGGCCTTCAAGCCAATCTCAGCAAGCCCACCTTCGAAACTTGGATTCGTCCGGCGCGCTGCACTGGCTTTGACAATGGCCAGCTGCGGCTACAAGCGCCCAACACTTTTGCCTGCGGGTGGCTCCGCAAAAATTACCTGGGCACCATCGAAGCCGTTGCCACCGAAATTGCTGGTCGCTCGGTGCAGGTTCTGGTTTCTGCCGCCACGGACGATGACTCGGATGGCGCCACCACTGAACCAGTCGACGGAGGCCCCAACGGCACGTCCCGAACCAGCGCTGCCACCACCACCAATGACCGGGTGGCGCGGCCCCAGGCCGCCCGACCGACCGCGGCCAAGGCCACCGGTGAGGCGCCCCGCAAGCTCAAAGCCGGACTCAATCCGCGCTACGTCTTCAACCGGTTTGTGGTGGGCCCCAACAGCCGCATGGCCCATGCGGCGTCCTTGGCCGTGGCTGAAGCCCCTGGGCGGGAATTCAATCCGCTGTTCCTTTGCGGCGGTGTGGGCCTCGGCAAAACCCACCTGATGCAGGCCATCGGCCACTACAGGCTCGAGATCAATCCCGACGCCAGGGTGTTTTACGTTTCCACCGAAACCTTCACCAACGACCTCATCCAGGCCATCCGCAAGGACGGAATGCAGGCCTTTCGCGATCGCTACCGGGCAGCTGATTTAATCCTGGTTGACGACATCCAGTTCATCGAAGGAAAGGAGTACACCCAGGAAGAGTTCTTTCACACCTTTAACGCCCTGCACGAGGCGGGGAAACAAATTGTGATTGCTTCCGATCGTCCCCCCAACCAAATCCCCAGGATGCAGGAGCGCTTAATTTCGCGCTTCTCCATGGGCCTCATTGCCGATATCCAGGTTCCAGATCTGGAAACACGGATGGCGATCCTGCAGAAAAAAGCCGAGCAGGAGCAGATGGTCCTGCCCCGGGAGTTGATCCAATTCATCGCCGGGCGCTTCACCTCCAACATCCGGGAATTGGAAGGAGCCCTCACCCGGGCCGTGGCGTTTGCCTCAATTACGGGCCTCCCCATGACCGTGGAGTCGGTGGCCCCGATACTGGATCCAGGCGGTGCCGATTTAGAGGTCAAGCCTGAAAAGCTGATTGAGAAAATAGCCGAGGTCTTTGGTGTTGGTGCCGAGGAAATGCGCAGTGCCAGCCGCAAGCGCGCCGTGAGTCAGGCCCGCCAGGCGGGGATGTTCCTAATGCGGCAAACCACCAACCTGTCGCTGCCTCGCATTGGAGAAGCTTTTGGGGGAAAAGACCATTCCACCGTGATGTATGCAGTCGAACAGGTTGAGAAAAAACTGAAAACAGATCCCGAGCTCTCCAGACATCTACAACAGGTCAAAGACCTGTTGCAGATGGATTCACGCCGGCGCAAGTAGCGGACTCAAAAACCATCTTTAGCTAACCCAGGTCAAGAAGTAAGAGGGCATCGATTGCTCCTGCAAAGCGATGATCTTCATCGCCAATGGCGCGATCCTCGGATTCGGGTCGAATCGTCAGATTCACATAGGTGCGTCCAAAGCTGATATCCGGGAAGCGCTGTTGGTCTTCTGAGAGGCCATTGAGCTGCTCGAGAAACAGCCGGGTGGCCTCGTAATCCGCAAACTCAATGCGGCGCTCCAGGCGCTCGGCCTGCTCGGGCTTGGGGCGAGGGGTCCAGGGCTGATCCATGGGGCCAACCCTAGGCCAGGGCAGCACTTTCAGCCGTGAGGCAATCGGTACGGGCCGCCGCCAGCCTGGTGGCCCAGCTGGCGGCATGGGCCTGGTTCGCCGCCTGGGCTGCGGGGTCGTCCGTGGCTAATGGATGGGGCATGGTGCCATTGATCGCCCCATTGGTGACGCAGAACATGGCCTTTTGGAAGCTGGCGCAAATTTTGACCCGCACATCACCCTCGCCGCGGGTGCGCTGCTGATACCAGTGGTGGAGAGCATCCGGCAGGTGGCGATACATGTCCTGCATGAGCAAGCTTGGCGGGATGCCCGCCCCCATGCTGGGCAGGGGATCGGCAAACAGAGCTCCATAGGCAAATTGGGCCTGGTCGGGGGAGATTTGCTGGGCCTGGGCGTTGAAGCTCACCGTGCCCAGAAATGGCGTGCCCCTCAGGAACACCGCCTCCACATAGGGAACCGCCACATCCACCAGGAAGGTCAGGCCGGCCTCAGGGGGGAGCACCCAAAAGGTGTCAGCTCCGATCTCCACCGCGTAGGTGATCGGAGCTGCGGCTGCCATCACGAGGCCCTGCTTAACAAAGTCCACCACCGCGGCGATCGAGGCCACCCGTCCCTCCCGCCAAGCTGCAGCAAGATCGATGAATAGATCACTCATAACCCGCCAGAACTGACCCAGGGCATGGGTGGTTGCTGCGGTTCGGATCAATTCAGGCAGGAATTGGGGAAAGGGGAGATGGAGCAATGCAAGTAACGGGTCAACCCGACGCTTGCGCTGGATGATGGCCTGGCAGCGCTCCATGAAGGGGGGCGAATCGAGGTAGGCATCCAGGCCACCCGTGCCATGCCAGAGCATGGCCTTCATGCAGTACTCGGCGTATTCGAAATTGATGCGATCGTGGAGAAGGTGGCGCCAGACCTTGGCCGGGCTCAAATCCCCATCGAGGTACTTGAAGATCGGCATGGGGTTGAGAAACTGCTGCTCTGCCTGATAAATCAAGTTGATGCTGTAGGCATCCAATACTTCGCCATAGCTCTCCAAAACTCCCACCACTTCGAGCAGGTGGTCGGCGGAGTCTGCCAGTAGCGTTTCTCCAGCCAACAGCCGCCGTTCGAGTTCCGCGGCAGGGGGCATTCCGCCCTGGCGCGTCAGGGACGAGGGGATCACAGGCATTAGCCCAACCCTCCGATGGGGATCATCGCCGTGGTGGTGGCTTCACTCAGGTGGCCCAGCAGGGTAGGGAAAAGGCCCAACAGGACAACCCCTAGGGCGAGGGCCAAGGCCGGCAGCGTTTCGCGAGGGGCCACAGGCGCCAGGCGGACATCGAGCCGGGAATCTTCAACCGGATCAGCACTGGCGGGGGTCACGGCAAGACGACCGAAGAAAGCCCTATTCACGAGCAATAGGAAATAGACCGCGGTAAGACCCGACCCAACCATGCACAGCAAGGTGGCCAGGGGGTAGGCCTGAATGCTGCCGCGGAAGACCAGAAATTCGGAAATGAAGCCAGCCATACCTGGCAGCCCCGCACTGGCCATCACCCCCAGAATCATCAACGTGCCCGTAAACGGCAGGCCCCGCTCGGGATTAAGCAATCCCCGAAGCACATCCAAATCTCTGGTGCCAGTTTTCCGGTACACCGTGCCCACCAGTAAGAACAGCAGGGCGGAAATCAAGCCATGGCTGACCATCTGGAATTCGGCTCCAAGCAGGGCCACGGGTGTGCCTGCCGCTCCGGCGAGCAGCACGTAGCCCATGTGGCCGACGGAGCTATAGGCCACCATCCGCTTCATGTCGGTTTGGGCAATGGCCGCTAGGGATGCATAAACCACGGAAATGGCGGCCCAGATGGCCAGACCTGGTGCCATCAAAGCCCAGGCCTCAGGGAACAGCCCCATGCCAAAGCGCAGGATGCCGTAGGTACCCAACTTGAGCAGTACCCCCGCCAACAACACAGAAACAGGCGTTGAGGCTTGGGTATGGGCATCGGGCAACCAGGTATGGAAGGGCACCAGGGGCAACTTGATGCCAAAACCCACGAGCAGGGCAATCAGCAACACCACCTGACTGCCCATGGCAAGGCGTTCTGTGGTCACTGGCATTGGGCTGAAGTCAACTGAGCCCGTGAACAGGGCCAGGCCGAGAAAGGCCCCCAGGATCAACATTCCTGAAACAGCCGTGAAGATCAGAAATTTCGTGGCGGCGTAGGCGCGTTCACTGCCCCCCCAAATGGAGATCAACAGCCAAAGGGGAATCAGTTCAAGCTCGTAGAACAGGAAGAAGAGCAGCAGGTTGTCGGCCAAAAAGGCTCCATTGACTGCGCCGCTGATCAGCAGCAACATCGAGAAATAAATTCTCGGACGTTTGCTGAAATCCCGGCTGCAAACTGCCGAGACCAGGGTCAATCCCGCATTGATCAACACCAGGGGAAGGGATAGGCCATCCACCCCAAGCTGATAGTTCAAACCAACACCAGGGAGCCAGCGATGGAGCTCCTGGAGTTGGAGCCCCGGGATGGCTGGATCAAACACCAGGAGTAGGGCGAAGCTGGCGGCCAATTGGGCACTGAGCACCACAATCGTGATGGTGCGCAGCCGGCCAGGGGTCGGCTCTCCAGGCCAGAGCAACAGGGCCAAGGTTCCCAAGAACGGAATCGCAAGCAACAGGCTCAACCAGGGAATGGTTAGCAACCAGGGGTTCGATACCAACCAGGGGAACGTCATCCTTGCCCCCCTGCCGCGACGAGCCAGTTCAAGGAGGTCACGAGCACCACCAGGGAAATGGCCACAGTCAGGAGGTAGCTCTGCAACTGACCACTGACCCCAAACTTGAGATTTTCGGCGCTCTGCATCGACAACCTGCCGATGCCGTTCACCAGTGCATTCAACCCCTGGCGATCAAAGCCATTGGTGAAGCGAGCCAATCCAGCCACAAAAGCAACGATGGTGGCTTTGTAGATCCTCTCGGTATAAAAATCAAAGGCCAGTAGATCCTGGAGCCCGCGGAGGGGCTGCAGGATCGAACGCGACCAAAACTGATCAAAACCAATCTGGCTGCCAATCGCCACGCCAGCCAATCCTGAAAGAGCCACAGCGATGGAAACAGCCAGGGGGAAGGCTCCAATCCCTGGGACTGGATCGATCTTGGCCATGAGCAGCGGTGTTAACAGCACCAAGACCGTGAGGCTCACCATGGGAAGGGCCATCAGCCAATTCACCTCAGGGGCTCGCTTGGTTTTGGGCTTGGCCGATCCCAAGAAGACCGATCGATAGACCCGGGTGAGATTGATCGCCGTGAGCAGGTTCGTCAGCAGGATCACCCCAGCGAAGAAAGGGAATTCAGACCAGAGGGCCTGGAATCCCAGTCCAAAACACCAAAAACAGCCCAAGGGCAGCAAGCCCACCAGCCCGGCTGCGGCCACCAGGTAAGCCAGGGTTGTCGCGGGCATCCGGGTGCCCAGGCCGCCAAGCTCGGTGAGGTCTTGACAGTTGGTGGTGGCAATCACGCTGCCCACACTCATAAATAGCAGCGCCTTAGCCAGGCCGTGGGAGAGCAGGAGCAGCAAGGCAATCCCCGGCTGGCCAAGGGCAAGGGCAATGAAAACCAGGCCCAAATAGGAGGTGGTGGAATAGGAAAAGGCGCGCTTGAGATCCACCTGGGCAAGCGCAACCAGGGCTCCAGCAATGGCGCTGATCGTGCCAACCACTAGCAACACCGTGATCGCCAGGGGTGCCAAACGCAGAAGCGGCATCACCTTGAACAACACCAGGGCACCGGCAGTCACCACGACCGAATTACGCAGGATGGAGGCCGGATTTGGACCCTCCATCGCCTCATCGAGCCAGAGGTGCATGGGGAATTGGGCGCATTTACCCATGGGCCCAGCAATCAGGCCCAAGCCCAGCAAGGTGCCGGCCAAAGGGCTGAGCAGACCACTGGCGTCGGCATCGGCAGACCAGCGGTAGAGGTCGGTGAACTCCATCGACCCCGCCCACGCCGAGAGGGCCACAACCCCCATCAACAGCAAGATGTCGCCCACCCGTTTGGTCAGGAAGGCATCGCGAGCCGCCGTCACCACCAAGGGCTGGGCATACCAAAAGCCCACCAGTAGGTAGGTGGAGAGGGTGAGCATCTCGAGCAAGAAGTAGCTCAACAAAAGGTTGCTACTCAGCACAAGCCCGGAGAGGGCACCTTCAAAGAAGCCAACTAAGGCATAGAAGCGCGCCAGAGACCATTCCTTGTCGAGGTAGCCCAGCGCAAAAAACTGCGCGAACAAACTCATCAAGGTCACCAACTGGAGGGCGGCCAAGTTGGTGAGCGAGAGGTCGAAGCCGATCTGAAGGTTCAGATCAGCAACTGAAAACCAGTCAAAGCTGAGGTGTTGGGCCCCCAGCCGCCAAACCTGCAGGGTGAGCCAACTGCCATGCAGAACCGCCACCAACGTGAGCAGCAGATTGAGGTAGGCAGCGGGGCGCTGGCCATGACGCCTGAGGCCGCCGCTGGCCCATGGCAAGGCAACCACCATGCCGCCGAAGCCGTAGAGGGGTATCAGCCAAGCAAGCTGAATCGGCAGGGGAAGGGGGGCGCTCAAGGGGGTGGGCGGTGGTTAGAAGGTAGCCCGTTCGTGATGGCGGTTCACCTGCCCTCCAAGGCTTTGCAGCCAAGCGGAGAGTTCAGCACCGTGGTGCTGTTCATCGTTGAGCAACGCGCGAAACAAGGCCTCATTGTTGACATCACCAATCAGGACACAGAAACGGGTGGCTTCTGCGTAAAGACTGATCAAATCATTTTCCAATTGAATGTTTTGGAACAGGAGGCCGACCAGGTCGGGAGCATGGGTAACCGCCCTGAGCTGGGAAGCTGCAGGAGCGACCCCAACAGCCAACATGCGCTGCACAATTTTTTCTGCATGCTGCATTTCCTCCACCGTTTCACGGCGAAACCGTTCTGCAGCATCAGTAGCGCCCCAAAGCCCCACAAGGGAAGCCTGGGTCATGTACTGCTGCACGGCAGATAGCTCAAGGCTTAGGGCGCGACCGAGGTAACCCAGGACGCGCGGATGAACGGCGCCCATGGGGATCAGAGACGACGGGTGGTGGCAGTGGCGATGAGGGCAGGCTCAACTTCACTGTGGGGGCGGGCAATGATATGGGCAGCCACGAGGCCGTCACCGACGCGCTCGCAGGCATCTGCGCCGGCGCGAACGGCCGCATTGACAGCACCGGTTTCGCCACGAACCATCACGGTGACATAGCCACCGCCGACGAATTCCCGAGCGATCAAGGTAACTTCTGCCGCCTTGGTCATGGCGTCGGCGGCCTCAATGGCGGGAACCAGGCCGCGGGTTTCGATCATGCCGAGGGCGATGCCCTGAATGGAAGGAGCCATGGCGTTGCTGCGGGATGGGGTGGAAGGACTGGAGGTGCCGGCGCCGCCACCGGAGGATTGGGCCGAACCAGGAAGGTTCGTGGCAGTGCGAGGGGCTGCTTTGGCGGCGGGTTGGGCCGCACTGGAGCGTGAAGCTGCAGGGCGAGCCGAGGCTGCTGCTTTGGCTGGGGGGGCCTTAGCCGCTGGGGCAGCGGGCAAGGCCTTGGGAGCCGATGCCGCAACCGAAGGGACTGGGCTGGCTGACCGCGTGCCGGTCGATGAACTCGCAGCTGCTGCCGAGCTCGCCGCAGGGGCGGACTTGGCAGCGGCCGAAGCACTGGAGGTCGAACGCGGGGTGGGTGTAGCCATGACTCAGTTGGAATTGGGGCTAGGGAATGACCAGGAGAGCGGGACGCAGGGCGCCCAAATCAGCTAGCCATCGGGCTCCCAAAAATCGATGATTCCGCCAATGGTGAGATCGGTTTGAACCTCCGGGTTACCGCAGGCAAAGCGAGCTGCCGAACCGCTAGCGGTGAAGACCCAGTTACCTACAGATGCACCGACAGGATCAACGGCAACGCTGAGCTTGCCCTTCGACGTGCGCAGCACACGCAGGTTGGAATGCTCCAGGCCGGGCACGCGCTGGGTGCACACCAGGGAACCCGCAACCTGCATGATTTCCATTAACTAGCACCCCCGGGAGTTGGGGCACCACTGGAAGAAGGAGCATGACCTGAAACAGGGGAGCCCACAGAGGGAGTTTTGCCAGCCTCAGGATCCCAGTGGTCAATGATGCCAACGATCGTGAGATCGCTGGGATAGGACTTACTTCCAGCAGCTTCCCGGGCGGCGGAACTACCCACGCAGATCACCCAATCGCCGGGGATACAGCCCACGGCATCGACAGCCACCTTTTGGGTGCTGCCATCGAGCACAACCTGCAGGTGTTTGTGCTCGAAATCGGGAATGCGGTTGGTGGAGACCAACGGCTTAACCACTTTGCAGATCAACATGTCAGTGCCCTCCTCCGCTCGCGAACGTGATCGTGGAACCTACCGCTTCGGCAGGGGTGTGGCGGTCCTGGTCCCGAACCGTCAGCAGGGCATGCAGCAACCCCTTCTGAAAGAGGTCGGCGTAACGGTTCTCAATGGCGGATTGAACGCGCTTGCAATTACGAATCGCCCGTTCCCGGGCTCCAGGAACCTGGCTGTTGTAGTCAAAACGAACGACCACAGGCACAGGCAACCCGCGGGACACATTCAAACCAGTGAAAATCTTGATGCCGACATCCAGGTCGGCGGCCCCTTCTTCGACCGTATCCATATAGGCGAAATAGGTGAGGTTACGTAGATGAATTTCCTTGAAACCAATACCCACACCAATAAACCGTTCAGCATGGCCCGCATCGCCATAACTGCCGCCATGGTGCTGGCGGACATAATCGATCTGGGACATGTTGTTCTCCAGAAAGTGGGTCACCAGCTTGACCATGCTTGGGTCGGGGCTTGAAGCGGCAGCCTGTTCCACCATCGCCTGAATGCGGGCCTTGGCTTCTTGGGCCCCAAGGTGGATGGTGGCTGCATACACCTCCTGGGCATCCACCCAGCGCTCGAGGTTGGTGCTGCCATCCATCCCGGGAACGTGAACCCGGATGGCGTCGGTGTCGGTATCGATGCCCATCAAGAGCAAATCAACGGAGGCCCCGCAGCAAAAACTGTTCTGCACAGCTTGCTGAAAGTCCTTGAGCCGATCGAGCCCACAGGAGGCCGCAAGGGCATCGTCACTGCCATGGGCCGCACAGCCCTCGTGGCCGGGATCCATGGAGCTGAAGTGGTAGAGAACCACCTTCAGATAACGGGTATCCTCCTGGGCCGAATTGGGAATGGCCTCGCGGTAACGGCGATGCTCGGTCTTCACCCAGCGGTTCACCGTGTTTTGCACGTCAAACAGGGCACCGGCATGGGAGCGACGCCGCACAGAACTGAACGGCAGGCGCAGGGCATAGGCAATGGCATGGGCCAGGCGCCCATCGGAACAGGGCGTGATGTCGAGGAGATGGAAGCCGCAGGACAACAGGAAGGCATTAAATGAATCAGCTGCTGGGCTGCCAGGTTTGCCGCCTAGGGGATCGGTCTGGAAAAAGCTATCGCTGGTTTGCTCGTAGGTCTCAAAGAGGCACCAAGCAAACAGGGTGCGCATGTCGAGTTGGGTCACCCAGGCCTTCTCGAGGATGGGCAGGGGAAGCTCAAAACCAAGCTCAGAGCGGGCTAAACGCTGGGCTGAACCGACAAAGTCGTCTTCATGTTGCAGGGCTGAGAGACGCTTGAGCACCGGCACGATGCGGTCAAAACTGTCCTTGACCTGGTTGTCATAGGCATGCAACACCCCATTGGCCTGCCGATCAGTCAGGGGGTGGAGGCTGCCCCGGTAGGGGGTACGGGATGACGCCGGGGTGGGTTGGGTCGGCACGGCTCCGGGCCCAGCCGCCATGGCTACCGGTCGACGACGGGGTGCCGTCGGAGCCATGGGGCGATAGGGAGCAGCAGCCGAGCGTCGGGGCATCAGGGATTAACCGCGGGCCCCACCGGAAACGGTGATCAAAGAACCGGCGGAGGTGTTGCCGCTGGAACCGGTCACCCGGCTCACGGGCTCTGGGACTTCCTCATTCCGCTTGGGTTGTTGGCCAACCATCGCCGACATCGGACCGGTGCGGGTGGGATTACGGCGGCGGGCCGAGACCCCTTCGGTGCCGGTGACCCGATCACCGCGATCCCAGTCGTCGCCGGTGATCTTCAGGCCGGCAGAGATGCCTTCACCGGTCACCCTGGACGTGGGTCGCACATCCCCATCGACGGAGACAGGCGCTGAAGCAACAGCGATGGGGCCCCGGGAGAGCTGGGAGCCGCGACGGTCGAAGCGGAATTGTTCGGTGCCGGTGACCTTGTCACCGGCCAGGTCAAAAGGGCCGGTCACCCGGTTGCCTTGCTCGTAGCTGGTTCCGGTTACGGCACCCGCACGGTCGTGGGCCGTGTGGGCTGCCCGGGCAGGGGACTGGATGCTGAACTGTTGCCAGGGCTGGCTGCCCGCCAACGGCTTAGGGAAATCGGCATCGGATGCGCTGGCCGCACCACAGGCCTGGGCCATTTGGTCGGAGCCCAGGTAGGGGGTACCAGTAATGGATTCGCAGGCACCACGCTCAGCCCCGGTGAGGCTGCCACCAATGCCCGGTTGAATTCCGCTCATGCGGTTGGAACCACGCACGGGTGTGCGCTGGCGGATCGCAGCAACTTGATTGTTAGAGCAATACTCTCCGGCCTGTTCAAAGCCGGTGTAGGGGGTGCCGGTCACCACCTTGCAGGTACCGGGCTCATCGCCGGTGACATTGCCGGAACGGCCCGTGTGGGTGCCGCTCACCACAATGGCCCGGTTGGTGATGCTGAAGCCAACCTTGGCGGCCTCAGGGGCGGGCTTGGTGCCACAAAAGCGATCGTATTGCTGGCTGCCGACGTATTCATCGCCGGTGACCAAGCGGCAACTGCCGGGTTCATCACCGGTGACGTGCTCACTGCGGCCCACGTGGGTACCCGTAATGCCCGTACCACGGAGGGTATTGAGGGTGGAAACCTTGGTGGGGGCTCGGCCTACCAAGTCACTTTGGTCGCCCACGTATTGGGTACCCGTGAGCTGCTTACCGGAGCCAGGTTCGTCACCGGTGACCTTTTCCGAGCGACCCACCATCACGCCGGAAACGGCGAGCCCAGCGCGGGTTTGGCTACGACCCACCTTGCGGGGGGAGGGGGTGCTGGTGCCGCAGTAAGCGGCGGATTGGTTGGCCGACACGTATTCCGTGCCGGTCACGTTCTTACAGGTACCGGGCTCATCGCCGGTCACCTTCTCAGAGCGGCCCACCTCATTGCCGGTCACCTGATTGCCGTGGCTGGTGGCCGTGACACGCACCTTGGCGGGTTGGCTAGCCACGGGCTCGCTTTGGCAGAAGGTGCGGAAGATGTCGGCACCCATGTACTCGGTGCCAGTAATGGAACGGCAGGTGCTGGCTTCGTTGCCGGTGGTTTTGGTCGAGCGGTTGGCTTGGGTGCCGGTAACCACTTGACCACTGGTGGTTTCGCTCACTCCCACCTTCCACGAGGCATCGGCTGCAGCCGCCTGCTTGGAGCCATGGCGGTTGGGCCCGGAAGGGCGGGTTCCACCACTGCGGGAGGTGCCGGCACTGCCCACTTTGCTCTTGAGTTCGCGGAGTTTCTGGGACAGCTCGCGGGTGGTGAGGTCGGCATTGCCTTGGCGGGCAACGGCTGCAGCTCCGGTACTACTGGACGTCGTTGCTGACTTGCCGCGCTTGGAGAGGGCCTCGCGGCGGGCCAAGACAAGGGCGCGGCTGGGGTTGTGCTGGGCTGCACGCTTGGCTGTCACCTTCCGGCTGCTGACAGCGGAATCGGTGCGGCCACTACCAAAGGAATCGCTGCGGCTGGGGGCGGACAGGCTGGCCAGCTTGGTCGAACCTTTGCAACCACACTCACGCTTCTCGGGAGCAGTGCTGCTCACTGCGGAAGCTGGCGCGGCTGCGGCGGGAGTAACGCGATCCGTCGCCGACCGGGTTCGATCCTTGGAAGTATCGGCGCGCTTGCCCCGCCTGGAGAGGGCATCGCGGCGGGCCAAAACCAGATCGCGGCTGGGGTTAGCAATCGGCCGGGCTGGGCCATGGGAACGGCCGCTGGGGGGAGCGGCCAGGCTGCGGCTGGGCGCGGATCGCGTGGTCACAGCTGCAGGGGCAGGGGGCGCCGGGGCAATGGCCTGCGTTGCAGGCGCGGCCGCCGTGCGGGTGGGACGGGCGTCGTCAACCGTGCGCACACGGCTCTGACCTGAGGTGAAGCGGCTGGAGGCTTGTTTGCCCCCGGTCGTGAGGGCCCTACGGCGCTCAAGTGCTGCTTCCCGGCTGGATGTGCTGGCCATGTCCGCCCGTCGAATGGAATGCTGAAAAATGCTCTGCTCTCCCAAGCAACAGCCCCACGGCCACTGCTCAAGACAACAGAAAAGGGGGGTGGGCCAAAGCCTTGGCTTGGGCCCATGTTTAGACGCTGAAGATCAGCGTCCTTCGAATACCACGAAGCAAGAACCCTGGCTTTGGGTATAGGCGTCGTAGCCCACCAGGCGAACATGGTGGTCGGGGTAGGCGCGGTGGCAAGCCTCGAGCTCGCTCACGATCACGCCGAGATCCTTCTCGCCGAAGAAGGGAAGCTTCCAGAACGACCAGTAGGTCGCCATGGAGTTGCTTGGGTGGACGTGCTCAACGAGCGGGCTCCAGCCCTGGGCAATGATGTAAGCAATTTGGTCGTAGATCTCGTCCTGGGTCATCGGCGGGAGGAAGCCGAATGTCTCCAGGGTGGCGACTGTTTGGTAGTCACCCACGGTGCTCTTGAAAGGCATGGGGATCCTTTGGGTGGATGGAATGAAGTAACCCTTAAAAGGGTTGTTGTCGCGTTCGAAGCGTCCTAGATGGTTTGGGAAAGGATTAGGGGTGATTGGGGTTTAAAAACTGCCGAAACTGTTTTTGTCCAACCACACCCTTGATCAGTCCCGAATCCGATCAGTTGACGTCGAGCTTGTCGACGGTGTCGAACTCGAACTTGATTTCCTTCCAGGTCTCAAGTGCGATAGCCAACTCAGGGCTGTGCTTGGCGGCTTCCGTAAGGATGTCGCGGCCTTCACGCTCGATTTCGCGACCGGCATTGCGGGCCTTGACGCAGGCCTCGAGGGCCACGCGGTTGGCAGCAGCACCTGCAGCAGAACCCCAGGGGTGACCGTGGGTACCACCACCGAACTGAAGCACGGAGTCGTCGCCAAAGATGGCAACCAGCGCGGGCATGTGCCACACGTGGATACCGCCGGAGGCCACGGCGAACACGCCGCCCATGGAGCCCCAGTCTTGGTCGAAGAAGTTGCCGCGGCTGCGATCTTCGGGGACGAAGGATTCGCGCAGTTGGTCGATATAACCCAGGGTCGACTGGCGGTCACCCTCGAGTTTGCCGACCACGGTGCCGGTGTGGAGTTGGTCACCGCCGGAGAGGCGGAGGCACTTAGCCAGCACACGGAAGTGGATGCCGTGCTTGGGATGGCGGTCGATCACAGCGTGCATGGCACGGTGGATGTGCAGCAGCATCCCGTTCTTGCGGCACCACTTGGCAAGACCGGTGTTGGCGGTAAAGCCACCGGTGATGTAGTCGTGCATGATGATCGGCTGACCCAGTTCTTTGGCGAACTCGGCCCGCTCGTACATCTCTTCAGGAGTTGCGGCGGTGCAGTTGAGGTAGTGCCCCTTCTTCTCGCCGGTTTCCTGTTCCGACAGCTTAACGGCTTCGGCTACGAACTCGAAACGGTTCTGCCAGCGCTGGAAAGGCTGGGAGTTGATGTTTTCGTCGTCCTTGGTGAAGTCGAGGCCACCGCGGAGGCATTCGTAAACAACCCGGCCGTAGTTCTTACCGCTCAGGCCGAGTTTCGGCTTGATGGTGCAACCCAGCAGGGGACGGCCGTACTTGTTCATCCGGTCGCGCTCAACCACGATGCCGTTCGGGGGACCCATGCAGGTCTTGATGAACGCCATCGGGAAGCGGATGTCTTCCAGACGCAGGTGACGCAGGGCCTTGAAACCAAACACGTTGCCGACCAAGGAGGTCAGAACGTTGGTGATGGAGCCTTCCTCGAACAGGTCGAGGGGATAGGCGATGAAGGCGTAGAAGGCTTCCTTGTCGCCAGGGACGTCTTCGATGCGGTAGCAACGGCCTTTGTAGAAGTCGAGGTCGGTGAGGAGCTCGGACCACACGGTGGACCAGGTGCCGGTAGAGGATTCAGCGGCCACAGCAGCGGCTACTTCTTCGCGGGGAACGCCTTCCTGGCCGGTGCACTTGAAGCACGCCAGCAGGTCGGTATCGAGGGGGACGTAATCAGGAGTCCAATAGGTGTCGCGGTACTCCTTGACCCCGGCGTCGTACTTCTTGCTCATGGAGTTTCTCCGGTTGGGTCGGTAAGGGAAATGGGTTGGTTAACGCCTTTGGCGCTGGTCAACTCAGTCCTTCTGACCGGCGTAGTTGCCGTTGCCCAAAGCAGGCTCCACTTCTTTGTGGGGGCGCGCAATGATGTGGGCAGCAACGAGGCCGTCGCCGACGCGCTCGCAGGCGTCAGCGCCAGCGCGAACGGCTGCGTTCACAGCGCCGGTTTCGCCACGCACCATCACGGTGACGTAGCCGCCGCCTACGAATTCACGACCAATCAGGCGCACTTCTGCAGCCTTAGTCATGGCGTCAGCCGCTTCGATCGCGGGGACCAGGCCCCGGGTTTCGATCATGCCGAGGGCGATGCCCATGGTTTCGTTAGCCATTACCTGCTCCTGGAGGAGGGGGTGGAATGTTCGCCAGCAACCTTGCTCGGCCGGTTAGCCCCCCGTCAACCCATTTGGGCCGGCCGGGCCATCACCGTCTGCGCTGCGATTGATAAGCCAGGCTCATCCTTTGCACACAAAACGTTGGAGATCCTGCTGGGCCCTGTTGTAGCAAGGATTTTCAGGACCCCTGGCAGGGAGCCGCTGGCGCCTTAGAGGGGGTTAGCTTCTGCCACAAAGGCCACACCGCCGTAGTAATCAAGGAGGGGCTGGATGCCTTCCCGCAGTTTGGGAAGGATTTCCGGCTCACAAAACAGGATCACGTGGGCGTTCGCCCCCAGCCCGCTGAAGTCCATCGCGTCGGAGACCTCGCCATGGGGGCCCTTCCCCGTGACGTGCTTCATGACCGAATAGCCCGGGGCACCGGAGGCCTCGATCGCCTTAATCACCTTGTCCAGCTCCCGCTCGCTGAGGATCAGATCAACACGTTTCATCGAATCAGCTGGCTACAGGGATGAGTTGGTTGACCAGCGCCATGTAGGCGGGGATTCCCACAATGATGTTGAAGGGAAAGGTCACCCCAAGCGCTGTGGAGATGTAGAGGCTGGGATTGGCCTCTGGCACGGTCATGCGCATGGCTGCTGGCACGGCGATGTACGAGGCGCTGGCGCAGAGGACCACGAACAACAGAGCATTGCCGTGGCCCAGGCCGAGGCCTTTGGCAATCAGAACACCAAGACAGGCATTCACCAACGGCATCAGTACGGCGAAACCAATCAGGAATGGACCGGCTTTGCGCAGGTCGGAGAGGCGTTGGGCCGCCACGATCCCCATATCTAGAAGGAAAAAGCTCAAGGCTCCATAGAAGAGCTTGTCGGTGAACGGCAGCATCTTCTCCACACCATGGGGGCTGTTAGAGGCCACCAACACCCCAATGATCAAGCTCCCCATCAGCAGGAACACCGAGCTGTTCAGGAAGGCTTCATGCAACACAGCACCCCAGCGCATGCCGTTGGCATCAGGGCGCTTTTGCGAAGCGGCCAACTTCACCAGCAGGAGACCCACAATGATGGCCGGTGACTCCATCAGGGCCAAGGCGGCCACCATGAAGCCATCGAAGCTGATCTTTTGGCTTTCGAGGAAGCTTTGGGCCGTGATGAACGTGACCGCACTGATCGAGCCATAGGTGGCGGCAATGGCGGCAGCGTTGAAGTTGTCGAGTTTGGTTTTGAGGGTGAAGAAGCTGTAGATCGGCACCACAAGCGACATCACCACCGCCGCCAAAATCGTGGGAAGCACCTGGCCACCCAAACCGCTGTGGGCCAGTTCAAGGCCACCTCGAAAGCCAATGGCGAGCAGCAAATAAAGGGAAAAGAGCTTGGGAAGGGGGGCGGGGATCTCGAGATCAGATCCCACCAGAACTGCCACCACCCCCAAGAAGAAAAACAGAACCGGGGGGCTAAGCAGGTTCTGAAGAACCAGGCTGGTGTCCATCGTGGCCCGGTTGACAAGACGACCGTGAACTTTAAGCCGCCTTCTTGTTGGCGAAGTGACGCTCTGATCGATCGCGACAGGCCCCCCTGTTTCAGCCCATTGGTCACAATGGCCCGATCGAGCTGGGTAACCCGTGCAAAGACCTGTGTTGGTGATTGCCAGTGGCAACCCCCACAAGGTGGCCGAAATCGGGGCCATGCTCGATGCGGTGGATCTGGACTTGCGCCAGCAGCCAAAGGGCCTGGAGATTGAAGAAACCGGCAGCACCTACCTGGCCAATGCGTGCCTCAAAGCCAAGGCCGTGGCGCAGCTCACGGATCAGTGGGCCCTGGCCGACGATTCAGGCCTGGAGGTGGACGCCCTCGCTGGGGCCCCGGGGGTGTTCTCAGCCCGCTACGGCCCTACCGACCACGAGCGAATTCACCGGGTGCTCCATGAGCTCGGCACCAGCCCCTATCGCAGTGCCAGCTTTAACAGCGCCATGGCCCTGGCCGATCCCTCCGGCCTGGTGGTGTTGCAAGCCCAAGGGATTTGTCGGGGTGAGATTCTCCACCGGCCAGAAGGCTCTGGTGGGGGCTACGACCCCATTTTCTGGGTGCGCGAAGCGGGCATGACCTATGGGGCCATGCCCCAGCACATGAAACTCAAGCTAGGAAGCCGGGGCAAAGCGGCCAGACAACTGGCCTCTGGATTGAAGGCTGCTCTTGGATTGGGCTGAGAGCTGGTCGCTGCCTGGATGGATTAACGAGCTGTTTGATTAATGCTGTGAATCGCGCGCATGGCGGCGGCGGCGGCTTCTTCGACATCGCCTTCCTTCCCCGCCAAAGTGAGTCGACCAAAGGCACCCACCGCCTTGACATCAACAACGGTGATGTTCGAAGACTTCTCGGCCTCATTGGCTGCGATCAGAACATAGCCAGCTGGTTCAGTTTCCAGGATGAACATGCTCATCCCGGATTGAATCATCGAGCCCCGCCTGTTTTGACGGTTAATCAACACCGCATGGTCGGGGGTGATGGCCCGAATGATTTCTGTCCAGCTCACCTCACAGCGGCTGCGCTGCTCAATCCTGCTGCCAATGGCCTCGAGCACCACATCGCCCGAGTGGAGCACGTTGCTCTGATCCCGGTGATAAAGGGCAAGGGAACCAAAGGCCCGCTCCACAATCATCTGACCCAGTCGCACCGTGCTTGCCTTCAGGGCAATGTCGGTGACGCGATGAACGGCCATGCCAGGAGAGACCTCGAGCCAAAGGCAGGCATCGCCAGGGATCGGAAGAAAACCCTGGGAGACGGTGCCCATGTAGGCCGCCAGTTGGGGCTGGAGGGAGTCCAGGAAGACGTAGGTGCGCAGCTCAATTGACTGCACATGGCTGGATTGGCGGGCAAGCCGGGGTCCCTCGCTATCGGTGGTGATAACGCAACTGGCCCCGGAGCTATCGCCACCCGAGCTGTTCCCATTGGAACTGGTGCCACTAATCGACAAGGTGCCAGTAATGGCAGGCCCGTTACCCCTAGAGCGCGATGGTGGCAGGGAACGGGAGGCCATGGACAAATGGCATGGGGGTTGGCAAAAGCCAAAGGCATGCCCGGGGAGTCACGAACCCCGCGTTGGCCTGACATGGCGGGATCTTACCGCCCGCCTCCCAAGGCCTTGCCGTTAAGGCCTGAGCCGGTACCGTCCGGCCAACGTTGATGGGACGTTCATGGCCACCAAGCGCACCACGGGCACATCCAGCTCGAGCTCCAATTCCGCCACCGAAACGGAGCCGATGCCAGCCCAAAACCCTGTTTCTACGATTCCGGAGTGGATGGCCCAGGCCACCGCGGAGGGCGTCAAGCCGGAACAGGCCCTGGCCTTCATTGGTCTGGGCTTGATGCAAAAAATCGCGACCACTGGCCAGGGCATGCCTTGGATGTGGAGCGAATCGGAAGACGGTGGTCAGGCCGACCTGACCGCCCTGCGGCAGCGGCTCGAACTCACCCAACTGGCCATCCATACGGGTGCACCGTTGAGCACCGCGGAGGTCACCCACCTGATGGGGGCTCGCCCAGGTTCGGCCTTGGTCGAGCGTGGTGGCCTGACCGCCCGTCGGCTCAGTCGCAACGTCTGGACATTGAGTCGCTCCAACAATGAGGGGGATCGGGGCTTTAGCTCTGGTTTTGGCGGCGACGGATTCCGCCGTCGCCTTTGAGATTCGGCCTGGTTGGGGCTTACCCGGTTTCAGGTAAGCCCCACCAGACGCATGGAGCAATCCCAGACCCCCTTGGCGGTTTCTGGGTTGCTTGCCTGATCAGATAGCTCTTGGCTGAATTGCAGACCACCCTGTTTTTGGCGGTTTCCCCAACTCCAGTGCACTCCTGAGGTATTAAAGCCTTGGTCGGAAACCACCTGGGCCACCCTTTCACCCGCGAGGGCCTGGCTCACATACCCCCCGGTGACATTCTTTTGGAACCAGGGAAAGATCTTCTGAAACGCCCTCGGTGTATTGCGGAACAAGGGAGAGTCTGCAACGCAACCGGGATAGAGGGAGCTAAACACGATGCCCGTCGAGGCGTGGAAGCGGCGATGCAGCTCCTGGGTGGTGATCATGTTGCAGAGCTTGCTGTCCTTATAGGCCTTGCCTGGCTTGAAGATTTTGGAATTGGCCATGGCAATCGGAGCCTTGAAACCGGCCTTAAACCCTGAGAGATCACCGAGATCCGCGGGAGCAGGAATGGGGATCTTGCCCCCGAGCTCTTTGGAGTTGGCCGTGACCGTACCCAGGATCACTACCCTCTTTTGCGGATGCTGGGAGCGCTGAATGTCGACTAACAACATCTGAATCAACAAAAAGTGGCCCAAGTGGTTGGTCGCCATCGAATTTTCGTAACCCTGGGGAGACCACTCGGGTTGCTTCAACCGGGGTTTGTAGACAGCGGCATTGCAGACCAGGGCATCGAGGGGCATCGGCAAGGAGCCCACCAGGGTTTCGACACCTGTGCGCACACTGTCCAGATCGCCCAGATCCATGCGGAGATGGTGCAACTTGGCCGCAGGGATCCCCATGGATTCGGCCGCCTGGGCCGCCCGGACAGGATCCCGGTTGGCCGTCACCACCGTCCAGCCGCGGTCGGAGAGAGCCTTGGCAGCGTTGAGGCCTACACCAGACGTGGTACCAGTGATGAGAACGGTTCCGGCGCTAATGGCTTCGGCCATGGATGGACGCTGGTGGGCAAGGAGAGGCCCAACTTACGGGGTACGGTCCCCTAGGGCTGGGGCTGCCAAACAACCCTCAATCGATTCGGCGCGATCCACTGGTTTTGTTCACGAATCAAGCCCTGTTCACCACCAACGGCAAAGAGGTGATCAAACCGCTCACGGGCCTTGGTGAGCTTGCTGGTTTCCAGATCCAGTACGGCTTTGAGTTCCCCTTGGCGCTCCATCCGTTCTTGATAAGCCACAGCCAAACGAAGCGAACTCACTCCGGTCACCACGACCAGGCTGAGCTTGAGGGTGAGACCGAGCACACTGCAAACCAGCTTCTGGCTGTCCGAGGAAAGGCTCAGAAGCTGACCATCGGTACCTAATACAGCTTGTCTTGGGGGCCCGCTTGTCTGCTGGGATTGGGCTGGGGCCCGGCGTTGAGCTCTCGGCAGGGATTGCGGCTGGGCGGAAGCCCTGGGAACGGATCGCCGGGAGGCCTGGGTCACGCAGACAAAAGACGGGATCTTGCAGTGCTTCTAGCGGACATTTCCGGCCATGCCAAGGGCTAGGGAGGCAATGTCCTCGGTCGAAAACTGGGGACTCTCCCCCATCGATCACGCCTTATAGAGGCTGAAGCAGAGGCGAACAGCCAAAACGCCGGCGTGGGCGGCCACCACCAGGGCAATCAGCACTTCGGCTTGGCTGAGGGAGGAAACCATGGGGCTGCGGCAAGAAGCAACGTCATCCCATTCTTCGTCCTTTGGGGGCTACGGTCCAGGCTCCCGTGACCTGCTGTCACAGCTCTTGATGGCCGACGTCCCCATGCCCGCAGCTGCAGGATCTTTGCTGATTGGCCCCGGTGCCATTCGGCAACTGGATCTTGCCCCCCTGGATCCCTGGACTTCCCTCGAGCCAGCCAGCTTGGTGAAGGGCGGTGCGGAGCTGATCCTCCAATTCGACTGGCCCAGGGAGAGCGAAGATCCCCGCGAACTCTCAGAAATCCCCGAGATTCGTCTGTGGTCATTGCGGGCCGATGCTGCCTACCCCTGGCTGCCCCTGGTGTTGGAGCGCTCGAGCGGCCAACTCGCCCGCCATGTGGCGATGCTGCTTCCCCACAGCTTTACCCGCAACGAAGGGATTCGCTTCGCTGACGAATCCCTGGAGCTCTGGATCACCCACCGACTCTTCGTGCTGGATGGTTGGGCCCAGAGTCATGGGTTGAGCTGCCGCCAAGGGTTGGGGCAAATGGCAGCGGTGCTGGGCTTTGAGCTGGATGCCAACTTCTGGGACTACGCCTGAGCAGGGGCAACCAACCTGGATTCAAGAGAGGGCGGTGGGTCCATGCAGCACCTGGAGAAGCAGCCCCAAGGCCCGCCGGCCACTATCGAGGGCCAGCAACAGGGTGATGCTCCGCAGCATCCACACCAGCCAATGTTCCGGAACACGGTTCAGACGGGCGGCCGACCAGTGCGCTGCCACCGCCGCACTGCCTCCCAATGTGAGCCCCATCGGCAGGAGGGCTCGGCCATCCTGCAAAAACGTGATGCTGGCCACTGAGGCTGCGGTCAGAACGCCAAGCATGCTGAGGCGGATGGCGAGGCGCACCGGTAACCCCAGGGCTCGAACCATCAAGGGGACCATGACCAAACCACCTCCGACCCCAAGCAATCCGCCGAGCATCCCGGCTGCGGATCCAATACCCACGAGTCCAACCAGGGGCACAGGTTGGTCGGGATCAAAGGCCCCTTCCTGCTTGGGCCGAATCGTGAGCGCCAGAGCCCCATACATCAAGGATTGAAGGCTCAGTAACTGCCAACCAGCCAAGCCGAAGCCCACATGGCTAAAAACCAAGGCCCCAAAGCCCGCACCTGAGGCAAGGGCCAAGCCTGCCCGCCAGGGGATGGATCGGGACTGCAGGTGGGCCATTGTGCCCCCGAGTCCCGTGGGCACAATGGCCAAGGTGCTGGTGGCCAGGGCATGGTGGGGGTCCAGGCCCACCAGCAGCAGCAAGGGGGAGAAGACCAGGCCGCCGCCAATGCCCAGGAGCCCGGACAGCAAGCCCGTCAGCAGCCCCAGGGGCACAAGCGACAGCAAGCTCCAGGTCATCGGGGCAATCTGGGGCAATGGCTGAAACCACAGCATCTCCCAACCAGGAACCGCTCTGGCTGGCCACCAACGAGCTGAACGGGGCTTGGCAGATGGCCATCGATAGCTGGTTGCTCGACCAGGGGCGGCCGACCTTTCGCCTCTATCGCTGGCGGCGCCCCACCCTGTCGCTGGGATTGCACCAGCGCCATCTCGAACCCCACTGGCCCGATTTGGTGAACCAGGGGGTGATCGATCTCGTGCGGCGGCCCAGTGGTGGTCGCGCCGTGTTGCATGCCGGAGATCTCACCTACGCCTTGGTCTGGCCCACGCCCCCTCCCTCCCGGCGGGAGGCCTACAGGCTCAGCTGCGTTTGGCTGCAGCTGGCCTTTGAACACCTTGGACTGCCGCTGGTTTTTGGCGATCAAGCTGCCAACCTGCAGGGGAGCAACTGCTTTGCCCTCAGCACAGCCGCTGACCTGGTCCATGGCCGAGGAGGCAAGCGGATCGGCAGTGCCCAACTCTGGCGCCGGGGCCAACTGTTGCAGCACGGCTCGATCCTGTTGGATCCTCCCAGGACTCTTTGGCAGCAAGTGTTTGGCCAAGAACCGCCAGCGTTGCCTGCCCTGCCCGTAAGCCCATCGCAATTGGAGCAGCACCTCCTTAGCGCTGCCGAGCAAGCCCTCCCTGAAGCCTTGCGGGGGGGCCTAGCTGGGGCCTCAGCTGGGGGTGGGGGCAGGGCTCTGGAGCCCCACGACCTGGGGCAGATTGCTGGCCGAATTCCAGACCATCAGCTGCCATCGGTCGCTCCAACGTCGCCGGTGGCCACCATCGTGCGCACCACCTGGGGCAAACCCAGGCCCAGGGGATAGGTGTTCTGGCGCCTGGCCATCTCCATCAAGGGCGATGGCAGCTTCAGACCCAACTTCGCCAACACCACCGCCCCGAGCTCGGGGCGATCCAAGGTGCCGCAGGGCAGACCGGCGGGACTGAGCACCAAAAGCCTGGTCGCCTTGGTCTCTTCGAGTTGCTGCACGGCCTGCCAAAGGGGCGCGTTTTCAGAGATCGAGGCCAAGCTGGACAGCGGCTTGAGATGGTCACCGATGCGATCGGTATCCCAGCGCTGAACAGGCAGTTGTTGCAGGGGTTCATCGTCGATAACCCCCTTCCAACGGCCTTGGTCACAGACCAACAGCCAGTCACCCTGGCTCAGGTCCTTCGCCTCGCCGATGCGCAACTGGCTGAGATGGCGGAGGGAGTCTTTGGCATCGAGGACCCGAAAGCGGCGGCCAGCGGCCTCCCGCACCCGCAACTCCTTAAGAATGGTCTGCAGGGTGAGCAACTGGTATTGGTTACGGGCGGCCCCAAGCCCAAACCAGCCCAACAGAATCAACCAGGCCCCACTGAGGCCTGCACCGCGCAGCAACAGGAGGGTGCCCAACCCCATGGCGAGGAGCGCCAGCACCCGGCCGCAAGCATTCGCCACTTCAATGCCTCGGCGCTGGCTGCCACTTGCTTGCCATACGAGTGCTTTGACAATCAGGCCACCATCAAGGGGGAGACCTGGCAGCAAATTGAACAATCCCAAAACCAGGTTCAGGCTCCCCAGCTGGGCCACCATGTCGCCAAGCACCGGCGCGATGTGCGCGGCGTTGTGGACATTGGCGAGCAAGCCGACGCCGATCAGCAAGCTCACCGCCGGGCCAGCCGCCGCCACCAGCAAGGCTCCCTTGGCCGTGCTGCATTCCCGCTCAACGCTGGCCACGCCACCCAAGAGGAACAGGGTGATGCTGCGCACCTTGACCCCCTGGGCCATGGCCACAAAAGAATGGCCCAGCTCATGCAAGAGCACCGAGACAAACAACAGCAGCGCCGTGATGAACCCCAGGCCCCACTGCCAAACCACGGGGAGTGCAATCTTGGTGTTGAGGCCGTAATGCTGGGCAAATGCACTGGTGGCCAGCAACACAATCACAAACCAGCTCGGGTGCACCCTGAGGGGGATCCCACCAATCTTGAGGATTTGCCAGCCGTCAGTCACGCGCGATTTGCCCCAAAAGCCCAGACCTTCGCCCAGGCGACAAATCCAATCCTAGAAAGGGTTGGCCCCACCTACGCTTGCTGACCCGGTGGCCGATAGCCAACCCCTACTGAAAATTTGCGGTTTGACCCAAGCCGACCAGGCTGCCGCCGTGGCTGCCATGGGCGTTGACGCCATTGGGGTGATTGGGGTGGAAGGCTCGCCGAGGTTCGTGCCGGCGGAGCAACGCAAGCCGTTATTCGGGGCGGCCATCTCCGCATCGCCCAACTGTGCTGGCGTGCTGGTGGTCGCCGACCCCAGCGATGGAGATCTGGCGGCACTGGATGCCCGATGGGGCCACCAGGTCTTGCAACTCCATGGCGGGGAGAGTCCCGAGCGTTGCCATCGCCTCCGCCAACGGCTCGGGTGCGGGATTTGGAAAGCCCTACGGATCCGCGGGCCTGGCGACCTGGCGGACGCCGCCGCCTATGGGGGGGCCGTGGATGCCCTACTGCTCGATGCCTGGGTTCCCGACCAACTGGGGGGCACGGGGCACCGCATCCCGATCGAGTGGCTTGAAGGTTGGCACTGCCCCCTGCCCTGGTGGCTAGCGGGAGGCATCCGTGCTGATCGGGTGGGAGCTGTGATGGCAAGGCTGAGCCCCCATGGACTCGATGCTTCCAGTGGGGTTGAACGTGCTCCAGGCGACAAAGATCTTGCGCTCGTGGGTCAATTGGTCGCAGCCGTTCGTGCAAGCAGCGAAGATCAGGGTCCTGTGAGCTGATCGGAGCCCCGACTTGATGGCCAACCTGCGTCGTTTCTACCCCATTGCCCTAGCCCTTGCCACAGGGATCGGTGCCAAAGCCCTAACTACAGCAGCAATCACGACCGCAGCAATCACAACTGGGGCCATCAGCGTTGCCAACGCCCAGGACTTGGTGGGCTGCCAACTGGTTGATGGCTTGCTGTCCTGCGTGCCCGGGGTGAGTCCCGATCCCCAGGCCCAGATCAACGCCCTCCGCTCCCAAATCGCAACCGACATCCAGTTAGAAGGAACGGTTCAACAGCAGATCAACGGTTTACAACAGATGGTGCTGTCGGGGCAGGCCAGCGAGGGTCAATTGCTCCAAGCCACCCTTTCAGCGGATGTACTCGCCTCACTGCCCCCCAGTGCCTTCCACTGGTACAAACTCCAGCCCGCATCCAAACAGTGGATTCTGATCCAAGGCGCCTCAGGATCCACCTATCTGATCAAAGCGAACGATGTCTCAAGCCAAGTGATGCTGGTGGTGGCGCAGCCCACCGCAACAGGAAGCCAGCGGCAGGCCACCCCCCCCGTGGGGCCAATTCAGCCAGCCAGCCGCTAAAGCAGGTTTTCCTGCTGCTTCACCAATTCGAAGAATTCCGCCTTCAGGCTCGGGTCGTGGCGGAAATCACCCCGCACAACGGAATTCACCATGGTGGTTTGGGGTTCTTTAACCCCACGCCACTTCATGCAGTAATGCTGGGCTTTCACCAGAATGGCCAGGCCCTGGGGCTCGCACAGCCTTTCAATTTCATCGGCCAGGATCATCACGGCCTCTTCCTGGATGTGGGGACGGGAAAAAACCCAGTCGGCCACGCGCGAAAACTTGGAAAGGCCAATCACCCGATCACCGGGCTTGATGCCAATCCAGCAATTTCCCAGGATCGGCACCAGGTGGTGGGAGCAAGCTGAGCGAACAGAAATGGGACCAACGGTATAGATCTCATCAAGCTTCTTGACGTTCGGGAAGCTGGCAATCTTGGGTTGCTGGTGATAGCGACCCTTGAACACCTCATGCAGATACATCCGAGCAACCCGCTCGGCGGTCTCCTCGGTGTTGTGGTCATTGTCGATATCGATGACCAAGCTGCGCAGCAGCTCACGAACCTTGCCGGCCACTTCAATCTCCAGCTGCTCCATCTCCCCTGGGGCGAGATGGTCGGAAATGTTGTCGTTGGCCAGATAGGCAATCCCGGCAGCATCAAGCCGTTCACGGATCCGCAAACTCACTGGAGCAGGGCCCGCTTCCGGTGCAGTGGCGCGTGAAGGAAGGCTAGAAGGCAGGGTCGAGGTCATGGGAAAGCTCAAAGAGCACCGGCGGCCGGCATGAGGGTGAGGTCTTCGACCACCTGGTTGGCGGGCTGTTGGGCCAAAACCAGCAGGGCATCAGCTACTCGACCCGACTCAAGCATGGCACGGCGATCGAAGTCGCTGTGGACCGTTTCGGTATCCCAAAGGGGTGTATTTACCGCACCCAAGGTGAGGGTCGACACCCGAATCCCATGGGCCCGCTCTTCGGCAGCCAAGTGGCGCGTCAAACACACCTTCGCCGCCTTGGTCGTGGCGTAGGCCCCCCAGTCGGGGAAGGTCTTGTGGGCAGCATGGCTACTGACATTGATGATCAGCCCTCCCCCTGCAGCCCGGAACAGGGGCAACACCGCTTGGCACACTTGGAAAACAGCCGTCACGTTGAGCTGCATCAGCCACTGCCAGTGGTCAAGGGGCATGTCGGCTAGGGCACCGGTATAGGCAGCTCCGGCGTTATTGATCACCACGCTCGGAATCAAACCGCGGCCGAGCAACTCTGCAAGACCCGGCGCAATGGCTGCGGGATCGGCCAGATCAATGCCTGCGATCTCGACCCGCCGTCCCCCTTGACGGAGGCTGGCGGCCAGGGCCTCCAATTCAGCGCTGGGCTTGCCCTCTGCCGTAGGGCGTGAGAAGAGGAGCAGGTCGAATCCGGCCGCCGCGAAGGCTTGGGCAGCGGCGGCCCCAATACCGCGGGAAGCACCGGTGATCAAAACAGCAGCCAAGGCTTCAAAGCTGAAATCGACGCGACCCTAGGCGCTGCACGAAGCATCAGGGGTGCCGCTCTCCAGGACGCGACCCATGCGCCGGAACTTGGCGTAGCGCTGCTCCAGCAGGTCTGCTTCGCTCAGTTGCAGCAGGACGCCAAGGTGCTCGAGCAAGGCTGCTTTGAGGGTTTCGGCGGCCTGGAGGGGAGCCCAGTGATTGCCGCCGGAGGGTTCGGGCAACACCTGGTCAACGATGCCCAACTTGAGCAGATCGGTACCGGTGATTTTGAGGGCTTCGGCAGCAACAGGGGCCTTAGCTGCATCCCGCCAAAGAATCGAGGCACAGGCCTCGGGACTCGCCACCGTGTAGACGCTGTGTTCAAACATCAAGAGACGGTCGGCAACGCCAATGCCCAAGGCTCCACCGGAACCGCCTTCGCCAATCACCGTGGCCAGCACGGGCACCCGCAGGCGGAACATCTCGCGCAGGTTGAAAGCGATCGCTTCGCCTTGGCCCTGCTCTTCCGCCAGCACACCGGCATAGGCCCCAGGGGTATCAATGAAGCTAAGAATCGGCAGGCGGAAGCGATCGGCGTGATCCATCAGCCGCATGGCCTTTCGATAGCCCCCTGGGGAGGCCATGCCGAAATTACGGGCCACGTTTTCCTTCGTATCGCGGCCCTTTTGATGGCCCAGCAACACAACCCCCTGGTCGCCGATGCGACCAACCCCACCCACCAGCGCCTGGTCATCGCTGCCGCGACGGTCGCCGTGGAGTTCGACCCATTCATCACTGATCACCTGGATGTAGTCCAGGGTGCTGGGGCGCTGGGGGTGGCGGGCCACCTGAATCTTTTGGGCCGGGCTCAGCGATTCAAAAATTTCACTGCGCCTGCGGGTTGCCAGGGTTTCCAGCTGGAGCAGCTGCTGGCTCACATCCACCTCGGAATCACGCGCGAGCTGGCGGATCTGCTCGATTTGCTCCTCAAGTTCAACAATCGGCTTTTCAAACTCGAGCAGGGCGCGACGGGCCATGGCGATCGACAGAGCAGGGGTAAAAAAGGGGGGCGGGCTTTAGGCGGAAGCCATGGCAGCTGCCAGGCCTAGGGCTTGGAATCCATGCCGAAGCGAGGCCGAACCAATCAGATCCATCTTGTCGAGACTGATGTTGTTGCGCCCCCAGCTGAAGTTCGTATGAATGCCTTCGAATTCCAACAGGATCGCTTCAGCAAAGCAAGCAAACATCTGGCGCTGGGGTTTCTCCATTTCTGCCACTTCCATCATTTGCCAGCCGATATCACTGCAAAATTCGACAATTCCACCCTTCAACACATGGATCCCTTCCCCGCTGGCCTTGCTGTTGAGGTTCTTGGGGTAGCCCCCATCGATCATCAAACAGGGTGACCGGAGGTTCGCTGAGTCAATGCTGAGGGTTTGGGGCAGGCTGGCGACCCAAACCACCACATCGGCTTGGGGCAGGGCTTCCTCAAGGCTGAGGATCCGCCCCCCACCGAGGTCAGTTTGCAGATCAAGCAGCGGTTGCTGCTGCCTGGCCACCAACAAGAGCTCCTTCACCCCCGTGCGCTGGCTTAACCAGCGGCAGACCGCACTGCCGATATCGCCGGTGGCACCAACAACGGCCACGGTTGCCTGGCTGAGGTCGATCCCGAGGGCAGGGGCGTTGGTCTCAACCTGCCTGCAAATGACCCAAGCGGTGTGGGTGTTGCCCGTGGTGAACCGCTGCCAATCCAAGGTGGTGGAACGAATTTGCTGCTCCTTCAGCAGGTTGAAATTTTCGAAAATGATCGAGGTAAACCCGCCCAAGGCCGTGATGTCGATGCCCGACTTTTGGGCCAGCTCCATGGCATTGAGCACCTTGCGCCTGGCCGTCTTAAAGCGGCTCAACATTTCCGGCACGAAGCAGGAATCGATGTAAGCCCCCTGAATCGTTTGTCCCGTGGGGCTGGTCAGGGAAATACGCTCCACCAACTGGGGTGGGGCACTGCACCACATGTCGAGGTCCCCTTCGGCGTACTCGGGGAAGCCCAGGGCAAGGGCCTTGCTGCGGGCCTCCTCAAAACTGGTGGAGTGACCGATCAGGCCAAACATGGACTCACCCCGAAGATGTCGCGGACGCTACATCTTCCCATGGTGAAACGGACCCAATCAGCCCTCAAACCAAAGCGGCCGCAGCCATTTTGGCGATTTCCCGAGTTGTGAAGCCGATCTCGGTCAGCGCCTCCTGGTAGGCGATCAGAAAGTCTTCAATCAGGTCTTCCTTGTCCATGTGAAGCACGGCAGCATCCCCGGCGACCTGGTCGAGCATCTTGCGCACCAGGGGCAAGTTGTCGCGGTTGGCCTGCTCGAGCTCCCCACGGCTGGTCTCCAAATTCGCCTTCAGCCACTCCTGGCCGTAGTTGAGGTGGGTGTACTCATCCTTCACCACACCCTCGGTGATCTTGCGCGCGAAGGGATCGGCCACAGGGATATAGATGTGGTACGCAGCGATGGCAAACGCCTCAATCAAAAGAGCCTGGATCAGCAGGCAGGTCACCACCTTGCCCTCGGAGAGGGCCCGCTGGAAGTTGCCGTGCAGGGGGGAGAAAAACTGCTTAGCAAAGCCCATATCTGCTGTGACCCCAAGGTTGTTGGCACAGGCCGTAAAACCTTTCATGTGCTTGAGCTCCATCCGAGCGAGTCGGGTGAGCTCATCGGCTTGGTCTGGAAGGAGGGTCCCAATTGAAATGTAATTGTCGTGGGCTTCCTGTTCACCTTCAATCACGATGGCGTTGATACGGCTATAGGCGTCTTTGTAGGTGGCTGTACTGAAGTCAGGCAGTGCATCCACAGTGATCGCATCAGCGTGGGGAACTGCGGCAGAGGCAAGGGTCGCCATAACGTCCGCACAAGTTGAACAAGTTGCTCGACTGTAACCACCCTCAGCCTGGCGTTGATCGGTCCGCCCGGGGCCAGTCACTGGCCAAGAGGGATTGGAAGCGCTGGCACCACCCCTCGAGCAAACAGGCCCAGAGTTCACCCCCAAGGGCTGCACTCGCTCCAGAACTGTCACCAATGACCCCCGTGGCGCTCAGGTCGCGGGTTAACCAAGCGGTCGGGACCGCCCCCTCTAGGCTCCAACCCTGGGGAGGGGATCCGCCCATCAGGCCATCACAGGGGCGCTCGCAACCCACCAGTTCGGGGGCCAGGTGCAGCATCAAGCTCGTTTCCGCGAGGGCTGCATGGAGCCCCTGGCTGCGCTCTGGCTCAGGGATCAGGGCGCTGAGCCCTTCTGGGCCACTCCAGAGAAAACAGGGCAACACGGCCAAATGGGGAACTGCGCTGCGCAATTGGCGGGCAGCGGTTTGGAGCAAGGCGATTTGACCGCCATGGCCGTTGAACAAAACGAGTCGCTGAAATCCAGCGCCAGCCAACTGCTGACCAATGGCGACGACCTGGGAGATGAGTAGCTCCGGCGGCAGGGTGAGGGTGCCCGGAAAACCACGATGCTCGGGCGAAAAGCCGAGATTTTGCAACGGCAGCCTCCAGATCGGCAGCTCCTGGGGCAGAAGCGCAAGCACCGCATCCAACAGCCGATCCGCAAACAATCCATCGGTGCCTAGCGGCAAATGGGGTCCGTGCTGCTCGACCGCACCAAAGGGCCAAACCACGGTGCTTCCCGCTTGTATTGCAGCCTCTTCCACCTTGGGCCAAGGCATCTCGGCGAGGCAATGCTGACGCGCCATGACCTTCAGAACTGATCTCTACAGTGTGGGGCTCCAAGAGCGATGTGGACATGGCCGGAACCGGCAACCAGCAGCCCGCCCCCTCAGCTCGGCCCGTTCCCCCAGGTGCGCCGCGTCCGCTTCCGGCAACGGCACCGCGGAAGCCGCCCCAGGTGCTGATGATCAAAAAAGATGAGCCCCTCCCGGCCGCACCTGAGCCCACCGCAGCCCCGCAGGCCCCGATCGGCGCCACCCCTCCCGGGACCGCCCCTGCCACCCCAACCGCTTCAAACCCCAGTCGTCCTGCACCGCCCAAGCGGAGCGACGAGGAGCTCTTCGACATGGGGGGCCTCGAGGGTCTCACCATGGCCGATTTGCTCGGTCCCGATTCCGGTCGCCAACGCCAGGGCCGAGCCCAAGCCACCTCCAAAGCAGCAGCTGCAACGACTCCTGCCACCACGCCTGTGGTGGCCCGCAGCGTCGACGACTTCGACTTCGACGCCGATGCTTTCCTGGCAGCTCTCGACGAACAGGATTTCGTCGGCACCACCGGCGAGGTGGTCACCGGCGTTGTGATCGCCCTCGAGAGCGACGGGGTTTACGTAGATATCGGCGGCAAAGCCCCCGGATTCATGCCCAAAAAGGAATGCGGGCTCGGAGCCATCACCAACCTCAAAGAGCGCTTCCCGAAAGGCCTCCAAGTGGAAGTGCTGGTTACCCGCGAGCAAAACGCCGATGGGATGGTCACCATCAGCGCCCGGGCCTTAGCACTCCGCCAGAGCTGGGAGCGGGTTCGGGCGATGGAAAAGGACGGCAAGGTTGTGCAGGTGAAAGTGACGGGCTTCAACCGCGGCGGGGTGACCTGCGATCTCGAAGGGCTGCGGGGCTTTATTCCCCGTTCCCAATTGCAGGAGGGCGAAAACCACGAAGCCCTTGTGGGCAAAACCCTTGGCGTGACCTTCTTGGAAGTGAACGCCGAAACCCTCAAATTGGTGCTCTCGGAGAAGAAAGCAGCCACGGCGGCCAAATTTGCCGAACTGGAAGTGGGCCAACTGGTGGAAGGCCAAATCGTTGCCGTTAAACCCTATGGCTTCTTTGTGGACCTGGGCGGCATCAGTGGCCTCCTCCACCAATCCTCCATTACGGGCGGGCAACTCCGCGACATCCGGGAGGTGTTCAACCAGGGCGATCGGGTCAAGGCCCTCATCACCGACATGGACCCGGGTCGCGGGCGCATCGCCCTCAACACGGCCCTACTGGAGGGCCAAGCTGGTGAATTGTTGATCGAAAAAGACAAGGTGATGGCAGAAGCCACCGACCGGGCCAACCGGGCTCGCTCGGTGCTGCGTCAACAGGAACAGGCGGCCGGATGAATGGGGAGTTTGCTCCCGATTGGGAGCTGGATTACTACTCCAGGCCGATCCTGGAGAGCGATGGCAAAAAGCGATGGGAACTGCTGATTTGTTCCACGCCAGTGACTGGAAAGCCTGATCAGGCATCCGACAACAACCCTGACGCCACGCCCAAAGGCTTCCGCTGGGTTTTGCCGTGTCCCGCATCGAGCGTGAACTCGATCTGGCTCAAGGAGGCTCTTCAAAAAGCCCTAGGGGCTGCAGCAGAGGAAGGCTTTGGCCCACCCAGGCGTTTGCGCTGCTGGAGGGGCTCCATGCGCACCATGGTGCAACGGGCCGCCGAAGGCTTGGGGCTCGAACTCGTGGCGAGCCGCCGCTGCTACGCGCTGGTGAGTTGGCTTCAGGAGCGGGAGCGGGAGGTTTACCCCCTAGAAGAGGGCTACATGCAAGGGCCGCTGGCGCCTCCTCCGATGGCCATTCGTCCCGTCGCCGTTCCGCTACCGGAAGCGGCTAGGGGAGAGAGCTGGGCGTGGGCCACCCTCCCTGTGGCCGCCCTAGGCGAGGCAAGCGACTGGGAGATGGGCTTTTGCGGATTGGTGCCCTTGCCTGCAGGCCTCGATCCTGAAGCGACCGTGCCTGGCATTCGCCTCTTTAGCCCCAGCCGATCGCTGGCCCTGGCGGGCTGGATTGCCGGTCTGGAGCCTGTGCGCCTCGACATCGCCGATCAGCAACTCGTCCTTGAAGCTGGACTAGACGATCGCTGGTTGCTCACCAACCTGCCGGAATCGGAAGCGGAAACCGCAGCCGCAGCCTTTCGCACTACCCGAGAGCGGGCCGGAGGTCTGCAGTTCCTGGCAGTGCAGGCCAGCGAAGAGGAACCCCGCTTTGAGGGGTTTTGGTTGCTGCGCGACCTCCCCGATGCCTAGAGCTTGCCTGTGGCCGAAGCCTTAGACCCCCCGTTTGATAAACCGGACGTCGGCTTCAACAGCCTGCCGGGATGGACCTGGATTGGCTGTTACGGAGGTTATTACCTCCAGGCCGATCTACTGGCCGACTTTGAACATGGTTTTTTTACGCGTCAATGGAATGGCCGCGGGCCTGAGGTGCTGGCCGGCTATCTGAGTGCCGGCGTGAGTGTCCACCGCCCCAAGCAGGTTCACAGCAATCGGGTGTTGAGAGCCCATCAGGCCGTCGCCGAACCCTGGCCAGAGGGCGACGGCCTCATCAGCGATGAAGGCGGCCAAAGTCTTTGGGTCTGCGGTGCCGATTGCACGCCAGTGCTGATTGCAGATCCGCGCTCCGGGAGAGTTGCCGCTTGCCATGCCGGATGGCGGGGGTTGGCAGGGCAGATTTTGGAGCGAGCCATTGGGCTGCTTGAAAACGCCGGATCCAGGCGTGCCGATTTGCTAGCCGCCCTAGGCCCCGCCATTAGTGGCTCGGCCTATCAAGTGGAACGGTCCGTCAGCGAAGTGGTGGCTGAGGCCCTCACCCCTAACGCCCCCAGAGCCAACCAACCAAGCCCCAACGAAGCAGGCACTGGAGCCCCAGCTTCAGCTGCGGCCATCAAGGAATTGGAAGCCTGTGGTGGTTTGGCTGCCGATTCGAAACCGGCCCACGATCGATTGGATATCCGCTTGGCGGGCCGACGCCAACTCGAAAATCTGGGGCTTCCAAGTGCCCAAATTGCGGTTTGTCCGCTCTGCACGGCATCGGAGCCCTCGCTGTTCCATTCCTGGCGCAGGGATCAGGTCAAAGCCGTGCAGTGGAGTGGAATCGTGTCGCAGGCCTAAGGATTGGATCCAGCACGTTGCACTTTTGCTGAGAAACGGCAGAACGAGGAGATCGCGTCACAAGAAAGCAGGATTCTGCACTGCTGCAACAGCAGAAGACCCTGTCGCGAAATGGGGAGGTTTCTCAGGGGCCATCGAGACAAACCGCCAAAGTTCTCAATCGCAATTGCTCGTAATCCCGAGTAATGCTGCCGACGATTGGCTACGCAATCCCTACAGAGCGAGGCAAAAGGGTCAGACATCCCTGGCCAGCCTTCAGGCCCTTGCAAAGCCACACCTCAATGTGCAAACATGCAAAAGTTGCATAATTTAGTTTCATGCTTACGGGAGCAGATCTTCTAGCCAAAGTCAAAGAGCTCGGCGATATCAGCAAGTCCGACCTTGTTCGCTCATGCGGGTACGTTTCGACCAAGAAGGATGGAACAGAACGCCTCAACTTCACCGCCTTCTACGAAGCCCTTTTAGCCGCCAAAGGAGTTGATTTCGGTGGAACCTCCCAAACCGGGAAGGGTGGCCGTAAACTCAGTTTTAGCACCAAGATCCAGTTCAACGGCAACCTGATGGTTGGCAAGGCCTATACGGGCATGCTTGAACTCAAGCCTGGTGATGAGTTCGAAATCAAGCTGGGTCGCAAGCAAATCCGCTTGGTTCCGATTGGTTCGGAAGACGAAGAGGATTGATCAGTCCTTCAGCGGAGGGTTGAGGCGGGCCAGCGCCAGTTGTTCCGCCACCTTGATCCCGTCAATCGCAGCTGAAAGGATTCCTCCGGCATAGCCGGCCCCTTCTCCAGCTGGATACAACCCTGGGGTGTTCAGGCACTCCAGGGTTGTGTTGTCTCGAGGGATCCGCACTGGCGAGGACGTGCGGGTCTCGACCCCGGTGAGCAGGGCCCCATCCATGGCAAAACCCGGCAGCCGTTTGGCGAACTCCGGCAATGCTTCACGGATCGCTGCGATCACGAAGGGCGGAAGACAGCTTTCCAGGCTTCCGTAGTGCACCCCTGGCAGATAGGACGGGGCCACGGCCAAGCCAAGCTCACCCGTGCTGCGGCTCTCGCTGGGGCGGCCGGCGAGGAAATCACCCACCCACTGACCAGGCGCCCGATAGGTCCCACCGCCTGCGGCGAAGGCCTGTTGTTCCCAATGGCGCTGAAAGGCCACCCCGCATAGGGGATCTGCTGGCCCAGTGCCATAGGGAAGTAGGTCTTCCACGCCTACGGTCACCACCAGCCCACTATTGGCATTGCGCTCGTTGCGCGAGTGCTGGCTCATGCCGTTGGTCACCACCCGGCCCAGCTCCGAAGTAGCCCCAACGACCAGGCCCCCAGGGCACATACAGAAGCTATAGACGCTGCGACCAGCAGCCCCTTGGCCGCTGCAGTGGTGCACCAGTTTGTATTCGGCGGCCCCAAGCTTGGGGTGCCCCGCCGCGGCACCCCATCGAGCCCGATCGATCAACGGCTGGGGGTGCTCGATGCGCAGCCCCACGGCGAAGGCCTTGGGCACGAGGCTCACCCCCACCTCGTGCAGCATTGCGAAGCTGTCCCGGGAGCTATGGCCCACGGCGAGCACCACCTGCTCGGCTTCAATCCGTTCCCCGTCCGCCAGCACGAGAGCCTGCACGGCGTGGGTCTTGGGGCAACGTTGCAGCCGGTCAACCCGAGCTTCAAAGCGCACCTCACCACCCAGCTCTTCGATGCGCCGCCGCAACCCCCGAACCACGGTGGCCAACTTGAACGTGCCGATGTGGGGGCGATGCAAGGTAAGGATGTCTGGATTGGCACCGGCTGCCACCAATTCCTCGAGCACTTTGCGCACGTAGGCCTTCGACTCGCTCACCTGGCTGTAGAGCTTTCCATCGGAGAAGGTGCCTGCCCCGCCCTCGCCAAATTGGGCATTGGATTCGGGGTTCAAGGGCGCCCTGCCTTTCCAAAAACCAAAGGTGTCGGCACTGCGTTCCTTCACGGCTTTGCCCCGCTCGAGGAGCAGCGGCCTGAAGCCCATTTGGGCCAGCACCAGGGCGGAGAAATAGCCGCAGGGCCCCGCCCCAACCACGACGGGTCGGGCTTGGCCTGTCCCCCCCGGGGGCACCTCGGCCACAAAGCGGTATTGGGTATCGGGGCTGCGCTTGAGGTGGGGATCACCCGCAAAGCGGGCCAGCAACTTGGCCTCGGCCTTGGCGTCCAGGGTGAGGTCCAGATCCAGGCTGTAAACCAAGGCAATCGCCTGGCGTTTGCGAGCATCCACACTGCGCTTCACCAGTCGATGGCCCTTGAGCTGGGGGGGGGAGAGCCGCAGCCTTTGGCACACCGCCAGCACCAAATCGGCCTCGCTGTGATCGAGGGGCAATTTCAGCTCACTTAGCCGCAGCACCTGCGAATCTCCGGATAGTTGGGCGCCGCGTTTTATTTCAGCAGCCCGCAACCCCCACGATGGCCTGTCAGGGTGGCAGCAGCGTTGCGGGGCTTTGCATGACAATCACCCATTGCCCCCTCTGCATTGGCTTGGCGGTGCTTAGCGCCGTGCGCTTCATGGGCCATGCCGTGATGGTCTGGCAGTTTCGAGCGCAGCCACAGCCAGCCGGGTGGCCAGCAGTGAATCTGGGTTGAGGCTGATCGAATCAATGCCCTCCTCGACCAGAAAGCGCACGAAGGCTGGGGCATCACTGGGGGCCTGACCGCAGATGCCGATCCTGCGACCGCAGCGTTTGGCCGTTCTAATCGCCATCTGAACCAGGGCCATCACGCTGGGATCGGATTCATCAAACAGCGGGGCCACCAAAGCCGAATCACGGTCGACCCCCAGGGTCAGCTGGGTGAGGTCGTTGGAGCCAATCGAAAATCCATCGAAGCGCTGGGCAAAGGCCTCGGCAGCCAAGACATTGCTTGGCAGCTCCGCCATGACGTACACATCCAAACCGTTCTCACCCCGCACCAACCCCTCCGCTGCCATGGCCGCGAGCACCTGATCACCCTCCTGCGGCGTTCGGCAAAAGGGCACCATCGGGATCGCGTTCACCAAGCCCATCACCTCCCGCACCCGCTTGAGGGCCTGGCACTCGAGGCCAAAAGCCGGGCGAAAAGCCTCTGAGCAGTAGCGGGAGGCCCCCCGCCAACCCAGCATGGGATTGGCTTCCACCGGTTCGAAGCAAGCGCCGCCCAGCAACTGGGCATATTCGTTGCTCTTGAAATCGGAAAAGCGCAGGATCACCGGTTTTGGATAAAAAGCCGCAGCGATGCGGGCCATGCCCTGGCTCAACCGATCGACGTAATACTCACTGGGCGGGTCGTAGCCCCGGGTGAGCGCGGCGATCTGCTGGCGATGGCCTTGATCCCGGACCCGGCCAGGCTCCAGCAGGGCCAGGGGGTGGATGCGGATCTGGTTGGCAATGATGAATTCAAGGCGGGCCAATCCCACCCCATCGCAGGGGATCGCGGCCAGCTTGAAGGCTTCATCGGGGTTGGCCAAATTGATCAGAATCTTGGTGCGGGTTGGGGGCAGATGCGCGATGGCCTGCTCCTCCATCCGGTAGGGCACATGGCCTGGATACACCCGGCCCTCCTCACCTTCACAGCAGCTCAACGTGATGGTTTGGCCGTCCCGAATGCGGCTAGTGCCATCGCCCGTCCCCACCACTGCGGTGATGCCCATTTCGCGGGCAATGATCGCCGCATGGCAAGTCCTGCCGCCCTGGTCGGTGACCACCCCCCGGGCCCTTTTGAGGATGGGCTCCCAATCGGGGTCCGTTCGCTGGGTCACCAGCACATCCCCCTCCTCAAAGCGCTGGATATCGGAGGGATCGCCGATCACCCGGGCCCGGCCATGGCTTGCCGAGGTGCCAACCGCACTGCCGCAGACCAAGGGCGGCACCTGGTGGGGATCCAGCCGCCACGTTCGCAACATGGCTTGGCCGCACTGGGATTGCACCGTTTCAGGCCTCGCCTGAAGGATGAACAGCTCCCCACTGAGGCCATCCTTGGCCCATTCCAGGTCCATCGGCGTTTGGGTGCCCCGCTTGGCGCTGTAGTGCCGCTCCACCAGCACCGCCCAACGGGCAAGCTGGAGCGCCTCCTGATCGCTGAGGGCAAACCGCTCCTGATCGGCCAAAGGCACCGCCTCATTGCGCACCGGATGGCCCGCCTCGGCCTCCGCGCTGCCTGATGGGTTGAGCACCATGCGCAGGTTTTTACTGCCAAGCCGTTTGCCCACGATTGGGGCAAAGCCGAGCTCCAAGGTGGGTTTATGGATCAGGAATTCGTCGGGATTCACAACGCCCTGCACCACATTTTCCCCCAGCCCATAGGCGGCGGTTAGCAAGACAGCGTCCTGAAATCCGGTTTCGGTATCGATGCTGAACATCACCCCGGAGCAAGCCAAATCCGAGCGCACCATCCGTTGCACGCCGATCGAAAGGGCCACCTCGAGATGGTCATAACCGTGCTGCTGCCGGTAGACAATCGCCCGGTCGGTGAACAGGGAGGCGTAGCAGCGGCGGCAGGCCTCCAACAGGGCCCGATCACCCTGGATATGCAGGAAGGTTTCCTGCTGTCCTGCAAAACTGGCCTCCGGCAAATCCTCGGCGGTGGCACTGGAGCGCACCGCCACCGCCGGGGCACCCAGCGCTGCGTAGGCAGACACGATGGCCTGCTCCAACTCCCGCGGCAGGGAAGCATGAAGCAACAGGCGGCGGGCCTCACGGCCCGCCGCCTGCAAGGCCTGAAGATCTTGGGTGTCCAGGTGGCCCAACAGCCCCTTGAGGGGTTCCACCAGCTGGTTAGCTACCAAAACATTGCGGTAAGCAAGGGCTGTAGTGGCAAAGCCACCTGGCACCAGCACCCCCTCCTTGGTGAGTTCACGGATCATTTCGCCCAGGGAGGCGTTTTTACCGCCCACCTGGGCCAAAGCATCGATCCCCACCTGGGCCAAGGGCACCACCAGGGCGGCGGCCCCCTGGCTCTGCTCGGACATCACCTGAGTGGCCATCCCGCTCCAAGCATCTCCGTCACTGTGATGGGCAAAAACCTGCTTGGCGGCCTGTGTGCCATGCACACTGTTGCTTGCGCTTTTTGGATGGCACAGTGGGGCTTACCGCTTTTGCACAGACTCCGTGTCTCGCTCCTTTCTGGCCGTATCGGCTGCTGTACTCAGCGCACTCACCCTCCAGGTCACCCCTGCCGTAGCCCAAGCAACTCCAGGGGCTGCCGCGGCCAACCCGGCAAGCGTGGAAACCATGAACGACCTGTCACTCGCTGCGGCCGTGAATGTCTGCAACCTCGCAATCGAACAAAAAGTTCCCGTTGAGGCCGCCACAATCGCCGGGGCTCAGAGCATCGCCTATGTGGTGACCGCCAAATACGGAAGCCAGATCGCTACCAGCGGGAAACTAGAGGTGGGCCAGATTGTCAATGGTTCGATTGTCCAGATCGTGGCCCGGGTCAAAGAGGGCTGTTATCCCAAGATCGCTGCTAAAGACCAAAAATTTGTGGATTCGATCATCGCCGATTTCAACAAACAAATGAAGACCCAAGAAGGCAAAAAATAGGTCTTCTGACTAGCTACGACAGGGAGCTTGCAGCCGCCACTGGTTCAAGCTCCCTCGTCCAAATCCCCTTGCTTCTCAGCCTTGGGGGCGTCTGGAGAATCGGACTGTTCAGGCAGCAGTTGGGCCAAGAGCCCCCCACCGACCAAGACCCCTCCGAGGACGAGGGCCAGGCCCTTGTTACTGGCGGCAGCCCCATCGCCCCAGGCGGCAGCCGCCAAAAAAGCCCCTCCAAGAAGCACTGATGGCACCAGCACGATGCCCTTGGCGGTGCGGTTCAGGCTCATGGGATCTTGGCACCTGGGAGGGCTGGAGCGTCCTGGGGACAGCTCGATTCGGCAAGCCCCGCCGCGAGCAAACCGCTGGCCAAATCCATGGGATCCCCAAGTTTTTGAACCTTGGCCACAAGCACGCCATTGTCCTGGCCCAGGGGGCGGAGATTGACCCGACTGCGGCGTGGCAATTGGTTCCTCAACCAATCGATTGAGGCTTGCTCCTGGGCCTGATCAATGCGAATGCAGGCCAATGCCACGGTGTAGTTGCGATTGCCATCGCCCACTTGGAGCACGGTTGCACTGCGCACCTGGAGCACTTCAGCTGCAGCGACTGCCGCCGGATTCAACAACAAGACAGTCACCAGGGGAGCTAGCAGCAGGCCCACCAAGGTCAACAGGGCCCCAGCCAGCCGACTCAAAGTTTGGCGCCGCAGCTCGGGCAGAAGAGATGGGCGCTGGCGGTACTGCTGCCACAGGCGTTGCATCGGCGGCTGGTGTCGATGGCGAGCTCGGGGTGACTCGGCAGGCCCACCATCTGGGCATTGCTCGCGCCCGGAGGCACCATGGGATAGCAATTTTCGTTGCGGCGCACCTTCACATCAATGAAAACAGGCCCTGGATGGTTGAGGGCTTCGCTGAGCTGGTCGCGCAAGGAGGCACGATCAGTAATCGCAATTCCTTTAACGCCGAAAGCTTCGGCCAAGGCAGGGAAATTGGGCATGCCGCCGGTCATCTCAGAGGCGGAATAGCGCTCTTCGTAGAAGCTTTCCTGCCACTGGCGCACCATGCCCTGCCAGCCGTTGTTGAGCACCACCACCTTCACCGGCAGGTTGTACTGGCTGAGGGTGCCCAACTCCTGGATGTTCATCAGGATGCTGGCGTCGCCGGCCACGCAGATCACCTGCTCGTCGGGGAAGGCCGTTTGGGCCCCCATCGCGGCGGGCATGCCAAAGCCCATGGTGCCCAGGCCTGCACTGCTAATCCAGCGCCGCGGGCCGTTGTGCAAGAACTGGGCAGCCCACATTTGATGCTGGCCCACATCGGTGGTGTAGAAGGCATTGGGCGCAAGCTCCCGCAGGGCCACAACCACCTCCTGGGGCGCAATATCCCCTGCAGGGGCAGGCACCACCAGGGGGTAGTGGTGCTTCCAGGTGTCGATCCGCTCCAGCCAGGCTTCCGTGCGCCCCTCGGAACTTTGCTCGCTGGAGGCGGCCAGAAGGGCCGTAAGGGCAGCCTTTACATCGGCCACCACCGGCACATCGGGTAGGCGGGTCTTGCCCATTTCGGCCGCATCAATATCGATGTGGATCACCTGGGCCCGGGGGGCAAAGCCATCCAGCCGGCCGGTGACGCGGTCGTCAAAGCGGGCACCCACAGCAATCAACAGATCGCATTCGGTGACTGCGAAGTTGGCATAGGCCGTGCCGTGCATGCCGAGCATCCCCAGGGCGAGGGGTTCCTTCTCATCGAAGGCACCCTTGCCCATCAAGGTGGTGGTCACAGGCAGGCGGAAGCGTTCCGCCAACTGGGCCACTTCCTGGTGGGCCCCACTGCTGATGGCCCCGCCACCCACGTAGAGCAATGGACGGCGGGCCTGGCCAATCAGCGCCAGGGCCGCCGCAATCGCCCTGGGCTGGGGAGCTGGCGGCAGCTTGAAGCCCGCGGGAATAGCCGTCCCAGGAGCAACGGGCACATAGTGAAATTCTTCAGCGCCCACGTCCTTGGGCACATCGATTAACACCGGACCCGGCCGGCCGCTTGCGGCAATCAGAAACGCTTCGGCCACGATCCGACCGATGTCGGCAGGATCACGCACGACCCAGGAGTGCTTCACGATCGGCAAGGTGATGCCAAAGATGTCGGTTTCCTGGAAGGCATCCGTACCAATCGAGGCCCGGGGCACCTGACCGGTGATCACCACCATCGGGACCGAATCCATTTGGGCCGTGGCGATACCCGTCACCAAATTGGTGGCTCCAGGGCCAGAGGTTCCAAAACACACCCCCACCTGGCCCGTGGCCCTGGCATAGGCATCGGCCGCATGGGTGCCGCCCTGCTCGTGGCGCACCAGGATGTGCTTCATCCAGCCCCGGGATTCCGCCTTGTGGAGCTCGTCATAGATGGGCAGGATTGCGCCGCCGGGATAGCCAAAGATGTGCTTCACCCCATGCAAACGCAGGGCATCCATCAAGGCGTAGCCCCCCTTGACCCGCATGGGGGGAACACTGCTGGAGATGGCTGGCGCGGACTGGGCCGCAGGAGTGATGGGCGTAAGCGTCACGGCTGCTGCGGGCCAAGCAATCTGGCCATTTTCTAACGACATCAACCCTAGGTGCTGGAGGGGCTTTTGGTGCTAAGGCCTGTGGGTTGGCGCCACTGGCCTGCGGCTAGACGCCATGGCCCGCAGGATCAGGGCCGGATCCAGCCATTGGCCGCCATAGCGCATCCCCCAATGCAGGTGGGGGCCGGTGGTGCGGCCACTCATCCCCACCCTGGCAATCAGCTGGCCCGTCCGCACCCGTTGGCCTCGCCGGAGTTGAAGCCCCCCCGAGCGGTACACCCCATTGGCACCGCTGCCCAGCAGATGGCAATAGATATGCTCATAGGGGCCCGATTGGATGACCAGCCCCACCCCGCAGCGCCCGTCATGGATCACCTCTTTGACGGTGCCGCCCCACCAATTGCGGATGGGTGAACCAAGGGGAGCCGCGATATCCAGGCCGTAATGGGGCTCGATGGCCCCCCAGGGGCCCGTGCGGCCTCCGAAGGAGCTCGTGTAACCAGAAAAGACCGTCACGGGGAAAACCCCGAGGCGCCAGGGGTTTTGGACTCGCCTGGCCTGGCTGATCGGCTGAGCGAACCCAGATGCCGCGATCCCTGAAGCACACAAGGCCGCCACAAGTGCGACGCTTCGTAGGATGGAGATACTTACAGCAGACCGAGGGCATGGAGCGGACCTCGCCCGCTGATGAGCTCCAGCAGGAACGCCGAGAAACCCACCATCGCCAAGCGGCCGTTCCACACTTCGGAGCTGTTGTTCCAGCCCCAAGCCCATTTGTCCTGGGGATAGAGCTTTACCTTGGTGGGGAGCTCGGCCGCCTGGTCGAGGTTGACCTCAGGGCCGGCCATGGCCCGTTGCACCAGATCGGCCAAGCCTGAGATAAACCCTGGGTTGATATCCAGGGCGGGCACCCGCCGGAAATGGGTGATGCCTGCTTCGTGGGCCAGCTCGCGGTATTCGATATCGATTTCCTCGAGGGTTTCGATGTGCTCGCTCACAAAACTGATCGGCACCACAACCAATTCCTTCACCCCCTCGGCACCCAGCTCAGCCAGGGCCTCTTCGGTGTAAGGCTTGAGCCACTCGACCGGACCAACGCGGCTTTGGTAGGCCAGGGTTGAGGGATTGGTGTGGCCCAGCAGTTCGCCCAGGCGTTGCATGATCAAGTTGCTGCAGGCCTGGATCTCGCGCTGGTAGGGATCGCCAGCCTCCTCCACATAGCTCTTGGGTACGCCATGGGCACTGAAGAAGATGTGGGCCGATCCGGACTCTTCACAGGCGCGAATTTGATCGGCGATCAACCCCGCCATGGCATTGATGTAGCCAGGATCGTCGTAGTAGCTGCGGATGCAGCGGATGGGTAGCCGCGAAAACTTGGGGTCGGCCTGGCGCAGGCGTTGCAGCTCTCGGAAGCTGGAGCCACTGGTACTGATCGAGAAGTGGGGATAGAGGGGTAAGACCACCACCTGTTCGACATCGTCGGCCTTGATGTCTGCGACAGCAGATTCGGTGAACGGATGCCAATAGCGCATGGCCACATAGCTGGTGGCATCCACGCCCCGACTGCGCAGTTCGCTTTGCAGTTCGCGGGCCTGTTGTTCCGTAATCCGCCGCAGGGGGGAGCCCCCACCGATCGAGCGATAGGCCTCCTTGGACTTACCGCTCCTCAGGGTGCTGATCAACCAGGCCAAGGGTTTCTGCAGGGCCGGGTTGGGTAGCCGGATGATTTCCGGGTCGGAAAAGAGGTTGTAGAGGAACGGACCCACGTCCTGGATCCGCTCGGGTCCCCCGAGGTTCAGCAGCAGCACGCCAACTTTGGCCATGCCAGGTTCCAAACGGCGCAGTGGTTGAGAGCGTAACGCTGCTGGTCCAGCCCTAGCGCAATGGCGGGGCCATCGATAAGGTCTGGCCGGGATTGGAGCGGGCGGCAGGTGAGCCAGCTGATAGGAAGCGGGCCCCTCGAGAGCGCCCTTGCCGAACAAAACGCTCTCTTGAGTGCCGCTGGCATTGGCCTGCGGTTCGAGAAACGGGGCGAACGGCTGGGCCTGCGGGGCCCCCTCCCTTGCCGACAGGGTCGAGCTGGCCACCCGGTTCAGCGGATTAGCTTGGGATTACCAGCCACAAGCGATGGCCTGGAGCAGGCCAAAGCCCAACTCAAGGACGTTCTCCGCCAGCTCCAACACCAACGGTTTGATTGGTCGTTCTGGGCTCGCCAGACCAAGACCGGAGCCAAGCAGCTGGTGGAGAGCAACGCTACCCACTGCCAGAACCGGGATGGATTTGACCTTGTGATTCAGGAATTCGAGGCGGCCTTTTTCGGGGATCCCCGCCGGCGCCGCAATCCTTCAGGGGCGAAAACCACCTGGACTAGCGCCTATCGCCCCTACCTGCGCCGCATGGCGGCGCTAGCACGGGAATCGGGCTTACCCCTCGATCGCAGACTGTTTGAGGTGGTTCTGGAGAGCTACGAGCCTACCAGCCGCAGCCGGCAGCAATGCGGCACCGCCCTCGCTGCCCTGGCCCGCCATCGCGCCATTGCCCTTCCAGAGAATTGGTCGGAACGGGCGGCTGGTTACGGCTTGCATGCCGCCCAATTCCGGCGCCTGCCCAGCGATAGCCAAATCGTGGAAGGGATTCAACGGGTACCCAACCCCTCTTGGCGCCTGGCCTATGGACTGATGGCCACCTATGGCTTGCGCAATCACGAGGTGTTCTTCTGCGACCTCTCGGCCCTCGCCCCTGGCGGCGATCGGGTGATTCGCGTGCTTCCCACCAGCAAAACCGGCGAGCACCAGGTGTGGCCATTCCAGCCGGATTGGGTGGAACGCTTTGGTCTCGAGCAATTGGGTGAGGCTCCCGAGTTGTTGCCCCAGGTGAGCACGGATTTGCGTCGCACCACCCTGCAGCAGGTCGGCCGTCGGGTGGCCGAGCAATTCAACCGCTATGGCCTCAGCCACACCCCCTACGACCTTCGCCATGCCTGGGCTGTGCGCACCATTCACATCGGCCTACCCGATACGGTCTCAGCCCGGATGATGGGCCACTCGGTGGCGATTCATACCCGCACTTACCACCACTGGATTACCCGGCGCGATCAGCAGCAAGCTGTCGATACGGCCCTGGCCCGCTTGGCCCAGGCAAAAGCTGCCTGAGCCGGCTGCCCCAGGCTGAAGCCCCAGAGTCTCCCCCAGGATCCTTCCCCATGCCTCCCTTGCCTGACATTGCCTCTCCTGAGAGCACCTCGCCTGAAAGCAGTTCCCCAGGAATCGCTTCCCCTGGGATGACGCCGGGCGATTTATTAGCCGCCGACCAGGCCGCCCAGGTCCTTGGTCCTGGAGGGGACTTGGCCCCGGAAACCGATCAAGCCGGCTATAAGCGACGCATGGCCCGCCGCAAGGAGGTCCAACAACAGCGCGTCGGCGAGCGGAACCTCGAAAAGGGATTGGTGCTGGTCTTCACCGGCAATGGCAAGGGCAAAACCACCGCCGCCCTGGGCCTGGTCCTGCGCACCCTGGGCCATGGCGACCAGGTGGCCGTGGTGCAGTTCATCAAGGGGGGCTGGCAGCCCGGGGAAGCCAAGGCCCTGGCCCTCTTCGGCGAAGCCCTGCACTGGCACGCCCTCGGCGAAGGCTTCACCTGGGAAACCCAGGACCGGGATCGGGATCGGGAATTGGTCCAGCAGGCCTGGCAGACATCACTCACCTACCTGGCCGATCCAGGCCGGAAGTTGGTGGTGCTTGATGAGGTCAACGTGGCCCTGAAGCTGGGTTATCTCGCCGTGGACCAGGTGATCGAAGGCCTCTCCCTCAGGCCCGAGCTGACCCACGTGGCCCTCACGGGCCGGGGGGCACCGGCAGCTTTGGTGGAACGGGCTGACCTGGTCACGGAGATGACATTGGTGCGCCATCCCTTCCGGGAGCAGGGAGTCAAGGCCCAACGGGGCATTGAGTTTTAGGGGTGTGGGTGTGGGTGCAGCAACGGTTAGGCCGGCAGGCCTCAGGGCCGTTGCTACGGTCAGGCAAATCACCAGGTTCAATGGGTTACAAGCGCGTGCTCCTCAAACTCAGCGGCGAAGCGCTGATGGGCGAGCAGGGCTATGGGATTGATCCAGCGATCGTTCAATCCATTGCCAAGGACGTCGCCGATGTGGTGTCGAAGGGAACCCAACTGGCCATCGTGGTGGGCGGTGGCAATATCTTTCGAGGCCTCAAGGGATCAGCCGCCGGCATGGACCGCGCCACCGCCGACTACGTGGGCATGCTCGCCACTGTGATGAATGCCATCACCCTCCAGGACGGGCTCGAACAAGCCGGTGTGCCTACCCGGGTTCAGAGCGCCATCTCCATGCAGGAAGTGGCGGAGCCCTACATCCGCCGCAAAGCCATTCGCCATATGGAGAAGGGCCGGGTTGTGATCTTTGGAGCTGGAACGGGCAACCCCTTTTTCACCACCGACACCACCGCTGCCCTGCGGGCGGCTGAAATCGGGGCCGATGTCGTCTTCAAAGCCACCAAGGTGGATGGGGTGTACAACAAGGACCCCAACAAATACCCCGATGCCGTTCGCTTCGAGAGCCTCTCCTTCCTTGAGGTGCTGAGTAGCGAACTGGAGGTCATGGACGGCACCGCGATTGCCCTCTGCAAGGACAACTCCATTCCCATCGTGGTGTTTGATCTGTTTGGTCCCGGCAATATCGGCCGGGCCGTTTCGGGTGAGCCCATCGGCACCCGCATCCAACCTGCCTGACCGAGAGACGACAATCGCCATGGATTTAGACGCCAGTATGAGTAAATCGCTGGAATCAACCCAGCGCACGTTCAACACGATCCGCACCGGCCGGGCGAACCCTTCCCTGCTGGACAAAGTCAGCGTGGAGTACTACGGCGCGGACACGCCCTTGAAGTCTCTCGCGACCATCTCCACCCCCGACGCCCAAACGATCCAGATCCAGCCCTTTGATGGCAGCGCCATGGGCTTGATCGAGAAGGCCATCTCCCTGAGTGACTTAGGGCTCACCCCCAACAACGATGGCAAGGTGATCCGGATCAATATTCCGCCCCTCACCGAGGAACGACGCAAGGAGTTCTGCAAACTGGCCGCCAAATATGCCGAGGAGGGAAAAGTGGCCCTGCGCAATGTGCGGCGCGACGCCATTGATCGCATCAAAAAACAAGAAAAGGATGGCGATCTCTCGGAGGATCAAAGCCGCGATGAGCAGGAGAAGGTCCAAAAGGTGACCGATAAGTTCATAACCCAGCTTGAAAAACTGTTGGCCGAAAAAGAAAAAGACATCCTCAAGGTTTGAGCCAGCCCTTAGAACCGCCCACTCCGACCTGGGATGTGGTCGTTGTCGGCGGTGGTGCTGCCGGCGGCGCCGCCGCCTTCCACTTAGCCAAGGGCGGTCACTCTGTTGTTGTGCTGGAGCAAAAGACGTTCCCCCGCACCAAACCCTGTGGCGGCGGCATGGCCGCATCGGTGCAGCGGCTCTTTCCCTTCGATCTGAGCCCTGCCGTTGACGCGGTGATCGAACAGGTGCGATTCAGCTGGTGCTTGGGAGATCCCGTTATGGCGATCCTGCCTGGGGATGCCCCGTTTTGGATCGTTCGCCGCTCCGTGCTCGACGCCTACCTGATCGGGCAAGCCAAAGCTGCAGGCGCCACCGTTGTCGAAGGCACCACGGTGCTTTCGGCCGCCCGCGAGGGCGGCAATTGGGTCGTTCAAGGCGACGCTGGCGACTACCGCTGCCGGGCTGTGGTGATCGCCGATGGATCGGGCTCCCAGTTGGCAGCCCAGCTGGGGCTGGGGCCCGCGAAACCGCGGTTTGCCTCCACAGTTTCGGTGGATCTGGAGGGGCCTGTGGCCGAAAAACACACGGCTTACTTTGAATTTGGCTTGGTCCGCCATGGCTTTTGCTGGGCCTTCCCGAGGGAAGGGGGCTACAGCATTGGCGTGGGTACCTTCATTGGCCGAGAAGCCGCCGATAGCGATGCGGTCCTCTCCCAGCTGCTGCCTAGCCTTGGATTTGCCGCAGATGCAGGGGAGCGGCGTTCCGGCCAGCTGCGGATTTGGGATGGGCACCATGCACTCCATGGCAGCGGGCCATCGGCAGGGGTTGTGGCCGTTGGCGATGCGGCCTCCCTTTGCGATCCATTCCTAGCGGAGGGATTGAGACCCGCCCTGCTCAGCGGCTGCCGCGCAGCAGAGGCTCTCGAGCGTTGGCTGGACGGAGATGCCAAGGCCCTGGAGGAGTACAGCCACCAGATGAAAAGCGAATGGGGCGATTCGATGGCCTGGGGCAAGCGCATTGCCCAGGTCTTCTATCGCCTGCCGAAGGTGGGCTATCAGCTGGGGGTCAAGCGCCCAACGGCACCGGAGCGCATTGCCCAAATTCTCTCGGGCGACATGGGCTATGGCGACATCGCCCAACGGGTGATCAAGCGTCTCCTGTTTCAACGCAAGAGTTAATTGGGCTCCCCACTTGCTCCGCAAGGGGACGGACGGGGCCCTAGCCCTTGGTGCAATCCTTCAGCTGGCGTAGCCGTTGATCGATCGAGCCGAGCAGCTCAATGGCAAACATCGGCGATTCCTGCACGGCAAACAGAAATTTTTCCCGGTTCATCCGCAGGAGTTTGCACCGGCCGAGGGCCTTGGCATTGCCATAGCGGCGGTGATCGCTGGTCACCAAAGCTCCGGCGCCAAACACATCCCCGGCATTGATCTGTTCATGGCCCTGGTCACCATTCCAGCTGAGTTCGACCGACCCCTCGAGCAGGCCGAACATGCAGTTGCCCGACTCCCCGGAGCTAAAGATCAACTCACCTGCTTCAACGGTGATGACTTCACCCGTGCTGGCCAGGGCGCGCATGGTGTCGAGGGTATGCATCAGCAACAGGGAGAATTGGAAGAATCTTCAACAACCGGCCGAACCCAGATCAAGGGGTCATCAAACCCAAGGCTGCGCCAAGGCCTGCTTGCACATCAGAAGGCATCAGCCTTCCATCCTGATCGGTGTCGAGGGCGTCGAAGACAGCATCACTGCCCAACCATTCCTCGCGGCTGATGCAGCCATCGCCATCGAGGTCATTGAGCAGAAGGATTTCATGCACCGCATGGCCGAAGGCGGCGCCCCCCTCTAGTTGGGCCAGGCGGTGGGCAAGCTGGGCCTCCAAGGTTTCGATCGCCTTGGTGAACCCTCGGATGCCCTCGTCCAGCTTTTCTGTTGCCATGGTGTCGGCCTGCAGCATCGCCCGAAATGCCACCTCATCGAGGTGAATCTGCTCCTGGGTGGGCTTTGGATCAAAGGCGTTGAGCTTGCGCTGCAATTCCCCCTCGGTTTGCCGCAGTTGGTCGAGCAAGCCTGGGGAGATGGTGAGCAGATCGCATCCGGCCAGCTCAATGATTTCGTCGGTGTTGCGGAAACTCGCCCCCATCACCTCGGTTTTGTAGCCGTAGGTCTTGAAGTAGTTGAAGATCTGGCTCACGGAAAGCACGCCGGGATCTTCAGGTCCTGGATAACTCGAGCGACCAGTACTTTTTTTGAACCAGTCCAGAATGCGGCCCACAAATGGGGAAATCAGGGTCACACCTGCTTCCGCACAGGCCACCGCCTGGGCAAAGCCAAAGAGCAGGGTGAGGTTGCAATGGATGCCCTCGCGCTCCAGTTTTTCAGCGGCCTTGATGCCTTCCCAGGTCGAAGCAATTTTGATCAGCACCCGATCGGTGCCAATCCCAGCCATCCGATACAACCCAATCAGCTTGCGGGCCTTGGCAATGGTGGCCTCAGTGTTGTAGCTGAGGCGCGCATCCACTTCGGTAGAGACCCGACCCGGCACGATCTTGAGAATCTCCTTGCCAAAGGTGACGCAGATTTCATCCAGGGCCTCCCTGACCACCTGCTCGGCAGAGGCATCGGCTCCCATCACCTCGCGGCTTTCCTTAAGAGAGCGATCGATCAAGTCTTGATAGGTCGGGATCTGGGCCGCGGCCAAAATCAAGGATGGATTAGTGGTGGCATCGCGGGGGGTGAACTGCTTGATCGCATCGATGTCGCCGGTGTCGGCCACCACCACGGTCATGGCGGCGAGTTGATCGAGCAGGTTGGCCATCGGCGTGCAGGTGGGGCATCCCCCTTGTTGCGGGCACGCTAGCCAGAGCCCTTGGCAAAGCCCTAAAGCCTTCGCCAAGGTTGAGGGAACGCCAACAAAGGGACGCCACCACAACGGCCAGGCCTCAACCTCTAACCGGGCGAAGTCGCAACCTCTAACCGGGCGAAGTCACAGGAGGCTTGGCTGGTAGCGGCATTGTTGTGGGCAATTTTGTGGGCAATGACGGGGCGATCTGCTGGAGCACGAGCAACGCCTCGATGATCTGCTTGGCAATAGGAACAGCCACTGTGGATCCATAGGCATTGCCTCCCTGCGGTTCATCCACAACAACCAGAACCACAAAGCGGGGATCATCAATGGGGAGATGGGCCACGAAACTGCAGATCCGGGCCCCGGGGATGTACACCCCCCGCTCGGCCTTTTGGGCGGTACCGGTTTTACCCCCAATTCGATATCCCGGAATGTGGGCGCCCTTGCCGCTGCCCTTTTGAACCACACTCTCCATCCAGCGCATCACGGTTTGGGTGACCCCTGGATCGAGTAGGGCAACCCCACTTCTAGGGGCCGGGCTAGCGAGGGCATCTCCCGAGCGCAGACCCCTGGTGATGTGGGGGCTCACCAAGCGACCACCATTGGCAAGCATGGCGTGCAATTGGAGCAATTTCAACGGGGTAAGGGAGAAACCCTGGCCGAAGGACGCCACCGCCGATTCGATCGGTTGGCTGACGAAATCTGCCTTAGCCTTCAACTCTCCGGCCACGGCGCCTGGCAGATCGGTATCAGGGGTTTCGTTGATGCCAAAGGTATGCATCCATTGCCAAAAACGATCGCGCTTGACGTGCTTCATCGCCTGCACCATGCCGACGTTGCTCGAAACCTGAAGCAAGGTGGGAAAATCAATGACCCCATTGGCCTTACGGTCGTGATTGAAAATCGGCCATCCGCCAATCGAGAGGCGGCCGTTATCGATCACCTTGTCCTTGGGATCAATGGCCCGCTCCTGCAAGGCAATCGCCAAGTTGATCGGCTTGAAGGTGGAGCCGGGTTCATAAAGATCTTGCACTGACCACTCCCGAAACAACCCTGGCTTGAACTTCCAGAACGTATTGGGGTTGTAAGAGGGCGTTGAGGCCAGGGCCAGGATTTCGCCGTTGCGCACATCCATTACCAGGGCAGCCCCCCGCTTGGCATGCCATTGCTTCACCTGTTGGATTAAGGCCTGCTGGGCCACTTGTTGCAGGCGGGCATCCAAGGTGAGCTGCAGGCGCAGATCATCGCCATAGAGGGAGCCCGCTGAAAGGCCTGCTGGCAAGGGGGTGCCATCGGCGCCCCTCAGCATGCGTAGCGGCGTCTCATTGCGCTTGAGATCCCTGTTGCGACTTTGCTCGAGCCCCGCCTGGGGAACCCGCTCGAGGTTCAAAAAGCCGACCACATTGGCGAAGAGACTCCCCTGGGGATAGATGCGATGGGGGTAAGCCTCCAAATCCAGACCGCTGACACCCAAGGCCCGAACCCGGGCTGCGGTTTCAGGGTCAAGATCGCTAGCCAATTTGACCCCGCTACGTTTGCCCGCCATGGCCGCCATCAAGGTGCCCTGGGGCACGGCCAAAACAGTTGCCAGCTTTGCCGCCACATCCTGGGCAGGACGAATCTTCAGGGGAACATCGCCTGGAAAGTTGAAATAACGGGGATGGGCCCAGAGGGTGAATCGCTCCTCATCCAGGGCCACGAGGGTGCCGTTGCGATCAACGATCGTGCGGCGCTCGCCGATCGGGTCAATCGACTTGGTTTGAATCGAGCGGGCCCGTGCCTCTAGATTACCCGCCTCCACCAATTGGAGCCAAGCAAGCCTGATGCCAAGGCCGACCAAGCCCGCGCAAAGCAGCAAATAAACTGCCACCAGCCGTCTGGCCGGGACAAGATGCAGAGCCAAAACCCGGTCGTCCTGGCGAGGGCCCTTGGACGCTCTGCTGGTCCTGCGGCTGGCTCGAAAGGGAGGTGCGGGAGGTCGGGGAGCCATTCAGTGGCCGATCAATAGCCGGAGCGGATCGGGGCCATTTGAATGCTGCTGAGAAGGGCGACCGCTTGGGACTGGGGGCTCTTCTGGACCAATTGAAGATAGATGAGGTTCTCGCTATTGGTGGGAACCAGCTGGCCAGGACGCCTGACGGCTCCGAGGTGATGTTGCTCCAAGACAGCAGCCGATTCCTGCATCCGCTGGCCTAGCGACTGGGAGGCTTCCAGTTGGGCATAGTTGCGGCCCCATTGGGTTTGCCAATGCAAGGTGAGGCCACTCAAGGTCAACATGCAAAGGCCAAGGCCAGCCAGGGTTCCATCGGCAGCCCGGTGAAAACTAGCCAACAAGGGCGAACGGCGTTCAACCTTCCGACCCGACAGGGAGCCCTGCAGGAGCTCGAGGGCTCGACTGGTTTGGGCCAGACCAGAGGCTCTTTGGCCTAGTCCAAATGCACTCTTGGACGAGCTGGTACTCGGTCGGCGAGGGCGAGGGGCCTGGGGAGCTGCCTGTTGGGAGGTAAACGAGGCAACCAAAAGGGGGACCTTGCGCTCCGCAAGTGAACCATCCCTAGCGGACTACAGCAAGGTCTTGATTCGCCCTAACCAGCCAATAACAACAAATTGGCGAAGGTGAGGGCATTCCATAGACCGTGCATCAACACACTGGGGCCCAGCCGACCGCTCTGCAGGCGCAGCCAACCCAGACCCAAGCCGAGCACAAACAGGGCCGGCAGCTCCCCCAAGCTGAGGTGGGCAATCCCAAACACCAAGGCGCTGATCACCACACCCCAAAGCCCCCCATAGCGCTGAGCAAGCACCGGCAACAGGACACCCCGAAACAGGGTCTCCTCAAACAGGGGCGCTAGCACCATGGCGGTGATCGAAAACAACAGCAATGCCAAGGGATTGGTCGTGGTGAGCACCAGCTCCAACAGGGGATTGCTGCCGCTGGCCTTACTGACCAGCTGATCAAACAGCCAACCCACCAGGGTGACCAAGGGCAACACCTTCAGCACCTGGAGGCAGGCTTGACGAACGGCCGAAGCCAACGGCTGCCAGCGCCATTGCAGCCAGCCCCCTTCCGGCTTGGGTGCCTTCCCCCGCAGCTGGGCCCAGAGAATCAACAGGGGCAAGCTCATCAAACCCAGATACATGCCCAGAACGGCCAGCGCCTGTTGCAGGGCCGGATCTGCCCTGAGAAATCCCAGGCTGTTTTGAAGCACCGGGGCCAGAACCAGGGGGGTGAGCAGTTCACCGCACACCACAAACCCACCAGCGACCAGCAAGGTCACATCCACCAAATCGAGCGGCGGTCCCACCAGCTCTGCCACCGGAAGGGCCTTGTGGCGCCACCGCTGCCAGAGTTCCCTCAGCAAAAACCCGCTGCCCAGCAGCAGGAGCAGCACCGGAGCCGCGCTGAGGCCCAACAGGCGCAAGAAGGCGTTGTGGTGGAGGGCGGCTTGGCGTTGGCCATTGTTGGCGGCGGCGCAAGGGCCCGTGGCGGAGGCCACTGCACCCAGCTGGTTCAGTCGATCACAAACCAACTGCTGCTGCAGCGGCGTCAGAATCCAACCGGCCTGCAAAGGAACCCCTTGGAAAGGGGCCATGGGATTGGTTCCCGATGGGCGGGCCAGGGCGCCAAGCAAGACGCGTTGCTCTGGGCTGACCTGACCCATCAGGCCATTGAAGAGTTGGTTGGCTTTGGCCGAATCCCCGGCCTGCTGCACCAGCAAGGCCAACTCCAGAACTTGGCCAGGGGGTGCCGGTGCTTGGGACTGGTCGATCTGGTGCTCGAGCTCTTCGCGCAGACTGGTGGCAGGGGCAACGCCACCCAGCAAACCCTTGAGGGGTGCGGGCAACGCCGGGGCCGCCAGGACGGACAGTTCGAGCTGGCGCAGGGCGAGGGCATTGCCCACCGAAGGGCGCTGCAAACTGTCCACCAAGCCGTTCAGCCAAAGCAGCCCACTGAGCACCAGGCTCAAAAGCGCCAGCAGGCTTTTCCAAGCCGGAGTACGCCGGGGGGATTGGGGGGCGCTAGGGCTCAAGCGCAGGGGGCACAAGTGGACCCCGATTCTCCTCTCTCATACGATGACCGCCGAGCAGCTCCAGACCCGTGCCTCTCCGGATTGTGTTGGTCCGCCACGGGCTAAGCAGCTTCAACGTTGAGCACCGCATCCAGGGCCGCGATGACCTAGCCGTCCTCACCCCTGAGGGATGGGAGCAGGCCCGGGCCACCGGCAAGGCGCTGGTGGATCTCGGCTTTGACCAGGCCTATACATCTCCACTGCGCAGGGCAAAGGACACCGCAACGGCCCTCCTGGCCGACCAGGGGCAAGCCCTTGAAGCCCAGCTCTGCGACGACCTGCTGGAAATCGATCTGGACCCCTGGAGTGGGCTGCTACGCAGCGAAGTCCAGGACCGTTTCCCTGCCCAGGAAGCGCAATGGCGCCAGAGCCCGGAAACGATGGAGCTCAGCCGCGCCGACGGCAGCACCTATGTCCCCCTGCAAGAGCTGTTCCAGCAGGCCGAGCAGTTCAAGCAACGGCTGCTGGCCGAGCAGGGTGATGGCCTCGATGCCAAGGCCGAAACAACCGTTCTGGTGGTGGGCCACAACGCCATCCTGCGCTGCCTTATCCTGGGCCTGCTGGGGTTGCCGCTATCGGGGTTCCGACGGCTGCGGGTGGACAACTGTTCGATCTCGGTGTTGAACCTGGCGCCTGGACCCGACGGTGCCACGACCGTCCAGGTCGAATCCCTCAATGGGGTAGGGCACCTGGGCGAGCCCATCCCGACCAAGGGCCCAGGCCCTCGCCTGTTGTTGGTGCGGCACGGAGAGACCGATTGGAATCGGGAGGGCCGGTTCCAAGGTCAAATTGATATTCCCCTCAACGCCAATGGGCGCGCCCAGGCCGAGGCGGCCAGCAACTTTTTGGCTCCCGTGTGTATTCAGCGGGCCTACACCAGTTGTATGGCTCGGCCCAGGCAAACCGCTGAAGCGATCTTGGCAACCCATCCCGGCGTGCCCCTCACCAGCACCACTGGCCTCGTGGAAATTGGCCATGGTCTGTGGGAAGGCCGCCTGGAGCAGGAGATTGCCGCGGGGTGGCCTGAGCTCCTCGCCGCTTGGAAGCGGGCCCCAGAAACCGTACAAATGCCCGAAGGCGAAACCATTCACGACGTCTGGAATCGAGCCCTAGCCACCTGGAATCGAATTGCAGCCAGCCTGGGCGACGATGAAACTGCCTTGGTGGTTGCCCATGATGCGGTCAACAAGGCCATTCTTTGTGCCCTGCTAGGGCTCACCCCTGCCGACATCTGGGCGATCAAACAGGGCAACGGGGGTGTCACTGTGATCGACTATCCCAAAGGCCCCGGGGAGCGGCCGGTGGTCGCTGCCATGAACCTCACCACCCATCTGGGTGGGGTACTGGATCGCACCGCCGCGGGGGCGCTCTAAGCCTTGATGCAACCCCTCTGGCTGCGTCAGGTTTCGCTACTGCCAGGCCCCGGGCAGCCCATCGAAACCACTGACGCCCTGATCGATCCCGCCGGGGCGCTCCTGAACTGGGGCGACCCGGTGGCCTCCAGCGCCCAGGAGCAGGGCCTCACCCCAATCGAGGCCAGCGGATGGCTCTTGGCTCCCACCTTGGTCGATCCCCACAGCGTTCTGGAAGACCCCCTGGGGGGCCGCTGCGAAACCCTGGCCAGCCTGGCAAGGGCCGCGGCGGCTGGGGGCTACGGCACGGTTGGGCTGCTGCCTTGGGCATCCTGCTGGCGCGATCGACCGGAACGGCTGGGCCTGGACTGGCCTGCACCGATGCGGCTGCTGCTCTGGGGCAGCTTCAGCCTGGAAGGCTCCGATCAAGAACTGGCCGCCCACGCTGACCAACTGGCCGCCGGTGCCGTGGGCCTCGCTGCCGGCGATGAACACCCGCCCCTAGCCCTGCTGGAGAGGGGTCTGGCCATCGGCGAGATGGGGGATTCGCCTGTGTTGGTGGCGCCCCGGCAGGCTTCCCTCTGCGCCAGTGGGTTTGTGCGGGAAGGGGTCGAGGCCCTGCGCGCTGGCTGGCCGCCCGATCCGACGGTCAGCGAAACCTTGCCGCTGTCCAGCCTTTTGGCCCTTGGGGCCTTACCAAGCTCCAAAAACCTGGTGCTGATGAATCTCTCCACCGCCGCGGGGGTCGACCTGCTCGAGCAGCAGCGATCCCAGCCCAGAAATGGGGATGTACCAGCCATGGCCACCGTGGACTGGTGGCACCTGGTAGCCGATAGCGGCCAGCTCGATCCCGCGGCCGAGGGTTGGCGGCTGGTGCCATCCCTGGGCACCCCCAGGGATCGCGAAGCCCTGATTGCCGGCTTGGCTTCCGGACTCATCACCGCGGTGGCCGTCCATCACACCCCCTTGGATGCGGAGGAGCAACTGTTGCCCTTGGATCAACGGCGCCCGGGCATCGCCGGCCATGGGGCCCCCCGGGGCCTGGTGTTGTCCCAGTTGTGGCAGCAGTTGGTAGCCGGCCGAGGCTGGACTCCAGCCCAGCTTTGGCAGGTGCTGAGCTGGGGGGGGTCGCAGCTCCTTGGCGAGACTCCCGAGCGATTGGAGATCGGCAGCCGCCGCTGGTTGTTGTTCGATCCCGAAGCCCCCTGGACCTGGCACCCCCAGGAGTCCCTTTCCCTTGCAGCCAACCAGCCACTCCTGGGTGCGGCCCTGAAGGGGCAGATTCGCGCCACGGGCCTCACAAAGGCTGAAGACTGGCTGCTTTCGGCGTCAACGCGCCCGTGTGGTTGAAGGGATAAAAACGCCAGAAGGCCCGCCCAATGATTTCCTTCTGGGGCAGGAAAGCACCCCCTGGCCAGAACCGACCATCCCAGCTGTTCGCCCGGTTATCCCCCAGGGTGAGCACATGGCCCTTGGGCACCACCCCATTGAGGGTCCGACAAGGTCCCAATCCCTGGCCATCCACCTGGCAGTAGGTCTTCACGTAGGGCTCGATCAATCTGCGGCCGTTGATCGTCACGTGGCCCGTGGGATCGACGCTCACCTGTTCACCGGGCAAGGCAATCACCCGCTTGATGAAGGCGTCGCAGGCGGGATTGGCAACGCCCGGCAAATTGCCCACCAACGGCAGGTTCACCACGAGGCAGCGCAGGGGATTGCGGTCACTGGTACTGGAGAGAACCGGATCGAAGTGATAGGGGGAATGGAAGACCACGATGTCCCCCCGTTGGGGAGCCCTCTTGTGGTAACTCAGTTTCTCGACCAGGAGCCGGTCCTGAATCTGCAGCCCGGGCAACATCGATCCGGAGGGGATATAGCGGGCTTCCACCAAAAACTGGCGAATGCCAAGGGCCACCGCCAAGGTGATCACCACACTGCGCCAAAAGGACCAGGCGCTTTCCCTCGGCTGCTGCGACTTGCCACTGTCTGGTTTGGCTTGTTCGTCTTGCCCGTCTTCAGGGGCATCAGCTGATGCTTTGCTGTTGTCGCTCAACCCTGAATCCCTACCCGCACCCGTCAGATTAGGCACCCCTGCGCCCATCCCGAAATCCCCTGATGGCCCGTCCCCGCTGGCAAGACCAGGCCTCCCAATCCTCTGGCCGCTGGAGCAGGGGCTGGGACCGTTTTGTGGCGGTATGGGCCGGGGTGAACCTGCTGTGGGTGGCCTTCGACATCAGCTACGTGCCGCTGCGCACCTTCTGGCTCCAGCGGAACCTCTATCCCATTCCCTCGGTGCCCTTGGTGGTGCCCCTGGGGATGATTCCAGATATCACCCCCTGGATTGATCCCATCAAGGGCATCGAACCCCACCGGGAGACCCAGGCCTACCTGGGTCAGTTTCGGGCCCTTGACCGGGCCCTGCTCCCCCTGCGGCAGGGCCAACCCTTGAGCCCGCTGCAACGGTCGCTCCTCAAGCACCAGGCCCAGCTCACCGCCGAGTTGATTGATGCCAATCCGTTTTTAGCGTCAGAAGGTTCGGCCACCCTCGAAAAAATCAAATATCGCCTGCGACAACGGGCCAACCAGAACTCGGCCCGTCAAGCAGCCGCCCAGCTCCTCAGCGCCCCTTGGCTGCAGCAGCAGGGCTGGGCCCAGGAAAGACAGTTTTGGCAGGGCCAGGTGCTGCCCCTGGTGGCCACCAACTATTGGCGCTCCATCGATGGCAATGGGCGCCCCACCGACCATTTTTGGCGGATTGACCTGCTGCTGTTTCAGAGCGTCTTTGCCATCGACATTGGGCTGCGGGTGATTCGCTTGCGCCGCCGCTTGCCTGGTTTGCGTTGGCGCGACGCCTTGCTGCGCCGCTGGGTTGATCTGCCGTTGCTGCTGCCGTTTTGGCGCTGGTTAAGGCTTCTGCCCGTCATCGAGCGCCTGCAGAGCTCGGGGCTGATCACCATCGAGCCCCTACGGGCGGTGGTGAGCCGAGCCGTCGTGGCGCTGTTGGCCGTCGAGCTGTTTGAAGTCTTGGCCTTGCAATTGCTCGATGGGGCCCAGGGAATCATCCGATCCCGCCAGTGGCCCCAGCAAATTCGCCGACTGTGTAGCCATCAAAGCGTGAGCAGCAACAGCGGCGAACGGGAACTCGTCGAACTCGTGAGGATTTGGGCCCCCCTGGTGTTGGGGCAGGTTTTACCCCGACTGGGCCCTGAGCTGCAAGGGGTGCTGGGCTACAGCCTGCGCCAAAGCCTCGATCGCACCGTGGTGCCCCTGCCCTTGCGCCAACTCAAGCCCTTGCTGCAAGTGGAAACGGGCCTCAGCAAGCAACTGGCCGGTGGCATGGTGGAAAGCCTCTTGGACCTGGCCCGCAGCACCGGCAACCAGCTCGCCCGTCGCGACGCCGTGCAACTGGATCTGCTGCAGCAGGTGATTGATCGGTTCTGGGAGGAGCTGGCCAGTGCCCTCGAGCGCGGCGAAGGGTTGGTTCGATCCCAGGAGCTCCTTTGCGCCCTGATTGACGATCTCAAGGGCACCTATTTGAGTCAGATCAACCGCTCGGGGATCGATGCCTTGATTCGGGAACTGGATGCCCTCACAACTGGGCCTGCCACTCCTGGGGATTGAAGCCGGTGATCACCGTGCCCGCGGCAGTGATCAAAAAAGGGCGTTTGATCAACTTGCCATCGGCTGCGAGGGCGTCGAGGGCTTGCTGGTCGTCCATCGCCTGAACCACGGCGGACCCAAGGGCCCGGTAACTCTTGCCGCTGGTGTTGAACAGCCGCTTACGCCCGAGCTGCTGCAGGGCCAGTTCCAATTCAGAGCGGGTTGGCGGGGAGCTGGTGATATCGATCGGCACGGGGTGATGGCCATGGTCTTTGAGCCATTGGATCGCTTTGCTGCAGGTGGAGCACTGGGCGTAGCTGTAGAGCTTCACGGAACCAAGCGGAGGGTGTGCATCAAAAAGGCCCCTGGGGGGGCCTTGTCTCTATGGGCCCCTGGCGGAGCCTTGTCTCTATGGGCAGCTTGCGGGGGCTGGGCCCGAAAGATCGGCTATTTGCCAATCAAAGCCTTAAGGGCACCCAGCAGGCTGTTGGATCCCTGGCCCACCGCATTGGACGGCCTGGTCCGCACGGTGACGTCCCCGTTCACGCTGGTGCGGCAGCTCAAGCGGAAGTTGGCGGGCCGATCAGCCAGGTAAACCTGTTCGACGTCACTGCGGGGAGAGAGGTTCTGGGCACCCTCGAGCACTTCCATCACGCAGGTACCGCACTGGCCAAGGCCACCGCAGTTGTTGACGTTGTTGAGGCCCTTGTAGGGATTAATTCCGGCATCGAGGGCCGCTTTGCGCAGATTGGCACCCTCAATGCATCCGACCTGCTGGCCTTCCTGTTCAAAACGGATGGTGGGCACGGTCGAACGGTGTCAATGGCGCCGCCTAACTTAAGCCACGCCCGGCACCTTCCCTAACATCGGGGCTGTTGCCGTCACCCCGTGGCTGCTCCCTTGGGCTATGACCTCACGGTCCAGCAGTTAATTCCTGGCTACGCGAGCTTGGCGCGGCTTTCGGTGGCGCTCTTGGCGGCCTCCCCGTTAGGAGCTCCAGCGGGGGCCGCCGTGCTTGTCGCTGGCTGCGGCACCGGTGCCGAACTCGTGGAGGCCCAAGCCCAACGGCCCGATTGGCAACTCTGGGCCATTGATCCCTCCAACGAGATGCTCCAGGCCGCCAAAGCCCGATTGGACGAAACCAGCAGCGCAATTCACTGGCAGCAGACCACGGTTGAGGCCCTCGAAGCGGACAGTCGTTTTTGTGGGGCGCTCTCGGTGTTGGTGTTGCAGTCCTTGCCCGATGACGGCAGCAAACTGGCCTTCCTCTCCGCCTTGGCCCGCAGCCTGGAGCCGGGGGGCCAATTGGTGCTCGTCGATCTGATGGCACCGGAACGCTCTCCCCTCCAGAGCCAGGTGCAGGCAGCTTGGCTGGGCTTCCAAAGGGCCAGTGGCCTCAGGGGCCTCGCCACGGACGGGGCCGATCTAGAACCCCTAACCCAGGGTCTTCACCCGATCGGCGAAGCCCGTCTGACGGCCCTGGTCAATGCGGCTGGCTTTGGCGATCCAGCCCGGGTGTTCCAGGCCCTCGGCTACGAGGGATTTCTGCTGCAACGGCGGCGCTAGAGGGGCTTGCAGTCAATTGATTCAGTTCCTCAGGCCTCCCATCCAAAGAACGCCCGCCAACGACCGTGGCGATCGGAACAATGGCGGTGGCAAGGGCAATCAACACACCCAGGAGATAGGGAAGGGGTTGGGGGCCCGGACTGTAGGGATCATCAGCTGGCTCACCCGATGACTCGTTGGCTTCTGCCGCAACAGGCGAAGCGGGGATTAAACCAGGCTGGCCTGGGTGGGGGGCTCGGGGAACGGAATCCATAGGGTTGTGGCGAGGCGCTTGGGGCCGACCACGGGTCAAAGGCGGGGGACAAGGCCGGCCCTGGGGGGCAGGCAGGGGGACAGAAAAAGATCGAGTGGTGCAGCCAATGGTTGCTGACACCCAATCACTCGGATTAATTCTACGTGGGAAACATAATCATATTAGTTGAAACCGCCGCTGGGAGCTGCCCTAGGCCGCTGGTCTCGCTTCCTGATCGTGCTGGTGCCTGCGGGCCTTGAGATCGGCCGTGGGGTTGGCCTCCACCTGGTCAAGCCGGGCACGGATCAGCCTGAGTTCATCAAGAATGGCTCCTAACAGTTGCTGGGTCGCGGTAGAAGGCGAATTGAGGACCTCAACCGTGACTTCTTTGATGCGAAGCACATCTCGGGCGAAGCGAGCTACCTCGTTGGGATGAAACAACAGCGCGTCTTTTTGATCGGTGCGGTATTCCGGGTTGAGCTTGCGAGGATTAAACGGGGGATTGAGATTTCGAGGCTCGGTATTCGTGTAGCGATACACCGAGGCCCGAGACCGATTCAGGGCTTTTTGAACGTCGTCGATAGAAATCAGACCCTCGCTCGCCTGGGCACCCCCCTCAGACGGGGCACCAAACCTGGATCCGTCTGCGATGGCCCCACTGACCTCTGGGTCGATCGGGCCAAGGGAGGGAAGCATGAGACAGCCTTTGGACAGGCGGGAATGAGGCCGGACCTTAGCAGAGGTTTTCTAGCCATGCAGTGATAGGTTCCGCCCATTACCGAGTTGTTAAGGCCATGCGCGTCTCCCGCCTAATGCTGGTGACGTTGCGCGACGACCCGGCCGAAGCCGAAATCCCCTCCCACAAATTGTTGCTCCGGGCGGGTTACATACGCCGGATCGCCTCCGGGATTTACGCCTACCTTCCCCTGCTGTGGCGCGTACTGCAGAAGGTTTCCCTGATCGTGCGCCAGGAGATGGATCGCACCGGATCCCTCGAAACCCTGTTGCCCCAGCTTCAACCCGCCGAGCTTTGGGAACGGAGTGGGCGCTGGGCGGGCTACACCGCTGGCGAAGGGATCATGTTCCACCTTCAGGACCGCCAGGGCCGGGAGCTCGGCCTTGGGCCCACCCATGAGGAGGTGATCACGGCTTTGGCTTCGGATTTACTCCGTTCCTACCGCCAGCTGCCGGTCAGCCTCTATCAAATACAAACCAAGTTCAGGGATGAGATTCGACCGCGCTTCGGGCTGATGCGCGGGCGGGAATTCATCATGAAAGATGCCTATTCCTTCCACGCCGATGAGCTCTCCCTCAAGGAGACCTACGGCGCCATGGACCAGGCCTACCGCCGGATTTTCGCCCGTTGTGGCTTGCGGGCCGTCGCCGTTGAAGCCGATAGCGGGGCGATTGGCGGTTCGGCCAGCCAGGAATTCATGGTCACCGCCGATGCTGGCGAAGATCTCATCTTGGCCAGTGGCGATGGCCTGTATGCGGCCAACCAAGAGAGGGCCGTATCGATTCCCCCGGTGGCGATGGCCTTGGAAGCCCAGGGCTGCGAACCCCTCGCCACCCCAGGGCAAACCAGCATTGACGACCTCTGCGCCTGCCATGGCTTTGACCCCACCCAAACGGTGAAGGTGCTGGTACTACTAGCCCGCTTCGCCGAAGGGCCCGCCCAACCGCTGCTGATCAGCCTGCGGGGCGATCAGCAACTCAACGACGTGAAACTGGCCAATGCGGTGACGGCCAGGGCCCAACAGGCATGGGGTGCCCTGCTGGAGATTGCCCCGATTAGCGCCGATCAAATGGCAAGCCAGGGCCTCGATCCCCTGCCCTTTGGGTCCTTGGGGCCCCATCTGAGCGATGCTGCTCTTCAGGCTTCAAGCCAATGGAGCAAGCAGTTCCTGAGGCTCGCCGATCCCACGGCCACGGCCCTCAAGCGCTTTGTTTGCGGGGCCAATCAGGTGGACACCCACCTGGTGGGAGCCGCTTGGGATGAGCTGGTGGCCTGCCCAGAGGCGGTGGATTTGCGATCGGCCCAACCGGGCGATGGCTGCTGCCACGACCCTTCCCAAACCCTCGAAGCCTCCAGGGGCATTGAGGTGGGCCACATCTTCCAACTGGGCCGTAAATACTCCGAAGCCCTTGGGGCGCGGTTCACCACGGAAAGCGGCACCGAAGAGGCGCTGTGGATGGGCTGCTACGGCATCGGGGTGTCCCGGCTGGCCCAAGCCGCCGTGGAACAACACCACGATGCCCATGGGATCTGCTGGCCCGTTTCGATTGCTCCTTTTGAGGTGATTGTGGTGCCCGCCAACATTGCCGAGCCCAACCAAGCCGAACTCGCCGAACACCTCTACGGGCAACTCCAGGAGGCGGGCGTGGATGCCCTGTTGGATGACCGCAGCGAACGGGCTGGGGTCAAATTCAAAGACGCAGACCTGGTGGGCATCCCCTGGCGCGTGGTGGTAGGCCGCGGGGCCGGCGAAGGCTTCGTGGAGCTCGTGGAACGGACCACGGGGGAGAAGCGGGACATCGCCGCCACAAACCTGCTCACGACGCTCTTACCGGTCTTGCAGCAGCAGCGCACCGGGATCTAGCCCGAACCACTAGGAAGCGCTCGGTGGGTTGGATGCGGCCCCCTACGATCCCTATCCGCCGCCATCTCCCCATGACCGCTGCCATCACTGCCTGGACCCAGCGGTTCCTGGGGGGCTTTATGGCCCTTTGCCTCGCTGCATGCTTGCTGCTAACGGGCTGCAATGCCTCTGGCACCGGCCTGAGCGGCAACTACCTCGAAGATACGGTGGCTGTAGCCGATGTCCTGCTGTCCACCATCGCCCTAGGCGCCGATGATCCCGGCCGACCCGAGGCAGAAAGCCAGGCCCGCAGTTTGATGAGTGGCTACGTGGCCCGCTACCGCCCCCGCAGTGCCATCAATGGCCTGGGCTCCTTCACCACCATGCAAACGGCGGTCAACTCCCTTGCTGGCCACTACACAAACTACCCGAATCGGCCCCTGCCCGATGCCCTCAAGGAGCGCCTCACCAAGGAGCTCAAGAAAGCTGAGGTCAACGCCACCCGGGGTGCCTAGGCCCCGCCGGAAGCCCTACTTTTTGACGAAGGGGCATTCCGTCTGAGAAGATCACTGATTGTGCTCAGAAGCGGCTTCGGGCCGCTGTGTGTTTGGCCAACGTTGTCGTCATCGGTGCGCAGTGGGGCGACGAGGGAAAAGGGAAGATCACTGATCTGCTGAGTCGTTCAGCCGATGTGGTTGTCCGCTACCAAGGGGGGGTGAACGCCGGACACACCATCGTGGTGGACGACAAGGTGCTCAAGCTGCACCTGATCCCCTCCGGAATCCTCTATCCCGACACCATCTGCCTGATTGGTTCAGGCACGGTGGTGGATCCCAAGGTGATGCTTGGCGAGCTCGCCATGCTTGAGGGCTATGGCATCGATATCAGCGGTCTCAAGTTGGCCAGCACGGCCCACGTCACCATGCCCTACCACCGCCTGCTCGACCAGGCGATGGAACTCCGCCGCGGCGATCGCCGCATCGGCACCACCGGTCGAGGCATTGGTCCCACCTATGCCGACAAGTCGGAGCGCAACGGGATCAGAATTATTGACATCCTGGATGAAGCCAGGCTTCGGGATCGTCTTGCTGGTCCGCTGGCAGAAAAGAACGAGATCCTCCAGAAGCTCTACGGCCTTGAGCCCCTCGACTTCGATGCCGTCGTCACCGAGTACGTGGCCTATGGCCAGCGGCTTGCGCCCCATGTGGTCGACTGCACCAGGACCATCCATCAGGCCGCCCGGGGCCGCAAAAACATCCTGTTTGAAGGAGCCCAAGGCACCCTTCTCGATCTGGATCACGGTACCTACCCCTACGTCACCTCCTCCAATCCCGTGAGCGGTGGTGCCTGCATTGGAGCGGGCGTGGGTCCAACCCTGATCGACCGGGTGATTGGGGTGGCCAAGGCCTACACCACCCGGGTTGGGGAAGGCCCCTTCCCCACCGAGCTCGAGGGCAGCCTCAACGACCACCTCTGCGATCGGGGTGGCGAATACGGCACCACCACCGGCCGGCGCCGGCGCTGCGGCTGGTTTGACGGCGTGATCGGACGCTATGCGGTTCAGGTGAACGGCCTCGATTGCCTGGCCATCACCAAGCTGGATGTGCTGGATGAATTAGACGAGATCCAGGTTTGCGTGGCCTACGAACTCGATGGCCAAAGGGTGGACTATTTCCCCAGCAGCGCAGAAGATTTCGCCCGCTGCAAGCCGATCTTTGAAACGCTGCCTGGCTGGCAGTGCTCCACAGCAGATTGCCGCAGTCTCGAGCAACTTCCAGCCACGGCCATGAGCTACTTGCGCTTCCTCGCCGACTTGATGGAGGTGCCCATCGCGATTGTGTCGCTGGGTGCTAACCGCGATCAAACGATCGTGGTGGAAGATCCAATCCATGGTCCCAAGCGGGCCCTGCTCAGCGCCTAAGCAAGTCCAACCCCCGCCTGTCCAGCCCCCTTTCCCCCAATCCCCGCATGTCAGCCAAAACCCTCGATGTCGTTGGCATCGGCAACGCCATCGTGGATGTGCTGGTGCAGACCGAGGAGGCCTTCCTCGACAACCATTCCCTCACCAAGGGCACCATGGCCCTGGTGGATGAAGTCCAAGCAGAACGGCTCTACGGCAGCCTGGGGCCTGGGCTTGAGACTTCCGGTGGCTCAGCCGCCAACACCCTGGCAGGCATCGCCCAACTGGGCAGCCGGGCCGGCTTCATCGGCCGCGTGCGGGACGACCAGCTCGGGGCGATCTTTGCCCACGACATACGCTCGGTGGGCGCCCGCTTCGAAACGCCAGCCGCCACCACAGGGGCCTCGACGGCCCGCTGCCTAATCCTGGTCACCCCCGACGCCCAGCGCACCATGTGCACCTACCTCGGGGCATCGGTGGGCCTGGATCCGGCGGACCTCGATCTGGAGATGGTGGCCCAGGCCCAGATGCTCTACCTCGAGGGCTACCTGTGGGATAGCGATGACGCCAAAAAGGCCTTCATCGCCGCCGCCGAAGTAGCCAGGGCCCATGGCGGGGAGGTGGCCCTCAGCCTCTCCGATGCCTTCTGCGTGAAGCGCCACCGCGCCAGCTTCCTGGAGCTGGTGGATGGCCATGTGGATGTGCTGTTTGCCAACGAAATGGAAATCACAGCCCTCTATCAAGCCAACAGCTTCGAGGAAGCCGCCGATCAGGTCCGCGGCCGCTGCAAGGTGGCTGCCCTCACCCGCAGCGAGCAGGGCTCGGTGGTGTTGAGCGGCGATCAAACCATCGTGGTTCCTCCCTACGTGCTGGGTTCCTTGGTAGACACCACGGGGGCTGGGGATCTCTATGCCGCGGGCTTCTTGCATGGCTACACCCGGGGCGAAAGCCTTGAGCGCTGCGGCCAGCTGGGATCACTCTGCGCCGGGTTAGTCGTGACCCAACTCGGACCCAGACCCCAGGCCTCCCTCAAGGCGTTGGTGGCGGAGCACCTGGGAGAAGGGGTGGCTGGTTAAGGCTGAGTGGGCGAAGGCTTGGGGCAAGACACCCTGGCGATGCGTTCTTGAAGCTGGTTCAGCAGGTCGGCCTGGCCAAGGGCCTCCACCCCTTCAGGTTCAGTGGGGCGTTGCAGCAAAAGCAACGTCAGCGACAACCGCTGGGCCACATCCCGCCAACAAGCTTCGGTGACCCCGCCCGATTGACGCGCCAGGACCGTGGTGATCCCCCATTGCCGCACCAGGGCCTCCTCAATACTGGCTGCAAACGAAGGCCCCCCCGGCCCTGCGCCCGGCCGCAGGCAGGCCACCCGGTTTGGCGCCAAACCGGCGGCCATGGCCTGCTGAAGGCTGGTGGCATGGGGTAGCAGCCGGGCATGGTGCACGGCCCCAGGCGTCAGCTCAACGGCCCTGGCGAGTTGGCGATGGCCAATGGCGAGCAAAAGCTTCTCCTGCTGCAGGTTGAGAGTCGACAGGCTCTCCAATCCTTTGAGCAGCTGTGCCGATTGGCCCTGACGGGCTTCTTGGCTGGCACGTCCCCTGGCAGCCTCCCCATGCTCAAAACCAAACCTCTCCCTGCGAAGCCGTAGCAGCGGCTGGGACCTGCCCAGACAGGCCGCTGCCAAATCAGCACTGATCTGGCAAGCAAAGGGGTGGGTGGCGTCGACCACCACTTGGAATGGTTCCCCAATCGCCTGGGCCCGATCCAACCCTGCCGTGATGGCTGCCGCTGTTCCGATCGCCCCAATGGAGATGGCGAGGTGCGGATGGGCCGCATAGGCCCGACCAGCCACCGCACTCACCAGGCTGAGCTTCACGTGCCATCCCATGGCCAGAAGGGCTGACACCAGGGGGGGACCCTCACCGGTGCCAGCAAACAGCCAAAGACGCGGCGAGGCCTGGTGCAAAGGAGGGTCGTGCATCAGGATGGCGCAACCAATGGGTCCTGGGGTGTGAATCACTGCTTGCTCGAGGTTGACGTCCTGGAAGCCCCCCAGGTGCGCTACACCCAGGACAACCAGACGCCTGTGGCGGAAATGGCTGTCCAGCTTGATGGTCTACGGGCAGACGATCCCCCAGGGCAGCTCAAGGTGGTGGGCTGGGGCAATCTGGCCCAGGACCTGCAAAATCGTGTCCAGGTGGGCCAGCGCCTGGTGATTGAGGGTCGGCTGCGGATGAACACCGTGACCCGCCAGGACGGCGTCAAGGAGAAGAAGGCCGAGTTCACCCTGGCCAGACTCCATGCCGTGGGAGCCGCAGGAGCAGCCATGCCCTCGGCCCAGCCCGCCAACCCATCCTTTCAACCAATCTCTGCCCCAGCGGGGGGCGGCCGCCCTCCGGCCCCGGCACCCCGGCGGGTATCTGCCCCAGAGCCGGCGGCGATTGCTGCACAAGCGGTCCAGGAGCCTGCCTCCTGGAACACCTCCCCCTTGGTGCCCGATCTGGGCGATACCGATGACGAGATCCCCTTTTAAAGCAGGGCTCGGCTAAATCCGCTCCCCAACCTGCTCGAGCAATTGGCCCAGCTCCCGCTCCAGAGCAGCCAGATCCAGGCGCCATTCGGGCCAGCGGCCCGCATCAATTTGACGAAGCAACCACTGGCGATCGGCACGCAATTGGGCCACTAACTCTGGGGTTGGGAGCTCGGCAGTGGCCATCGGCATACGGGAAGATGACCTCATGCAAGCACTTTTCTCACCCGGCAGCCTCGTCACGGTGGCAGGCGCCTTCCTCACGGTCATTGGTTCGATTGCCTATCTCACCGATAGTCCGAACCTGAGCTTGCCCACAATTTTCTATGGCATCCCGATTTTCATTGGGGGCCTGGCCCTCAAATCATCTGAATTACCGCCTGCCCAGAGGCTCACGACGGCCAGCCAGTTCAAGGCCCTGCGGGAGCAAAGCACCAGCGAGCCCCTGGCCAAGCTCTTGGCCGATGTGGTGCGCTGGCGCTATGGCCAAAAGGCCCACCTTGAGAGCTCCCTCGAGGCCCTGAAGCTCTGGGACGAAGACGCCCCCCCCCAACTGGTCTCCATTGAAGAGCTGGATTGCAACGGGCTGTATGGCCTGCGGCTGGCCTTCCGCTGTGAGGGCGTTGCCTTCAGCCGCTGGCAGGCCCAACAGGAGCGGCTGGGACGCTTCTTTGGTCCCAATCTGTTAGCCGAACTCGAGCCGACTGGTCAAGGATCATTCCGTTTGAGCCTGCTGCCCCAAGCTGGAGTGGCTTAATCCTCTGAGGTGCCTACCGCCTTGTCTTCCGATTCTTTGATCAGCAACCAAGACACGTTGCGGGTGTCGGTCCTCAGCGAGGCCCTGCCCTACATCCAACGCTTCGCTGGCCGGCGGGTGGTGGTGAAGTACGGCGGCGCGGCCATGGCCTCAGCCGAGTTGCGCGACGCGGTGTACCGCGATCTGGTGTTGCTGGCTTCGGTGGGAGTTCAGCCGGTGGTGGTGCATGGCGGTGGGCCGGAAATCAACGACTGGCTGAATCGACTCCACATCGAGCCCGAATTTCGTAACGGCCTCAGGGTCACCACCCCCGCCACGATGGACGTGGTGGAGATGGTGCTCGTTGGCCGGGTCAACAAGCACATCGTCAATGGCCTCAACAAAGTGGGCGGGCGGGCCGTGGGGCTGTGTGGCAGTGACGGCAGCCTGGTCAAAGCCCGCACCTATGGCGACGGCTCCAACGGGTTGGTGGGCGAAGTGGCCGCCGTCGATCCGGCCGTGCTCCATCCCCTCCTGGAGGCCGGCTACATCCCCGTGATTTCCAGCGTGGCCGCCGATGGCTCGGGCCAAGCCCACAACATCAATGCCGACACCGTGGCAGGCGAATTGGCCGCCGCACTCCAGGCCGAAAAGTTGATCCTGCTCACCGATACCGCGGGCATCTTGAGAAACCGGCAAGAGCCTGGCTCCCTGATCCGGCAACTCACCCTGGCCGACGCCCGCGAGTTAATCGCCAGCGGGGTCGTCGATGGGGGCATGACGCCCAAAACCGAATGCTGCATTCGGGCCCTGGCCCAGGGGGTCGCAGCGGCCCACATCATCGATGGCCGGGTCGCCCATGCCCTGTTGCTGGAAGTGTTCTCCGATGCGGGGATTGGCACGATGGTGGTGGGCAGCGAGCGCTCACTGAAGGACTAAGGCGCGGTTGGCCCCTTGAGCACTCCCGATCTCACGGTCGATCCTTTCTTGCCAGCGCGGATTGGCCTCGAACGGGGCGACTACGGGTTGGTGGTCCGCTGCTTGGAGGCCCAGGCGGCGACCTTCCCTCCTGCCACGCCCCAAGGGGCTGAATTGCAACTCCTGCTCGCCACCGCCTGGATGGGCCAGGGCAACACCCTCCGGGCCATGGCCTGCTGCCGCCAGGTCCTGCGCTGCAGCGATGCCAACCTGCGCGCCCAGGCCAAGGACCTGCTCAGCGTGCTGGAGGCACCAGCGTTGGAGCGCCCTCGGGACTGGTCGATCACCCTTCCCCGATTGGGGGACAGCGAGCCCATGGCAGGCCGCATGCAGCAGTGGGCCCAGGGGCGCCGAAAGAAGACAGCCGAAGGGCCGCCGCCGCCCCCTCCAGTTGGCCCCACCCAGGCGCCGGTGGGATTCGCGGCCCTGGCCGTTGTGGTGTTGCTACTGGGTCTGTTGCTGGGCGGGTGCGTGGATGTGCAGACCGATCTGCATTTCAAGGGGCCTGGTCGCCTGCAACTGGGCTATCAACTGACCAGCAGCCAGGCGCCCCTATCCCCTTGGCAGCGCCAGTTCAGCCAGAGTCTGCGCAGCTCGGGCCTGCACCAAAGCCCTGGGCCCCGGGGGAGCGGGGGCTCCGATCCCCGGCGGCAGTCCCTCGAGGGCCCGGTCATGGCCGCAGCGAAAGCCATCAGCTTGCTCCGCGCCAATGGGGCCGCCGCCGCTGCCCTGGCGGGGGTCAACCTGCCCCCCCCTGAGGTGGAACTCAACGAGCGCAATTGGCTGGTGGGCGTCAGGCAAACCCTGGCGGTCACCATCGATTTGGCCGCGGTGCAGCCCATTCCCGGCGTCAACCTCTCGATGGCCCTGGATCCGGTGGGGATCGCCGCGGTGCGCCGGGCCGAACCAGAATCGGTGATAGCGATCACAAAAAACCCTTCCAAAACACGCCATCAACTGCATTGGCCCCTTCGCTTTGGAGCCCTGAACCATCTGGAGTTGCGTTGTTGGCGCTGGAGTCCCCTCGGCCTCGGGGGAATCGGGATTGGCCTGGCCCTGGTGGTTGTGCTGGGCCTGCAGAGGTTGCGCCTGCTCTTGGGTTTTGGCCTTCCCCAGTTGCCGGCCTAGATCCACCTGCTCCTAAAACAAGGCTGGGCTAGAGGGAGGTGGGATCCGGATCGATCGTGAGGCCCACACCTGCGGGTAATCCCTGGCGGAGGACAACTTCCTTGGGCAAGGGCAGGGGGGCACCGGCGGGGCCATGCAAGAGCACTTGCCACCGGCTCTTGCCCGCCACCCGGGCCACCGGAGCTGGCGCAGGGCCAATCAAGAGCCAGCCCGCCGCGTCCACCTGCGGGCGGATGCGTTCCGCCAGGGCCGCCGCCGCCGTAGCGGTGCTGCTTGCGGCTGGACCGCTCAAGCGCAGCAAACAGGCCCGACTAAAGGGAACCATGGCGCCCTGACGGCGAATCAGCAGCTCCTCCGCCAGGAACTGCTCGTAACGACCATCGACCAGGTGCTGGATCACCGGATGGTCGGGGCTGTAGGTCTGCACAAACACTTCCCCGGGCCATTCACCCCGACCAGCGCGGCCGGCCAATTGGAGCAGCAGTTGGAGGCATTGCTCCGAGGCCCGTAGGTCCGGCCGGTGCAAGAGGCCATCGGCCGCCAAAACGGCGGCCAGGGTGACCCGGGGCAAGTCCATCCCCTTGGCCAACATCTGGGTACCCACCAGGACATCCGCTTCCCCCGCCGCGAACCGATCCAACAGCCGGCGATGACCCTCGCGACCCCGGGTGGTGTCCCGGTCGAAACGCAGCAGGCGCAGCCCCTCCAGCTCGGTGGCCAATTGCTCCATCACCCGCTGGGTCCCCGCCCCAAAGGGCTTGAACGCCGTGGAGCCGCAGTGCTGGCAGCGGTCGCTGATCTCGGCACGGAAATCGCACCAATGGCAGCGCAACCACTCGCGGTCTTGGCCGTTGCGGTGGACCGTCAGGGCCACATCGCAGTGGGGACACATCACCACTTCGCCGCAACTGCGGCAGCTCAAGAAGGCCCGATAACCCCGCCTGGGCACCAGGATTACGGCCTGTTGCTGCTTCTCCTGCAACAGCTCGAGCCGCCCCATTAGGGCTCGGCTAATCAGGCGCCTATGCCCGTCGGCCAGCTCGTGGCGCATGTCGATCACCCGCACAGGCGGTAGGGGACGGGTCCCAATCCGTTCCGGGAGGCGCAGCAGTTGGGTGGTGCCCTCGGGCGGCTGGCAAGCAAGCCAGGTTTCCAGCGAGGGGGTGGCGCTGCCCAGAATCAACTTGGCCCCAGAGCGCTGAGCGCGCAGCCGGGCCACATCCCGGGCGTGGTAACAGGGCATCGGGCTGTCCTGCTTGTAGGAGGTGTCGTGCTCCTCATCCAGCACCAGCAAGCCCAGCTCTGCCAGCGGCAGAAAAATGGCTGAGCGCGTGCCCACCGCCACCAAGGGGGTGCCGTCCAGGCAGCGGCGCCAGGCGGCCACCCGGTCGGCATCGCCCAGGCCGCTATGGAACTCCACCACCTGCGATCCAAAGCGTTCCCGGCAGCGGTCCAGCAATTGGGGGATTAAACCGATCTCTGGGGTGAGCATCAAGCTGCTTTGACCCGCCGCCAACGCCTGGGCAGCAGCCTGGAGATACACCTCGGTTTTACCGGAACCGGTAATCCCCCAAAGCAAAAATGTCTGGGCTGGCAGGGCATCACGGATCGCCGCCACGGCCCCCACCTGGGCCTCGGTGAGTTGCCGCAGGGAGTCCGGGGAAGCCCCGGGGGGTGAGGACATCCCGTCACTGGCCAGCAGCCTTTGAACCAGACCCCGCTGCTCCAAAGCCTTAAGCACGGCCCGGCTATAGCCCTGCTCCCCACAGAGCTTGGCCAGGGGGATGGGCCCGCCCACCTCCACCAAGTGGTTGAGAAGCTCTTGTTGTTTGGCCGTGGGGGGGCTCTCCCCTACCGGCGCCGCCTCAGCGAGGGCAATCAGCCAGCTACGCCGGCGCTCAAGGCTTGGAGCCTGCTTGCGCTGGCCTAGCCAACCAGGGGGAAGAGCTGTCTTGAGGGTTTTAAAGAAGCTGGTCTGGCAAGCCTGGGCCACATCCTTGAGCAGACCCTGCCAGTTGGGGTCAACGGCCGCGCTCTGGAGCACGGATTCAATGGGCTGAATCGTTTTGCCAGCAAGCTCAGCTGGGCAGGCATCCAAAACAGCCACGACCAAGCCGACATGGCGCCGACCTTGGAGACGCACCCGCACCAAATCACCCTCGCCAACAGGGCTCTCCCCCAGGTATGAGTAGGTGAAAACCTGGCCCTCCCGGCCCGCCTCCAGCCAAATTTGGAGCCATTGGCTTAGCAAGGTTGCAAAGACCTCTAGCAATAATTAAGATATTGGGGTTGGGCAGCCCAATCACTGCCGTCGGAACCAAGCAGAGTTCCCTCCAGCGGGAAGACCTGTAGTGAGTGCCTGGGAGCCAGTCTCCCACTTTTTGGACTCCCGGTCTGCGAACACCCCTGACAGCACTGCACCGGCTTCGGCCGCCCAACCCCGTTCTGCGTCTCTTTTCCACCAGTTTCGCCAGACCCTGAGTTGGTTGCTGTTCTGCTTCGCAGATCCACTCCCCATCCATTCCCCCGTCTTGATCTGATTTCAGGTTTTCCCCGAAAGCGGGGTCTCATTGCTGGTGCCACCAGATGCTCCGATGGCCCTAGCACTTGAGGGTTGTGCCTGCGTCCTCCCTATTGCGTGTTTCCCATGAGTCCTGCTGCTGCTCCGTTAAAAGCTTCCCCCGAGATTCTTGTGGTAGCGACCCCTGCTGGGGAAGCGGTGGAAGTCAAGGCACCGGCTGCGAAGACAAAGCCTGCTGAGAAGAAAGTCAGCGCAAGTGGCAAGCCTGCAGCAGCTAAGAAACCCGCTGCCAAGAAGTCCGCTGCTGCCAAAACCAAGACAGCCGGAAAGTCCGAAACAACAGCCAAGGCAAAGCCTGCAGCCAAGGCCAAAGCCCCCACTGAAAAATCTCCGACAAAAACCCAGGCAAAAGTTACGGCCTCTCTCGATGTCACAGCTGATGCCCTCCTGGACAGCGCAACCGAGACGCCAAGTGATCTCGATATCGCCATCGGCGACAAGGATGACAAAGCGGCCAAAGCCCTAGCCAGCATCAAAATTGGGCCCAAGGGGGTCTACACCGAAGATTCAATTCGGGTTTACCTGCAGGAAATCGGCAGGATTCGCCTACTCCGGCCGGACGAAGAAATTGAACTGGCCCGCAAGATTGCCGACCTGTTGCAACTGGAAGAGCTTGCTGCCCAATTTGAAGTCGACAACGGCCACTTACCCGACAACAAGGAATGGGCCGCTCTAGTCGAGATGCCCCTTATCAAGTTCCGGCGCAGGCTGATGCTTGGCCGCCGGGCTAAAGAAAAGATGGTTCAGTCGAACCTGCGCTTGGTGGTATCGATCGCCAAGAAATACATGAATCGGGGCCTGTCATTCCAGGACCTCATTCAAGAAGGCAGCCTTGGCCTAATTCGGGCAGCGGAGAAATTCGATCACGAGAAGGGCTACAAGTTCTCCACTTACGCCACATGGTGGATTCGCCAGGCCATCACCCGGGCCATCGCCGATCAAAGCCGCACCATCCGACTGCCCGTACACCTGTACGAAACCATCTCGCGCATCAAAAAGACAACAAAAACCCTCTCTCAAGAGTTTGGGCGAAAGCCCACGGAAGAAGAGATTGCTGAGTCGATGGAAATGACCATCGAAAAACTCCGCTTCATTGCAAAGTCAGCCCAGCTGCCGATTTCCCTAGAGACCCCTATCGGCAAAGAGGAAGACTCACGGCTTGGTGATTTCATTGAAGCCGACATCGAGAATCCCGAGCAAGACGTGGCCAAAAACCTGCTTCGCGAAGACCTAGAGGGTGTGCTCGCGACACTCAGCCCTAGAGAACGTGACGTTCTGCGCCTCCGCTATGGGCTTGATGACGGAAGGATGAAGACCCTGGAAGAAATTGGTCAAATTTTTGATGTAACCCGTGAACGGATTCGTCAAATTGAAGCCAAGGCCCTACGCAAGCTGCGCCATCCCAACCGCAATGGGGTTCTTAAGGAATACATCAAATAGCAATGAACATCCCCATAGCGATTGTCAAGGGAATCGAACCGCGTTCCTAGGCATCAATGCCAACTCCATACCCATCCCCAGACAAGGGGAAGGGAGCACAAAATTCGATGACCCCGGAAGGGGACTATCGAGTTTCGATCGTACTACCGACATACAACGAACTCGCAAATATTGAATCGGTTATCGCCCCCCTTCTAAAACTAAAAGATCAATTCGAACTTGAAATTCTTGTTATAGACGACGACTCGCCAGATGGAACTGGGGATTTGGTCAAGTCCCTATCCCGAAAGATTCCAGAGGTACGCCTCATTCGCCGCATGGGGCGGGCAGGCCTAGCAAGTGCCATCAAAGAGGGACTTCTCGATGCCACAGGAGACTTTGCCCTCGTCATGGACAGCGATGGACAGCACGATCCGGCCGCAGTAGCTCGCGCCTTAAACACCCTAATCAACGGAGGATACGATTTAATCGTTGGTAGCAGGTTCCATGCAGAGTCGGAGATTAAGGGGCTAAGCAGAAGAAGACAGCGAGGCTCAAATCTAGCCAATGCAACAGCGAGATACAGCCTTCACAGCTCCTACTCCATACTCTCTGACACCATGAGTGGCTTTTTCGCAATGCGATTAGACACGGGAATGCCATTTGTCAGAGCAGTAGACGTCAACGGATTTAAGTTTCTATACGAGCTTTTAGCCATTAGCAAAGGAAATCTAAACGTTTCCGAGATTCCACTAAGCTTCCAACCAAGAACCAACGGGACCTCAAAGCTTGACGTCGCGATCTTTTGGGACTTTCTAATCTCAGTTCTCCATAATCTCTCCTTTCGACTACTTCCGCGTCGGGCGATTAGCTTTGGCCTCGTTGGAACTAGTGGAGTTCTTGTGCAACTAGTTGTCAACCAAACACTCATGGCGATAGCAGGAATCCATTTTGAACAGGCCCTACCAATTGCCGTAATTACAGCTGCAAGCTCTAATTATATGATTAACAATGCCCTAACATTCCGGTTTCAACGCCTAAAAGGGACGGCTCTCTTCAAAGGTTTATTAAAGTTTTTGATTGTAGCCTCCTTGCCTGTACTAGCCAATGTAGGAGTAGCCTCAGCCTTTCATCGCTTTGTATCGACTGATTTGATCACGGCCCAATTAGCCGGAATCCTTGTGGTATTCATCTGGAATTATGCCGCCTCCAGTCGGTTTGTCTGGAATACACCCTAGTTGACGACCATGAAACCACTGAATTTGGGAAAGACCGGTCAAGGTGAATTCAATGAAAAAAAAGTCATTGGACTCTCCATCTTGGCCCTTCTAGGTCTTTGCTTTATTGCCTTTTTTAACCAATTAGGCGCCCTAGGATTAATGGATAAAACCGAGGGTCTATTTGCTGAAATTCCACGTCAAATGCTAGTCACTGGCGACTGGATTACACCGCGCTGGAATACAAAAACTTTTTTTGACTATCCAGTATGGGGTTACTGGATGGTTGGCTTAAGCTATCGACTCTTCGGAGTGACGGCTTGGGCAGCAAGACTCCCTGCAGCACTTGCAGCAACCACAACCGTACTTGCTGTATTTGGCACTGTCCTACGCCTATCACCGAAATCAGAACGCACCAATGAGCGGGTATCGCGAGCCCTGCTGGCAGCAACAATCCTTGCCTTGAGTCCGGGCTGGATTGGCTGGGGCAGAACCTCTGTCACTGACATGTTTCTTTCAAGCTCAATCACACTGTCCCTACTGGGATTTTTGCTTGTTCTTAAATCAGGCGACTCACTGCCTCAACGCAGAATCGGACATCTATGCATTGCTTTATTCTCTGGCATTGCTGTTTTAGCGAAGGGACCCGTAGGAGTACTCCTACCAGGACTTATAATTATCGGATTTTTACTGTTAAAAAGAAAGCTGATTCAACAGGTTAGAAGCACGCCATGGCTTCCAATGACAGCACTGTTTTTCGCAGTTGTGCTGCCCTGGTATTCGTTAGCAACCCAAGTAAACGGATTTGAATTTCTAAGCAAATTTATTGGATTTAGCAACTTCGAAAGATTTACATCCGTCATTTACTCCCATCCGGGCCCGCCGTGGTTTTACCTGCCATGGCTGTTTCTGCTTCTGTTCCCTTGGTCGATTTACTTGCCAGTTGCAATTACAAGACTTCAATTCTGGAAAAAACAAGTCTGGCAATCAGAAATAGAATCGGATGAATCTTCCCTATTCGCCCTCGTTTGGCTCGTAGTCATCATTGGCTTCTTTTCAACTGCCGCAACAAAACTGGCCGGGTATATCTTACCGGTGGTACCAGCCGGAAGCATGCTCATTGCATTCTTATTCAGGCCGTTTGGTACCACAAGAGCATTGCCGAAAGGAATCCGCATTAGCACCTGGGTCAACTGCGGATTGTTCGGGCTTGCCGCGATCGCGACTTCCTGTGCACAACTTATCATTAAATCCTCTGCCGATTATCCAAATCTAGCCGGTTCAATACTGGCCTCAAATTCACTTGGGCTATTAATTGCTTCGACCTGTATATCGTCAGCATTTCTAGCTTGGATTGCCATCAATCCTTCAAGATTGCAATGGTCATGGACACCAAATGCCGCCGCAATTTTAGCACTTCTCTCTACGGCAGTGCCCATACTTGCACCAATCATCGACCACGAGCGACTCTTGCCAATCCGCGAGTTAGCAGTTTTGGCGGGAAAAAATGCAAAATCAAATGATTCAATCGTGGTTGTAGGGTTTAAACGCTACAGCGTGCTTGTATACAGCAAAAAACCAGCGATATTTGCAAACCATCCCGCAGACGCTATCAGTCAGGTACTCAGCAAGAATCAAAGCGGAGAAGTCTATCTCCTGGGAACGGAACGGGAGCTTACTAAATTTGGAATCAATCCCTTACAATGCACACACACTGAATGTTCCATCGTGGGCAGGAAGGATGCTCACTTCTTGATTAGGTCATCAATCAAGAATATCCAAAACATCGTGGGTTGAATTAATGTCAATACTTAATAAGTTCAAGAAGGCCTTCGAAGTAGTGAAAGTCATTATAGTCTCAAGCATTCACTGGCTTGCCAAGCAACCGCTGCTTCTGCTTGTTTTCGCGGTCGTTGTGACACGTCTCATTATGCTTGGAAGTTATCCACTAATGGACACAACCGAAGCAAGATATGGCGATATTGGCAGAATGATGGCAGCACAGAATGATTGGGTAACACCCTGGATCAGGCCGGGGATTCCATTCTGGGGAAAGCCACCCCTTTCTTTTTGGTCGACAGCTTTGAGTATCAAACTTTTAGGTGTCAATGAATTCGCAGCACGGTTTCCCTCCTGGCTGTTAGGTGTTGTTACCGGAGCAATGGTATGGGATATGGCAGCTCGTCGTTCATTGCGGGAAGCAGTCATTTCAATTTCACTGCTTTCTGGTTGCCTCATATTCTACTTTGCATCCGGTGCGGTGATGACAGATATGGCCCTAACACTAGGCATAGTCTTGTCGATGTGGGGGTTTTGGAATGGTATCCAATTTGAAAAGAATAAATCCTTGGCGACTCGGGGGAAATGGTTATTTTTTGTGGGGCTTGGCTGGGGCTTGCTTGCAAAAGGCCCCCTAGCAGCCGTACTCATCGGACTATCCCTGGTTCTATGGCTTCTACTATGTAGACAATATCTACAAGCGGTACGTAATTTTCCTTGGCTAGGAGGTCTAGGGCTAACAGCACTAATTTCTTTCCCTTGGTATTGGGCTGCAGAAGTAAAAACACCCGGTTTTCTCGATTACTTCCTCATTGGTGAGCACATCAAGCGATTCCTGGTGCCTGGATGGGAAGGAGATTTGTATGGCAACGCCCATAACAGTGCCCATGGGACAATTTGGCTCTTCTTGTTGTACATGCTAACTCCATGGACGATCCTAATTCCATTGTACCTATTGACGAATAGGCGACAAATCCCACTTCTCCAAATCAATCCAATCGACAAAGAAAATTCTAATTTGAAATCATGGCGTATTTACCTCACCTGCTGGGGCCTGATGCCCGCCATGTTCTTTACATTGTCAAGCAATATCATTATGCCTTACGTGTTGCCAGGAATTCCAGCACTTGCTCTACTTGGTGGCTCTTATCTAAAACCATTGGACGATCGCATTGTCGACAAAATGCTTGCCCTGGGGCTTTCCATCATCCTAATTGGCTCGTTGCTCTTTATCATTATATTCCCATTGACGGGCTACGGAGAGAGGAAATCAGAGCGCTCCCTCATTCGAGCCTTCCAGACACTTAAAGCATCCGATTCAAAGCTCTTTTATTTGGGAACCCATCCTTTTTCTGCAGGATTTTACGGGAAAGAAAATGTAACCGATGCAGATACAATTGGGGAACTCAAAAACAACCTAAGCAAAGGAACGAAATCTTTTATTGCCATTCCAAATGATATATCGAGTTCGGATTTAACCCAACTCAACACACTTCAGCTCATCAAACACTTCCGCCGTTACAGCCTCTATTACCAGGCCCCAAAGCTCTTAAATCCTTCCGCCCAGCCCCAGGGTTAAAAGCAACATGCTCGCCAGTCTGGGGCTCTATGGACTCGTCGGCGGCATCTCCGCAGGTCTGCACGTTCTGCTCTTGCTCGTCCTACCCCGGGTTGGAGTGTCCCTACCCGTGGCGAACCTCACGGGTTTTTTGGTGGCATCACTGTGGAGCTACCTCGCCCACGCCAAGATCAGCTTTCGCAACCAAACCCAAGGGAAAGTCTTCCCGCGTCGATGGCTTCTCCTTCAGCTGGCCCTCAATGTGATTCTGAGCTTGCTGCTGCCCGCAGTCTTCGCTGCTTGGGCCCAAAGCCCATTAGCCACGGTGATTCTTGTGTTCACCCCAACTGCGGTGAACTACGCAATTTGGACGTTAGCCGCGAAGCATGTGGCTCGCCTACACCCGATGGATGGGAGCAAACGCCCTGATTGTCATGCCGATGATCTTGGCCTTGATGCATCCATCAACGACGCCATCTTCGATCTCGCCGATGCCGGCCTCCTCCAGGGCGCCAGCCTCATGGTGGCAGGCCCTGCCGTTGCCCATGCCATCGCTGGCCTGCGCACCCGGCCCGGGCTCAAGGTGTCCCTGCATCTGGTACTGAGTGAGGGCCCGCCGATCTCTCCCCCGTCCCAGATTCCCCTTCTTGTGAATGCTCAGGGATTACTGAACCTTGGCTTTGGCCAACTGCTGATGGCCTCCATCTGGAGACGAAAGCACACCAGAACGCTCGCTCGCCAGCTAGAAACAGAAATCAAAGCTCAAATTCTCATATTCCAGAAACTGACTGGCGTCCAAGCCATCGGCCTGGATGGCCACCAACACATTCACTTGGTACCGCTGGTCTGGCGCACCCTGCTCGAACTTGAACCAGCCCTGCGCCCCGTCTGGCTACGCACCATTCGTGAACCCTGGCCCACAGCCATCTCTAACGCGTCCTGGTTGCAATGCCTTCTTTCAGCTGGGTTGCTCAAATGGCTGATCCTCAACCTGCTTTCGTCAGCATTGCAACCAACACTGAAGCGAAATCAAATTGCCACCAATAGCAGTTTTTCAGGGGTGCTTTTTACGGGCCACATGGCAGGTTCAACTCTGAGAGCCTGCTTTTTGCACCTATCAAATCCCTCCAACATAGCTGGTAGCCAAGAAGTGACAGCTCCACTGTTGTTGATCCACCCGGCCAAGGGATTGGTATCCAAGCCAGACGAGCCGAAAGCCGAAAGGACCATCGACAGGCGCTACAACCTATCTTTGAGCTTCTACGCCTCACCCTGGCGCCAGATGGAGTATCAATCCATGGCCCTGCTTGACATCGATTCGAATGATTTGGAGCCCTCGATAGACCGGATCAAATAGACGGGCCTGGCCTTGACTTCCAGAAAAATACGACCGATATATTCTCCCAGAATACCAATGCCTATCAATTGTATTCCACCCAGAAAAGTGATTGCAACAATCAGACTGGGAAAGCCTGCCACATCGGCCCCATAGAGAATCGTATGAACTGCAAAATAAATTGCATACACAACACTTGAAGCTGAAATAATTGCCCCGAGGCGTGACCAAACCTTTAAGGGAACCAGCGAGAAGCCAAAGATCCCGTCAAGGGCATAGTTCCACAGACTGCTCATACTCCAGGAGGTTGTGCCGCTCGTACGGTTCGGACAATCAAACAAGAGGTCTACATTCTTAAAGCCAATCCAAGGGAAGAGCCCTTTGGAAAAGCGCACACCTTCGCGAAGACGCGTGAGGGCCTCAAGGGCTGGGGCACTCAGCAATCGGTAGTCTCCGGCGCCATCAACCAGCTGAATGGAATCCACCAGGCTGTTGAACAGGGAATAAAACCAGCGGGATGTAGCAACCTTCAGGCCCGATTCCCCTTGCCGATTTCTCCGAATGGCCGTGACAATCTCAGCCCCGGCTTCAAAGGCTGCCACCATCTCGGGAATGAGCGCTGGCGGATGCTGGAGATCCGAATCCATCAGGATCACCGCATCGCACTGTCCCTTGGCAAAATCCAAGCCGGCCAACATCGCCGCCTCCTTACCAAAGTTGCGGGTAAGGCCAATCAAGGTGATGCCACAGGGCAGTGTCGAACCCCCTTGCTCGTCCAGGGTGATCAGGCTGCGGATGATGCTCGCGCTGGAGTCTTTAGAGCCGTCGTCAACCAGCACCAACCTCTCGAGACCCGGTTGGCCTCGAATGGCAGCAATAAACTCCCTAATTCCAGCCGCCTCGTTAAAGCAGGCAGCCACCACCCAAATCCTTCGCCCTCCGTTGAGTGGGACGACAGGCGAGCCGCCATGGCTGGGTTTGAGAGGTTCCAGGCACAAAACAGCAGCCACTCAACGATGCTATGTGGCTTGAACCCTCCCTTGGCTCCTGCAGAGTGGGCCACGACAGCTCCCAGGCCATGAACGCCCCAACCCCAACCAGCCTGTTCTCGCTCAGGGGGTTGCGCACAGCACCAGTACTCAGCGAGGCCGACACCACAGCCTTAGCCCAAGCCTTGCAGGAGGCCATGGACCGCTGTGAGTGGTTCACCGTGGGGGTGATGGCCCCTTCGGCCAGCCAAGCCATTGCCAGCCTGCGATCCCTCGAAGAGCGCCTGGGCTGGAAACCCTTAGCCGAATCGCCCGCATCGGAGCCAGCAGCTGCCGATGACCAGGCCGGGGGGGTGTTCCTAAAGGGCAACCAAAGCACCGGCCTGTATGCGGTTCGCCAGGAAGCTGGGCTGGGGGAAGGGATCTTGATCACCGGCCACAGCAGCAGCGATCCAGCTGGGGAGGACACCTGGGGCCCCCTGCCCCTTGGCTTCTTTGCCTAGGGCCGATTTGCCTCGGACTGATCAAAGGTTTTCAGCAGATCACGGTTCGGGCCCCAACCCGATGGGCCAGTGCCCTTCAATCCTTAGGCTGGTCGGCTGTGATCCGGCACTGATGGCCAACCCCCTGCGTATCGCCTCCCGCCGCAGCCAGCTGGCCATGGTGCAGACCCATTGGGTTCGCGATGAACTGGGCCAGGCCCACGCCGGCCTGGAGATCACGGTTGAGGCCATGGCCACCAAGGGCGACAAAATTCTCGATGTGGCCCTCGCCAAGATCGGCGACAAGGGCCTGTTCACCAAGGAATTGGAAGCCCAAATCTTGGTCAATCAGGCCGACATCGCCGTGCACAGCCTCAAGGATTTGCCCACCAACCTGCCCGAAGGTTTGATGCTGGGCTGCATCACCGAACGGGAAGATCCGGCCGATGCCCTGGTGGTCCATGCCAAACACCAGGACAAGACGCTCGCCACCCTGCCCCCCGGCAGTGTGGTGGGCACAAGCTCCCTGCGGCGCCTGGCCCAGCTGCGCCACCACTACCCCCACCTCAGCTTTAAGGATGTGCGGGGCAATGTGATCACCCGCCTCGAGAAACTCGATGCCGGCGACTTTGATTGCCTAATCCTGGCTGCAGCCGGCCTTGGCCGCCTGGGGCTCGGCAATCGCATCCATGAATTGATCGATCCTTCCATTTCTCTCCATGCCGTTGGCCAAGGAGCCCTGGGCATCGAGTGCCGGGAAGGGGATGAAGAGGTACTCGCCCAGATCAAGGTGCTGGAACACCTGCCCACCGCCCGCCGCTGCCTGGCCGAGCGGGCCTTCCTGCGCCAGCTGGAGGGAGGCTGCCAGGTGCCCATTGGGGTGAATTCCCAGTTCGAAGGCGACCAACTGGTGCTCACGGGCATGGTGGCGAGCCTCGATGGCCTTCGCCTGATCCGCGATGAAGCCCGCGGCGATCAAACTGATCCAGAGGCGATCGGTATAGCCCTTGCCGAAACCCTCAGGGCCCAGGGTGCAGGAGAGATCCTGGAGGAGATTTTTGCAACCGTCCGGCCCGAAGCCTGATTCAGAAGAGCACGAGCTCGACCTAGGGGCCCGGCCGCTCCCCTTTCAATGGAGCCTGCTGGCTTGGGCTGCCCTGGTGGGCACCCTAACCGGAGGGGCCGTGGTGGCTTTCCACGAGCTTTTGGCCTTCATCAATAACGGCCTGTTTGGCACCTTCGTGGAGGGGCTCTTGGCCTTGGGCCAAGGCCAACCTCCCGAACTGCCCCCCGAGCTACCGCCGATCGTCCAAGCCACTGGCACACCCTTACAGGCCCTGCTGCAGGTAGGCCTTGGCGGCCTGGGCTATCTGCCTCCACCACCGGCGGCACCCGAACCGCCACCGTTGCCGACCTCCCTGCTACCCGATTGGCTCAGCCTCTGGCCGGTGGTGGTGGTGCCAACCCTGGGGGGCTTCGTGGTGGGCTTGATTCGGCGCTTCTCGGGCGACCTGGGTCCAGGCCTACCCAGCCTGATGGCGATGGCTGATGGGGCCGTCACGGCCAAGCCCAAGCTTCCCTTCCAACGGCTGCTTGGGGCATCGGTGAGCTTGGGCAGCGGGGCATCCCTGGGACCTGAGGGGCCCAGTGTGGAAAGCGGAGGGAATATCGGCCTCTGGGTGGCCCTGCGCGGCTGCCTGTCCCCCCAGAGCCAAAAAGCCCTGGTGGCAGCAGGGGTGGCCGCCGGTTTGGCCGCGGGCTTTAAGGCCCCCATTGCTGGGGTCTTCTTCGCCTTGGAAGGCAGTTTCAGTGGGCTGCAGGGTCGCCCGAGCGTGCGGGCCGTGTTAGTGGCAGCCGTGGCCTCATCGCTGGTCACCCAGTTGGCGCTGGGCGATTCGCCGATCCTGCGCCTTCCCGCCTATGAGGTGCGCTCGCCCCTGGAACTGCCGCTCTATCTGGGGCTGGGCCTGCTGGCGAGCGTGATGTCGTGGGCCCTGGTCAGCCTGCTGGCGGCTGGCCGCAGTGAAGCCCTGCAAAGCAGGTTGAACCAGCTGCCCGCCGGGCTACCCACCGCCATCGGGGGTGCCTTGGTGGGCCTCATGGCCCTGGGTTTCCCCCAGGTGCTTGGGGTGGGCTACGACACCATTGAGGCCCTCCTGGGCAGCAATGGTGGGGTGCCCCTGGCCACCCTGGTGGCTCTGTTGGGGGTGAAGCTGCTGGCCACTGGGATCAGCAACGCCACCGGGTTTGTCGGTGGCGGGTTCGCCCCCTCCCTGTTTTTAGGGGCAGTACTGGGCAATTGCTATGGCCAATTGCTGGGTGAAAGCGGCTTGCATTGGCCTGTGGCCGAGCCCCCGGCCTACGCGATGGTCGGCATGGCCGCCGTCCTTGCGGGCAGCGCGAGGGCCCCGCTCACGGCTCTACTGCTGCTGTTTGAGCTCACCCATGACATCCGGATTGTGCTGCCCTTGATGGCCGCCGCAGGATTGAGTGCGGCCTTGGTCGAGCGATGGCAGGGTTTGGCCGATCCAGGCCTGCTGGGGCCCGATCTCCTGGAAGAGAAGCGACGCCGGCAACTCACCGCCTTGCCTGTGCGAGATGCCTATGAATCGGAAGCCCCCCTGGTGCTCCCAGCTGCGTTGCCTGCCCATGAGGCCCTGAGCCAGCTTGTTGAAAGCCATGGCCACTGTTTGGTTGTAGCTGAGGGTCCCTGGATCCTGGGCCTGGTGACCCTGCCCGATCTGCAGCGGGCTCTGAGTTCATACCAATCCGCCGGCGACAATCAAAACCCAACAGCCCAAAACCCAACGGCCCAAGAGCCAACGGCCATCCCCACCCTCAAGGCCTGCCGCCGGGGCGATTTGGTTTGGCTACCCGAAACGGCCCACCTGGCCCAATTGGAAGATCAACTCACCCCGAACGGACTCCGCCAGGTGCCGATCTTTGCGGTCCCGGCCGGTGTCGCTGGAACCCTGCCCCACGGTTTACCCAGCTGCGGGATCCCCCTTTCGGCCTTGCGCGGTCTAGCCAGCCGGGATGGACTGTCTAGGGCCCTGGCCAAACATCTCACCCAGGCCAACGGAATCGTAAAGCCGGTCTGGGAGGAGCCAAGGGATGAAGAAGAACTCAGAGATGAAGTACAGCCCACTGATCAAGTGGAGACCCAAGATTCAGAGAAACCCCTGGGTTTGGGCTCTTAAAAGGGTTGGTTCTTAAAAGACTTTGATTCTCTAATCCCGATCAATTCTTGCCATGGGGACGGACTTGCCCAGACTTGCGGGCCCCTTGGAGGGCAGGATCAACATCGGCCAACCGGGCCATGATCCGCTCGAGATCAAGGGCCGAGAGCTCCCCATCACTAGCCCACTTCAGCGCTGTGCTGTTCAGCTGGTCGAGGTGGCGTGCTTGGGGAGTGGACATTGGCAAATCCTTGATCGACAAACGTAGGCAGTGAACGTGCCAAAGCCAACGACTAGGCAGCTGATCTACAGAAAGTCTTTCGGGTTTGACTTTTTTTAATTTTGACTAAGAGGCCAAACCCGAAAGGCTCGGATCATTCGTTAGTTGACCAGCTGGCCTTCGATCGTGACCAGATAGCGTTCTTCGCAATCTTTAATAATTTTGACAGCCTCGGTCGAATCAAAGAAACCATTCACCTTGCAGGTGCCGGGCTTTTTGAGATCCTTGTAATGCTCCCAGTAGTACTGGGTTTCCTTGAGCCAATGGTCGCCAAGCTGGGTGTAGCTGGCGATGTGGTCCATTCGCTTGTCATCGGCGAGCACGGCGATGACCTTGTCGTCCACTTCGCCGCCATCGTCGAATTTCATGATGCCGATAATCCTGGCCTCCACAATCGATCCGGGCACCAGGGGTTCGGTGACACCAACGATTTCAATATCCAGGGGATCGCCGTCCTCGTCCCAGGTGCGGGGTATGCATCCGTAGGCAAAGGGATAGGACAGGGAGGAATAGCCCACCCGATCCAGCTTGAGGTGGCCAGTTTCCGTGATCAGCTCATACTTGTTGATCGTCATGGAGTTGAGCTCAACGATTGTGTTGAGCCGCAATTCCGATTCATCGGCGAAGGCCGGCAGCACGTGCAGCAGGTTGAGCATCATGCGGCTGGGGGCGTGGTCGATATTCGCCATGAAGAAAGAAGCTTTTGCGCCGAGGCATCCTAAGGAGCCACCAACCGCTCCAATTTGGCCCTGAGATAGGCCAGGAAGGGTTCGGCCCTGAGGTCCTTACCGCTCACCTGCTTCACCAGCTCTTCGCCATTGACCTGGCGGCCCAAGGGATAGACGTGCTCAGCAAGCCACAACTTGAGGCTGGCCTCCTCTTGGTTCGCGACTCGCGCTTCGATGGAGCCCGCACCGCCGAGGTCCCGTTCCATGGCCTCACCCAACTGGGCACTGATCAGGTGGCCAAGGGCGTAGGAGGGGAAATAGCCAAACAGGCCTTCGCTCCAATGCACGTCCTGGAGGCAGCCTTCGCTGTCATGGGCAGGACGCAGATCCAGAAGCTCGGCCATGCGTCGGTTCCAGTGGCCTGGGAGCTCCGCCACGGGCATATCCCCCTCCAGCAGGGCCAGCTCGAGTTCGTAACGCAGCACGATATGCAGGCAGTAGCTGATTTCATCGGCCTCGACCCGAATCATTCCAGGTTCGAATGGGTTGAGGCAGCGCCAGAAGCCCTGGCTGGTGCGCCAGGGGCTGGGGGAGCCAGGGTTCGTCAGGCTCCAAGCCGCTGCGATGGAGGGCTCCAGGCGCTGGGCAAAGGCCTGACTCCGCCCCACCCGGCATTCCCAGAACAGACTTTGGCTCTCGTGCACCCCCATGGAGGTGGCATCCCCCAGGGGCCAAGGGAAATAGTGGTCACCGCTGCGGGGCAGCCCCTGCTCATAGAGGGAATGGCCCCATTCATGGGCCGTGGCCAGCAGGGCTGAGAGGGGTTGGCCCGCCACCACCCGGGTGGTGATGCGGAAATCGGCCGGCCCCAGGGTGCAGGAAAAGGGGTGGGGCGAGCGCGCGGTTTGGCAGCGATTCGGATTAAAACCCCAGCCGTTCAACAGCTCCTGGCAAAGCTGCTGTTGGCTGCCCTCTGGCAGATCCCACGCAGTCGATGGCTGCCTGCTCGCCGCAGATCGGGCCCACTCGATCAGGGCTGGAAGCTCATGGCGCAAGGGAGCAAACAGGGCGTCCAATCGAGCTTTGCTGCAATCGGGCTCAAAGGGTTGGGCCAAGGTTTCCCAGCAACTTCGGGGCTCGGCCAACTGGCGGGCCTGCTCCTGCCGCAGGTCCACCAGCTCCTGAAGGGAAGGGGCAAACAAGCTGAAATCCGCCTTGGCCTTGGCCTCCTGCCAGCGGGCATAGCCCCTGGCCTGGGCCTGAGCAATGCGGCCCACCAGGGCGGCATCCAGGCGGTGCTGGCGATCAAATTCTTGGCGCAGCAACTGAAGATTGCGGCCCATGGGGCCTGACGTGCCATCCCATTGCGCTTCTGCGGCGGCGAGCAGGTCGGCATAGGCCCCACTGCTCTGGCGGCCATGCAGTTGCTGGGCTAGCAGGGCCAGCTGTTCCCCCCGCCAATCCGCTCCCGCGGCAGGCATCGCTGTGTTTTGGTCGTAATAGAGGGCGCTATGGATCGATCCCAGCAGCTGGGTGGTGTGCAGATGGGCCCGCAGCTTCTCCAGGGGCGCCAGGTCGGAATCAGCCATCAAGCAAGGGCAGATCAACCCAATGCAAGGTCATGGGCACGGCCCCTTCAAGGCTGGCCTTCACAGGACAACTCTCGGCAGTCCGGCGCAGCAGGGCCGCCTGTTGGGGCTCCAGTGCCTGGGGCAGGCTGATCCAAGCCTCAAGCAGGGCGATTTTGCGCACTGGGCCAGAGGTCATCGTCTTTTCGACGCGCACCTCGGCCCCCTCCAAGGCCAAGCCGTGGCGCTCAGCCACGATCCCCATCACCGTGAGGATGCAATGGGCCAAGGCCGTAGCAATGAGATCGGTGGGTGAAAACCGTTCACCTTTGCCGTTGTTGTCGATGGGGGCATCGGTGTCGAGTTCGGAACCCGATGGGCCATGCACCGCAAGGCAGCGCAACTGACCTTGGTAGCGGCATTGAATGCTGGTCATGGGTGCGTTCCAGCGCGGGTAGGTTTTCGGAACCACTTTGACCGGACCGACTGTGCTTCCTGTGGCCCTTGTTTCCACCGCACCGGTCGAGGGGCTGGCCCGGGCGATCCACCTTTCTGTGGCGCCAGTCTTTCTGCTGGCGGGGATCAGCGGCTTACTGAATGTGCTGACCAACCGGCTTAACCGAATCATTGATCGGGCACGACGGCTGCAGGAAGGGGCTTCAAGTAGCAGCAATCGGGATTGCTTGCTGGAGCTGCAGATTCAAAAGAAACGCATCCGCCTGGTGATGAAGGCGATTGAGTTCGCCACCGTCACCATCCTGCTCGTGGCCCTGGTGGTGGCCATCGTGTTTGTGAGCGCAGTTTCAGCCATCGATCTTGCCCTGATCGTGGTGCCGTTGTTTGTGCTGGCGATGGCCTGCCTGATGGTCGCCGTTGTGTTGTTTTTACGCGAAGTGCAACTGGCAACCGGTCAATTGCGGCGGCGTTTCTAGGCTCCTCTTCAGGGATCCTCAACCTATTTCTTGCTGCAATAGCCACCACCCACGTTCATCCAACCGGAGGGGCAAGCTTCGCCGTTGGTGGGTTGAACGGTGTAGCTGGCAAGGCCAAGGGTGCTGCACTTGCCATTAAGGGTGTCCACATAGCCAATCGGACAGATGGTGCCAAGCTTCGGCACCACCCGCTGGGCCTGGGCAGGGCTTTCCATCAAGGCGACCGTGGCCGCAAGCATCAGGCAAGAGATCAGGGAACGCATGGCGGCTCTTCAACCCCAAGAATCAATGATCCAAATGTTAAGCAAGGGTGAACGGGGTATGCCCATGGCCCCCCTATCACCCCCTGGTGGATTCACAGTCGTGGTGGCCTTGGAGGGGCAATGGCGCCTCCATGACCAACCCGTGCTGCATCGAGCCATGGCCCTGGTGCGGCGCCACCAAGGGGGACGCTTGGTGTTGCTGGCGGCTCGAGCCGAAAACCAGCGCCTCAGGGGGCCCCATCAGCGAAAACTCGACCATGACGCCTTGCGTGCTTTGCACGCCCGCACGAAGGCCCTGGGGATCCCCCTCCTTTGTTTCCCCGAGATCACAACAGCGGCGGCCCTGGAAGTCGTGGCGCCCCTACTGCAGCCGGATGCCGTTCTTTATGGCGAGCAAAGCCGACTCTTTGCCGACTGGCCCGCGAGCAAGACGCTGTTTCCAAAGGTCTTTGGCGAGTTCCGGCGGCAGATTCAAGGCGCCCCAGAACCCCCTCTGCCTGAGCCGGAGATCTCAGGCCCCGCCAGCGGGCTGGAAGCTTGGTCGCAGAACATGCGGCACCTAAGGGACTTGCGGGACCTGGCTGATGCCCGGCCGGCGCCCCCCCCGGACGCTGGTCGGGCCTCTAATCGAATTGATCCGCGCAGTGCCTTTCCCTTTCGCGGCGACGAAGCCAGCGCACTGGGGCGGCTGCAGCATTATGTGTTTGATTCGGATGGCCTGAAGACCTACAAGGCCAGCCGCAACCAGTTGGTTGGCAGTGAGTTTTCCTCGAAGTTTTCACCCTTTCTCGCCAACGGCAGCTTGTCGGTGCGGCGGATCTGGCACGCCCTGGAGGCCCACCAGGCCATCTTTGGGCCCAGCGAAGGCTGCGACTGGATGCGGCAGGAATTGCTCTGGCGGGAATTTTTTCTGTGGTCTGAGCAGGCCCATGGCGAGGCCTTCCACCATGAATCCGGCATCCAGGGGCGCGTGCCCAAGGCAAACCCTGATCGGGAGCTATTCCGCCGCTGGAGTCGGGCCGAATGTGGCCATGGGCTGATTGATGCCCAAATGCGCGAGCTCAATGCCACGGGCTACCTCTCCAACCGCGGCAGGCAGTGGGTGGCCTCCCACTTCGTGAACAGCCTGCAATTGCCATGGACCTGGGGGGCCCGTTATTTCGAGTGGATGTTGATCGATGCGGATCCAGCCCTCAATACGGGGAATTGGGCCTATTTAGCCGGGGTGGGATCAGACCCCAGAAGCTTTGGGGGTTCGCCCAGGCGCTTTGATCTCGAGGGGCAAGCCAAGCGTTATGACCCTGATGGAAGCCACAGGCAGCTATGGCGCTAACCCTGATCCTGGGCAACCAGCTTTATCGCCAATGGCTGAAGGGGCCTGGGCTCCAGCTTGGCCCCCAGGACACAGTGGTCATGGTGGAAGACCTCGGCGTCGCCTCGGCCTACCGCTATCACAAGTTGCGCTTGCTCCACACCTTCGTGGCCATGCGCAGCTTCCGCGATGCCCTGGTGGAGCAAGGAATCCGGGTGCGGTACTTCGAGCTGCCCGAGTCCGAGGGGCTCACCTTCTTTGAAAGGGTGGGCTTCGAGCTGGGCCTTTCTCATTCCTCGGACAGAACAGCCATCACCAGCCAAGAACTGCGGGTGGCGGAGATTGCCGATCCGGGCTTTCAACACAACCTCGAGGCATTTTGTCTGGCCTCTGGGGTGCAACTGACGGTGCTGCCATCACCAGACTTTTTAGAAAGCGCCGCCGACAGCCGCCGCTGGTTTGAGACCAAGCGACGGCCCTTCATGAAGACCTTCTACGAGCGGCAACGCAAGCGCCTGGGGCTGCTCCTGGAAGCCGATGGCAGCCCAACCGGCGGCCACTGGAGCTTTGATGCCGACAACCGCAAGCGGCTACCCAAGGGTTACACCGAGCCTGCACTGCCCGTGGTTCTCCCCAGCCGCCATGACGGGGCGATGCGGGACTTGGTAGGGCGCTATTTCCCGGACAATCCGGGCGAACTTGGAGCACTCTTTATTCCCTACGACCACACCGGAGCGGACAGCTGGCTCGCATGCTTTCTGCAAGAACGCTTTGCTGATTTTGGCCCCTATGAAGATGCCCTAAGTGGGCACTTTGACAGCCTCAACCACTCCCTACTCTCGCCACTGCTCAACATCGGCCTACTCAATCCAGCAGCTGTGATTCAGGCCGCTATTGATCAGGCAGTCCAAGGTCAGGCAGTCCAAGGTCAGGCAGCAAACAATGGGGGATCAATCGATCAGAGCCTATCCCTATTGGCTAGCCCAAGACCCATTCCAATCGCCTCCTTGGAAGGCTTTTTGCGTCAAGTGATCGGCTGGCGAGAGTTTGTGCGGGGCATTCACCTAAGCCACGGGGAACGGCAAGCCCAGGCCAATTTTTGGGACCATCACCGCAGTCTCGCTGCCTGCTGGCAAGACGGCACAACAGGCCTGCCGCCCCTTGATCAAGCCATCAAGCGGGCGAATCGTTTGGGTTATAACCACCATATAGAGCGCTTAATGGTGATCAGCAACGTGATGTTGCTGTGTGAGATTCAGCCCCGGGAAGTTTACCAATGGTTTATGGAGCGCTATCTCGACTCCTATGACTGGGTGATGGGCCCCAATGTCTATGGCATGGGTCAGATGAGCGATGGGGGAATTTTCGCCACCAAGCCCTATATCTCCGGATCAAACTACATACTCAAGATGGGCGACTTTCGCCGGGGCCCCTGGTGCGAGATCTGGGATGGGTTGTACTGGCGGTTTATCGATCGGCATCGTTCGTTCTTTCAAACCAATCCGCGGCTAGCGATGATGGTGCGCCTGCTGGATCGGATGGATGCCGCCAAACGGGAGCAGCTTTTCAACAAGGCTGAGCAGTTTATTGCTGAAACAACAACATCACGAAGGAACACCTAGGCCTTACAAGTGCATTCAGCCCATGGCGCAGAGCTACCAGTCCGGCCATGGCGGCTCCCACGCTCAGTGAAAGCCAAAACTAGGCAGATCCTTCGATGAAACAATGGCTCACAAAAGGAGATGTCATCGCCCGCAGCAGGCTGCTGTAGCTGACCTGGAAGCGCTGTTCATCACCCACCGCCAGCCTCGATTCCGCCCCGCTCACCACCAAGTGGTCGCTGGATGCCCCCTCAATACTGATCCCAGGGGAACTGAGTCCGGCCGGATCGGCATCCTGTTCGCCCAGGGCCAGTAGGGATCGGATGGCCATGGGCTGGTCTGGTTGCTGCTGGGGAGCGGCTGGCCCATTGGCAAAACTGGTGCGGTGGCGGATTCCCCATGCACGGGTCGGCTTGCGCTTGGACTCGATCACCTCTGCCACCAGGGTGATGGCATCGGTATATAGCCCTGGTATCGCCGTACGGGTCAGCGGCTCTCGGCCCAGCAGCAGGGCCTCGCCAAGGCGCAGGTGGTTGATGCGGCCCGGATCCCCGTCACCAGCCAGCCAGGGAAGATTGGCCGAATTGCCTCCGGAGCACCAGTCGAGCCTGATGCCAAAACGTCCTTCCACAGCTTCGATCAGACGCGAAAGCTCGGCCATATTCGCCTTGTCTGGGGCTACGCCGTTCTGACAGCCCAGATTGGTGCCGATCCCTACCAGTAACAGGCTTGGCAGGGCCAGGGTCAGCAACACCATCGCCTCGAGGTCTGCCGCGAGAATGCCCTCGCGCAGATCCCCGAGCTCCACCATCAGCAGTACCCCGTGGCGCACCCCCTGGCCATGGGCTGCTGCCGCCAGGGCCCTAAGCACCACCGCCTCGCTGTTGCAGCTGATCGCCGCGTGGGCCACCACCCGATCCACCTGGCTGAGCATTGGTGAACGTATCAGGAGCAGGGGCACGCCGAGCTCACAACGGCTAAGCGATTCGATGGATTCGATTCGCGATTCACCGATGGAATGCACCCCTGCTGCCACCCAGGTGCGCGCAATTTCCGGCAGTCCCAGGGTTGCCTTGCTGACCCCGGTCACCTTGATTCCCTGGCGGGCAAGCCGGTTGACCATGGTGGTGGCGTTGTGCTGCAGATGCTCGAGATGAATCTCCAGCCGCGGTGCGCTCAAAGCTGCCCGTCAGTTGAAACGCACAATTCCGGGAAAGCCCGCAGCACCATGGCCACGAGGGCAGAGGGAGGACGGCCCACCGCATCGGTGACAGGAATGGCGAGCTCGGCGGCATAAAGGGCGATGGCAGCACTGACCTCGGCGTCATTCATGCCCTCGTGGTTCAGGGTTAGGCCGATGACTCGCGTTGGGGCAAAAGATTCAATCAGGCGAATTTCGCTTGCGGGAGTGGGCATCGGCATCAACGGAAAATCGCTGAGCTGCCTGCGCGCCGGCGCGTGCTGCAACACCACCGCCTGGGGCTGGCTGCCCCGCAGGATGAAGCTGGAAGAGAGATAGGCGGGATGGCTGAGGGCCCCTTGGCCCTCAATCACGATCACAGAGGGTTTTTCCGTGCAGTAGGCCTCGACCACAGCGGCCTCCACCTCCCCTGAGCAAAACTGCGAAGGAATGGCATCAAGGGGAATGCCATAGCGCCCCCCTTGAATCAGACCGGTTTGACCCGTACTCACCAAAACGGCGTGAATGCCGCTGGCGTTGAGCGCCTGAACCAGAAGCGTCGCCGTGGTGCGCTTACCGATGGCGCCATCGGTACCAAGCACGGCGATGCGAATGCAGCGCGCCGTGGCGATCGAGCCACTGAACAGGCGAAGGTCCTTCAACGCCGGTGGACGACGCACGTCCCGGATTGACACGTCATGGCGGACGGCTGCCTGGGCAAATTCAGGGTCGTCGTTAAGGAATTCGCGCATGCCGCTGACCAGATTCAGGCCAGCTGCCATGGCCTGCAGCAGAGCCCGGCGATCGTCTTTGCCATAGAGGCCATCGGCGGGTGCCATGCCAAAGATGAAGGTGCTGGCGCGGGGCCCTGGCAAGGCAAGGGCCTTATCTAGATCAGCCACGATGGGTATGCCATTGCTGATGCCGTCTAATAGAAGACCTGCATCATTCCCAGCTGATTGGCTGTCAATAATTGCCCTGATTTCAAAGGCTTCACAGAAGCGCACGAGGCCGTGGGCGGTTTTGCCGTCGAGCCCCGCGAAGTTTTCCTCGCAGTAAACCACTGCGGCCGATTTGACCGCAACTTGATGCGGTGAAATCGAAATGGTCAGGTCATTGACCTGTTTTAAAAATGCCAAATAAGCCAGGACCCATCAGTTACCCAGGCTTGAAACAAGTCTGGGTAGTGATTTCAGGGCACAGAAGTGGCCGCTGGAGGGGGTGGGTATTTTCATCTTAGGGGTTTGCCGGTATTTCGGCTATCTGGTTTTGGCCATTGCCCTGGGCCAGGGGTAGGGCCCATCCGTCCCGAAACAGCGCATCAAGGGGCTGGTGATTGGCTCTTGAAGCAAGAATGAATGGGACGCACTATTCCAAATGCACTTGTTCTGGCTCGGCTGGTGGGGCTTCCACCCTGGTGAGCGGCGTCAGACCCCGCTTGCCAGTCATGGTCCAAGCTCAGGCAGGGGAGCAAACTCAAAGCAGCCGTTGCCAGGGATGCAGCAGACCAGGCTCAGCCCCTTGTGACCCTGGAGGTGCCGCGGCAAGGGAACCCAATCCCAGGCAAATGCAACTGCGTGCTCTTGCTGCGGCACCACCGGACTTTGATCCAGGTGAATTACCGTAGCCCACCGGATCCACTCGGCTTGAGGATGGGTGTCTTTGTCCGTGAGTCGTTAGTGGCTTGTAATTAAGACGGCCTTTGCATAAAGTTGTCATTAATTTAGCCCAGTTTTGATGCAGATCTTCAGCCAGTGGCCCGAGCGCCAAGCTCGGCTGGTGAGGTGGGTGTTGTTACTCGGATGGCTATTGCTAATCCTTTCGCTGCTCCTGCCGCTTTCGATGCCATCAAACCTGGTGCCGGAATGCAGAGCTGCGAATTTGCATTGTTTTCTGCACCATCAGCCGGGCAATCGCCTGTTTTGGGGCGTTGTGGTTCCCAGTGGTGTTTTGATGATTGTGGTGCTGAGCCATGAGCTTTGGCGGCGAATCTGTCCCTTGGCCTTTGCTTCCCAATTGTTTCGGGCCCTGGGGCGCCAGCGCACCCGGCGAGGGAAGGGGGGTAAGCCCGAGGTAGCGAAGGTTGCAACGGACTCCTGGTTGGGCCGCCACCACGTTCAGCTGCAGTGGTCATTATTGATTGCAGGCCTATGTTTACGCCTGTTGGTTGTGAACAGCAGCCCCCTAGGTTTGGCCATGCTTCTGCTGGTGACCCTGGCGGCGGCTATTGCGATTGGTTGGGCCTATGGCGGTAAAGCCTGGTGCCAGTACGTGTGTCCGATGGCACCGGTGCAGACCGTTCTCACCGGTCCTCGTGGTGCCCTGGGCAGTCCGGCCCACCTCGGGACCAATTCAAAAATCACCCAGTCGATGTGCCGCAGCCTGGGGAATAGCGGCAAGGAACAAAGCGTTTGTGTGGCCTGCCAAGCCCCTTGCATAGATATTGATGCCGAGCGGGCCTTTTGGCAAAACCTCTCCGGCAAGCGGGGCCTCGAGTGGGCCTGGTATTCCTATCCCGGCTTGGTGTGGGCTTTCTTTGAGCTGATGCAACGCATGGATGGCGATGTCTCATCTCCAGACGATGACCTTTCTTATCTGCGTTCAGGGCTGTGGGCCTATGACGCCGGCCTGCCTGGGCGCGCCCTAGATCCCTTGTTTCACCCATTGCCTTTGCCCAGCCTGGTGGCTGTGCCTTTGGCCCTAGTGCTGGCCGCCTGTTTGTCTGTGGCCCTGTTCCGGTGGCTGGCCAGGCTGCAGCAAGGGCACTATGTCCGCCAAGGGCGGCGGGAGGCTGCCAGCCTCGCCACTTCCCATACCCGTTTGATTGCCACCTTTACGGCGATCAATAGTTTTTTTTGGTATGTGGATCCAAGCCAGGGGGCCAACTGATTCGTTCCTTGGTGCTCACCGTGTCGGCGATCTGGTTGTTTCGCAACTGGGGTCGAGACCAGGCCACCTACCGGCGCGAGAGCACCAGCGAGAGTTTGCGCCGCCAGCTCAGGGACCTACCGGAATTGACTGGGGCCCTCGATGGCCGCTCGCTCGAAGAACTCTCCCCCCAGGAGGTATTCACCCTTGCCAAGGTGCTGCCGGCGGTGGGGCTGCAGCGCTCCCGAGATATTTATCGCGGGGTAGTGGCAGACATGCTCAGCACTGGCCGTCTCGATCGGGCCGCCTCCCTATTGCAGCTGCAGGATCTGCGCCAAACCCTGCAGCTGGAAGCCCAGGACCACCACGAAGCGATGCGTTGGCTGGCCCAGGAACAACCGGGTCTCTTTCGGCTCGATGCCCGTGACCGTCAGGTGGAGGACCTGCGGAAGGACGCGGCGGTTGAGGCCATCCAAGACCTGCTGGCTACAGCCGGGATGGATGTGCTCGATCCAGGCAACCTTTCCCCAACCCTGGCGGTACGGCTGGAACAGTTGCGTTCCAGCTGTGGCCTCAGTGAGGAGGGATGGCTGGAAATGCTTGAAAGCTTTGGGCCCAAAGGGGATATCGAACGCCAGCGGCTCGACCGATTGTTGCTGGGTTGGCAAAACCAGGCGGCACTGCTCACGCTGCTGGAGCAAGAGGCCGAGGTTGATGCCATGCTCCGGCCCCTGCTACTGGCCATGGAGCTGAGGGTGCAGGGGTTAGCCCAATTGCTTGCACCCCGGCTGGAGGCCGCGGCGTTACCTCCCCTGCCACCAAAAATGGCTGCAGCTACCAGCCTAGAAGAGGCCTTTGATTTGCTATGGGAAGACCCTGATCCAGATACGGCTGGCTGGGTGCTGATGGTGGAACGGCAACGGTACCCCGAGCGCCTCGCCCGTCGGTTACAGCATCCCCGCCAGGGCCTAGCCAGTTCCCCATTCTTGGAGATCCAGCGCCGGGGGGAACCCCACCCCGATGCCAATGAATTTCCATTCCTGGCGGCCTCTCCATTGTTTGCCGATCTCCCCCCGGCGGGCCTGGTTTGGGTGGCTAGCCAGGGGGAGATCCATGAATGGCAACCTGGGGAAGTCGTAATGGAAGAAGGAGCGATCAGCGATGCATTAGGGGTGGTGTTGGCGGGGCACGGCCGGGTCAGCCTTACGGCAGGGGCCCTGGTGATCCTTGGGCCAGGTGAAACAATTGGGGAGATGGGAGTGATCACCGGCGCCCCCCGTAGCTCCACTGTGAAAGCTGGTCCAGATGGGCTGCGTGCCTTCCAGGTGCCGCGCGAATCCTTTGAGGAACTGTTGCATCGATCCCGTTATTTTTCGCGGGGTCTGCTGCGGCAGTTAGCCGAAAGGCTCACTGCATCCAGCCGCTGAACAGGCAACGCATTCTTTCCTATTAGTTGGTTTTGTTAGTTACCAAAGCAGTGGATTTTCCCTGCAAAAACCCTTGGCAAGGGAAGTTTTCGACTCAAGCCATGGGCATCACCAAGAATGTGGAGGAGGCGGAGCAAATCAATCGGCTCTGCAAGGTGATGGCCATCGCTGGTTAGCCCAATTCGAGGGAAAGAGCTCTTGTGAGGAGCTTCGCTACGCCGCCTCCGGCGCCCATCCGCTTCTTTAACGAAGGACTTCCACCTAGGTGCGCCGATGGCGTCACCCGTGGCTACGACCCAGACAACTGCCATCGATGCCATGGGCCTGATGTACGTCCTGCTTGTCGACACAGAAGACGGCACCACCACGGTGCAGATGGAAGCCAACAGCAAAGAAGAGGCGTTGGAGAGCGGCCAGGAGCTCTATCCCGGTTGCCGACTGGCGCTCGTGAACCCAGAACCGGGTGAGCAAAAGGGCTGAGCGAAGGCCTCAGACAACCCAAAACCCCCGAGCAGCGCCCGAGGGTGATGGATTAGTGAACATTCCAATGGCAGTGATAAGAAGCTGCTGGCGTTGGCGCCTGGGGCCGAACGTTCCAGGTGTGGGCCGTTGGTTCTCCAGAAAGGGCACCTGAGGCGGTGCAGATGGAGTGTCGATCAGTCAGGCGCACGAGGTGAGAGCCAGCAGTAGGGGCTGCTCTCTTGCCCGGCTGAACGACCCGCCCACGGTTAGGTAAAGACTGTTGGAGCAGGGGCCTGCAGTCAGCGGTGCTTCTAGGTCTGCTGGGGTGGGGTATCAGCCATTTGGGCTCCTCCCTTGGTGAATGAAGGCAGCATGGCCAGCCGATCAGGGCTGGGGCAATCGGTCTTTTGACGCATTGCCCTGGGCGGCGAACAGGAGCAGCGTGGGTGGTTTGGGCTGCATCCCCGCTCGGTTTACAGGTGCAGCAGTCGTGGCGGCTCCCACTGCGGAGCACATGGCGTCCAGCCCTCGGCCCGTCGCTGTAGCAAGGGGACCTCTTGATCCGGCAACAGCTGGCCGCTCGTCACTTCCAGCGCCTGGGTCCAGCGATCCCAGATCAGCGCTCGAAGGTGCAGCACCCGCTGGCCATGGCTTAGCCAGGCGTCAGCTGGTAACGCCGGAACCCTGGGGACTGGGACCACCGTCGCGAATCACGCCGCCTCGGGAGCCCAGCCCCGTTGGGCTGCCAGATCCTGTCGCCAGCGGGTGCCAGCGGGAGGGCTGATCAGCGGGTCTGCTGCACAGTCGCCTAGTCGAGCCGGTGGATGATTAACCCTTGCCTGCCAACTGGCCTATGAAGAGCGAGCTCGCCGATTGTGTTCTTGAGGGGCTGCTCCAGCTCCATGAGGAACTGTCGGTGGATCCTGAGGCGCATTGGTATGTGGGCACACCGGATCAGACCCAGGTGCTCCATAACGAGTTGTGGACCCTTGCCGCTGAGGTGGGCCCGGGCTCCAGTGGTGCGTTGGTGGATGCCTGGTACGGGGGCGGAGGTGGCGTAATCCAAGGAGTGCCGCTGGTGACGATTGGCATAACCTTTTCATTACAAAGCAGCTCTCTGCCACTCTTACGATTGAATTAATTCTTGCTGAATTAATGGAAGCGACGGAGCGAGAAATGCCCCACATGGTCGACAGGGAAGTGCTGGAAGTCGGCAACAATAAGATTAATAGCCTTTATGAAGAACCACTGGCCAGCGCGCAACGTAAGCGATGGCTGAATTCAATCGATTTCAATCCAGTGGGTCCTTTCTGCGCAATAGCATGTGGGTAAGTCCCACCCCCTTACAACGCCAGTGTCAGCGGGTTGGCGGTGGCTGAGGTGCTCGCCATGGCTGATCAGCCCCTCGTGCATCTAGCAGATCAGCCCTACTTGGCTGTGGCCTCGGGTTTACGGAATAAGCCATCGAGGTAATGGCGCACCACCGGACGGTCTTGACAGCCCTGTTGAAACAGAAAACCAGCTAAGGCTGATTGCATGAGTCGGTATTGGTCCCATTGCGGATGCTGCTCAATAAATTCCACCATCGATTCGAATAAATCAGCGGGGAATTGGTTTTCCACACTCACGTGGACAGCCATTGCATCAGGAACTTCTGCCAACCTTTTCCTCTTCTCGTTCACCCACCCATCAGCGCACGCCGCAGGCCCCACGGTCAAAAGGATCCCCGCCAGGCTGCTCGTAGGCGTCTCACCCCAAGAATCGTTGCCGCGCAGGGTTTTGCTGGTCGACCCGCGGGGCTGCGACCTTGCCCGCTAGCCAGCTGCGGAGACTGTCAAGGGGCCAAGGGTTTTCCAGCGCCTGGTGTCAAACCCCCTGCTGTTAGGCAAATCAGAAGCTGGGCGTAGGAGGAAAAACTGTGGAAAACCATCGCTCACCACGGAATTTGGCGGGTCTTCAGGGGTGCTGATCGATCGCAGCCACTGGCCAAGCAATCCCGATCAGCAGTTGTTTTGCTGCATTTATGCCCTTGACCGGTGGAGCCTGCAGCCTTCGGCCTTGCTCAGCCCGTGGTGGCGATGACGCGGCTGATGGGGCCATCGCGATCGGAGCGGTACTGGAGCTCAATAGTGGGCATCAGCGCTTGCAGCTGCCCAAGCATCTGCTCCAGGACCCCATGGCTAAGGGCAACCCCACACAAACGAGGGCGGGGCTGGGAGGTAAAACAACCATGGCTGCGCTGCTGCCAGCGGGAGGGCTGATCAGCGGGTCTGCGGCAGAACTATTCAGACCCCACCTCAAGAATGTGCGCACAGAGGTTGCTGATTGAGCGACCTTCGTTGCTAGAGCGTTTCAGAAGGCATTGGTGGGTCTGCCAGTTCATGGTGAGCGTGACCCTGACGGGTTTGCGCTTGGCTAGTGCTGTGGCAGATGGAAAGGGAGGTATCTCAAGAAGACCAGCGACTGAGGATGGAGGAGCCATCAACTCAAGACAACTGGGTTTGGCACTGGTCAGGGAGATAACGCTGCAATGAGAAACCAATGATTGCGGCATAACTTGCACGTTTACAAGTGCTTTGCTGCGCATTTTCTGCAGCAGGCGCCTAATCGACCAGGTGGTGCACCCCAACGGTGACAACGCTAAGGATTTCCGGGTCAGCACCCTGGCCGGCCGTCAGAACCTGGGCCCAGCGAGGGACACCTGGGGACCGCCGGGCTGGACATGGCTGGCTGGGTAGGGATGGCGGTCTTGGACTGGTCAGCCATGTTCCCTCCGGTAGGCGCCACCCTGGAGGAAGGGTTAGATTGTTCTACTGCATTTTTCTAGTCGGTTCTGCTTGGCGCTTGAGATTCTCTTCGTCCTGTTGCTGATTTTGTGCAACGGGATCTTCTCCGGCTCTGAGATCGCCGTCGTCGCTGCAAGAAAAGTGCGTCTGCAACAACTGGTTAATAAGGGGAGCAGGCCCGCCCGCGTGGCCCTGAGGCTGGCGGAGACACCGAACGATTTCCTCTCGACGGTCCAGATCGGCATCACCCTGATTGGCATTCTCAGCGGTGCCGTCGGCGGGGCCACGTTGGCAAAGCACCTCAAGCCAGTCCTTGATGGCATCGAAGCATTGCAGCCCTACAGCGAAGGGGTAAGCGTCACCCTGGTGGTCGTCATGATCACCTACCTCTCCTTGGTGATCAGGGCTGATTGAAAGTCTGGTCATGTCGCCCATCCCTTCCTGATCCCAGCCATCGCGAGCAGCTTGGCGATGTCATGGGCCACCGCGGCAAGCCCAGCTCTTACCGAGTGGTGGCCGTGGAGCCCAAGCAAGTTCAGGGCCAGAGTG
>CALRWB020000010.1:0-151212 GCA_943371815.1 Chitinophaga pinensis | reverse complement strand
TTGCTTGAGGTATCTGCCCGTATGACTGGTCGGATGCTCTGCCACCGTTTCAGGCGTTCCTACAACCACGATCTCTCCTCCCTTATCACCCCCATCAGGACCAAGATCAATGATCCAGTCGGCACAGCGGATCACATCGAGGTTGTGCTCGATCACCAGGATGGAATTGCCCTTATCCACCAGCCGCTGCATCACATCCATCAGCTTGTGCACATCAAAGAAGCTCAAGCCCGTAGTGGGTTCATCAATCAAATAGAGGGTTTTGCCCGTTGCTCGCTTAGAGAGCTCGGTGGCGAGCTTCACCCGCTGGGCCTCACCGCCCGAAAGGGTGGGGGCCGGCTGGCCCAATTTCACGTAGCCCAGCCCCACATCCACCAACGTTCGCAACCGATCCGCCGCCTGGGGAATGGCGGAGAACACCTCGGCCGCCTGCTCCACCGTCATCTCCAGCACATCGGCAATCGTGTGGCCCCTGTAGGTGACCTGGAGGGTCTCACGGTTATAACGGGCACCCTTACATACATCACACTGCACATACACATCGGGCAGGAAGTTCATCTCGATCACGTTCACCCCCTGACCGCTGCACGCTTCACAGCGCCCCCCCTTCACGTTGAAGCTGAACTGACCCACCTGATAGCCGCGGGCCTTGGCTTCCACGGTGGCGGCAAACACCTGGCGAATCGGATCAAAAGCTCCTGTGTAGGTGGCCGGATTGGAGCGCGGTGTACGGCCAATCGGTGATTGGTCGATCACGATCACCTTGTCGATCGCACTAATCCCCCGCAGTTCCGCCACCCCAGCTGGAAACGGCACCTTCAGGCCCAAGTGGTGCTCCAGGGCCGGGTGCAGCAGCTCATTCACCAAAGTGCTCTTGCCGCTGCCGCTTACCCCGGTCACGCACACCAAGCGCCCCAGCGGAACTTCCACATCAATACCGGTGAGATTGTTGCGGCCGCAATCGATCAGCGAAATCTTGCGGATTCCGGCGCTGCGCCGCTCCGCTGGGGTTGGTATGGAGCGACGACCACTCAAATAGGCCCCGGTGAGCGACTCCTCAGAGGCCAGCAAATCCTCAAAACTGCCTTCCGCCACGATGTGGCCGCCATGCACCCCCGCACCCGGACCAATGTCCACGATGTGGTCGGCGGCGCGAATGGTGTCTTCATCGTGCTCCACCACAATCAACGTGTTGCCTAAATCGCGCAATTTGAGCAACGTGGCCAGCAAGCGGTCGTTATCGCGCTGGTGCAAACCAATACTCGGCTCATCGAGCACGTAAAGCACACCGGTCAGGCCCGCGCCAATTTGAGTAGCCAAACGAATCCGCTGGGCTTCCCCCCCGGAAAGGGTCATCGCCGGACGGTCCAAGCTCAGATAATCGAGCCCCACATCCAGCAAAAACTTCAGGCGCATGCGGATCTCCCGCAGCACCAAATCGCCGATCTGGATCTGGCGAGGATTGAGCAAGGGCGACGCACCCTCACTCGCCCCCACCCCCATCAACGCTTCAATCCTGGAGAGGGTTTCGCCCACACTCACCGCCGTGAGCTCATGGATGGCGTAGGGGCCCACCCGCACGGCCAGGGCTTCGGGTTTGAGCCGCAATCCATGGCAGGTGGCACAGGGCACCAGTTCCAGAAACTTCTCCAGTTTTTGGCGAATCGATTCACCGCTGGCATCCCGGAGCTGGCGCTCCAAAATGGGAAGGATGCCCTCAAACGGCCGCTCGTAACCAGCGCTCTTTTGATAGCGGCTATCCGCCTTAATCATGATCGCTTCCCGGCTGCCATTGAGCAGCACATCCCGCTGCTCATCGGTTAACTGGTTCCAGGGAGTTTTGATCTCGAAATTGAACGCTTCCCCCACCGAATACAACAGGGAGAAGTAGTAGCTGTTGTCTTTTTCAGCCCAAGGCGCAATGGCCGCATACACCGGCAACGACGGCTCGGGCACCACCCGTTCAGCGGTGAACTGGCGCAAGTGGCCGATGCCATGGCAATCGGAGCAGGCTCCATAGGGACTGTTGAACGAAAACAGCCGTGGGGAGAGCTCTTCCATCACCGCCCCATGCACCGGGCAAGCAAAATTCTCGGAGTAGAGCCGCTCGCGCTCCAAGCCCTCGGGCAACTCCTCACCTGCCTTGGGCACCACTTCCACCAGCGCTAAGCCATCGCCCCGCTTCAGGGCCGTGCGCAGGGAATCGGTGAGCCGTTCCTGAACGCCCTCCCGCGATACCAGGCGATCCACCACCACTTCGATGTTGTGGGCGTGGTTCTTATCCAGTTCGATGTTGTCGGCGAGTTCCCGCACCTCGCCATTGATCCGCACCCGGGCAAAACCCTCCGCCACCAGGCCCCCCAGCAGCTTCACATGGGTGCCCTTCTTGCCCCGCACCACCGGCGCTAGCAGCTGGTAGCGGATCCCTTCCGGCAGTGCCAGGATTTGGTCCACCATCTCATCGATGGTCTGGGGCCGGATCGAGCGATCGCACTGGGGGCAGTGGGGTTCACCGGCGCGGCCGAAGAGCAAGCGCAGGTAATCCTGGATTTCCGTCACCGTGCCCACGGTGGATCGGGGGTTGTGGCTGGTGGATTTCTGGTCGATCGAAATGGCCGGCGACAGCCCCTCAATCGCATCCACATCGGGTTTGTCCACCTGGCCGAGGAACTGGCGCGCATAGGCCGACAGGCTCTCGACGTAGCGCCGCTGCCCTTCGGCAAAGATCGTGTCGAAGGCCAGGGAGCTCTTGCCGCTGCCGCTCACCCCGGTGAACACCACCAGCCGGTTGCGGGGAATGGTCAGATCAACATTTTTGAGATTGTGCTGGCGGGCACCCCGCACCCGGATCACATTCTCCAGGGATCCGCCGCTCAGCACCGCGCTGCCATCCAGGGCAGCCGCTTTCTCGTGGACGGTCTTGGCGAGGGTTCGGGGGGTGGAACCGGCGGCAGCGGAGCTCTTGGCGCGGGGCATGCAGCCGGATCGTTAACACCCAATTCTAGGTGAGCTGCCATGGCAGGAGAGTTAACCGAGGGTGTTGATGGCCCTGGCCAGGATCAGGATGAACACGCTGATCATCGCCAAGCTGTGCAGCATCTGAATGGCCTTGAGCGAGAGGCCAACCACGGCATGGCCCTCGGGAGGCCCGAGCGAATTGCTGCAGATCACGGTGAAAAACAGATAGTCAAACCAGCCCGGTGACCAGCTCCGCTGGCCCAACAAGCGCTCCTCGAGATCCTCTTCTGGAAACAACAACCCGAGGGGAAGGCCACCATCGCTGCGGTTCCTCAGGGGCGCATCAAAAAACCAATACCAAAAAAGAAACACGCCGCTCACGGCGAGATAGAACTCCAGGGATTCGGCTAGGAGCAGGCGAGCATTCAGCTGCAGGCGCGCCATCGCCAGATTCACCGCCAGCAGATGCAGAAGAACCTGCGCACTGGCGAAAAGCCCAACAGCAACAGTCCCAGGGGGGCCAGGCCAACGCCCGACTGTCCACCGAGCAAGGTAGTGCACAACATCTAGAATGCCAGGCAGGCCAGGTGCTGATCAGAGGGGCCATCAAGCCACCCGTTTGCCCAGCAGGCTGGCCGCATAGCTGAGGGCCTCGCCGCTATCTCCCCCAGCCAATTCAGCCAACTCAGCCTCCCGGGCTTGGGTGTCCCGCAGGTGGGACACCCGCGTGAGGGTTTGGCCATCCTCGACGGCTTTGCTCACCCGGAAGTGGTGATCGGCCGCCGCGGCCACCAGGGGCTGGTGGGTCACACAGAACACCTGGCGCTGGGCGGCCAGACGGCGCAGCAGCTCCGCCATCGCCCCACTCACCCGGCCACTCACACCCGTATCAATCTCATCAAACAGCAAGGTGACATGGGGATCAGCCGCCGCCAGGCAGGTTTTCAGCGCCAGCAAAAAGCGACTCATCTCACCGCCCGATGCCACCTCCGCCAAGGGGGCCAGCGGTTGGCCAGGGTTGGCCGAAAACAGGAACTGAACGGCATCAGCGCCCTCTTCCGTGGCAGGGATTGGCTCAATCGCCACCGCAAAACGCACATTGGCCAACCCCATCGGCCGCAGGGCCTCCATCAACTGCTGCTCGAGGGCCTGGGCCGCTGCCCTGCGCTGATCACTTAAGGCTGCGTTGACCCGATCCCTGTGCTGACGGGCGCCCATTTCGGCGTGTTCCAGGCCCTGAATCGAGGCTTCCACCCCACCCGGTGCCAGGTGCTCGCGCAGTTGATCCCGCAGGCCAATCAACTGGGCCAGATCCAGCCCGTGGCGGCGCTCCAAGCTTTTGAGCAGGGCCATCCGCTCCTGCAGGGCAGCCAGGCATTCCGGATCGCTCTCGAGGCGAGCCCCATAGCGATCCAGGTCGCGGGCCAAATCCTGCAGGGCCACCAAGCCCTCCGTGCAGGATTGCCGCAGGGGTTGCAGGGCGCTGTCCAGGGCTTCCATCTGGGACAACTCCTGCTCACAGGCCGCGAGGTGATCCAGCACCGATGGCGCCTGGTCGGCTCCTTCCACCAGGCGACCTACCAAGGTGCCCACCCCCTCCTGGAGGCGCACCCCATGGGCCAAGCGGTTTTCTTCGGCCTCGAGTCGCGCCCGCTCCTGGGGATCTTCCAATTGGGCCGCCTCAAGACCCGCCAGCACCTGCTCCTGCTCCGAGCGTTGGGCCTGAAGTTGATCCCTTTGGCTGCGAGCTCGCTCGAGGGCTTGGGCCGCCTGCTTCCAAGCGCGGCAGGCTTGCACCACGGGCTCCAGCAGCGGTTGCAAGGCTTCCCCGCCGCAGCGATCCAGCCAGCGTCGCTGCTGGCCTGGCCGCGCCAGTTGCTGGGTTTGCCCCTGAACGGTGAGATCCAACAACAGCGGTCGCAGATCCTGTATTTGGGCACGACTGACAACCACGCCATTGAGACGGTTGCGGCTCGTGAGCCGCTCCTCACTGAGGCGCCATTCCCGGCTCAAGACCAGTTCTCCGTCTTCGGCTTCCAGCTCCTGCTCCCCTAACCAAGCCTGCAAGGGCGGCGTGAGGCTGAAGCTGGCCTCGATCAAGCCACGGCCACTACCGCGCCGCAGCAAGCGGGCCCCGGCGCTGCCTTGGGCACCCCCCAACAGGGCATCCAACGCATCGAGCAGGATCGATTTACCCGCCCCGGTTTCGCCGGTCAGCACGGTGAATCCCGCCTGGAACGCCAAGTCCAAGCGCTCGATCAGGGCAATATTTTCAAGCCGCAAACCCGTGAGCACGGTGGCTTCCGCAAGGCTGGGGGTAATGGGCCGAACCGTAGCGGCAGTCTGATTCGTTTAGAAGGGGGGTCGGCCTGAGTGACGGCCCTGAGCTGAAGGTCCCAAGGCATGCCCAACGAACTCGGCGACTTCATTGAGGCCTCTGGCCTCCTCAGCTACGACCCGGAAGCGATTACCCGGATCTATGCGGGCCATCCCCAAAGGCTGATCAAGCGTCTCTGGCAAACCCTGGTCCCGATAGGCCTGTACCTGCTTGGGGTGAGCACCGACTGGCTGTTTGGATTGCTAAAAAACAAGGAGCGCTCCAGGCAGCGGGCCAAGGAAGCCGCCGAATTACTCGTGGATCTGGGGCCCGCCTTCATCAAGGCCGGCCAAGCCCTCTCCACCCGGCCCGACATCGTGCCGCCGGTGCTGCTCGAGGAGCTCGCCCAGCTCCAAGACCAACTGCCCGGTTTCGACAGCGCCCTGGCCATGGCCTGCATCGAGGAAGACCTCGGCGCCCCGATCAGCAGTATTTACGAACAGCTCGATAGCGAACCCATCTCCGCCGCCTCCCTGGGCCAGGTGCACAAGGGGGTGCTCATTTCCGGCGAGGTGGTGGCCGTCAAGGTTCAGCGGCCCGGTTTGCGCGAGCAAATCACGCTGGATCTCTACATCGTGCGCAACATCGCCGCCTGGCTCAACCGCAACGTCGGCCTGATCCGCAGCGACCTTGTCGCCCTGATCGACGAACTGGGCAAGCGGGTGTTTGAGGAGATGGATTACTGCAATGAGGCCAGCAACGCCGAAGCCTTTGCCCGACTCCATCGCGCCAATCCCCGCATCGCCGTACCCGCCATCTATCGCCATGCCACCAGTCGGCGGGTGCTGACCATGGAATGGATCGATGGGGTGAAGCTCACCAACCTCGAGGCGGTGCGGGGCATCGGCGTCGACCCCGACGACATGGTGGCGGTGGGCGTGAACTGCAGCCTCCAACAACTGCTTGAGCATGGCTTTTTCCATGCCGATCCCCACCCTGGAAACCTGCTAGCCCTAGCCGATGGCCGCCTGGCTTACCTGGACTTCGGCATGATGAGTGAGGTGAGCCGGGAATCGCGCACGGGCCTGATCCAGGCCGTGGTCCACCTGGTGAATCGCAATTTCGGCAAGCTGTCCAAAGATTTCGTCAGCCTGGGATTCCTGGCCGAAGACGTCAATCTTGAACCGATCGTGCCGGCCTTTGAAGGTGTTTTTGGCCAGGCCATCGAAATGGGCGTGAGTCGGATGGATTTCAAGGCCGTCACCGACGACCTCTCGGGCGTGATGTATCGCTTCCCCTTCCGGGTACCGCCCTACTACGCCCTAATCATTCGCTCGCTGGTCACCCTGGAGGGCATTGCCCTCAGCGTGGATCCCGATTTCAAAATCCTGGGGGCCGCCTATCCCTATTTCGCCAGGCGGCTGATGGAAGACCCGGATCCTTCCCTCCGGGAAAGCCTCAAGGAAATGCTGTTTGACGGCGATATTTTCCGCTGGCAGCGCCTGGACAACCTGGTTGCCAGTGCCTCCCAAGGCAGCGAACTCGATCTCGATGGCCTCTTGGATCAGGTGCTCGATTTCCTCTTCTCCGCCAATGGCGGGCTGTTACGGCAGCAACTGGTGGATGCGGCCATTCAACGGATCGATTCGGTTGCTTGGCAAACCACCCTGCGGCTCAGTGGCAGGTTGCCGCAACGCCTCCAGCCCGCTGGACTGAAACAACGGGCCATCCAGGCCGATGCCACGGCCCCGCTGCTGGACCTGGAACCCCTTCGCCAGTTGGTGTTGATCCTCCAGGCCCTGCCAGGCTTTGAACCCCAGTTGCTGATCAAACGCCTGCCTCGGGTTTTAAACGAGCCCAACCTGCGGGATATGGGTTACAAAATGGCTAAGGGCTTGGCTGAACGCAGCATGGTGCGCCTACTGCGGGATGTGCTCGTTCCAGCTTGAGCAGCGGGCCAAAACCCCCTAGGGTCGACCCCATGACATCGACGCACCAACCCTTGAAAAAACGCCGAGCCCTTGTTGCCGCCATGTTGGGTCTGGGCTTGGGGTTGACGTCACCGGCGGCCATTGCCGGCGAAAACCTGGTGTTTGTCAGTGGGGCATTTCGACGCTCGATCGCCGTTACCGATCTCGCTTACCTGGCCAAAACCGGCCAAGCCAGGGGTTTGACGCAGGATCTCCTCGCCTTCAGTAGGCAAGATCCCAAGGAAGTAGCCAAGCTGCTGAACCAATCGGTAAGCCTGCCCATCACCCTGATCAGCCGCCTGCTCAACACCAGGATTGGTGAGGCCGTCCTGCAACGGCTCGCCAAGGTGATTTACCCCCTGAAGGCTTCCCAGGACGGGGTGGTGGCCATGAGGGCAGCCGTGATTCTGGGCTTAGCTAATGGCAATGGCTCGATCAATGCCATCTCCTTTCTCGAGGCCTACCCAGTTCCCGAAATCGAAGTGAGTATCCCGGCCTTGATGGCCATGCTCAAAAAAGCCAGCTCAATTGCAGAGCTTGTGCGTTTCTTCTCGGAATCTCCCCTCGATGGGCTGAAGCCTGCGCCGTAGATTCAGTCCAGACAGCCTTTTTGCCGTGCCCGTACTCCGATCCCTACGGCGTCTGGGTCATCGGGCCTTCGGTGGCAAGCCCACCATGCAGGACTGGCCAGGCCTGATCGAGGCCTACCGAAGCTGGTTGCCTGTCTCCGACAAAACACCTGTCATCAGCCTGCGGGAAGGGGCCACACCCCTCATTCCTGCCCCCGTGATTGCTGAGCAAATCGGCCGGGGCGTAAAGGTCTATCTGAAGTACGACGGCCTCAACCCCACGGGATCCTTCAAGGACCGGGGCATGACCATGGCGATCAGCAAAGCCAAGGAAGCTGGCTCTGAAGCGGTGATCTGTGCCAGCACAGGCAACACATCAGCTGCCGCGGCCGCCTATGCCCGCCGGGGCGGCATGCGCGCCTTTGTCTTGATTCCCGATGGCTATGTGGCCCAGGGAAAATTGGCGCAGGCCCTGCTTTACGGAGCGGAGGTGATTGCCATCCAAGGCAACTTCGATACGGCCCTCTCGATTGTTCGTGAGGTAGCAGATCAGTACCCGATCACCCTGGTGAATTCGGTGAATCCCTATCGCCTGCAGGGTCAAAAAACGGCGGCCTTTGAAGTGGTTGATGCCCTGGGCGAAGCCCCGGATTGGCTCTGCATTCCCGTGGGGAATGCGGGCAATATCAGCGCCTACTGGATGGGCTTCAATGAATACAGGGAAGCCGGCCACAGCCGCACATTGCCCAAAATGATGGGATTCCAGGCCGCTGGATCTGCCCCGTTAGTGCTTGGTCAGACCGTGGAGCAGCCCGACACCATTGCCACGGCCATCCGCATTGGCAATCCCGTTAACCGCGAGAAGGCCCTCAAGGTGCGCCAAGAGAGCGGTGGCGACTTTATGGCCGTCACCGATGCGGAAATCATCGAGGCCTACAAGCTGCTGGGTAGCGGTGAGGGGGTGTTCTGCGAACCAGCCAGCGCCGCCTCCGTTGCGGGCCTGCTGAAACGGAAACACGACGTGCCCGCTGGAGCCACCGTGGTGTGTGTCCTCACTGGCAATGGCCTCAAGGACCCCACCACAGCCATCGAACACAACGATGCCAAGTTCCACACCGGCTTAGAAGCCAATACGGACCTCATTGCCAAGGTCTTGGGCTTCTAAACCAATCCGGAAAGCGTCTGATTAAAACCTGGGGAAAACAGGCTTAGCCGAGGGGAAAGGACGACATCAGATCGCCAAACCCCTAAGCCTGTTTTTTCCCTAGACCCGGGAAACGGTGGAAAAGCAGAAACACTCCCCATTTCTCTATCAACTGTCCCCAAGCCTTTTCAGACAAAAACCATTGATTGATCTGGTGTTACGGCTCTTTTCCCCAGAAACCCCACCCCCTAGAGCTACGGGTTTCTTTTCTTATCTCCATTCCTTTAATCCTTAATCCGTAAAGACTGGTCATGCCGGTCCACCCACGTTGCGCAATGGGCCGGCCTGTGGAAGCGTGGGTAAACATGGTTGGCCGTGATTCGGCCGACAAGCCCCAAGCCCATGAAGTTGGTTTGCTCCCAATCGGAACTCAGCGCCAGTCTTCAGCTGGTGAGTCGTGCTGTGGCCGGTCGCCCCACCCATCCCGTTTTGGCCAACGTCTTGCTGACCGCGGATGCAGGGACCGGTCGCCTCAGTCTCACGGGCTTTGATCTCAGCCTTGGCATCCAAACCAGTTTGAGTGCCAGCGTTGAAACCAGCGGAGCCATCACCCTGCCGGCTAAATTGTTTGGTGAGATCGTTTCCAGGCTGTCGGCCGATAGCCCGATCACCTTGAGCTGCGCAGAAGGCACCGAACAGGTGGAGCTCACCAGCCTCTCGGGGGACTACCACATGCGGGGCATGCCCGCCGAAGATTTCCCGGATCTACCCCTGGTGCAGAGCGGCACCCCCATTCGGCTGGAAGCCGATGCCCTGGTGAAGGGATTGCGCGCCACCCTGTTTGCCAGCAGCGGCGATGAGGCCAAACAGTTGCTCACCGGGGTGCATTTGCGCCTCGATCCCGAGGGACTCGAGTGTGCTGCCACCGATGGCCATCGCTTGGCCGTCCTGAGCCTCGCCCATGGCACCACAGACAGCATGGACGCAACAGAGGGAGAACCCTTTGCTGTCACGGTGCCGGCCCGTTCCCTGCGGGAACTGGAGCGGCTGTTGTCGGGTCGCCATTCAGACGAACCCCTCAGTCTTTTTTGTGAAAGGGGCCAGGTGGTGTTCCTGTGGGCCGATCAGGTGCTCACCAGCCGCAGCTTGGATGGCATCTATCCCAATTACCGCCAGCTCATTCCCGACAGTTTCAATCGCCGGATTGGCGTGGATCGTCGCGCCCTGGTGTCAGCCCTGGAGCGGGTGGCGGTTTTGGCTGATCAGCACAACAACGTGGTGAAACTCAGTGCCGATCCAGCCACGGGCAAGGTGTTGATCCAGGCCGATGCCCAGGATGTGGGGAGTGGCTCAGAAGCTGTGGCGGCTGAGATTGATGGGGAATCCATTCAGATCGCCTTCAACGTGCGCTATCTCTTGGATGGCCTGAAAGCGATGGCCTGCGATCAGGTGGTTCTCCACTGCAATGCTCCCACCACACCAGCAATTTTGACGCCGGCCGATGGGGCCAAGTTCACCTATTTGGTGATGCCTGTGCAGATTCGCAGCTGATTGCCTTGGCCCTTCCTGAGCAATTGTTGTTAAGTGACGTGCTCCGCCGGCGGGTGCATGGCGCCAATGGCGAGGACCAGGGGGCTGGGGTTGCGGTGTGGATGCATCCACCGGTTCATCGGGTGCTGGGTTGGGTCACCAAGCCAGCCGTTTTTGGCCCTGACCGCTTGGTCTGGCGGCTCAACCAATTGCGCGGGTTTGCTGAGTTGGAGGCCCTGGTGCAGGGTGATCCTTCCCCCACGGATCAGGCCACGGTGGAGCGTTTGCCCACGTTGATCGACGCGGCCTTGTTGGATCGCCAGCAAGAACCCATTGGCGTCGTGGCCGATGCCGCCATTGAGTTCAAAACGGGGCGGATCCTCCACTACCTGGTGAGCCGGAGTGATCCCCGCTTGCCCGGCAGTAGCCGCTGGCGGCTGAGTCCGGATCGGATTGTGGATCAACAGCCGTCCCAAGTGTTCACCGCTTTGCAGGGATTGGATGACCTTCCCCTCGCCAAGGCCAGTGTGCGCCAGGAATTTCTGCGCCGATCCAGGCGCTGGCGTGACCAGGTGCAAGGCGAAACCGCCCGTTTGCGGGATCAGTTCCAACAGGTGGGTGATCGGTTTGAGGAGCGGGTGGAGGGTTGGCTGGAGGAGCCCCCCTGGGAAGGGGAATCCTGGGAGAGGGAATCCGGGGAGCAGCGTCAAGATCGCCCTGCCAGAGCCACCCCTCGGGAGGAAGAGATCGGGGATTGGCCCGAGCAACCCCAAAACCGCCGTCGCCCTCGATCGAGGGATTACGACGTGATTGACTCCGATCTTGACCCCTGGATCTGATACTGGAAGGCCACTGCTGAGCCGTTGTGGTTGCCGCCCCTTTCGACGTACCGGCCTATTCGGTGCCCGATGCGCTGCGTAAGGAGGGCTTGAGCCAGGCCGATTACGAGGAAATTTGCCGTCGTTTGGGCCGGGCGCCCAATCGGGCTGAGCTGGGCATGTTTGGGGTGATGTGGTCGGAGCACTGCTGCTATCGCAATTCCAGGCCCCTGCTGGCGGGTTTCCCCACCACCGGTCCTCGCATCCTGGTGGGACCAGGGGAAAACGCCGGTGTGGTGGATTTGGGCGAGGGCCAGCGCTTGGCCTTCAAGATTGAAAGCCACAACCATCCCTCAGCGGTGGAGCCGTTTCAAGGGGCAGCCACCGGTGTGGGCGGCATCCTGCGCGACATCTTCACCATGGGGGCCCGGCCGATTGCTCTGCTGAATGCCCTGCGTTTTGGCCCCTTGGAAGACGAGCGCAATGTGGGCTTGATGGAGGGTGTTGTGGCCGGCATCGCCCATTACGGCAACTGCGTGGGCGTGCCCACCGTGGGGGGGGAGGTGGCCTTTGATCCCAGTTATTCCGGCAATCCCCTGGTGAACGCCATGGCCCTCGGTTTGATGGAAACCGACGACATCGTGTGTTCGGGGGCCCAGGGGGTGGGTTATCCCGTGGTCTATGTGGGCAGCACCACGGGTCGCGATGGCATGGGGGGCGCCAGCTTTGCCAGCGCCGAACTCACCAAAGCTTCTTTGGACGACCGACCGGCTGTTCAGGTGGGCGATCCCTTTTTGGAGAAAGGCCTGATTGAGGCCTGCTTGGAGGCTTTTAAGAGTGGTGATGTGGTGGCTGCCCAGGATATGGGTGCCGCCGGACTCACCTGTAGCTGTTCTGAGATGGCGGCCAAAGGTGGGGTGGGGGTGGAGCTTGACCTCGACAAGGTGCCCGCCCGGGAAGCCGGGATGACGGCCTATGAGTTCCTGCTCAGCGAATCCCAGGAGCGCATGCTCTTTGTGGTGAAGCCCGGCAAGGAGGAGGTTTTGATGGCCCGTTTTCGCCGCTGGGGCCTCCAGGCGGCCGTGGTAGGCCGGGTGCTCAAAGACAACATCGTGCGGGTGATTCAAAACGGTGAGATTGCGGCTGAGGTGCCTGCCAATGCCCTCGCCGATGACACGCCGATTAATCACCACGACCTGCTCAGCGAACCTCCGGCGGAGATTCAGGCCCATTGGCTCTGGCGTGAGGCCGATTTACCGCTGCCGAGCCAAAGCTGGGGCGAGGTTCTGCTCCACTTGCTCGACGATCCCACCATTGCCAGCAAGCGCTGGGTCTACCGCCAGTACGACCACCAGGTGCAGGCCAACACCGTGGTGCCTCCCGGGGGGGCCGATGCGGCCGTGGTGCGCCTCCGGCCCCAACAGGGTGAAGGGGCCATGGCGAAGGCCACCCGTGGTGTGGCAGCCGTGGTCGATTGCCCGAACCGCTGGGTTTACCTCGATCCCGAGCGGGGTGGCATGGCGGCGGTGGCTGAAGCTGCTCGCAACTTGAGCTGCGTGGGGGCGGAACCCCTAGCGATCACCGATAACCTCAATTTCCCCTCCCCCGAAACCCCTACCGGTTATTGGCAATTGGCCATGGCCTGTCGGGGTTTGGCGGCGGCCTGTACGGCCCTGGATACCCCGGTGACCGGTGGCAACGTCTCCCTTTACAACGAAACCCGCCTGCCCGATGGCCGGATGCAGCCCATCCATCCCACGCCGGTGGTGGGCATGGTGGGTTTGGTGCACGATTTGGCCCATGTCACCGGTTTGGCTTGGCAGGCAGCCGGCGATGCCATTTGGTTGTTGGGTGCCCCCCTTGGTGCCGGTGCCGATGAACGGGTGACCCTGGCGGGCACCAGCTACCTCGAGCGCATCCATGGCCTCCTCACCGGCAGGCCGCCGGTGATCGACCTCGCCCTGGAGCGGGCGGTTCAAGCCTTCCTGCGCCACGCGATTAGCCAGGGCTTGGTTGCCTCAGCCCACGATCTCAGCGATGGCGGCCTGGCTGTTGCTGCTGCGGAATGCTGCATAGCTTCTGGCTTGGGCGCCCACCTCGAGCTGCCGGCTGGGGATGGCCGTTTGGATCACCTGTTGTTTGCCGAAGGTGGGGCCCGGATCCTGGTGAGCGTTCCCCCGGTTCAAACCATGGCTTGGCAGCAGGCCCTGGACCAGACCAGATCGGCGGGCCACGATGTGCCGGCCCAGTGTCTTGGGGTGGTGGCGGCGGGCGCTGATGTCTCGATCAGCCAGGCCGGAAACCGGTTGGTGGAGCTACCGATTGACCAGCTGCGCAGCACCTTTGAGCAGGCCATTCCCCGCCGCATCGGAGCAGATCTGCCTCCCACGGTGTGATGCCCCGCTCTGGTGGGCCGGTGTGATGGGTGGTGTTGATGCAGAATGAAAATTCAAGCTGGACAGTGAACGGGCCTGTGGTTGTAGAGCGTCCCGATCAGCCAGAGCGTCCCGACAAACCGGAGGAAGCTTGCGGTGTTTACGCCGTCTTGGCTGGGGGCCAACCGGTAGCCAACCTCACCTATTTCGGCCTCTACGCCCTCCAACACCGCGGCCAAGAATCGGCCGGGATTGCGGTGTTTGATGCCCAGAACAAGGTTCGGCTTCACAAGGACATGGGCCTGGTGAGCCAGGTGTTTGACCAGGCCATGCTGGAGCGGATGCCAGGTGATTTAGCCATTGGCCATAACCGCTATTCCACAACGGGCAGCAGCAAGGTTTGCAATGCCCAGCCGGTGGTTCTGATGACCCGCTCGGGCCCCTTTGCCTTGGCCCACAACGGCAATTTGGTCAATGCCTCTGAATTGCGAGACGAGTTGGCGGATATCGCCAGTGAACTCACCTCCACCACCGATTCCGAACTGATTGCCTTTGCTGTTCAGAGCGGTGTCAATGGTGGTTTGGATTGGGACCAGGCGATTCGCCAAGCGGCAGGGCGCTGTCGCGGTGCCTTCAGCCTGGTGATTGGCACCCCTGAGGGCCTGTTTGCCCTGCGGGATGGCCATGGCATCCGGCCTTTGGTGTTCGGCCACATGGGTGAACTGGAGCAAGCCCAGTGGGTGGTGAGCAGTGAAACCTGTGGCCTCGACATTATTGGCGCCAGCTTTGATGACGACGTCAAACCCGGGGAGATCATCCATTTCCGCCAAGGTGATGCCACCCCCAGCCGTAGCGAGTGGTGCCACGAGCCCCACAAGTTGTGTGTGTTCGAAATGATCTATTTCGCGCGCCCCGATAGCCGTTTCTTTGGCGAATCGCTCTACAGCTATCGGGTACGCATCGGCGAAACCCTCGCCCGTGAAACCCCCGTCGACGCCGACATCGTGATTGGCGTTCCCGATTCCGGGATTCCTGCTGCCATCGGCTATTCCCAGTTCAGTGGCATTCCCTTTGCGGATGGATTGATCAAAAACCGCTACGTGGGCCGGACGTTTATCCAGCCCACCCAGGCGATGCGGGAGGCGGGCATTCGGGTCAAGCTCAATCCCTTGCCCGATGTGCTCTCCGGCAAACGGGTGGTGGTGATCGACGACTCGATTGTGCGGGGCACCACCAGCCGCAAGTTGGTGGCAGCCCTTCGTGATGCCGGGGCCACCGCAGTTCACATGCGCATCAGTTCACCGCCAGTGACCCATCCCTGCTTCTACGGCATCGATACCGATACCCAGGATCAATTGATTGCGGCGCGCCTCACCCTGGAGGAAATCGCGGCCCACCTTGGCGTTGATTCCCTGGCTTATCTGAGCAAGCAGGGCATGGTGGATGCGGCGAAGGCCAATTCCAACAATTTCTGTTCGGCTTGTTTCGATGGTGCCTATCCCATCGAGATGGAAGATGCCGTTCGCTCCAGCAAATTGATGTTGGAGCCAGCCGGGATTGCGGCCACCCTATAGATCGGCGCCAGCGCCCAGTCCGCCATTGCTTAGCCAGTCTTCCCAGCTAGTCAGTTCACAAGGGGCACCAGTTTTTGCAGATGCTCGCCAGCTTTGAGACCAAAACTCTGGCCTGATCCGGTGGGGTCCTGGGCTTCCAAGGCATCGGGGACAAAGCGGAAGCTGCGGTTGTCGCTCACCACCCCACTGATTAGGGCGGGTAGGCCACTACACAGGTCCACCAGGTGGTCGCCCCGTTGCTCAAAGCGCAGGCCGATTTGTCCCAAATCACCCCGCTGACAGAGCCTGATCTCGCTGGTGTTGAGTCGTTTGATCTGGCCGTAATGGCTGGCCAGAACCACGCTGGTGCCCGTGCAGGCAGCGCCCACCACGTCTTCACCGGGTAACAGTCGCATCACCATGGGCCCCTGGGCGGCCCGACCCATCAGGGGCAGGTTGGCCTCATTGACCGCCAGTCTCAACAGCCGTCCGGTGCTGCTTGCCACCACCACCTCGTGGCCCTCTTGGCAGCTCACCACGCGCTTCAGTTCCACCCCGTCTTTGAGTTTGAGCACGGTCGTGGCCCGGCCAGAGAGTTCTTGGAACTCCTCCATGGGCAGCCGCTTGAAGCGCCCATCGCTGCTGAGCAAGCCCAGGCTTGAGCCCGATTCTGTGGGAAGGGGGAGCACTTGCACCACCCGTTCCCCTTCCAGGCTGTCGGGCAGAAAGCGCTCGAGATTGCCGGGTTGTTGGCCCGCAAATTCCCAGCGCAGCAGCCCCACCCTGCCGGAAGCGGTAAAGGCCAACAGGGCCGGTTGTTGCGCAATGGGCAGGATGACCTGGGCAGGTGAGGGGTTGTCGCCCAGGTCACTGCTGTCATCGAGGTGGAGCCTGCCCAGCATTTGGGGGGTCACGATCTTCACCGCCCCATCGGCTTGGATCAGGAGCCTGCTTTCGTTGGCGAGGGCAGCGAAGGCCTGCTGGCGCTGCAGTTCGGCGTTGGGACGGACGGCTGCGGCCCTTTGGGCCACCAGGGCATCACCGCCTTCGATCAAGCGGGTGCGCCTGGGGGTCGCGAAGCGCTTTTTCAGGGCTTTGAACTCGCCCACCATGGTGTCGAGCAGGGCGCTCCGGTCGTCGAGTAGGTGGCGCAGGCCCGTGCGTTCAACGCGGAGGTCCTCGGCCTCTTTGCGCAAGCTTTCCTGCTCCAGACCCGTGAGTCGCCTCAGGGGCATCGCCAGGACCGCATCGGCCTGCCGTTCGCTCAAATCCAAGTGCACCTGAAGGCTGGCCTTGGCGCTCGCCGCATCGGCCGCCGCCGTGATCATTTCGATCACCTGCTTGAGCACATTGAGGGCTTTGATCAGGCCCTCCACCACCTCGAGCCTGTCTTCGCAGCGCTTGAGGGCGTGGCGGGTACGGCGCAGGATCGTGAGTTCCCGGTATTCCAGGAATTGCTGGAGCATGCGGCGCAAGCTGAGTTGCACCGGCTGGCTGTTCACCAAGGCCAGCATGATCGCGCCGAAATTGCTTTGCAGAGCCGTGCGGCGCTGCAGGTCGGACAGCACGGTTTCGGGGTTGGCATCGCGGCGGAGCTCCACCACCACCCGCATGCCGTCGCGATCGCTCTCATCGCGAATGTCGGCAATTCCCCCGATTTTGCCCTCGTTCACCTGTTCGGCCAGTTTTTCAATCCAGCCGGCCTTGCTGAGCTGGTAGGGCAATTCCGTAATCACCACGGCGCCGCGTTTGTGGCGACCTTTGCCGGGTTGCACTTCCTCAATGTGGGCGACGCCGCGCACCGGAATGCTGCCGCGGCCACCCAGGTAGGTCTCGCGGACGCCGCTGCCGAGCAGTACTTCGCCCCCGGTGGGGAAATCGGGCCCGGGTACCAATTCCAGCAGTTTTTCGTCGCTGAGATCGGGTTTGCGGATGAGGGCAACCAGGGCATCCACCACTTCGCCCAGGTTGTGGGGCGGGATGCTGGTGGCCATGCCCACGGCAATGCCGGTGCAGCCATTGAGGATCAGGAATGGCAGTTGGGCGGGTAGCACCGTGGGCTCCTGTTGGGAGCCATCGAAGTTCGAGGCGAAATCAACGGTGTCGCTGCTGATTTCATCCAGCATCCCCTCATTGGCGATGGGGGCGAGCCGCGTTTCCGTGTAACGCATGGCTGCTGGTGGATCGTCGTCGACCGAGCCGAAGTTGCCGTGGCCATCAAGCAGGGGATGGCGACTGGCAAAGGTTTGCACCAAACGAACTAAGGCGTCGTAGACGGCTTGATCGCCGTGGGGGTGGTATTTGCCCAGCACGTCTCCCACCACCCTGGCGCACTTGCGGTAGGGGCGATCGGGGGTCAGCCCCAGTTCGTGCATCGCAAAGAGGATGCGCCGCTGCACCGGTTTGAGGCCATCGCGCACATCCGGCAGCGCCCTGCCCACGATCACGCTCATGGCGTACTCGAGGTAAGAGCGCTGCATCTCCTGATGCAGCGCAATCGGTTGGATGCGGGAATCCTCTGGCCGCTCTCTCTGCTCGCTGGGGCGCTCTTCGGCCATCCGGTGCTGCGGTGAGAAGGCTGAAGTTGGGGCTCAGCCTACAGATGGTGTCGAGGCCCGCGAAGACCTAGGTCATCTGTTGCCTACCCATCGTCGCCGTTGTTGCCATCCGGATTGGCATTGGCCTTGGCCCTCTCAACGATGGCCTTGAGCTCGCTCTGAGCGAGAAGTTTCTGGGTTGCTTCCAGCAATTTGGGTCCCCAAAGCTGGTCTTTTTGGTAGCTCTCCAGCACGTAATTGGGATCGGTCGTGAGGGCCTTGGTGGCTAACTCCAAGGCCTCCTTGCGGTTGGCCGGGCTTTCGTTAAGCAATCCTGTGGCTAGGGCCAAGGTGGGTTCCGCTCCATCGGGCGTGATCTTCAACACCTGGCGCCACCGGGCAATCGCCTCCTTGGTTTTGCCTTGCTCAAACAGCACCAACCCCTGGTTGTTGATCGCTTCCCAGAAGTCGCGGCGCAGGGTGACTGCCTGTTTAAAGGCCACCAGCGCCGCTGCCGGTTGGGCCAGCTGGATGTGGGCGTTGCCGATGTCGAAGTAGGCCCCGGCATTGTTGCCTTTCAATTTGAGCCCTTGCTCCAGCAGGCCAATGGCTTCTTTGGGTTTTCCGTCCCGGAGGGCCAAGGCCCCTTCGGCAAACCAGATATTCGGGTTGCGGGGATCCAGTTTTTTGGCATTGGCCAGGGCAATGCCGGCTTCGCTCAATTGTTTGCTGCGCAGCTGGGCTTCGGCGAGCAGTAACCAGCCTCGGGAGTCATCGGGCAGCAATTGCACCGTGAGCGCGGCCAGGCGAGCGGCCTCATTGGCCTGTCCCATCTGCAAGAGCCGTGCGGCTGCTTGGGCAATGCCCAGGCCAGTTCCCTCCAGTTGAATCCGTTGGGGTACGTAGACGTAGGGCACAAAGTTGGCCCTGGCCGCTGGCATTTGCCCCACCAACACCCCGAGCAGGAGCGGAGCGGCTACTCCGGCGCGCAGCCAGCGGGGTGCCATGGAGTGTCAACAAGGGTCTCCAGCCTAGGGATTGCCACGGATTTGTCGGTCCACTTGTGGGTCTATTGGTTGGTCGATCGGTTGGTCTGGTTGGCCAACTCCCTGGGTTGCCTGCAGGGCTGCTGCAATGTTGCGGCGCCACATCCAGGGTTTGATCCGTCGCAGGGCTGAGGCCCGCAGTCGTCCATCCCAGGTGGCGTCATCCCACTGCAGTGCCCGCTCTCCCTTCAGTTCTAGGAGCCATGGTCTGGGTTGGAGATCAGGGTCGCGGCTGCTTTCCAGGGGTTGCTGGTTCCAGGGGCACACGTCTTGGCAGATGTCGCAGCCGGCCACCCAGGGGCCCATGCCAGCGGCGACGAGGGGTGGCAAGGCGGCATCGCGGTTCTCGATCGTGTGGAAGGCGATGCAGCGGCGACTATCCACCACAAAGGCTTCCGTAATCGCCTGGGTTGGGCAGGCGTCCAGGCAGGTCGTACAGCGTCCGCAAAGGGTGGCAGAGGGTTGGTCGGCGGGCAGGTCCAAGGTGGTGAGCAGGTGGCCAAGCAGCAGCCAGGAGCCCCGCTTGGGATGGATCACGTTGCCGTGTTTACCGATCCAACCCAGACCGGCCTCCTCAGCCCAGGCCTTGTCCATTAGGGGCGCACTGTCGACGCAGGCCCGCCATTGCACCCCAGGGGCTTGGCTCTCCAGCCAGCGGCCCAACTGCCGTAGGCGGCCAGCGATCACCCGGTGGTAATCCCGCCCCCAGCCGTAGCGGGCCACCGCCAGGGCTTCCGGTTGGCGCTTGGCATCCACGTAGTAGTTGAGCCCCACAGCCACCAGGCTGCGAACGCCGGGAAGCAGGGCCTCCACCGCGCGGCGGCGGGGATCGGCCATCCAGGCCATGTCCGCCTGGTGGCCGGCGGCCAGCCAGCGTTCGAGGGCTGCCGTGCGCAGCGGTAGGCGGGGGCTTCCGGGGACGGTGGCGACACCGACCGGGTCAAAGCCCAGGGCGAGGGCCTGCTGCTTGAGCTCAAGCACCAGCTCCTGGGGGTCATGGCCTGGTTGGGCAGCTCCCGCCATCACCCGTAAAGTTGCGCCACATCCCCAGTCTGCTGCGAGACCCCCTTGAGCACCGTTCCATCCGGTCGTTTTGGCCACCTGCTCCGTTGGATTGGCATCACCCTGGTGGTGCTCATGGGCCTCCAGCTCTTGGTGCTTTTGGTTTCCTGGAACTGGGCCCTGGAACCCTTCCGCCAGCTCCTGGTGGATCGCCTCGTCGGGGAATCCCCGATGGCCTTGCTTGGGTTGGTGTTGATGCTCTACGGCGCCAAGCTGGACCATCCCGCTGGCACCCGCACCCCCATCCAGTGGGTGGTTGGGGTGGTGAGCATCCTGCTTGCCATTGCCATGGTGGTAGCCGTGCCGGTCTCGATTGGTTCGGAAACTGCCACGGCCCAGCAGGTTGCCCAGGCCGATGCGGCCATCGCGATGCAGTCCATGCAGTTGCAACGCGAAAAGCAACAACTGGCCGATCCCAAGGCCGTTGATCAGGTGATTGCCCAGGCAGAAAAGGCCGGTCAGATCCCTGCCGGGATGTCTGAGGAGCAAAAGCAGGCCCAGGCCCGTCAATTCATTGACACCCAGCTCAAGCCCCAGCTGGAGAAACAGGAGCAGCAATTGGGTCAGGCCAAGTTGGGCCGCGACCTGGCAGTGCAGCAGCGCCGCTTTGGAGGCACTGGCCGCTCGGCGGTTTTGGCGATTGCGTTTGTGATGCTGGCCCTGGTGGCTTTGCTCTGAAACCCGTAACCGACCTGTCGGATGGCTAAGTTGCCCTTAGGTAGCTGAAGGCCGGATTCCCGGATTGTTCCTTGGTTCAGTCCAATCCCAGATCTGACCAGCCTCTGAACGATCGGTTCCAGCAGGATCTCAAGAACGACCTGATTGCGGGTCTGTTGGTGGTGATTCCGCTGGCCACCACGATTTGGCTGGCCACCACGGTGAGTCGCTTTGTGCTTGCGTTTCTCACCTCGATTCCCAAGCAGTTCAATCCCTTCAACACCCTCAACCCCTTTTTGCAGGAGTTGATTAACCTGGGGGTGGGCCTGTTGGTTCCCCTGCTGGGGATCCTGTTGATCGGTTTGATGGCCCGCAACATCGTGGGCCGTTGGCTGCTGGAATTTGGGGAGGGCACCCTGCTCCGCATTCCGTTGGCGGGTTCCGTCTACAAAACCCTCAAGCAGCTCCTGGAAACCTTTCTCCAGGGAAGCTCCAGCAAATTCCGCCGGGTTGTGCTCGTGGAATACCCCCGGGAGGGGCTCTATGCCCTGGGTTTTGTGACCGGTGTGCTTGGCACCGCCCTGCAGGTGGGTTTCAGTGAGCCGATGCTCAGTGTTTTTATCCCCACGGCCCCCAACCCCACCACCGGTTGGTATGCGGTGGTTCCAGAGACCAAGGTGAAGGATTTGGACCTCTCCGTTGAAGACGCCTTCCGCACGATTATTTCTGCTGGCATCGTCAACCCTGACGAACGCGAAACACCCAACCGCAGCTTTTCCAGTCTTTTGGCCCAGCTGCGGGCTCCCCAGATGTCCTGATGCAGAGCCGCACCCTTTCCCGTGAACTGGCCCTGTTGCTGTTGGGTCAAATCAGTGACCGCGGCAGCAATTCAAGTGTTAGCAGTGCTAAGGCTTTGCCTGATGGGGGTATGGATGCCCTTTTGCAGCAAGCCCTGACGACCCTCCATCAACACGTTCGTGAGGCCTTGGATCGGTCGGCGGAGGATCTGCAGACGGCCCAACAGGAGCTGCTCGACAGTGAGTTGCAGGAGCAGGGAGAGCAGCAATTGCCCCGGGTTCGCAGCCACTTGCAAGCTGGTTTGGCCTTGGCTGAGCAGGCGCTCAATCGGCTTTCGGCCAGTCTGGAATTGCCCAGGCTCCTGCTTTTGGCTGATCAAGATGAGGTGCGTCGCGGCGCCATGGATCGGGCCCGGGCCGTCTTGCGTCAGCGTGAAGGGATTGATGCCCGGTTGGATGGGGTGATGGAGGGTTGGCGCTTGGGACGGTTGCCCCGCATTGATCGGGACATCCTGCGTTTGGCGGCGGTGGATCTCAGTGATTTCAAAACACCGGCGGCGGTGGCTTGCAACGAGGCTGTGGAGCTGGCCAATCGCTACAGCGATGAGCAAGGTCGTCGCATGATCAACGGGGTGTTGCGCCGGTTGACGTCCGCGGCTGTACCTGGGGAGGGCTGAGGGTCGATGGTTTACGACTGGTTCAACCGCAGCAGTGCTGCCCCCGATGGCCCTGCCCCCGATCCCACCCCCTCCCAGGAGGGCCCTTGCGAGGATTCACCATCGACTACCCCACCACCCACCAGTGGGGAGCCCGCTGATGGCGATGCCGCGGCCCTGGAATGGGCCAAACAGGCCTATGCCCGGCTGAAGGCCCAGCAGGAAGCTGCCAAACAGCCAGCCATGAAGGTTGAGCCGCTTGCCGCCCCGGTTGCCCCCCTTGCAGCCGCCGCCCCGGTGCAACCCTCCCCGGCGCCCCAAGGGTTGTCCCTGTTGGAGCAGGCCGCAGCCCAGCGGGCGGAGCGCCAGCAGGCCCTGGTCGCTGTTGCCCCCGAGCCTGTTCAGGCACCGCCAGATGATCGACAGCTCACTGACCGTCCGCCAGACCCTATGGCGACGGAGCCCGAGCTGGGTGCTTTTGATGACACCTTCACCTGGTCGGCTGAGGTGCTGGCCGCCCAGGGCAAACGGATCGATCAGGTTTCCCTTGAGGAGATTGATTGGCTCAGCCGCCTGCGGCAGGGTTTGGAGAAAACCCGCCAGGGGTTTGTCACCCAGCTGCTTGAAAACCTTGGTGACGACCCCCTCACCCCCGAGGTGCTCGAAGACCTGGAAGGCACCCTGCTGCGGGCCGATGTGGGCGTCAAGGCCACCGACCAGGTACTCGAAGCCCTGCGAAAACGCCTCAATGTGGAGGTGGTCGATCCCAGCGAGGGGATCCGTTTTCTGAAGGAACAGCTCCGCGGCATCCTGGATCAGCCGATCCAGGCCAGCGCCCATGCCCTGTTGGCTCCCCAGCGGGATCGCCTCAACGTGTGGTTGATGGTGGGTGTGAATGGGGTGGGCAAAACCACCACCCTGGGCAAGCTGGCCAACCTGGCCGTGCGCAGTGGTTACAGCTGTTTGATTGCGGCGGCCGATACCTTCCGGGCGGCGGCCGTTCAGCAGGTGCAGGTTTGGGGTGATCGCAGCGATGTGCCGGTGATTGCCAATCCCAGCGCTAATGCCGATCCCGCTGCGGTGGTCTTTGACGCCATTGGTGCGGCCAAGGCCAAGGGCACCGAGCTGGTTTTGGTGGATACGGCCGGTCGGCTGCAAACCAAGCACAACCTGATGGAGGAGCTCGCCAAGGTGCGGCGCATTGTCGACAAATTGGCCCCCGATGCGGTGGTGGAATCCCTGCTGGTTTTGGATGCCAGCCAGGGCCAAAACGGATTGCGTCAGGCGATGGCCTTTGCCAAGGCTGCAGGTCTCACGGGCGTAGTGCTCACCAAATTGGATGGCAGTGCCCGCGGTGGGGTGGCCCTGGCGGTGGCTTCGGAGGCAGGATTGCCGATTCGGTTTGTGGGCGCTGGCGAAGGCATTCGCGATTTGCGGCCCTTCAACAGCTTCGAGTTTGTTGAGGCGTTGTTGGCGGGATAGCTCCCACCCCCTGGGGTGACAGAAGCCTTGGTGTTCAGGAGATTCTTGATCTGTTGGTTGCCAGGCTCGTCGGCTTTGTGGGGGGCGACCAGCAGGTGTTGGCTTCCCTGCCAAGCTGAAGGTCTGCTACAAGCTTTTGGCGCTCGATGGCTTCAGATCCGATCACGACTGCCAGCACCACTTGGAGTGATCGTTTTGATCAAGGGCTACACCCGGCGATTGAGCGGTTCAATGCGTCGATCGGCTTCGATCTGGAGCTGCTGGAGCAGGATCTCGATGGTTCCGTGGCCCATGCCCGGATGTTGGGCCGGTGCGGCGTGATCTCTGAGGCTGAGGCGTCGGAGCTGATCAGGGGCTTGGAGCAAGTCCGTTCCGAAGCGGCAGCTGGCCAGTTCAATCCAGGTTTGGAAGCGGAGGACGTGCATTTTGCGGTGGAGCACCGGCTGATTGCCTTGCTCGGGCCCCTGGGTAAAAAGCTCCACACTGGCCGCAGCCGTAACGATCAGGTGGGCACGGATGTGCGCCTCTGGTTGCGCAGCCAAATCGATCTCATCGATGGAGCCTTGGTGCGCTTCGAACGGGCCCTCCTGGCCCAGGCCGAGGCCCATGCCAACACCTTGATTCCTGGTTACACCCACCTCCAGCGGGCCCAACCTGTGTGTCTGGCCCATCATTTGCTTGCCTATATCGAGATGGCAGAGCGGGATCGCTCCCGCCTGGCGGATGTGCGTCAACGGGTGAATCTTTCCCCCCTAGGCGCCGCCGCCTTGGCCGGTACGCCTGTTCCGATTGACCGTCGTCAAACCGCCGAGGAGCTTGGTTTTGACGCTATCTACGCCAACAGCCTTGATGCGGTTAGCGACCGGGACTTTGCGGTGGAGTTTATGGCGGCAGCCAGCTTGGTGATGGTGCACCTCAGCCGCCTGAGTGAGGAGGTGATTTTGTGGGCAAGTGAGGAATTTGGCTTCATCAGCCTCACGGATCGCTGTGCCACGGGCAGCAGCCTGATGCCCCAGAAGAAAAATCCCGATGTGCCCGAATTGGTGCGCGGCAAGAGCGGCCGGGTGTTTGGCCATTTGATGGGCCTGCTCACCATGATCAAGGGCTTGCCGCTGGCCTACAACAAGGATTTCCAGGAGGACAAAGAAGCCCTGTTCGACGGGGTACGCACCTGCCGTGATTGCCTGGAGGCAATGGCCATCTTGTTTGAGGAGGGCCTCGAATTTCGGCCCCACCGGCTTGAGGCTGCGGTTGCTTCTGATTTTTCCAATGCCACGGACGTGGCTGATTACTTAGTGGCCAAGGGCATTCCCTTCCGGGAGGCCTATCAATTGGTGGGCGGCTTGGTGAAGACCTGCCTGGCTGAGCAGGTGTTGCTCAAAGACCTCCCCTTGGAACGGTGGCAACAGCTGCATCCAGGCTTTGAGGCCGATATCTATGCCGCCATTGCACCCCGCCAAGTGGTTGCGGCCCGCCGCAGTGAGGGGGGTACTGCCTTTGATCAGGTGGAAAGGCAGTTGCAGCGAATGCGCACCCGCTTGGCAACCGGAGGCCAGAAAGGTTGAACCGGGCGATTTAGGGTGGGTTGGTTAGAGGCCTAAGGGCCCACAGTTCAGCGGCCCCGAGGCCGGTTTTGGTCCGTGAGTATTTTTGTTGGCAACCTTCCGTTCCGCGCTGAGCAGGACGATGTGTCGGAGTTGTTCTCACCGTTTGGTGAGGTCACAAGTTGCGCCTTGCCCCTAGAGCGCGATACCGGGCGTAAGCGCGGCTTTGCCTTTGTGGAAATGGCCGACGAGGAAGCCGAAACCAAGGCCATTGATGCCTTGCAGGGCGCCGAGCTCATGGGCCGTCCACTGCGGATCAACAAAGCGGAGCCCCGCGCTACCGGTGGTGGCGGCGGTGGCTATGGCGGTGGTGGCGTCCGTCGCAGCCCAGGCGGTGGCGGCTACGGCGGCGGCGGTGCTTATGGAGGGGGTGGCGGTTATGGCGGAGGTTCTGGCGGTGGCGGTTACAACCGTGGAGGTGACACCAGCTTCGCCGGTGCGAGCGACCGTGGTGCCAGCGATCGTGGTTCCGGTGCCCGCGGCTGGGAAGACCGCAGCTATGGAAGTGGTGCCCCAGCCGGTGACAGTTTTGACACGGGGCGGACCCGGCGGCGCCGGAGCGCTGGCGGTGGTGGTGACACCAGTGGCGGCGGTTATGGCGGCAGCGACTACTACGGCGGAGCTGAGGGCTAAGGACCCAGCCACCATCTTGGTTGTTTAGTACCCGTGCGCTTCCAATTGCCGGGCAGCGGCATCCAGCACCTCGGCGCCGGCATCCCGCCGGCCCGCGGCCTGGGTGAGCTGTTGCCGCCAGGCCCGTGCCCCGGCCACTCCCTCCACCACGTGGACCAGGTGCCTGGCGATTGGCCAGAGGCGATCGCCCCGGCGTCGCCAGTTGTCGGCGTAGGTCATCAATCCACGCACCACCGTTGAGGCCTTCGCCTTGGGGTGGCTGCTGTCATTGAAGATGTCTTGATCTACCCAGGCCCAACGCAGGGGGTGGTGGTACGCGGCACGGCCGACCATGGCTCCGTCGACCACTTGCAATTGGCTGAGGCAATCGCCCAGGGTTTCAAGCCCCCCATTGATTTCGATGGTCAGATGGGGCCGTTCGCGCTTCAGCTGGTGCACCAGGTCGTAGCGCAGGGGCGGGATGGTGCGGTTCTGCTTGGGATCCAGGCCCTCCAGCCAGGCTTTGCGGGCATGCACGCCAAAACGCTGGGCCCCAGCCCCGGCCAGGGTGTCCACAAAGTGCAGGAGCTCGGCATAGGAATCGCGCCCATCAATGCCAATGCGGTGCTTCACCGTCACCGGTAGGGCGCTGGCTGCGGCCATGGCCGCCACACAGCGGGCGACATGGTCGGGTTCTGCCATCAGGCAGGCCCCAAAGCGGCCTTTTTGCACCTTTTCGCTGGGGCAACCCACGTTCAAGTTGATTTCGTCGTAGCCCCAGTCGGCGGCTAGTTGGGCCGCTTCTGCCAAGAGGGCCGGATCGTCACCCCCTACCTGGAGGGCGAGGGGACGTTCGATTGGATCAAAGCCAATCAGCCGCTCCAGCCGGCCCCCCGGTTGGTTGGCTTCGGGCTGTTTGCGGGCATGGTGCAGGGCTTGCGCCACCACCATTTCGGTATACAGCAGGCTGCGCCGGGTGATTTGCCGCATCAGCATCCGGAAGTGCCGATCGGTGTAGTCCATCATCGGAGCCACACTGAAGCGATAACTGGTCTGGCCGTGTTGCTCCATTCCCCCATGCTGCCGAGCCGTGTTCCCTAGTCGAGTAGCCGTGCTTGTGGCCGGTGGTGGGGCGGCCGGGTTCATGGCCGCCATTGCAGCAGCAGAAGCCGGGGCCGCCGATGTGCACCTGTTGGAGGCCACGCTTCAGCCCCTCAACAAAGTGCTGATTAGCGGTGGTGGCCGCTGCAATGTCACCCATGCCTGTTGGGATCCACGCGCCCTGGTGGGCCACTACCCCCGGGGGGGCAAGGCCCTGCGCGGGCCCTTTAGCCGCTTTGCTGCGGGCGATGCGGTGGCTTGGTTTGAAGACCATGGCCTGGAGCTGGTGGAGGAGCCCGATGGGCGGATGTTTCCCCGCTCCAACCGCTCCGAATCGGTGGTGGCCGCCCTGCGCCGGGCCGCCCAGGCGGCGGGGGTGCAGCTGCATACCGGCGTTCAATTGCAGAAGGCTGGGCCCCTGCCAGCCAGGGACGACGGCCCGGGAGGCTTCGCGCTTGAGCTGCGGGTCGCCCCCTCGGCGGATCGGGGCCAGCCCGGTTCAAACCGCCAAACCGCCCTGGCCTCCCAATTGGTCTTGGCCACAGGCAGCCACCCCAGCGGCCGGCAGTTAGCCGCCTCCCTGGGCCACGAGGTCGTGCCGCCGGTGCCGTCGCTGTTCACCCTGGCCTTGGCGAACCATCCGATTTTGGAGCTGGCGGGCGTCGTGATGGACCCCGTTGACCTGGCGTTGGAGCTGGATCTGCCCCCAGGGGGCGGCTCCCCCACCCCCACCCGCTTTCGTCAGCGCGGGCCTTTGCTGATCACCCATTGGGGCCTGAGCGGCCCCGCCACACTGCGGTTGAGCGCCTTTGCGGCTCGAGCGTTGAAGCAGTCGGGCTATCGGGGCCGGCTCACGGTGGATTGGACCGGGGGCCGATCCCAGGCCGAGCTGGAGGTTTGGTTTGCCCTAGCCCGCAGGGATCAGGCCAAGCGGCAACTGGCCAACTGGCGGCCTTGGCCGGAGCTGGGCCGCCGCCTTTGGCTCCATCTTTTAGCCCAGGTGGGTGTGGATCAGGAACGCCGCTGGGCTGATCTGGCCAAAACCCACCAGCAGGCCCTGATCCAGGGCCTGCGCGCCAGTGCCTATGCCATCACCGGCCGCGGTCCCTTTGGCGAGGAGTTTGTGACCGCCGGAGGCATTCCCCTGGGGGAAATCAACATGGCCAGCATGGAAAGCCGCCGCCAACGCCAGCTGTATCTGGTGGGTGAGTTGTTGGATGTGGATGGCATCACCGGCGGCTTCAACTTTCAGCACTGTTGGAGTTCCGGCTGGTTGGCCGGCCAGGCCATCGCCGAGGCCCAAAGGATTACTTGATTTTTTCAAACACTGAGAACATCGGCAGATACATGGCCAACAGGATGGAGCCCACGATGCCGCCCACGAGCACAATCATGGCCGGCTCCAGCATGGCCGTGAGGGCCTTCACCGAGGCACCCACTTCGTCTTCGTAGAAGTCGGCCACTTTGGAGAGCATGGTGTCCATGCCGCCGGTTTCTTCGCCGATGGCCAACATGCTCAGGGCCATCTCGGGAAACACTTTTTTGCGAGTCAGAGCCACACTTAAGGGGATTCCTTCTTGTACATCGGTGCGGGAGTTGAGGATGGCATCGGCGATCACGGCATTGCCCGCCGTCTCGCTCACGATGTCGAGCGAGAGCAGGATTGGCACCCCGGCCCGGGTGAGGGAGCTGAAGGTGCGGCAGAACTTGGCCGTGGCCGTTTTTTGCAGCAGATCGCCAAACACTGGCAACTTCAACAGTTCGCCATCCACCCGGCGGCGGCCAGCGGTGGTGGCATAGAAGCGACCAAACAGCCAGGCCGCCACGAGCAGGCCGCCGACCAGGAACAGGGAGAACGAGGACCGCAGCAATTGGCTCAAATCCACCATGAGTTGGGTGAACAGAGGTAGTTCGGCTCCCAGGTCTTCAAAGATGCCGGCGAAGGTGGGGATCAGAAAGATCGTCATCCCCAGAAACACCGACACCGCGATCACGAGCACCGCCACCGGGTAGCCCATGGCCCCCTTGATCTGGTTTTGGAGTTTGGCGTTGTTTTCGAGCAATTTTGCCAGCCGTTTGAGTGATTCATCCATCACCCCCCCTGCCTCGCCGGCTTCCACCATGGCGATCGTGAGCTTGTCGAAGACCTGGGGCCACAGGCGCATGGCGGCGCCCATGCTGCCCCCCTGGTTGACTTCGCTGGAGAGACTTTGGAGGGCCCGCTTGAACAGGGGTTTGGTTTGTTGGGCAGCCATTAAATCGAGGCTGCGCACGATCGGCACCCCCGCATCCACCAGGGCCGCCAGCTTGTTGGCGAAGAGGGCCTTGTCGCGGATTCCCGGTTTGGCCTCCAGGAGCTGTTGCCAGTTGAAGCTGCCTGATCGGACCAGGTTTGGGGCGCTGGCTTGGGAGCCGGTGGTTGGGCTGGCTTCGAGCTTGGTGGCGAGGATGCCGCGCCGGCGCAGTTGGCGTTTGGCATCCAGCAGATCGGTGGCCTCCACGCGCATCTGGCGGGCTTTGCCGCCGCTGGCTTGGTAGGTGGCAACGAAGCTGGCCATCCTTTAAGCCTGGCCCAGCAGGCGCAGGAGCTCGTCGGGTTTGCCGGTTTTGCTGAGCGCCTCGGCTTGGCTCACGGTTCCCCCTGCCACCAGGTTGGCCAGGGCCCGCTCCAGGGTCTGCATGCCAAAGGATCCACCGGTTTGGATCGCGGAATAGAGCTGGGCGGTTTTTCCCTCCCGGATCAGGTTCGCGGTGGCTGGGGTGTTGATCAGGATCTCCTGGGCCATGACTCGCCCGAATTGACCGGGGGCTGGGTTGGTGCGTTGACACAGGGTTTGGGAGAACACGGCGAGCAGGCTGTTGCTCAGTTGCACCCGGATCTGGGTCTGCTGGCCGGCGGGGAACACATCCACCATGCGATCCACGGTTTGGGCGGCAGAGCTGGTGTGCAGGGTGCCTAGCACCAGGTGTCCGGTTTCGGCAGCGCTGATGGCCAGTTGGATGGTTTCGAGATCACGCATTTCGCCGACCAGGATCACGTCCGGGTCTTCGCGCAGGGCTGCGCGCAACGCATTGGCAAAGCTGCGGGTGTCTTCATTCACCTCCCGCTGATGGATCAAACTGCGGGCACTGGTGTAAACAAATTCGATCGGATCCTCGATGGTGAGGATGTGTTCGGAGCGGGTTTGGTTGATGTGCTCCAGCAGCGCCGCCAGGGTGGTGGTTTTACCGGAACCAGTGGGTCCTGTCACCAGCAGTAGGCCCCGGGGTTTGCTACCCATTGCCTCCACCACCGGGGGCATGCCCAGGCTGTCGAGAGGGGGAATGCGGCTGCCCAGGGCCCGCAGGCAGGCGGCGTAGCTGCCCCGTTGGCGATACACGTTGACCCGAAAGCGGGAGACCCCCCTGAGCCCATAGGAGCAGTCCAGTTCCCAGGTCTGCTCCAGCTGCTTGCGCTGGGCGTTGTTCAGTAAGGCAAAGATCAGCCGGTTGCACTGCTCTTCATCAAGCACCTGCTCCCGAATGGGCCGCAGGTGGCCGCTGAAGCGTCCGTAGGGGGCCTGGCCGGCTGCGAGGTGAAGATCGCTGCCGCCACCTTCCACCAGCTCTTGCATCAAGTCTTCGATCTGGAGCTCCATCGCGCTAGCTCCGCCTTTAGTTCCGCACTGTTAAACCCTAATTCCGAACCGTTAAACAGTACGGACATTCCAGCCATTCGTCCCGCAATCCCGCCCCACAGCTGTGGCAGGTGAGGGCGCTGAGGGACCGGGCCCGGCGCTCCGATTCCAGTCCCGCATCGGTGAGCAGCATCCGCTCCACCTCGTCGAGGGTGGTGTGCCCCTGGCGCACCAGTTCCAGGCCGTAGCCCAACAGGGTTTTCATGCCACTTTCAAGGGCCATGCGCCTGAGCACATCGGTGCTGGCCCGCTTGGCTACGGCCGCGGCGATGGTTTCGGTCATGTTGAGGATCTCGTAGACCCCCACCCGGCCCCTATAGCCGTTGCCTTGGCAGTGGGAACAGGCCCCAGGACTGTGGTCCGGCGGATGGGCCTTGTAGAAGGTGACCGCCGTTTCATGGCTGGCCAGGAGGCCAAAGCGGCCCAGGTCCTCGCTGCTGGGTTGGTAGGCAATGCGGCAATGGCCACACACCCGCCGCAGCAAGCGCTGGGAGACGATCCCGATCAGCGAGGCACTGACCATGAAGGGCTCAACCCCCATTTCGTCCAAACGGGCGATGGCGCTGGCGGCGTCGTTGCAGTGCAGGGTGGTGAGCACCAAGTGGCCGGTGAGGGCGGCTTCGGTGGCGGTTTTGGCGGTTTCGATGTCGCGGGTTTCCCCCACCAGCAGCACGTCCGGGTCCTGGCGCATAAAGGCCCGCAGCGCGGTGCTGAAGTCGAGACCCTTGTCGCGGTTGACCTGGGTTTGGGTGATGCCCTTCAAGGTGTATTCGATCGGGTCTTCCACCGTGGAGATGTTGATGCCCGGGTCGTTGCGCTCCGAGAGCAGGGCATAGAGGGTGGTGGATTTGCCCGAACCGGTGGGCCCTGTCACCAGAATCATCCCGAAGGGCTTGGACCCCAGGGCCCGCAGGGCAGCGCGGGCGCCGCTGTCGGTGATCAAGGTGTCGAGGCCCAGCTGGGTGGCGCCGCTATCCAGCAGCCGCAGGCACACCTTTTCTCCGTGGCGGCTGGGCAGGGTGCTGACCCGGAAGTCCATGGTGCGGCCGCGATAGTTGCGCCGGATCCGGCCGTCCTGGGGTAGGCGCCGCTCGGCGATGTCCAGGTCGGCCATGATTTTGAACCGGGATGTGATGGCAGGCACCAGGGTCTTGGGCAGGTCCTCGAGCTGCTTCTGCAGCACCCCATCGATGCGGAAGCGGATTTCCAAGCCCGACTCCTGGGGTTCCACGTGGATGTCGCTGGCGCCGGCCTCAAGGGCTGCCACCAGGATTCGGTCCACCAGGCTCACCACTGGCGAGGCATGGGCGGTCCCCGAGGACACCTCCAGATCGTCGGGATCTTGCTGGGTTGTTAGCGCGCCATCGGCCACGGGTAAGGCCAGGCCCTCGATCCAGGAGCGCGCCAGCTCGGGAGTGGGGGGCGAAGCCTGGCTAGGCGGCGAAGCCTGAGCAGGGGGCAAAGCCTGGCCAAGGTTTTGAAGGGCACCCAGCGCTTCGGCCAGATCGTCGGCCAGGGCCAGGCCAAAGCTGGCTTGATCCCCTCGAAGCTGCAGGGCTTGGAGTAGGTGCTCGCGTTGCTCGACTCCCCAATGGGTGGGAACGGCCAAGTGCAGCACACCATTCAGGTTGTTGAGGGGCATGGCTCCCCATCGCATCCATTGCTGGGGGGATCGCGGTCCGTCAGCGTCGATCAGCTTGCGGTCGGCCCTGTCCAGCTCGCTGGGTGCGAGGACGGGTCGCTGCAGCAGCAATTCGACTTCGAACCTCTGCTGCTCACGGCTGAGGGCATCGGGAACCGGTCGCGATTGGGAAACGGTCATGGGCAAAAGGTGCGGGCTTCCGCCGCTTGTGGGAGGTGCGCTTTGCCCTCCAACATGTCTAGATCTGAATTGTGCCTCCGTCAGCCATGAGCGGTGACTTCTCCATGAGCGGTGACAGCAACGGCGAGACCAATCTCGAGCCGAACACCCGGAGTGTTTTCGATCCCACAGGGGAGGCTTCGGGCGAGATCCCCCCTGAAGGGGCCCCAGCTGATAGCGGTGGCGACGCCGGCCTCCCACCAGCTGACGAGGCTGGAACTGGAGATCGGGCCTCCGTCCTTGAGGGCCAGCTCGCTGCCCTGAGGGCAGAGCACGAAGCCCTCAACGGCCAGTACATGCGTCTGGCTGCGGATTTCGACAACTTTCGCAAGCGCCAGAGTCGCGACAGTGACGACCAGCGGCTGCAGATCACCTGCACCACCTTGGGAGAAATTCTGCCGGTGGTCGACAACTTTGATCGGGCCCGGCAGCAACTCAATCCCCAGCACGAGGAGGCCCAGACGCTGCACCGCAGCTACCAGGGGCTCTACAAGCAATTGGTCGATGTGTTCAAGCAGCTGGGGGTTTCACCGATGCGGGTGGAGGGCGAGCCCTTTGATCCCAGCCTCCATGAGGCCGTGCTGCGCGAGCCCAGTGACGACCATCCCGATGGGGTGGTGATTGAGGAGCTGCAACGGGGTTACCACCTCAATGGCCGGGTGCTGCGCCATGCCCTGGTGAAGGTCTCGATGGGTCCTGGTCCCGCCGGCGGTGCAGCACCGGCGGAGCAAGCCGATGCCCCCGGGGAGCAGGTCGGCTGATGGCCGATTACTACGACCTGCTTGGGGTGAGCCGTGATGCCGATCCCGAAACCCTGAAGCGCTCCTATCGCCGGCTGGCGCGCCAGTACCACCCTGATGTCAACAAGGACCAGGGCGCCGAAGACAAGTTCAAGGAGATCGGCCGGGCCTACGAAGTGCTCAGCGATCCCGAAACCAGGGCCCGCTATGACCAGTTCGGCGAGGCGGGTCTCGGTGGTGGGGGCGGCATGCCCGACATGGGGGACATGGGCGGCTTTGCCGACCTGTTTGAGACCTTTTTCAGTGGCTTTGGGGGAGCCCAGCAGGCCGGTGGTGGGCAGCGGCGGCGGGGGCCGCGCCAAGGCGATGACCTACGGCTTGATTTAACGATCAGCTTCCAAGAGGCCGTTTTCGGCATCGAAAAGGAGGTGCAGATCCGCCACCTGGAAACCTGCTCCACCTGCAAGGGATCGGGGGCCAAGGCCGGCAGTGGACCCACCACCTGCAGCACCTGCAGTGGGCAGGGTCAGGTGCGCCGGGCCACGCGCACGCCCTTTGGCAGCTTCACCCAGGTGGCACCATGCCCGAGCTGTGAGGGCTCAGGCCAGGTGATAGCTGATCCCTGCAATGCCTGTGGTGGGCAGGGTTTGCAGCAGGTCCGCAAAAAGCTACGCATCAATATTCCGGCGGGTGTCGATACCGGCACCCGCCTGCGGGTGGCCAACGAGGGCAACGCGGGCCAGAGGGGTGGTCCGTCTGGGGATCTGTATGTGTTCCTCAGTGTTCAATCCCACGGGCAGCTGCGGCGGGAAGGGATCAATATCACCTCAGAAATCAGCTTGAATTACCTGCAGGCGATTCTCGGCGACACCATTGAGGTGGAAACGGTGGATGGGCTCGAAGAGCTCAAGATCCCCCCGGGAACCCAACCTGGGATGGTGCTTAACCTCCCAGGGAAGGGCGTGCCAAAGCTTGGTAATCCTGTGGCCCGGGGCAACCACCTCTTCAGTGTGAAAGTGCAGTTGCCCACCAAGCTCAATCCTGAAGAAAAGGAGCTCCTTCAGCAGTTGGCCTCCCATCACACCACCAAAGTCCAGAAGCACCCCCACAAGAGCGGCCTGTTTGGCGGTTTGTTCGGTTAGGGGTGGCCGATCCCAAGGCGGATCTGGATTTGCGCGGCACCCCCTGCCCACTCAACTTCATTCGCACCCGCCTGGCCCTCGAGAAGATTCCCCTCGGTTCTCAGTTGGTGGTGGATTTGGATCGGGGGGAACCGGAGCAGATGGTGGTAGGCGGGCTGCGGGGTGAGGGCCACGGCGTCAGCGTGGGTCCCCATCCCGGCAGCGAGGATGCGGTCCGGCTAGGGATTACGCGTCTGGGGATGGCTGGCCATGGCGTTATCGGCGATGGGGGTTGAGGCCCTGCCGGGCTTGGTGGTGGCCATGGTGGCCAATTTTTGTTGGGTGGCCTTGGATCAAGCCGGTCCCGGTGGGGTGGAGCGCCTGTTGTGCACGCGCCGAACCCGCCTGGGCAAAAGTGGCCAGACCATCTGCGTGGGCGATCGGGTGCGGGTGGATGGGGTGGACTGGGTCCAGGCCAGGGGGGCCGTGGCGGTCCTGGAGCCGCGCCAGAGCCTCCTGAATCGCCCGGCTGTGGCCAATGTGAGCCTGGTGGTGGTCGTGGTGGCCTTGGCCGAGCCAACCCTTGATCCGCTGCAGCTCACCCGGTTTTTGGTCACGGCTGAGAGCACTGGTCAACCGGTGCTGTTGGTGTTCTCCAAGGCGGATTGCCTGCCGGCGGCTGAGGTGGAAGCCTGGCGAACCCGCGCCGCCGCCTGGGGCTATCCAGCCCTGGTGATCTCATCCCAGAGCGGGATGGGCCTAGGCGCCCTGAGCGAGCGCTTGGCAGAACCGGGGATTGCCGTGCTGTGTGGCCCCTCCGGCGTCGGCAAAAGCAGCCTGCTCAATGGTCTGCGTCCTGAGTTGACCTTGCGGGTTGCGGCGGTCTCAGGCCGGCTGCAGCGTGGGCGCCATACCACCCGCCACGTGGAGCTGTTTTCCATGGCGCCCGGGGCCCTGGTGGCCGACACCCCCGGCTTCAATCGACCCCAACTGCCAGCAGATCCAGCCCAGTTATCGGCCTTCTTCCCGGAGCTCTGCCAGTCGTTAGAGCAGGCCAGCTGTCGCTTTAGCAATTGCCTGCACCAGGGCGACCCAGGCTGCGCCGCGGGCACAGCCTGGGATCGCTATGGGCTTTACAGCCAGTGCCTCGCTGATGTGATCGCGGAAGCGGAACGGCAGTCGCGGCTCTCGGGTCGCCCGGAATTGCCGGGCCTACGGCAACGGGGTGGCCGACTGGAGCCTCGCCTTGATCCTTCCCTCAGGCAAGGCTCCCGCAAGCGCAAGCGCCAGGAAATGGGCGATGGTCGTTAGCCGTTGAAGCCCGGCAGATTGAGGCCTCCGGTGAGTTCTTCCATCCGGCCTTTCATGGTGCCGGTGGAGAGTTCATAGGCCGCTTGAAGGGCTTCGAGAACCGCCAGTTCACTGGCCTCCTGCCCTTCTTCCAGGAGCTCGGGTGCTAGACGCACCTTGAGGGGTTGCTGGTTGCCTGATAGCCAGACCGTGGCCCTGCCATCGCTGCTGCTGGCCTCGAGCTCCATGGCATCGAGTTCTTCTTGCAGCTTTTGGGCATTTTGCTGCAGTTCTTGGGCCTTTTTGAAGGCTTCAGTGAGCTGACCAAAGTTGGGGAGTCCGAAGCCAGCCATGCCGAAGGTGCTTTGTATGACTATGTTAGAGGCCTGGGCGTAATCAGGAGTTGGCTAGATTCAACGATCTTCTCTTCCCAGGCGTTTCACTTCTGGATGCAGGGTGATGCCATGGGCGGCTTCGACACGCTGCTGCACCTCCTCGATCAGGGCAGCCATGTCGGCAGCGGTGGCGCCACCCGTGTTGACAATGAAATTGGCATGAATCGCTGAAACCTGGGCTCCGCCGATTTGCAAGCCCTTGAGTCCGAGGGTTTCGATCAGGTGCCCGGCTTTGTGGGGTTCGGGATTGCGAAACACACTGCCACAGCTGGGTTGTTGATAGGGCTGGGTGCTGGTGCGACGGTGGAGATTGGCGCTGGTGCGGGCTGTTACAGCGCCGGGATCATGGCCGTGATCCAGGCGAAACCGCGCTGAAAGCACGATCAGGGGTTCTTGCTGCAGGCGGCTTTGGCGGTAGCCAAAGGCCAGGTCGCTGGCACTCCAGGTCAGGGTTTGATCGGGTTTTTTGGGGTCCAGCAGTTGAACCGAATGCAGCCATTCGGCGATGCAGCCCCCCTGGGCGCCGGCATTCATCACCACAGCTCCCCCCACGGTGCCAGGGATCCCTACGGCCCATTCCAGCCCGCTCAGCCCAGCGCGGGCCGCTTTCCTGGCCAACGTCGGAATTGGCTCGCCCGCCTCGGCTTCAATCCAGCCGCCGCCGGCATCCAAGCAGCTGCCCTGGAGGCGCCGGTTGCAGAGGGTGAGGCCGTCGAGGCCACCATCGGCAATCAGGAGGTTGGAGCCCGCCCCAATGCAGTGCAGGGGGAGGCGGTGGTGGCCACTCCAGCCAACCAGGGCCTTGATGTCGCCTTGATGGGCTGGTTCTGCGAACCACTCTGCGATGCCGCCCACCTTCCAGGTGGTGAATTCATCCAGGCCAACGCCCTGGCGCAGGCTGGGGTGATGGCTAGGGGAGGCCACCATGGCCCCTAGGCCGCCAGGGGAAAACAGGCATCACCGAAGACGGGCAGTTGGTTCAGCCGCTCCCAGAGGCTGTTCACATCGCCAGCCCCCATGGCCAGAACCAAATCTCCTTCCATCGAAGTGTCGGCCACTTGCCTGGCGAGTTCATCGAGGTTGGTGGCCACCTGCACCCGACTCTGGGGGGCCAGGTGTTGCACGGCCTTCGCGAGAGCCGCACTGCTTACGCCCTGGATGGGCGCTTCACCGGCGGCATAGAGGGGTGCGAGCAGCACCAGGTCGGCCTGGCTGAGGGCCTGGGCAAAGCCATCGAGGAATTGGGCGGTGCGGGTGTAGCGATGGGGTTGGAAGACCGCCACCAGCCGTTTGGGGTTGACCGGCAGGGGGCTGCGGCCACTGGAGAGCATCAGCTGGGCCATGGCCAGGGTGGCGGCCACCTCGCTGGGGTGGTGGGCGTAGTCGTCCACCACTAGGCGGCCTTGCCACTCTCCCCGGAAATCGAATCGCCGGCCAGGAGGCTTGAGGGCCGCCACGGCTTGGCGCAGTTCGGCAAAGGAGACGCCTTCGATCCGGCAGGCAGCCATGGCGGCTGTGGCATTGCTGAGGTTGTGGCGGCCCGGCAGTGGGAGTTCAAACGAACCCACCTTTTGGCCCCGCTCGTAGAAATCAGCACAGGTGCCATCACCCCGCTCTTGGGTGGCAATCGCCGCAAAGGCCACGCCCTTGGGGCTCTGGTTGGACCACCAGTGCTTGGCCTTGAAATGGTGCTTGAGAACGGGGCAGTCCCAGTTGGCTAAGAGGGATTTAGAACGACTGCTGAAACGCTGAAGGGTGCTAATCAGGGCCTCGAGGTTGGGGTAGTGGTCGGTGTGGTCGAGCTCCACGTTGGTGAGGACGCCGAGATGGGCCTGAAATTTCACCAGGGACCCATCGGATTCATCGGCTTCTGCCACGAGCAGCCGACCCTCGCCTTGGCGACCGTTGCTGCCAAAGGCAGGCACGATTCCGCCGATCACGGCGGTGGGGTCGTGGTTGGTGGCGGCCAGCAGGGTGGCAATCAGGGTGCTGGTGGTGGTTTTGCCATGGCTGCCAGCCACGGCAATCGATGGCTGGGCATTGATCAGGGCCGCCAACACGTCGGAGCGATGGCAAATGCTGAGGCCCACCCGCTGGGCTTCCTGCAATTCGGGGTTTGAGTGGGGTACCGCCGAGCTGATAACCACCAAAGGGGGCTTGTCGGTGCCGCTGCGAATGGCGGCCACCGTGGAGGAGCTTTGCTGGCGGAAGACCCGCACGCCCTGGCGTCGAAGTTGGTCGAGCACGGCGTTGTCGCGCGTGTCGGATCCGCTCACCACAAAACCCCGCTGGGCAAGGATTCCCGCGATGGCTGACATGCCGATGCCTCCAACCCCAATGAAGTGGATGGGTTGATGGCGATCAAGCAACGGGGCCAAGGGCAACTCCAAGCCAGGGATTGATCCGATCTCAAATTAGGCCGGCAACGCCCAGTGCACCTTTACGAGATGCTGCGCGTTCCGGCATGGTCCGGCTTGAAGCCCCGTGCCGCAAGAGGGTTCGCCAAATCAGTTTCTGTATGATCTGCAGCCAAATCCCCCTTGCTAGCGGCTTTTGCCGCGCTTTGCCATGACGATGCGCGTTGCGATCAATGGATTCGGCCGAATTGGTCGCAACTTCATGCGTTGCTGGTTGAGCCGGGGTGCCAATACGGGCATCGAGGTGGTGGGTCTCAATGACACCTCCGATCCCAGGACCAACTCCCACCTGCTCACGTACGACTCGATGCTCGGCCGCATTCGCGATGCCGAAGTCAGCTACACCGACAACACGATCGTCGTGAATGGCAGGGAGATCAAGTGTTTCTCTGACCGCAACCCCCTCAACCTGCCTTGGAAGGAATGGGGTGTTGATCTGGTGATCGAGTCCACCGGTGTCTTCAACGATGACGTGGGCGCCAGCAAGCACCTCGAAGCAGGGGCCAAGAAAGTGATCCTGACCGCCCCTGGCAAGGGTCCAGGTGTGGGCACTTTCGTGGTGGGCGTCAACGCCGACCAATACCGCAATGAAGATTTCAACATCCTCAGCAACGCCAGCTGCACCACCAATTGCATGGCGCCGATCATCAAGGTGTTGGATCAAACCTTCGGCATCGTCAAAGGCACGATGACCACCACCCACAGCTACACGGGTGACCAGCGGATTCTTGATGCCAGCCACCGCGACCTGCGTCGGGCCCGGGCTGCTGCCGTCAATATCGTGCCCACCTCCACCGGGGCTGCCCAGGCCGTTGCCTTGGTTTACCCACCGATGAAGGGCAAGCTGAACGGCATTGCCATGCGCGTTCCGACCCCCAACGTATCGGTGGTGGACATGGTGCTGGAAGTGGCCCGCGGTACCACCCGCGAGGAAGTGAATGCCACCCTCAAAGCTGCTTCTGAAGGGGGCATGAAGGGCATCATTAAGTACTCCGATCTGCCCTTGGTGTCGAGCGACCACGCCGGCACGAACGAGTCCACCATTGTTGATTCTGATCTCACCCTGGTCATGGGCGACAACATGGTCAAGGTGATTGCCTGGTACGACAACGAGTGGGGCTACAGCCAGCGCGTTGTCGATCTGGCCGAAATTGTGGCCAAGAACTACAAGTAGGTGCTGCCGGGCTTAGGCCCGTTTGCGTCAGAACCGCCCCCAATCCAGGGCGGTTTTTTTGTGTCCATTGGGTTTGTGCCCATTGGTTTTGGTGTGATTAGCCGTGGGCCTGGAGGTTGTTCGCCCCTTCGAGCACCGTCGCCTTCACGATGCCGTCATCGGCGGTGAGCTCTTCGAGCACATCGAAGCCATCCACCACATAGCCGAACGCGGCATAGCGGCCATCAATCAGGTTGAGGCCCGCCGGGGTGAGCTCGGGCTCAAACAGGAAGAGGAAGAACTGGGAGGAGCCATCATCGAGTACTTCATCGGAGTGGGCCCAGCCCAGGGTGCCTTTGGTGGAGAAGGGCAATTCAGGAGCTGCTTTGAACATCCCCAGATCCTCAAAGGTTTGGTTGTAAAACGGCGCCCCTTGGCCGGGCACCTTGATCTCCAGGGGCACCTGGCGTTGCGTTTTGGTCTTGGGGTCGATGAAGCCTTCTTCGGGTCCCTTGGGGTCGCCGGTTTGGAGCACGTAGAAGTCTTCGGCCCGAATGAAGGGCAGGCCGTTGTAGAACCCGCGCTCAACCAGATCCACAAAGGCACCTGCCGTGAGGGGGGCGTTGTAGCCATCCACCACCGCGGTGAGATCACCCTTGGTGGTGGTGAGTTGCACCGTGGCCCGGCCTAGCAGCCTGGGGAGGGCGGCGTACTCGCTGGGGATCTCAAACGGGAAGGGACCGACCAGCAGGTCTTCGGCCCTACCGATGCTGGTGAGGGCTTCGCGCCGGGCTACGAGAAACCCTTCGCGATCTTGGGCTTCTGCGGCCGTGATCAGGATTTGCAGTTGGCCGGCCAGGTCGTCGAGCAGGGCGGCGGCGGTGTCGCGGCTGTCGGCGCCGAAGCCTTCAAGAATCGATGCCTGACGGGTACTCAGCAGGGATTGGCTCCGCCGTACCCCGTTGACCAAGGCAGGCCACCGTTTGGCGCGCAGGTCGTCGCTGGTGCCTTCCAGACGATGTTGGAGATCCTGCAGATCGGGGGCTTCGATCGGTAGGGCATTGCGCAGTAGGGCCGAGGGGTCGGTCACCGCATTGCCCTGGGGCAGGAAGGCCCAGGCCGTTGGCACAGCCAGCAGAAAGGTCAGGACGAGGGCTACGGCACCAGCCCACCAGCTTTGGCCTTTTGCCATGCCTTTTTGAGTCGTTGGGCGGACTTTGGCACAACCAAACGGTCCCTTGTCTGTCGCTGGAGAGGACCCCTCCGGTAGCCAGCCGTACAATCCGCCAGATCCGAACCGCCGGAATGATCTCCAGCAACGACTTTCGAACCGGTACCTCGATTGAGCTGGATGGCAATGTCTGGCGGGTGGTCGAATTTCTGCATGTGAAGCCCGGCAAGGGCTCCGCCTTTGTGCGCACCAAGCTCAAGGCAGTCCAGAGCGGCAACGTGGTTGAAAAGACGTTTCGGGCTGGGGAGATGCTCCCCCAGGCTGTGCTTGAGAAAAGCACCCTGCAGCACACCTACATGGAAGCCGATGACTACGTGTTCATGGACATGGGCACCTACGAGGAAACCCGCCTCACGGCCAAACAGATCGGCGACAGCCGCAAATACCTCAAGGAGGGCATGGAGGTGAGTGTGGTGGCCTGGAACGGCAAACCCCTTGAAGTGGAACTTCCCAACTCGGTGGTCCTGGAAATCACCCAAACCGATCCGGGCGTGAAGGGTGATACGGCTACCGGCGGTACCAAGCCAGCCATCGTTGAGACTGGTGCCCAGGTGATGGTTCCCCTGTTCCTCTCCATTGGCGAGAAGATCAAGATCGATACCCGCACCGATAGTTACCTGGGTCGGGAGAACTGATTGGTTATGCAGCTCAACCACGACCAGCTCCACAAGCTTCTCGACCTGATCGGCGAGAGCGACATCCAGGAGCTCAAGCTCGAGGGTGACGACTTCCGACTGGAGGTGCGTCGCAACCTGCCCGGTGCGGCCCCGGTGGCCGTGGTTCAAGCCCCTGCAGCTGGGGCCGTGCCCATGCCGGCCGCGATGGCCCAGCCATCGATCCCAGCGGCCCCATCGGCCCCGCCTCCGGCAGCTGCTGCGAGGCGCAGCGATCTGGTGGACATCACCGCACCGATGGTGGCGACCTTCTATCGCTCCGCAGCCCCCGGAGAACCCCCGTTTGTCGACGTGGGAGGCCGCATCAACGTGGGCCAACCCATCTGCATCCTTGAAGCCATGAAGCTGATGAACGAGCTCGAGGCCGAGGTGGGTGGCGAGGTGGTGGAAATCCTGGTGGAAAACGGCACTCCCGTGGAGTTCGGCCAGGTGCTGATGCGGGTAAAAGCCGGCTGATGCCCTCCTGGCCTTAGCCGAGCTCTAACCCTGCAGCCATGGCGGCGGCCATGCTGTCGGGCCGGGCGATTCCTTGGCCAGCAATGCCAAAGCCCGTGCCATGGTCCGGGGAGGTGCGCAGAAAGGGCAGTCCCAAGGTGGTGTTGACGGCGGCATCAAAGGCCAGCAGCTTCACGGGGATCAGCCCCTGGTCGTGATACAAAGCTAGATAGCCATCGGGGCCGGAGGCCTTGCCCTGCCAGGCCTGGGCGGCGCTGAGCCAGCAGGTATCGGGGGGCAGCGGACCTTCCAGCAGCACGTCGAGATGCAGTTCCCGCCAAGCGTTGAGGGCCGCTTCGAGCCACAGGCTTTCCTCGAGCCCCAATTGGCCGGCCTCCCCGGCATGGGGATTGAGGCCTGCCACCACCAGATGGGGTGCGGCAGAAAAGCGCCGGCAAAAGTCCACCAGGGCATCGAGTTTGCGGGCAATCAATGCCTGGTTGAGGGCCTGGGGCACGGCGGACAGCGGGATATGGCTGGTGGCGAGCAGGGTGTTCAGGCGCCAGCTGCCGTGGGGGGTCTTGGCGGTGAACAGCATGGAGGCGTTGCTGCTGCCCGTGAGCTCAGCTAGGCGTTCGGTTTGGCCGGGGTAGCGGTGGTTAGCGGCATGCCAACTGGATTTGGCAATGGGAGCTGTCACCAGGCCGTGGCAGCTCCCCGCTTGCACCAGTTCCACGGCAGCACTGAGCCATTGGAAGCTCGCATCGCCACAGGCTGCGTTGCTGTGGCCAGGCTGCACCGCTTCGCTAAGGGGCTGATCGACCATCTCCAGCTCAGCTGGATCGGTGAGTGCCGTAGCGCTGCTCGCCTTGAGGCTCTGGTAGCTGGCTTCCAGCCAGCGCCGACACCCCACCAGCAAGGGGAGCGTTGAACCCCATGGGCGTTGGGCGATGGCCTTCAGGGTGACCTCGGCTCCGATGCCGGCCGGATCACCAAGGGCAATGGCCAACCGCTTGGGGGTGGGGTTGGATGGGACCTGGCCCAGGCTCGGGGTACCCATGCTGCGCTGGTTGTTGATCGGAATCCTGTTGTTTGGCATGGGCACGGGCTTGCGCCAGGGATGGATTGAGCTGCGTTGGGGGCGCATGCTCCAAGACCTGGGCGTGCCCTATGTGGGCGATCTTGCCGACCCACCAGATTGTGCGCCCGGGCGTTCCTCCGCCAGGCAGGCGCGGTAGCCCTCCCGGTAGCTCGGGTACCGGAGCTGATAACCCAGCTCTTGGCAAAGCAACCTGTTGCTGGCCCTGCGGTTGTCGGCCCAGAAACTCCGGGCCATCGGGCTCATGCTGCCTGCAATGGCGTCAAAGCGTTCCGCTGGCGGCAGTTTGCAGCCCAAGAGGTGGGCCGCAAATCCCAAGGTTTCACTCGAAGGACAGGGGCAGTTGTCCACCACATTCACCACGGCCGGCCGGCCGTCAGCCGGTCGCTCCAGGCAATGGAGCAGGGCGCCAACGATGTCGTCCACATGGACGCGTGAGAACACTTGGCCCTGCTTGTGGATAAGCCGGCTCTCTGCAGCCATCAAGGCCTTGAACGGTGACCGGTGGGGGCCGTAAATCGCGGGCAACCGAAAAATCTGCACCGGTAAGCCGCTGGCCTGCCAGCCTTGCTCGGCGATGCGGCGGGCTTGGCTGCGCCCCAGGCTGGCCAAGCAGGGGGCTGTTTCATCCACCCAAGCTCCACCACAATCGCCATAGACCCCTGTGGTGGAGAGGTAGCCCAGCCATTGCAATGGCAGCTGCTGCAAGATCGGGCCCAGGTGCTCCAGGGCGGGATCATGGCCGCTGCGGTCCGGTGGCAGGCTCACCAGCACATGGGTGGTGCCAGCTAGTTCGGCAGGGCTTGGTACGGCAGGGCTTGGCTCTGCAGAGCTGTCTGGGTTGAAGACCAACCAGTGGAGCGCTGGCAGGCCGGGGTGCTGGGGCTCTTTGGTCTGGCGGCTGGTGAGCAGCACGGGTACGCGGTACCGGGCTTGGACGGCCTGGGCAAAGCGTTGGCCGGTGTAGCCGCCTCCAATCACGAGCAGCTGGCCAGGGGGCTTGACAACAGAACGGGTCATGAGTACATCTGTATCACCGCATAAGTTCGGCCATGGTCGCGTCTACTTGTTTTTTTCCCGCTGGAGTGCGTGGGCACCGTTCTAGGTCTGCCTGCCCCCAATCGCTGCTCGGCCAGCGGGCTCTGCGTCCCGCGGCTTGCCAGCGCTCTTGGCAACGCGATGCAACCGTGCCGGCGTTGTTTGCGGTGGTGGTGTTGCTGGTTGCTGTGATCGCTGCGCCAGAGAGGCCTGGTGATCAGGCCGCCATTTGCCAGCGCCACAACGGTGTGGACGCCTGCAGGGTCTGGTGATCCTGCTTGTCGTCTTCCCCTGGGGGGTTGGGATTGGCCCACTGCAGGAGCCGCAGGGCTAGGCGCAGGTCGCCATCGGTCCAGGCACGGATGGCCATGGCCCGACGGGGGTCGTAGAAACTCTGACGCCGATACCAGGTAAAGGCGTCGGTGTCGCCTTTGTGGCCGTTGCAAGCGAGGCAAGCGGGCACGCAGTTTTCGGTCACACTCAAGCCCCCGCGGCTTTGGGGATGGACGTGATCGATGGATTCGGAGCGGTTGCCGCAGTAAATGCAGCGTTGGTCGGTGAAGCGATGCAATGACTGTCGCCATCGTCTGACACGCAGCTTGGGGCAGAGGTCCTCGAGGAAAACCGCATCCCTGGCCTGCATCCGCATGACTCGGTTGGCGGAAGTTTGCCGCGAGTGGCAGGGGTGTCAATGTGTCGAAGATTGCACTTCCGCAGATGCGCTGCCTGCTGCGGTTGGGAGCTACGGGTCAAATCGAAGTGGTCAGCCCGTTTGATCCGGTGACCCAGGCCCAATTGCGCTCCGTACGGCCCCGGGGACTTTGGTTAACGCGCCGGTGCTGTTGGCACTTTCCGCTGGAAGCGGCACCTGCCCTATTGAAGGTCCTTGCCGGACGCTTTCCGGTGGAGCCCGAGCTGGCTGAATGGCTTGCTTGGATGCAACAGCCCCTGCCTCCGCTGCCGCTCCATCGCCGGTTGGTGGCCGCGGCGGATTTGGAGGTTCCCTTGCCCGATGGGCGAACCCTGTTTGCCCACCAGCGCACCGGGGTGCGCTGGCTCTTGGCGCGCCGGGGGGCTGTGTTGGCGGACGCCATGGGCCTCGGAAAAACCCTTACGGCACTGATGGCTGCCCGCGCCATGGTCCGGCTTGCCGATTGTCGGATTGTGGTGGTAGCCCCGGTGGGTCTGCATCTGCATTGGCGTCGCGAAGCGGCTGCCTTGGGCCTGGCCATCGAGCTCCACAGTTGGGCCAAGTTGCCCCGGGCCTTGCCGCCTGCGGGCACCGTGCTGATTGCCGATGAGGCCCACTACGCCCAGAACGGTGCCACCGGGCGTAGCCAGGCCCTGGTGCGGTTGGCGCGCCATCCCCGCTTGCGGGCGATTTGGTTGCTCACGGGTACGCCGATGAAAAACGGCCGCCCTGCCCAGCTGTTTCCCTTGCTGGCGGCGATCGGCCATCCCTTGGCCCTCGATCAGCGGGCGTTCGAAGATTTGTTTTGTCAGGGCCATTGGCGGGAGCAGGGCGGCCGCAAGGTTTGGCAGGCCAATGGGGCCACACGGCTTGACGACCTGCATCGGCTCACCCGTCCCCTGCTGTTGCACCGCAGCAAAAGCGATTGCCTCGACCTACCGCCCAAGCAGAGGCTGCTGCTGCCAGTGGAGCTCGCAGCGGCACAGGGGGATGGCTTCCAACACCGCCTTCAAGCCAAGGTCGATGATTACCGCCGCCGGGCGGCCCTGGGGGAGGTGCGTCGCGAGGCGGAAGCGTTGGCTGTCCTGACGGCCCTGCGCCAGATCGGCTCCGATTACAAACTACCTGCAGCCGAAGAGCTGGTCAGCAGGCTGTTGGCCCGGGCTGAATCGGTGGTGGTGTTCACGGCCTTCGTGGCGACCGCCCAGCATTTATGGCAGCAATTTGAGCAGGCTTGCCTGCTTACGGGTTCCTTGCCCCCTGACCAAAGGCAGCAGCAGGTGGATCGCTTCCAGCGGGGGGACAGTCCGCTACTGATCGCCACCTATGGCACCGGAGGCCTGGGTTTCACCTTGCATCGGGCCCGCCATGTGGTGTTGATGGAAAGGCCCTGGACCCCCGGTGATGCGGAGCAGGCCGAGGACCGCTGCCACCGGATTGGCATGGGTGCCGCTCTCACCAGCCATTGGTTGCAGCTCGGGGTGGCAGACCAACTCGTGGACGGGTTGATCGCGAGCAAGGCTGGGCGGATTGCCCTGCTGTTGCATGGCCAGGAACGGTCGCTGCGTCGACGCGGTTTGCCGGCGATGGTTCGCGAATTGATGGGGGAGTGGTGATCGACGGCTTTGGGGCCTAACTGGTGGGTTTGGCAGGTTCTTGGCAGAGGGCGAGGCGCAGGGTTAGATCGGTTCGCAACTGCGGATCCAGGCTGCCAGGCTTGGCCTGCCTGGCCAGGGCGGTAGCGCGACGAATATCGGCGCAGGCCGCCGGTTCCTGGTCAGGGCCTGTGAGGCTGCGCAGCAGGTAGCGGTCGTTGAGGGGTGCTGGGTTGGTGGGAAAGGTTGCCACCACCCTGTCGCAGCGCTTCAGTTGCTCGCCCAATTGGTCGAGCTTGATGTCGCGCAGGCAGTCGTCGCTGCGCATGGGGGCTTCAGGCAGGGGTTCTTCACTGCAACCAGTGACCAAGAATCCCAAGGTCATCAGCGCCAAAGAAACGATTGCCAAAGGCCATTGAGCTCTCATTCTTTTTGCTGAGGCTGCTCGTTGGTGCTCATGGTTTGGTCGGTGCCGCTGGTTTGCTGGGAGCCCCTGGTTTGCTGGGTGGTCCTGGTTTGGTTGGTGGCCCTGGTTTGGTTGGTGCCACTGGTTTGCTGGGAGCCCCTGGTTTGCTGGGTGGTCCTGGGTTGGTGGGTGGCCCTGGGTTAACGGGTGGTCCTGGGTTAACGGGGATTCCTGGGTTGGTGGGGGCTTCCGTTTCGGAATCTGGCTTGGGCTCTGCTTTGCCAAAAAGTTCTCCGAGATAGCGCCCGCAATTGGGGAATTTGGCGGGATTCTGAACAACAGCCTCAGCGATCATCACCGAGGCATCTTCAGGCGAGGTGGTGAACGACTTATCGCTTTGCCGTTTCATGAGGGCATAGGCCGCATCCCAACTCACCTGATGGGGGTTGCCGTTGGTCCGCATGAAGCAATACATCTGGGCGCCCTTGGCCCCAGGGCTGATCATCACGGTGCCCTCAGGGGATTGGAACGATCCGGGTATTGGTGGAACAGCATCAATGGTTTGGGCTCGGCTGGGGTCCCCAACCAGCTGGATGCCTCCCAATCCCAAGGTGGCAGCAACGCCTAGGGGCATGGCCAGGCGGTTGAAGCGGGCAAGGTTGCTCAGGGCCATGGCCTGGGAAGAGCGAACTCAAGAAGAGGTTCAAGGTATCGATGATCTCAAGGGCTAGCTAGGCGGTGGGCTTGGGCCCATGGGGAGTAGCACTTTCACCACCATGGGCATCACCACCAACACGGTGATCAGCCGCACCGCGTGGAGGGCTGCTACAGCTGCCCCCACCCCAAACTCAGCCCCTACCAGGCTCATACCACTGATGCCCCCTGGGGCTGCGCCCAGGATTGCGATCACCGGGTTGATGCCCAGCAGCCGGCTGGACCAAAGCCCCACCACCAAGCCCGTGAGCACCAAGGCCAAGGTGATGAACAGGGCCGGTCGCCACAACTGCTTGAGCTCTGCAAATGCTCCTGCTGTCAGGCCAGTTCCAATCACCGTGCCAATCCCGATTTCCAGAGCCGTGCGGGTGCCTTGGGGCCACTGCGCCAGCTCCAGGCGTCCACTCATGCTCACCAGGGCGGCCCCGATCAAGGCTCCGGCCAACGGGGCTGCGGGGATACCGGTTTTGAGGGCGAGTAGGCCTGCCCCTGTGCCGGCCAGGCCATAAAGCAGCAAATGCCAGAGTTGGGTCATCGATGGACTCTCAAGCCATCAGTTTGCCCTTGGCCAAGGCTGGGATGTGTGCTGTGATCGGCTCCATTGCCACCTTCGCCATGGCTTCCGAGTCGGTTTCCTTCCGCATAACCCGCAATGCAGAAGATCTGGCCGAAACGATCCATGCCCTTTCCCACCGGCTGGTGCGATTGGAGCAGCGTTTGGCGGCCCTTGAGTTGCAGCTGGATCGGCCTGCCGACCAGGATCCCCAGGAGATCTCCAGCCTCAACAACGTTGAGCGGCTCTTGACCGATTGCCGCCATCTTTTGGAGATGGCCCCAGCGCCGATGGCCTAGGGGATTCTCTGTAGCGCTTCTCCCCTTGGCAGCAATGCCAGAATGGGAAGAAAGCCGGCCATGGCCTTCCCTTCTTCCCAGCATTGTCCGCAACAAGCCGTGGGTAGTGGCCTGCATGGGTCCGATTCCGCCCATGGTTCAGGTGGTTTTCCGCCCAGGGCTAACCCGGAGCTTGCTGCCTACGGAGGAGAGCACACCCTGGAAAAGCTTGAATTCGCGCTCGCGGTTGCCCTGACCCGAGGAGATGTGCACCGTTCCCAAAGTCTGCGTGAACAAATTGCCGCGCTTGGGGGCAATCAGGAAGAGCCCGGCACCTAAATCTCCCGGTGGAGGTTGATTTGATTTCGGCCAAAACAATAGCGAGCTTTTGATGGATCAACCCTTAAGCTTTACTCAAACCAATAGGGCGTATAAACTTTGGCCGCAAGCGATGGTGCTTGAACAAGCCTTTTGAGGGATGTACGTCCCCCATTCTCTCCATTCCCAACCCTCCGGATGTCGGCCTCACTGTTGAACCAAAAACCTGTTTCTGCGAATGCTCTTGGTGGTGACCGGGTTCACCTTCAGCAGTCGATCCAGCGCCATGAGGCCGTGGCCCAGCAGGCAGCAGAAGCGGGTGATCTTGGTGAAGCGGGTCGTGCCATCTTGGCTGCCCTCGATTGTGAAAGGCGAATGGCTGCAAAGGGCCCCCAAGTGCTGCAATTGATCAAACCCCGGCATTAAGACGCTGATCCAGATCGGAAAGCTTGAAAAACGTCTTTTAAAAAGGGTTGGATGAAATGCATTTGCTCAAGCGGGTGACCGGACTCGAACCGGCGACGTTCAGCTTGGGAAGCTGACATTCTACCACTGAATTACACCCGCGTTAATTGATCTTAGCAAGTCCACCGCTAAAGGGTGGACTTGCAATTGAAGCCTTGATCGACTGTTGCGAGCGGCCTGCCGGTCTTACTTGGCTAGTTCTGCTGCAGCTGCGGCAACGCCACTGCCCGTCGGCGTTTTGGCTAGGCCCAACCCCTGCACCGTGGCTTCGATGGCCGCCACAGCGGTGAGCACATCGCGGTCGCAGACAAAGCCCAGGTGGCCGATGCGGAAGACCTTGCCTTTGAGGTGGTCTTGACCGCCTGCCAGCAGGATGTCGAAGCGCTCTTTTACCTTTTTGCGCAGGCTTTCGGCGTCGATGCCTTCCGGTGCCACGGCGGTGATGGCTGGACTGCCGTGGCCTTCGGCGGCGTAGAGGGGCATGCCCATGGCCTTCATGCCGGCTTGGGCAGCCCTTCGGTGGCGGGCATGGCGGGCCGTGATGGCCTCGAGTCCTTCCTCTTGCATCATCTGCAGGGCGGCCTCTAGGGCGAAGTAGAGGTTGATGGGCGGTGTGAAGGGATTGCTGTCTTCGGCAGCAGCCTTGCGGTACTTGCCCAGGTCCAGATAAAACTTCGGCAGATCGGAGTTGGCATAGGCAGCCCACGCCTTCCCACTCATGGCCACAAAGGCCAGGCCTGGCGGCATCATGTAGCCCTTCTGGGAGCCCGAACCCACCACGTCGAGGCCCCACTTGTCCATGGGTACATCGCAGGCGCCCAGGCTGGTGACGCAGTCGGCGATGGTGAGGGCCGAACCATGGGCCAACACATGCTTAGCGATGGTTTCCAGGTCGTTGATCACCCCGGTGGAGGTTTCCGAATGGGTGAGGATCACGGCCTTGATGGCCTTGGCGCTGTCGGCTTCCAGGGCAGTGCGGAACGCTTCCGGATCCAGGGGCTGGCCCCATTCCGCTTTCACCACCTGCACGTCAAGGCCGTAGGCCTTGGCCACCTTCACCCAACGCTCGCCGAATTTGCCGTTGTCGCCGCAAAGCACCTTGTCACCCTTGCTCAGCACGTTGATGATTCCCGCCTCCATGGCGGCCGTGCCACTTCCAGCAAGCACCAGCACATCCGAGCTGGTTTGGTGCAGCCATTTCAGCTGTTCCGTCGTGCGCTTGACGATCTTTTGGAAGTCGGCGCTGCGGTGACCAATCGGGTGCCGGCCCATGGCCATCAGGACAGTTTCAGGCACCGGCGTGGGGCCTGGAATCATCAGCGTGAGTTTGTCCTGCATGGCAAAAGGTGGAGGCGAGGGGCGGGCGCCGGGGCCGGGCGATGGTCCACCATAAAAAACGGTGGAATCGGGGGGCCTTTCTGGCTCGAGGGCGGCACTGATGGCTGAGACCACGGGCTACACGCTGCCGGTGTGGGTGGCCGCCGCCGCGAAGGCGTCGCTACTGGCCTTGCTGGGTGAGCCCTTTGCTGCTGAGCAGCCGCTCCATCTCGAACCAGGAGAGGCGATTCCAGGCGCCATCCCCGTGGCGATCCCCGTGGTGGCCGCTGCGCCCCTCGGGGCTGGTCGGGCCCTGGCCGTGGCCCGCTGTGACCCGGGGGAGGGCCTGGATCTCACCCGGGGCCTGGTGGTGTGGGTGGAAGTCTCTTGGTGGTCCCCCAGCCCAGAAGAGGTTTGGCTTCAGATTGATGCCGGCGAGGGCGCCGGTATCCATGCGGCCACCGGCGAGCTCTGCGTCTCGGCCTACGCCCGGGCTCTGCTGGAGGCCAATCTCAGGGCCCTCGTACCCGCAGGCCGGGGTTTGCGGGTCCAGGTGATTTTCCCCGCGGGCCGGCGTTTGGCTGAGCGCACCAGCAATGCGGCGTTTGGGGTGGTGGACGGCTTGGCCCTGATTGGTACCCAGGCCACGGTGCAGCGCAGCGCAGCCCCGGAGCAACTGGCCGAGGCCCTGGCAGCCCTGCGGTTGCGGGCCGCTGCTGCAGGGTTTGGCGGTGATCTGGTGTTGGTGATTGGCGAAAACGGCCTGGATTTGGCGCCCCAGCTCGGCTTAGCCCCTGGATTGGTGCTGAAGGCAGGCAATTGGCTGGGGCCCTTGCTGGTGGCGGCGGCCGAGGCGGGGGTGCGGCGGTTGCTGCTGTTTGGCTACCAGGGAAAGCTGATCAAATTGGCGGGTGGGATCTTCCATACCCACCACCATTTGGCCGATGGGCGCGCCGAGGTGCTCACGGCTTTTGCTGCCCTCGATGGCCTGGGCGGCCCAGCGTTGGCTGCCTTGCATGGGGCGCCCACGGTGGAACAGGCCTTGGCTGCGTTGGGCGCCACTGATCCTGGGCGGGCCGAGCGCCTGCGCCAGCGGCTGGCGGCGGCGATTGAGCAACGGTCCCTTGATTACCTGGCCCGTTATGGCCAGGTTGGGATGGCGGTGGGAGCCGTGCTGTTTGACCGTTCCCGCCAGCTCTCTGCCCAGGGCCCGGTGGGGCGGCGGCTCTTTGCTGAACTGACAGTCGTCGATGGGAGCGACACCTAGGCTGGCCCGAATGCCTCGGGCCGAGCGCTTCGAATGTCTTCAGTAGCTGCCGTCGATCCCACCTCCCAATCCAGTCGCCATCCAGCGATTGTGATCCTTGATTTTGGTTCCCAATATTCCGAGTTGATCGCCCGGCGCGTGCGCGAAACCGAGGTGTTTTCCCTGGTGATGGGATACACCACCACCGCCGAAGAGCTCAAGGCTATCCAGCCCAAGGGGATCATCCTCAGTGGCGGCCCCAGCTCCGTGTACGAGCCCGGTGCCCCGGTGTGTGATCCGGGTCTTTGGGACCTGGGCATTCCGGTCCTCGGTGTTTGCTACGGCATGCAGTTGATGGTGCAGCAGCTGGGTGGTTCGGTTGTGGCGGCAGGCCGCGCGGAATACGGCAAGGCACCTCTGTTTGTGGATGACCCAGTTGATCTACTGACCAATGTCCAGGATGGCTCGACCATGTGGATGAGCCATGGTGATTCCGTGGAGCGCTTGCCCGCAGGCTTTGCCCGGCTAGCCCATACCGACAACACCCCAGAAGCGGCGGTTGCCGATCACCAGCGGCGGCTCTATGGAGTGCAGTTTCATCCTGAGGTGGTGCATTCCACCGGTGGGATGGCGATGTTGCGCAATTTTGTTTATCACATTTGTAAGTGCGAAACCGACTGGACCACGGCCGCTTTTATCGATGAAGCTGTGGCTGATGTGCGGGCCCAGGTGGGCGACAAGCGCGTGTTGCTGGCCCTCTCCGGTGGGGTCGATTCCTCCACCCTCGCCTTTCTGTTGCACAAGGCAATCGGCGATCAGCTCACCTGCATGTTCATTGACCAGGGCTTCATGCGCAAAGGGGAGCCAGAGTTTTTGGTGGAGTTTTTCGACAAGCGCTTTCACATCAATGTCGAATACATCAATGCCCGGGAGCGCTTCATCAACAAGCTCGATGGGGTTACGGATCCAGAAGAGAAGCGCAAGTTGATTGGCACCGAATTCATCCGGGTGTTTGAAGAGGAGAGCAAGCGACTTGGGCCCTTCGATTACCTGGCCCAGGGCACCCTCTATCCCGATGTAATCGAGAGCGCCGGTACGGGCATCGATCCCAAAACCGGTGAGCGGGTTGCGGTGAAGATCAAGAGCCACCACAACGTGGGTGGCCTGCCGAAGGATCTCCAGTTCAAGTTGGTGGAGCCCCTGCGCCGGCTGTTTAAAGACGAGGTCCGCAAGGTGGGGCGCAGTCTCGGTTTGCCCCAGGAAATTGTGGGGCGCCATCCGTTCCCGGGCCCTGGTTTGGCGATTCGGATTTTGGGTGAGGTCACCAGCGAGAAGCTCAATATCCTCCGCGATGCCGACTTGATCGTGCGCGAGGAGGTCAAAGAGGCTGGCCTGTACAACGAGATCTGGCAGGCCTTTGCGGTCTTGTTGCCGGTCCGTAGTGTGGGCGTGATGGGGGATAAGCGCACCTATGCCTTCCCGATCGTGCTGCGCTGCGTGTCGTCCGAAGACGGCATGACCGCCGACTGGTCGCGGCTGCCCTACGACCTCTTGGAGGCGATCTCCAATCGCATCGTCAATGAGGTGAAGGGTGTGAACCGGGTGGTGCTCGACATCACCAGCAAGCCCCCGGGCACCATCGAGTGGGAGTGATGGCCCTGGCAGTCATGCCCCTGGGAGTGGCCCGGGCGCTGCAGCTTCGATACCATCGGCTCCCAGCCCAGCCATCGTGACTGCCGCCCCCGGGACAACCAGCGACCCTGCCAGCGATTCCGAGCTTCAACGCCGGCTCCAGGAGGACAGCATCCACTTGGGGGGCAAAACGATTTATTTGAACCCCTTTCTCTATTGGCGTCGCTTCGATGCCAACACCGACCGTTGGCTGCGGGAACCGGGGCAACTGCAGGAAGACCAGATCATCAGCAACCGCAGCCGGTTTTACCCCGAGCTCAATTGGGAGTTGCTTGACCAGGCCGACTGCGCCGCCAAGGACGGGGCGGTGGAAATGTTTCTCAAGAGCCTCGAGCTGATCAGTACCTTCAACCCAGACCTCACCGCTGGCCAGTTGCTCGAGGTGGAGCGCAAGATGGCGGTTACCAAAAAGCGGGCGTTTGAGCGCTGGGTCATGCGTTCGCTGAAGCGGCGCGAGAAGGCGGAGGAGAAGGCCCGGCGCCGTTTTGATCGGGAACGCAGCTTTAGGGCCTGGATGGAGTGGTTCGCCCTCGATGTCACCCGTCAGGCTGTTGTGCCGTTGGCATCCCTACTGGCGGTGGCGGTGGCCGGTGGTTGGTGGTGGGGTAGTCAGCAAAACTGCCGGCAGCTCATCGTGGATCCAGGCGTGCAGCCTGCGCTTCAGCGGTTCTCCCCCTAAGCCTGGGAGCCACGGTTTCAGTGAAAGCGTCCCGGAGCCGGTGTCTACCGGTCAAACTGGGAGCTTCCCTGTGCCAGGACTGTCGCCATGGCCGCCAATCCCCTTGGTTCATTTCGCCTCAAGCTCATGCAGGAGTTGTTGCCGGTGGGGCTGGCGGTAGCTGACCGGGCGCGCAAAGGGGGGGCGAAGGATGTGATGGCGGCCTTTCAGGCCGGGGATGGGGATCCGCTCGAGCAACTGCGCCAGGAGGGCGAAGGGGCAGCCAGCCAGGTGCGACAGAGCTTGGACCGCCTGCGTCCAGGCTTGGGCAATCCCGTGATGAAAGTGGAGGTGCGGGATGTGCCGGATACCCCGGAGCAGCCGTTCAGCCCGGATGACAGGGTGGCCCTGCAGGAGGGCCTCAGCCGGATTGCGGAGCGCTTAGAGCTGCTGGAGCAGCGTCTCGGAGCTGAATAGGGATGGTGGCTGGCCCGCGATCATCCCGCCATAGCGGCATGGGCCAGCAGCCGGTCCTGCTTTTGGTGGTGGTTCTCGCGTTGAGCAGCGCCATGGTGGCCAGGCTCGCCTGGTTGCAATTGGTCCAGGGCAGTGAAAACAAGGCCCGGGCCGATGACAACCGCATTCGGCTGATGCCCCGCAATCCCATTCGCGGCCGGATCCTCGACCGCCATGGAGATGTCTTGGCGAGTAGCCGTCTCACCTACAACCTCTACCTCCAGCCCCGCCAGGTCAGCGACACCCAGTGGCCGGCGCTACGGGATCGGCTGGCGACGGTCTTGGCCGTGCCAGCTCGCAGCTTGGATCAGGCCCGGGTCCGTGGGGCGAATCCCGAAGGGTTCCGGATCCCCCTGATGGCTGGCTTGACCGGTGTTCAGGTGCTGCGCTTTCGCGAGCAGATCGATGCCCTCAAGGGGGCCGAGGTGGACACCGATGTGTTGCGCCGTTACCCCCATGGCCGACTCGGCGCCCACGTGTTGGGTTACACCAGCGGCATCACCGAAGAGGAATACGAACGGCTCCAAACCAAGGGATATCGCATCCGTGATCGGGTGGGGCGCAGCGGGGTGGAAAAGGCTTTTGAGTCGTCGTTGCGGGGCCAATGGGGCGGCCAGCAGGTGGAGGTCAATGCGGCGGGGCAGGTGCAACAGGTCTTGGGTGATAAGCCGGCCAAACCCGGCCAGGACCTCACCCTCACCTTGGATTTACCGCTGCAGCAGGCGGCCGAGCGGGCCCTGGATGGCGTGCGCAAGGGGGCGATTGTGGCGATGGATCCCCAAAGTGGTGCGATTCGGGCCATTGCCAGCCGCCCCACCTTTGATCCCAATGTGTTCTCGGATGGCCCCAGTAGCAGCCAGTGGGCCAGCCTCAATTCCCCCAATGCGCCGCTGCTGAACCGGGCCTTTCAGGGATTTCCCCCGGCGAGCACCTTCAAGGTGGTGACCGCGATTGCGGCGCTGGAATCGGGCCAGTTCACCGCCAACTCCAAGGTGATGACCATGAGCTCCTTCTGCTACGCGGGGCTTTGCTACGGAGACCATGGGGCCCTCGGGCTGATCGGTTTCCCCATGGCCTTGGCGGTGAGTAGCAACACCTTTTTCTATCAAGTGGGCTTGAAGCTCGGCCCCACCAGCCTCTTCCAGACCGCCCGGCGCATCGGTTTCGGGGCGGTGACGGGCCTGGAGTTAACCGATGAGGAAACCTCGGGGCTGCTCGGGGATCCCGCCTGGAAACAGAAGGTGCTGGGAGAAGCCTGGACTCCCGTGGACACCATCACCTCGGCCATTGGCCAGGGGGCCCTGCAGGTGACCCCGATCCAGATGGCACGCCTCTATGCAGTTGTTGCCAATGGGGGCTGGTTGGTCACTCCCCATTTGGTGGAACGGCCAACCCCGCGCCGTTGGTTGGGGCTGGAACCAACCACCCTGAAGGTGCTGCGCGAGGGCCTGCGAATGGTGGTGACCCAGGGCACCGGCAAGGTGCTCAATGATCCCAATCTGCCCCCAGTGGCTGGCAAAACCGGTACCGGCGAAGATCCGCCCCGACCAGACCACGCCTGGTTTGGGGGTTACGCCCCAGCGGGTAAGCCCACCTTGGTGATCGTGGCCTTTGGCGAAAATTCAGGGGGCTATGGCGGCACCGTGGCCGCGCCCATGGTGAAGACCCTGATGACCACGTGGTTCCGCGGACAGAATGCGCTCAGCCCTGCCAAGGCAACGCGATAGGACCCTGGGTTAGGCCACCAGTTGCAGCTCTGGCTTGGCGAGCAGCTTGCGGTAGAAGCCCCGCAGTTGTTCGGTGGCGCTGGCCCATCCCCAGCATTCCGCTTCTTGACGGGCGTTGTGCCGCAGGGCTTGGCGCTCGCTGGTGTCGCCCAGGAGCCGTTGGACTGCGGCGGTCAGGCTGGCGGCGCCCCCATCCGGGCCCTCGGGCTCGTAGAGGCAGCCATTGATCCCGTCGCTGACGATGTCGGGGATGCCGCCGCGGTTGGCTCCCACCACAGGGCAGCCGGCCGCCATGGCCTCCAGCAAGACCAGGCCGAGGGTTTCCGTGCTCGAAGGGAAGACAAAGGCATCGCCACTGGCATAGGCCGCGGCCAGCTCTTCGCCGGCCAAATAGCCCACAAACTGGGCCGGGGTGCCAGCAAAAATTCTCTCCAGCTGTTGGCGGTAGGGCCCATCCCCCACCAGGGCCAGCCGGGCATCGGGCATGGCTGCGAGCACGGGTTTGATGCGTTCGATTTGCTTCTCTGCCGAGAGCCGGCCGATATACAGGAGCAGCTTGCCGGTGTCGCTGCGGCCGCCGAGCAGTTTCTCGCGCATCGCCTCTGAGCGAAGCTCAGGGCGGAACAGCTCCGTATCCACCCCGCGCTGCCAGAGGTCGGTGTGCTGGATCCCCTTGTCGCGGAGTTCCCCCACCATGGCGGTGGAAGTGCAGAGATTCAGGCTGGCCTGGTTGTGGGCCGCCTTGAGGAGTTCCCAGATCAGGGGTTCGAGCATGCCCATCCCGTAGTGCTCCAGGTACTTCGGCAGATGGGTGTGATAGCTCGCGACCAGGGGATAGCCCTTGGTTTTGGCCAGCCAAATGCCGCCCAAGCCCAGCACCGCTGGGTTCACCACATGCACCAAATCCGGGTTGAACCGTTCCAGTGCTTCGGCCATGGCTGGCCTTGGCAGGGCCAGCTTGAGTTCGGGATAGAGGGGGAGGGGCATGGCCGGTACGCCCACCACCCGGGCCCCCATGTAGCTGGAGGGGCATCCTTCAGGACAAAAGATCAGCACCTCATCGCCAGCGGCCACCAGGTGTTGGATGGTTTTTGTGAGCCGGGTGACGATCCCGTCAACCTTGGGGAGGAAGGTTTCGGTGAAAAAGGCGATCTTCAAGGGAGGGTGCCTGCTCTAAGCCGTTTGGATGGCCTGGGCCTGGGTTTGGGTCCAGGCAGAGTTGCAGGGAATGCGGCTGCGGTCACAGCGATCGGCCCAGCGGCGAGCCACATCCACCACCTCAGCCAGTAGGCCGTCATCGAGGGTGGTGGGGTTGAGGCCGAGCTCGATAAAGCAGCGGTTGTCTACGATCAAATCGTTTTCAACGGCCTCGTTGCGGGGGTTTGGCAGGTTGTTGATCTGGGCACCGGTCAGGGCAGCAACCTTTTGGGCGAGCTCGCCCACCTGGTGACTTTCGGTCATCTGGTTAAAGATTTTCACCCGCTCGCCCTGGTTAGGTGGGTTTTCTAGGGCTAGTTGCACGCACTTCACCGAATCACGGATGTGGATGAAGGCCCGGGTTTGGCCCCCGGTGCCATGCACGGTGAGGGGATAGCCGATGGCGGCTTGCATCAGGAAGCGGTTCAAGACCGTGCCGTAGTCACCGTCGTAATCGAAGCGGTTGGTGAGACGGGGGTCTCGCTCAGTGGCGGCGGTGTTGGTGCCCCAAACAATCCCCTGGTGGAGATCGGTGATCCGGATCTGGTCGTTTTTGTTGTAGTAGAGGAAGAGCAGCTGGTCCAGCGTCTTGGTCATGTGATAGACGCTGCCAGGACTGGCCGGGTGCAGGATCTCCTCCTCAAAGCGGCTGCCGTCCGGTTGGGGTACTTCAACCTTGAGGTAGCCCTCGGGGATGGTGGCACCCCTGTGGGAGCCGTAGCCGTAGACGCCCATGGTGCCGAGGTGCACGATGTGGGTGTCGAGGCCACTCTCGACGATGGCGGCGAGCAGGTTGTGGGTGCCGTTGACGTTGTTGTCCACGGTGTAGCGCTTGGTGGCGCTGGTTTTCATCGAGTAGGGGGCCGCCCGCTGCTCGGCGAAATGGACGATCGCCTCGGGCCGTTCACTGCGCAGCAGCGCCAGCAGGCCGTCGTACTCCTTGGCGATGTCCAGGTGGACAAAACGCATGGCCTTGCCCCCCACCTGTTCCCACGCCCTCAGGCGATCGGGCATGGTGGCAATTGGGGTCAGGGATTCGACCCCCAGGTCGATGTCGATCTTGCGGCGACTGAGGTTGTCGACGATCACCACGTCGTGGCCCCCGTCGGCCAGGTTCACTGCACAAGGCCAGCCGCAAAAGCCATCGCCACCGAGAACGAAAACCTTCATTCCGAAAACCCCAGACCCCTGCAGTACGAGCGGATGCTCCAGAGCGCAAGCTACTACAAGTGTTCAGCTGATCCGTGCTGCCACTGCCACAAGGGTCAGCACCAGCACAGCACCACCAATCAGTAGCAGTTTGCTTGCGGGGCCTTGGGTTTCACCCTTTTCCATCACCACCATGCGGGGTTCCGTGGCAAAGGCATTCAGCCGCCCGCCATCCTCTTCGGTGACCTGCATGATTGGGTTTTTCAAATGCCGGCCACCCTATGGAGCTGGAGAGATCCAGCCTGGGCCTCGCCACGGAACTTCATGCGGCCCCCGGCCTATCCCCTGGGTTCCTGGGTGCCGATCCGGCCGCCCCTAGGGGAGCTGGCGCTGGCTTGCGGGCGCATGGGGAGCCGACCGGCTTGGAAGGCCATGCGGCCCGCTTCGGCGGCCAGGGCCATGGCCCTGGCCATGGCTTGGGGATTGCCGGCCAGGGCGATGGCACTGTTGATCAACAGGGCATCGGCACCCATCTCCATGGCCTGGGCGGCTTCGCTTGGAACCCCAATCCCCGCATCCACTACCACCGGAACCCTGGCGTTTTCGATGATGAGGCCGATGTTGGCGGCGTTGCGAATCCCCTGGCCTGAGCCGATGGGTGAACCCAAGGGCATCACCGTGGCGCAGCCGGCATCCTCCAGGTGCTTGGCCAGGAGGGGATCGGCATTGATGTAAGGCAGCACCGTGAAGCCCTCTTTGACCAACTGCTCGGCGGCTTTGAGGGTGCCAATGGGATCTGGCAACAGGTGTTTGCTGTCTGGGATCACCTCCAGCTTCACGAAGGTGTTGTCTTCCTGGCCGGCCAACTTGGCCAGCTCCCGGCCCAGACGGGCGACCCGGATGGCTTCTTCAGCGGTGGCACAGCCGGCTGTGTTGGGCAGCATCCAGATGCGTTGCCAGTCGATGGCTTCCATGAGCCCCCCATGGCCCGCGGCCTGGGTTTGTACCCGGCGCACGGCCACTGTGACGATCTCGCAGCCACTGGAGGCCAGGCTGGCTTGCATGCAGGCGAGGCTGGGGTACTTCCCCGTGCCCGTCATCAGGCGACTTTGAAAGCTCCGGCCCCCAATCACCAGGGGATCGGGCTTCGCGGAATCCTGCTGCGGATTGTTTGACACGGGAAACCAGTCGATGTCATGGCTTCCGACTAGCCTCCCATTAGCCCGAACCCACTGTCGTGCCGACTGCAGCGCCGCTTCCTGTGCAAATTTCCGAGCCGGTGTCCCGGTTGCTCTCCCGATGGCTTGTTGTCAGCGCGGCGTCCGCTGGATTTCTGGTTCCAGGATTGCTGGCTGCTGACTGTCTGACGTCCCAGGCCGTGGCTGCCCCCCCTGGTGGGACGCCAACGGCGGTTCCCCTGCCAGGGTCTTCGTTTGTGCCGTTCGTGGCGCCCACCGGATCCACCCAGCGGCTGGATCAGGCCACCGATACCGAAACGGGCTCTGTTCAAACATTCGATCCAGAAGCCAGGGCCCAGGTCATTGCCACGGAATTGCCCCGCCAATGGAGTGGCACCTACCAGGCCTTTGGCGGTTCGGCTCCCGTGCCGGTGCAGCTCACCTTTGCAACCGTGACCCCGGTGGGTGCCATGGTGACCCTGGCTGGTGCGATGACCATTGCTGGCCAGACCACGCCGGTGCAAGGCAACCTCAACGCCCAATCCGACCAGCTCGATTTGATTCCCTTGGCCGTCAAACTTGGTGGTGGCTTAAATCCAGGTGGCCGATTCCAAGGTCTGCAGGGCATTGCCTTGAGTGGTTGGAATGCCGACCGCCTGACCGACATGGGCGGCAGGTTGGCCCTCGAGCCAATGGGCTCGCGGCCGCTGGTGACCCCTCGGGGGACCGGTAAGGCGATTCCTTTGCGCTGAGCTTGGCAAAAGTTGCGTTGAGCTTGGCAGGGGAATCCTGGGCACCTAGGCGGGCCTTGGGTGACCCTCAGGCCACCTTGCTGAAATCGGACTGGCGTCCAAGCAATTTCAGCCGTTTGCGGGCTGTTTTATTGGCGGGATCAAGCACCAAGACCTTGTCGTAGGTCTCCTTGGCTTCGTCTGGCTTGAGCAGCTTTTCGAGGGCAAAGGCCAGGTTGTTGAGTGCCACCGGGTAGTCGGGCTTGGCCTGGAGAGCTAGGCGGTAATGCCGAACGGCGGTTTTGTAGTTGTTCTGGGCCGCCAGAGAGAAGCCCAGGGCATTTTCAATCAAGGCCCGGGCTTCTGAGGGCTCCTGTTGGGCATCGGCTCGCTTGATGGCCAGTTTCAGATTTTCTGCTGCCTGGCCGTAGAGACGCTTGCGGAGTTGAACGCAGGCCAACGCATAGAGCGAGGCTGCATCCGTGGGCTGGGCTGCATCGTTGCGTTCCAGCTTGGCGAGGGTGACTTCGTCACCGCGGACGCGCCAAATTTGCCGGGCTACCACCACGGCGGCGGCACCCAGCAGAACAACGAGACCAATCAGATAGGCCTGGGGAAGGAGTGCGTCCAAGGGGCCCTATGACCAGTTGAAATCAGTGGAGTGGATCAGCTTTTTGCCGCACCCACAACGCTGGTGAAGCTGGAGGGATCCACCATGGCCAGCTGGGCCAGCATCTTGCGGTTGATGCGCACATCAACTTTCTTCAGACCACCCATCAAGCGGCTGTAGCTCACCCCATTGATGCGGGCGGCGGCGTTGATTCGGGCAATCCAGAGGCGACGGAAATCGCGCTTCCGACGACGACGGTCGCGGTAGGCATTACACAGCGCCTTCATTACCCGCTGGTTGGCGGTACGGAAGAGGGAGCCATTGCCCCCCCGGAAACCCCGGGCGAGACGAAGGACCTTGTTACGGCGTTTACGGGCAACGTTGCCCCTCTTAACGCGAGCCATGGCAGGGAATCAGTGGTATAGGAAAAACTTGGGTGGCGCTCTTGCTGCGGTCGCTTAACGCGTCCCCAGCGCTGAATCAGGGTTCAGGCGTAGGGGAGCATCGCGCTCACGTTGTCCGCATCGCGCTCATCCACAACGGCCATGGTGCCCAGATAGCGCTTGCGCTTGGGGCTCTTGTGGTCGAGCAGGTGGCTGCGGAAGGCCCGACGCCGCAGGAATTTTCCAGTACCGGTCGCCTTGAACCGCTTGGCGGCTGCTTTGCGGGTCTTGAGCTTCGGCATGTCTCCTAACGCGGGCACAAACAAGCAGAGTACGACGTGAGAGTCCCCCCTTCCAACACCGTGCCATGAAGCTGATGGTTTTTGGCGGGTCCTTTGGGCGCAGATCGCTCGTCCAGGCAGGGATTTGGCTGGGAAGTTTGCTTGTGGCCGCTGGTTGTCGCGCCGAGTCCCCAGTCGGCCAAATCCCACCCCAGCCCCAGCCCTCGAGCCTGCACTGGTCGGTGTCCATGGCTCCTGCGGTCAAGCCCGGAGATCCCGTGTTGTGGGTGGGCCTGGCGGCCCACCTGCGCCCGCCGGAGCGCCTGCGGTTGAGCAGTGCTAGAGGCAATCTCACCCTGGTCACGGCCAGTGGCCGCCGGATTTCGGCGCCGGACTTGGTGCTGCGTTGGCAGATGCTGCCGTTGCCAGAGCCCCTACGCATCAGCCGCCAGGTGCTCGGGCCGTTTGCCAGTTTTGAGACCGCAGAAACGGCAGCCCACCGCTGGCGTCAGCAGGGTGCCCAGGTGGTTGTGGCCCATCCAGCTGAGTGGGAGGTGTGGGCGCCTTTGGGTTCCCCGCCCCCAGCCGTAGGCAGGCCCCTCCTTTGGCAGCAGGTCCAGCGGCACCGCCAGGTTTTGGTGCTGGCTTCGCCGTTGGCTCCGGGCAGCGGCAGCTCGGTGCTGGAGGGCCCTGTGCGGCTTGAGGCGCCCGGTGGTTTGCGCTGGCAGGGCGGGGTTTACGCAGGTCCCTTCCGGCTGCAGGGGGATGCCTATGGCAGTTGGAGCCTGGTGGAGCAGGTTCCCTTAGAGCGCTACTTGTTGGGCGTGGTGCCCCACGAGATCGGCGCCGGGGCTCCAGCTGCGGCCCTGGAGGCCCAGGCCGTGCTGGCGCGCACCTGGGCCCTGCGCAATCAGGGACGTTTTGCTGTGGACGGCTATCACCTCTGCGCCGATACCCAGTGCCAGGTTTATGGGGATCCGCGCGGGGCCAATGGGGCGGTCAAGCGGGCCGTCGTCGCCACCCAATTCCGGGTGCTCAGCTGGGCCGGCCAGCCGATCCATGCCGTTTACCACGCTAGTAATGGTGGGGTTTCAGCTGGCTTTGAGGAGGCCTGGGGCGGTGCTGGGTTGCCCTACCTGAAACCCGCCATTGATGCGCCGAGCTCGGGCGCCCAGTCCCTGCCGCGGCGCTTTCCATTGCCCCTTGGGGCGGATGGGGTTCACGACCTCCTGGCCCATGGCGGAGCGGCCTACGGGGCCGACCATCCGCGTTTTCGTTGGACCCGCAGCCTTGACGCTGCCCAGATCGCCAAGGCGGTGGCTGCCCAGGCTCCCCAGCTCGGACAGCCCCAACGGCTGGTGGTTGTGCGTCGGGGTTCCAGTGGTCGGGTGCTGGCTTTGAAGATCGAGGGCCAAGGCGGCGAGGTGGTGCTGCATCTCGATGCCATTCGGCGCGCCTTGCGCCAATTGCCCAGCACCTTGTTTGTGGTCCAGAAGGTGGCGCCTGGGCAGTGGCTGTTTACGGGCGGCGGATTTGGCCATGGCGCCGGACTGTCCCAGGCTGGGGCGATGGACTTGGCCCAGCGAGGTTGGGGGCTCCAGCAGATCCTCAAGCACTATTACCCAGGCACCAGCTTGCAACCGCTGTCGGCCTTGCAACCGGCGATTGAGCCGCCGTCGCGACCCTGACCAGAGGGGTTCGCTTTAGAGTCGGACCACTTCATGGAAGGCGATGGCTGCGGGCGGCAGTGCCACAGAGACCGCCCCCAAGCGTCGTCGCGGTAAGTCGGCCCTGTTTGTGGTCGGGTGCGGTTGGGCCGGTATGGCCCCCCACTGGCTAGATCCTTCCGTCCGCTTGATCCCGTCCATCACCGTGGCGCTGCTGCTGGGCGGCTACATCATCCGGACAGTGGTGCTGGCAGCAATGCGGCCTGCTAAGCAGCACGTTCAACCCCCGGAATCCGACCAATCCAAGGGTTTTGAGCCTTGGCCATCGGTCGACGTGGTGGTTGCTGCCCGGGATGAACAGGCGGTGATTGGCAGGTTGGTGGAGCGGATGTCACTGGTCCGCTATCCACCAGGTCTGCTCAAGCTTTGGGTGGTCGATGACGGCAGCACCGATCGGACACCGGAGGTGTTGGCCGATCTCCAAGGCCGTTTTCCTTTTTTGAGTTTGCTCAGCCGTCCCCCCGATGCCGGCGGGGGAAAATCCGGGGCCCTCAATGAGGTGCTTCAACAGCTGCAGGCCAAGTGGATGTTGGTCTTGGATGCCGATGCTGATCTCCAGAGCGACACGCTCGAGCGGCTCATTCCCTATGCCGAAACGGGGCGTTGGTCGGCGGTGCAATTGCGCAAGGCTGAGGTGAATGCCTCGGTGAATTGGCTCACCAAGGTGCAAGCCATGGAGATGGCTTTCGATGCGGTGATCCAGCAGGGCCGCCTTGCTACAGCAGGTATCGCTGAATTGCGGGGCAATGGCCAATTGCTGCGCCGCGATGCTTTGCACAGCTGTGGTGGCTTCAATGAAGCCACGGTGACCGATGACCTCGATTTGAGTTTTCGGCTGCTCATCGACCAGCAACCGATCGGCATTCTCTGGAATCCCCCGGTTCAGGAGGAGGCGGTGCTGGGCTTGTCGGCCCTTTGGCGCCAACGTCAGCGGTGGGCTGAGGGGGGGCTGCAGCGTTTCTTTGATTACGGGCCCCAGTTGTTTTTTGGTCGGCTCAAGGCCTCCCAAAAGCTTGATCTCTTTTGCTTCTTCCTGCTCCAGTACGCCCTTCCCATGGTGGCCATTGCCGACCTGGTCGGGGCTTTGATCACGGCAACGCGGCCCACGATTTGGCCCCTGTCCGTGATGGCATTTGGCCTTTCAGGGATTTCGATCGTTCTGGGTTGCACCCGCTCCAGTGAAGGTCCGGCCCTGCCGGCGATCAATCCCCTGTCATTGGCCTTGGGGACCGCCTATCTGGGCCATTGGTTTGTGGTGATTCCCTGGACCAGCCTCCGCATGGCAGTGCTGCCCAAGAGGTTGGTTTGGGCCAAAACCTTGCATCTCGGTGAAGAGCACGACGGGGGCGATCTCATCACCCATGACGATCCAGCCACCGCTTAGGCCTTCATCAACCAGCTCAGGCGCCCATCAAGCAGCATGAAGGCCGGCTTGATCTGCTTGACCATCGAGCTGGCCATCCAGGGGGCCATCCATCTCAATCACCTCGCCGTTGAAGAAGTCGGCCAGGCGCTTCGCTTTTTCATCCAGGGGGGCGGTTATCGGTGGTGGGCCCGCATCTCTGGGTGGCTCCTTCGTCTGGGGGGCAGCCTCCTCTTGGGGTTGCTGGTCAAGCGGTTGGGGTGGCTGCTGGGCGGGCCTGCTGGCGGGCGCACGAGCTGGGATCGACGTTGGGGCGGCTGCCTGAGCCTGAGCCGGAACTGGGGCTGAAGATGGGGGGGCTGGAGCAGTGGCTTTGGGTGGCTGGGCTGGCATCTCGCCACCACCTTCGAGAACCAGTTGGCGGGGGCTGCCCAGGGCCGTGGCCATCGCCTTTTCAAGCAGGGGCAGGCGGCTTTGCACCATGGCCATCCAGTTGCCCGCCACGGTGACCACCGCCCGGCGCTCATCAAGCCGCACCAGTTGGGCCTGCTGGGAGAGCAGCATGCGGGTAGAGGGCAGTTCCAGGCCCGCCAGGATTTGTTGCCACAATTCGCCCAGGTTCGCTTCGCTCCTGGCTTCAGGCCTGGTTTGAATTGCAGGCTCAGGGGTCGAGGTGACGCTCTGCGGATGTTCGCTCTGCAGGTGTCCGCTTTGCAGGTCTCTGTTTTGCCCGTCTCCGCTGGGCACAGCTGGCTGAGCCCGGGGTGGGGCCGCCGCGGGCTGGGCAGGCGGGGCAGCCGGTGCGGCCTGGGTCTGGGTTTCTGCTAACAGACCCAGCAGCAAGACCTCGAGCCACAGACGCGGGTTGACGCTGTGGCGGAGTTGCTGCTCGCTGCCCTTGAGCTGGGCTTGCCAGTGCAGCAACCGCGCTTTGCCGATGCTGCGGGCCAGCTCAGGAAGCTGGGCGCGGAATTGGGGGGAGAAGCTGGTGAGCTCGAGGCGATCGGGGGCCGTGCCGGCCAGCACCAGATCCCGCAACAGACTGGCCAGGCCTTGGAGCACGGCGGTAGGCTCCCGGCCCCGCTCCAGCAGCTTGCGGCAGGCCTCGAGCAGGGCCAGGGGTTCGCTGGTCGCCAAAGCCGCAGCCAACTCCAGCAGTTCTTGCTCCGGTACGGCGCCAAGCAGCTCCCACACCGCCGAGGCTTCGATCGGCGACGGCAGCAGGCTGAGTTGGTCCAGCAGGCTTTCGGCGTCCCGCAGGCCGCCTTGGGCCCGTTGGGCCACCACGTGCAGGGCTTCTGGGGTGATCCCGATCTGCTCCTGGTCGGCGATCCAAACCAGGTGCTGCTCGAGGGCTTGTAGGGGGATGCGCCGGAAATCGAAGCGCTGGCAGCGGCTCAAGATCGTGGGCAGAACCCGCTGGGGATCGGTGGTGGCCAGCACAAACACCACCCGCGGTGGCGGCTCTTCCAGGGTTTTGAGCAGGGCGTTGAATGCCGCGGTCGAGAGCATGTGGCACTCGTCCACCACATACACCTTCCAGCGGGCCTGGACTGGCGCAAACCTGGAGCGCTCGATCAGCTCGCGGATGTTGTCGACGCCCGTGTTGGAGGCGGCGTCGATCTCGATGACATCGAGGGCATTGCCGGCTGCAATTGAGGTGCAGAGTTCACAGCTGCCGCAAGGCTCAGGGGTGGGACCCTCTGAGCCGATGCAGTTGAGTGAGCGGGCCAGGATCCTGGCGCTTGAGGTTTTGCCCGTGCCGCGCGGGCCACTGAAGAGATAGGCCGGCGCAATTCGGTTTTGCAGCAGGGCATTGCCCAGGGTGGCTGCAATCGCCTCCTGGCCCACCAGCTGGTTGAACCGCTGGGGCCGGTATTTGTGGTGGAGGGGTTGGTACGCCGTAGGAGGCCGTGGGGCGGAAGCTTGAGATTACGGCGGCTAGGCCGATTCCTGCTGGTCCCGCCCTAGGACGCTGGGATGGGCCAGCACCTGGGCTTTGCTGCGCGCCTCCACCAGCTCGCGGGTGATGGTGAAGGCCTTCACGTCCTTGCGGGAGGGTAGGTCGTACATCAAATCAAGCATGAGCTCTTCAACAATGCCGCGCAGGGCCCGGGCGCCCGTTTTGCGCCGGTAGGCCTCGATTGCGATCGCCTCAACGGCCCCGGGTTCGAAGTCCAGGCGCACGTTGTCCATGCTGAGCAGGGTTTGGAACTGCTTCACCAGGGCATCCCGGGGCTCGGTGAGGATGGCCTCCAGGGCTTGGGCATCGAGGGGGTCGAGCACGGCGCTGACGGGCAGACGGCCGATGAATTCGGGAATCAGGCCGTAGCGCACCAGGTCTTCGGGCTGCATGTGGCGCAGCACCTCAGCTGCATGGCGGTCTTTGCCGCTGCGCGGGCGGCTGGAGCCATCGGCGCTGATGAAGCCAATGGCGTTGCGGCCCATCCGCTTTTGCACCACATCTTCCAGGCCCACAAAGGCGCCACCACAGATGAACAGGATCTGGCTGGTGTCGATTTGGATGCAGTCCTGATAGGGATGCTTGCGACCCCCCTGGGGGGGCACGTTGGCGACGGTGCCCTCGAGCATCTTCAGCAGGGCCTGCTGAACCCCTTCTCCGGAGACATCCCGGGTGATCGATGGGTTCTCGCTCTTGCGGGCGATTTTGTCGATTTCGTCGATGTAGATGATGCCGCGCTGGGCCTGGTCCACATCCATATCCGCCTTTTGCAGCAGGCGCAGGAGGATGTTTTCCACGTCTTCCCCCACGTAGCCCGCCTCGGTGAGGCTGGTGGCGTCGGCGACGGCGAAGGGCACATCGAGCATTTCGGCCAGGGTTTGGGCCAGCAGGGTTTTGCCGCAGCCGGTGGGGCCGATGAGCAAAATGTTCGACTTGTGGAGCCGCGTGGCGGTTTGGTCGGTTTCACCCTTGCCATCGCCCTGCCAGGCCAGCCGTTTGTAGTGGTTGTAGACCGCTACCGCTAGGTTCTTTTTGGCATCGTCTTGGCCCACCACCTGGCGATCAAGGAAGGCCTTGATGGTGTGGGGCTTGGGCACCTCGGCCAGGGTGGGAGCTGGCTTGGACGTTTTCTTGGTTGGGGTCTTGCTGCGGCTGTTCTCGGCTGCATGACGGCCTGGGGCTGGGCTCGATTGGCCGTCAACCAATTCCTCATCCAGGATCTCGTTGCAGAGATCAATGCACTCATCGCAGATGTAGACCCCTGGCCCTGCAATCAGCTTGCGCACCTGTTCCTGGGACTTGCCGCAGAACGAGCACTTCAGGTGGGCGTCGAATTTGGCCATCGGCGAGGCGGTTTGGCGGCTGATTGGGCAGGGGGGGATCCCATGGGTTCAGGATCGACCCAACCCGAAGGTTCGTCAGCCGTCCTTAAGGGTCAAATCGGAACGGTGTCAGTCACCACCCGATCGATCAAGCCGTATTCAACCGCTTCTGCCGGGGAAAGGAAGTAGTCGCGATCAGTGTCTTCGGCAATCTTCTCCAGGGGTTGGCCCGTGTGCTCGGCCATCAGCCCGTTGAGGGTGTCCTTGAGGAAGAGGATTTCCTTGGCCTGGATTTCAATGTCAACGGCCTGGCCCTGGGCCCCGCCAAGGGGCTGGTGGATCATGATCCGGGCGTTGGGCAGGGCAAGCCGCTTGCCCTTGGTACCCCCGGACAGCAAGAAGGCCCCCATGCTGGCGGCCAGGCCATAGCAAATGGTCACCACATCCGGAGCTACCTGCTGCATCGTGTCGTAGATGGCTAGGCCAGCGGTGACTGAGCCCCCGGGCGAGTTGACGTAGATCTGAATGTCCTTTTCGGGGTCCTCGGCCTCGAGAAACAGCAGCTGGGCGACCAGGGAGTCGGCCACGCTGTCGTCAATGCCCGTACCCAAAAAGATGATCCGTTCGCGCAGCAGGCGGGAATAGATATCAAAGGCCCGATCCCCCTTGCCGGATTGCTCCACCACGGTGGGGAGCACCCCAGGGCTGTTCATGGGCCCCCAACTGTTGTGGACAGGGTGGAAGCGCAGGGCGTTGGGCTGGGAAGCGTTGATCACGCGCTGGCAAAGGGGGGTCTTGGGGTCAATCTATGGGCATTGATCCAGGGCTGCGCAGGCCAGCCCTGGGATCGAGGTGGGGGCGCCGATTTAGGCGTCAGCTTTTTTGGTCTTGGTTTTGGACTTTGCCTTGGGTTCGCTTTTTGTCTCTGACTTGGTCTCGCTGGCGTCGCCATCGGCGGGGGCAGGGGCCTTCTCGGTGACGGTGCTGTTCGATTCGAGCCAATCGAGGAGTTTTTCCTGCAGCAGGTCGTCGGCAACGGCCAGGCGCAGGCGCTCAGGATCGATGTTGCCCTCCTGGCTGAGGCCGCGGCCGATCTCCTTGAGTTTGGTCTCGAGTTCGCCGGCTTCCAGCTCAATCTTCTCGGCTTCAGCGAGGGCCTTGAGGGCCAGGCTGCGCTTGAGGCGGGTTTCGGCTTCGGGCCTGGAGGTGTCCATCAGGCTGCGCACCAGATCGGGTGTGAACAGCTTTTTCACATCCATGCCTTGTTGGGCGATTTGACCTGCGGTCTGTTCGATCAGGTTGCGGATTTCTTGCTGCACCATCGTTTCGGGCAGTTCCACCTCGAGCTCTTCGACCAAGGCTGAGAGCAGGGCGTCGTGGCGGTTGGCCTTGCCGCGCCGCGCGCTGTCGTCTTGGAGACGGGTTTCCAGATCCGCCCGCAGCTCAGCGAGGGTTTGCTTGTCGCTGGCCTGCTGGGCGAAGGCGTCGTCGAGGGCAGGCAGCTCCCGGGTTTTGAGGTCTTTGAGGCTGATTTCAAAACGGGCTTTGCGGCCGGCGGCGTCGTCTTGGGGGTAGCTCTCGGGGAATTGGCAGTCGATGGTTTTGCTTTCACCCACGGCCATGCCAATCACCCCTTCCACAAAGCCGGGGATCATGCGGCCCTCCTCCAGCTCCACTTCCATGGCGTCGCTGCTGCCCCCGGTGATGGGCTCTTCGGTATCGGCAAAGACCCCGCTGAAGCTGAGCACGGCCACATCGGCGGCCTGGGCGGCCCGGCCTTCCACGGGCACCAGGGTGGCCAGTTGCTTGCGGGATTGCTCGATCAGTTCATCGACCCGGGTGGGGTCGTAACTGACGCTTTCGGCTTCGGCCTTGAGTCCTTTGGTGGCTTTGAGTTTGGGGGTTGGCTCGACATCGAGTTCGAGGGTGATGGTGAGGTCGCTGCCGGGATCAAAGCGCTCCAACACCACCTCGAAGCCCTCGCTCAGCTCGGGGCGACCAATGGCGGCCACCTTCTCCACCTCCATGGCATCGCGGAAGGCCGCATCCACCAGGTCTTCCAGGGCGGTGGCGCGAATCCGCAGGGGCCCGATCTGCTGCAGCAGGACGGGGCGGGGAACCTTGCCCTTGCGGAAACCGGGCAATTTGATGCTGCGGCTGAGCTTCTCTACGGCGGCCTCGTAGCTGGCCTGGCTGCGTGCGCCCGGGATGGCTACCTCCAGGGCAACGCGGCTGCCGGGGCGGGCGCTGGCTGTCACCTTCAGCGGTGAGGGGCCCTGGGGGGAGCCAGCAGATTTGGTAGAGGCTTTCGCGGCAGCAGGGCTCATGGGCAGGGCTAGGTAGCCCAGGATCCTAGAAAGTGGCCCGGCCCCACCCCCAGACACGTATTGTTTGGGAGGCGCACGACGAAGGCGATAGTTCCTAATTGATGGTTTTGGCTGGCTGCATCACCTGGCCTGCTCAAACCGTCTGGCCCGCCTGCATCCCCAGGACTAAGAGAGACCATCCCAGGCCTTTCGCTCCAGTTTCGGTTCAGAGCACGTTCCCCTGGACCCAGCGCCCCAAGTTTCGAGTTCGTTCACCCACCCTTGACCGCCGCCCAGACCGCCCCAGCTCCCTCCCCCGTAACCCTGCCCAACCGGCCTTTGCGGGTGGCCATTCTTGGCGTCACCGGTGCGGTGGGCCAGGAGTTGTTGGCCTTGCTTGGGGAACGCCAGTTTCCCGTGGCTGAGTTGATTCCCCTGGCTTCGCCGCGCTCGGCCGGCCAAACCCTGCTGTGGCAAGACCAGGAGCTCACGATCCAGGGTGTCAGCGAAGCGGCTTTTGAAGGGGTGGATGTGGTGCTCGCTTCTGCCGGCGGATCCGCGTCGAAGCAATGGGCCCCGATCGCTGCCAAGGCGGGTGCCGTGGTGATCGACAACTCCAGTGCCTTTCGGCTCGATCCCACGGTGCCCTTGGTGGTGCCGGAAGTGAATCCCGAAGCAGCCTTTGATCACAACGGCATCCTTGCCAATCCCAACTGCACCACGATCCTGCTCACCCTGGCGTTGGCGCCCTTGGCAGCCAAGCGGCCGATCAAGCGGGTGGTGGTGAGCACCTATCAATCGGCCAGCGGTGCCGGCGCCCGGGCCATGGAGGAACTGCGCACCCTCAGCCGCACGGTTTTGGAAGGCGGAGAACCGGTGAGCGAGGTGCTGCCCCATTCCCTGGCCTTCAACCTCTTTTTGCACAACTCGCCCCTGCAGCCCAATGGCTACTGCGAAGAGGAGCTCAAGATGCTCAACGAAACCCGCAAGATCATGGGATTGCCCGATCTGCGCCTGTCGGCCACCTGCGTGCGGGTGCCGGTGCTGCGGGCCCACTCGGAAGCGGTGAACATTGAATTTGGGGAGCCCTTCCCGGTGGCCGAGGCCCGCGCCTTGCTCGCCCAGGCTGCGGGTGTGGAGCTGCTCGAGGATTTCGAGGCCAACCGCTTCCCCATGCCCACCGATGTGACGGGCAGAGATCCGGTGGCCATTGGGCGCATCCGCCAGGACCTCAGCGATCCCCATGCCCTGGAGCTCTGGCTGTGCGGCGATCAGATTCGCAAGGGTGCGGCCCTCAATGCGGTGCAAATCGCTGAATTGTTGATCCAGGGCCCATCGGCGGGGGTGGTCTCTTGAGCTTCCAGGTTCCCTTTGGCCGGGTGCTGACCGCGATGGTCACCCCCTTTGCCGCCGATGGCTCGGTGGATTTGGATCTGGCGGCCCGGTTGGCGCTGCATTTGGTGGAACACGGCTCCGATGGCTTGGTGCTGTGCGGCACCACGGGCGAATCCCCCACCCTCAGCTGGCAGGAGCAACACGAAATCTTTGCGGCGGTCAAAGGCGCCGTGGGCAGTCGCGCCGCGTTGCTGGCTGGCAGTGGCAGCAATTGCACCGCCGAGGCGGTGGAGGCCACCCGGGAGGCGGCTTCCCTCGGGGCCGATGGCGCCCTGGTGGTGGTGCCCTACTACAACAAACCCCCCCAAGATGGCCTCGAGGCCCATTTCCGGGCGGTGGCCCAGGCGGCGCCTGGATTACCGCTGATGCTTTACAACATCCCTGGCCGCACTGGCACCAGCCTGGCGCCGGAAACCACGGCTCGGCTGCTCGATTGCCCGAATGTGGTGAGCTTTAAGGCCGCCAGTGGCACCACCGAAGAGGTGAGTGCCCTGCGGGCCCTTTGTGGCGATCGCATGGCGATCTACAGCGGTGATGATGCCCTCACCCTGCCGATGTTGGCCGTGGGTGCCGTGGGGGTGGTGAGTGTGGCGAGCCACATCGCCGGCCCCCAGATCAGCGCCATGGTGCAGGCCTTCTTGGCTGGCGATTTGGCCGGTGCCCTGGCCTTGCATGAGCAGCTGCTGCCCCTGTGCAAAGCCCTGTTCTGCACCACCAATCCCATCCCTGTCAAAGCAGCCCTTGAACTCAGTGGCTGGCCCGTGGGTGCCCCCCGTCTTCCTTTGCTCTCTGCCGAACCCGACGTGCGTCAACGCCTCAATTCGACCCTGGCTGCCCTGCGTCCCACGTGATGCCAAGGCTTGTCAGCTGACAGCAGTCAGCCGGTTGTCCAGTCCAGTTTCAGTTCCAGTCCAGCTCCAGTTTCCGTTCCAAATCAAATACCGCGACCTTTCGCCCTTCCTCGATGACCAGTTCCAACGGCACCATCAACAGCGCCAAGGCCAATCAGCAACCCCACCTGCGCGTGATCCCCTTGGGGGGCTTGCATGAAATCGGCAAGAACACCTGTGTGTTCGAGTACGGCGACGACATCATGTTGGTGGATGCCGGCCTGGCCTTCCCCAGTGATGGCATGCACGGCGTCAACGTCGTGATGCCCGACACCAGCTACCTGCGTGAGAACCAGAAGCGCATTCGCGGCATGATCGTGACCCACGGTCACGAAGATCACATCGGTGGCATTGCCCACCACCTCAAAAACTTCAACATCCCCGTGATCCATGGGCCCCGCCTGGCCCTGGCGATGCTCACCGGAAAGATGGAGGAGGCCGGTGTGATGGATCGCACCATCCTCCAAACCGTCGCCCCCCGGGACGTGGTCAAGGTGGGTCAGCACTTCTCGGTGGAGTTCATTCGCAACACCCACTCGATGGCCGACAGCTTTTCGCTGGCCATCACCACCCCAGTGGGCACGGTGATCTTCACCGGTGACTTCAAGTTCGACCACACCCCCGTGGACGGCGAGTATTTCGACATGGCCCGTCTCGCCCATTACGGCGAGCAGGGGGTGTTGTGCCTGTTCAGCGATTCCACCAACTCCGAGGTGCCCGGGTTTTGCCCCCCGGAGCGTTCGGTGTTCCCCTGCCTGGATCGCCACATCTCCCAGGCTGAAGGTCGGGTGATCATCACCACCTTCGCCAGCTCCATCCATCGCGTGTCGATGATCCTGGAGTTGGCCCTGAAGAACGGCCGCAAGGTGGGTCTGCTGGGCCGTTCCATGCTCAACGTGATCGCCAAGGCCCGGGAGCTGGGCTATATGCAGGCCCCCGACGACCTCTTTGTGCCGATCAAGCAGATTCGCGATCTGCCCGACCGGGAAACCCTGTTGCTGATGACCGGCAGCCAGGGCGAGCCCCTCGCTGCCTTGAGCCGCATTTCCCGCTGTGAGCACCCCCAGGTGCAGGTGAAGTCCACCGACACGATTATTTTTTCGGCGAGCCCAATCCCCGGCAACACCATCTCGGTGGTCAACACGATTGACCGGCTGATGATGCTCGGCGCCAAGGTGGTCTACGGCAAGGGCGAAGGCATCCACGTGTCGGGCCATGGCTTCCAGGAGGACCAGAAGCTGATGCTGGCCCTCACCAAGCCCAAGTACTTCGTGCCCGTGCACGGTGAGCACCGCATGCTCGTGTGCCACAGCAAGACGGCCCAGTCCTTGGGTGTGCCGGCCGACAACATCCTGATCATCGATAACGGTGATGTGGTGGAGCTCACCCCCGACTCCATCCGCAAGGGCGATCCCGTGAAGGCCGGCATTGAGCTGCTCGATGCTTCCCGCAACGGCATCGTGGATGCCCGGGTGCTCAAAGAGCGCCAACAATTGGCGGAAGACGGCGTGATCACCCTGCTGGCTGTGATCAGCACCGATGGCGTGATGGCGGCTCCTCCCCGGGCCAACCTGCGGGGTGTGGTTACCACCGCCGACCCCCGCAAGCTGTCGATGTGGGCCGAGCGGGAGATTGGCTGGGTGCTCGAGAACCGCTGGGGCCAGCTTTGCCGCAACACCGGTGGCAGTGCCCCCGATGTGGACTGGGTGGGTGTGCAGCGTGAGGTCGAGGTGGGCCTGCAGCGTCGCCTGCGCCGGGAGCTCCAGGTGGAGCCATTGATCATCTGCCTGGTGCAGCCTGCCCCTGCTGGCACCCCGGCCTACAAGGGCCGTGCCGATGCCGAGCCCGACACCCGTCCGGCTCCCCGGGGTGGTCGGGATGGCGGTCGGGACGGTGGTGGCCGCCGCGATGTGGTGCGCGATAGCAGTGGCCGCGCTCCCCTGCCCCAGCGCCAGTTGGCGACCGTGGGAGCTCCAGCCTCAGCGGGTGGAGCTCCTGCTGCTGTTGCTGCCATGGCCGCTCCCGCAGCGTCGTCAGCGGCAGTTTCGGCACCCGTGGTCAAGGCAGCGCCTGTTGAGGAGATCGAACCCGAACCCGCTGGCCGCATCCGCCGCCGCCGTTCAGCAGCGGCCGAGTGATTGGCTGATTAGTTCGGCCGAATCACCACACCCAGGAGCCCTTTGGCGAGCTCTGCGCTCGCCTTTTGGCTCAATTGGGTCGGCTGGGTTGGTTGGCCTGGGCCATCCGCAAGTGTCGTTGGGCTGGGTCCAGCTGCCCTGCTCTCCTGGGCTCCACTGGTTGCCGGGTCAGGGTTTTTGGTGCCGGAAGCAGCAACCTCCGCTCCGGCGATCTCTTCCAGCCAGGGCATGGCGTTGGAGGGCTCTGCCGTGGCTAGGCATTGGTTGAGGCCTGCTTGGGCGATGCCAAGGAGCAGCGCCTCTGGTTCTGCTGCAAGAACCTGGCGGTAGTGCTCTGCAGCAACGCTGCCATCGTTGAAGCCGTAGAGCCGGGTGTGCCCGAGCAGCAGCAGGATGCGGGCGCGTAGGTCTCCATCCCCTGCCCCATCCCCTTGGCTGTCTACTTCGCCAACCACCTCGGCAAGCAGGATTGCGGCACTCTCCTCCACCTCGGTCCAGCGGCGTTCGCTGTACAGACGCTCTAGGGCGGCGTACTTGTTGTTGGCTTTGTCATTGGCTTGGTCGTTGTACGCCTTTTCGTTCATAACGCGATCAGATAGAGCTCCAGGTGATCGTGGCCGCTTAGCTGAGATCGCTTGCGCTAGCTAGGAGGGTTAGATAGGCATTCAATCGTGAACGGTTGGGTTCGGAGGGGTCGAGCTGAACCCTTGCTGCGAGCAAAGCTGCGCCGCGGAGGAGAGCAATGTCCTGCCCCTGGCGTTGAGCTTCCTCAGCTTGGCGTTCTCGAGCTTCAGCTGCTCGGTTTCGCTCTTGAGCTGATTCATGCGCTGCTCGTAATCGGGATCCCGTCGCCAATTGAGCGTCGACAACAATGATCGCCAACGAGGCAGCGATGAACCAGACGCCCCACTGCCGGTTGATGGCGATGGCTGCCTTGGGGAGGTTGATGGGGTCATAGGAAGAGAACAGTGCGATGAGTCCAATCACAAGGCCGCCGGTGGCCTGAATCCAGCCCTGGCGATCGAGGCCAAGAGAGGACGTCCGTAGATCTCTCAAGTTTGGCCCAGATTCAGCCCCAGTGTCAGCAGCAGCCTCGCTTGGAATCACGGCCCGACTCGATTCGGCAATGGATAGCCTAGTATGGGCGTACTATTGCTCAGTGTTTCGACTTGGCTTGCAGGCCCAGGGTGAGTCGATCCCAGTGCAGCTGCCACGGCCCGGCCAGGTCGGCTTGGCCGGGGCCGGGATCCCGCGTTAAGCGGGCCAGCAGGTTGTTGAGCGGGGCGGCTTCAAGGGTGAGCTTGGCGTCTGCGTGGAGCCAGGCCTGCATCAGATCCCGTTGGTTGGCGGCGCTGAGGGCCATTAGCCGGCGACGTTGGAGCTGGTGGGGATTCTCAGGCTTGCGCAAGGGTTCTAGGGCGAGGTGGAGCAGTTCGCTTCTCGTGGAATCTTCAGCCGTGAGCCTTTCGGCGAGGGCATTGATCCGCTGGCTGGCTCCAGGGTGGAGCGCTTCCAGCACCGGCAGCACCTCGAGCCGCAACCGGTTGCGGCTGAACTGAAGGTCTTGGTTGGAAGGATCCAGCCAGATCGGCAGTTGGAGGTCTTGGCAGATTTGGGTGGTGTCCTGGCGCGAAAAGATCAGGAAAGGCCGCACCAATTGAATGCCTGCGCCAAGCTCCCGCTGTTCCCGCAGGCTGGTCAGGCCGCGCCGGTGGCTGCCCCGGGCCACATGCAAAAGCAGGGTTTCGGCGCGATCGCTTGCGGTGTGGGCTGTCACCACATGGCTTGCCTTGAGCGCTTGAGCCCGAGCGATGAGGCAGCTGTAGCGCCAGTCCCTGGCTGCGGCTTCGCGGTGGATTGGGGCGGCCCAGCGATCGATCGAGAGTGCCAGCCCATGGCTTCGGGCCCAGGCTTCCAGTTCAGAGGCCTGGTGGCCGGATTCGGGCCGCCATTGGTGGTCGCCATGCCAGAGCTGGAGATCCCAGTGGTGGAGTCGCTGGAGATCCCGCAGCAGGGCCACGAGGGCCATGGAATCTTGGCCGCCAGACAGGGCCGCTAGCAGCACTTTCCCCTGCGGCAGAAGCCCTGGCTGGCGCAACAGGTGCCGGTGCAGGCGCAGATGGTGGGGGCTCCAGCTCTCAGCCATGGCCCAGCTTGGTCAGATCGGGGTAGCTTGCAAGCATGAGCGCCGCCGCAACAGAGATTGCCCTGCCCTGGATCGCGGTACAACCGCTAGCGGACCACGTCGATTTAGGGCCTGGTTTGGATTCTGTGCTGGTGCAGGCAGCTTTGCAGCGCTTGGTCGCTAGCGGCGGCTTGCAGGCTGTTGTGGTGTTTGGCTCCCGGGGGAGGGGCGGAGCCCAGCCAGATTCCGATTTGGATCTGGCTTTGATCAGCCAGGTGCCCCGGTTGACGCCGGAGCAAAAGCGTGAGTACTGGCAGCGTTGGCGTGGGGCGATCGGGCTGCTTGGCTGCGGTGTGGATCTGGTCGTGCAGGGCCAGGCCGATGCGGCCTACCTGGCCCAGTCGCGCTGGCATGTGATGGGCGATGTGGCGCGCGAGGGCAGGGTGCTTTATGTCGCCGGCTGAAGATGCCAGCCTCCTGCTGGTGATTGTGCGTCGGCACCTGCGCAGTTTGCAGATGACGCTCGATGCTGAGTTTCCCGATGAGGATTGGGGTTTCACCGCACAACAGGCCGTCGAAAAACTGCTCAAGAGCTGGATCGTGTTGGCCGATCGACGGCCACCACGCAGCCATGAACTCGCCGAGCTGGCGTTCTTGGCGGAGCTTGAGCTACCAGCTGAGCTGCTGGCCCTACAGACCTATGCCGTGGAGGCTCGCTACGAGGAAGGCCCGTTTCCACTGCCTGCGCAAAGGCAGGCGCTTTTGCTGCAAATCGAGCAACTTTTGGATTGCTGCGTCGAGGCTGTCGATCGGCTGGCCTGAGTTGGGGCGCCAGGGCTTGCGTGGGAGAATCACCCCACTATCCCAATGGCCCTGATGTCGCGCCTCGATCGCCTGCCCAGCCAGTTGCAAGCCGCCCTGGCCGAGCATCGCTTGCTCAAGGTGATCGCTGGTCTCACCAACTTCGATGCCGCGTCTGTCGAACGGATCAGCAGCGCCGCCGGTTTGGGTGGTGCTGATTTGATCGATGTGGCCTGTGATCCCGAGCTGGTGACCCTGGCGGCTGCGGTCTCCAACCTGCCGATTTGCGTGAGTGCTGTCGATCCCGAGCTGTTCCCTGCCGCGGTGGCCGCAGGAGCCGCCATGGTCGAAATCGGCAACTACGACGCCTTTTACCCCCTGGGCCGGGTGTTTGATGCGGCAGAAGTGCTGGCGATCACCCGCCGCACCCGCGAGCTGCTGAGCGAGGTGGTGCTGTCGGTCACGGTGCCCCATGTCCTGCCCTTGGACCAACAGGAACAGCTGGCCATCGACCTGGTGGAGGCCGGCGCCGACCTCATCCAGACCGAAGGGGGCACCAGCGCCAAACCCTTCAGCCCCGGCACCTTGGGTCTGATCGAAAAGGCCGCTCCCACCCTGGCTGCGGCCCACGCGATGAGCCGGGCCCTGGCGGACGCCGGCCACCAGACCCCCGTGCTCTGTGCTTCAGGCCTCTCTTCCGTGACCCTTCCGATGGCGATTGCAGCCGGTGCGGCTGGGGTGGGCGTGGGTTCGGCGGTGAACCGCCTCTCGGATCCATTGGCCATGGTGGCCGTGGTTCGCGGCCTGCGGGAGGCCCTGGGCAGCGGCGTCAACTCCAACTTGAACGCCAACTTGAAGACCAACCTCAGCGCCTAAATCCCAGGCCGGCGGTTCCTACGGCCGCAGCCCAACCCAGGGCACCGCGAGAATGGCTGCCATGGTCCCTTTTCAGCTCCACGCCCCCTACGAACCCAAGGGCGATCAGCCCACAGCCATCAAGGCGATGGTTGCGGGGGTTGATGGGGGTGAGCGCTACCAAACCCTGCTCGGGGCGACGGGCACAGGAAAAACGTTTTCGATTGCCAATGTGATCGCCCAGACCGGGCGCCCCACCTTGGTGTTGGCCCATAACAAAACCCTGGCGGCCCAGCTCTGCAATGAGCTGCGGGAATTTTTCCCGAACAACGCGGTTGAATACTTCATTTCCTATTACGACTATTACCAGCCGGAGGCGTACGTGCCTGTCTCCGACACCTACATCGCCAAAACCGCGTCGATCAACGAAGAGATCGACATGTTGCGTCACTCGGCGACCCGTTCGTTATTTGAGCGCCGCGATGTGATCGTGGTGGCCTCGATCAGTTGTATTTACGGCCTGGGGATCCCCAGCGAATACCTCAAGGCAGCGGTCAAATTTGAGGTGGGCGATACCCTCAACCTGAGGAGTTCCCTTCGTGAGCTGGTCAACAACCAGTACGCCCGCAACGATGTGGAGATTGCCAGGGGCCGCTTCCGGGTGCGGGGCGATGTGCTGGAGATCGGCCCCGCCTATGAAGACCGGCTGGTGCGAATCGAACTGTTTGGCGATGAGGTGGAGGCGATTCGCTACGTGGACCCCACCACCGGCGAGATCCTCCAGAGCCTTGAAAGCATCAATATCTACCCGGCCAAGCACTTTGTGACCCCCAAGGAGCGGCTGGCCGATGCGATCAAGGCCATCCGTGGCGAGCTGCGGGAGCGGCTGGATCTGCTCAATGGCGAGGGCCGGCTTTTGGAGGCCCAGCGGCTTGAGCAGCGCACCACCTACGACCTCGAAATGCTCGACCAGGTGGGCTATTGCAACGGGGTCGAGAACTACGCCCGCCATCTTTCCGGTCGTCCTGCGGGAACCCCGCCCGAATGCCTGATCGACTACTTCCCCGACGATTGGCTGTTGGTGGTGGACGAGAGCCACGTGACCTGCTCCCAGCTGCAGGCCATGTACAACGGCGACCAATCCCGCAAGCAGGTGCTGATTGAGCACGGCTTTCGCTTGCCCAGCGCCGCCGACAACAGGCCGTTAAAGGGGTCGGAGTTCTGGGATAAGGCCACCCAGACCATCTTTGTGAGTGCCACCCCCGGCAACTGGGAGCTGGAGCAAAGCCTCGGCCAGGTGGTGGAGCAGGTGATTCGACCCACCGGTGTGCTCGATCCGATTGTGGAGGTGCGCCCCACGGAAGGCCAGGTGGATGATTTGCTGGGCGAGATCCGCATCCGGGCCGATAAAAATGAGCGGGTGATCATCACCACGCTCACCAAGCGCATGGCCGAAGATCTCACCGATTACCTGGCTGAGAATGGCGTGCGGGTGCGCTATTTGCACTCCGAGATCCACTCCATTGAGCGGATCGAAATCATCCAAGACCTGCGCAATGGCGAGTACGACGTGTTGGTGGGGGTGAACCTGTTGCGGGAAGGCCTTGACCTGCCCGAGGTGTCGTTGGTGGCGATTCTTGATGCCGATAAGGAAGGCTTTCTGCGGGCAGAGCGCTCCTTGATCCAAACCATCGGAAGGGCGGCGCGCCACGTGGAGGGGGTGGCGCTGCTGTACGCCGACAACCTCACCGATTCGATGGTCAAGGCGATCTCAGAAACCGAAAGGCGCCGGGCCATCCAGCACGCCTACAACGTGAAGCACGGCATCACACCCACGCCTGCTGGAAAACGGTCGGGCAATTCGATTTTGTCGTCGTTGGAGGTGACCCGCCGCCTCAGTGATGACCAGCTGGAGCAGGCCACCAAGCAGGCGATTGACCAGTCGGGCGATTACCAAGTGCCCTTGGATTCCCTGCCCGAGCTGATCATTCAGCTCGAAGACAAGATGAAAGTGGCGGCGAAAAATCTGGAATTCGAAGAGGCCGCCAACCTGCGCGATCGCATCAAAAAGCTGCGCCAGAAGTTGGTGGGCCGGACCTAACAGGATCCCGCGGGGGAAAGGGTTAAACCCTTCCCTAAAGCGGGGCTTCGCTGCCGTGGGCCTGGTGCAGGGTTTGGCCGCCGAGTCCAAAGGCCCCATGCACCACTTGCAGCGCCTGGACGCCCAGGTTTTCGGGCACCACACAACTGGTGCGGATTTCACTGGTGGCGATCAGCTCGATGTTGATGGCCGCATCGGCCAAGGCCCGGAACATCCGGGCGGCCGTGCCGGGGGTGTAGGGCATGCCAGCCCCCACGGCACTGACCCGGGCGATGGCGGCTCCCTGCTCGAAGTGGGCACCGGGCCACTGCTTCAGCAGGCCGCTGAGGGCCTGTTCTGCCTTGCCCAAATCAGCCTTGCGCAGGGTGAAGCTCATGTCCCGGCTGAGGGCCTGGCCCTCTCCGTGGGTGCGCTCGGATTGCACGATGGCATCGAGGCTGATGCTGGCATCGGCCAGGGCCCGGCACACGGCTGCTGCCGTGCCGGGGCGATCGGGGATCCGCCGCACGCTCACCTGGGCCTGATCCAGATCCAGGGCCACGCCGCGCACGGCGGGATCGGCCCGGTTGCAGGTGCTTGGCTTGCGATTGAGCTGCTGCTCCGCCAGCTCAAACACCTCGGCAGCAGCCCTGAGGGCCTTGGCGCCTTGATGGCCGGCCACCAGGCAACTCACCTTGACTTCGCTGGTGGCGATCAGGCGCAGGTTGATGCCTGCCTTGGCCAGGGTGTCGAAGAGTTTGGCGGCAACCCCTGGCCTGCCCAGGATGCCAGCTCCCGAGATGCTCAGCTTGGCCATGCCCCCTTCGGCCCTGAGCTGGGCTCCGCCGGTCCCCAAATCGGCGCCGAGCCCCGCCAGCACCTCCCGGCAGACCAGCTGGGCCTGATCGAGCTCGGATTCAGCCAGGGTGAAGGCAATGTCGTTGGTGAAGTTGCCGGTATCCGAGCCTTCATGGGTGGCCTGCACGATCAGATCCACGTTCAAACCGGCCTTGCCGAGGGCTTCAAACAGCTGGGCGGCCACCCCCGGTTGATCCGGCACATGGGAGAGGGCCACCACGGCTTGCGCTGCCTCCAGCTCGGCCCCATCCACGGGCTTGCCCAGTTCCAGGCCCCCATGGCCGATCGGGCGCCCCTTGCTGCTGGTCAGCAGGGTGCCCGATTCCTCGCTCCAGCTGGAGCGCACCACCAGGGGAACACCGAAATTGCGGGCAATTTCCACCGCCCGGGGATGCAGCACCGAGGCTCCGAGGCTGGCCAGTTCCAGCATTTCGTCGCAGCTCACCTGGTCCATCAATTGGGCATCCGCCACCTTGCGGGGATCGGTGGTGAGGACCCCGGGCACATCGGTGTAGATCTCACAGGCCTGGGCCCCTAGGGCTGCAGCCAGGGCAACCGCAGAGGTATCGGATCCTCCCCGACCCAACGTGGTGATTTCGGGGGTGCCGGCGGCGCCGGAGCTGGTGCCCTGGAAGCCGGCCACCACCACCACGAAGCCGTCCTCGAGCAGGCGCTGCAGCCGTTCGGTGCGGATTTCCAGGATGCGGGCCCGGCCATGGGCGGATTCGGTGATGATCCCGGCCTGGGTGCCGGTCATGGAAACGGCAGGCACCCCCTCGGCATGGAGCGCCATCGCCAGCAGGGCCATCGAGACCTGCTCACCGGTGGCCAGCAACATGTCCATCTCCCGCTGGGGCGGGTTGGGGTTGATGGCGGCAGCTAAGCCCGTGAGTTCATCGGTGGTGTGCCCCATCGCCGACACCACAACCACCAGGTCGTTGCCCCCGTCGCGGCAGCGGCAAATCCGCCGCGCCACGGCCTGGATGCGCTCGACGTCGGCCACTGAGGTTCCGCCAAATTTCTGAACCAGCAGGGCCATGGCAACCGATCGCGGAAGCGCTCGCGCGGGAAGGCTCAATTATTCACCGATGCCTGCTGGTGCAAGCAAAAAGCCATCGCGGAAGGCGTCCCGGCCGTCGGCTCCCCGCTTCAAGGCGGCTTCCACCTCCAGCACCTGCCCCAGCAGCTTGAGGAAGTGCTTCGACTGTTTGCCGCGGATTTGCTTGCGCATCACATAGATGCGTTTGGGGTTGCCGATGCCCGCCGCCTTGGCGATCACGGCGACGTCTTGCTCGCCGGCCTTCTCGAGCAGGCTCACCCACAGCCAGCCGCGGATTTGGCCGGAGAGGGCCGCCACGATCCGCAGGGCTGGTTCATTGGCCTCGAGCAGGGCATCCACCAGGGCAATCGCATCGGCCGGTTTGCCCGCGAGCAGGGCATCGCCCACGGCCAGGCTGTTGGTGGCGTAGCTGGGCACCAGGGCTGCCACCGCCGCCGCCGAGATCGGGTTGGTTTGGCCGTTGGCATCGCTGCCTGCGTAGATGGAGAGTTTCTCCAGTTCGCTGGCCAGCCGGGCACTGTCGCTGCCGATGGCCTCCGACAGGGCTTCGGCCGCCGCCGGCCCTAAGCGGAGCCCGAGCGCCTGGGCCGTGCGCTGCACCAGCTCCACCTGGCCGGCCCCATCCCAGATGGCGGGCAGGGCAAAACTGGCCTCGAAGGCTTGGCCTGCTTTCACCAGTTTTTGCAAGGCCTTGGTGGTGCGCAGCCGGGCGTCGGGTTTGCCGGGGTTCACCAGCACCAGGTGGCAGGTGTCTGGCAGCAGATCCAGGCCGCCTTCCAGTTGCTCAGCCAACTCGGCCGGACATTGGTTGCAAAAGGGGCTGCGCTGCAGGATCACCACCCGGGCCCCCGATCCAAACGGGGGCGTGCGGGCTTCAGCAAGGGCCTGGGCCGCCTGGCCGGCGTCGTTGCCATCGAGGCGGCTGAGGTTGATGCTGCCCCAGGCCGGATCGATCAGCTTCTCGACCAGGGCCTCGATCGCCCGGCCGCGGGCGGCCTCATCGTCGCCCCAGTAGAGATGGAAGGGCATGGGGTTAGGTGGGCATGACCAGCCAAAGTCTGGGGGCCGGTGCAGCCTGCCGCCATGGCCCAGAGCGAAACGAGCCTGCACGGGATCGACCATCCGAACGGGATCGACCATCCGATCTTTACCGAGAGCGTGCGCCGGATTCGTGGTTGGCTCGAGCCCACCGGGATCTATCGGGGGCTCAGCCCCCTGGAGCAGGAGCTGATGGATCGCCTGGTGCACAGCAGTGGCGATCTGGAGTTGGCGCCGCTGGTGGCCTGGAGCCCCCAGGCCTGCGATCTGGGCGCGGCGGCCCTGGCCCAAGGGGCCGTGATCCTCACCGATACGGCCATGGCGGCGGCGGCGGTGGCTCCGATGGCCCGGCGCACCTTCGCCAATCCCGTGCACACCCTGTTGGAGTGGGCGCCGCCCAGCGTGCCCAAGGGGGCGCCAGCCTCTGAAACCCGCAGTGCCCTGGGGATGGCTGCGGCCCTGGGAGCCCTTGGGGGCGAATCCCTTGGCGGCCAGGGCCAGGGATATCGACCGTTGATCGTGTTGATTGGCAGTGCCCCCACGGCCCTCGAGACCCTGCTGGATTTGGTGGCCGCCGGCTCTTGCCCCGCGCCGGCGTTGGTGGTTGGCATGCCCGTGGGGTTTGTGGGGGTGGCCGAGAGCAAGCGGCACCTGGCGGGCAGCGGCCTGGTGCACCTGCGGCTGGAGGGCCCTAAGGGTGGGGCTGGTTTGGTGGCGGCAGCCTGCAATGCCCTGTTGCGCAGGGCCTGGCTTGAAGCTGGCTAGGTGGGCAACTTGCTCAGACCCACGGCCACATGGCTGTTGGCCTCAATGCGGCCCAGCACCTGGCGGGCCCGCAGCACCACCGAAGGCGGCACCCCGGCCAAGCGGGCGGCTTCGATGCCATAGCTGCGGTTGGCACCTCCGGGGGCGACCCGGTGCAGGAACACCAGGCTCTCGCCGGATTCCTCCACCAGCACCTGGGCATTGGCCACGTTGGGCAGGAGCTCGGCGAGTTCGTTGAGCTCGTGGTAGTGGGTGGCAAACACGCTGCGGGCCCTGATCCCCTGGCCATCGGCGGCCGCCAGGTGCTCGGCCACGGCCCAGGCGATCGACAGCCCATCGAAGGTGGCCGTACCCCGGCCAATCTCATCGAGCAGCACCAGGGAGCGGTCCGTGGCGTGGTGCAGGATGTTGGCGGTTTCGGCCATTTCCACCATGAAGGTGGATTGGCCTGAGGAGAGGTCGTCGCCGGCACCGACCCGGGTGAAGATCCGATCGGCAATGCCAAGCCGGGCCGATTGGGCGGGGATCCAGCTGCCCATTTGGGCCATCAGCTGCAGCAGGCCCGCCTGGCGCAGATAACAGCTCTTGCCGCTGGCATTGGGCCCCGTGAGCACTAGCAGGTCGGGGGTGCCGTTGCCGCCGAGGGCCAGATCGTTGGGGGTGAAGGCTTCCTCCACCAGCAGCTGTTCAACTACGGGGTGGCGGCCCGCCTCAATCACCAGCTCGCGGCTGTCTGTGATCTGCGGGCAGCAGTAGCCCCCGGTGGCGGCCACCTCGGCGAGGGAGGCCAGCGCATCGAGCTCGGCCACCAGCCGGGCGGCTGCCCGGATAGGTGCGGCCTGGGTTCCTACCTCCGCGCGCAGCTCACAAAACAGCTCGTATTCCCGCTGGGCGGCCCTGGCCTTGAGCTGCAGGATCTTGCCTTCCCGGGCCTTGAGCTCAGGGGTCACAAAGCGCTCCTCATTGGCCAGGGTCTGGCGGCGGATCCAGTGGTCGGGCACGGTGGCTGACTTGGCCCGGCTCACCGCCAGGAAGTAGCCAAAGGTGCGGTGGTAGTGGAGTTTGAGGGTTGGGATGCCGCTGGCTTGGCGCTCGAGGGTTTCCTGGCCCCGCAGCCAAGCCTCTTGGTCGTCGAGTTGGTTGCGCAGGCCATCGAGCTGGGGATCGACACCGTCGTGGATCACGCCCCCTTCACTGATGGTGAGGGGGGGGGTGTCGAGCAGGTTGTGGCGCAGCAGGGCCGCGATCGTTTCCAGCTCGGGCCAGGGCTGGGCCAGGGCTTGCAGGGGCTGGCTGGTGCTTTTGGCGAGCAGGGCTGCCAATTGGGGCAACCGCTCGAGGCCATCGGCCAGGGCCACCAGATCCCGGGCCGAGGCGCTGCCGGCCCCAGCCCGCCCAGCGAGGCGCTCGAGATCCCCCATGGGCCTGAGCAAACGCCGCACCCCAAGCCGCAGGGGCCGCTGGGCCACCAGTTCCCCCACGCCGGCCTGGCGCTCGAGGATGGCGCTGCGCTCCACCAGGGGCGCTTCCACCCAGCGCCGCAGGCAGCGGCCCCCCATGGCGGTGTGGGTGCGATCCAGGGCCCAGAGCAAAGAGCCCTGGCTTGCGCCTGCGGTTTGGGTTTTGGTGAGCTCCAGGTTGCGACGGGTTTGGGCATCGAGGATCAACAGATCCCCCGCGTGCCAGGTGGTGGGTAGATCGAGGGGCACTTGGCCCTCTTGGGTGGCATCGAGGTAGGCCACCAGGCCCCCGGCGGCCCGCATCGCCAAGGGCACAGCCTGGAGCCCAAGCCCATCGAGGCTGGCCAGGCCAAAGCGGCCTTTGAGGGTGGCGCTGGCTTCTGGGGCCTCAAACGGGGTGCGGGGCAGGCCCGTCAGGTGCAACCCCTCGGGGCACCAGGGGGGCTTGCCAGCCCCTGGACCAAGGGAACCGGCGCCGCCTTCTGCCGAGGGCCAGAGCACTTCGGCGGCGTCCACCTGCAGCAGTTCCTGGTGTAAGAGATCACTGCCCTGGCGCTCGGTCACCTGAAATTCGCCGGTGCTTACATCCGCCACGGCCAGCCCCCAGCGGGCCCCATCGCCCTCGGCGCCCCACACCACGGCGCAGAGCCAGTTGTTGCGCCGGGCGGAGAGCATCTCCTCTTCCAGCACCGTGCCGGGGGTGAGCACCCGGGTGATGCCCCGCTTGAGCAGTTCGCCCTTGGCGGGCCCCTTCGCCGAGGCCGTCTCGAGTTGGTCGCAGAGGGCCACGCTCAGGCCGCGGCGCACCAGCTCGGCGCAATAGCGCTCGGCGGCGTGGTGGGGAATGCCAGCCATCGGCACCCGGCCCATGGCCTTGCCGGCTTCCTTGCCGGTGAGGGTGAGCTCGAGGAGCCGGGAGAGGGAAATGGCGTCTTCAAAGAAGCATTCAAAAAAGTCGCCCAGGCGATAGAGCAGCACCCGCTCGGGATGGGCGGCCTTGAGCTCCACGTAGTGGCGCAGCATTGGCGTGAGCTGCTCCGGGTCCACCAGGCCGTGGTGGTGCCAGGGGGGCAAATCGGACGAGGGGTCGTGGCTGGCTGCTTGGCTGGGCCCAGGGGATGGCTCGCTTTGGCATAGAGCGGTCTCGGCCCTGGCTTGGCGCTGTCTGGGCCGGCTGCTGGCATCGGCTTCAAGGAAGGCAGCGGCGAGGGAGGCTTCATCGAGAGCGCCGACGCCCCCAAGGGTGGTGGCGCTGGATTGGGTTTGGCCCTTGGGCTTGGCCGCTTCCGGCTCGCCAAACAGACTCCCCTGCAGGGCCAGCTCAGGCTGCTGCTCGGCTGGCGCGGCCACGGCTGGGGAGCATCAAGGCGCCGATCGTAAGGGGGGAATGGGGCCCGTCAGCCCTTGGTTTTTTTGGGAATCCAAACCACACCGCGGAGTTCGGCGAAGTCGCTGTCCAGGGTCAGTAGGCGGGCTTTGTGCCGCCTGGCGGTGGCCAAGATCACGCTGTCGGCCATGGGCAGGTGGTGGGCCAAGCCCAATTGCGCTGCTTCCAGGGCGAGTTGGGCGCTGAGCTCAACCACGTGGCCCCGTTGCATCAGGGCTGTGGCCTGGATGGCTGCGCTTTCGCCGTGTTCCCTCAGCACCCACTGGAACACCTCCAGCAGGCTCAAGGAGGGCACAATCAGTTGGGATGAAGCCTCAATGGCAGGCGCGAAGTCGTCGGCCTGGGGCCCATCGGTGAAGAACTCAATCCAGCCAGAGGAATCCACCACCGTTAAGGGGGTGGCAGGGGCAGGGGTCCCAGGCGAGCTCACAGCCGATCGGGCTCCCGCTCAAAGCTGTTGCCACCTTTGAGAAAGCCGCGCAGGGCCGCTGGGGGTTGCAACGGCACCAGCTCGATCCTGTCCGGGAGGGAAATCAGCTGCAAGGTTTGGCCGGGCTTGAGCTGGTAGCGCTCCCGCACAGCCTTGGGCAGCACCACTTGGTACTTCGTGGAAATGGTGGTGGATTCCATGGGCTCCGGGCGACCCTCGCCAATCGATTCCATCAGGGTAGGTCGGATAGGGCATCGATCAGCCGCCCCAACGTATGCCCACAACTTGTGAAGGAACCCCGCGCCAGTGGCCAACAGGGCCCGGCTGTCGTGTGAGAATCCGCCAACTGCCTGACCTGGCCCCTGGCCACTCGCCGCACCCACCATGCAGATCCTCAACACCCTCACCGTTTTGGCCCTGGTGGTGATGTCGTTTGCGTTGATCGTGGCGGTGCCGGTGCTCTACGCCAGCAGCGAAGATTCCGGCCGCTCCAACCGCCTGATCCTGCTGGGCGGAATCGCCTGGGTGGCCTTGGTGCTGCTCAACTGGGGCGTCAGCTTCTTTGTGGTTTAGGGCCCGCCCAAAGGCTTGATCGCCAGCCTGCGTAGGCTGGGCGGCAACGATGCAGCCAAGACGTGGCCACCTTTGAAGGACGGTTTACCGAGGCCGCAAGCCTGCGCATCGCCGTTGTGGTGGCCCGCTTCAATGATTTGGTGACAGCCAAGCTGTTGAGTGGCTGCCTCGATTGTTTATCGCGCCATGGCATCGACGCCAGCGACGCCAGCGGCCAACTGGATGTGGCTTGGGTGCCCGGCAGCTTTGAAATTCCCCTGGTGGCCCAGCGCCTGGCAGCCAGCGGCAAGTATCAGGTGGTGATCACCCTGGGTGCCGTGATCCGTGGCGATACCCCCCATTTCGATGTGGTGGTGGCCGAAGTGAGCAAGGGGGTGGCCGCCGTAGCCCGCGATAGCGGCGTGCCCGTGATTTTTGGGGTGCTTACCACCGACACCATGCAGCAGGCCCTGGAGCGGGCCGGCATCAAGAGCAACCTGGGCTGGAGCTACGCCATGCAGGCCCTCGAGATGGGCAGCCTGATGCAGGCCCTGCCCCAAGCAGCCCAGTGAACCGCAAGGGGATCATCCTGGCCGGGGGCAGCGGCACCCGCCTGCATCCGATCACCCAGGCGGTGAGCAAGCAGCTGCTGCCGGTGTACGACAAGCCGATGGTTTATTACCCGCTCAGCACCTTGATGCTGGCGGGGATTCGGGAGGTGCTCGTGATCACGACGCCGGTGGATCAACCGGCGTTTCAGCGGTTGCTGGGCGATGGATCGGCCTGGGGGATGGCGATTGCCTATGCGGTGCAGCCCAGCCCCGATGGCCTGGCCCAGGCCTTTTTGATTGGCGCCGATTTTCTTGCCGGTGCCCCGGCGGCGCTGGTGCTGGGCGACAACCTCTTCCACGGCCACGACCTCTCACCCCAGCTGCAGGGCCTTAATGGCAAGCAGGCAGGGGCCACGGTGTTTGCCTATGGCGTGCGCGATCCCGAGCGCTATGGGGTGGTGGAGTTCGATGGGGAGGGCAAGGTGCTGAGCCTGGAGGAAAAGCCAGCCAAGCCCAAGAGCCGCTATGCGGTCACAGGCCTCTATTTCTATGACGACTCCGTGGTGGAGCGGGCCAGGCGGGTGGTGCCGTCTGATCGGGGTGAATTGGAGATCACCGATCTGAATCGGCAGTATCTGGAGGAAGGGTTGCTGCAGGTTGAATTGATGGGCCGCGGCATGGCCTGGCTGGATACGGGCACCTGCAATTCCCTGCACGAGGCCGGCAGTTATATCCGCACCCTGGAGCATCGGCAGGGCCTCAAGGTGGGCTGCCCCGAGGAGGTGGCCTGGCGCCTGGGCTGGATTAATGGCTCTGAGCTGGAAGCGTTAGCGGCACCGCTGCGCAAGAGTGGCTACGGCGATTATTTGCTGCAATTGCTGGAGCTGGAGTAATGCAGGCAGAAGGTTTGCTCACCAGCGCCGGCACCCCACTGGCGGGCGATCGCCACCAGGTGCCCTTGCTGCTCAGCCCCCGGGTGTTTGGTGATGATCGGGGCTTTTTCTTTGAGAGCTGGAACCAGCGCACCTTTGCCCAAGCCCTTGGTGTCCCTGGGGAGCAAGCCCCGGCATTTGTGCAAGACAACCACTCCCGCTCCTGCCGGGGCGTGTTGCGGGGTTTGCATTACCAGCTGCCGCCCCATCCCCAGGGCAAGCTCGTGCGCTGCGTTGTTGGGGAGATCTTTGATGTGGCGGTGGACATCCGCCGCAGTTCGCCCAGCTTTGGCCAGTGGGTGGGGGCGGTGCTGAGCGCAGAAAACCACCAGCAGCTGTGGGTGCCGGAGGGGTTTGCCCATGGGTTTTTGACGTTGAGCGAGCAGGCCGAGGTGCTCTACAAAACCACCGACTTTTGGAGCAAGGATTGCGAGGGTGCGATTCGCTGGGATGACCCCCAGCTCGCCATTCAATGGCCGCTGGATTTGATTGGGGGGATCGAACCGCTGCTGGCGGAGAAAGATGGGAATGCAGCCTTCCTGGCGGAAGCCTTGGCGGCTGGCGGGTTGTTTGCATGAAGGTGCTGATCGCTTGGCAGCAGCCTCGCTTGGCTCAAGGGCGAGGAATACCAAGGTCTGAGCAGATCTCTGCGTTTCAAAGGGCCAGCGCAAGCTCCCCGTAGGACGTTCCAGCAGCGGCAAGGGCATCGGCCCTATTCATCTTCAAGGCTTCGCGAAGACTTGCCTTCAACGACGTCAAAAGCTCGTCGCGGCTTGATTCCTGGGCGTTTACACCGGGTACCTCTTGTACCCAGCCGATCCAGGCATCTCCGCCTTGCTTCATAACAGCGGTGTAGCGGTTCATGGTGGTGTTTTCAGCGTTTTGGTTTTGCTCTTTCGACCCATCTATTGCCGAAGGAACTGCGCTTTGCTGGTGCAGCTTTCAATCACTGATCTTTTCAGTTGATCCAGTTGCGGCTCGGGTGGCGTCAAGGCGCTCGGCCAGCCAGATTTTGATGACCGACTGGCGTGTGACGCCAAGGCGATGGGCCTCGTGATCGAGCTGGTCGACCATCCAGTTTGGGAAGTCGACATTGACCCGCCGTTGGCCTTGATTGCGCCTGACGGCGCTGCTGAGTTCAAGGGCCTCAAGCACGGATGCGCCGGCGTCGAACCTCTCGTCAAAGTGTTGGGCTGTTGTAGAGGTCGATTTCATCAGGGCGGGAGCGACGGACGGAAATCAGGCGGATTGTTCTGATGCGGTAGGTGATGACGGCAGACCAGTGGCTGCCATTGAGGTTGCCAATCACGAGGAATCGGGGTTCATCGAGTTCCCTGGCAGGGATTTCGAGCAGACCTGGATCGTTCCAGAGCTCTTGAGCCTGTTCAAAGTCAATCCCATGCTTTTGGCGATTGGCAGCGCTTTTGCTTGGGTCGTATTCGAACCTCATAGGGTATGAATTCTATTCCTTTTTGACTCCATGAAGGTGCTCCTCACCGGCGCCGCCGGCCAGCTGGGCCAGGCCCTGGTGGCTGCCAGCCCCGAGGGGGTGCAGCTGGTTGCGTGCAGCAGGGCCGAGCTGGATCTGGCCGATGCCAAGGCCTGCGCCAGCCTCGTGCGTGAACTGAAGCCTGATTGGGTGCTGAATGCCGGCGCCTACACAGCGGTGGACAAGGCGGAAAGCGAGCCGGAACTCGCCCAGGCGGTGAATGCGGGAGCCCCGGCGGCCTTCGCGGAAGCCCTGGCCGACACCGGCGGCCGGCTGCTGCAGGTGAGCACTGATTTTGTGTTCAACGGCGCCCAGGGCTCGCCCTATCGGCCGGAGCAGGATCTCGATCCCCTAGGCATCTATGGGGCGACCAAAGCTGCGGGAGAGAGGGCCGCCCTTTCCCTGCCGGGGGCCCGGGTGCTGCGCACCAGCTGGGTGTATGGCCCGGTGGGCAAAAACTTCTGCCTCACCATGCTGCGGCTCCATGGCCTCAAGGCCGCTGCTGTTGAACCGCTGGGGGTGGTGGCCGATCAGGTGGGTTGCCCCACGGCCACCTATACCCTGGCGGCGGCCTGTTGGCGGGCGATCGGAGCAGGCGCAATGCAACCGGGCCCCGGGGGAGAACAGCCGCGGATCCTGCAGTGGAGTGATGCCGGTGCAGCGAGTTGGTACGACTTCGCTGTGGCGATTGGTGAATTGGGTGTCACCAGCGGCCTATTGAAACGGGCAGCCCAGGTGCGGCCCCTCACCACCGCCGACTACCCCACGCCAGCCAAGAGGCCGGCCTATTCCCTGCTGGATTGCACCGCCAGCCGGGTGGCCCTGGGGCTGGAGCCGGTGCACTGGCGGGCGGCGTTGGCCCAGGTGCTGGCGGCTGTTGCACCTAAGCAAGGTTGAGATTGCTGATCCAGGCGCCCACGGGCTTTTGATTCAGCTGATCAACTTGCCCAGGCTGCTCTTGTGTGCCTAGGGCGATGGCTCGCTTCAGTGCTCCCCCATTTCGTTAGCGTATGGTGACAGAACGACAAGCACCAGATGTGGCTTCAGGATTGCGCAAGACGCTAGATGCGGTGTCTAGGACCCCAAAATGAGCTCTCAAGCCAGCCGTGGGTCAGTGGACAGATCACTGGCCGCCCATTAATTGTCTGATGTGGCTTGACCCAAGGGTTTTCACCCTGATATAAATATTCGGAATCTCTTCGACTCAAACACTCTCGTGGCTGTTTCCAACACCCTTACCGGGACAACCGGAAATGACATTCTCCAGGCCCCTGGATCCGTGCCAACTCTGGTAGTGGGTCTTGCTGGAAATGACACCATCACTCTTGCAACTTCCTCGGATGAGGCACAAGCGGGTGCTGGAAGTGACGTTATTCGCATCTCAACCGCACTTGCTTCTTTTGCAGGAACAATTTCAGGTGGCGATGATGGTGACAATCTCACCTACACCGGCGTTCTTAACGGTGCAAATTTTGGTCTTAATGCAGGAAACGACACCATTGTACTTGGTGGATCCTCGGTAGCTTCGACCATCGGTGCTGGTCAAGGTAACGACAGTCTTAACCTGAGTGGAACATTCACCACTTCTTTCATAGACGCAGCTAAAGGCGCCGACACGATTAATTTCGGTGCAGCTAACGTAGCTACATTTAGTTTTACAACATTACAGTCATCCGAAGGTAGTGATGTCATTTTGGCATCTGGTCTTATTGCTGATGCATCCAGCTTTATTGGGGCAGGTCAGGGTGCTGACTCAATCAATTTAGGTTCAGGAATTTCATCAACAGTTGCCGGTGGCGGCCTCGCAGACACTATTACCTTTATTGGTACAGATAGTATCGGCGCAATAGTTTATGGTGATGGCAACGGTGTCACTACTTCAAGCACTGGAACTGGCGGTGCTGCTGATGGTAACGATTCGATCAACTTTACTGGAGTTACTAACGTTTCTGCTGCCACTATATTTGGCGGTGGTGGTAACGACACCATCGCTTTTGCGGCTCTGGCTGGAACAGGTTTGATTAATGGAGGCAATGGCGCTGATCTCATAGGCGGAGCACTTTCTCTTACTACCGGTACAGTAACAATCGATGGAGGCGCTGGCCTCGACACAATTTCTCTGCTTTCTGTTGCTGGTAGTGGGTTAGTCCTTGGTGGCGCTGGTACTGACAGCATCACAATCAGCTCTTCAGTCAGCTTTGCTGCAGGCTCTATCAACGGTGGCGATGGTAGCGACACTATTCAACTTATTAATAGTGCTTTGAATGGCGGTGCAACTGCTGTTGGAACCGTTAATGGTGGATCTGGTGCTGACCTGATTGTCTTTAACAACACCGGCGCTTTTGCTACTAACGCAGCTACTGGTAACACAGCCAGCTATATCGGCAACGTGGTTTACCAGGCCGGGGATGTTGTCAAGCTTGGCACTGGGCTAGTCGCTTCAACAGCTGCTAACTTCGCCTTAAATGCGGCAACGGTTACTATTGTTAGTACTTCATCTGGCCTTACCGGAACTTTAAGTTCTGCTGTTGGTAGCGTTGCTGTTTTCCAAAGCGGAAACAATCTTGTTTTCGGAATCCAAACACTCGAGGGCGGCGCCGGTGCCGCCTCCTCCGGATGGGTTTTGGTCAATGCTATTGGTGGTAGCAGCATGTTGAAAGTTACTGCTAATGGCACTTACAACTACACAGCCTCTAACTTCGGCTTCACATTGGCTCAGTCCTCGGGTTCAGTATCTATCACCTTTGGTTGATAGACTGATCCGCTTCGGCAAACCAAACTAAATCAGTTAAGATGAGGGGGCGCTAGCCCCCTTTTTTTTTTGTTTCAGCAAGAGTTGTTTGATCGCAATCTTAGTTTGCTCTGCGGTGCCAACCCGCATCTTAAGCGGGGTCTAGATTTTGACCCAGACAATGCCCGGCGCAAGCGTGATGCTTCGGCCGATGCCGGTGAGTGGCAGTGCTGGCTCGATGGAGGCGTTCAGCGCTTGGTAAACCTACCCAGATTTTTGCCACGTGATCCAGAGTTGGCTCAATCTTGGTTTGCTGAACTAGAGGGATTAGGGCTAGATGAATATTCCATTAAGCCCTACGTTGATTTACATGACGACGTTCACCTCAAGCAGCTGTTGCTTGATCTCCGCTCTGCTATTGAGGAGTCTGGCGCAGACCCGCTTGATGAGATTTCAACTATGACACAAGGGATTCCGACCTTTGTGGCTTTAGGTACTGGATCAGGAGAGATACTTGGAAAAATGCTTGATATCAGTAAGCCTTTCAATCTACTTGTTGCTGTTACTCATTGGGACGACTTTCTCTCTAGCTGCTGGTATTTAGATTGGTCTTCAATTTGGAATAGCTATCAGGATATTCCCTTGCGGCGCATTCGCTTAATGCGTGTGCACAGTGAACATGAGCTTCTGTCTGCTGCAACTGATTATTCATTGCTAGGCTTAGAGCATGCGTATCTCTATCACTCTTCTATTGCAGAGCCGGAATTAAAAGAATATGGGAAGGTGCTTAAGGGGCAACAATTGAATAATAGCATTCACTTCCTGGGTTATACAGTGGACGAATATAACATGGTTTATAACTCTGCTCTTGCGCTTCAGCGTGAGCCGAAAGTTTTTAACACCCCATCCCAACGATTGGGTAGTCGTTTTGTGATCTGTGGCAGTGGGCCTAGTCTGGACGACCAGCTGGAACTCATACGTGAACTGAGCTCAGATCATATTGTGGTGGCTGGAGGAAGTAATTACCAGGCCTTGCGTGTCGCAGGAATTGATCCAGATTTCTTGGTGTTAGTGGAGCGATCTGAGGCTACTTATCACGATTACAAGGAAAGCATCTCAGCCTATGGACGAAGTGCCACGCGCTTGCTTATGTCTAGCACGTGTCCGGCTGAGCTCATTGAATTGTTTGATGAGGCATGCGTCTTCTTTAGGCCGGCACTAACGCCTCTTTCTATTTTCGCTGATAAGCATGCTGAAGTCTTGAATTTCGAGGGACCTGAATCTGTGAATACCGCTATGGCTTTTGCTGCGGCGGCTGGAGCGTCTACAGTTGTTATGTTTGGGGTGGATCTTGGCACTTCTGATCTCTCGAAAAGCCGTAGCGAGGCCGCTGCGGGAATTAGCCCACGTAATTGGGATCTTCAACGGCCAGGTAATTTTGTGGATCAGGTCCATACAAATTCTAGCCAATTGGATGTTGGGTTTATGCTTGAATCAGCCATTCGCGTGCATGCTGCTCACATGCGAGTTTTTAATTGCAGTGACGGACTTTATATAGAGGGTGCCGAGCCTACTCGACCTGCTGAGTATCTCACTTTATTGCACTCCGGTGAGATTACGGCAAAAGGAAGAGACGTTGTGATTTCTTGGTGGGATCAGCTTCCTGTTTATAGTAAAGAGCGCTTTTCTGCTTGTTGGAGAGCGCGTCAACCACGTGAGGCAGCGTTCCGTTTGGCCCGGCAGCTTGAGGAGTTGTTTTGTGGCAATACGGTTTGGTTTCCCGAGGTTTTGCTTCAGCTTGACAAATTGTTGGCTCTTGAAGTCCCTCTTCGCGACCAGTTCCCTAGACGAATTATGAGGAGCACGATTTATAAGATCAGTTTGGCTGTTACCCAGCAGTTATTGGTGATGCGCAAGGCTCCACTTGAACAGCAGCTGGCTTTCGGGTCAAGGGCGCGTTGTCTTTTGTCAGATATGGTGCGTAGGATGGAAAATGAGATCTATGCCCTCTGCGATGCCGTTGATGTTCCTTGATTCAGGGCTTCTTGATCGCAATTTGTCCTTTCTTTCTAGGCTTTCCCCCCAGCTGGCTCTTAAGTTGGAAGCTTGCAGAGATTCTGTGTCTCTCAGCGAGGAAGATGATTTGCTGTTTGACGGTCGTTTGGCGTTGGGCTCCGTGGAGTCAACTATTGCAGAGGCTTTTCAAAGCCAGGTTGCCAGTTCCAGCCGGTTATCTGTGCCACGGATCGAAAATTCAGCGGCGCCACTAGAGTTGCCGGCTTTGGCCCGCACCCTTGTTGATTTCCACGGGGGTCTTTTACTCTCAAATTTACCAAATCTGCATGTAGCCAATGGAGTTAGCAATGCCGAGTCTCGACAACTGTCCAGTGATTTATTGGTATCCGGCAGCCTCATGTTGTTGCCTTTGCAGCAATTGCTTGAGTCGCGGGTAGACCATTGTCAAATTAATAGCATCACTGTTGTTGACGCCGATGAGCGCCAATTGCTTGCTCTTCTCGAGCGTATTGATCTCGAAGAATTTGTTAAGCTTTGTCGGAATCTAAAGGTTGGATTTCATTTGATCATGGAGTCGGAAGGTCTAGTTTTGAAAGAAGTCATCTATGAATATCTCATTACTTCCCTTCCTCTGGCTTTTCATAATTTGCAAGTTTTGGATTCTCCACTGCGTCATCCCGCATTAGAGGACCTCCGCGGATGGCTGTTTTCTCAGTCGGGTATAGGGTACCGATTTTTAGGCACTCTTGGCTCTTCTACAGACGAGCTCAACCAGCTGATGCAGGCTGCTTGGAACGGTTTGGATTCCCATCCAGCCCGTTGGCTTCATTCTCCAGGTGCAGACCATCCCCGCTTGAACCGCACGGCTGTTGTGGTTGGTAGTGGGCCTTCGCTAGACAAGGGGTATCTGTCATGGCTTGCTGAGCATCGCAGCAAGCTCACAATTTTTGCTGCAGGCAGCTCCATCGGTTCCCTTTTACGTAATGGGATAACACCTGATGCCGTCGTGTTCGTTGAGCGGGGAGCAGCGTTGCTTACGGATATTTTGGAGCTTGTAGCAGAGGGCTACGACCTTCATCCCATTCGACTGATAGCGTCGGTTACTACTGATCCCCGTCTGAGGCGGCTCTTCGGTAGTACTTATATTTTTCAGCGACCTGCTTCCACTGCCGTCGCCCTGTTCCCTGGTCAGGAGGCTGCTGCACTACTTCATGCTGGACCAGAAAGCATCAATGCTGCCGCTGATGCTGCTTTGCATTTAGGCTTTCCACGCTTGTTGCTCGTTGGTTGCGATTTTGGTGCTGTTGATCGACGTCGGCCTCGTGCTCTAGAGGCGGCAGGCAAAACTCCTCGCTCCCTCGACGAGCCATGTCTGGGAAATCTTGGCCGTACTGTATTTAGTGAGCCCTCGTTGTTAGTTGCTAGAGACGCTCTGCAGGCGAGCTTGCGTCTATTCCCTCAGGTGGAGGTTTGTCGCTTCGGTGAGGGTGTGGAGATTCCTTTGGCTGCCAATATCGAACCTTATTCTCTAGAGAACAATGGCTGGTTGGGGGGGGGGGATCCATGGGATTTGCTCGAAGCGCAATGTCCCAGCGTCCAGGTCGCCGAGAGTGAAGTTGCTTCCATCGTCCGTGAAGCTCGGTTACATCTGTCCACCCATGCAGCCTCCCTGCTTGATTCCCTGCGAGCTGAGAGCAGCGGCGGCTGGACTATTGAGTTACACCGCAAGTTTGCTCCCTTATTTCCACAGCATCCCCTAGTCCTTATACAACCTTCGCAATTGTTGGTCCATAGGCTGTATAGAGATATACTTTTTTTTATGGTAGGACCTTTACAGCGGCTTGAAGTTGGCTCAACAATTTGGCTTGAGAAAGTGGAACAGTTTGCTGAGTCTATGGTTTATATCGAAACGCTTTTTGACGCCATCCTTGAGTGGATTGAGCTGCTAAATCCTGAGGAGGTATCTCTTAATTGTTGGGATCCGGAAGCTGTTGCCGATCAGCTTGCTGTTATCATTGATCTTCGCAATCCTGTAACCCTAATTTAACTTTTCTTAGATTGGATGCCAAGGCTCCTGCATAGACTGACTGCCTTTAAGGTCGCCATTTCCGAGATCTTGACTTCTTGCCAAGTTCGTCTTTCTTCTCTAGTTTTGCCGTTTAATGTTTATGCAGTCGCAGCTGGTAAATCTTTTTTTGTCATTTCCTTTGTCCCAACCACTTTGCTTTTATATTGACGTTATTCTGACTCCACCAGTCGTACATTGAAGCTATTGACCCTTTCGATAAAAATGCTTACATAAGTCAGTTGTTTACGCTTTAATGCAATTCCGCTGTGCTCAGCATAGCATATGCTTAGTATACAAGAAATTTCGAATTGGAGCAAATGCAGATCAATACAAGCACGGGCAAGCGTCTTGAGGCTCTTGAGCGATGGGAGCAAGAAGCTAGGAAGGTTTTAAGTTCTCGAAACCTGCTTCTAGAGCTTAAGAGCATCCATAAAAAAGTATATCCTCTGCCATTCCCCCCAGAGCTTCTAGACCCACAGAGAGAGTCTAGTCTCACTTCCTATGGTTATTTTATTGAGCATGGACTTTTGGATCAAGCCGAATGCGCATGCATTATCGATCTATTGGAAAATAGCTATGCGAATAGAGCGGGAGATAGTTTTGCTTTTTCTGGTCAGCTTCTGGCGTTGCTCAACAAAAATGGAATTATACAGAGAATCTTATCCTCCTTGTATGAAAAAACGGGTCAAATGCATTTAATTTGGCATAGTGTTCCAATATATAAAAAATCAACTACGGTTGAGCCATCTGATACATGGCATTATGATAACCATTATAATGATTGGAACTTAAAGCTAATGATCTATCTGAATGATCAGGTAGAACAAATGGGCGGCACTGATTTCTGCGATGCAATCATGTCTGCCGCATTTTCTGCGGCAACAAACTATATCGGAACATTGGGCCAACGGCCACACTATATGGAGATGGCCCGCAAGGCATTCACTGCATTACGGCTGGATGCTGAAACTTTGGATCCTAGCTATGTGCGCTTTTCCCCTAAGAATCCCGGAGCTGGTGCATGGTTTTACCCTAGTAGAGTATTGCATCGAGGTATTCCTCCGAAGCGGGGACGCCGTTATGTACTGTCATTTTCATTCCTAGCATGCCCTTCAAATCTAGGGCTTACAATAGAACAATGTTCTGCCTATTCGTCTCAAATCCTGTTAGAAAATATCGCTGCTGCCGATAGTCTCCCGAGTTTGCAGGACAGAATTGCTCGGCTAGGCGCTGATGCGATTCCTTTTTTTCAGGTACCTGCAATTTCTCCTGAAGACGCCGAAGATGTTGCCAATCCAATTGTTTTACAGTCCGATGAGCTTAGCCTGGCATATGCTCGCAAGGTTGCCCTGGCAGCACTAAGTGGATCTTGCCTTGAGTTGGATTTACTGCTCAGTTTTGTTAATAAAGTCCTTGATCGGTTCAGTGGTTTGCAAATCAATACAGTTCAGGGGCTTATTCAGGCGCTTGCCGAAGAGATTACACATTTATCTTTTGCTAACGCCCAAATTTGCGAGAACATAAGGAGTTGTGTTCGCCTATATGTCGATAGTCTTAATGCAGATATGTCTAGATATCTTTTCCCAAAAGAGCGAATATTTTGGCCGGACCCCCATCATCAATCACATCCACACTGTATTGTGGACTCAGACTTAGCAACTCGCGTTGAACCACTTTTCGATCAATCGACTGCTATCGGTAGTGCGGGAAGTTGTTTTGCTTTTGAGATCGCTGAGTCATTACAGCAGAGAGGCTTTAATTATGGGTATTATGAGGATGCCTCAAAGATTCAGAATAAGTTAATTCTTCTGCCTCAGCAGGATGAAGCGAGGCTCCGAACTGGAAACCCGACCATTGTTAACTTTTCTGCTGATTATGGCATTATTTTTAATAGCTTGAGTTTGTATCAGCTTGGCGAAAGAGCATTTTGCGCATCCTCTATTCCTGATCGCTTTGTTTCATTGGACAACGGCCTTATTGTTGATCCCTTTCGCGAGAATATTCTTTTCCCTGGCTTGGAGGCATACAATGCTGAATATAGTTTGCATACAAAAGCTCTGGCGGATGCGTTTAGTAACATCGAGGTTTTTCTTTTCACGCTAGGACTCAACGAGTGTTGGCGTTTGCGCTCAACAGGTCGCGCAATTAGTAGAAATCCGCGTAACAACAGTATGCTTCCAATTTTGCGACATCATATTCTCTCTGTTCAAGAAAATATTGATGCTATTCAGGGCTTTTTTGAGCTTGTAAAAGCTCATAATCCATCTTTTAAATTAATTTTGACTGTTTCGCCCGTAGCTTTCTTGGCTACTGGACGAGGCCAGACCCATCATGTCGTAGAGGCAAACCACCATTCCAAGTCAGTTCTCACAGTTGCTGCCAACGAGATTGCTAGCAACAATGCCGATGTTCATTACTTCCCAAGTTACGAACAGACTATGTATGTTATGCAAGATCCATGGCTTGAGGATGGCAGGCACTTAAAGCGTGATGCCGTTGAAAAAAATGTTGATTTGTTCCTTCGAATGTACTCCTACAGTTAGTTGTTTTATGCCCACTTTGCCTGGGCTGCCCTTGGGGTTAAGATCTAGAGCTTTTACTCTCTACTTCTTCTTGAGTACTGGTCGGTTCGGAGTCTTGACTTCCATTGGGCTATGATTGTAATCAATTGGCCTGCTTACGTTTTTCGTGAAACACATTTTAATAACCGGTGCAACCGGTAGCTTTGGCAAGGCTTTCATTGGCGAGCTTCTCCGTCCAGATGGGCTGGACACTCAGCCTAGGCGTGTTGTTGTTTTTAGTAGGGATGAGTTAAAGCAATGGGAGCTTCAGCAGCTCTATCCCGAGGATCTTTATCCTCAACTGAGATTTTTCCTCGGAGATGTGCGAGATCGTGATCGACTCAAGCGTGCTCTTGAGGGCATAGATACCGTTGTGCATGCCGCTGCCCTCAAGCAGGTCCCTGCTGCAGAATACAACCCAATCGAATTTATCAATACCAATGTGCTTGGTGCCGAGAATGTGGTCCAAGCTTGTTTGGATACGGATGTTCGCCGTGTTGTTGCCCTGAGCACCGATAAGGCTGCCGCTCCCATTAATCTTTACGGTGCCACAAAGCTCTGCTCCGATAAGCTATTTATTGCAGCAAATAATATTCGCGGACGGCGTGATCTGCGCTTTTCTGTAGTGCGTTATGGAAATGTGATGGGTTCACGGGGTTCCGTAATTCCTTTCTTTCTTGAACGTGCAAGTACAGGCGTGCTACCAATTACGGATCCGTCTATGACCCGCTTCAATATCTCGTTAAGCGAGGGAGTGGCCATGGTGAATTGGGCCCTTAAGAATGCCCTTGGAGGAGAACTATTTGTTCCTAAAATTCCCAGCTATCGAATTACTGATGTGGCAGAGGCCATCGGCCCAGGCTGTGAAAAGCCGATCGTTGGCATACGCCCTGGCGAGAAAATCCATGAGGAAATGATTACCGCCTCAGACAGCTTCACCACCTTTGATCTGGGCCCCTACTACGCAATTCTGCCCAGCGATGGCAGAACGTTGGCGGAGTACCAGACATCCAGCATTGCGTTGAAGCCTGTGCCCCAGGGCTTTGCCTATGACTCAGGCACGAATCCGGACTTTCTCACGGTGGAGCAGTTGCGCAGCTTGATCCGCGAACATGTGGACCCATCTTTCAAGCCTTTGTGAGTGTGTTGTCAGCCCAGGCCGTACCAATACCTTACGGCCGCCAAACGATCACGCATGCCGACATCGCAGCGGTGGAGGCCGTTCTGCGGGGTCCTTTTCTGACCCAGGGCCCTGCGGTACCAGCTTTTGAACAGGCGGTAGCTAGCAGGGTTGGTGCCGTCTATGGCATCGCCGTCAATAGTGCCACCAGTGCCCTACATCTTGCTTGTCTAGCTTTGGGTCTGGGACAAGGCGATCGCCTCTGGACCGTGCCCACCACGTTTGTCGCCTCGGCCAATTGTGGCCGCTACTGCGGAGCAGAGGTCGACTTCGTCGACATAGATCCGTCTACGGGATTGATTTGTGTGAAGGCCCTGGAGCGCAAGCTTCAGGTGGCCTCAGGCTCAGGCCAGTTGCCCAAGGTTTTGGTACCAGTTCACTTGGCGGGAACTAGCTGCGATATGGCTGTCATCTCCGAACTGGCCAATCGCTACGGCATTCTGGTGATCGAGGACGCCAGCCATGCCATCGGTGGTAGCTATAAGGGAGAACCCGTGGGTAACTGCCGCTACAGCGCGATTACGGTATTTAGTTTTCATCCTGTCAAGATCATTACGACTGGTGAGGGAGGTCTTGCCACCACCAATGATGCTTCCCTTGCCCAGCGTATGGCCGACCTACGGAGCCATGGCATTACCAAGGACGAGTCCCGCTTTGAGCTTCCAGCTCAAGGGCCCTGGAGCTATGAGCAGCAGGATCTGGGCTTTAATTACAGGATGACCGATTTGCAGGCGGCTCTGGGCCTGAGCCAGCTTCAGCGCCTCGAGCCCATCGTTGTTGAACGTAATCGTCTGATGGCTGTTTATCGAGAGTTGTTAGGGCCTTTGCCTTTACATCTCCTGGTGATTCCTGAGGATGTGTATTCGGCCCTCCACTTGGCGGTGATCCGTTTGGACGATCCAGATCCTGCTTGCCACCGTGGGGTATTTGAGGGGCTTAGGGCTGCCCAAATCGGCGTGCAGCTCCACTACAGCCCAGTACATTTGCAGCCCTATTACCGCCGTCTCGGTTTTGTTGAAGGCGATTTCCCTGAAGCCGAGGCCTATGCATCCAATGCCATCAGCTTGCCCCTTTACCCAGGGCTCAGCCAAGATCACCAGCAGCGCGTGGTGGATGTTCTTGCCAGCCTCTTGAAGCCGATCACAGCAGCCCCGTGAGGCCGGACCTCTGCCTTGGCACCGCCCAGTTTGGCTTGGCCTACGGCATCACCAATGCGGCGGGCCAGGTTTCGGAAGCTGAGGTGGCGCGACTCCTCGCCCAGGCGGCGAACGCAGGCATCCGCTGGCTCGACACGGCCCAGGCCTACGGCAATGCAGAAGCAGTGATTGGCAGCAGCCTTCCCGCAGGCCATGCCTTCCAGCTGATCAGCAAACTGCCGGCTCAGTCGCAGCAGACCTTCACTGCGGAGGATCCGCCCCTCTGGGAGCAGGCCTTCCAGGCCTCCTGTGGACGTCTTGGGCTGCAGCGGCTCGATGCGTTACTCCTGCATGCGCCCGCTGATCTCAGCAAGCCAGGAGGGGAGTGGTTGCAGGCCTGGTTGCTCGGCCTTCGGGATCGTGGTCTTGTGCAGCGGCTTGGAGTGTCGATCTATACCGCTGCTGATCTTGAGGGCTTGGATCCGGCCCTGCTCGATCTCGTGCAGTTGCCCCTCTCTTTGTACGACCAGCGCCTCCTCCAGGATGGCACCGTTGCCCTGTTACGCGCCAGGGGCGCGGCCCTTCACGCCCGCAGCATCTATCTCCAGGGCTTGTTGCTCACTCCAGCTGAGCGATGGCCCAACTGGGTGGGGGAGGAGGTGCGGAGCCATCATCAGCGGCTCGAAGCCTTGGCATTGGAGCGGGGTTGCCGGCTCATTGATCTGGCCCTGGGTTTCGCCCAGGCGCAAGCGTACCTTGAAGCCGTTGTGCTTGGAGTCTGCAGCTGCCGTGAGCTGGCCGAGCTTCACGCAGCCTGGTCGGTGATCCCCCCCTGGCAGGCGGATGAATGGCGAACCTGGACCGTGCAGGATCCCGGTATTCTCGATCCACGCTGCTGGCCGCGCTGATTTATGGGTGCTCCTTTCTCCACTGCCCTTAAGCGCTGCAGCCGTTGCCTGCTGCCCGAAACCCACGAAACTCTGGTGCTGGACGCCCAGGGTGTCTGTAATGTCTGCCGCGCCCAGGATGTGAAGGCGGAGCTCAACTGGCAGGAGCGCCTTGAACAGCTGGATGCCCTTGTCGCCGAGTATCGGGGTCGCTATCGCTACGACTGCCTGGTTCCCTTCAGTGGTGGTAAGGACAGCACCTGGACCCTGTACTACCTGATGAAGCGCTACCCAGGCATCAAGCCCCTGGTGGTGCGTTTCAACCATGGCTTCCTACGCCCCAATCTGAAGGCGAATTGCGATCGTGTCTTCCGCAAGCTGGGAGTTGATGTCCATGACTTCACCCCCAGTTGGAAGGTGGTGCAGCGGCTGATGCTGCAGGCCTTTCTTGAGAAGGGCGACTTCTGCTGGCACTGCCATACCGGCATCTTTGCCTATCCGATGCAGGTGGCGCTGAAGGAGCAGGTGCCCCTGATCTTCTGGGGTGAACCTTCGGCGGAGTACACCGCTTACTACAGCTACGACCAGCCTGAGCAGGTGGATGAGGATCGCTTCAATCGCTTCGTGAATCTCGGTATCTCGGCCGAGGACATGCTGATTCGCCTGGATGGTTTCCTTGAGGAGCGCGACCTGGAGCCGTTTCGCTATCCAGCACTCAAGGATCTGCGGGCATTAGGTTATCGATCAGTGTGCCTTGGTAGTTATATCCCCTGGGATGTGAAGATGCAGGTGGAGAAGATTCGGACGGAGCTCGGTTGGCAGGGTGACGTGGTTGAGAACGTACCGGAAGAATTTAACTACGAGAAGATTGAATGCTGGATGCAGGGTGTGCGTGATTACATCAAGTACATCAAGCGTGGTTACACAAGGCCCACCCACCTGGCGGCCATTGATTTACGCAACAAGCGCATCTCCCAAGAGGAAGCCCAGGCTATGATCAAGCAGTTCGAGGGTCGCCGTCCCCCCAGCCTCGATCTTTTCTTGGAGTATGTGGGGCTGGATGAGGAGGAGTTCTACGCCATCGCGACGGGGCATCAGGTGTCCCCATGGCAGTTTGATGCGGCGGAGATTCGCCCTGGTGAGACCACACCCGACTTTGGCCAGTGGCTACGGGGCGAAGGGCTCGATCCTGCAGAAGCCGAGGATCAGGTGGGCCGCTGGGCTGAAACCTGCGCGACCTGTGGTTCTTCGGCCGGTTGCGGTGCGGCATGAGCCGCCCCCGTGTCTTGGTGATCGATGCTGGCCTAGGCAACATCGGCTCCGTGATGGCAGCTCTTCAGCGCCAGGAATGTGATGTGGAGCGCGCCCAGCGGCCGCCATCAGTAGCAAATGCTGCTGCCTTCACCCATGCGGTTCTTCCTGGGGTAGGAGCCTTTGCCGCAGGCATGGAGGCGTTGCGTGCCACCGGTTGGGATGGCTGGATCCAGCAGCAGTGGTGTGGGGCCGGAAGGCCGTTGCTTGGCATTTGTCTGGGCATGCAGCTGTTAGCGAGTCAGGGCCGTGAAGGGGCTGATACCTCTGGGGTTATCTCGGGTCTCGATCTGATCCCGGGTCAGGTGCAACGGTTGGCGGCCGGCCCCGGTTTTGTCCTGCCCCATGTGGGCTGGAACGCCCTGCGATGGCACGACCCTGCCGGGCCCCTGGCCAAGGGGCTTCCGGATGGCGGCGATATGTATTTCGTGCATAGCTACGCCTTCCTGCCGCTCGATTCCGCCCATTGCCTCGCGTTTTCGGACTATGGCCAATCGTTTGCAGCTGTCGTGGGCAAAGGCTCTTGCTATGGCGTGCAGTTCCACCCTGAAAAGAGCCAGCGGCTCGGGCGTCGCCTGCTTGAGAATTTCCTTGGCCTGACACCATGCTGAAGCGCCGCCTGATTCCCAAGCTGCAGCTAGGTCTGCGCCATAGCTTTCGCGGAGCCCAGCCTGTGTTGGTGGTGACGCGCCAGTTCGGCAGCCGCCGTGCCATCGGTGATCCCCTCTCCCAGGCCAAGATTTACGAGTCGCAGTTGGCCGATGAATTAATCCTGGTGGATCTGGAGCGCACCCAGGAGAGCTGGCCGGTGTTGCTGAGCACCGTTGAAGCTCTGGCGGATGCCTTGGCGACGCCCATTGCCGTGGGTGGAGGTTTGCACAGCTTTGAGCAGGTGCAGGCGCTGCTGGATCGTGGCGCCGATAAAGTAGTTATCAACAGTGCAGCGCTTGAGCAGCCGCAGTTGATCGACAAGGTTGCCGGAGCCTATGGCGCCCAATGTGTGGTGCTCAGCCTGGACGCCCGCCCCCAGGTCGGCGGTGGCTGGATTGTCTGGTCGGCGGGCGGCCAGACCGATGCCTGCCGCGACGCGCTGCAGTGGGCCACTGAGGCGGTCCAGCGAGGCGCCGGCGAGGTGCTGGCCACCGCGATCGAGCGTGATGGCACTGGAGCAGGCTTGGATCTGGACCTCACTTCCGCCATGGCCTCATCCCTGGCTGTGCCTGTGATCGCTTCCGGTGGGTGTGGCCTAGCCCAGCACTTTGTGGAGGGTTATCAGGCCGGAGCCGCCGCAGTAGCTGCCGGAACGTTTTTCTGCCAGCGGGATCAGAACCCCATGCAGTGTCGCTCCCACATCCGCAATGCCGGCTTGCCGATCCGTCTGGAGGTCTGAGCAATGTTGCATTCCGCCCGTCTCCGTCTCCGTGCCCTGGAGCCCTCAGATTTGAATGCCACCTACCTGGGCTGGCTGAATGATCCCGAGGTGAATCGCTATCTAGAAACTCGCTTTTTACCCCAGACCCTTGAGGCGCTGCAGGCCTACTGGCAGGCCCATCGCGATGATCCGACCAGTCCCTGGTTCGCCATCTGCCTGGCTGCCGATGGCCGCCATATCGGCAACATCAAGCTCGGGCCGATCCAATGGCTGCATCGCCGTGCCGATTTGAGTCTGTTCATCGGTGAACGCAGCTGCTGGGGGCAGGGCTATGCAAGCGAAGCCATCGCCTTGGTGCGCGACTGGGCCTTTCGTGAACTTGATCTCCAGAAACTCAATGCGGGCATTTACGCCGGCAATAGCGGCAGTCGCCGCGCCTTCGAGAAGAGCGGCTTTGCACTTGAAGGCACCCTGCGTCAGGAGGTGGTGAGCTCTGGAGAGCGGCTAGATATCTGGCGCATGGGCCTGCCGCGCGCCCTTTGGAGGCCTTTTGCATGACCACCTTGGCCATCGTTCAGGCCCGCACCAGCTCCTCCCGCTTGCCCGGCAAGGTGCTGTTGCCGATCTCCGGCAAGCCAATGATCTTGCATCAGTTGGAGCGTCTAAGGCGCAGTCAACGCCTGGATCGGATCGTGCTCGCCACCTCAGCGGATGGCTCGGATGATCAGCTGGCCGAAGTGGTTATGGGGGCTGGCTACTCGGTGTTTCGCGGTGATCTCCTGGATGTGCTCGAACGCTTCCGGGCCTGTGCAGCTCTTGAGCAGGCCAGCACCGTGGTGCGTCTCACCGGTGATTGTCCGCTCAGTGATCCTGCCTTGATTGATGAGTTGGTGGCGGCCTTTGCCGCGGGCGGCTGGGACTACCTCGCCAACTGTGTCGATGAGCAGCGGCTCAGCGTTCCCGATGGCTTCGATGCCGAAGTCTTCCGTGCTGAGCTGCTGCAGCGGGCCGCCCTGGAAGCACGGTTGCCGTCCGAGCGGGAGCATGTCACACCCTGGTTTCGCAGCGAAAGCGCTGGCCTGCGTTGGGGGCATTTCCGCCACCAACCTTTGCGCCCTTATTACCGCGTCACGGTGGACGATCCAGCGGATCTGGAGGTGGTGCGCGCGGTAGTGGCGGCCCTGGACCCCCACAACCCCGAGTTTGGTGTGGATGCGGTGGTCGGATATCTGGAGAAGCACCCTGAGCTGGCCGCCCGCAATCTGGCCACCGTGCGCAACGAGGGTTTTCTCAAGTCGCTCGCCGAAGATGCTGCCCAGGCTGAGCCGGGGTTGATGGATCAGGGACAGGGCCAGGAGCTGTGGCGCCGCGCCAAGGGGGTGATCCCCGGCGGCAACATGCTGCTCTCCAAACGAGCTGAGATGTTCCTGCCGGAGAAGTGGCCCGCCTATTTCTCAAGGGCTAAGGGTTGCAGGGTCTGGGATCTCGACGGCCGCGAGCTGATCGACATGAGCATCATGGGGATCGGCACCAACCTGCTCGGTTACGGCCATCCCGAGGTTGATGCGGCGGTTGCTGCCACCGTGGCCGCCGGCAACATGAGCACCCTCAACTGCCCGGAGGAGGTGTGGCTGGCCGAGCGGCTCGTGGCCCTGCATCCCTGGGCTGAGATGGCTCGTTTCGCCCGCAGTGGCGGTGAGGCCAATGCCATCGCCATCCGTATCGCCCGTGCCGCCACGGGGCGCGACACCGTGGCCATCTGCGGTTACCACGGCTGGCACGACTGGTATCTCGCCACCAATCTGCAAAACGACTCAGGCTTGGAGGAACATCTCCTGCCAGGCCTTGAGCCCAATGGTGTGCCTCGAGGTCTGGCAGGCACGGTGCAGCCCTTCAGTTTCAACAGATTGGATCAGCTTGAGGCCATCGCGGCTAGCCACGATTTAGCTGCGGTGAAGATGGAGGTGCAGCGCACCAGCCCTCCGGATCCGGGGTTCCTCGAGGGGGTTCGCGAGCTCTGCAACCGGCGCGGCATCGTGCTGATCTTCGATGAGTGCACCTCAGGCTTCCGAGAAACCTTCGGTGGTCTGCACCTCAAATACGGTGTGGAGCCGGACATGGCCATGTTTGGTAAGGCCCTTGGTAACGGCTATGCCATCACCACCACCATTGGTCGGCGCTCTGTGATGGAGGCGGCCCAGAGCACTTTCATTAGCAGTACGTTCTGGACTGAGCGCATTGGCCCATCGGCAGCTCTCAAAACCTTGGAGGTGATGGAGCGCGAACGCAGCTGGGAGCAGATCACTTCCATGGGCTTGCAGCTGCGCCGCCGTTGGCAGGACTTGGCTGATCGTCATGGGCTCACGATCAGCCACAACGGCCTCCCTGCGCTCACCGGTTTTGCCATCCAGAGCCCTGGGGCGTTGGCCTACAAGACGCTCATCACCCAGGAGATGCTCAAGAGGGGTTATCTGGCTGCCACCAGTTGCTACGTCTGTGTGGCCCATACGCAGGAAGTGATCGAGGCCTATCTGGGCGAGCTGGAATCCGTGTTTGCTTTGATTGCTGAGTGTGAGCAGGGCAGGCCAGTAGAAGAGCTTCTGGAAGGTCCCGTCTGCCATGGCGGCTTTAAGCGTCTCAATTGATAGAGGAACCGCTGATGTCTCCCTCCAATGCCCAGCGCGTTTTGGTCGTCGCCGCCCATCCCGACGACGAAGTGCTTGGCTGCGGCGGCACCATTGCTCGCCACGGCGATGCAGGTGACCAGGTGCAGCTGCTGATCGTGGCCGAAGGAGCCACCTCCCGCCAGCAGCAACGCGATAGGGGTGAGGCAACGGAAGAACTCTCTGCCTTGGCACAAGCGGCCCAGCAGGCCGGGGAGATCCTCGGGGCCCAGGGCGTGGAGCTTTTGGATCTGCCCGACAACCGCCTTGATTCCCTAGATCGCCTCGATCTGATCAAGCAGATCGAGGAGCGCATTGAGCGCCATCAGCCCCAGGTGGTGTATTTGCACCATGCGGGCGATGTGAACGTGGACCATCGCCGTCTGCATGAGGCCGTGGTCACTGCTTGCAGACCCACCCCAGGCCATTCTGTGCGTCGGCTGCTCAGCTTCGAGGTGGCCAGTAGCACGGAGTGGCAGCCGCCTAGTTCAGCGCCCGCCTTCCAGCCCAATTGGTTTGTCGACATCTCGGCCCAATGGCCTCGTAAACGGGAAGCCTTGGCTGCCTATGCCAGCGAGATGCGCCCATGGCCCCATGCCCGCTCGATCGAGGCTGTGGAGCATCTGGTCCGTTGGCGAGGTGCCCAGGTGGGAGTGGAGGCGGCCGAGGCTTTTTGTTTACTGCGGCAGCTGGCTTGAACAGTGCAAATCTCTGAGCGTCGCACTTTTGACGAGTTCCTCCTCTCCAGTCGTGTTGGCAAATTCATCCTGGGTCCTATCACCACCACGGGAGCGGCCGTGCTGCTTGGTCTTCCCGTCGATCCTCATCCGACGCAACTTTTGGCGGGGCGACTTACGCTTGTTCTATCGGTTGTTTGCGGTACGTGGTATGGAGTCCGGCGTTCCGAACTGGAGCGTGCTGCGAGCGAGGAACGCAGCTCAGCTCTCGAGGATCGACTCACATATCTCATCCTCTCGTCGCGAGACGAATCGGTTGAGGCAGCTGAACGAGCAAGGGAGGCAGCGATTGGAGCGCTTCGATCGAGCCTTTGTGGCCTTGAGGAGCAAGCTGCGAGCACAGACGTGGCGGCCGCTGCCACCGCTCGTGCCTATCTTGCCCTCCTCGAGCATGAAGGTCTGACGGCCGATCCGCCTAAAACCTTGGATGATCTTGGCGATGAGGCTCAGCTTCCATGAACCACATCGTTTTCCGCTGTGACGCCTCGCTTCAGATCGGCAGTGGCCATGTGATGCGCTGCCGCACCCTGGCCCGCGAGCTACAAAGTCGAGGCGCTGTGATCTCTTTCCTGTGTCGCCGCCAGAACGGCGATCTGATCGGGCTGCTGGAGCAGGAGTTTGAGGTGCTTCCTCTCCCCGAGTTGTCTCTGGCGTCAGCCCAAATGGCGGAAGGACAAGCGCTAGAAGGCCGTGCGCTTTATGGGTCGTGGTTGGGTTGCAGCCAGGATCAAGACTCCGCCGATTGCTTGGAAGCCCTGCACGCTCTAGGGAGAACGGAGGTGCAGTGGTTGGTGGTGGATCACTACGGTCTTGATGCCACCTGGCACTGCCAGCTTCTGGAGGGATTGGGCCGCAATCCAGAGGCAGGTGCAGGCACAAAGGCCCCGCGCCTGCTTGTGATCGATGATCTTGCGGATCGTCCCCACCAGGCCGATCTCCTGCTGGATCAAAACTTCTTTGGAGAAGCCACCCCCCAGCGCTACCAGGAGCTCATGCCGCCTAAGTGCACGCAGTTGCTCGGCCCCCACTACGCCCTGCTGGGTCCCGAATATGCCCAGCTCCATCCGCTGGTTCCCACTCGCACGGAGCTGAAGCGGGTTCTGGTGTTTTTTGGGGGGGTGGATGCAGCCAACCTCACCGGCAAGGCGCTGGAGGCACTCATGGATCCTGAGCTAGCCCATCTGGCGGTGGATGTGGTGATGGGCTTGCAGTCGCCCCATCGTCAGACGGTGGCGGAGTTGGTGGCCAGGCGGCCCCAAACCACCCTGCATAATCCATTGCCGAGCCTGGCGGGCCTGATCGCGCGGGCAGACCTGGCGATCGGTGCTGGTGGGGCCACCACCTGGGAGCGGGTCTGCTTGGGGTTGCCCAGCTTGGTGGTGGCTATTGCGGCTAACCAATGGCCGTTTACCGAAGCGCTCGATCAGGCCGGTCACCTGCAACTGCTTGGTAGCAGCGCCACGGTGAATGCAGGTGCGATCCGACAAGCACTTCTTGCCGCCTTGCAGCACCCTTGGGCCCTGGCATCCGGCCGCAGCCTCAGCGATGGCTGGGGGGCAGCGCGGGTGGCTGCAGCCATGCTTGGCGCCCGGGGGGTTCTGCGGTTGCGCCAGGCCAATGCCATGGATGAGGATCTGTTGTTGAGCTGGGCTAATGACCCCGAGGTAAGAGTCCACAGCTTCTCGCCGGAACGGATCTCCCCAGATCAGCACAACAGCTGGTTTAAGGCGGGCCTCGAATCCCCCAATCGCCTACACCTGATTGCCACCGATTCCGCTGGATGCCCTCTGGGGCAGATCCGCTTTGATCGACAGATAACCTCCCCCAAGAACGTGTTTGGGGAAGCATTGATCGACCTGTCGCTCGATCGCTGCGTCCGTGGACAAAGGCTTGCCGGGGAAGTTGTGCGCCAGGGGCTCCAGGCAATGGAACAGAACTGGGGCCCAGGTACCGCAGCAGTTGCCGAGGTGTTCATGGGCAACAAGGCCAGCCAGGCCACGTTCGCCCGTGCCGGCTTCTTGGAAGAGAGTGCTGTCGTTCAAGAACCTTCTTCGTTGCCCCCCCTCTCGTACCGGAATGCAACCCGATGGCGCTGGTACCCAGCTGCGTCACCCGGCTCAGTGATTCCTGCAGTTGGCTCAACGACTGCCTCCCCTTGCTGATCGAAGCTCTCTTAAGATTCAATATCCTTTTCCCATAACGTCTTTCATTACGAAAGCGACATCTCCACTTGGACGCCGAGAAATCCTGCAAACGCCTGGGGTGGAGCACTTTCCCCATGTGCTCGCATACGGACCTGCTCCCTTTACACGTTTACAGGAACTCAGTCACAAAGCTGATTGTTAACCAATTGTTTGCTTCGATTTCGTGATCCTCGCCCTCAGGTTGATCCAAGGTTGATGGTTAAGGCCCCACTGCCACCTAGGCGCCCACTACTGCTGATCTCGAGTCGGCCCTGGAATGGACCACTCTCTGGCCGTCTTAGCCAGAGGTTGGATCGGCCCGTCGAGAGCATCTCCTCTCCCGCCCAGCTCACCGCGGAAGCGGTGGCTGCCATTGATCCCGAATGGATCTTCGTGCCGCACTGGAGCCATCTGATCCCAGAAGCCATCTGGGGCCAATGGCGAACCGTGATCTTCCACATGACTGACTTGCCCTACGGTCGCGGAGGAAGCCCCCTGCAGAACCTGATTCAGCGAGGCCACAACAGCACCATGCTCACGGCGCTGAGATGTGTGGCGGATCTTGATGCGGGCGATGTCTACATCAAGGAACACCTTGCCCTCCATGGAACCGCCGAGGAAATCTTCCTGCGGGTCGATGGGCTGATCGAACAAATGATCGAGCGCATTGTGCGAGAGGACCCCCTTCCCCAGGCGCAACAAGGCGAGCCCGTGCTGTTCGGCCGCCGAACACCAGCCCAAAGCAACCTTTGCGATTCACCTGCTGGAGATCTAACAGCGTGGTATGACAAGATCCGCATGCTTGATGCTGAGGGCTACCCCCATGCCTTCCTGGAGGCGAACGGCATGCGGTTGGAGTTTCGCCGTGTGATCCAGCGAAGTGATGGTCTACACGCGGATGTGAGAATCAAACCAATGTTATCCACACCCGAAAATCCTCTTCCATCATGACAATCGAGCTCGCTGGCCTGCCAATTGGCCCGTATCACCCACCTTTTGTGATCGCCGAGATGAGCGGCAACCACAACCAGAGCCTGGAGCGGGCCCTGACGATCGTGGAGTCTGCCGCTCAGTCGGGAGCCCATGCGATCAAGCTGCAGACCTACACCGCTGACACGATGACGCTAGACGTGCGCGGTGGCAGCTTTGAAATCAGCGATCCGAATTCCCTTTGGGCTGGCCAAAACCTTCACGATCTCTACGCCAAGGCCCATACCCCTTGGGAGTGGCATCAGCCAATTATGCAGCGGGCCCGTGATCTGGGCCTCGTTTGTTTCAGTTCCCCCTTTGATGAATCGGCGATCGATTTCCTAGAGACACTCGATGTGCCTGCCTACAAGATTGCCAGCTTTGAGAACAACCATCTCCCCTTGATTGCCAAGGCTGCTTCTACCGGCAAGCCCCTGATCATCTCCACCGGCATGGCCAGCCTTGGAGAATTGGAGCAGGCCGTGGCAACCGCCCGTGGGGCCGGATGCCGTGATTTGATCTTGCTCAAATGCACAAGCACCTACCCCGCTAGCCCGGAAAACACCAACATCCGCACCATTCCCCACCTGAGGCAGTTGTTTGGCTGTGAGGTGGGCCTCTCCGATCACACCATGGGCGTGGGCGTCGCTGTGGCGGCAGTGGCCCTTGGAGCCACAGTGATCGAGAAGCACTTCACCCTCTCCCGCGCCGAAGGCGGTGTCGACAGTGCCTTTTCGCTGGAGCCCGCCGAACTTGCGGCTTTGGTTCAGGAAACCGACCGTGCCTGGCAGGCCCTTGGTCAGGTGCGCTACGGCCCCACCGAAGCGGAACGCAAGAGCCTTGTGTTTCGCCGGTCTATTTATGTGGCGGCCGACATCACCGCAGGTGATGTGTTCACGCCTGAAAACATCCGCATCGTGCGACCGGGCCATGGGGCGCCCCCGTCATTTTACGAACAACTATTAGGGCGAGTAGCCCGCCGCTCCTATTGCCGTGGTGAGCCCCTCAGCCTTGATCAAGTGCTTTGAAGGGCCTTGTTCACGATTGCCTGCCAATTCTGCAGGCTGTCCTCGAGCCCAAAGCCAGGCAGCAATTCTGCCCGCGGCCCTGGCTGTTTAAGCCCCTGCCGCAGGCTGGCCGTTAATTGGTTTTGATCTTCGAGATCCACCCAGCGCACCGAATGCTCTGCAGCGATGCCATCTGTTGCCGGGCTGCGGTTTACGGCCAGCCGGGCGCCACAGGCTGCTGCTTCAAACAGGCTCCAGCTGGTCACATAGGGCCGTGTGAAATAGCAGTGCAGACTGCTGCGCCAGAGCAGCGTGCGGTAATCCTCGTAGCTCAGCAGGCCGGTGAAGTGCAGCCGATCCCTTCCCGCAAAAGCGCCCAGCTCCCCTAGCAGGTGCCCTTTCCAGCTGCCGCCGTGGCTTGGAGACGGGTAGCTATAGGCCTGGCGATCAGCCCCCGCGATCACCACCTCTAAATCCCCAAAGTCCTGCAGCAGGGTGGCCGCCGCCCTGAGGAATTCCGGAAAACCCCGCAGGGGTTCCATGCCCCGGGTGGCGTAGCTCAGCACTGTTCTGCCAGCGTTGAGCTGGCAGGTTTCCCCACTCTCTCGATTGGTAAGCGTCACATCGCTTCCAGCCAGATCCCGTGGGGCGGGGTGGAAAAACTGGCGATCCACCCCATCGAAGTTCACCTGCAGCTTGTTTTGGTAAGCCTGCGGAAATTGCTTCTTTTGCCAGGCCGTAGGCACCACCGCCACATCGCAGCGGTCGAGCTCCTGCAAAATCGGCAGGTTGCGGAGCCCCGTTTTTAGTTGGGTGTCGAAATCGTAGGAAGCAAGCAGATACCGGGTTGTTTCTGGTCGGAAATACCACTCGAAGTAACCCACATGCACCGCCTTTGGCAGCAGATCCTTCAAAAACAGCCCCAGCCCCATGCCTCCATGGGTCACAATCAGCCGCGGTCGCACGCCTTCCTCCACCAGGGCAGCCACCTCCCGCAGAATCGCCTGGCCCTGGAGCACCGCCTCTTCCGTGTTGATTAGGTAGTGGTGTCCATCGGGGCCGGGTTGCCGGTGGCAGTGGTAGCGGCGGATCTCCACCCCAGGCAGCGGAGTGGTTGCCGCATCCTCACGGGCCGTTAGGAAGATCACCCGATGGCGGGGATCCTGGCCCAGCTGCACGGCCAGATGCCTGAACTGGGCTGGGTAATTGCTGTGGATGAAGAGGATGTCCATGGGGGCGATTGTGCCGGAGTTCGCCCTAGGGGCTCACCAGGCCCTGCTTCAGCAGCCACCCCAAGGCCCGGGGGCTGAGCCGATCCCATTGGCCGGGATCAAGTTCCATCAGCTCCTGCTTCAGGCCCCCATCCCAGCTCTCGAGGGGCGATTGCAGGCGGCTGCTGATTCCTGCCCTGAGATCTTCCGGGGCTGCTGCCTGGAAGGGCCGTTCCAATATTTCGCTGGCGAAGGCCCCAAACCCTGTGCTGCAATTGGGCAGCCATGGCGGCAAGCCAGGCTCCCCTGCTTCCCCCTGGCTGAGGCCATGGCGTCGCCGTTCGGCCAACTCCAGCAACAGGCTGCGCCACTGGCCCATCACCACCTCCCAGCTGTAGTGCTGCAGCACCCGCTGCCTGCCGGCGGTCCCCAGCTGGGATCTGAGCTCTGAATCCGATAGCAGGATGCGCAGGGCTGCCTTGAGGGCTTGGCCATCCACGGCAATGCCCTGGCCGATCTGGCCGACGGCCTGGCTGTAATGCAAGGTTTCGCTGAGCAGTCCCGTGCTTTGTTCCTGGCCCAGTCCCTCCACCATGCGGGTGGGAATCCGGATGCCCACGCTGTCAGCCACGGTGTCGCGGTAGCCATCCCAATCACTCACCAGGCAGGGCAGCTCTGCCGCCATCGCCTCCAGGGGGGTGATGCCAAAGGTTTCCTGGGGGTTGTCTGGAAGGCTCACAAACAGATCGGCAGCCCAGCGCACCGGGCCGGCCAGCTCCAGCTGCCGGCCCGGTAGCCAATGCACCGGCAGCTCTGGCGCCGCCTCCGCCATGCCTGCCCGCCACATGCTCTCCATGGCCGGGTTGGGGGCCTCTCCATAGAGCAGCAGACGCAGTTTTGGAAATTCATGCTGCTGCAGCCAGGCCAGCTCCCGCAGTAGGGGTCCCGGATGGAATTTGGTCAGCACATCCAGCCTCCCGGCCAGCAGCACCACCAGGGCGTCATTGGGTATGCCCAGCTCCTGGCGCGCTTTGGCCATGGCCTGCTGCTTGCCCCCCTTTGGCGCCCAACCCTCCGGATGGACCGCCAGCGGAATCACCGGCAGTTGGGGCCTCTCGAAACGGTTGGCTCCCAACCGCTGCTGCAGCCACCCTTCCTGCCGCTCCAGAAACCCTTCCACCACCCGGCTGGCTGCCGTGGAGGTGCAGATCAGGGCATCCCAGGGCCGCACCGGAGCGGCCGTGAACTGGCCCAGCCCCCACTGCACCGGCCGGCTGCAGAGGGTGTGCACCACGCCCACCAGGGAGAAGGCCCCATCGCCCCAGGGCATCCGCTTCCAGGCCCACTCATCCAAGCCTGGTCCTGGTAATGCGATGGCACCCGTGGCCGCCGCAGCGGAGCCCCAGTCTGCCAATGGCGCCATCACCGTTTGCGCCATTTGGTTATAGCGGCAGGCCTGGGCATGAAACCAGTGCCCATGGTCCTGCTCCACCACGGCGATGTGATGGCGCCCGTTGCCGCCGTAGCGCAGATAGCCCTCAAGCAATCCTGCCCCCGCCGACTGCCGTCCCAGGGGTTGGTTGGGATCCAGGCTGTAGGCCTGCGGGGCCATCAGTAGCGATAGCGGGAGAGGCCCCAGGGTGGTTGGGCTGGGGTTTAGGGCCATGGCGCTTACTACCGCAGGGCCATCCTTTCAGGGGGTGGCCAGGCAAGATGGTGCCCGTCTGCAAATCTCTGGTGTCCGCCCCATCCCAGCGCCCCAGGGTTCGTGTGATTTGCGTCCCCGATGTGGACCAGGCCATTGGCGGTGTCAAGCAGCTCTATCGCCATGTGGAACACCTTTGCGCGTTGGGCTGGGATGCAGCCATGCTCACCGAGAAGCCCGGTTTTCGCCCGTCCTGGTTTGAGAGCTCCGCTCCCACGTTGGCTTTGTCTGAGAGCCATGCCCTTGGCGAGCTCACCCCTGACCAAACCCTGTTGGTGCTGCCGGAAACCTATTTGGGGATTGATCTTCGCTCGTGGCGCGATCTCGATCTTTCGGCCATGGCCAGGGTGGTGTTCAACCAGAACGCCTATTACTCCTATCGCCAATTCACAGCCGATACCGCGGCATACCTCCAAGCCTTCTACGACGACCGCGCTGTGCTGCAGGTGCTTTCAGTGTCGGAAGATACCCACCGTTTTCTCCGCACCAATTTGGGCCTGCCAGACGCCCGCCTGAGCCGCATTGTCAATGCCATTGAGCCAATATTTGGCCATGGCGATGGCGATTCCAAGGCCAATCGCATGCACTGGATGCCCCGTAAAAATCCAGACCATGTTCAAGCTGTGCTGGCTGGTATGCAGCGTTGCGGGTTGAAGCACAGCGAGGGCTGGCAGGGTGAGCCCTTAGAGGGTCTCACCCATGCAGCTGTTGCCGAAAAGCTGAATTCGGGGCGTCTCTTTTTAGCCTTTGGCCATCCAGAAGGCTTTGGCTTGCCCATAGCCGAGGCCATGGCAGCAGGGTGTTGGGTAGTTGGCTATAGCGGTGGAGGTGGCAATGAACTATTTCGTTTTGGTGCTTCAGAGATGGTCACGTTTGGCGATTGGGCTGGATTTATTCAGGCGATTCAGAGGGCCTTCGCTGCTTTTGTCGAGGAACCTCGCGAAACCCAGCTCAGGCTCCAGCGCCAGGCCATTGCAGTGAAAAGTCTTTATGACAGCAACCAAGAACGGTCGTCCATTGAGCAGGCTTGGGAGCGTATTCATCTGGCCTTTACGGGTTGGCGTGAAAGCCTGGGAGAATAATTTCTGAGATCATGCAGATTCTTTTTGTCCACCAGGGTTTTCCAGGCCAATACCGCCACATCTTGCGCAGTTTGGCAGCCCAGGGTGGCAACCAGCTGGTGGGTTTGGGGATTGAACCACTAAGTGAACCGATCCCCAAGGGTGTGCAGCACGTGCGCTATGGCTTAACCCGAGGCAACACCAAGGGTATCCACGATTGGGCGGTGGAATTGGAAAGCAAGGTGATTCGCGGTGAGGCATGCGCCAGGGCAGCCTTCGAACTCAAAAAGCAAGGCTTTCGACCCCAGCTCATTTGTGCCCATCCAGGCTGGGGGGAGGCCCTTTATCTGAAAGATATTTGGCCTGAGGCTCCCATGCTCACCTACCAGGAGTTCTATTACAACGCCTTTGGCGTTGACTACGACTTCGATCCTGAGCTCCAGGGTGAACCCGATTGGCAGGCCTGTGCCCGGATGCGCATGAAGAATGCCAATCTGCTACTCATGCTTGAAGCCAGTGCCTGGGGTGTGGCGGCCACGGAATTTCAGCGCAGCACCTTCCCCAGCCATTGGCAGAAACGCATCAGTGCCATCCACGATGGCATTGATACGGAATTGGCCAAGCCGGATGCGGGCGTGGCTCCTCTAACCCTGCCCGATGGCACAACAATTCGCCGCGGTGATCCCATAGTCACGTTTGTGAATCGACGGATTGAGCCCTATCGCGGTTGCCATACCTTGATTCGCTCGATCCCAGCCCTGCATCAACAGCTGCCCCAGGCCCGAGTGGTCATCGTGGGCGAGCAGCAAGGGGTCAGTTATGGCAAACCAGCGCCCGTGGGCGATTGGAAGGATGTGTTTCTCGAGGAAATTTCCGGTCGCTATGACCCAGCTCGGGTTCATTTCACCGGATCTTTGCCCTACGAGCAATTTCTACAATTGCTCAAAATAACGGCCTGCCATGTCTATCTCACCTATCCCTTTGTGTTGAGTTGGAGTCTCCTCGAGGCCATGAGTACGGCAGCTCCTGTGGTCGGATCGGCTACGGCGCCTGTCCAAGAAGCCATCCAACACGGTCGGAATGGCTTGTTGGTTGATTTCTTTTCGCCGGCGGATTTGGCCACAGCCATGGCCGAGCTTTTAACCAATCCTGAACGAGCGGCCCAGCTCGGGGTCGCTGCCCGCCAAACCGTATTGGAGCAATTTGGCCTGGCCACCTGTGTGCCCCGCCAGCTGGCATTGATGCAATTGGTGGCGAGCCGTTCTTTGGCTTGAGCGATGCATCGCGGAATTTGGCAGCAATCGATTGGCCATGCCCGGCGCCTGTATCAAGGGCATTGGCTTTGGATTTTGGCCGTCGTGATGGCCTATGGCCTTGCTTTGAGCCGTTACTACTTCTCGGGATATCCCTATCTCGATGATCTTTCGAGAGATCTCCATGGTGAGGCCTGGAGCTATTTAGGCCGCTATGGCGCGACTGTGATCAGTTGGCTCTGGTCTGGAGCACCGGTTGTGCTCGACCTATCTCCCCTCTCCAATTATTGCGCCCTTGGGGTTATGGCCGTCGCTGCCCTGTTAGCCCTTGCCACCTACCAAGACCTTCGCTCTGGACCCTGGCCAGCGATCGTGATGGTCTCGTTGGCTGTCTTCAACCCCTACGCCCTCCAGCTCTGGATCTACCGCTACGACGCTTTCCCCTATGCCTGGGCATTTTTGGCGGTTGCCCTAGCGCTTCTGCTTTGCCGCGGTTACATCAGCAGCCCACCGCAGTCGCGTCGATCAAGTTGCTTCACCGTATCTGGCATCCAGCTGGCCTTGCTGTTGGTTGCCACCCTGACCTACCCCATTGCGCTCGGTTGGTGGTTTGCTGGGGTTCCTTTGTTGATCGTGCAGGAGATCGGTAAGCGGCGGCCGGTTTGGTCCATGGTCGCCTTCGCTGCTGCTGTTTCCTTTGGGGTAGTTCTCATCACCCGGTTATTTTTTGCAGTCTTTATCCACGATTCCTATGTGCAGGATCGCTCAGACTTGTTTGTAGGGTTCAATTTAATTACGGGTTCATTTTGGCAGAATATTTCTCTCTTTGGGCATGTCCTCCAGGATTTTTCGCCCATTACCCTGCCAGCTCGCTTTATTTTGCTTCTGATTTTGTTAATCAGTGCGATCTTTTTTTTATTGACCCCCGTTCAGGCGGTGGTTCAAAGTTCGCGTCCTAGGCCCTGGCGCGCTGTGGTTTTGGTCGCTGCAGTGTATGCAGTTTGGTTGTTTGCCCTGGTGGGGCCTGCCGTTGCATTCGACCATCTGTTGGTGAAGCCTAGGATTTTGGCTTGTTCGGGCTTTATTCCAGCGGTGCTTTTGGCCCAATGGCGGTGGCCCCGCCCTACGGGTGCCTTGCTTGCTGTTTTTATCCTGAGTCAGGGATTGGCGTTTTCAGCAACCTATGCCAAGGCATTGGATGCCCAGCTCACCCACAATTCCGAGGCGGCCAAGCAGATCGCTCGGCTCATTGCTTTGGACCATGGCTCCAGTAAAGCCCCGGTTGAGCTCTTGTTTTTGGGACAATTGAATTATGCACCACAGTTTTCAGATCGCATGCGGTTGCGTTACCCCATCCTTGGTGATGCTCGCTATGTGCCAGTCCTTCCCCAGGAAGGCTATGGAGGAAATCTGAACCTGATCCAACTGACTGGGTGGGCTGGTCAGAATTGGAGGCTTGCTCCTGGCACCAGTGCCGAGATGGATGGCCGCGAATTGAATTCAGTAGCTGGTTTTAAGGGCGCAAATATTGAGATTGGGAAAGCTTCTAGTATTGATCGATCAAATGGTGCCGATCTTTATGTTATTCGCCTAGGGAAATTGTAGTTTTTGCTCTAGATTTTCCGGTTTTAAGCATCCCCCTGATGGGCGTACAGGGCGGCATAGCGGCCCCCTTTGTCGATGAGTTCCTTGTGGGTTCCCTGCTCGGCAATACGTCCTTGGTGCATAAGCACAATCAGGTCGGAATGTCGAACGGTGGACAGGCGGTGGGTAATGAAGAAAACCGTCTTCCCCATCAGTTGTTGCTGCAGGTTGCGGCAGACCGTGGCCTCAGTGTCGTAATCAAGCGCGCTTGTGGCTTCATCGAGTATCAGCAGATTGGGATTTTGGAGCAGCGTTCGTGCGATGGCGATTCGCTGGCGTTGGCCGCCGCTCAGGCCTGCACCCCGTTCGCCCAGCTTGGTGCGATAGCCGTCAGGCAGATCCATGATGAAATCGTGGGCAGCAGCAGCGCGGGCCACATTGATCACCGTTTCCGTATCAGCCTCGGGCAGGTTCATGCTGATGTTGTCGCGAATGGTGCCTTCAAATAGCAAGCAGTCTTGGGGCACGATTCCTATCTGCTGACGCACGCTGGAAAGACTCACCTTGGAGATGTCGTAGCCATCGATCAGAATCCTGCCTTGCTCCGGGTCATACAGCCTCGGCAGGAGCTTCATGAGCGTGCTCTTGCCGCTGCCGCTCTGGCCCACAATCCCTACGAAGCTGCCAGCGGGGATGACCAGGTCGACCCCGTCAATTTGGTAAGGGCCGCTCTTGGCGAAGCGGAACTTCAGGCTTTCAACCCTCACTTCACCGCGAATAGCGGGCAGGGCTATTTGTTCTGAGTCCTCTTCTCCAGCTTCGCTTGGTTGGTCCACGATGTCGGCCAGGCGCTCCATGGATAGTCCAACTTGTTGGAATCCTTGCCAAAGGCTGGAGAGCCTCAGGATCGGCCCGGTTACATACCCGGCAATAATGCGGAAGGCGATGAGTTGGCCAAGGCTCAGCTTTCCATCCACCACCAAATAGACCCCAACCCAGATAATTAAAAGAGAACTCAGTTGATTGAGGAAATTTCCAATTTCTGACGCGCTGCTTCCAAGAAGCACGCTTTTGAAACCTTCGGAAATTTGGCCTGAATAGCGCTCTTGCCAGCGCCAACGGGAATTGAGTTCAAAGTGTTGGGCTTTGATCGTTTGGATTCCCGATAGGGTTTCGATCAAATGGCTTTGGGTGCGTGCCGCATATTCAGATTGATGCCGAATTAGCGTGCGATAGAGTGGGGCTATAAACAGAACCAGGGCAACAAACAGTGGCACGGTTCCAAGTGCAACTGCTGTCAGCAATGGGCTGTACATCAGCATAATTAGGATATAAATTGCAGCAAACAGAAGATCCAGCGCGCTCGTAATGGCTGTGCCGGTAAGAAAGCTTCGCAGGTTTGCCAATTCGCCCAGGCGTTGGGAAAGCTCTCCAACTGGACGTTTTTCAAAGAAGCGCAGGGGCAGGCGCAAAAGTTTGTCGATCACTTGGCTGCCCAGCTGTAAATCCATGCGATCAGTGGTGTCGATCAGCAGCCAGGTGCGCACCGATGTGAGCAGTCCCTGGAACAGGGCGCTCACCACCAAGGCCGCCCCCAACACCTGCAGGGCCGTGAGGTTTCCCTGGTTGATCACTTTGTCGATGATTTGCTGCAGGAGCAGCGGATTGGCAAGCTGGAACACCTGGATGAATAGGGACGCCAGCAGCACTTGGACAAGGGGCCAGCGGTAGCGCTGCAGCACTGGGGTGAACCAGCTCCAGCCAAAGCGACGTTTTGGCGTGTCGGCAAGCCTCTTGAGCAGAACCACCTCCACCGCATCACCCCAGGCACTGTGCCCCTCTGCCATGGGAAGCGTCTGCCAGCCCCGCTCCGGATCGGCTAGCCGCAGCATTCCTTTGGCCACTTGGGTAAGCAGCGCGAACCGGCCGCGCCAGTTCACCAACACGGGTAGCTCAAGTCGGTGCAGCTGTTCCAGCTTTACCTGCCCCACCTGGGTCTGCAGCCCCATGACTTCACACAATTGGCCCATGCCATGGATCGGCACACTGCCAGCCCGTTCCACCGCCCCTTCGAGCATCTTTTCGAGCACATCCACAGGGCATGGAGTGTCGTAGGCCCTTGCAACCATGCGCAGTGTTGCCAGGTTTGCCTGTACCGGGCCCTTGCCTCGAACAAGGCTGAAATTCTGTGAATTGGCATCGCTGCCGGCCTCGCGCAAGCCCACTGCTGTTAGATCGAGGGCTGCTCCGGGGCGCCAGCTGGCTGGGCTCCTGGCGGAGATCGGTTCTGGATGAGCGACTTCGGGATCACCTTTCGGTGCTTCTGGTTCTTGTATGCCGTGGTTCCCACTCACAGCCTCTAGCCATGCAATCAAACGCACGGATAAAGCACTGGATGCTTGGATTGTGGCCAGTTCTTCCGGGTCAATCGGCTCGCCAACCCGCTGTTCTTGCTCCGGCAGTACGGAGCTCAGTAGGTAGATCCCTGGATCTTCTTCGCCAATCTCCAGGCTCAGCTTGCAGTGGGGGAGTTGCTGAACAATCCAGTCCTGGGTATCAGCAGGAGGTTGGGGCAGCCGCTTGAGGTACTGGCCAAGGACACAAGCTGCTTCCGCTGGGCTGGTTAATGCCATCAAACCTTGGCGGAGCCCTGGGTCCTCTTGGATCAGGCTGGCCACAAGCTCCATCGGGATACTGAGCAGCCGGCTGGCTCTGCGGGCAATTGCGCCCTCGCAGGCTCCCTGCCTCAGCAACCCCACAAAGCCCACCAGCTCCCCAGCTTCCACCTTCCCAATGGTGAAGAGCTCAAGGCTGATGGGATCTTCAGCGAGCAACCTCAGTGCTCCTTCCAGCAGCAGAAAGCCATGGCTCTCCAGCGTCTGGGGCCTTAGCAGGGTTTGGCCCTGGCCAAGTTGTACCTCCAAGCTTCCTGCGGCCAGGGCCTCGAGGGTTTCTTGGCGAGCACCTACCAGGGATGGGACCTGACGGAGCTCCTCTAGGTTCGGATTTGCAGTGGTGCTCACTATCATGGGGCGAACGTCAATTTATTAATCGTCCTGCTGCATTCCTCAGCAAGCCATTGATCAAAAGCATCGCGCAACAGAAGTGTTCTCAGCTCTTCGTTGAACTCGGAGGGAAGGATCTCCTCCAGCTGTGCGACCACCGTGTTGGTGCCAAGTTGCAGGGGTAGGAGCAGCTTACCTTCGCCAGCCTCGCGCAATTTCTCGAGCAATTCAGGCTCTACCTGGTTGACAGCAACAGGGCCCACTAGCCCAGTCGCGTCTGGATTTCCCGGGTTGAACTGGCGGGCCAAGGCTTCCCAGCTTTCTTCGCCACTCTTCAGGCGAAAATAAACTTCTTGCATTACGTCGGCATCAGTGGCCTCCAGCCTTCGGTAGCGAATGCTGTCATAGCGTTCCTTGCTTTGGAGATAGAGACTATTGGCTCGAGGTCCCCAGCGTTCCTCTCGGTACATCACCACTTTGTGGGGGCGAGTAAGCGTTTGTAGTAGTAAATCTTCGTTCAGCTGCCGTTGTTGTAGAAAGGCAACGTAAGACTCTTCATCTTCCAACTTATTCTGCAGGCGGAACTCTGTGAGTAATTTTTGCTCCTCTATTGGATCGAGTTTGACATCAACCAGGCAACGTTCAAGAACCCACTCCTGGAGAAGGCCGTTCAGTTGGCCGTTGCGACGAAGGATGCCAACAATCTCGTGATTGTATACAGGCTTCTCGTCGAGAAAAACAATTGCCTCAGTCATGGCTGTCTTAGCCTCTTAAGGCTATCGCCCCTATTGGTAAATAGGTCGCTGAGTAACTCGATCAAGCGTCGATCGCGCAACTTGAGGTTTGCCGTGATAGTCATACCGGATTGCAGGGCGATCGGCTTACCGTCTTTGCCCTGGAGTTGAGAGCGGCTAAGACTAATGTCCACAGGGAAATGGAACGTGCGAATGATTTGATCGGGAGGCAGGGCGTCGGCACCTACTTGGCTCACCGATCCGGCGATTTCGCCGTATTCAGTATAAGGGAAAGTATCCACGCGTACTTTGACCGGTAGGCCGGCCTTAATGAAGCCGATGTCCTGATTTCCAACAGTTACTTGGGCGCTTAGGTTGCCTCCTGGCACAATTTTTAGTAGTGGTTCGGCATTTTGGGCCACATAGCGGTCGTTGTCGGGTTTGAGATCGAACACCACTCCCCCGATTGGGGCCTTGACCCACTCATTGCGTAGTTGATTTCGCACCTGGGCCAGGCGGCCTTGTAACTCCTGGCTTCTGCTTTGGCTGTCGCTGATCAGCTGATTACGCTCCGTTTTCAACTGCAGAACCTGATCCCTCTGGGTTTCCAGCTGATTGTTTTGTTGCAGGATCTGCACTTCGCTCATGGCCCCGCCCTGCTGCAGAGGCCTGAGGCGCTTGAGGATCGTTTGGCTTAGCTCCACGTTGCGCTGTGCCGTGATCTGGCGCTGGGCGTTGCTCTTCAGTTGGTCGGAAAGACGTTTCTTTTCTAATACCAGTTGTTTGGTCAGATTGGATTCTTCGCTGCGGGCGGCTCGCACATCAAACCTCAAAAGCGGTTGTCCAGGTTTCACCCGCTCGCCACTTTTAGTGAGCAGGTCGGCCAGCTGCCCTGCCATCGGACTTTTGAGCTCCACGCCTCCCCGCTGGGGCTGGAGTCTGCCCTGGGCTGTAATCACCTCGTCCAACCGGTAGAACCAGGCGGTGGCGAACGCAGTGGCCCCTAGCCCAACGAGAGAGAGCAGAAAGATCTGCCCCCAGCTTGAGGTTTGCCGAAGCATGACCGAATGCTCTTGAGGCAGCAGCAGGAAGCGGCGTTTCTGCCTGGTGGCCAAAGGAAGGAATCCCCATCAAGCCAACTACCCTAACTGCTCAAAGCAGAGTCCCTATGGCGGCAAACGTGCTGTTCCTCAGCCTGGATTCCTGCCGTTACGACACGTTCCACTCCGCCCACCGCGCCGGCACCATCCCCCATTTAGCTGCCATCGGTCCGCTGCATCGGGCCCAGGCTCCCAGCTATTTCACCTACGGCAGCCACGCCGCCTTTTGGATGGGGTTCACCCCTGGGGTGGTGGGCAGCGCTGAGCCTTGGCTCAACCCCAAGGCAGGCAAGTTGTTCCGCATGGCCTTCGCCGGTAGCCCTGGAAGCGATGGCGAACAGAGCTTTCGACTGGAGGGCGAAAACATGATCCAGGGGTTTCGCCGCCAGGGTTATCGCACCATCGGCAGCGGCGCGGTTGATTGGTTCAACACCTCCTCGGAAACAGGGGCTGTGTTGGCGGCACCGTTTGAGCGTTTTCAGTTTGCTGGAAACACCTGGAACCTAGATGGCCAGTTGGCCTGGATTGAGGCTGAATTGGCTGCCGCGGGCCCCGATCAGCCGGTCTTCCTGTTCCTCAACGTGGGCGAAACCCATGTGCCCTATTGGCATCACGGTGCCCCCTGGGAGCGCTGGCCTAGCCCCTGCGTACCGTTTGGCGGACCCGATTGCTCCCGTGCCGAGAGTCGCCGTCGTCAGCGGGCCTGCTTGGAATGGGTCGATGGCCGCCTGGGGCCTTTGCTTCAACGGTTTGCTAGCGGCACGATCCTGGCCTGTGCGGACCACGGAGATTGCTGGGGTGAGGATGGCCTCTGGGAGCACGGCATCAGCCACCCGGCCACCCTCAGCGTGCCCCTGCTGATGAGGGTGCGGGGCAAGCCCATTGCAGCCCTTACCAGCCCCAGTCGAATCCGTAGCGGGCTTTCACGGTTGTGGCGGTGGGCGCGAACTCGCGCCTGAGCTGCTCGCGGATAGCTGCAGGCACCGCTTTGGCCTCGCCGCGGCCGGCATTGGCGCGCGCCAGCTGGCTTGGTAGGGAGATTGGATTCAGGCCCAGGAATCGCTGGATTTGATCCCAGCTGCTTTTCGGGGTGCTGAACAGATCCTCGCTGCGCAGAACCAGCAGCTGTTTCTGAGGGAACAAAGCCTCGTAGCGTTTGAGTTGGAGCTCATAGCGGCTGCGGCTCAGGTAGCTGTGTTTCTGGTGGCCGTAGTCAGTGCTACCCGGTTCCGCGAGCCGTGCTTCGGCCCCAGCGAGCCGTGCTGTTTCTGCAGCGAGGGCCTCCTCCAGCTCCAGAACCTCGAAGCCATGGCGCTGGGCATGAAAATACTGGGAGAGGGTCCTCTCCACCGGATCCCTCAGCAGCACGATCAGGCGGACCTTTGGTAGCAACGCTCTGATTCGCTGGGGAGCCCGGGGATGGAAGAGGTAGTAGGGAGTGATGTCACCCCTGCGTTGCCCGGGCTGGGCTGCGCGGAAATGGTTCGCATACCAGGAGGGAGGCTCCTGGTCGTGCAGGGAGAAATAGTGGACTTCCTTGCAAGGCGGCAAGTACACCCCTGGGTGCTGTTCCAGAAGCTTCTGCAGGCTGGTGGTGCCCCCCTTTTGGGTGCCAATCACAAGAAAATGGGGCAGCGGTTGCCTCGACCGCAGCCCGAAGCGCTGCTTCACCTTGCCCAACGTGGCATTCAGCACCCCAGTCCAAGGAGCGCCAGGCTCGATAAGATCCATCACTGATGATTAGGGGCTGGTCAAGCTTTGCAGGAGCCTGAACCAGCTCAAATCAAGAAAGGCAGGTGGCGGCGTTCCCGGTTCAGCCAGCGAATGGCGCAAAAAATTCCGAGCAGATTGACCCCTAGCAGCCCAAGATCCATGGCCCAGCGGGCATCACCCTGGATCAGGGCGTGGCGGAGCGGACTGATCACCCGATAGAGAGGGTTGAAATCGGCCGTCCAGGCCATGGAACCCAGATTCTTTTTCTCATAGAGAATTGGAGAGAGCAAAAACACCAGTTGCAACACAATGGGTACGAGCTGATAGAAATCCCTGTAGCGAGAACCCAGCAGGCAAACCAATAGGGGCAGCCAGTAGATAAACAACAGAAGATTCAACAGAGGTAGCCAACCCGCGGTCAGGAGATGCCACAGCAGGTCGTGCTGATACCAGCTCAGGGCCAAAAGGACCAGGATAAAGGACTGGCCAAAGGTCTGAATTTGAAAGGCCCACTCCTCCAAGGAATAGAACACAGGGTGGAGGTTGGTGTTGTGCAAATGGGTGTGGTTGTGCTCAAACAGGTTGGGCGCGGAGCTGATGGCGGAAGAGATGGTGTTCCATACCACCAGGCCGGTGCCGAGAAAAACCACATAGGCGTTGAAATTTTGTACGCGAAAGACCGTGCCGTACACCACGGCAAGTACGGCAATCGAGAGCACGTTGGACAGCCCGAGCCAGAAACTGCCAAGACAGGTGCGGGCGAAGCGGGCCTTAGTGCGGGCCGTTGCGGTGAACCACCACACGCGCCGCAGAGCCCACGCCAGGCGCAGGGTTTCCCTCACCGTGGCCTGGGAGGGAGCACCCGCAGGTTGCTTGATGAAATGCTTCATGCGGCTGTGGGCTGCTGGTGATAGGTGGCCAAGGCCTCATCCAGGGGGCCATCAAAAACGATGCGGCCCCGATTGAAGACCAAGCCGCGGGTGCAAAAGCGGCGCAGCAAGCTATCGGAGTGGGAGGCCAAGAGCAGGGTGCCGGTGGCACTGATGAACTCTTCCAGCCGCTGTTGGGCACGGTCGTAAAAGCTACTGTCGCCAGCACCGAAGCCCTCATCCATGGCCAGGCATTCATGCCGGCCAGCGGTGAGCACGGCAAACAACAACCGGGCCGACATGCCCTGGCTGTAGGTCTTGAGGGGGAGGCGCACAAAATCACCCAGACCCGAGAAGTTCACCACATCGCTGCAGAACTGTTCGAATCCGCGCAGATTGCCGTTCACCAGCAAATAGTGGGCCTTGATGGCCTGAAGACCACTCAATTCAGCACTGGTGATGAAACTCTTGTGGATCATCGGAAACACCCGGATCCGGGCCTCCAGATGGCCGGAAGTGTGCTGGTAAACCCCAGAAACCAGCTTGAGAAACGTGGATTTGCCGGCACCGTTATGGCCGATCAAGGCCACACGCTCGCCCTCATAAATTGTGCAGGTGGCTGCCTGCAAAGCCGTGATCACCGAACCGGAGCGGCCCTGGCGGAGCAGGCCGCCAGTGACGGAGTTGATCAGGCTGGATTTGAGGCTGCGGTTCTCGCTGGTGAAGACGGGAATCTCCAGGGAGACATCGCGAAGAATCAGGGCTGGATGCTGGCCAGGAGCTCCGCAATCTGTTTCACCTGGCTGCAAAGGCTGTACTGCTGGGCGTGGACTGGACCCGCCTGGGAGAGCTGTTGCCAAAGGCCGGAGTCGCGCGCGAGCTGCTGAAGAATGGCACCCAAGCTAGCCCCACCATCTCCCACTTCAAAAAGGAGAGCGTGCTCGCGGTGGAGTTCGCTGTGGACCGGTATGCGGCTGGCCAGGGTGGGAATGCCGCGGGCCTGGGCCTCTAGCAGGGGGTAATCAAACCCTTCCATCAAGCTGCAGGAGAGCAAACAAAAGCTCCTGCGCAGCAGTTGCTCCAAAGCAGGCTCAGACAGGCCATCGATCCACTCCACCCGGCCCTGCAGGCCGAGCTCCTGCGCGAGCCGCCTCAGTTGGGGGGTGATCCGATCCGGGCGGCCCACCAGCAGCAACTGGCCCTCCCAGCTGGGCTGTAGGCGCAGGAAGCACGCGAACCCCTCGAGGGCTGCGCTGAGGTTTTTGTTGCGGGCATGGCGGGCAATGACCAGCACATCGGCGGAGCCAGGCCCCTGCACCGGATCAGTCGCGGCTTCCACGCCGTTGGGCACCACTTCGATGCGATCGGCCGGCAGGCCGTTTTCCACCAGCAGATCTGCCACATGGCCGCTGATGGCGATCACGCGGGTGGCGCCGTGCAGGTGGAGCGGCAACCAAAGGCGACTGCGCCAGTAGGCCCGGCGGCTGTTACTCCAGTACAGGGGGATCAGGTCGTGGCAGGTGATCACTTGGGGTCGATCGCGAACGGCAAGCAGCCGATCGGTGTAGGGCGAATAGATCAGGCTGGGGTTGGCCTGATGCACGAGGCGACCCACGGGCACGGCGTGCTGCACCAGGGCGTTGGCCTGCAACCAACCCAGCCGGCGAGAGTGTTGGCAAGCCGGTAAGGGCAGCGCGGATGAGAGCTCTGCCTCCCCATCGGCCCGCAGGCGCAGCTGCAGGGGCAGCGGCTGGCCAGTGGCGCCAGGCCAGGCCGCGAGCAACCGCTCCACGTAGCGACTCAGGCCTGTGGCGGCCGGGCGGTAGGGCAGCAGGTTGATGAGCGGGGAGGCTGCAGTCATGGGGCAAAGGCCCGCCGAAAGCCTGCCTGCCAAACCGGCCGACTGAACTCCTCGAGATAGCGCTGTTGGGCGCCATGGCGGGCCTGGGCCAGCAGGGCCGGATCAGTGGCCAGTCGAACAATCAACGGTGCCAGGGAACGGTGGCGGCCATCCCAGGGCAGCTCAGGGATACGGCTCACCCAGTGCATGCCGCTGCGGCGATGGTGGAAGGCCACGGCCGGCACGGCACAGGCCATGGCTTCCAACTGGACGATGCCAAAGGCCTCATTGCAGCGGTTTGCCGCCAGCACCAGCAGATCAGCCCTGGCCAAGAGGGCGAATTTGGCGGGTTCATCCAGGCGGCCGTGGAAGCGCACGCGGCCAGGCGCCTGGGCCTGGGCCTGGCGTTCCAGGGCCTGGCGATCGGGTCCATCGCCCACCACATCGAGTTGCAACCTTGGCCCCAGCTCCGTCATCAGGTCCTGGGCGGCGGCCAGGGCCTCAATCAACCAGTCGATGCGTTTGTAGCTGTCGAGGCGGCTGATGCTGAGCAGGCGGAAATCCAACTCCTGCTCCCGAGGGAACTGGGATGGCGGAGAGGTCTCTTGGAGCCGGAGAGCGGCCAGGGCCAGGCCCCGGTGCTCCGCCTGTTGCGGCAGGCTGCAGGCGAGCACGCGCACCGATCTGGGCTGTAGCCCCATGGCCAGGAGCTCCTGCTGCAGCGGCGGTGAGGTGGTCACAATGCGGGGGAAAAGGGGAAGCAGCAGCTCCGCCAGACCTTGGTAGAGGCCAAACAGGCGACCCGAAGGCGTTGGGGCCGATTCCAGGAAGGAATGCCAGTGCAAGCTGATGGGGCGGCGGGGTCGCAGCAAGCGAGCCAGCACGACCAGGGCCAGCACCGCCGGACAGGGCAGGTGGGCGTGGAGGGGCTCCGGCGCCAGTAGCAGCCGCAGCAATCCAGGGCTTGGCAGGGGAATCAGCAGGCGTCCGAGGGACAGGCGCGCTATGGGAACCCGCTGGTAGGGGACAGGCAGGGGATCAACCTCAGCCCTGGCGTTCGGTTGGCCCGCCAGGCTGTACACCGAGCAGGGTTCACCCAACCCCTGCCACTGCAGGGCCAGCTCATGGGCGACCCGTTCAACCCCGCCGTAGCCAGGTGGCCATTCCCGTAGGAGTTGCAGCACGGCGGTTAACCGGACTCCGGGGTGGCGAAGGCGTAGCGACTCACAAACAGCTCCTGCAGATCGGCCGCAAGCAGGGACCGGCGTTCCGGAGGAATCCAGCGGGCGAGGGAGGCGATGGCCATCGCCTGACCCTGGTTTTCGATCAGATCGAACAGCACGTGTTTCTTCACCAAGGGGAAGCCCCGCTCCAGCAGGCTCTGCCAAGCGAACAGCGCCTGGTTCACGTGTTTGGGTTGGTGGATGCCAAACCGCTGCAATTCTCCGGCCATGGCCTCGTTGTCCAGCAGCCCCGCCACCAGGGGATAGGCCGGCTCCAGGGCGACACCCGCGGCCAGGGCGGCCTGGGAGAGGCCAATTTCACCGGAATTAATGAGTTCATCTTTGGAGCCACAAACCCGAAATTCCAGCCAGAAGCTCAGCCAAGCGGGATGTTGAACTAGGGCGGCATTGGCATAGAGGAGGTACGACTGCAGGTGGTAGCAACCCCGTTGCGCCGAGTCGGTCAGGCCGGCAAGCACGGGGCGTTCGCTGCTTTCGCTCGCCTCAACCCAAGCCTCTAATTGACGAATCAATGCTGCTGCCGGGGCCACAGGCAGGGTGCTGTCGTTGCAGAGCACCAAGGAACGGAGGCCGGTTGCCAACCCCTGGTCTTGCTGGAGCAGAAGGGCAAGATCCTTGTAGGCCCCAAGACAAAGCCCCACATTGGCCCTCAGAGCTAAAACAATTCCCGATTGTTCAAGTTCCTGGGCAAGCTGAGGTTGAAGATCATTGGAAGAAACCACCACGGTCCAACCGGCCCGGCCAATGGCCAGCAGGGCTTCCATCCAGCTGCCTGGGAGCCAACCGCGCCGGTCGTAGTGATGAAAGATCATCAGCCTCTCTGGTGGTTGGGCCCGCCAGCTTTCAAGCAGTGCCCAGTAATGGGGACTTCTGCCAAAGGGGGAACTCGCGCAACATTCCAGGCGGGCTTCCGCATCGCGGTAGGCCTGGGTGGCTTTCAAAGCCGCCACCACTTCAGCTAGCTGGGATGGGGATGGAGGTGGGGGATTGTTGTGGGCAATGGCCGCAGCAATGGCCTGCCAGAGCGCGAGTTTGGGATGGCCGAAGGATGGGACAGCGGCAATCAAGGGTGAGGCTTTCAGTCCTAGGCGGCGCTGGCGCACCAGAGCGACCAACGCCATAGCAACCAAAACCCTTTCGCCTGGTGCACCAGCCAGCCAGCGCACTAGGGCGTGCATTGCTCGGCTTGTCCTCATGGTTCAGCGCCGGGGTCGATCAGAGGGCGTGGGGAAGCTGCAGCCAGGGATGGCGATCCTGAAGAGTACGGGAAAGGGCTTTCCAGTTCCGGTTGGTGGCGGTGTGACTCATGGATTGGCAATGACTGCGATACACGGCCAGCACCCGGGGGCATTGAAGGCCATGAAATCCAGCTGAAATCAACTTGCACCAAAAGTCGTAGTCCTCCCAGCCGCCCTCGATGTGGGTATACCCCCCAACGGCGTCCCAGGCCCTGTGACGGACCAGGGCCATGGCGTCCACATGATTCTCAAAGCTGAAGCGCTCACGCTGCCAACTCTGGGGTCTCACCAAGCTGCGCAGCTCGTCTGGCCGTCCTGTCTCTGCCTCCACGGCCAACAGGGGATGCACAACGGCCAGGGCTGCCGGGCCTGCCTGGGCCAACTCCAAGCATGCGCGCAAAGCATCGGGATAGAGGGCGTTGTCGGCATCGAGTACGAAACACCACGGTGCCGTAGCCGCCCTAAAAGCGGAGTTGCGGGCTGTGGCCAAGCCGGCATTGGACCCATGGCGAAGCAGCCGCAGGTGAACGAAGGGATGGCCTCCAGCTTTCACCCGAGCGGCCATCCAGGCCTGCACGACGGCAGGGCCGCCATCACTGGAGGCGTCATCGACAACAATCAGCTCGAGTTGCTGCTGGCTTTGGGCAGCCGCACTGTCGAGGGCTGCAGCGATGCGATCGCCATAGTTGTAGAGGCTCACGACCACCGCTGCCTGGGCGGGAATCGGCAGCTCCCACCGGAATAGTTCTTCGACTGCGGGGGAAGGACGATCTTCTGCCAAAGCCCTAAGGGGCTTGCCAGCCAACTGGCTGCGAAGCTCGGCGGGGGTCAGTGGTGGCGCCAGGGCTACCGACGACTGGGCTACCTGAGACAGCGCAGTCAGGGCTGGATCAAGACCTGCATCCGTGCCCGTGATCCACACCAACTGGGCAGAGCGCGCCGATGCCACGTCCAGCCAGCCGGCCTGGGCAAGTGCGGCAGCGGGGTTGGAGACGATCAGCTCAGGCCAGCCTGGTAGGTAGGCCATGGGTGTCGCTCCGGCTGGGCTCCCATGGCATTCCTCCTCGGCAAGGGCCCGGTCCCACTCGGGGCCAGCGGCCCCTAACACCACCACATGGCCTGAAGCCGGAGCAGCCAGGCCAAGCAGGGAAGACCAGCCAGCAGGATCCACCGCGCCTGGCTGTTGTAGCCAGCCATTGGCCGGCGCCTCTGGGTCGAGCCAAAAGGCGGCCAGGCCGAGGGCCCTTAACAGGCACACCCTGGCTGGATTGGGATCCCAGATCGTTTGCTGGTTCCGTAAATGGTTCAGCCACTCCTGGGCCCTCTCAACAGGGGGTAACTCCAGGTTCAGCGCCACGCGCTCGAGCACGGGTCGTCCCGGTTCAGGCAGGCCGTCAGAGGCCAGGTGGAGATTGTGAGCGTCAGGGCTGGTTGTTGGAAGGGCTTTCACGCCCAGCCCAGGGATAGGCAGTCTCTGGAGCCACAGGTGGCATTGCCAATCGTTCAGGGAGAGGCCACAGGAGCTGATCACTGCGTGCGGGGCCAGCTCCACCGTCCCCCCATGCCGGGGAGCCGGATGGTGCTGCCAGAGCATTAGCCACTGGGACCATCGGCTGGGGTCGGCGGCCAGCGCTTCAGGATCGGGCAGCTGGGCGGTGCTCTGGTGGACGTTCTTGGGCGGTGTTGGTGCCGGCCAGCGGCGCCCGCGTGGTTGAAGCAATTGGCGATGCAGCCTCCGTACCCTCCGGTCCAGGGACAACGACCCAGCGGCCACGGCAGAGCGGCGGTGCCCGGGTTGGATCAGGGCCAGGGCCTGCTGCTGCTGCTCAGCGCTGGGATGCAGGTCAGGAAGATCCGCCAAGAGCTGCCGTAACTGGGCCTCGGGCTGGTCGAACCAGCGGCCGAAGTCCACAACAGCCAGGGGAATCGTGGCGGAGGCCCCATGGATCACCTCCAGGTTGTGCAACCACCAAAGCTGTTGGGCTCGGCCCAAATCCATCCCTGTCACCTGGGCATCGCGGTTGAGCAGCGAGCCGGCCACCTCAGCCGGATCGCGGACAGCCAGGAGGAGGCGCAGGGGAATGTCCAGCTCTGCGGCCAACTCCAACCAGAGCGGTAGTAGCCGACTGGAGCGGGGATCCTTGATCGCCCATGGCCCCTTCTGATGGGTCGCCTCTTGGCAGAGCAAGCTACCCAGCTGCCGACGGACCTCCTGGGTGGCTGGATGGCTTAGCCAGTGCGGCGGCAAAGGCAAACAGCCTTGTGCGGAAGGCCACCAGCGATCGAGATCAATGAGCAGCCGCTCCTGCAGATCCACCACCTCCCGCCACTCGAAGTAGCCCTCCGGGTTGTGGAGATCAGCAGCAATTTGCTCACCGGGTAGGGCCACGCCCAGGCGATCGAGCACACCACTGAGAAGGGAGGTGCCGCTGCGGTGCATCCCCACGACCAACACCAGGGGAGCAGCTTGGGGCAAATCCTGTGGGGGAGTGGTGGGGAGGAACTTAACCGGGGAGCTGCGCTGGCCTAGCTCATCGCCCAGCCCCTTTGAGCACGGTTTTGATCGTTTTGGCCAGGATCAGGAGGTCGAGGGCCGTGCTCCAGTGACGCAAGTAGTAAAGGTCGTAGCTGAGCTTGAGCTCAGCTTCTTCAATGCTTGCCGCGTAGGGAGCGCAAACCTGCGCCCAGCCGCTGAGCCCCGGCGGCATCCAGTGGCGTTTGCGGTAGTGGGGGATGGAGCGCTCCATCTCATGCTCCAGTTCCGGGCGCTCTGGCCTGGGCCCAATCAGGCTCATCTCGCCACGTATCACATTCAGCAACTGGGGCAGTTCATCCAGCCGGGAAGGCCTCAGCAATCGGCCCACCCGGGTGATGCGTTGATCGCCGGGCACCGTCCAGGATGCAGGTCCTTCATGGCGTTGCTGGCGCATGGTGCGCAACTTCAGCACCCTGAAGGGCTGGCCCATCCAGCCAGAGCGCTCCTGGACGTAGAGCACAGGCCCCCGATCCTCGAGCCAAATCCCTAAAGCAGCCAGCAGCAGTAGGGGGCTGCTGAGCAGCAGCAGCAGTCCGGCTACCGCCACATCGGCCACCCGCTTGAGCTTTCGCTGAAAACTGAACTCGTTGCTCCAGCGCAACTGGGCATAGTCCAACCACTCCTGGGGCAACAGGGCTGGGGGCAGCCGTTCGAGCCGCTCCTCGACCATTTGCTCCAGGCTGCTTAAGGTCACACCCCGCTGCTCAAGCTGCTCCAGTTGACGTTGTTGTTCGGGTTCGAGCTCCAGTTCCGGCGCCACGGCGAGTTGGCCCATGTCCCGGGGCCCCATCAACTCGCTTCGAAGCAACCCTGGACTCAGCAGCCGCGGCGCATTGGGCTGAGGGGTGCGCACCCACTCCTGGGCGATGAGTCGTCCTTGTTTAGGTGAAGCCAGCAGTAATAAGGGGGACGGCCTGCCTGGGACGGCTCCAACCAAACGCAATCCCACCCTGATGCCGAGGCCCCACAGCATTTCCAGGCTTAGTAGTAAGACCAGGGTGCCGCGATGCAGCACCGTGACGGTTTCCGATGCATTCAACAGCCATCCCAGCAGCACCATGGCCAGTCCCGTAGCGATGGCCGTCAACAGCAAACGCTTGAGCACCAAGCTCAGGCCTAAGCCTGGCCAACGCAGCACGGTATAGCTGCCAAGCAACCAGCCAAGCAATAGATAGAGGCTTGCGCATTTGAGGACATCGAAGACCTGGAGGCTCAGCAGGGCGCCTGGCCGCAGAGCATCGACGATGGTCGCGGCAGGAACAAAGCCAACGACATCCAGCAGGGCGCAGGCGAGAAGTTGTTGTCGCGGGCGTTGCCAGGGCAAGCAGATCGGAAGAGTGTGAATTGGGAAACCCTAAGCGGGTGCTGAAAAAGGGGGTGAATTTGAAGCAACCTGCTCCTGATTGCTTCGATTTTCTTGGTTTAATCCGTTAGGAGTGAGGATATTTGTTTGGTGAAGGCTTGGGTCACCCGTGGGGAGATTTGTTGGTAGCGCTGAAGTCTTCGTTGCCGTTCTTCAGCCGGTTCATGGATTAAGTGGTTATTGGTTGCCGCCAGTTGCCTCATGGCGCTTGCCCAGGAACCTGTTTGTAGCGTGTTGCAAAGCAGCAGGTAGCTTTTGAAGTCGTAGAGCCCTTGGATCTGACGATGGGAGGCGCAGTCGCTAGCCAGAGTTGGCGCTCCCAGGCAGGCCGAATCAAGAACGGGAATGCCAAACCCCTCCACAAGGGAGGGACTCAGCAACAGAAGCGTGTTGAGGTAAAGATCATGCTTGGTGCTTTCATTGATGTAGCCAGTCAGAATAATGCTTGGTTCGTACTTGACAAGATCTCGTACGGCGGCGCTGTAGGAATCCCGCTTGAGCTTTCCAGTCACACAGAGGTTAATCCCCTTGCTGCTAAGGTTGGATTCGATATAGGATTGAACTAGGAATAAAAGATTTTTTCGGGGCTCCACTGAGGAGTTGAAGAGTAAATAGCTGAATGGCTTTAGTCTTCGTACTTTTGGATGTTCGTTTTCATTTGCATCTCGCAGTAAATAACAGCTAGGTGGGTAGTCGATGGGTGGAGAAATATTGACATTTTCGCCCTGTGACGATCCAAATAACCATGCAGGAAACGTGAGCGAAGGTGGCTGTATAGCCACTTTCTCCATGTGCTCGAGGCGACGTTCGGGAGCTTTTGATAGGCCTCTGATAAAATTAGAATCAAATTTTTGCTTGGTCGAATCCGACACGTAAAGCCTTCTTGCGGGCAAGCAGGCGATTAATCTTTGGGCAAAAACCTTAACGTTTTCGGGTGTTTGTGCGTATTCAAGTGGGATTAAATCGTGAACTGTCTGGATAAAAGTACAGTTTCCACTGGGAGTTATATTCAGAGGGCAAGTTGTGAATAAGGCATCAAAACCATCTAGATCAATGCTAATAGGAGCCTTGTTGAGCTCTGCTTTCCACATGGAAAAGAAGAAGATTTTTCTAGCCCAGAGAACCCCCTCTAGGTTTTGAAGGTAGCCTAATCTTTCGTGGCGCAAGTAGGGATTGTCGATCTGATCATGAATATTGATTGATTCGATCATCTTGGCGGAGTAATGCTTTGGGCTGAAAAGCATCGCGCCGATACTATTGATTAGATTCCCTAGGCGCAGCCAGTTGCGGGCTAAAGGAAATTTGCGTGCGATCCAGGGTTCACTCTCTTTTAGGTGTCCCGCAGAGAGTGCATTAAGAATCCTTGCATTTCGAATTAATTCCCGGGTTGCCTGCGGTAAGCGCTTAACGCCTGAGACAGCTATGGCAGGATCTACTTCCGTAAGCAGCCACACTTCAGCTCCAGCTTCCTTGAGGCACCCAATCAGGGCTTTTGAATAAACGGCGATGCCCCGATGCTCAGCTTGCTCGAGGTCTAGCGCTGTTACGACAACTCTTAGCCCGTCCAGTGGCTTCTGGGAAAGGCTTTTGAGCATCACTCAGAAGATGGCAGCCTAATTGGGCTTGCACCATAGCGTGCCAACCAACCCCCATCCCGCGTTGACCAGGGGCACCTCGGTGGTGCATGATCTTGATTGTGGAGCGAGGCGACCGAGCCTGTTTCGAGTGCGGATGTAGCTCAGTGGTAGAGCATCTCCTTGCCAAGGAGAGGGTCGAGAGTTCGAATCTCTTCATCCGCTTGATTAGTTCTGTTCTGGCTTGACTAAGCTTTAAAGGCGATTGAGAAGCATTAGCTGCTGGGTTCTTACGGTTTCAAATCCCAGCTGCCCGTAAAAGCCCTCGCTGTTCGTTGTCATGAGATAGATGCGCTCAACCTGCTTGAGAGCGGGTGTTTGTACCAGGTTTTCGACCATGCGCCGGCCCAGGCCTTGGCCTTGATGGCTCTCGGCCACAACCACATCCCAGAGCACGGCCCTAAACAGGCCATCACTGGTCGCCCGGCCAAACCCGACGAGCTCCCCCTTCTCCCAAGCACTCACAGCCGCTTGGCTGCTGTGCAGCATTAGCTTTAGGGATTTGGGGTTGCGGCCCTGGGCCCAAAAGCTGTTGGCATCTAGCAATTGCTGAAGCTGGCGCAGGCCCCTTGGCCGTAGCTGGAGCCGCCAAGCCCCTGGACCATGGCAGATCAACGAGATGGCTTCAGCGTTGGCCATGGCATCCCTGATCAAGGCCCACCCGCCACATCCTCACCATTCTGCCCGGGGGGAAGACGGCCTTCAGTAGGCTGGCGAAACAGGTTTGGTAGGCCGTTTTCCCATGCTCAAGCTGCTGCTGGGTGATCCCAATGCCCGCAAGCTGAAGCGCTACCAGCCCCTGGTCTCCGACATCAACCTGCTGGAGGAGGAGATCGTCCCCCTCAGCGACGACGACCTGCGCGGGCTTACGGGGGAATTTCGCCAAAAGCTGGCGAATGCCGCTGCTGCAGGCGGCAGTGCCACCGCGATCGCCTCCCGGGAGAAGGCCCTGCTCGACGAGCTGCTGCCCCAGGCCTTTGCCGTGGTGCGTGAGGCTGCCAAGCGGGTGCTTGGCATGCGCCACTTCGATGTGCAGCTGATCGGCGGCATGGTGCTGCACGATGCCCAGATTGGTGAGATGAAGACCGGGGAAGGTAAAACCCTCGTGGCCACCTTGCCGGCTTACCTCAATGCCCTCACCGGCCGGGGAGTGCATGTGGTGACCGTGAACGACTACCTCGCCCGGCGTGACGCCGAGTGGATGGGCCAGGTCCATCGCTTTTTGGGGCTTTCCGTGGGCCTGATCCAACAGGACATGTCGCCTCCGGAGCGGCGTCTCAATTACGCCTGCGACGTCACCTACGCCACCAACTCAGAACTGGGCTTCGATTACTTGCGCGACAACATGGCGGCTGACATCGCCGAGGTTGTTCAGCGGGAGTTCCACTACTGCGTGATCGACGAAGTTGACTCCATCTTGATCGATGAAGCGCGCACCCCTTTGATTATTTCAGGGCAGGTGGAGCGCCCCCAGGAGAAGTATCTCAAAGCCGCTGAGGTGGCGCTTTCCCTAGAGCGGGCAGCTGAAATGGGCGAAGATGGTATCGATCCAGAGGGGGATTATGAATTTGATGAAAAGCAGCGCAATGTAACCCTCACCGACGAGGGCTACAGCAAGGCTGAGCAGTTGCTGGGTGTGGCCGATTTATTCAACCCTGAAGATCCCTGGGCCCACTACATCAACAATGCCTTGAAGGCCAAGGAGATGTTCATTAGGGATGTGAACTACATCGTTCGTGACGACGAGGTGGTGATTGTCGATGAATTTTCAGGGCGGGTCATGCCAGGTCGCCGCTGGAGTGACGGGCAGCACCAAGCTATTGAGGCCAAGGAACGTCTGCCGATCCAGCCCGAAACCCAAACCTTGGCGTCGATTACCTACCAAAACTTTTTTCTTCTCTATCCGCGCCTGGCGGGTATGACCGGCACAGCGAAAACCGAGGAGGTTGAATTCGAAAAGACCTACAAGCTCGAGGTCACCATCGTTCCCACCAACCGGGTGCGCTCCCGCAACGATTGGACCGATCAGGTCTACAAAACCGAAGCGGCTAAGTGGCAGGCCGTTGCCAATGAAACAGCTGCGATCCACAAAGAGGGTCGCCCAGTGTTGGTGGGTACCACCAGTGTGGAGAAATCCGAGCTCCTCTCTGCCCTTTTGGCTGAGCAGCACATTCCCCACAACCTGCTCAATGCCAAGCCAGAAAATGTGGAGCGGGAAGCTGAGATCGTGGCCCAGGCTGGCCGCGCCGGCGCGGTCACCATTGCCACCAACATGGCGGGCCGTGGTACCGACATCATCCTGGGGGGCAACAGCGATTACATGGCCCGGCTCAAGTTGCGTGAGGTGTTGCTTCCCCAGTTGGTACGCCCCGAAGAAGGCCATAAGCCACCGATCCCACTCCAGCGCACCAGCGAAGGGGGGGGTGGCTTCTCTGCAGATACCCAATCCTCCTCTTTCAAGGCGCCGTCTGAGGCCCGAGCCATTGGTTCCCTCTACCCCTGTGCCCTAAGCGATTCAGCGCATGGGGCTTTGGGGCAGCTGGTAAAGGAGCTGGTGAAGGCCTGGGGCGATCGGGCTCTCACCGTGCTGGAGTTGGAGGAACGCATCGCCCAGGCTGCCGAAAAGGCCCCCATCGACGACCCCCAGCTTTTGGAACTGCGTCGTTGCATTGCCCTGGTCAAGGCGGAGTACGAGGTGGTCGTGAAGCAGGAGGAAATCCGGGTTCGCGAAAGCGGCGGCCTGCATGTGATCGGCACGGAGCGCCATGAATCCCGGCGGGTGGACAACCAGCTTCGCGGCCGGGCAGCTCGCCAGGGTGACCCTGGCACCACCCGCTTCTTTCTGTCGCTCCAAGACAATTTGCTCCGCATCTTTGGGGGCGAGCGCGTGGCCGGGTTGATGAATGCCTTCCGCGTGGAGGAAGACATGCCCATTGAATCTGGAATGCTGACCCGCTCGTTGGAGGGTGCCCAGAAGAAGGTCGAGACCCACTACTACGACATTCGTAAACAGGTGTTCGAGTATGACGAAGTGATGAACAATCAGCGCATGGCCATTTATGTGGAGCGGCGCCGTGTGTTGGAAGGTAGGCAGCTTAAGCAACAGGTGATTGGCTATGGCGAACGCACAATCCTCGACATTGTGGAGGCCTATGTGAATCCAGACCTGCCACCGGAAGAATGGGATCTCGACAATCTTCTCTCTAAGGTCAAGGAATTTATTTCCCTCTTACAAGACCTGACTCCCGATCAGCTCAAGGGGCTCGAGATCGAGGAGATCAAGGCATTTCTGCAGGAGCAGATGCGCAATGCCTACGACATGAAAGAGGGTCAAGTTGATCTGCAGCGGCCTGGCTTAATGCGGGAGGCGGAGCGTTATTTTATTCTTCAGCAAATTGATACCCTCTGGCGGGAGCACCTGCAGGCCATGGAGGCGTTGCGCGAATCCGTCGGCCTGCGCGGCTACGGGCAGAAGGATCCCCTGATCGAATACAAGAACGAGGGCTACGATATGTTCCTGGAAATGATGACCCAGATGCGTCGCAACGTGATCTACTCAATGTTCGTGTTCCAATCGGCCCCTGCTGAGGCCTCCGCTGCTACCGCCTAAGACGTGGGAGAATCCAGCTTTTAGAGGGAGCCTCAGCTTTTTCTGTCATGGCTTTCAGTTCCTTGAGTTGAGCCATTTGGTTTCTAAGCTCGGCCTGTAGTTGACTTATATCCTGTTCTAGTTTGAGTCGATGCAGGTGCAATTTTGTTGTAGTTTTTTTCTCGATATCAAGTTCGCTCTCTAATTTCGAGATTAGGTCTAATTTTTTCAGGCTCTCCGACTTGTTTTCGATTGACCTGGATTGTACAACTTCCCTTAGAAGATGTGCTTCTTGCTGGCTATTGCGTAGCTCGAGTTGGAGTTGATCTGTAGAGGCTTCACTTAGGAACTGGCAATAGCGTGCTCGAATCCGCGCTTTGTCTTCACTGATGTAATCGTGAACTTCCTGCTTTTCGCGGGTGGTTTCTGATTCGTGTATGCCGCTGGCCCCAGCACACAGCCACACGTGCTGATTGAGGTGTTGGCGAAGGTCCAGGCACAATTCCACATCTTCTCCGCATTGGCGGTACTGCTCTTGAAACCGAAGTTGTTGAAAGGTTTTGCGAGCTAGCAGCATCAAGGCACCTGTTACAACAGGTACAGGCCGATCGGCTTCTTTGGCCCAGTCGCAATCGGCAGGCAATAGGTTTTCGAGCACATGGTACGCATTGTTGCGCGTGTCAAAAGCCATTCCTGCATGGGCCAATAAACCGTTGGAATGTCTCAGCCTGGCTCCAACGATCCCTGCATTTGGATTGCTTTGTAGGCAGCGTAATGCTGCGTCAACGCTGCCAGAATCCAGTACCACGTCATCGTTGATCAGCAGCAGATAGGTGCCGGTAGCCTTATCCGCAAGGCCATTCATGTTCGTCGCAAAGTGATAGGGAATGCGCTGGGCGATTAAGAGTTCATAGTTGGATTCGTTCTTGATGGCTCGCTCCTCTTCCATGCTGCCATTCCAGGAGCACAGCACCTCAACCTCTCCTGCCGGCAGGCTGCACGCGTCGCCAAGGCTGGCCAGCATGGTGTTCAGCAGCGGTGCTGTCCGCGAGATGACCAAGATCGAGAGTTGCATCCACACCTTCAGCCGCCAGGCGAGACTATCAACACCAGCTGTTTGCCTGGCATTGGGCGGTTTTAGCTGGTGCTTTGGGTGGGCCTAGGAGTGAGGTTCTTCTCCGTATCCCCCAGGAACTCCAGGATTTCCCGATCTTTCAGGTTTTGGGATTCGCCCCGGCAGCTCTCGCCGATCGGTCTGCCAGCGGCCAGATCCCGCAGGCAGGCCTGGGTGCGGGCCAGTTCCGTTTCGAGGCTGTCGATTCGTTCCATCAAGTTGCGAATCACCCGGGCTTCCGCATCGGGTAGGGCCGAGTGGGCCAGCGGGTCGATGCGCACCCCCGATTGATGAATCACCCGGCCCGGGATTCCCACCACCGTGCTGTCGGGGCCCACATCCCGCACCAGCACCGAGCCTGCTCCGATTCGGGTGTTGGCGCCCACGCTGATTGCCCCCAGCACCTTGGCGCCGGCCCCCACCACCACGTTCTCCATCAAGGTGGGATGGCGCTTGCCCACCTGCTTCCCCGTGCCCCCCAGGGTCACGCCTTGGTAGAGGAGGCAGAGGTCGCCGATCACGGCGGTTTCACCAATCACCACGCCCATGCCGTGGTCGATGAACACCCCCTTGCCGATGCGGGCACCCGGGTGAATTTCCACGCCGGTGAACAGCCGCGCCGCTTGGCTCATCAGCCGCGGTACCAGCGGAACGCCAAGCTCCCACAGCCGGTGGCTGAAGCGGTGCAGCACCAGGGCATGGAACCCGGGGTAGCAGAGCAGGATTTCCAGCACCCCCCGGGCGGCCGGATCCCGCTCGCGAATGATGGCCAAATCGGCCCGGATCGCTCTCAACACGTTGTCAGGCTCCCAGCAGGCCAATCTCCTTGCGGAGGGCATCGATCGTGGCTGCCCCGAGGTAACTCTTGGCGCAGTGCACCGCCGGCATGCGCATCAATTGGCTCCTGTTTTGGCGCAGGCTTTGCTCCACCAAGGGCAGGCTTGGCTTGTCGCACAGCACGTGGCTGGAGGCCCGCAGCAACGCCAGTAGGCGACTGCCCACGTCGGGGTTGGCGGTCATCACCAGGAGGTCGCTGCCGCGCATGCTGTGCAGGATCACCTCCGCTGCCCGCAGGATTCCCGGGCTGATGCTTACCAGCCCTACGCAGCTGCCCTGGCGCAGTTCCTTGAGGATTTCGAGTTCGTGGCGGAAGTCGTTGAGATCCACCGGCACCGCCCGAACCCCATGGCGCTTGGCGATCTCCTCCACCGGTTGCAGGAAGTAGCGGCTGGTCACCACCGTGCCGTTGTTGGAGGCGGTCAAAACCGCTTCCAATTCCTCCATGGGCACCACCTCGACGGGCACCTCGAGGTGGGGGCTGAGTTCTTCCGCAATCAAGAGGGAGGCGCCGATGTCTTCTTTCGGGGTGCTCACCAAGATCCTGGCCCCGCAGCGCAGGCGCCAATCGATTTCCCGGGTGAACAGGTCGCGGGCCTGCTGCAGGGTGCAGCCTGCATTGAGCAGGCCGTCAATGCCTTGGCGCACATCGCGGTCGATGTCCGGCAGGGCCCGGCTCCGGGGGCCCGGTGGCGCCTTGAGTTCCCGGGGTTTCTGCTGGTCGCGCACGTAGATGCCCGATCCGGCCATGGCTTCCACCACCCCATCGGTTTCCAGTTGCCGGTACACCTTGCTGATCGTGTTGCGATGCAGGCCGGTTTGCATGGCCAGTTGCCGCGTACTGGGCAAGCGGTGGCCCGGGGGGTAATGCCGGGCAGCAATCGCGAAGCAAATTTGGTTGTACAGCTGGGTTGACGCCGGAATGTCGCTTTCCTGCTGAATGTGGAATCGCACGCCGGAGTGGGCCAGGTGGGCTGGTGGCCACCTTACGGAGCTTCGGGCGTGGTGACAATTGGCCGGTTGGCATAAGGCCCAGCTTTCACAATGGTTTGACCGGCCCGAGTCCCTTGCCCATCCGCTCCCAATGGATTGAGATGCCACCGGCTCCTAGGGCCATGGCTTCCTGTGCGAAGCCCGTTCCGACTACAACGGGACATTGGCCGCCCTGGGTTGGAGCGAGATGTTGGCCATCTTTGAGAAAGTGCTTTAAGCAGCCGTCTCCTTGACGGCCCCCTTGGGTGAAGCCGCCTTGCGGGGGCTCAAGAACATGATCATGTTGCGGCCTTCCCGCTTGGGATGCTGCTGGATGTCGGCGTTCTCTTCGAGGTCTTTGGCCATGCGCATCAGCAGCACTTCGGCCAGGGCCGTGTGCTGGATTTCGCGGCCGCGGAAGATCACGGTGCACTTCACCTTGTCGCCGTCTCTGAGGAAGCGAACGGCCTGACCGATCCGCACCTGGTAGTCGTGGGAATCGATTTTGTAGCGCATCTTGACTTCCTTTACCTCCGTCTGGTGCGACTTCTTCTTGGCCTCCTTGGCCTTCTTTTCCTGTTCAAACTTGTATTTGCCGTAATCCATGATCCGGCACACCGGTGGATCGGCTTTTTCGCTCACCAGCACCAAATCGAGTTCCCGGTCTTTGGCTACCTCCAGAGCGGCTTCCCGCGTGATCACCCCCAATTGGCTGCCGTCGGCATCCACCACCCGCAGGTTGGGGTAGCTGATTCGGTCGTTGATGTTGGGCAGCTCCCGCACGGGAGCCCGGCGGTCAAAACGGGGACGAGGAGGCATTCAGGGGGGCGAAGGTTGGCTGGTTGCGCCGATTGGCAACGCTTCACCCTAGAACGCGCCCCAACTCTTGCAAGCATTGGGCGCACTGCTGGTCCGGATCTGAGCCCCCAATCCATAGGGGTTGGTGCTGGCGGCGAAACCAGGTGCGTTGGCGTTTGGCGAATTGACAGGTGCGTTGGGTGGTGATAGCGATGGCGGACTGTTCGCTGAGTTCTCCTGTCAGCACTTGCTTGGCTTCGCCATAGCCAATCGTTTGGAGCAGGGGGAGATCCGCCCCGTAGCGCTGGATCAGGGCCTGGGTTTCGGCCACCAGGCCCCCGCCGTAGAGGGCCTGGGTGCGTTCTGTGATCCGCTGGCGCCAATTGCTTGGATTGAGGCCGAGCTCAACCACCCGCCACGGCGGTGGGCTCTGGTGCTGCTGGCCGGTGAGGCTTTGGCCCGTGGCATAGATCACCTCCAGGGCCCGCTGGGTGCGCACGCCATCGGCGGGGCCGATCCGGGCGGCCGCGATGGGGTCGGCCTGGGTCAGTAATTGGTGGCAGGTGGCCTGGCCCAGCTCTGCCAGCTGGGCGCGCAGGACTGGCTGGGGCGGCACGGCTGGCGGTTCCATCCCCTGGGTGAGCCCTTTGATGTAAAGGCCGCTGCCCCCGGCCAGCAGCGCCATGCCGCGCCGTTGGTGTTCGGCCGCGATGGCCGGTTCGGCAATGGCCCTGAAGTCCTGGAGGTTGATCGGGTTGTTGGGTTCGCGCAGATCGAGCAGTTCGTGGCGCACCTCGGCCCGCTGGGCCGGGCTGGGCTTGGCGGTGCCCACATCCATGTGCAAGTACAACTGGCGGGAATCCACGTTCAGCACCGCCAGGTCGAGGGCCTTGGCCAGTTCGATCGCCAGGGCCGTTTTGCCGCTAGCGGTGGGCCCGAGCAGCACGATCGTGAGGGGTTGGGGCTGGTCCATTCCGGCCACAATGGCAAGCGATGCGGTCACCGGTTCCCGGTGGTAAATTGCCCGTTGGAGAAGGGGTTTTTGAACCGCTCTCGCCATTCTCGCCCCGGGATTTCACCCTCCTGTGCCTAGCTCGCCAGTGATGAAACCACCTGTGCTGATCCTCTGGGGATTTCTTCCTGCATGAGTCCCGAAACCCAATCGTCTAGCAATCAATCCTCTAGCAAGGTTCAGGCCGCCTACGGCGCCGAGCAGATCCAGGTTCTCGAGGGGCTGGAGCCCGTTCGCAAGCGCCCGGGCATGTATATCGGCACCACCGGTCCCCGGGGGTTGCACCACCTGGTGTACGAGGTGGTCGACAACTCCGTTGACGAGGCACTGGCGGGCCACTGCGACCAGATTCTGGTCGTGCTCAACGACGATGGCTCCTGCGCCGTCACCGACAATGGCCGGGGCATTCCCACCGATATTCACCCCCGCACCGGTAAGAGCGCCCTGGAAACGGTGCTCACCGTGCTCCACGCCGGGGGCAAGTTTGGCGCTGGTGGTTACAAGGTTTCCGGTGGCCTCCACGGGGTTGGTGTGTCCGTGGTCAACGCCCTCAGTGAGTGGGTGGAGGTCACGGTCCATCGCCAGGACCAGGTCCATACCCAACGGTTCGAGCGCGGCGCACCGATTGGCAGTTTGGAATCGGTCCCCGCTGAGCAGGGCCGCACGGGGACGTCCATTTGCTTCAAGCCCGATATCGAGATTTTCTCGACCGGGATTGTGTTCGATTTCCAAACCCTGTCCTCTCGCCTGAGAGAACTCGCCTATCTCAATGGTGGGGTGAAAATCGTCTTCCGGGACGAGCGGGCCAGTGCCCGCGGGGCCGATGGTGAGCCCCATGAAGAGATCTATCTCTACGAAGGCGGGATCAAGGAATATGTGGAGTACATGAATGCGGAAAAAGATCCGCTTCATGCCGATATCATTTATGTGAACGCCGAGAAGGAAGGCGTTCAGGTGGAAGCGGCGCTGCAGTGGTGCGTAGACGCCTACTCGGACAGCATCCTGGGCTTTGCCAACAACATCCGCACCGTGGATGGCGGCACCCACATCGAGGGCCTGAAGGCGGTGCTCACCCGCACCCTCAACACGTTTGCCAAAAAGCGGGGCAAGCGCAAAGACGCCGATGGCAATTTGGCCGGCGAGAACATCCGTGAGGGTCTCACCGCCGTGCTGTCGGTCAAGGTGCCCGACCCTGAATTTGAGGGTCAGACCAAAACCAAGCTCGGCAATACCGAAGTGCGCGGCATCGTCGACACCCTGGTGGGTGAGGCCCTTGCCGTCTACCTCGAATTCAACCCTGGCGTTATTGATTTGATCTTGGAGAAGGCCATCCAGGCCTTCAATGCCGCTGAGGCGGCCCGTAGGGCCCGGGAGCTGGTGCGCCGTAAGAGCGTGCTGGAAAGCTCCACCTTGCCCGGCAAGCTCGCCGATTGTTCATCCCGCGATCCCAGCGAATCCGAGATCTACATCGTGGAAGGGGATTCAGCTGGCGGCTCGGCCAAGCAGGGCCGGGATCGGCGTTTCCAGGCGATCTTGCCCCTGCGCGGCAAGATTCTCAACATCGAAAAAACCGACGACGCCAAGATCTACAAAAACACCGAGATCCAGGCCTTGATTACGGCCCTTGGCCTGGGCATTCGGGGTGAAGAATTCGATGAGAAAAATCTTCGCTATCACCGGATCGTCATCATGACTGACGCCGATGTGGACGGCGCCCACATTCGAACCCTGATTCTTACCTTCTTCTTCCGCTATCAGAAGGCCCTTGTCGAAGGCGGCTACATCTATATCGCTTGCCCTCCGCTCTACAAGGTGGAGCGCGGCAAAAATCACACCTATTGCTACAACGAAGGCGACCTCAAGAAGACGATCGAAGGCTTTGGAGAGAAGGCCAATTACACGATCCAGCGCTTCAAGGGCCTCGGCGAAATGATGCCCAAGCAGCTCTGGGAAACCACCATGGATCCCACGACCCGGATGATGAAGCGGGTGGAGATTGAAGATGCCCTCGAAGCCGATCGCATTTTCACGATCTTGATGGGCGACAAAGTGGCGCCCCGTCGCGAATTCATCGAAACCCACAGCGCTTCGCTGGATCTCGCCCAGTTGGATATTTGAAGCCCCTTCCCCTTTGGCGCTGGGTCACCCTGTTGGGACTCGCCCTCGTGGCTCCTGCCGGGCTTCCTGCCGGTGGGGCTGATCGTCGTTCGCCGGAGGTGCGGCGGCGCAGCTGCGCCCTGGAACCGGTGTTGACCGCCACGACTTCCCAGTTGCGTTGTGCCCCCCAGCACCAGGCCCCTGCTTTGCTGGCGGTTGCTTCGGATTCACCCTTGCGGGTCCTGCGCAGCTGGTGGGAACCCAATGGCCAGCGCTGGCTCCTGGTGGAGGGGGCTGGTCCCGGGGGCTCCCGGCGGGGCTGGTTGGCGGGCTAGGCGGCGATCGCCGCCTCAATCGCAGCGGTGAGTTCGGCGGAATCGGGTTCCACGTTGCTCTTGTAGCGGGCAATCACGCTGCCATCTTTGGCCACCAGAAACTTCTCGAAGTTCCAGGCCACATCACCGGCGGGTTCGGCTTGGGTGAGGGTGTCGTAGGGGGCCGTTTTGCTGCCGGTGGCATGCACCTTGTCGAACAGGGTGAAGCTGGCGCCGTAGGTGGTGGAGCAGAACTGCTGGATTTCGTCGAGGGTGCCGGGTTCCTGGGCGCCGAAGTCGTTGCAGGGGAAGCCCAACACGGCCAACCCCTTGGGGCCATAGGTGTCCTGCAGGGTTTGCAGGCCCGCGTACTGGCGCGTAAAGCCGCAGCGGCTGGCCACGTTCACGATCAGCAGCACCTGGCCGGCCCACTCCCCGAGGCGCCGTTCTGCGCCCTGGGCATCACGCACCACCACTTCGCTCACATTGATCGCCATGGTTGTTGGGGTTGGCGCCCAGGCGCCATAGGAAGACTTGGACCTTAGCCATGGCTCCATAAACTCTGGGTTGCCGAAGCACCAGGCCAATGAGCGAGGCAAACGGGGTGCTGGTGGCCGAGGTGGTGGCTAAGCAGTTGGAAGCCCTGCTGGAAGCGGGCAACTATGGCGGCGCCAAGTTGTTGCTCCAGCCTGTGCAAGAGGTGGATACGGCGGAGGCGATTGGCAGCTTGCCCCGCACCCTCCAGGCCCTGGCCTTTCGCCTGCTGCCCAAGGACGAGGCGATTGAGGTCTACGAATACCTGGAGCCCTCCGTGCAGCAAACCCTGCTGGAGCGGCTGCGCTCGAGCGAGGTGCTGGAGCTGGTGGAAGAAATGTCGCCCGACGACCGGGTGCGCCTGTTTGATGAATTGCCCGCCAAGGTGGTGCGGCGCCTGCTGGTGGAGCTGAGTCCGGCGGAACGGCGGGTCACCGCCCAACTGCTGGGTTACGAGAGCGAGACGGCGGGTCGCCTGATGACCACCGAGTTCATCGACCTCAAGGAATTCCAAACGGCAGCCCAGGCCCTGGCGATCGTGCGCCGCCGCGCCCGCGACACCGAAACCGTTTACAGCCTCTACGTGACCGATGGCTCCCGCCACCTCACCGGCATCCTTTCGTTGCGGGATTTGGTGGTGGCCGACCCCGATGAGCGCATCGGCGAGGTGATGACCCGGGAGGTGGTGAGTGTGTCCACCGAAACGGATCAAGAGGAGGTGGCCCGGGCGATTCAGCGCTACGACTTCCTGGCCGTGCCGGTGGTGGATCGGGAGCAGCGCCTGGTGGGGATTGTCACGGTGGACGACGTGATCGACGTGATCGAGCAGGAGGCCACCCGCGATCTCTACGCCGCAGGCGCGGTGCAGGCCGGCGATGACGACGATTATTTCCAAAGCAACCTGTTCACCGTGGCCCGGCGCCGGGTGGTGTGGCTGGCGGTGCTGTTGATTGCCAACAGCGGCACGGCGGCGGTGATTGCTGCCCAAGACCACGTGCTCAAGCAGGTGGTGCTGCTAGCGGCCTTTATCCCGCTGTTGATTGGCACCGGCGGCAACGTGGGTGCCCAGAGCTCCACGGTGGTGATTCGCGGCTTGAGCACCCAGCGCATCCAGGCGATGGGGAGCTGGAAGGCGATTTGGCGGGAATCGGTGGCGGGAGCCCTCCTGGGTCTGTTGATGGTGTTGGTGGTGGTCCCCTGGGCCAGTTACGTGTCCCATAGCTGGATCGTGGCTGGGGCGGCCGGGATCAGCCTGGTGGCCATCACCACCCTGGCGGCCACGGCCGGAGCGGCCTTGCCATTGCTCTTCGATCGGCTTGGCCTGGATCCGGCCCTGATGTCGGCGCCGTTCATCGCCACTGCCACCGATGTGGCGGGGGTGTTCATCTACCTGCAAACTGCCAGCTGGCTGCTGGGGCGCGTGTCGCCGGCCTAGGGAGCCGGATCGGCGGTCGGGAACTTAAATGAGAGGAGTTCACACTTCTTCAGGTTAGGCTTTACACATCTTCATGGGCATCGCTCCGTGGTTGTCGCTATCCCCCCATCGCCGGCTCCGGTTTCAGACAAGCCAGCGCGCCAGATGCCCCACGGCGATGGCGACCTGGTGCGTTCGTATTTGCGTGACATTGGTCGTGTGCCTCTGCTGAGCCACGAGCAGGAGATCACGTTGGGCCGTCAGGTGCAGGAGCTGATGGCGATTGAGGAGCAGGAACTTGAGCTTGAGCAGCAGCTCGGGATGAAGCCAAGCCAGGCGGAACTGGCGAAGGCCGTGGGTTTAGGGGATGCGGTGCTGAACAAGCGGATCAAGGCTGGCCGGCGGGCAAAGGAGCGGATGGTGGCGGCGAATTTGCGGCTGGTGGTGAGCGTGGCCAAGAAGTACACCAAGCGGAATATGGAGCTGCTGGATTTGATCCAGGAGGGAAC
>CALRWB020000009.1:0-154367 GCA_943371815.1 Chitinophaga pinensis | reverse complement strand
GCGATGGGATAAGTGCAGGATTGGTGTGTCTACTGGGCGTGAATTGGACCAAAAATTGGCACAAAGGTCACTTGAATTGATAAAAACAAAGTGGGTTTGGGATGAAAAATCTCAAAATTCATCCGCCATCAAATTTCTACGCTGAGGCCTAGGTCAAACCCTCGTTGACCAGAGCTTCCTTAGCTCTGCAGCGTTCCCCGTGGCGTCCGACCGCATAAAAGCCCTCTTCTAGAGCAATGGTTCATGCGTACTATCCTCGAAGGTCCGCCTTCCTGGTGTGACGCAAAGCAAGTTCCCCAGTCCTGCCAACGATTACATCGAAGATCAGATCGACCTCAACCGCGAGCTGATCCCATCGCCGATGAGCACTGAGCAGCTGGTCGTGGTCGGGGATGCCATGCGCGGGGTGGGCCTCTTCCACGGCGACCTGGTGCTGTTTGATCGAGCCAAGCTCCCCAGCCCAGGCCGGTGCGTTGTTGCCCTTTATGAAGGGGAGGTGATCGTGCGCCAAGGGGGCCACTTATGGCCTCAGAATCCATCGCATCAGCTAGCTGCTGGCCCTGGAGCAGTAGTTGCTGAAGTGTGGCGGCTGCGGCGTCATCTGTAGCCCGGCTGCGTTGCTGTAGATCAGCAAGGCGCTCAGCTATTGCGGCTGTCTTGTTGTGCATTGCGGTGTCGCGGGGCGCTACTGCTGCGCTCGCCCGTCAACGGTGAAAAGGGTGGAGGCCACTCTACGAGGGATACGCTCATAGTGCCAGCAAAAGAGATTGTCAAATTAGTGCTTTCATGATTAAATGTTGCGGAAATCAGACTGGTTGAGCACGGCTATGGCAAAAGGTTTTCGCAATTCTTGTGCGGGTGTTCTAATTTCCACCTTCGGAAGCTTAGCGTTAACGAATTGCTTCTCGGCGCTGGCCAATGAATGGTCTTTCAATGTTAAAAATTCTGCAGGAATAAAGATCGTAAAGTTTGAGACAAAAGAGAACGGAGGCAGTTGGGGAGACTTCGACCTCGAAGGTGGCATTTCGCCAGGAAGGACTATGGAATTAGTTTGGGATTCGTCAACAAATAAAGAAGACTGCGTGCAGTCTGTGCGTGCAAGATTTTCTGACGGTTCTTACTCAAGTCCTGCAAAATTTAACTTCTGTGACACTCCCCTGACAATTGAGATCTTTTGAGGTCTGGTAAGCCCTCTGCGTCGATGACATCGCCGCCGCCTTCAGCAAGGTTGATGAGCTGCTGCTAGCCGCCACTGCTGCGGCAACTGCTGTTGCCTTACTGGCGGCCCGTGCTGCTGAACACGGCGTCAGCTAAACCACGCTTGCAAACCACCTGCGTACCAACCACACGGTGCTGCGCTGGGTGATGAAGTTGGAGCCTGCCGCCGCCTCTAACCGCAGCATCGACCTGGAAGCCGCAGACGCTGACCTCGCCGATCTGCTGCTCAGGTGGGCGTGCAGGTTAATGGTCGGACGCCCAACGTGTCGCTAGTGGCTACGGATGGCATCACACCTCCGATCTGGTTCAGCCAGGGTTCTGACCCAGAAATCCTTGGGCACCGTGACCGTTGGAGTGCACCACCTGCTTGATTAGGCGCCTGCAGCAGACGCGCTTAACAGGCCTCCTGCTGGCATCCGCTGGTCTCAGGATCTGGCTGCCCAAAGGGGCTGGGCGCAGGAAGCGGCGTAGCGAGGTTCCTCACAAGAGCTCTTTGACTCGGATCGCGCTAACCAGCAATAGCCATAACCTTCTATTCTCCGATTCAACACCCAGGCTCACAAAGAGCAAAGCGATGGTAAAGGATCCCAACTGTTTCAGGAAAGTTAGAGTTGATTGCCATGGCATCCATCCCCGAGACCCATAATAAGCACTGCCAAGCAAGCGATCTAAACCTTTAGCCAGCCTGGAATATGTGCGTTTGTAATCTTCCCAATGAACCTCCAGCATGACAACTTGAAGGGTTCGCTATCTCTGCCCCTGACACAATGAATAGTAATTTCTGAGAAGTTTGCCACACGGGTAATTCCTCAAAATCATACGTGGGGGAAGCCGGCAGCCTGATAAACTACAGCAAGAATAATTGAGCAATTGAGGTGAGCTATATTCGCCCTAATCCTTGGAATACTGTAAAATAGAGATAGCACGAGATCGCCATTTTCTGCGGATCAGAGGCTGAACAGGAACAGCAAGCTTAGAATTAAACCAATTCAATGAATCGTTCATCATGCTTAAAAAAGCTGCTCGGTGATTAGCCGAGTCGAATAGACTTAGGTTTATATTTTTTTTGTCAAAGCCAGTGCGTTGGCGTTCAAAAATAGTAGCAGCCAAATGAGGGCTCATTAGTTCATCCTGTTCACCATAAACCATCATGACATCGCCAGCCAGGGGAATATTTCCTGAGCTAGCATCCCTCAGTAGCTGGCCATAGGGTGATTTAGCGAATGCTTCTGGATCGGAAGTGTATTTCTCTGGCAAGATTTTTTTGACTTGGTTGGGAAGATATAGGCCATCAATTAAGATGCCCTCTTGATCGGCGCTTTGGCCAAATTCCTTGTACTCTCCAGTATAGAGTCTTCTGGCAGCCTCATAGTATTTACCAAGTATATCTTCTGCAATATTTGTTTTTTCGTTATAACCAGAAAGCGAAAATGCCGTATAAATTAATAAGTAGTTCAGCCATTTAGCATCTTCTGTATTCCCATCTTTCCCGTCTCGAGGACTAAAGATAGCAGTACTCAAGAGCATTTCTTGGTCCCATGGACCTGCGGCTACCGCAGTGCCGTTGACCTTGATGCCTTTGGACTCTAGTTCTTCAAGAAATCCCACAACTGTAACCCCCCCGCCTGACCAGCCACTCAAATACAAAGTATAGCTGCTTTTGCCAAGGGAATTAATTAGATTTAATGCTTTCAAGTAAAGATCAAAACTGGCTTGCTGGTTGCTTTCCTTGACCTGATAAGCATAATTTTCTGTAGAATTTCCGAGGCCAAACTGGTCCGCACTGATTACCGCATATCCCTGGCCTCCATGATGAGCCAATTTCAGACGAGTGGACAATGTTGAGCCATACTCCAGGTCTCCTGACTTATAACTAAATGCCTGGGAGGCAGCATATTTTTTGTTGAATGATGTTTGATGTTCCCATGAAATCACTGGTATGGATTCAGCGTTGCTTTTCGGGATTCCAACAATTCCATAGGCAGTGACAAAGCGATCCTGTTCCGGGATTCTTGAACGAAATGCAACTCTATAAACATCTACATCATTGATTGCAGCCTTGAATGGTGGGAGCTCATAATCTCGCAGGTAATTTTTGATGTTACTAGGCACCAAAGGTCCATTGGGGTCAATTGCGGCACCTCTCAAATACCATTCCTTCTCCTCTTCCATAATGCGATTGAGCTCCTCTGCCGTTAACGTTGCGAGAAACTCAAAATGCTCGCCTATGACAGCAACTTTATTGCCGTCCTCAGTTAATATTGCTCCATAGTCTGCGCCCACCAATTCAATGCTATTTCCGAGCTGATCTCTAATGTTAGTGCCATCAGGTAGGTGTATTACTTGGCCCATCATATCCCTGAATCCAACATCAACAATCCCCAGGGTTTCAGGCACTGTTGCTGTGAACTTTAATCTTTTAGATCCTGATCCGGACACGTACTTCAAGGACCCTGGAGAGGCCCCAAGCTGCACAGGAACCAATGGCTCTCCGGTTACAAACACATCTTGGGCGAAATTCACATCTAGTACGGCTTGGGGTTCAATCCCGCAGCGCTGAAGCATTAGATCGCCATGGCCTATGAACTCCGGCCCTTTGGCATCAATAAGAATATTTTTTGTATTTATAGTTGGAATGATGTCGCTGACTGGATTGCCCAGTGCACCTTTGATTGATAAGGCAAAATCAAAATCTCTGATGCCCGTGATTGGATCTACGACCCCGAGGCTAATGCCATCTGAGTCTAAATCCCCAGGAGTTATTTTCAAAGCAAAATCAAGTATATTTGTGCCTGTTCCACCCAAATATTCAGCATGCCGCAATCGATATCCAATCTCAACTGGTAGCCGCGGGAGCGCTTCGCCAACAAAGACATTATCATTAAAATTAAGCGAAAATATTAACGCCTCGGTTCCTCCATGAACTCCATTACTTGGCAAGCCAACGGACTGGACCCAGGGTAAAAATTTATCCATAACTGAAACATGTCTATGATTAACAGCACAATACCTATCTTAACCGGCTAAACGCAAGGACGAGCGCTGAAATGTTTTTAATTGTTTAATGAAATTTAAGCATCGTCGAGTCTGGATTTTTTTGCAAAAAGCTTTAATGTGGCCGGTACTTAGGCAAACGGCAAAACAATAAGGATTTGGCTACCGCAGTTTTATGCTGAGCATCCTGATTAATAGGGTCATTCGTAGAGCTGAGGCCCGCAACGCTCGAGAGTTAACCTTGCTAAATTACGCTAGCATCAACCAGGCCATTTCGCCGACAAGAGAACCTTACGGTGTGACGCAATTCTTCGTAATGCCATGGCGCATGAACCTCAGATGGTTACCAACGCCTGGAGGTTTCATGAACAACCGCGCCTCGCTATCGGAGCAGGGGTAATGGGTATGGTGGCAAACACAATGCTGCGGAACTCTAATTTGGAGCGCTGGTAGCCAAGAACGTTGTCGCTAAATCTTTAGTTACCACAAGGCTGCAATGGCAGCCGCTGCTTGGCGTAGGCACACTCCCATGATCGACAGCTCATAACTGCTGCACCTTTGCTTCAGGTCTGGCTGAGGAAGAACTGACCTAATAGCGATGGACCCCGCTCAATGTCCAAAGCAAAGGCAGCTGAGTGGTGAATTCAGCGCAGGAAGAGTTTTTTGGCTCTATCTTCTGCACTATCTCGCCCCAGAGACACGGCTAAATACCTGTGGTACAGCCTCGGATTATGCAAAACTAGCCAGCTAACTGGAGATGCTGTTCATCAAGTAGGCGCCTCCACGGCGCCCTCAACCAGCTCAGGCCGTTCCGCCCGGAATAGGCCCACATCCACGCCCAGGTGCTGGTCCGGTCGACCCGTGATCAGCAGGGCGGTGCGCTGGCGGGTGGCGATCTGCCACATCCATTTGCTGAACAGGGCGATGCGAGCCATGAAGCGTAAGGACCGTGATGGCAGTGGTCAGCTGCTCAAGGGTCAGCAGGGCCTCCCATTGGAGTTCCTGAGGGATGGCAGAGGTGGTGAGTGGAGACATGGTGTGTCCTGCGACTGCTTACAGGGTTCCCACATGCACGGCGACTACCCATTGCATCAGGAAAGCTGCCCTTCTGCACAGGCACTCACCATTGCTTCAGGTAGGCAGGAGCAATCAATCCCCATCTAGGGGCAGCTTCCCGTGAAGCTCAAGCCAGTTCCTGATGGCCTGCTCGGCCTCCTTCGGCACCGTGCGCCCGCTTTTAGCCGCCATCTCCGCCAGCAGGTCGAGGTACTCCGGCTTGATAATCCAACCGACGCGTGGCTTGGCAGTAGGCATGCTTCCAGTGTAGCGAGAGGAGCAATGCAGAGCTGACAAGGTGTTGCCAAGGTGTCTACACCGGCATGCTATGTTTTCTGCATCCCTGCAAGACCATCGAAATGCCTCCCGTCGCCATCACCCGCAACCGGTACCCAGTCCATCCCGGCGCTGATGTGCTGAAGCTATACAACCGGCTTTTTGACGAGGCTCAATTCCTGAATAGATCCCGTGGCCAGTTCGCGGGGACCGTTTTCCGGCAAAGCGCTCATATCGCTCAGCTCCAGGCCGAGCTGCAGGAATTCCAGGAGCGGATGGATCTCACGCTTCGCCAGAAGGCAGAGCTGAACAAGATTGTTCGCGGCTACGGCGAGGTGCTTAAGGAGCTTGAGGGTGCGGGTGTTGCCCTTGAAGATTCCTTTGAAAGCAACGGTGCTTGGGGTCTGTTCTCCGGCGCAGCCTTGGTGGATGCCGTTAGAGCGTTCATATCAACCTTCCGCCTTGCCATGAACCAAGCAAAGGAAGCCCGAGAAGCGCAGCAGGTTCGACTTAAGGAGTCAAACAATGTCAATAGCTGATGGCCTTTTGGCTGCCATCGAGGAAATCAACAACCTCGATAAACAACTTGCCCGGGACGTTGGCCGGCACATTGACAACCAAACACAAACCGTCTGGGCTCTAAGGGATGAGGTGGAGGCAAAAGCATCCGCTCAACACGCTTTCAGATCACTTCCACCGGCTGAGTACGAGCAGTTCTCAAAGCTGAAGGTTCCCGAGTTAAGAGCTATTGCAACCCGGATGAACCTACCAAATCGGAGCAAGCCCAAAAGAAAAGCAGAGATCATCCAATTTCTGATCGCTAATCGAGCCCCAATGGCCCCAACCTACGAGCAGTTGCTGGCCTTTTGGGTTGAGCACCAACTTTGAAATTGAAGCAATGGTTCTCCAAAACTCAGCTTGCATGATTGATGGGCTTCCTACTGCGCGAGGCAGTCCCGCTCCCCCTGCTGAGCCTCTCTTGAGTCCCTGGGGCCTGGCCTGCTGAGGACACAAGGGGAAAGAGACCCAGTAGCGCTAATCAAGCTAATCCTCCAAAGCCACTGCATTACAGCGGCTGGTTTCTTGGCGACCAGAATATCTACACACATAGTACTTGCTTGTAACTAGTGCGGACTGTTATGGGCCAATTTAGCAGACTTCCGACAGTAGTTAAGGCCAGTCGCATCACCTGAAGCACTCAGGTCTGATCAAGACACCAGACAGGTGGATGCCTGACCATTCGCCACACACTCCATTCAATCACCACCAACATCATGCAATCACCTACCTCGCGGATGGAGCTAATCACCAGAGCTCCACGCCGCCTTTCAATCACCATCTCGGATGCCGTTTACAAGCGCATTAACGACCTCGCCGACCACGAAGGCAGGAGCACGTCCAACCTGTGCGCCTTTCTGCTGGAGACGGCCGTCAGGGATATGCCAGATCCTGCGAAAACCAACTCTGTTTCCCAACATCAGGGCGATGCTGTTACGCGGCTCATGCGGCCCTTTTGAACAGGACGCAGCCAGGAGTTTGGTGATCATTTTCGCAGGTGTTCCCCATCTCCCCATATCCAAATCAAGCGCCAATCGGGTCCGGCCACTCCGCGAACCTCAGCGCCAAGGGCTGACAGAACCTCAATACCAAGATGAGCTGCTGCCAGTGAGCTTTCGGCTTTGGATCACTAGGTGTGTTTTCTCACCAGGTCATTCAGTAGCCGTGAGCAAGCAGAGCTGCTGAAAGGAAGTACTACCAGCAAGGGTCATATGGCAGCTGCGGCCGTTTTATCGCCAGGTAGCGGGGTAGCCAGGAGTTCAGTTCCTCTGAGGTTTGGAAGGCCATCCCTTAGGCCCACTCTGCCTTCAAAAACAGCACAAATTTCCAAGGCCCCATATCGTTCCCTCAAGGAAGCCAGATAACCCCATGCCGGGCTTAGTGATTACTTCTCACGTGCTAAACAAATCCATACCTAACTTACACAATCTGCTTTCACGAGCAGCGTTAAGACAAGATAGTTTGATTAGATTTGACCTAAATAGCACCGCCCAGCATCACCGACTGAAGTGCTTTCCAACTTTTATTTGCAGCAATCAATAGAGGTTCCTTGGGCCACACCCCATAGGTGCGTTGCATTTGGCTACCTACACCATGTCCCATCAATATTTCAATTGCCACTTCATCAGCTTGTCCTAGCCTTCCCATTGTTTTGAAGCCGTGTCTCCATGAGTGATTCGTCAACTGTGCATTTACCTGCTTAGTCGCCTTTGATATTGAAGCCAGCGACGGCCACTTTTGAGGCAATCCCATTTCTGCAAGATGTAATGGCAGTGGGACCTGCCTTATGCTTGTAATGGTTTTAGGACGCCAGCCTTCACGTTCTCTGATCTGAAGCCATTGGCCTTCAAGATCCTCTGGCTTACGCGATAGCAACTCACCAATCCTGAGCCCAGTGAACGCGAGAACCTCCAATACAAAGCGTACATTCGGCTTTAATGCAGGAAGTAACGACGCCAACATTGCGTAATCTTTTGAATCTGGCGTTCTATAATGATTATTAGATGTCGACTGGTAGTCAACGCGGCTAAAGGGGTTTTCACTTATTCCAACTTCAATGCCACTCTTGAGGACTACTTCAATCACACTTGAAAGAAGTGAACATCGCTGCTGAATAGTCGATGGACTAAGGCTTTTATCCTTTAGTCTTTTGATCATCAGTCGTATCTGATTAGGTGTTAAATCTTCGATTGTTATATCACCGACTGCCATTAAACCTGCCTTTAATGCAGCCTCCGAGGAAGCTGAAATAGGCCTTCCCTTCTTCTCTCGAAAGCGTTCTTTGTACATTTGAATTGCTGCATCCCAGCTAAGCGGTAGTGGCTTCAAGCCTGCTATGGCACAAGCTATTGAATCGCTTAACGGGTCAAGCTCACCACTCTCTGGATCTTGAGATCCACCCGTTAGATCCAATGTCACATACTCTACTCCGTTTATGCTTGCTAAACACTTAAGACTGTCAAGATTTTCTCTTGCATAGCTTACTGAATCGCCAATTGACGTTATGACAACTCTCTTTTTTAGCTGTTCCATTGCTGCCGGCCAAAGCATTAGAGCTTTCGTCTTGTCTTTCCCTAGTGACTTAGTGTGCCTCCTCCGAGTTTCAGGACAGGTGTACGTGGCGTAGTAGTTACCGCTTTTGTCCAGCTTCCTCGGCCCTACGTAGTGGCGTCCCACAGGCTTTTGAGTCAGCGATAGCGTCAGTAAAACACCGACCCAATCCTCTTGTCTACTGGTGTTTCGAGCTTCTGATATGTAACGGCACTTTGCAAGACGTAGGGTCAACCTTCGACCCGATGGAGTCCCCGGATTGGAAAACCCTGTGGTGGGCATGAAGGCAGAGGTGCAAGTCACGGGGCTTTCCCACGATGGCCAGGGAGTCGCCAGGCTTGGATCCCACGTGCTGTTTATCAATGGCGCCCTGCCAGGCGAGTCGATTCGCGCCCGGCTCACCTACAAGGCCAAACGCCACTGGATCGCAGAGATGGAGGAGATCCTGCAGCCATCAACCGAGCGCCAGAAGCCGCCATGCATCCTTGCCGACCACTGCGGCGGCTGTTCTCTTCAACATTTTTTAGATGCTGGTCAGGAACACTGGAAGCAGCAAAAAGTGGTGGATGCCTTGGAGCGCATTGCCCACCTCAACCATCCTGTGAACCCTTTGCTGGGCTGTGAACCCTCCCTGGGCTATCGCAACAGGGCGATCATTCCCCTTGAGCGCCTCGAAGACGGGCGCATCAAGGCTGGGTATTACAGGCCAGGCAGCCATCAGATCGTCAACATGAACCACTGCCCGGTGTTGGATCCGCGCATTGATGCCCTCATCGAGCCCCTCAAGGCCGATCTCGAGGCGAGTGAATGGCCCGTCGATCGCGATTGCAAGGAGTCCGGTGGCCTCAGGCACCTGGCCATTCGCGTCGGTATCAACACAGGGGAGGTTCTACTCACCCTGGTGAGCAGCCACCACCACCTCGATGGGCTCGCCCTCCAGGCAGCCCACTGGATGGCCCGCTGGCCCCAGTTGGTTGGGGTATGTCTCAACTTGCAGCCCAAGCCATCGAACGTATTGATGGGAGAAGAAACCCGGGTGATCGCTGGTCGCAGCTGGCTCTTGGAGCAATTCTGCGGTTTGGATCTGCGCATAGCCGCCGACACCTTCTTCCAGGTCAACACCCCCCAGGCTGAGCGGGTTGTGCCGCTCCTACTTGAAGCCTTGGCGAGCCTGCCTCCAGGCGTGATGGTAGATGGCTATTGCGGCATCGGCACCTACAGCCTCCCGGTGGCGGCCAGCGGCTGGCAAGTGCACGGTATTGAGCTCAGCTCGGAGGCGGTAAAACAGGCAAAAGCCAACGCTGAGGCCAACAAACTGAGCCACCTGGCCACCTATGAAACGGGCGTGGTCTCCCGCTGCTTACCAGAGCACCTGATTCACTGTGACGTGCTCTTTTTGGACCCACCCCGCAAGGGCTTGGACAGCTTTGTTGTGGATGCGATTTTGGCCCAACCACCCCAAACGCTCATTTACCTGAGCTGTGACCCGGCCACCCTTGCGAGGGATCTGGCCCAGTTCACGGCCAGCGCCTATCAGCTTGAGCAGATCCAACCCATCGACTTTTTCCCCCAAACCATCCACGTGGAGACCCTGGCTGTTCTGAGAAGGAACTAGGGGAAAGAGGGCCCCAGGCATTGGCTCTTTAGGGAAGCTGGGCTTCAGCAGCGCAGCTGGGCGCCCATCTGTTTTTCCAGCGCCGCACGGATAGCCCCATGGCTGCCATCCACCTCATCATCGGTGAGGGTGCGGTCGGGGTGGCGGTAGCGCAGCCTGAAGGCTTGGCTGCAGAGCCCCTCTCCCACTTGCTCTCCTTCGTAGCGGTCAATCAATTCAACGTGCTCGAGCAGGGGCTTGCCGGCCTTGCGCATCACCTGCACCAATTCGGACGCCTTGGCGGCGTTGGGCACCACCACCGCCAAGTCCCTTTCGGAGGCAGGCACCGTGGCGAAGGGGCGGAAGCTGGGCTGGAGACGATTCTTGCGGGTTGCTGAGGTCAGCAGCGCCTGCAACTCCAACTCGAACACAAAGGTGGCTTCGGGTAAGTCCAGGGCTTCAGCGTGCTCGGGATGCAACTGACCGAACCAGCCAGCGGGCCGACCTTCCACCACCAATTCAGCGGCTCGGCCTGGATGGAGCAAGCCATGGCCCGCCAGCACCCGATCATCGATCGGGATGGCTAGCTCCTTCAAGGCTTCGGCCAAAACACCGCGGGCTTCGAAATAGGTCGGTGCTTTGGGCTTACCACTGGAGGTCCAGCGCTCCGAGCGCCGTTCGCCAGCCAAGACACCTGAGAGCAATTGGCGATTCTCAGGACCGGAGTTGACCTGAAACACCTGGCCGATTTCAAAGCACCAAAACCCCACTTGACCGCTTTGGAGGTTCCGTCGTGCTGCGGCGAGCAATTCGCTGTGGAGATCGTCGCGGAGGTGGCCGTAATCCGCCAACAGGGGGTTAGCCAGGGGCAACCTACCCTCGGCTGCAATCACCAGGGAGAGGCTGCACACTTCTTGCAGCCCAGCACTGCACAGGGACCGCCGCAGCCTGCGTTCAACCTGCTGGGCTGGCTCCAAACCACCCGGTTCAAGGGGATCTGGTAAGTGGCATGCAAAGGTGTCGTAACCCACCAGCCGGGCCACTTCCTCAATCAAATCCACTTCCCGCAGCAGATCCATCGATCGCGACGGAGGCACCACAACCAGCCAGCCATCGTCATCGGATTGGAGGCTGCAACCCAGGGCCTGCAGAGTCTGTTCGATCCGGCCATCGTTGAGGTCGGCCAACTCGCCGTCAACAAGCACAGGGCCAAGAAGGTTGTGCAGGGCATCGCGGCGCAGAACCAGGGGTTGGACTGCTGCCTGGGCCCGGCCATGGGCCCAGCGGGCTACCGGTTTGGCACCGCAGAGCTCTTGCAGTAGGGCAACGGCCTGGTCAGAGGCGGTGAGGGTGGTTTCCGTGGGCAAGCCTTTCTCAAATCGGCTGCTTGCCTCCGTGCGGAGACCCAGGCTGCGGGCGGATTGGCGCACGGCCTGGGGAGCAAACACCGCTGCTTCCAGCCAGATCCGCTGGGTACCAGTGGTGACCGCCTCCGCCAGACCGCCGATCACTCCGGCCAGGGCGATCGGTCGGTTGCCATAGGTGACCACGAGGGCATCGGCCGATAGCTGACGCTGTTCCCCATCCAGACTGGTGAAGGGCTCTTGGCCCTTGGCCTGCCTCAGACCAAGGGCTTGGGATTGCAACTGGCCCTGGGAGCCATTGGCCAGTTGGTCTGCATCAAAGGCATGGAGGGGCTGGCCGTGCTCCAGCATCACCAGGTTGGTGATGTCGACCACGTTGTTAATGGGGCGAATCCCAGCTCTCTCGAGGCGCTGTTGCAACCAGCGGGGGGACGGGCCCACCCGTACCCCCTCCAGCTCGGTCATGGTGAAGAGGCCACCGGCCTCCATGGCGGCTTGGTCGGAGGCCTGGATTCCCAGCGGTGCAGCCTCAAGGGCTGCAGGGGAATCGCGGAACTGGGTTGTGCCCCCCACCAGGGCGGCGACTTCCCGGGCAATCCCCCGCATCGAGAGGCCATCGGGTCGGTTGGCGGTGATCGCCAACTCCAAGACCTGGTCATCAAGGCCCAGGCTGGGTCCCACGGGACTGCCCAATGCGGGCACGCTGGCGAGAAGATCGTCAAGGATTGCGATCCCCTCGGATTCGCCGAGGCCCAGCTCGGTGAGCGAGCAGATCATTCCGCTGCTGGGGACACCCCGCAATTCCGCCGGCTTAATGGTGAGATTCACGGCAGGAAGCGTTGTGCCCACCAGGGCCACGGGAACGTGGATTCCCGCCCGCACATTGGCCGCACCGCAGACAATTTGCAGGGGATGGGCGGCCCCCACCTCCACGCTGCAGACACTGAGCTTGTCGGCATTGGGGTGGGGGGCTCGCTCGGCCACATAACCAACCACCACCCCGGCCGCCTGGGCGGCCAGATCGTCGATGGACTCCACCTCAAAGCCGGCCATGGACAGCCGCTCGGCCAGGGCGTCGGGGGCAAACGCACCCTCAGGGCCGCTCACAAGCTCCCGTAACCATTGGAGCGAGACCCGCATCAACCCAAGCCGAGAATGGGGTTGGATCCTAGGGAGTGACTGGGTGGGGTCACCACCGGCAGGTATGGTGTTCTCTTGTTCATTCGCATCGCACAAGCGGCGCAACGTCCTTCATGGCTAAAAACAAGGGCGTCCGGATCGTGATCACTCTCGAGTGCACCGAATGCCGGTCCAACCCCGCCAAGCGGTCCCCTGGTGTATCTCGCTACACCACGGAAAAAAACCGCCGAAACACCACCGAACGGCTTGAGTTAAAGAAGTTCTGCCCCCATTGCAATCAATCGACCGTCCACAAGGAAATCAAGTGATTTCTTGCGTGCGTTTGCATGTCGTTCATCAGCCTTGCGGCCACCCCAACTTCTCTAACTCTTAACCCCTTAAAGCCTGTTCCGCATGTCCAGCTCCTTCTTCAAAAAGCGTCTTTCTCCGATCAAGCCCGGCGATCCGATCGACTACAAGGACGTTGATCTCCTTAAAAAATTCATTACTGAGCGCGGCAAGATTCTGCCCCGTCGCATGACCGGTCTGACTGCAAAGCAGCAGCGGGATCTCACCAACTCCGTGAAGCGGGCCCGGATTGTCGCCCTTCTCCCCTTCGTCAATCCCGAAGGCTGAGTAGAGCTCTGGGCTCACCTGCTTTCCAACCCGGCGATCTCCTCGGCACGCTCGATGGGAAATCACCACGTTTGGCGGTTCTTGTTTCCCTAACGGGAAGTAAGGCCGCCATTTCTGTTGGAGAAGCTGCAAAACGCCAGCAACACCCCCTGCGGGAGCTCGAACTGCTCTCCCGTCTACCGGCCGGCTGCACCCCACCAACCAGCATCAAGGCGTCCCCATGGTCGCTGGATGGCCAGGCCCTTCAGTCCGCCCTACCGCCCCCGAGGGATTTTGGGGCGGCCTGGGTTTTGATGCAGGAGATGGGGGGTGCCTTGGCCCTAGCCGACTGGGTGGAGTTGGTGGCTGGTTGCGATGCACCTGCGGTGCGGGCGTCCTGTTGGTTGTGGCTCCTGGGACCCCAACTGCTGTTTCGAAATCGCCAGGGCCAAATCGAGGCGCGGCCCAGCGATGATCTCAGGAGATTGCGCAAGGATCGCCACCGGCAGGCCTTGCTGGATCGGTTGCAAGACCAATGGCACGGGTTCCTCGCCCAACGCCAGCGAATCGATCCCAGCGGCCTGGCGCCAGCAGCCCGCTCTGAGTTGGAGCTGCTAATCGCCTGGGCCAGCGGCGATGGCCAGGAGCCCCTGCCAGCCGGATTGCGCCAGGCCCTGCAATCCGCCCGCTGCGAGGTGGAACCCGGGGCGATTCGCCATCTGCTGGTGGACCTGGGCCAATGGGATCCCCACCAACTGCCGTCGTTGCGCAGCACGACCTGGGACCACGGATTCAGCCCAGAACTCGAGGCTGAGGCCGAGCGCCTGCTGGCCTCAGCTGGGCAACCCAGGGCTGGCGATGCAGACAGGCTCGATTTAACCCACCTTCGAACCGTCACCATTGACGACGAAGACACCCGAGATATCGATGACGGCCTAGCACTAGAGCTCACCGAGCTTGGAGTCCAGAGAATCTGGATCCATGTGGCCGATCCGGGACGCTTGATCGAACCCGACTCTCCCCTCGACCTCGAGGCCAGGCGCCGGGGCAGCAGTTTGTATCTCGCCCGGGGCAATCTGCCAATGTTCCCCCACCAACTCACCACGGGCCCCTTCAGCCTCAGGGCGGGAGAACGCAATGGGGCCTGGAGCATCTGGGTCGAACTCGATGCCCAAGGTGGGGTGGCGGCTTCAGGGGTGCAACGCAGTTGGGTCAAGCCCACCTATCGGTTGTCCTATCGCGATGCCGATGAGTTGATTGAGTTGGCCCCACCCCAGGAGGCTGACCTAATCGGGCTGCATCAGTTGCTCGAGCTGCGCCGGCGTTGGCGGCAAGGCCAGGGGGCCCAGCTGATGGACCAGCTGGAGGGCCGCGTTCGGGTCAATGGTGGCATCGCCGAGCTCGAGATCACGGAGCCAGGCCCATCGCGAAACTTGGTGGCCGAGGCGATGATTTTGGCTGGGGCCGTGGTCGCCGACCTGGGCAGCCGCCAGGCCATGGCATTGCCCTATCGCAACCAACTCCCGGCGACCCTGCCATCCCAGGCCGAACTCTCAGCCCTGCCGCCAGGTCCCGTGCGCCATGCGGCGATCAAGAAATGCCTGGGCCGGGGGCTCACCAGCACAACTCCTGCCCCCCACTTCAGCCTGGGCCTCCAGGCCTACGTGCAGGCCACTTCACCGATTCGCCGCTATGGAGACCTGCTGGTCCAGCGGCAGCTCCTGGCCCACAGCCAAGGCATCGAACCGCTAAGCGCTGATGCCATGCTCGATCTGATCAACCAGATGGAGATTGGCATTCGCCAAGCCATCGCCATCAGCCGGGAAGATCAGCGCCATTGGCAGCAGGTGTGGTTTGAAGACCACAGCCAGGGGCAGTGGTCAGCGATCTTCCTGCGCTGGTTACGACCCCAGGATCAGTTGGGATTGGTCCACGTCGAAGAGCTGGGCATGGATCTTGCTGCTGAATGCCCACCTGGCTGCCAACCCGGCCAAAGCCTCGTGCTGCGGGTTCAGCTGGTGGATTCCCTCCGCGATCAACTACGGCTTCGGGCTACCACCTAGGGCTTGGGACAGGGGCTACGTCTAAAACTCGATCCGGTTGACCCGCAGCCAGGGTCCCCAGGGATTGGGCTGGCCCGTCAGGCTGACCTGGGTTGGGCGATCACACTGAACCAGCCACTGGTTCACCCCGGGTTCCAGGGTGATCAACGGCCAGCAAGCCATTTCAATTCCAGATGAAATTGCCGTTCCAGATGCACTGGCAGGCTCAAAGCTGTAACCCCCAGTCCCATCGGGAATCACCCTGCCAGTCCAACTTGTTTCGCCCGGTTCAGCAGGAGGGGCCTCAGCTGGCCTGAAACCTCCAGCAGAGAGATCAAGACCTTGGTGGCTGAGCCGCTCGGGGTTGTCCAGAATCGCTGTCTGCTTTTGGTGCCATTCACTGTGATACCAAGGAGTATCCCAAAGGGGGACCACAGCTGCAGGCGCCAGGGGATCGGCAATCAAGGCGTTTTGCAGCTGCCGAACCGCTAGGGCAGCCGGTGGTCGTCCTTGCCGAACAGCGAGGGCCGCAGCGGCCCCACAGGCCTGGCCCAGATTTAAAATCAGCGGTTGCAGCCTGGTGGCCCCATTGGACATGTGGCTGGCACTAAAGCACTTGTCGGCCGCAAGGAAATTCTCTGCGGTGTCGCTCAGCAGGGCCCCATAGGGGATCGCAAAAGGGGTGCCGCTCCATCGTCCGCCCCAGCGCGTACTTTTTGGGGCAAGGGGGTAATCATCACCGGGATAGTGGTGGTCGTTGGCATAATTGCCAATGGCAATGGAGCTGATGGCCCCGGTGCCATCCTTCGGCAGCTCGGCAATCGAAGCCCCAGGGGCCTGGGGCAGCAAGTGCTGTTCCACCACGACCTCCCGGCCCACCAGCCGGCGCCCCTCGCGCCAGTAGGGCATTAGGGCAATCGGCGAAGGTCCCTCCAGGGAGCTGCTAGCTGTTGGATCGCCATAGGGCGGAAAGCAGGCACCCGGTGCTAGCCAACCGTTGGAAGCATCCTCAAGGGTTTTGGCAAAGGCCAAACTATGGGCCTGCATGGAGCTGTAGAGGTCGGCTCGAACCCTGGCCTCCGGATCGAACAAGCCCTCCAAGGGACCATGCCAATCGTTGCCCTCCAGGGGCCAATTAAGCATCACCAGCCCGCCGGGCAGGCGCCCGTAGGTGATCGTGCGTTCCAGGCCAAAGGTCAGGGCCGCCTTGGGTAGGGGCGCCTTTCCTGGGCTGGAAGGATCTGGGTTGGAAGGATCTGGGTTGGTTAAGGCCCCATCCAGCTGGGGCATGCGATCGGAAACCAGTTGTCCCATGACCACCCAGGTGGGGGATTGCACCACCTGGGCCTGGAAAAACGGATTGGATTCGAGTTGGTGCTGGGCAGGGGCGCTGGGCTCTCCCCATAGCTCCTGGGGTTCCCAACCAAAGCGATAGGGAACATCGGCCAAGGCAAAGAGATCGCCCCGATCACTGCCATCAATCAAGACATCCAGTCCCACCTGGGAGGTCTGACCATGGTGCTGCACGGTGATGGTCGTCATCCTGGGACCCTGGCGCCCAATGCCCACCACCTGGGCGTGGGGCCACCAGAGCAAGTTGGCCTGGGCCGCACACCAGTCCCTCAGGATGGCTTCGGCCGTGGATGGCCTGTAGCCAAAACAGCTCACCCAGTTGTGATCAAGCCCCTCCGCTTCCCTCTGGCGTAGCTCCCGCAGGAAGGCTCCCCAAAGCCCCGTCTGCCAGGGACTCAGCTCGTTGCCATCGGGGGCGCAGACCCCGGCGGCACTCACCATCCCCCCAAGCCAGGCCCTAGGGGTGAGCAGCAATGTCTTGGCACCGCCCCTGGCCGACTGCAGGGCTGCCGCCACCCCACCAGTTCCCCCGCCCCACACAACAACAGGGCAGTGGTCCAGCTGGGTTGAGGCCGATGCCATGGGCTCGAGCGGGTCCCCCAAGATTGCCAGGCGGGGCGTCGGTAAGATCCAATTTCGGCGCAGGGCCGCTCCGGCGGCGCAGCGAGCCCTCTATCTCCGCCGCATGTCTTTCACGCTCACCACACCGCTTTATTACGTCAATGACAGGGCCCACCTGGGCAGTGCCTACACAACCCTGGCCTGTGATGCCATCGCCCGTTACCAGCGGCTCAAGGGTGAACAGGTTGTGTTCATCACCGGGTGTGATGAACACGGTCAAAAGATCCAGCGCACGGCCGAAGCCCAAGGACTGAGCCCCCAGGCCCATTGCGATGGGGTGAGTGAGGGTTACCGCCAGCTATGGAACCAGTGGCAGATCAGCAATGATCGCTTTGTGCGCACAACCGATCCGCGCCATCGGGAGATCGTGCAGCAGTTTTTCAAGCGGGTCGAAGCCAATGGCGATGTGGTGGAAGGTCGCCAACAGGGTTGGTATTGCGTGGCCTGCGAGGAATTCAAAGACGACCCTGCGGAGGCCAGCGACCCCCACTGCGCTATTCACCAAAAACCGCTGGAATGGAGGGATGAGCTGAATTTGTTCTTCCGGCTATCCCGCTATCAACAACAGATCGAAGCGTTGATTGCCAAGCCAGGCTTTGTTGCACCAACCAGCCGCAAAAAGGAAGTTGAAAACTTCGTAGCCCAAGGGCTCAGGGATTTCTCCATTTCCCGGGTTGACCTGCCCTGGGGCATTCCAGTGCCTGGCCACCCGGGCCATACCTTTTATGTGTGGTTCGATGCCCTCCTGGGTTACCTCACGGCCCTGCTGGATCCAAACGAAGAGCCGGATTTGGCTTTGGTTAATGCCAGGGGCTGGCCAGCCCAGCTTCACGTGATCGGCAAGGACATCCTCCGCTTCCATGCCGTCTATTGGCCGGCCATGTTGCTCTCCGCAGGCCTGCCCCTACCGGAACGGGTGTTTGGCCACGGCTTCTTGACGCGGGAAGGCCAAAAGATGGGCAAATCCTTGGGCAATGTGCTCGATCCAGAAAGCTTGCTGGAACACTGCGGTCGGGATTCGGTGCGTTGGTACTTGCTCAGGGATATTCCCTTCGGCGACGACGGTGACTTTCAACAGCAGCGCTTCAGTGACTTGGTCAACAACGACCTGGCCAACACAATTGGTAACCTGCTCAACCGCACATCATCGATGGCCAGGCGTTGGTTCGGCGATTCTGTGCCGCCCATGTTGGAGCCTGTTGAGGCCAGTCATCCTCTGGCTATTGCAGCCCTTAGTGCTGGCAAACAATTCAACTGCGCCATGGAAGTTCTCGATTTCCGCAGCGCTGCAGAAGCTTGCCTACACCTGGCAATTACGACCAATGGCTTTCTCAATGAACAGGCACCCTGGAAGTTGATGAAACAGGAAGGCAACGAGCAGAAGGTAGCCGCTGATCTCTACGCCGTGCTTGAGGCCACCCGTTGGGTGGCTGTGTTGCTCGCTCCCTTGGTGCCGGAACTCTCCGATCGGATGCTTCAACAACTCGGCCAACTGCCATTTGCAAGCGCAACCCCAATGACAACACCATCGGCATGGCTGGCAGCCCAACACTGGGGGGGGCTGATACCGGGCTTGGCCTTGCCCGAGCCCCAGCCCGTGATGCAACGCCTTGAGTTCGAGGCCCCCCTATGAATCGGCGGAAGCCAACCCTCGTTTTCTTCACCCTTGGGGCTGTGGCATCGGCAAGCCTGCTCTCTGGCTGTCAAGGCCAAAAACGTCCAGAACCAGCGGCCCAACCCTTTGTCTTCCGTTCACTCAACCTGCAGCAGCACAATCTGCTCGGTCAGCCAACCTGGAGTCTCAGCAGCCCCGAAGCCCGTTACGACCTAGGGCGCCGGGTTGCCCAAGCACGAAATTTGAAGGGAATCCTCTTTGCCAATGGCACTGCCCGCTATCGACTCTCCGCCACAAGTGCCACTGTTCTCAATGACGGAGAGTTGATCCAGCTCGAAGGCGATTTGGACATTCGGCGCCTCGGACCTAAACCCCTCGAAATCAAGGCAAAACGGGCTCGATGGTACCCGTCCCAGAACCTAATGGTTCTGGATCGGCATCCAGTAGCCATTCAAGACAAGCTCAAAATGTCTTCAAATCAAGCACGATTTTTGATTGATCAAGATAAACTTGAGCTGCGTAATAATCCCCTACTACAACGCCATGACAATGGAAAAATTAACATGAAAATCAGGGTTAGCAGCGCCGATTGGCATACGAAAAGTGGTGATCTTTTCGCTACTGGCCCAGTACGTGGGGTTCGAAAACTCACGAACAAGCCCCAGCAGGTGCTCACGGCCCCGTCGCTTAAGGGCAACACACTCAACCAGATTCTTATGTTTGCAGAGCCAGTCAGACTTGTCGATATCACCCGTGGCGCTGTTTTCAATGCCCGAGAGACTCAAGTTGATGTTCGTCAAGAAACGATTTCAAGTTCTCTCCCTTTTCAAGGGACTGTCAAACAATCTACCGTTCGCGGTATTGGCTTCCAACTCTTCTATACCGAGCACTTGGCTAGAGTACTCAATGAGTGCAAACTTAAGCAGCCAACTGATTCCCTAACGGCAAACCGTTGCCAATGGAATTGGCAAACCGACGAGGTGCAGGCCATCGGCAACGTGGTTCTCAAGCGTCAAACTAACAATCAGACAACCAAATCAGATCGCATTGATGGCCGGATTGGAAGCGAGGGGCTTGTGGTGTTTACAAGTCCAGGCAAGCGGGTAAAAACCCAAATGACCCTGAATCAAAAGCCCGCTAGGGCGAAATCGAGGGAGACTCGCTCCGATTTGGCAGCCCCTCCAATCCAGCTCTGAGCTTGGCAGCCCAACCCTCTACCCAGGCCAAATCACTGCGACTAAAGCAGCGGACCGACCACCCCCCCAAAACCACCAAACCGTCTTGGCCCAGGGGTTGGACCAGGACGGAGGGCAATCCGGGCAACAGGGTTTCAAATTCCTGACGGCCGGGATAGAGCTTGAGATCCACCAGGGAGATGGCAGATTGCTTCTCGAGGGCCCTTTGGCAGATGGCCCCAGGGGCAAACGTTGATGGAGCGAGTAAGCCACGGCGTAGCAACGGCTGCCCCCGCCAGATCAGCAGCACCACGGCTGCAGGACTAGCGGTGAGCAACATGTGACTCCCCCAGGCCAATTCTTCGGCCAAGGACTCGGGCAAGTCCGCAGAGAGAACCAGGCCTTGCTCGCCAGGGAGTTCTGAGCGGATCGAGGCCTCGGGAAGGGCCCGCGTCCAGAGGACGCCCACCAGCATCAGGCCCACCGCTAGCAAGCTTGCCAACACGGCAGCCCGCTCCAGGGGCGGATTCACTTCAGGGGCCAGCGCTTGGTTGGCCACAACCAGCACCAGGGCGACGAGGCCCAGACCAATACAGAGCCTCGCGGGCGTTGACAACTTCATCGACTCAGAGCAGGCAGGGCACCAAGACGAGACAGGGGTACCGATAGGCGGCAAACTAGGGCCACGCTCGGCCTATCCCCTTGCAGTTGCTTCCATCTCCCCATTGGCTGGTTAAGCCGATGTCCCGGCCTTGGCTCTGTCGCATCGTTGGTGTTGTGGTGTTGTGCCTTGGCTTGCTTTGGCCCAGCGCAGGATGGGCCCTATCGGCGAGCACCCTCCCCACCGCACCACCCCCTGAACGGGTGGTTGACGAGGCTGGTGTGCTCAGCCGTGCTGCCATAGGCGAACTCACAGGCCAACTCAACGCCTTTGAACCAGACCATATCGATGCCCACTTGATCACGGTCAAGCGGCTTGATTACGGCCTCAGCCTCCCAGGCCTGGCCCAAGACGTCCTGGCGAACTGGCTGGATTCCGGCGCCGACAACAACCAGCTGCTCTTCCTGCTCGATAGCCAGACCAATTCCGCTGTGGTGGCTGTCTCTTCAGGCCTAGAAGCAGAGCTGAATCCCGAATTGCTGAAGAGCACGGCACGGTCCACCATGGGCCAGCCCCTTCGCGATGGTGCGCGCTACAGGCAGGCAAGCCTTGATGCCATGACCCGCCTGCAAACCGTGCTCCAGGGCGGAGAAGATCCGGGAGAGCCGGAGATCGCCGAGCAGGTGACGCTGGCCTCCAATGTGCCAACCCAAGAAGAAACATCAGAAAGCAACGCCTTTACCTGGGTTGTCGTGTTGTTGGTGGTTGGTACCGTCGTTCCGATGCTCACTTGGTGGGTTTTCTCACGCTGAAACCCGATGGCTCTCACCGACTGGACAGGTGCTTTTGGTCGCGCCCAGCAGCGTGACCTCAGCCACGACATTGAACGGGGTTACGAATCAGCCCTGCTGATCCAAAGCATCGAGCTTGAGCATTACAACGACAGACCCGTTCGTGCCGAGCTCACCTTGAGCATTCCCAAGGCGGCCCAGGCCCAGGTGCTGCGTCGTTTCCGCTCCGCCCTGGAAATCTGCCGCAGTTCCATCGAGGCACTTGAGCCCCATCGCTTAGAAATCGCTGGCCAGGAATTGCGCCAGCTCCAATTGATCGAAGCGGTTGTCAGTCGCTATGACAGCCAGAAACGTCAGCTGCCCACCATCAGCCGCAACCCAGAAGTGCTCCCGCGCAGCCTGATTGGGGTGATGGACCAGGTTAGGCGTCAGCTCGACCCCGAAGCAGAAGCCAGTGTGGTGGCTGGTTTCCGCCGCAGAAGAGACTCCACCTTGGTCTCGCTCAGGATTCTGCTGCTGCTCATCCTGGTTCCAGTCCTCGTTCAGCAAGTCAGCCGTACCTACGTGGTCTCACCCCTGGTGGATCGATTTGCCGGTGAAGCCACGATTCTGAATTACCCCAAGCCCCATTTGGAACAAAAAGCCGTGCGCCAATTGCGCGACTTTCAAGGGCAAATTGAATTTGAGGCCCTGCTCAGCGGAAAGCCTTTGCCCACCCGTGATGAGATCCAGGCTGAATTGAGCAAGAAGGCCCTAGAGCTTCAGGCGGAAACGGCCCAGGAAAGCACCCACGCCATCAAGAATGTTCTTGCAGACCTCAGTGGCTTGATTGGTTTTGCGATTGTTTGCATCTTTGGGCAAAGGGATATTCAGGTTCTACGGGGCTTTATTGATGAGCTTATTTATGGCTTAAGTGATAGCGCGAAGGCATTTGCCATTATCCTATTTACAGATATTTTTGTTGGTTTCCACAGTCCAGAAGGCTGGACAGTTTTGCTTGATGGTGTTGCCAATCACCTGGGGCTCCCTGCTGAGGAGAATTTCATTTTGCTGTTTATTGCCACCTTTCCAGTCGTACTTGCGACGATTTTCAAATATTGGATCTTCCGCTATCTCAACCGTGTGTCTCCGTCCTCCGTTGCAACCCTGAGGAATATGAATGGTGGAGGCTAAATGGGCTTCCAAGCCACATATCTTTTGGAAATCCAACATAATTTATGGTTAGTTTCTGCCCCACAAGCTTGAATGGGACACTCGATTACAGTCGTCACGGGGCCTGCCCGTAGCGGCAAAAGTCGTTGGGCCGAATACCTTGCCAAGGAAAGTGGACTGAATGTCACCTATGTGGCTACCGGTGTTCTTGGTTCTGACGATCCGCGCTGGCAGGCCCGTCTTGCAATCCATCAACAGCGCAGACCATCGGCATGGGCATGCAAGGAAGTGGGCTTTGATCTAGCCAATTCCCTTTTGACCGTTGGGGCTGACTCCCTGGCCTTGATCGATTCCCTCGGAAGTTGGGTAGCCCATGGACTGGAACTGGAATCGGTGATCTGGGACCAGCAATGTCAACAGTTGCTTCAGGCAATGCTGCGCTGCCGAGGTCAGCTCATCGTGGTGAGCGAACAGGCTGGCTGGGGAGTGGTGCCACCAACAGCCATTGGTGGCCTTTTCCGCGATCGGCTCGGAGCGATTGACCAACAGGTCATGGCGATGGCCACCAAAGGCTGGCTTGTGGTGGCAGGCCGGGCCATTGATGTGCTGCCCATCAGCGTGGCAGTTCCAGAAAGCTGAACCGTTCCCCAAAGCAGCGCCATGCCCCGTGTGATCCTCTATCAACCTGAAATTCCCCCAAACACGGGAAACGTGGCCCGAACCTGTGCGGCTACCGGCACGGAATTGCACTTGGTGGAACCCCTGGGCTTTTCAATCGATGATCGCCAACTCAAACGAGCCGGACTCGACTACTGGCCCCTGGTCCCCCTAAGCCTCCATCGGGACTGGTCGGCTCTCCAGCATGTCCGTGCCGCAAGGGGAGGCCGGCTTGTAGCCCTGAGCAGCCATGGTGCAACGCCCTACAACGCGTTCCGATTCGAGCCAGACGATTGGTTGCTCTTTGGTCGCGAAACCCAAGGGCTACCCACAACCGTTGTGGGCGAATCCCATGCTTGCCTCACCATTCCGATGGTCCGCTCCTCCCGCGCCCTCCCCAACGGGGTTCGGAGCCTGAACCTTTCTGTAGCCGTCGGAGTTGTCCTCTTTGAGTCCCTGCGGCAACTTGGTTTGCTGACAGAAACCGAAACCCAGTCCTGAACAGCAATCTTGCCGCCTCCTGCCGCAAATCGTATCCACCGCATCTTTCCCTGGGGTGTTCAGTCGGTTACTGTCTTGCGAGTTCAGCGCTATGGCTTCAGAAATGGGCCATATCCGTCAGGAATCTTGCATGCAGTCTTGGCGAACGTGTTTGAGAATTGCACTACCGGTTGCTGTGGCCATGCCTGCCGTGGTAGTCGCACTTACTCCCCCAGCCCAGCGTCAGGGCGACGTTGACCTCCTCGTTGCAACCTTGCCAGCACCCAGTTCCGAGAAGGTGTGGGTCAAAGTGCGCGAAAGCATTTCCATCGACGAACTTTCCGTAAAGCTCAAGCTTTCGGATGAACGCCTTGCCTCCCTCAACGAGGTGAAGCCCAACCACCAATTTCGCCAAGGTGAGTGGCTCATCGTTCCTGCCAACCAGCTCCGCCTGGTCAAGCTTCTTGCTTCCCTTGATCAAAGCGAGCTGCGCCGCACCCCACCGCTCCTCGATCTGCCACCGCTTGAAGAAAGCCCCGCTGTTCGCCTGGGTGACAACATAAGGAAGATTGCCCAACGCTACGGCGTCACCCTGCAGCAGCTCCTTCAACTCAATCCAGGGCTCGACACGGCCAAGTTGGTTGTTGGTAGCGAAATCAATCTTTCCAAAGCTGCCCCGGCCCGGCCCAAACTTTTGTTTGGCCTCGCCCCCTCCGGTAGCGGGGGAATCAGCTGGCCAGATTTACCCAATTTTGGCAATTCCGAGAAACCATTTGGTTCCGGTTTGTCCGGGTCTGGCTGGATTTGGCCTACAAAGGGCACATTCAGCTCGGGTTATGGCTGGCGTTGGGGACGGATGCACAAGGGTATCGACATGGCCAACAATGTTGGTACTCCAATCGTGGCAGCCAAAAGTGGTCGGGTGACTTTTTCTGGCTGGGATGACGGGGGCTACGGCTACAAGGTCATGGTTCAGCATGAGGATGGGAGCCAATCTCTTTATGCCCATAACAGCCGGCTTGCCGTCAAGGTTGGTCAAACCGTTGAGCAGGGTGAATTGGTCTCTTATATGGGCAGTACCGGCCGCAGCACAGGTCCCCACCTGCACTTCGAGATTCATCCCCCAGGGCGGGGAGCCATGAATCCCATGCAGTTCCTCCCGCCCCGCGCCTGATAGGATCGATTTACAGCGGCTCGGTAGCTCAGCTGGTTAGAGCGTGGGATTCATAACCCCAAGGTCGGGAGTTCAAGTCTCCCCCGAGCCATAGTTCTGGTTCCCAAAAGCTCCTTTTTCGGGAGCTTTTTTATTAACTACCTTAAAATCAAACGTATCATAGACAGCAGAATACTGCAATTTCAATGGTTAATAGAGGAACTCTTTAGGAGCCCCAAGTATCTTTTAACGCATCTCGATCGCATTGAGGCGCTCTCGGAAACTTGCGGCACCACTGCCATCTAAATCGTCCTGTTCCAAAGCTGTGAAGTCAATATGACGGGGGTCTACGGCAATGGTCTGGTGGGCATTTTCGATAGGTTGATCAACTGCCATGGGCACTGAGACAGATCGGCGCGCTCTCGAACCGAAGGATCGCCCCTCCAAGGCACGGATCAGGGATTTGCTGCGATTCGCTTCGCCGACGCTCTGGCCCTGCTTGGGACGAACCAAGGGGTTGTCTTTGAGCTCGGAGCGAACCTGATTTAAAAGACGAAAGTGACCGGTGGTGTTGTATTTGCGGAGTACGGTTGGATCCCAAGCCATGCAAGCCGATTCAGGGTTCAGATGAGGCTATCGCCTTGCGGCGACAAAATTGTGATAAATTGTTGTTTGGACAACTGGTAGTCAATCCGACTTCGCCCTAGGGCTGTCATTGATCCGGATCCTCTCCTCCCTTCACCCCTTCCCAACGAGCATGTCGAGACTGGTCGGTCTGCAAGCCCCTGACTTCACAGCCACCGCAGTGGTTGACCAGGAGTTCAAGGAGATCAAACTGTCCCAGTACCGCGGTAAGTACGTGGTGCTGTTCTTCTACCCCCTGGATTTCACCTTCGTCTGCCCTACCGAGATCACGGCGTTCTCGGATCGCTACTCCGATTTCACCAGCCGCAACACCGAAGTGTTGGGTGTATCGGTGGACAGCCAGTTCAGCCACCTGGCCTGGGTGCAGACCGACCGGAAGAGCGGGGGCCTGGGCGACATCGCTTACCCGCTGGTTGCTGATCTGAAGAAGGACATTTCCAGCGCCTACAACGTGCTCGACGAAGATGCAGGCATCGCCCTTCGCGGGCTGTTCATCATCGACCCCCAGGGCGTGATCATGCACAGCACGATCAACAACCTGCCCGTGGGTCGCAGCGTGGATGAAACCCTCCGGGTGCTCCAAGCCTTCCAGCACGTTCAGGCCCATCCCGATGAGGTTTGCCCTGCAAACTGGCAACCCGGCGAAAAAACCATGAATCCCGATCCGATCAAGAGCAAGGATTTCTTCGCCGCTGTGAACTGATCAGCCCCACCCTTCATTGCCATCAAGGGGTCCCCGACGGGACCCTTTTTTTATGGGTCAGCTCGTATCAACCGTTTTCATACCAACCGTTTGCGCGTCAGCCCTAAACGCTCAGGCCAACACACTGGCTAGTAAGCGCAACCCATCGGTGCCACCAGTCGCAGGATCACAGGCCCGTTCAGGATGGGGCATCAGGCCGAGTACGTTTCCAGCCGGGTTGGTGAGTCCTGCCACATCTCCCATCGAGCCATTCGGGTTTTGCCCGTAGCGCAGCACGACCCTCCCGTCTCCTTCCAGCTGCAGGAGCTGGTCCGCGTCGCATTGATAGCGGCCTTCGCCATGGGCAATCGGCAGGTGGATCGCTTCGCCCGCGGCATAGCCGGTCAGCCATTGGCAGGGTCCTGGCCGTACCTCCAACGGGACTGGCTCACAGAGGAAATGGAGCTTCTGGTTCCGCGTTAGGGCTCCTGGCAGCAATCCCATCTCAGTGAGCACCTGAAAGCCATTGCAAATGCCCAGGACCGGCCCACCCGCATGGGCAAAATCGCGCACCGCCTCAAGAACAGGGGCAAAGCGAGCGATAGCGCCACAACGGAGGTAGTCGCCATAGCTGAAGCCGCCAGGAAGCACGACGGCATCGATTCCGCCCAGGTCGCGCTCTTCATGCCAGAGAAAGCGGGTTGGGAGCTGAAGGCATCCTTCCAAAGCCCATCGCACATCGCGATCACAATTGGAGCCAGGGAAAACGACGATCCCGACGGTCATGCCTGTTGCTCCCCATGGGTTTCAGCCAGTTCGAGGCTCCAATCTTCAATGACCGGGTTGGCCAGAAGGCGATCACTGAGCAGCTCTACTTGGGCCTGGGCTGTGGCGCGATCGGGGGCCTCGAGCTCCACGTGGATCGACTTGCCAATTCTCAAGGTTTTGACGCCGTCAACACCCAAACGGGCTGCGGCAGCACGGGTGGCTTCCCCGGCGGGATCCAGTACAGAGGACCTGAGGGAAACCTGAACGTGAGCGCTAAAAAGGGGCACCTGGGCAGCCAATGGTTTGTTAAATCTTGGCAGCCCAAGCGACCACTGCCCATGGTTGTGGCCAGGTTGAACCATGCCGTTGGTTCCCGTGTCTTCTAGGTGTCACCCCATATCGCGGCACCGCCCACGCGAGAGACATCACAATGTTTCCTACCGGCTGGTCTCGGTCCTGGCCAGTGCAATCTTGAGCTGGACCCCAGGCGCTAACGCCCAAACTGTCGCTTTGCGCTGCCAATTCAATGGTTCTGCCTGGCAAAACTGCTTGATGACGGTTCAGGACATCGGCAGGACGTGGCGGATTGAGATGGGACAGGAGACCATCCTTTTTCGCCATAACGGCAGTGGGGCCATCGCCATGAAGCAGAGAGGTCGTTCTTGGAAGCCTGTACAAACCCACTGGATTTCAGCCCCACCTACAGCTGAACCCGCCCTCTGCTGGGACAGGCTCTGTGCCCTCGGCCCCCTTCCCCTGGATTAAACGTGACAGGCCTTTGCTGCTTGCAATGCGGCTTCCAACTGACCTGGGTTGAGGCCAAAACCCAGAACGACCAATTCAAGGCCATCCTCTTGGGGGGATCCAGGGGTGTCGTCGGATTCAAACCAACACTCCAACCGCGGACCCACGCCCTGAATTTGCAACGGCCTGGCCTTACCTGGTAGCCAGAGACGCCCTTTGAGCCGAATGAGGGTTCCCGAGGCAACCAAAGCGCGAAGGCAGGACTCCAACTGTTCTCGGTCAAAAACACCAGGCAGGTTGATCGCCAGCGACTCCATGGCCACGTGGGTGTGGTCGTGGTGGTCTTCATGGTCGCCATGGTCTTCATGGGCGTGACCGCCATGAAGGTCGTCGCTGCCGTGGCTCTGGTCAGTGATTTGGCGCCTGAGCCCCAACACCAGGGCCGGATCGATCTGACCCCGTTCCATGGGAAGGACTGGCGTCCCGGGCCGCAGGGATGGGCGCAGGCGTTCCTGCAAGGCGGCCAACGCCGCTGGATCGAGGCTGTCTGCCCGGCTGACCAGCACGAGATCGGCGGCTTCGAGTTGTTCTTGAAATAAATCCTCAATGGCCGTGGCGTGATCCAAGCTTGGATCGGCCAGGCGCTGAGCCTCAAGGGCTTCAGGGTTGGCCACCAGATGGCCGGCCGCCAGGGCCTCACCATCAACCACGGCCACCACGCCGTTGACCCGGGTGCGGGTTCGGATCTCTGGCCAGGCGAAGGCCGCAATGAGCGGTTCAGGAAGCGCCAGACCACTGGTTTCGACGACGATGCCGTCGAGCTGGTCGGCCCGCTCCAGCAGGCGTTCCATCGTGGGGAGAAAGTCGTCTTGCACGGTGCAACACAGGCACCCATTGGCTAGCTCGACAAGGCGACCCTCCAGTTCGTCCTCAGGGCAGAAACCGCAACGACGTAGCAGGTCGCCATCGATGCCAACCTCCCCAAATTCATTCACCAATACGGCAAGCTTCAGGCCGCTAGAGAGCAACAGCTGCCGCAGCAGGGTGGTTTTGCCTGCCCCAAGAAAGCCCGTCACCACAGTGACCGGAAGGCGATTCATACGAGTGGTCATCCGAAGGACGGGTCCGAGCAAGGGATGGGTGGGATCACCGGGACCGGAACTGTCAACCTAGGCGGGAGGAAACCAAGGGCTCAGGGACGGCAAGCCAGGCTGTCTCGGGTTCGAATGCCTGTGGTGGGATTGGTTCCTGAAGCACGCAGGCAAAGGGCTCGTTGCTCGGGCAAATCGAGAACAGCATCACTGAAATCGGCACCCGTAATCGTTGCCCCCTTGAAATGGCTCTGCATCAACATGGCGTTGCGCAGCAACGCATTCGAGAGGTCGCTGTCTTCGAAATGGCTGGCGTAGGCCACCACGTCTTCGAGGTTGGCGCCTTGGAGATTGGAACCCTTCAAATCTGAACTATTGAAGACGGCTCCGCGCAAATCGCTCGCACTGAGATCAAAGCCCACCAAGGAAGCTTTGAGAAATTCCTGCTGCTGGAGGTTGCGACCATGCATGTCGGGTTGCAAATCCTGCAGTGACCGTTGGCTGCGTAGTTCCGGTGCTGTGATTGCTGCCGCAGGTTGGGCCAAACCAACGAGCAGGCACAAACCAAGCAGGGCAACCACGAACCCTTGTTTGCATCGACGGACAGCGGAGATCAAGGGCACGCAACTACGGTGGACCCTCAAGTTATGCCAAACATGGCAATGACCTTGCGGGTGGTGGTTCCCCCTCACCCCTTGATTGGCCATTGGCTCAGCGTGTTGCGTGATCGCCACACCCCTAGCGCCATCTATGCCAGTGCAACCGCGGAATTGGGTCGCTGGCTCACCTACGAGGCCCTGCGCGATTGGCTTCCCCATCGCGCGATCGCGATTGAATCCCCCTTGGCCCCCACCCAAGGGGAAATCGTGGATCCAGCGGTTCCCCTGGTCGTGGTTCCCTTGCTGCGTTCAGGCCTTGGCCTCTGGCAGGGAGCCCAGGCTGTGCTGCCCTCCGCCCAGGTTTGCCACCTGGGTCATGGCTTTAACGGGCTGCCCGAGGACATCGATGCCCGCTGCGGCGTGCTGGTCTATGCCTCCGAGATCGCCACCGGCCAAGGACTCATCCAAACCCTCGAGGAGCTCCAGGCCCGCGGGGTTGAAGGCGACCGCCTGAGGGTGGTGACAGCCCTGGCATCAAGTGGGGGGCTTAAGGCTGTTGGCGAACGCTTTTCCAATCTCACCTTGTACACCGCCTGCATCGATCCCGACCTGGATTCCCATGGCCGGATCGTCCCTGGCATTGGCCACGTATCAGCCCGCCTGTTTGGCAGCATCGGGGCTGGTACTCAGCCGCTAACTCCCTAGGCTGGGCAAGCAAGACCGACGTCTATGGGCCTTCGTAACGGCGAGATGGCTTCCCGAAGTGGATACAGCGGCATGGGCTCTGGCATGGCCTCTGGCGTGGCCGGTGTGCTGATTGGAGCAGCGGGACTGGCCTGGTGGCTGCTTTCGGAAGCGGAGAAACGTCGTCTGGAGAGAGGACAACAGCGGGGCTTACAGCTATCACGCCGTGCCCAGGGCGACGACTTCGATTCATCTACCAAGTTCCGTGCCCTCAACAGCCTCCAGGGACACAAGGATTTGCACGACAAGGTGCATGAGCTCAACCAAGCGATCGAAGACGTGCGTCGCCAACTGGAGGGCATGGCCCCAAGCCGGTAGGTTGCATAGCCAGACCCTCCCCCGCTGAACATGCTTCGCTCCGCAGCGATCACCCAAGGAATCCAACGGTCCCCCAACCGGGCCATGTTGCGGGCAGTTGGCTTCGGCGATGGCGATTTCAACAAGCCCATCATTGGCATCGCCAACGGCTACAGCACAATTACTCCCTGCAACATGGGGCTCAACGACCTAGCGCTCCGGGCTGAAGCCGCAGCCAAGGCCGCTGGCGCCATGCCCCAGATGTTTGGAACCATCACCGTGAGCGATGGCATCTCCATGGGCACCGAAGGGATGAAGTATTCCCTGGTGAGCCGTGAGGTGATTGCCGACAGCATCGAGACAGCCTGCAACGGCCAAAGTATGGACGGATTGCTAGCGATTGGGGGGTGCGACAAAAACATGCCAGGAGCGATGTTGGCCATGGCACGGATGAATATCCCCGCGATTTTTGTGTATGGCGGCACCATTAAACCGGGTAAATTAGGCCCCTGTGACCTCACCGTAGTCAGTGCGTTTGAGGCAGTTGGGCAGTACTCCGGCGGTCGGATAGACGTCGAAGAACTGACGGCCATTGAGAAAAATGCCTGCCCGGGCGCTGGTAGCTGCGGAGGCATGTTTACTGCCAATACGATGAGTTCAGCCTTTGAAACCCTGGGCCTAAGCCTTCCCTACAGCTCCACCATGGCAGCTGAGGATCACGAAAAATCCGATAGTTCCGCCCGTTCCGCGGAGGTCCTGGTCAACGCGATCGCATCCAACATTCGTCCCAGCGACCTTCTCACCCGGAAGGCCTTCGAAAATGCCATTTCCGTCATCATGGCGGTAGGGGGCTCTACCAATTCGGTCCTTCACCTCCTCGCAATCGCCCGCACGGCTGGAGTTGAGCTCAGCATCGAGGATTTCGAAACGATCCGTCAGCGGGTCCCTGTGATCTGCGACCTCAAACCGAGCGGCCGTTACGTCACTGTTGAACTCCACCGTGCAGGCGGAATCCCCCAGGTCATGAAGCTGCTACTCGACGCCGGCCTACTCCACGGTGACTGCCGGACCATCGAGGGAAAGACACTGCACGAGGTGCTCGCCGATGTGCCTTCGGAGCCTCCCGCTGACCAGGACGTGATCCGCCCTCTCTCCAACCCGCTGTACCCCAAGGGGCACCTGGCGATTCTGAAGGGAAATCTTGCCGAGGAGGGGGCAGTCGCCAAGATCAGCGGTGTCAAAAACCCCGTGATCACTGGTCCAGCCAGGGTTTTCGAAAGCGAAGAAGCTGCCCTGGAAGCCATCCTTGCCGAGCAAATCGTTTCTGGCGATGTGGTGATCCTCCGTAATGAGGGCCCTGTCGGCGGACCGGGCATGCGCGAAATGCTCGCACCGACCGCTGCCATCGTTGGCCAGGGCTTGCTGGACAAGGTGGCCCTAATCACCGATGGGCGATTTTCCGGTGGTTCCTATGGTCTAGTCATTGGCCACGTGGCACCGGAAGCTGCCGTAGGCGGAACCATTGGGCTCGTTGAAGAGGGAGACAGCATTACGGTCGACGCCAACCAACTCCTGATCCAACTCAACGTCGACGAGGCCGAACTGGCCCGGCGGCGGGCCGCATGGACGGCACCAAAACCGCGCTACACCACTGGCGTGTTAGGCAAGTACGCCCGGCTGGTGAGCAGCAGCAGCAAAGGCGCCGTCACCGATCAGGCCTAGGCCAGCAGGGCCCGGATCCGCCGACACAGGGCTTCCATGGGAGCTCCATCGGCGGGCCGCTCGCAGCGTTCGCCCGTACCGCTGTGCATCCACACCGGGTGGTTGCCATGCCACAACACGGGTAACTGGTCGTCACTGCAGCGGCTGAGCATCAAGTTGAGGTCGCTGCCACTGCGGTAGATCTCGAGCTCGAGGTCAAGGCTGCTGTGGCGGATGCCCTGGGCGTCGCGCACTTCGATCAACAGGCAACAGTCTTGGACATCGCCAATCGTTGCGGGCGGTTCGCCGCTAAAGCGCAGGGCATGGTGGTGGGGCTTGAGGCAAAGATCGGCAGCCCGGGCCATCTCAGTGAGAAAGGGCTGGAACCCCTCGGCCATCGGCATGAGCTCCTCCACCTCAGATCACCGCTTGGATGGAGCGAATCAGCAGACGCAACTTCCCAGGACGAAACCCTGGATTAGGGGCTCCCGCATCGCCAAATTTGGAGTGGAGAATCTGGATTCGGGTGACCTGTTGGGGGTCAAAGCGCAGCAGCGGCAAGCCCACGGGGGTTGCCCGCACGCTGGGGGTGAGCCGGTTAAAGGGGATGGTGACAACCGAGGGGCCCGTGGCCTGGGTCGAAAATTCAGCCACCCAACGCAGGCCCCCTGGGATCAATTCGGTAAGCCCAGCCACCCCATCCCGACAGGCAATGGCCAGCTTGTAGCGGCGACCGTCGCCATCGACTTCGATTTGGAGGGCGCCGTAGCCGGAAAGGTTGAGGGGCGGTGCATAGACGGCTGAACGGCAGCTGACAAACCCACCACCCTCGGGATCCACATTGGCTTCCATCACCAGTCCTTCACCGGTGGCATAGCAATCGCCTTGGCTGCGGCCACCCATGATCGTGTCGTTGAGGGGCTGCCATCCGGCAAAACCAGCTCCTGCTGCGATCAAAAGGGGTGCTGCCATGGCCAGAATCCAGTTGATCAAAGCTCAGCCTGGCGCAGCAAGTCCCCCGGCGGCCGCGGCGTCGGCCAACACAAGCACAGGGCTTTGGGGTTGGACCAGCTTGGCCGGGGTGCGCTCGGCCGATTCATCGGGGTCCAAAAGCCTCTGCAGCGCCTGGGCCTTGGCCGCCCCACTCACGAGCACAATCACCTGGCGTGCTGCGCTGAGCACAGGGGCCGTGAGGCTGATGCGCTCAAGGCCATTGCCAACTCCCACGGTGACAGCCCGATCCCGCACCGTGGCGGCACTGGTACCAGGGAAAAGCGACGCCGTATGGCCGTCTTCGCCAAGACCCAACACCATCACGTCAAACACCGGCGGATCCCCGGGGCAGAGCTGCCGAACGATCGTTTCATAGGCCTGAACGGACCGCTCAGGGCTCTCAAACTGGGTAGGCACCGGATGGAAGCAGGCCTGGGCGCCTGGGCCCCCGGCAGCCAGGAGGGTTTCTCCGAGCATGCGGGCATTGCTGGCCGGATCGGTTGGGGCAACCCAGCGTTCATCCCCAAGCAGCACGTCCACCCGATTCCATGGCAGGTGCTGGGAATTCAAGATGCGGTAAGCACCCGCCGGGGTGCTTCCTCCGGAGAGGGCAATCTGGGCCCGATCCCGTTGCTCAAGGGCGAGCTTGATCCAGATCGCGATTTGCTCCGCACAACGACGGGCTAATTGGGCGCTGTCACTGCTGATCTCAAGGTTGTAGGAGCCCATCAGAGCCATTCGGTGTGGAACGCACCCTCTTGATCGATGCGCTCGTAGGTGTGGGAGCCGAAGCAATCGCGCATGGCTTGCACAAGGTTTTGGGGTAGGCGACCCGTGCGATAGCTATCGATGTAGTCAAGGGTGCTGGAGAGGCAGGGAACCGGGATGCCGGCGAGCGCTGCCCCTGCAACCACCTGGCGAAGGCCAGGAAGTCTGCGGTTGATTTGGTCAGCAAACCAAGGATCAACCATCAGGTTGGCCAGGTTGGGATTGGCACCGTAGGCATCTTGGATGCGTTGCAGCAGGCGGGCACGAATGATGCAGCCCCCTTTCCAGATTTGGCCGATGGCCGAGAAGTTGAGGTTGTAATCGTGCAGCTTGGAGGCTTCCTGAAGCAGGGCCATGCCTTGGCCGTAGCTCACGATGCAGGCGGCAATGCAGGCATCCCGCAGCGGTTCCATACCGCTCTCGACGTTGCCGAGATCAAACCCGTGGGGGGCAGGGGCAGGAAGCACGGCTTCTGCCGCTAGCCGTTCTGGCCGCAGGGAACTCAACACCCGGGCATTCAGGGCTGCATAAATGGTGGGCACGGGGACCCCCATTTCCAAGGCGCTGACCACGGTCCAGAGGCCGGTGCCCTTTTGCCCAGCCGCATCCACGATGTGCTCAACCAGGTCAGATCCATCGGCGGGGTCCTTGGTACGCAGGCAGATCTCGGTGATCTCCACCAAGAAGGAGGCCAGCTCTTCGGTTTGGTTCCATTGGCCCAAAACATCGGCCATCTGGTCACCACCCAGGCCACCAACCCGCTTCATCAGGTCGTAGGCCTCGGCAAGGATCTGCTCAATCCCGTATTCAATGCCGTTGTGGACGGTCTTGACGAAATGGCCGGCCCCGCCGGGACCGATGTAGGTGACACAGGGGCCGTCATCGACCTGGGCCGCCATCTTGCGCACCAGGGGCTCAATCGCGTCGTAGGCGGCTTTGGTGCCGCCGGGCATCATGCTCGGACCTTCCAGGGCACCCTTGGCACCACCGGAGACGCCCATGCCGATGTAGCCAAAACTTTGACGTTCCAGTTCGGCAACCCGGCGCTCGGTGTCGGTGTAGAGGGAATTTCCCCCATCGATGAGCAGGTCACCCTCCTCCAGGTATGGGGAAATCGAGGCAATGGTGTCATCAACCGGTTGACCGGCCTTCACCATCATCAGGATGCGGCGCGGCCGCTCTAGAAGGGCCACAAACTCCTGAAGCGTTTCGGCTCCGACAATCTGTTTACCTGCTCCGAGACCAGCCAAGAACTCCTGGGTTTTGGCATAGGTGCGGTTGTAAACGGCACTGGAATAACCATTCCGCTCGGCATTCAGGACGAGGTTCTCGCCCATCACGCCTAGACCAATCAGGCCGAAATGCGCCTTGCCCATCGGGAACGTTTTTGTATCTGTTCGTGCAGTGTGGCAACGCCGGGCCCCAGATGGGAAGAGCGTCAGAGCATGGCCACACTCTTGTCAGCAACTCCTGGCTTTACGAAACAGCGCAGGCGTTAGATCACGGTGCCATCGGCGATGGTTCCATTCTTAACAATCACCACAATCCCGTTGCGGATGTAGAAATTGAGCTCAGGACGATCGGCCTCTTCGAGCCGATCCTTGTTGATGATCGTGACGTTGCTACCGATCCGCACGTTTTTATCGAGAATCGCCCGCTTCACCGTGGTTCCCCTGCCAACACCCAAGGGGATGCCACCCCGTTCCCTTAAAACAGCACGCTCCTCTGACGATTCAAAGAAGTCTGAGCCCATCACCAGGGTGTCCTGGAGCACGACCTCATCTTCGACGCGACTTCTGACTCCGAGCACACAGTGATGGATGCTGCAAGCCTTGAGCAACGAGCCTTCGCCAATAATCGATTCGGTCACCTGGGCATCCTGCAACTTGCTGGGAGGGAGGTAACGGGGTCGGGTATAGATCGGGAATTTCTCGTCGTAAAACGAGAACGCAGGATTGGGCTGGGCTGTTAAGGCCAAGTTGGCTTCATAGAAGGCGCCGATGGTCCCGATATCCTCCCAATAGTCATCGAATAGGAAGCTTTGGAGCCGGTCTCCCCGGGCCAGGGACGCTGGAATGATCTCCTTGCCAAAATCCGTGGAGGTGGGATGTTTGATCAGAAGATCAAATAGGGTCTCGCGGCTGAAGACATAGATGCCCATGGAAGCCAGGAAAGGGCGCTTGGCTGCTTCCTCGGCAGACAAGCCCAGGCTTTGGGTGTCGACACGCATGGCCTCAAGGGCCTCACCCTTTGGCTTTTCACGGAATTCGGCGATGCGGCCGCCACTGGCCGTGCGCATGAGACCAAATCCCTCAGCCTGGGCCAGATCCACCGGCAAAGCACCGACAGAGAGATCAGCGCCGGTATCGATGTGGTGCTGGACGAATTTGCTGTAATCCATGCGATACAGCTGATCTCCAGAGAGGATCAGGTAGTGATCCACGTCCCACTCCTGGAACAGCCACTGGTACTTGCGCACGGCATCGGCAGTGCCTTCAAACCAGCTGGGGCTATCAGGAGTTTGCTGGGCAGCCAGTACCTCCACAAAACCCTGACCAAAACCGGTCGAGAGGTTGTACGTCATCGTCAGGTGACGATTCAGTGACGCACTGTTGAACTGGGTCAGCACATAGATCTTGTTGATCTCTGAATTGATGCAGTTGCTGATGGGAATGTCGATCAGGCGATACTTCCCAGCCAGGGGCACGGCAGGCTTTGCCCGCATCTTGGTGAGGGGATACAGCCTGGTACCGGCACCGCCACCCAGAATGATTGCCAGGACTCGCTTCATGTGCCTAGGCCCCATCCAATGAATGGGCTGACCGTAATGGAGCAGCTGGCCTAGAAGCTAGCGTTTTCGGCACCGCCGGTATCAACTGTTGCGAACCGGTGGTCAAGCCCCAGTCCCGGCGGGGTAATTAGGACTCAGAGCTGTCGTCACGGAGTTCGAACAGTTCCTGGACCACCCGCATCGCCGTATGCCGTTGCTGGCGGGGCTGGGGGGCCCGCAGGTTGGTCATGGGGGTGTGGAGGATCTTGTTGATGATGCCCTTGCTGAGGGCCTCCACCACCTTGAGCTCGCGGCTCGAGAGATCGGGGCCCATCCGGCTCAGGGCCTTTTGGAGTTCCTGTTCCCGGATGTCTTCCAGTTGGCGACGCAGGCGATTGACGACGGGAACTGCCTCGAGACCGTCCCACCATTCCAGGAAAAGGCGGGATTCCTCTTCCAGCAACACCTCAGCTTCTGCAGCAATTTCGCGCCTGGTTTCCTGATTGCGGGCCACCACCTCCTGAAGGTCGTCGACGTCATAGGAGGCCACCCCAGGCAGATCCGAGGTGTCGGCCGAAATGTTCCGCGGCACGCCGATATCTACCAGCATCAAGCTGGAGCGGCGATTCAGGGCGGACAGCCGCGAAGCCGTGATGATCGGATCATCGGCAGCCGTACTCGTCAACACCAGCGAGCAGGTACTCAGGCAGTGGTCCAGGTCGTCGAGGGGCCTGCATTGGACGGGCAACGCAGGAAAATCAGCGGCGAGCAGTTCAGCCTTGCTCACCGTGCGATTGAGCAGAACTAGACCCTTGCAGCCCTTGGCCTGGAGATGCTGCAACAAAAGACGGGCCATGCGACCTGCACCAACCACCGCCACCTGCTCCTGATCAAGGGGCACCAGTTCATCGAGGCCCCTGGCTTGGCCAACTTTGAGCTGGGCGAGTTCCACGGCGGCTGAGCTAATCGAAACGGCGCCAGTGCCGAGGTTGGTTTCAGTGCGGACGCGCTTGCCAGTGCCAACAGCCTGGGTGAGCAAGCGATTGAGAATTGGGCCAATGGATCGGTGCTCCTGGCCCAGGCGCACCATCTTTTTGACTTGCGAAAGAATCTGCCCCTCGCCCAGCACCAAGGAATCCAGGCCAGCTGCTACGCGCAACAGGTGGGCGATGGCCTCCTCATGGTGGAAGGTGAACAGGTGGGGGGAGAGTTCCTCCACCTCGAGACCGGAGTGGGTGCTGAGGAAACGACCGACAGCAGAAATACCTTGCTCCGGATTTCGAAGCAAGGTATAGATCTCCAACCTGTTGCACGTGCTGAGGATCGACGCTTCAAGCACCTCATCATCAGCACGCAGCTGCTGAAGCGAAGCCTCCATGTTTTGCTCGGGAATGCTGAGGCGTTCCCGGATCTCCACAGGAGCCGTGCGGTGACTAAGGCCAATAACGGCAATGTGCATGGAGGCTGACTTGATCGCTCGTTCGGCAGATGGATTCAGCTCAGGGCGATGCTCTTAGCGCCATCCTTGATGTGAATGGTGTTGGTAAAACGCGCCGAGTTGTCGAGGGTGCTGATTACCAGGCTGCTGGTGCGGGTGCAATCCGTTTCGAACTTCACACCGTGGAACAGGAGACCATCGGTGATGCCGCTACCGGCAAAAACGACGTTGTCCCCGGAAGCCAATTCTTCAGCTTCGTAGATCTTGTCGACATCGGTAATGCCCATCTCGTTGAGGCGGGCGATGTTGCCTTCCTTGGTGTAGTCGGCCCATTCAGAGGTTTGAGCTACGGCGGGGTCATAGACCAACTGACCTTGGAAATGGCCACCGAGGGCGCGCATGGCCGCCGCAGAGATCACCCCTTCAGGGGCGGCCCCGATGCCCATCAGGCAATGGGTTCCCGTACCGGCAAAACCACAGGCGATGGCAGCCTGGACATCACCGTCTGAAATCGGCTGAACCCGTGCCCCTGTGGCCCGAATTTCAGCGATCAAGTCCTTGTGACGGGCCCGGTCCATCACCACAATGGTGAGCTCGCTGGCGGTGAGGCCCAGGCACTCGCTGAGGATTTTGATGTTTTCAGTGGCTGATTTACGAATATCAACCTTGCCTTTGGCGGCAGGGGGTGCGGCCAACTTCTTCATGTAGAAGTCGGGGGCATTAAACAAACCACCCCGATCGGAGGCCGCCAGCACGGCCATCGAGCCCCGTTGGCTGTTGGCACAGAGGTTGGTCCCTTCACAGGGGTCAACGGCAAAATCGACGCCTGGGCCGGTGCCGCTACCCACTTCTTCACCGATGTAGAGCATGGGCGCCTCATCCCGCTCGCCTTCTCCGATCACGATGCGACCTTGCATCTGGATCTGGCCCATGCGTTTGCGCATCGCTTCGACGGCCGCCGCATCGGCCTCATCTTTTTTGCCCAGGCCAGTCAATTCAGCGGATGCAATGGCGGCCTGTTCAACGACCTCGAGAATTTCCTGGATGAGGGTGCGATCCACGGTGATCCGGCAGGGGGAAGAGGAGCTTCAAAAGCTTTGGTAAAGCTTGTTAGGGAAGGCCCAAGCAGAGTGGCAAGCGCCAGCCGCTGCAGGGGCTTTCAGTGTTGAAGCGGCCGCAACTGTATCAGTGCTCCTTCTGGGGAGCACGGGCTGCTCCTTACAATCACGCACTCCCTTGTCCCGCTGAGGTTTCCGCATGAGCACCAAACCGTTGGTGATCTCCCCTTCGATCCTCTCTGCGGATTTCTCCCGCCTTGGCGAAGACGTGCGTGCCGTCGACCAAGCTGGGGCCGACTGGATCCACGTGGACGTGATGGACGGGCGCTTTGTGCCCAACATCACCATTGGCCCGTTGATCGTCGAAGCCCTGAGACCTGTCACAACCAAGCCCCTCGACGTTCACCTGATGATCGTGGAGCCAGAAAAGTATGTGGCTGACTTTGCCAAGGCCGGCGCCGACATCATCAGTGTGCAGGTGGAAGCCTGCCCCCACCTCCACCGCAACCTTGGCCAGATCAAAGACCTTGGCAAAATGGCTGGGGCCGTGCTTAATCCCAGCACACCCATCGACACCCTCGAATACTGCCTCGAGCTTTGCGACCTGGTCTTAATCATGAGTGTCAACCCGGGTTTCGGAGGCCAAAGCTTCATCCCATCCCAGGTAGACAAGATTCGTTCCCTACGCCTGATGTGCCAGGAGAAAGGGCTCGATCCCTGGATCGAAGTGGACGGTGGCATCAAGGCGGAGAACGCTTGGCAAGTGATCGAGGCTGGTGCCAATGCCATTGTCAGCGGATCAGGGGTGTTTAACCAGCCGAGCTACGCCGATGCGATCACTGGAATCCGCAACAGCAAGCGCCCCAACTGAGTTCGCACTTACTGTTTAACGATTACGCTTTAGAAAAAAGAAGATCTAGCCCCACGGCCCAATGGCTGTGGGGCTTTTTGGTGAAGAGGACTGGCCTGGCCTAACTATCGAAGAACCAGCCATAGCTGTGTAAACCAATACCTAGAAGATTGACACCGATATAACAAACAGCAATGACGACCAGTCCCGCCACAGCTACAAAAGCTGGCTTGCGACCCTGCCAGCCTCGAATCAAACGGGTGTGCAGGTAGGCGGCGTAAACAAGCCAGCAGATCAAAGCCCACGTTTCCTTTGGGTCCCAGCTCCACCAACTGCCCCAGGCCTCGTTGGCCCACACCGCACCGCTCACTAGCCCAACCGAGAGCAGTAGGAATCCCACCGTGATCGTGCGATAACTCAAGGAATCCAGCTGCTCCGCGATGGGCATGGCCACGCTGCTCAGCGCTACCGGGCCCGAATGACCATCGACACCCGCAAGTTGGGCCTGGCGATATCCGCCACTGCCGATCGAGCTGCTGCGGAGTTCGAGCCCATTGCCCCGATCGGTGAACAGCACCGCCAACGAAAGGAGGGAACCGACGAGCAGGGCTGCGTAGCTGAGCATGATCACGCTGACATGCATCACCAGCCAACTGGAGCGGAGGGCGGGCACCAGGGGCGAGGCCTCTTGCAGGGTGTCTGGCAGGGCAAAACTGGCAAAAGCCACGCATCCCAGGGCCATTGGAGTTGCGGCCGCGGGTACCAAGGGAGAAGGCCAGCTGCGCTCCACCAACAACTGGGTCAAGGTGCACCCCCAAGCCAGGAAGCAAAGGGATTCGTAAAGGTTGCTGATGGGGAAGTGCCCCGAATCAAGCCAGCGCAGTACAAGCTGGGCCGTGAGACAAAGGTTGGCAGCCGCCACGAGTAGGCGAACCGCTGTCGAACTTCGACCTCCACTGAGGGACCAAAACGACAGGGGCATAACCAGTAACAACAGGGCAAAAGCAAGGAGGCCTAGGCCCAGTACCGGATCGTGAAGCAGGGCTGGCACCGGCATATCGAAAGCAGAGGACAGTTTGGCGTGGCACCTGGGCCGTTAGCGGCTGGACTGGCGCAACAGATACACACCGCCGCCAAGACCGATCAAAACGGGTACCCAGGCCGAGACAAAAGGAAACAGAATGCCTTTAACCCCAAGGGAACTGAAGAGAAAGGCCAAAAGGTAATAACCAAAGATCAACACCACACTCAAACCAAAACCTTGGCTACGGCTGTGGCGGGAATGGGGTTGAACGCCCAAACTACTTCCTATCAAACCAAAAACGAGGCAGACAGCTGGAAACGAAAAGCGTTCCTGAATACGGACCGTGAGCTTTCGAGCCTCTTTCGTATTACCAGCTTCCTTAAGCAACTTGACTGCTGTGCGGGACTGGCCAATCGACATGGTTTCGTAGCCAGGAATTTTGGCCATCTGCAGGGGCTCACTCCCAATTGGGTAGAGATAGCGATCAAAATCTGCTGATGTGGTCGAACCCTTTGCATCAGGCTGCACGGAAAAGACATGGCCATCACGGAAGAGCCATTGGGCATCTTTATCACTCCAACTGGCCTTATTAGCTGTTAGAAGAACCCTCTGGGTTCCGCGTGAAAGATCCAAGAGTGTCACTTGCTCCATCACGCCCTTTTTAAAGGTCTGGGCATAGAAAAAATGGGTAAGTCCTTTTTGCTGGGAACCATCAGGATTGGTTACAATACCATATTTAGAAAACAATACGTTGTCTCTTTGTTCACCTGCTATAGCCCGACCAAGGGCACGATTCAAAACAATCTTTGATTCTCTTAGGCTACCAGGAACAACAACTTCGTTGAACGTGAAGGTGATTGCCGTCATCGCAATTGCCACAACGAGGGCAGGAATAATCATGCGCCACGTTGCGACACCCACGCTCCTAAGGGCGGTCAATTCACTATTGCTCGACAATTTGCTATAGGTCAACAGTGTTGACATCAAGGTGGCCATCGGGAAGGACAACACCAGGAAGGACGGAATTTGCAGCAACAGCACATGGGCCGCAACATTCAGCGACAACCCCGACTCGGCAACCTTGCGAACCAAATCAAAAATTGCACCGACAGACAACGAAACGGCCGTGAAGGCGCCAATGCCGAACAACAGCGGGCCCAATAACTCACCAAACAACCAGCGATCGATGAGCGGCAGACGGCGCCAGACTTTGTCGAATGACTTATTGAAAAACGAGAACACTCTCATAGCCTGAAATCATCGCCGAGGTAGTGGCGCCGCACTAGGGGATCGGAACCTACCTGCTCAGAGGTTCCAGAGGCCAGGATGGAACCATCGGAGAGGATATAGGCCCGATCAGTGATGGCAAGGGTCTCGCGCACATTGTGATCGGTGATCAGCAGGCCCATGCCACGATGACGCAACTGATCGATTAATTGCTGGAGATCGGCTACAGCAATGGGATCAACACCGGCGAAAGGCTCATCCAAAAGTAAGTAGCGAGGTCCTGATTCACCGACCGCCAGGGCCCTCGCCACTTCACTACGACGACGTTCACCACCCGAGAGCTGAAAACCCTTTCGATCCTGAAATGCTGTGAGATGAAAATCACTGATCAAGGCTTCAAGTCTGTCACGCCGCATGGCTTTGGGGGTCGCACTCTCTTGAAGGGCTAAGCGGAGATTGTCACGAACGGTGAGCTGGCGGAAAATACTTGGCTCCTGGGGCAAGTAGCCAATTCCTAAGCGAGCCCGCTGGGGCATGGGTAAATCACAGATATCGAGCCCATCCATCACGATGTCGCCGGAATCAGCCCGAATCAAACCCGTAACCAAACCAAAAGTGGTCGTTTTACCGGCTCCATTGGGGCCCAGCAAACCAACCACTTCCCCGGGTGCCAGCTCCAGGGAGACATGGTTGACCAGCACCCTGCCGTTAACAGCTAAAACAATATTGTGGAGATTAAGGCTCATGGCTTAATGCCAACGACTCCTGGTGTAGGCCTACCGGTAACGGGCTTGGTGCTATCTGAAGCGGGGGTGGAAGGAGTCATCCGGTAGAGGGTGAAGACCTGTCCACCAGCAGGCGGGACTGCGGAGATCCGCTCGCGGTTGACGTCATAGACGACATGCTCAGCCTTGATGGTGTGGCCATCCGCCTGGATCACATCCACATCCCCACTGAGAACAACCCGGCCTTCCTTGGTGTAGTACTGGGCCTGACGTGCTGTTGCGACGACCCGTTGATCAGGGTAGACAATCCGAACATTTCCAGTGGCCGTCACAATCCCCGTCGTGTTGTCTGCCTGTTGCAGATCGGATTCAACAGAGACATGGCCTGTTGTTGGTGTGATCACCCTTGACTTCCCATCTGCAGCCCCTGAAGAGGGTTTCACAGGAGAGGGTTTCACAGGAGAAGTTCCGGTGGTCTCGGGCTGCTTGACCTGGGACCGGGGAGCCTGGGGGGTCTTGTTGTCCTGGATTGGTATGGCAATCGGAACCTGGGCTTGGAGCACCCCGCCGGAGTGATCAGCTGCAAGTCCCGGTGCTATGCCCACCTGAAGCGCAAGCGCAACTAACCCGTAGGCAAGGATCGGATTCAGCTGTGATGCCAATGGGGGTCTGACTGGGCTCAATCTTCTCAATCTACAGAGCACCCCCGAATCGTTCCTGGTTCGCAACTTGTCCATCAATCAGTTTGGGGAATGGCACGCGGTCGAGACAACCTCCTGATCGAAGGGTTTGCAAGCGCTCCAAAGAGACAACCCTTAGCCCATCGAGATCGAGCCCAAGGGCCATGGATCCACTGGAACGTAACCGCCCCAAACCTTCCCCCATCAAAATTGTTGCGCCCCTGAGGTTCGCTTTTTCAAGGTGGAGTTCGGCCACAGCAATTTGCAGGATTCCCTGTAAAACAGGCCGCATCGGGCCGGCCGTTTCATGCCAGAGCTCCTCCAGCACGTCATGGCAACCATACCAATCAGCAGCATTAAAAAGACCAATAGCCAATCCCAAACGGGGATCGGCCATCAGGCTTTGTTCCTCTGCATTGCCGTGCAGACTCAACGCTTGGCAGTTTTCTTGGCGGGAAGTTTACGCAGACGAATGGATTCAGGAGTGACCTCAAGCATTTCATCGGGGCCGATGTATTCCAAAGCACGCTCGAGGTTCATTTGGATCGGGGCCTGGAGGGTATCGAGAACCTCAGCACCTGCAGATCGGATGTTGGTGACCTGCTTAGCCTTGCAGACATTGAGCTCGAGATCGGGGGGACGATTGTGCTCACCCACAATCATTCCTTTGTAGACCTTGGTACCGGGGGTGATAAAGAACTGTCCGCGGTCCTCCGCACCCTTGAGGGCATAGAAGGTGGCTGTTCCCTCCTCAAAAGATACCAATACCCCATTGCGTCGAGCATCCATATCACCCTGCATACGGCGATAGTCCAGGAATGAATGACTCATGATCCCTTCGCCCCGGGTAGCGCGAATGAAATCACCCCTAAAGCCAATCAGGCCCCTGGATGGAACCACAAACTCCAACTGGGTGCGCCCGTCGTTGGTGTTCTCCATGTTTTGCATCTCACCCTTGCGTACACCCAAGCGCTCGATACACGAGCCCACGGCAGGCTCAGGGACGTCCATGACCAGCGTTTCGTAGGGCTCAAACAGGCTCCCATCAATGGTGCGGAAGATGACCTGGGGCTGGCTGACCTGAAACTCATAGCCCTCCCGCCGCATGGTTTCAATCAAAATTCCCAGGTGGAGTTCCCCGCGGCCACTCACGGCAAAGCGATCGGGGGAATCGGTGTCCTCAACTCTGAGGGCCACGTTGGTTAGCAATTCCCGCTGGAGACGATCCCGCAGTTGCCGGCTGGTGACGAACTTGCCTTCTTTGCCTGCAAAGGGGGAATCATTGACCACAAAGGTCATTTGCAAGGTTGGTTCGTCAACCTTGATCAGGGGCAGGGCCTCAGGGTTATCAGGGCAAGCAATGGTCTCACCAATGTTCACCTCATCGAAACCGGAAACGGCTACGAGATCACCAGCTCTGGCCTCCTCAATTTCGACTCTCTGCAAGCCTTGGAAGCCAAGCAGCTTGCTGATCCGGCCGCGCTTGACGCTGCCATCATCGCGAAGGAGCGCGACTGGTTGTCCATTACGGATCGTGCCGTTGTGGATACGGCCAATCATGATGCGACCCAGAAAATCGCTGTAGTCGAGGGTGGTGACCTGAAGCTGGAGGGGCTTTTCAGGATCGCCAACGGGGGGTGGGACGTGGCGAAGAATGGCCTCAAAAAGAGGTTTCATGTTTTCGCTTTCGGTCTTCATGTCTGGCTTGGCGTAGCCACCCATGCCGCTACCAAAGAGGTAGGTGAAATCGCACTGGTCGTCGTCGGCACCGAGTTCCAGAAAAAGATCGAGAACCTTATCCACAGCAACTTCGGGATCAACCCGAGCCCGGTCAATTTTGTTGACAAAAACAATCGGGCGCAGACCCTTTTCCAGAGCCTTCTTCAAAACGAAGCGGGTCTGGGGCATGGGGCCTTCGTTGGCATCCACAATCAGAAGGCAGCCATCGACCATGCCGAGCACGCGCTCAACTTCTCCACCGAAGTCGGCGTGGCCAGGGGTATCAACAATATTGATTCGAATGCCTTCGTAATCAACGGCTGTATTCTTCGAGAGGATAGTAATGCCGCGTTCGCGCTCTAGGTCATTGGAATCGAGCACACAAGTGGGGATGGCTTCCCCTTCACGAAAGATGCCCGATTGATTCAAAAGGGCATCAACCAGGGTGGTTTTGCCGTGGTCAACGTGGGCAATGATCGCAATGTTGCGAATCGGCGTGCCTGTGTGTTCGCCGCTCATGCGTAGGAATTCCTAGGTTCAACTGAAGGCCTGCCGGCCTGATTAAAAGCTTTACAGCCCTATCAAAGCTTAGAAGGCGAACAGCCACCCTATCTCACTCACCTGCGGCTTTTAAGACTGCCCCGGGTCACGCCCAGGCGGCTATCCAGCTGCTCTTGTTGCCACAGCTGGCGTCCCGAAATCTCACCACGGAGAGCTGAGCCGTACTGCTGCACCCGGTGCGAGGTCTGATCTGCAGATTCGTCCAAGAGCTCGAGGCGCAGGGCCTGCACACCGGCGCCCAGGAGCTGGGGAAGGGCCTCTGCGGCCGTTTGGGCCTTGCCGTTAAACAGGGTGTTGCGGCAACCGAGGTCGGCCCGCAGGGGGTGCTCACTGCCACTGCGATCCCGCAAAAGGACCGAGTGGCTCTCGCAGGGACGGCCGCAGTCGGTGTGGTCATGGCCATCGGAAAGGAAGGCGCAAAACAGGCAATGCTCCATGTGAAACAGGGGCATGTGCTGGTGCACGGTCACCTCAACGGATCCCGGAGGACACCCCGCCACGAGTTCGAGCAATTGATTGAGGTCGAGGTCATAGCTGGCCGTGATCCGCTCCAGGCCCCAATGGTTCAAGAACCAGGCGGCGGTAAGCGGGTTGGCCACGTTCAAGGAGAAATCTCCAACGCAGGGGGCCAGTGGCGTGAGCAGCTCGAGCTGATCGGCATTGCGCACTAAATAACCGTCGGCATGGGCCCGGATCAGGGGTTCCAACGTCCAGCGCTCATCCGGTCTGGTGATCCGGGCACCGGCCAGCCAAATCCCTCCGGGCCAGACCCCGCGACCCATGGCGATGGCCTCCTTGAGCTCATGGGGCTGCTCCAGCTCCGCAATGACCCGGTGAACGGGTTGATCGCGCAGGGCCTTGAGTTGATCCAGGCTGCGCACCAACACCACAAGCTTGGTGCCCGCGTGGCCTTCTTGCTGGGATCTGGTTGGAGGTCTGGGCTCCTGGGGGTGCAGCGAACTCAAGATCTGGGGCAAGGCTGCTTTGGCAGCGCCGAGGTCCAACTTCCACTGAGCGATTGATGGTGGGCAACTGGCCAGCTCCACCCAGCTCGCCAGGTGATCAACGAGCTGGCGCCGTAACTGGTTGAGTTGGGCCACCGGGAGGAACACCTCGCCCCTGAGTTCCACGTCCAATTGACCCAGCTCCCAAGGTGTACCGCCCAAGCGGCCCAATTGGGCCGCCAGCCGCTCTTGGTTGAGGGATTGGCCTGTGGCCGGTTGAAGGGAGATTGGGGATTGCCATTGCCATTGCTCGGTTGGGGCTGGCTGAAAAGAACCAGCCCGAATCAACGTGAGCAGGAGGGGTTCGCCACTGGCCCCACTCACCCTCAGGTGGAGATCCTGCTTGCGTTCGGGGGTCCCACGACGCGCCATTCGTTTCCAAATCCCCTCCAAGGTTGGATCGCTGGTCTGCCAGCACGGGGCACCCTCCACCAGAGCGCGGCCATCGATCGCCCCTGGGCCGAGCTTGATCGCTAGGCACCCAGCATCGCGCTGCTCAACCGCCATCACCCGGCCCCCAAGTTCTGGGGGAGCCTCTAGAGCCGATGGTGATCGACCTTCAAAAACCAGGCCATCGCCTGGCTTCAGGACAGTTGAGGTGCTCACAAGCCACCAACCCTTGGCATCGATGGCAAGGAACTGGCCAATTTTGGGGCCCCTTTTCTTGCTCCAAAGCCCATGCACCAAGGACCGGTGGTTCACCCCCCCTAACCAACCGGTTGACAGCCCCCTGGAAAAACTCAGCTCGAGTTCCCGCCTGGTTAGCGACTGGTGCATCTGCTCCGGGGAGCTTTGCTCCGGCTGGATCTGATCCGGTTGACCTGGCCTTGGCCTCTCTCCACCAGTTACGGGAATGAGTTGGTCGAGGCTGCGGCGATAGGTCTCGGTGACCGCCGCCACGTAGGTAGCTTCCTTGAGGCGGCCTTCAATCTTGAAGCTGGAAATTCCGAGTTCGGCCAGCTGGGGGATCAGTTCCCAGGCGGCCAAGTCTTGGGGGGAGAGAAGGTAGCGCTGGTCCCCCAGGGACTTCTCCTCGCCATCCACGATCAATGCATAGGGCAGACGGCAAGCTTGGGCACATTCACCCCGGTTGGCACTGCGCTGACCGAGGGCCTCACTAGTCAGGCACTGGCCTGAATAGGCCACGCAGAGGGCGCCGTGCACAAACACCTCCAACGGCATGGCAATGGCCCGTTGGTGGAGCTGGTCTTGGAGGCGCTGAAAATCCTTCAGGGCCAATTCCCGCGCAAGGACCACCCGTTGACAGCCAAGAGCAGCCGCCTGGGCAACCCCCGCAGCACTCGTGATGGACATCTGGGTGGAGCCATGGACAGCCAAGTGGGGAGCCAGCTCCCTGGCGAGCCGAGCCAGGCCGATGTCCTGAACGATTAAGGCATCAACCCCCGCCTCAGCGGCGGCCAAAACCAGGTCGGCGGCCTTGTGCAGCTCAGAAGGAAAGACCAAGACATTGAGCGTCAAGAAACCCTTGACGCCCCGGCGGTGCAGCCATTGCATCAGCTCTGGCAGTTCCTGACGCTGGAAATTCGTAGCCCGCATGCGGGCATTGAGGGCCTCAACGCCGAAGTACACCGCATCGGCACCGTTGGCGACAGCCGCCTTCAACGACTCCCAGGTTCCTGCTGGAGAGAGCAATTCCGGCAGAACAGTTGTCATGGGCGGCTGGTTATGGGCGACTGGTCATGGACGGCTCAAGCGCTGGGCAGGTTCAAACACCTTCAAAGCCTCGGTGCTGCCCTCATAACGCCAATGCCAAGGTTCATAGCTGACCCCCTGGCTATTGCCTTGGGGGAACGACAGGGCGAATTGATAGCGCGCGGCATTGGCCTTGAGCCAAAAAAACGCCAAGGTCTGCTCAAAGGATTGGGACAGGTTGGCTCCGGGTTGGGAAGCATCCCCCAGGTCGATGGCAAAACCAGTGGCATGCTCTGAGAACCCTGGCGGTGCACTCACCCGGGCCCGCTCACTAGCGGTTTGGTTACGCGCTGATTTCACATCGAAGAACAGGTTTTTCTGCAAAGCAGTTGAGCGGAAACCGCTGAGCACCACCAGATCGACCCCGTCTCCAGCAGCTGCGGAACGCATGGCAACCAACGCCGCCGCCGCATCCCGTTGCAATTCAATGCCTGGGGCGACTTCCACCAACTCGGATGGTTGGACTTCTGGATAGGGGAAATGGCCCAGCAGGCGTCCATCCATGCCTGCTCGCTCATTGAGACCTGCCACCGGCGGTGGTCCTAGCAAGCGCCGCAGGGGCTGGGGGAAAACCAAGGCCAAGCCCAACAGGGCCAGAAGCGCAGCAGCGGCACCTGTAAAGAGCCGCTTAAAACCCCTGCTGCGACTTGGGGCCGAGACCGTGGAACGCCGCGCAACGGGGATGTCATCGGCTGCTCCTTGTCTTTGGCCTCGCCTGGCACCGATCACCTGAGCTAAGCCTTCGAGCAGTAAAGATCCTAGGTGGGGATTGGGGAAACCCCAACGCTTACCCAGCCACCAGTGTTAGCTTCCAAGCCACATCCTTCCTGGCGGAGCGGTTTTCAGATGTTGCGTGTCGCAGTGGTGGGCGGTGGTCCCAGTGGTTCCTGTGCCGCTGAAGTGCTCGCCAAGGCCGGCATCCAAACCTGGATCTTTGAGCGCAAGCTCGATAACGCCAAGCCCTGTGGTGGTGCGATTCCACTCTGCATGGTCTCGGAATTTGACCTGCCCGAGTCCATCATCGATCGGAAGGTTAGAAACATGAAAATGATTTCCCCTTCCAACCGGGAGGTGGATATCAACCTTGAAAACGATGGTGAATACATCGGCATGTGCCGTCGGGAGGTGATGGATGCCTATCTGCGCGGGCGGGCAGCTGAATTAGGTGCCCATTTGGTGAATGGTCTGGTGACCAAGATCGATACGGGCAACAATCGACAGGGTCCCTACACCCTGACCTATTCGGATTACTCCTCAGGAGAAGCAACCGGCGAAAGTAAAACGCTCGAAGTCGATTTAATTGTTGGAGCCGATGGGGCCAACAGCCGGGTTGCCAAAGCCATGGATGCCGGCGATTACAACGTGGCCATCGCCTTCCAGGAGCGCATCAAGCTGCCTCCCGAAGAGATGAAGTACTACGAAAGCTTGGCGGAAATGTATGTGGGCACAGATGTGTCACCAGATTTCTATGCCTGGGTTTTCCCCAAATACGACCACGTCGCCGTGGGCACGGGAACCATGCAAGACAATCAAGGTCTGATCAAGAGCTTGCAGGAAGGTATTCGCGAACGGGCCAAGAAACGTCTTCTCCATGGAGAAGTCATCAAGGTGGAGGCCCACCCCATTCCCGAGCATCCGCGGCCTAGACGCGTGGTCGGCCGCATGGCCTTGGTTGGTGATGCCGCGGGGTATGTCACCAAGAGCTCGGGCGAAGGCATTTATTTTGCTGCTAAAAGTGGGCGCATGTGCGCTGAGCAAATCGTGGCGGCCTGTGCCAATGGCAGCAAGATCCCCACGGAGAAGGATTTGAAGGTCTATTTGAAGAAGTGGGATCGTCAATACGGCGCCACCTACAAAGTGCTCGAAATTCTTCAAAACATCTTCTATCGCAATGATGCCGCCCGCGAAGCTTTCGTGGAAATGTGCGATGACAAAGACGTGCAACGACTCACCTTTGACAGCTATTTGTATAAGCGGGTGGTCTTGATGAACCCCTGGCAGCAGCTGAAGCTCACCCTGCTAACCCTGGGTTCGGTGTTGCGTGGCAACGCCCTGGCCCCTGCCACTTACAAGCCTGTGCCCAGTGCGGTGCGCAGCGAAGAGGAGACCATGGCCATGTTGGCTGTCAGCGCAATCAAAGGGGGCATCAAGGTCTCATCCGAAAAAGGGACGACCCAAAAAACGGAATCCCCAACCATGGAAGCCCAAACGGGCCCTTCCGCAGAAGAGCGGGAAGTCGTTGGGGCAGGGCTCTGACCTAGCCGCTGATGCGGCTGAAGTCGGCCAACACGGCAGCCTGGTTCCGCAGAACCCCCAGTAGGTTGAGGCGGTTGGTGCGCACCGCTGGTTCGTCGACCATCACCATCACACTTTGATCGCCATCAAAAAAAGCGGCCAAGGCCTCAGCTCCTAAGCTGAGACCATGGGCCAGCTCGCCGTAGCGTTCGGCTGATTTCCTAGTGGCGATGGGCTCTAGACCGTTGAGCACGGCCAACATGGCCGTTTCACTGCCTTTCTCAAACAGGCGCGGATCCACCACCCCGTTGGCGCTCAGGACCTGGGCGGGGAGATCGCCCTTCTCCGCCAATCGGGCAGCACGGGTCACCACCGCCTGAACTGCGGCCAACTGGCCGCTCCGGCGCAGTGCGACCAGGAGGTCAACCCGTCTACTGACATCGGCGGGATCCTCGAGGATGCGATCCACGGCCTGGGGATCGCCGGCGACGGCCTGCACCAGGTCGCCATCGACGCCGTCTTCTTCGATCAGGTTCACCACCCGCTGACGCAGGAATTCGGCCAACTCTGCCGCCAATAGCACCGGATCCACCTGGAAATGGGGCAGAAGGCCACTCCAGTGGGAGGCTGCCCGGCGCAGCAAGGCCCCCAGGTCGAAGGGCCAGCCATTCGCTTTCAGAATTTGGACAATGCCATTGCCGGCGCGGCGCAGGGCGTAGGGGTCTGAGGATCCGGTGGGCCGTTCCCCTTTGGAATAGATGCTCAATAGGAGCTCAAGCCGTTCTGCCAGGGCCACCACGGCCCCTGCCTCGGAGGTGGGCAGGCCATCGCCAGCCCCCTTGGGCAGGTAGTGCTCCTGCACTGCCAGGGCAACGGGCCGGGCTTCGCCTTCGGCCAGCAGGTACTTACCGCCGATCAGCCCCTGGAGTTCGGGGAACTCACCCACCATTTGGCTCACCAAATCGTGCTTGCAGAGGTGGGCGGCCCGGCGGGCGTGGTCGCCGGTGGCTTCGGCCAGGTTGAGGGATTCGAGCAGGACATCGGTGAGCCACTCCAGGCGCTCCACCCGGTCCAACAGACTGCCCAGACCCTCGGCAAAGGTGACACGGGCCAGCTGGGCCCGCCGATCGATGCTCGCCACGGAACGGTCGGCAGCCACGAAGAATTCAGCGTCGGCAAGGCGCGCCTTAAGAACCCGTTCATTGCCCCGTCGAACCAGGTCATTGGCCGCCGGAAGGCCGTTGCCGATACAGAGAAAGCGGGGCAACAGGCTGGCCTGGGCATCGAGGGCCAGGGGGTCCACCCTGGCGCCAATGCGGTACAGGGGTACGTAGCGCTGGTGCGCGCGCATCACGGTACTGAGCACTTCTGCAGGCAGGTGCAGGTAGTGCTCTTCGAACGTTCCCCCAATCATCAAGGGTGCTTCCACCAAATCCGTAAGCTCATCCACCAAGGCATCTGGACAATCGGGAACTCCGCCCAAGGACGCCGCACTGCTGGCCACCTGCTCGCGGATCCAGGCCTGGCGGCTAGAGCGATCGACCTGTACGCCCACCGCTGCAAGCGCCGGGGCGTAGGTTTCGGCGGAAGGGATGGTGACCGTATCGCCAAGGAGGCGATGGCCACGACTGGTGTTGCCGCTGACCACCTCGGGATCGGAATCGGCCACAGTGACCGGAACTACGCTGGCATCCAACAGGGCCACAAGCCAGCGAATCGGCCTGGAAAAACGGCTCTCACCCTCTCCCCAACGCATGAAACGACGCCCTTGAAGGCCATTGATCCAGAGGGGGATCAGCTCGGCAAGCACCTGGGTAGTTGGCCGCCCCTTCTCGAGGCAGCGGGCAAACACGAAGGGACCCTTGGGCGTCTCGCGCACCTCAAGGGCCGCGGGGTCAATGCCACAGCGGTTGGCGAAACCAATGGCAGCCTGGGTTGGCACCCCCCCTTGAAAGGCTTGGCTTGCGGGTGGGCCCTTTCGCTCTTCGCTGAGATCGCCTTGGGCAAGGGGTAGCCCAGTAACGGTGATCGCTAGGCGCCGGGGCGTACTGGTGCAATCAATCGCCGCAAAGGACAACCGGGCGGCAACCAGATCCCTACGCACAAGGGAATCGAGTTGGGGCAGGGCTAGACGGGCAAAATCAGCGGGAAGTTCCTCGGTTCCGATCTCCAAAAGAAAGGTCGACAAGGGAACAGCCGCATCTACAACTCACTGTATTGACCAGCCCTCTTCGCTACGGTCAATGCCAATCGTTCGCTTTGGGGACCTGTGGGCACGGGGCACACCTCTACAACCATTGGGCAACTCCACGCTGACCAGGGAGCTGCAAGTGCTCCCACGAAGTTTGAACAACTCAAGGCAAGCAGTGGCCATCTCAAGGAACCACTGCTGAGTGAGTTAGCGAACAGCAGCCCCAATTTCACGGAAGGGTCCGTCCAAATTCTCAAATTCCACGGCAGCTACCAGCAGGACAACCGCGATAACCGCCGCAAGGGTGAAGACAAGGATTGGCAAATGATGCTGCGGCTGCGCAGTCCCGGGGGCCGCATCCCAGCGCCCCTGTATCTGGCGATTGATGAGCTCGCGAACCGGCTTGGCAATGGCACCATGCGCGCCACCACGCGCCAGGCCTTCCAGATCCACGGCATCGCCAAGGCCGACCTCAAGGAGGTGATCGGCACCATCGTGCGCAACATGGGATCAACCCTTTCTGCCTGCGGAGACATCAACCGCAACGTGATGGCTCCTGCAGCCCCCTTTGAGGGCAAGGGCTATCCGGCGGCGCGCGACTTGGCTGACCAGATCGCCGATCTGTTGACCCCCCAGGCCGCTGAAGGGTCCTACCTGGATCTGTGGGTTGATGGCGAACTCAGCTACCGAATCAAACCAAGTGCATTGGTCAAAAAGGTGAAGGAGCGCCAACAGGAGGGCGGCGTCTTCAGTGGTGATCCCGAGGAGCCCCTTTATGGCAACACTTACCTACCCCGCAAGTTCAAGGTGGCCGTCACGGTGCCTGGCGATAACGCCGTGGACCTGCTCACCCAAGACATCGGGCTGGTGTTGTTCTGCGATCCCCAAGGCAGACCCCTGGGCTGCAACGTGTACGTGGGGGGCGGCATGGGCCGCACCCACAATAAGGAAGAAACCTTTGCCCGCACTGCCGATCCCCTCGGCTATGTGGCCTATGGGCACGTGCTCGATTTGGTGCAGTCAATTCTGGCCCTGCAAAGGGATTTCGGCGACCGCCAGCAGCGTCGCCATGCCCGGATGAAATACCTCATCCATGACCGGGGGGTGGCCTGGTTCAAAGCTGAATTGCAAGCCAACTATTTCGCCCATCCCATTAAGGGCCTGCGCCAGGAACCCAAGGCAAAGCTCGAGGACTACCTGGGTTGGCATCGCCAGAACCAGAAGCTGTGGTTCGTGGGCCTACCTGTGTTGTGCGGCCGTCTCTCGGGAGAGCTCAAAACGGGGCTACGGCACCTCGTGGACACCTACAAATTGGAGGTGCGGCTGACCCCAAACCAGGACCTGCTGCTCTGCAACATCGGCACGGCCCAACGGGCCACCATTCGCGAGGCCCTCGGCCAGTTGGGGTTCGCAACGCCCGAAGCGCCGTCCTTGCTGACCCGCCACGCGATCGCCTGCCCGGCCCTGCCCCTGTGCGGGCTAGCTGTGACCGAAGCCGAACGGATTTTCCCCGACGTGCTCGAGCGTCTGGAGCGCCAATTCCAACAACTCGGCATCACCAAACCGGTGCTGGTGAGGATGACGGGCTGCCCCAATGGTTGTGCCCGTCCCTACATGGCGGAGATTGGTTTGGTTGGAAGTGGCGTGGATCAATACCAGCTGTGGCTTGGGGGCACACCCGAACTCAGCCAGCTCGCCGAGACCTATCTCGAGAAGATGCCCTTGGCTGACCTTGAATCCACCCTCGAGCCCCTACTGAGGGCCTGGCAGACAGCAGGGGCCCGGCGCAGTTTCGGTGACTTTGTGGCCAAGACCGGCCGCCCAGCCGTGGAGGCGCTCCTGGCTCAATCCGGCGCCCGTCCATAGCAGGCCTGAACAGCACCCGTGCGCCAAGCCCAGAGTTGATCTCCCCAGCTGAAGTGCCACCACTCGTTGGGGTGTTGGGCAAAGCCAGCTGCTTGCATCGCCTCCGTCAACGCCAGGCGGCGCCCATGCCAGAAGGCCTCCTGGCTATCGGGCTGCTGCTGGGCCATGGCGGCGTAGTGAAGCGGCTCAGAGATCGGGCCAATGGCATCAATGGCGCCCCCCATGGCCAGCTCCTGGCCCTGGGCGTCAGCCAGGGTGAGATCGACGGCGCCACCGGTGCTGTGGGGTGGTGGGGTGGCGGCGCTCTCGCTCGGAGGGGCCCAGAAACGCCCCACGTCTTCAACGGCAGCTTGGCGGCCAGGAGAATCCGTCATTGGATCCACCCCGCGCCTGTGGCATTCCTCGCCGATGGCGTGGTTAACCATAAAGGCCTGGACGGCCACGGGCCGCCAGGCATCAAAGACAGCGAACTGCCACTCGGGCTGATGCTGCTCCAGGATCGCCTGCGCTTGAAGAAGCCGATCCACGACCCCCCGACGTAGGCGAAAGGGAGACAGCTCCAGACCATAGGGGGCACCCAGCGCGGCGTAGGGGTGGGGCTCAATGCGGAGCAACTGCTCTGGCAAAGCCACCAGCGGTTCATGGTTCTCCTGAATCGGTAGGGAACTCCAGGGACGCATGGGCTACTGAGATCAGTGGGTGGATCGTTGCAAGGGATCGTCGCAAGGGATCCTCAATTAAGGCGGGATGCCAAATCCAATTGGCGCCGCCGCTGATCGGCAAGGGCCTCAGCCAGGCCCTGATGGAGCGCCAGATCGGGGTCCTTAGCTGTGATCGACTGGGCCACCTGGCGAGCCTGCTCCAGCACCTCACCGTCGTCGGTCAGGCTGGCGAGGGCTAGATCGGGGAGCCCCGATTGGCGGGTGCCCAAGACCTGGCCTGGCCCCCGGAGCCGCAAATCCATTTCAGCAATTTCAAAACCATCACCGGAGCGCACCAACACCTCCAGCCGTTGTTTGGCCTGCACGTTGTTGCTGTCATTGATGAGCAAGCAGTAGGAGGCCGCCGCCCCCCGACCCACCCGGCCCCGCAGTTGGTGGAGTTGGGCCAGGCCAAAACGCTCGGCATGGTCGATCACCATCACACTGGCCTCGGGCACATCCACCCCCACCTCCACCACCGTGGTGCTCACAAGCACCTGGGTCACACCATCGGCAAAGGCCCGAATGGCGGCCTGCTTATTGGCGCTGTTGAGTTTGCCGTGGAGCAAGCCCACCTGCAGATCGGGGAACACCTCCTCTGCAAGCTCCCGGTGCACTTCGATAGCAGAGCGCAAATCAAGCTTTTCGGATTCCTCCACCAAGGGCAGCACCACATAGGCCCGTTGGCCCATGGCCACCTGGTCGCGGATCAGTTGGTAGGCCTTGCTGCGTTGGCCGCCCTTGAGCAGGCTGGTTTGGATGGGTTGACGCCCCGGCGGCAATTCATCGATTTGGCTGACGTCCAGATCGCCATGGAGGGAGAGGGCGAGGGTTCGGGGAATCGGGGTGGCCGTCATGGTCAGCAGGTGGGGCTGGAGGCCCTTGGCAAGCAGGCGGTTGCGCTGACGTACCCCAAAGCGGTGCTGTTCATCGACCACCACCAACCCCAGGCGGTCGAACTGGACCGGATCCTCCAGGAGGGCGTGGGTTCCGACCAAGAGTTGCAACTGACCGTTCACCAAATCCTGAAGCAACTCGCGGCGCCGCTGGGCAGGCGTTGAACCGGTGAGCAGGGCTGAGGTGATGTGCAACTGGGGCAACCATTCAGCCAACTTGCGGTAATGCTGCTCAGCCAAGACCTCCGTAGGCGCCATCAGAGCGCCCTGGCAACCGGCCTCAATGGCAGTCAGGAGGGAAGCAAGGGCAACCACCGTTTTGCCACTGCCCACATCCCCCTGCACCAGGCGGGCCATGGGTTGGGGCCGGGCCAGGTCGGCACGGATTTCAGCGAGAACCCGTTGCTGGGCACCGGTCAACGGAAAAGGAAGCAGCTCGAGGAATTGTTGGACCAGGTCGTCGCGACCGGCCGCGAGCACCAGGGGCGGGGCCGGTCTTTGGCTCAGTTGGCGTCGGCGCTGCATCAGGCCGAGCTGTAGCAACAAGAATTCATCGAACACCAGCCGATGGCGGCTGGCCTGCAGCTCCTGCTGATTGCCGGGCTGGTGGATCTGCAGCAGGGCCTGGGGCCTGGGAATGAGGTGCTCGCCCTGGCGAAGCGCTTCGGGCAAGGGATCGCCCCAACGGCTCACCTCGGGCAGCACCGCGGCCAAGGCCTGGCGCAGCCGCTCGGACCCCAAGCCCTCCGTGAGCCCATACACCGGAATCAGGCGGCCAATGGTCTCGGAGCGAACCTCGGCATGGGAGTGGTCGAGCACCTCCATCAGGGGGTCCTGGAAGGCCGGGCCGTAGGGGGTTTCCTTCACAAGGCCGCTGACAGCCACGGTGGCCCCCGGCGGAAAGTGGGCCTGTTGCCCCTTCAGCCAGCCAGGCGACGCAAAGCGCTTGCCCGCAAAAAAACGACTCACCCTGATCTTGCCGGTGATGTCGGCCAGGTGCAGTTCGAGAATCGAGAGGTTGGGATTGCGGGGGCTGGTGAAGGCGTTGCTGCGCCGCACCGTGGCCACGATCGTGGCGGTGCGGCCGGGCTCGAGCCCGCTGATGCGAACCAAATTGGCGTAATCGAGGTAATCCCGGGGGTAGTAGTGCACCAGGTCACGCAGCACAAACAGCCCCAGCTGGGCCAATCGGGTAGCCGTTTTCGGCCCCACACCCTTGATCTCTGAAAGCGGCGTATCCGGATCCCAATGGCCGGAGGAAGCCCCAGGGCCAGACCCAGCCGCAGCTCGAGGCCCATGGGCGAGGCTGGCCTGCAGCTTGAGGCGGGGAGGGCCCACGGGGATGGTTGGTTGGTGGGCCTGGCGAAGCTGGTGCAGCCGCTCGCGGCATTGGCGCACCAGGTTTTGACGGCGGGCCAGGCTGAGTTCTCCATAGGACGCCAGCGCCTTGGCCAGATCCCCAAGCCCCTGCCTTTGGGGCTCAGTGATGCCAGCTAGGGGCTCGAGAAGGGTGCGGGCAACAAAGCCACTGAAGCTCTCCTGGCGGCCCTTGAGATCCCCAAACCCCCGCTCGGCCTCCAGCTGCAGGGCCTGCTGCAGGGGCTTCAGCCAGGCCTGAAGGGCCTCTGGCGTCAGGGTGTTTTGGGCTTTGAGGTTTTGGGTGCTGCTTGCGCTGTGGTGATGTCCTGCAGCCACAGCTGTTCCGCCTCGAGCGACTGAAGCCGTCGCTCGAGGCGACGAAAGTGCTGCGCCATTCTGCGCAACTCCTGGCGATGCTGCTGAATCCGCGAGCGACAGGTGCGCAATTTGGGTTGCTCCAATTCCAAATCACTCAACCGCAGCAAGACGGCTCCTGCTTCAAGCGAGGCAGGCCCATCGGGGGAGCCAAAGGGCAAGGGCACCCTCAACACATTGGCCGGTGCCGATAGGGGCTCCAGCTGACCCTTGAGGGCAGCATCCAACAAACTCACCGGCAGCAGGCTGCGGCTCACCCCATGGCGCAGCAACTCCACGTTCAAGGCATGGGAGAGATTGCGCAGCCGTTGGGCGATCGCCCGCTCAAAGCCTTCGAGCCAGAGCAGCAAGGCCACCGGATTCCTTGGCAGTTGGGCTTGATCCCATGGCGCTAACGGCCTTGTTTCAGCCCCGACGTCGCCACTGGCCTCGTCGCTTTCATCGTCGGTGTCATCGTCCCTAAGAGCGCCTTCAAGCCCCCTGGCCTGAAGAGAAGACGAAAGGACCTCCCCAAAGGCCGCCACCATCGCTTCGACGGCTTGGAGATGCTCCGCCTCATCCATGTCGGATGGGAGCTCAAAACCAGAATCGTCCTCCTGGCTAGAGGCCTGGGATTCACGGTCCCCAAAGGGCGAGGCGCCATCCTCGATCGGCAATAGCCCCGAGATGGAAACGGCTTCAAACAATTCTGGGGCCAAGGGCAAGGCCAGGCCAAGGTTGATCGAGCCTTCTGGGCTGGGCAGCGATGGGGCGTCCCCTTCCCTGGAAGCCCTGGCCTCCAGGGCCGCAATCAGCCGCTCTTGGTTCGACCGTTTGGTGTTGAGACGCCTGCGCTCGAGCTGGCCTGCCAAATGGGCCACCTGTTCCACAGTGAGAAGAGTGGTGGTGCGGGCCACCAAGCTGGCCATGCGTTGGTGCAGGTGTTGGCGTTGACGGACTGGAAGCTCTTGATAGCGACTCGGCTCCACCTGGGTAGCCAAATGGAAACAGGCTTGTTGAACGGCAGTCAATAGGCCTGAACGGAGCACCTGCAAATACAGGGCTAGATGGCGATAGAGATCTGGATTGGAAACGGCCAGCTGCCCCTGGTGATGGGCAAGCTGGCGGTTGACATCATCACGTAGATCCACGCGAGCATCCGCAGCGCTGGAGCAAGACAAGCCTGGTGGGCTTCAAGCGGCTCCGCCCATGGCAGCAACTTCGGCGGCGAAATCGGCCTTTTCCACTTCAATGCCTTCGCCAAGGGTGAAGCGGGTGAAACGGCGCACCTGAATGTTTTCACCAGCCTTACCAGCCACCAACTTCACCAGTTCGGCCACGGTCATCGAGCTGTCTTTAATGAAGGGTTGATCAAGAAGTGCCAACTCCTTAAGGCGCTTGCTAATGCGACCTTCCACGATCTTTTCCTTCATCTGTTCTGGCTTACCAGCAAGGTCGTCACGGCCCATTTCAATCTGCTTTTCGCGATCGGCGACTTCAGACGGAATTTCATCAACGGATACGTACTCCACACTGGGACATGCAGCGATCTGCATGGCCACGTTGCGGAGCAACTCCTGGAACGCCTCACCGCGGGCAACGAAATCGGTTTCGCAATTGACTTCAACCAGCACACCAACGCGGGCGCCGGTGTGGATGTAGCTACCAATGGAGCCTTCTGCGGCGATGCGTCCAGCCTTCTTCTCGGCGGTGGCAATGCCCTTCTGGCGCAACCACTCTGATGCCTTATTGGTATCACCGCCGCTCTCAATGAGGGCCTTTTTGCAATCCATCATTCCTGCGCCGGTCTTGTCACGCAGTTCCTTAACAAGCTTTGCGGAAATTTCAGCCATGGTCTTAAGGAGGGGTTAAAAACGAAAAATCCCATGCTGGCCAGAGAAGGCTTTATCAGCACCAGGGAGATGGGGATGGAGAAGTCGCTAACAAAATCGCAGCACTTTGGCTAGGCCAAAGAGAGTGCGAAGCCGAAGAGGTGGTGAGGCCGAAGAATCCCCCTCGAGGGGTTCTTCGGCACTCTGACCCACGGGGGTGGTAATCAGGCGTCGTCTTCGCGACCTTGGTCGTTGGCTCCATGGCGACCTTCGTTGATCGCATCGGCCAGACGGCCCAGCACCAATTGCACCGAACGCACGGCATCGTCGTTGCAGGGGATGGGAACGTCGCAGAGGTCGGGGTCGCAATTGGTGTCGAGCATGGACACCAAGGGGATATCAAGCTTGCGCGCTTCGAGCACGGCGTTCGTTTCCCGGCGCTGGTCGACCAGAACGACCACATCGGGCAGGCGGCGCATGGTCTTGAGACCACCCAGATACTTCTGAAGGCGATCCAGCTCCCGGCGCAGAACCGCAGCTTCCTTCTTGGGACGCATGGCGATGGCACCTGAGCTTTCCATGCGCTCCAGGTCCTTGAGGCGGTCGATCCGGGCACGCATCGTGGTCCAGTTGGTGAGCATGCCGCCCAACCAACGCTGGTTCACGTAGGCAGCACCGCAACGGGTGGCTTCCTGGGCAATCACCTCAGAAGCCTGCTTTTTCGTGCCCACAAAGAGGAAACGCTTGCCGCTGCGGGCTGCACTACGTGTCCACTTGTAGGCGTTGTTCATGCAGACCGCGGTCTGCACTAGATCGATGATGTGGACACCGTTGCGCGCGCAATAGATGTAGCGCGACATTTTCGGGTTCCAACGGCGGGTTTGGTGCCCAAAGTGGGCGCCCGCCTCCATCATTTCCGCGAGGGTTACAACAGCCATTTGTTTCTAGGGTTTCGGGTTTGCCTCCACCTGCCAGGGACTGAACCGGGCCAAAAGGCCGATTAAGTCACCCGAAACACGCAGGTGTGCGGTGTGTAGGGACCCATTCAAATTACCAAACCGCGGATCTGGCCTCTGTGTAGAGAGCACGAACTCCGATGCGGTTGAGGGGCAAGCGCAACAACTCCATCGCCCAGGAGCTGTGGCCGCGGCGAATCAACCAAGCCAACACCGGCTTGAGGCTGCGTTCATTGAGCAGGCCCCCCAGGGTGAGCAGTTCCCAAAGCAGCCAATGGAGGCGTGTGTACTGGACGATGAAGCGCACCCGCCGGGTCGGGTGCTTACGGAAAAACACCAGGGCCATTTTGGCCCGCTCCTGCTCAATCCGAATCAAGGCTGGGATCTGCTCCAGGCTCAGCGCCGGATGCCAGTGATAACCAACGGCTTCGGGGCAACGCACGAGCTCAACCCCCTGGCGACGCAGGCGCTCACCGAGTTCCAGATCTTCCCAGCCGTAGAGATGGAAACGGGTGTCAAACAGACCCGCCCCGACAAGCAGGTCGCGGTCGATGGCCACATTCCCGGTGGCGAAGTAGGCCCAGGAGAGGTCGCGGAGCTTGTGGGGTTCGCTGGTGGGGTCGGAGAAATTGGCCGTATTGATCACCGCTCCGTAGGTGAAGCAACGGCGATGGCCAGCCCGCTGCCAGTGGCGCTCCAGCGCCTTGGCATGGCAACTCAAGAAGGTGGGGGTCACCACCAGATCGCTGTCGATGAACACGATCACATCCCCCCGGGCGTTCTCCACGCCGCGATTGCGCCCTTGGGCCGGGCCACCATGGCTTTGCTGAATCAACCGAACATGGGGCAGCTCAATCGCCTGGGCCATTAGCCAGGCCACGGTCTCATCGGTGGAGCCGTCGTCCACCAACACCACTTCAAAACCCGTGAGTGGAGCTTCAAAGCGCTGGGCTTCGAGGGCAAGCAAACAGGTCTGCAGGATGGGCAGCCGGTTGTAGGTGGGGATAACAACGCTGATGAACATGGCTGTTGCGAATCAGACGCTGCAAGGGCAAGCAGCTAGGGCAGAAAAAAAGGGATCCCAAGGGATCCCCAACGCGGTACAAAACCAGTGAAGTGACGCAAAGGTCGGATCAGTCGGCAGCACCACCGTTGTTGGCCGTACCGGTGACGCCATTGCCAGCTCCTTCACCGCGGCCGTCGTTGCGGAGCTTCCGCTTCTTGAACTTGCGGGCATAGGCGCGGTTGCGCTCTTGCTTTTCCTTCTTGAGATTCCTGCGCTTAGCCATGCGAGCGGCGTTAAGGGGGAGATGCGAACCACCACCCTACCCAACGGTGTTCTGCCCAGTGGTTAGGGACCCCTAAACAGTCCTAGAGAAAAGACGTCCATCCTCCATTTGGAGCAGACGATCGGCGATATCGAGGATGCGCGGATCGTGGGTCACCATCAAGACGCCGCAGCCTTGGTCAGTCGCCAAGCCCTTCAACAAGTCGACCACCTCCCGACCCGTCTGGCTATCCAAGGAGGCTGTGGGCTCATCAGCCAGGAGCAGCTTTGGCTTGGCCGCCAGGGCCCGGGCAATGGCAACCCGCTGCTTTTGACCTCCAGAAAGGTCATGGGGCAGCTTCCCCAGGTGATCCCCAAGACCAACAGCCCGCAGCCAATCCCGGGCTTGGGCTCTGCGCTCTTGAAAGCTCAAACCAACGAGCAAATCCGATCCCATTTGGACATTCTCTTCAGCAGTGAGACAGCGCAGCAGATTGTGACCCTGAATGATCATGCCAATGCGACGTCTCAGTTGTTGACGTGCAGTGCGACTGGCGCCATGCAATTGATGGCCAAAAATTTCAATCGATCCTTCTTGAATCTGACGTAAGGCCCCAACCAAGGTCAACAACGTTGTTTTACCGCAACCGGAAGGACCTGTCAGCAGAACAATTTCTCCAGGCCTGATGACCAAATCAATGCTTTGCAGAACCTCACGCCGCATGGAACCTTTGCCGAAACAATGCCGCAGACCAGAAATAGAAACAGGGGTGACTGCCATGGAGACTGACCTCAGAAAATATCTGCTGGATCGGCGTCAGCTAAACGACGCATGGCCAAAGCAGCCGAAACCATACACATCACCAAAATCATGCTGAACACAGTCAGGGCACGGTTGACATCCATCGCAACGGGCAACTTTGTAGCCGTGCGAACGAGCCAATAAAGTCCCTCCCCTGCGACGTAGGCAGGCAGATAGCCAAACACCGCCAAATACAGGCCCTCCCTGGCAACGACGCCCAAAAGGTTCGAGAGTGGATAGCCCATCGCCATCAAGGTGGCGTATTCGGGGAGGTGATCACTCACATCCGAATAGAGAACTTGATAGACAATAACGCAACCAACAATAAAGCCCATCGCAGCACCTAGTGTGAAGATAAAACCAATCGACGTGCTAGAACGCCAATAGTCTTGCTCAAAGTCGATAAAATCTTGTTTGCTAAGCACCTTTACGTCGGCTGGAAGTGCTGCACTCAATCGTTTAATGACTCCAACGGAATCGGCACCAGGCCTGAGCCGTATTAATCCCACCTCAATACTGCCAGCCGGCGTATTGGGGAGCAAATCGAGAAATGTTTCACTGCTGGCAAGCAAGTTGCCATCGGCACCAAAAGACGTCCCAAGGCTCACGAGTCCAGCGACCCGAACCCTTTTTCCTGATATTTCGCTTTCGACAGTGCGGCCCTGCTTAAACCACTGGGCAACTGGACCAAACTCAGGCCTCGATTGGTCGTCAAACAAAACTCGATTTCGCTGGGTTAAAACCTGGGCCTTCGTCGCCAACACGGGTTCGATCAGCAGGGGGTCACCAGGCTCAAAACCAATCCCCAGAATCGACCGGGTCGATCGATTCTGGGGATTGCGCCAAAGCAAAAGACTCCAATGGACCGGAGTGATGCCGACCACATCAGGATCGGCCATGGCTTGCACCAGTCTCCGGCGCGGAAAGCCGGCCATGCTCACTGAGCTGCTGGAGCGGGGGCTAATCAAAACCACATCAGCATCGAGGAGACGATGCACCGTGACGCTGGCATCAAAGAGCCCGTCGCGAAAACCAAGCTGCATGAACATCAAAATGCCCGCGAAGCTGATGCCCGCAAGGGCCACCGCAAGCCTCACGGGTTGCCGCGTCAGCAGCAGGATCGACAAGGGAATCGAGCGTCCAGACCCCAGCGATCGGAAGGCCTGCCAGAGTCTTTTTGGGGTCCTCAAGGCTTGAAGCGTGCAATCACCTTGAGGCCTGCCAAAGTTTGAACCCGAGCAGCATCCTGCGGTTCAAGCGATAGCCGAACTTCCACAACCCTGGCATCAGCATCGCCCGTCGGATCGGTAGACAACACGGCCCTCTGGCTCACTTGGGGTGTAATCCAGAGAACGCGGGCTTGAAGGCTACCTTTGAAGCCACCATTTTCGCTGGTCAAACTCACAAGTTGGCCAACACGAACCCTGTTGATATCGCTTTCATAAACCTCGGCCACAACCTCCATCCGAGCAGTATCACCAATTTCGAGAATGCCCTTGTCCCCAGGGCGTTCACCTGGACGGGCATAAATGCGTAGAACAGAACCGTCAATCGGTGAACGCAACTGGCTGAGTACCAGATCGGTTTCAACCCTGCTCAGCTGATCTCGAGCAGTCGCCAACTGACCACGCAAATCAATTAATTTAATTTCACGGGTGTCAAGATCGGCAGAAGCAGTAGCCCCACCTTTTGCTAATTGGCGATAACGACTTGTATCTCGATCGAGCAGTTGAAGCTGGAGACGTGTGTTGGCAATCTTAGTTTTCAGTAGCGCCTGATCAGCCAGGAGTCCAGGTCTGCTGTCAAAGCTGGCGAGTAGATCGCCCCGGCTCACCCGATCTCCCTCCTGCACCATAAGGGCAGCAATCCTGGGGCTACCCCCCAGGCCTGACATGGGGGCCGCGAGCTTGCGGACATCCCCGGCCGGTTCGAGTCGTCCAAGGGCTGACACCGCTTCCGGCAGCTGCTGGACCGGGGCCTTGGCGATGGGGCGAGGGGCCGGGGATGGCCGCAACAGGGCACCCAAAACAATTACCAGGGCCAAACCACCAAAGGCCAGCCACCAAGGACGCTTCATCAACCAGCTCCCAAGGCCAACGGCTGGGGATCGTCGAACAGGAGTTCCTCGATGTAGCGATCCGCCCACTCCGGATTGAAGGCCTTCTCCAGCACCCGGCGGGTCTTGTCGTTTTGTTTCTGTTGCTTGCAATAGCGGAGCTGACCCTCCCACCGATGCACCGTAGCCGGATGGTCGAGGGGTTGGGGCTCGGTGGCCGTGATCGCCTCGGCCAGGACATGCAGGACCTCGGCCACCTCGTCGACAAACCAGCCCTCTTCCTCCCCATTGGCTGGGCGCACAAATCGCACGTAGGGGGAGAAAATCTCTCCCCAGGGTGGCAGCTCCCTGGGTTGGCTGTAGGGCCTTGGGCTGCGGGCGGCCAAACCGCTGGCGATGGCCTCAGGCAGGGAGCCGGAAACGGGGGATAGATCGACAATCGCCGCCGAAACCCCAGCAGGGCCGGCCACGATGTCGGCGCCGAAAACGGGTAGATCAAAGCGGGGATCGGGGAACAGCACGCAGTGCAGGATTTGCAGACCAGCCCCAAGCCGGGCCGTCTCCAGGTGCAACTTGCGCAGCCCCCGGCACTGGCGCAGTTCATTGCGGATGAACAGGGCTTCCCCATCGAGACTGCCACTGATGGCCTCCAGGTCGGCGGCGATCTCCAGGGGGGCCAGGTCGGGCAACACCTGCCAGCTGGAGCGAATCCGATCCGCCAACGCATCGACCAAGGGATGGAGCCCGCCGCTTGCAGGGGTGGCGCTCGAGGGAGGAATTGTGGTCACAAAAGGCCCAGCAGCCAGCAGAATGCAGATCTTGCCATGGTTCTCTGTCTTGCCCCTGGCCCCCCCGTTGCCCCTGTTGCCAGGCCTCAGCAACCCCGAACAACGCCACCTGGCCAACGGGGCCCAGGTGATCGTTCTGGGCATGGAGGCCTCCCCCCTGGTCTGCATCGATTTTTGGTGCCGCGCCGGCAGCGTCTTTGAGGGCCCCGGGGAGAGTGGCATGGCCCACTTCCTTGAACACATGGTGTTCAAGGGGAGCCGCAACCTGGCCGCCGGTGAATTTGATCGGCGCATTGAGGCCCTAGGAGGCCAAAGCAACGCAGCCACGGGCTTTGACGACGTCCACTATCACGTTCTGATTCCACCGACTGCCGCATCCGAAGCGTTGCAGCTCCTGCTCGAGCTCGTGCTTGAGCCCCATCTCGACGGCGAGGCCTTCGCCATGGAGCGCCAAGTGGTGCTCGAGGAATTGGCCCAGAGCGAAGACCAGCCCGATGAAATGGCCTTCCAACAACTCCTCAAATTGGGTTGCGGAGACCATCCCTACGGCCAGCCAATCCTGGGCCAAAAGGAGGCCTTGCTGGCCCATCAGCCAGCCGCCATGGCCCAGTTTCACCACCGGCTCTATGGCGCCAACCGCTGCGTCCTGGCCCTGGGCGGCCAATTGGCCGGCTGGGACCTCGACGCCGAGCTTGGGGGCAGTGCCCTCGCCCGGCTGGGAGCCGTGGACGAGCCCGGCCCCCGCTCCCAGCTCCAGGTTCATCCCGGCGAGCACCGCCTTGCCATCCCCAGGCTGGAATCGGCCCGCCTCTTGATGCTGTGGCAACAGCCCGCCGCCGCCGATGTGGTGGGGGTGATGGGCGCTGATGTGCTCACCACCGTGATGGCCGAGGGGCGGCGCAGCCGGCTGGTCAACCGCTTGCGCGAGCAGCTGCGACTGGTGGAGAGCATTGATCTAGACGTTCACGCCATGGAGTGGGGCAGCTTTGCCTTGCTCGAAGCGGTCTGTGAAACCGAAGACCTGGGCGAGGTGCGCCAGGCGATTGGCCAGGTTTGGCAGGAGCTGATGGAGGAGCCTATCTCTGAACCCGAATGGTTGCGGGCCCAACGGCTCGTCGCCAACGGATACCGCTTTGGCCTGGAGGCGGCGGGTGGGATCACCGGCTTAATCGGTAGCAATGGGCTCTGGAGCAGGCCCCAATCCTTGGCAGCCCCCTTGGAATGGCTCCAACACTGGACCCCGGCAGCGCTGCATCGGCAAGCCCTACCCCTGCTCGATCCCGCCAAAGCCTTTGTGCTCGAGGCGGTGCCCACATGAACCCTTGGAACCAGACAACCCTGCCCGGCGGCCTGCCGCTGATCTGGCAGCAACGGCTTGGCCCCGACGTTGTCGCCGCCCGCCTCTGGATTCGTGGCGGCAGCAGCCAAGACCCCCGGGGACAGCGGGGCGCGCACCAACTGCTGGCCGGTTTGATGACCCGGGGCTGCGGCGAACTGGATGCCGATGGTCTGGCTGATTTGGTGGAGGGCCGGGGAGCCGTCCTGCGCTCGGAGGCCTCAGAAGACAGCTTGGTCGTGAGCCTGAAGTGCGCCGCGGCTGATGCTTCAACCCTGCTGCCCTTGCTCTTGACGATGGTGCGTGAACCCCATCTCAGGCCTGAGCAACTGGATTTGGAGCGCCAGCTCAATCTGCAAAGTCTGCAGAGACAGCGGGAGGACCCGTTCCAGCTGGCCCACGACCTCCTGCGGGAGCAGCTCTACGGCCAAGGCCCCTATGGCCACGATCCCCTGGGGGTCGAAGCCGAGTTGGCCAACCTGGATCGCGACGCGCTTCTGCCGCTCCTAGCGGGCCTAGGGGCGGCGGGTGCCTTGCTCGTGCTCACCGGAGCGGTGGCCCCTGAACTCACCCAGCAACTGGGTGACACCCTGGCCTCCGCCCCCTGGAGCACCAGGGCGCCGGAAGCTGGCCCGTCAGCGCAGGGATCTACAGACCGGGCAACAACGCAGGCACCATCAGGCCAGGGCCAAGGAGGCTTTGGCCCATTGGAGCAGGACACCGAACAGCTGGTGGTGATGCTCGGCAGCGCCACCGTGCCCCTGGGCCACCCCGATGCCCTGGCCCTCAGGGTGCTCCAGGCCCATCTGGGCATGGGCATGTCGAGTCGGTTGTTTGTGGTGATGCGCGAGGAGCGCGGATTGGCCTACGACGTGGGCGTCCACATGCCCGCCCGCATGGGCGCCACGCCATTCATCTGGCATCTCTCGAGTTCTGCCGATCGGGCCAGGGAAGCTTGCGACTGCCTGCTTAAGGAATGGCAGCGGATGGTGGAAACGCCTCTGGATCCAGCGGCGTTGGCGTTGGCCAAAGCCAAATACATCGGCCAGGACGCCATGGGGCGCCAAACCTGCGGACAGATTGCCGATCGCCAGGCCCTGGTGCTCGGCCATGGCCTCGGAGCGAACTACATCGAAGCCACCCTGACCTTGGCCCCCCAACTAACCCCCACTGACCTACAGGGAGCTGCCCAGCGCTGGCTCCAGCAACCGGCCCTGAGTGTGTGCGGTCCAAGCGACGCCATCACCAGCGCCAGAGATGCCTGGACCAACTGGCGGATCTAATTTAGGTATCGCCAGTTTGAAGATCGGCGGCTTCCAGATCAGCGGCGTCGAAGAGAAAGGTACCGCGACGAAATTTCACGGCCACCTGGTCGAGGGCCTTCAGGGCAACCACCTCGCCCAGCTCCGATGGATCGACGAGGTCGGGGGGGCGCAGCATGGGCATCGGATCGGCTGATTTCAAGTAGCGGGGCCTGGTGATCAAGACCACCGCATCTCCAATCGACCAAGGGCTTTCTGGCATGGCCAATCGCTAGGTCACCCAATCAGGATGGTGCGAACCTAACGGCCGAAGCTCGAACAGGGGCCAAACTGACTGCCAGCCAAGAGGGGAGCCGTTGAGGGCCATAGCCATCTGGAGCGGCGCCATCGCCGGCCTATTGCTGATTTTGGTGGGAGGACTGATCCAGGCGGCCGTGCCCTGGCCCAGCCCCAACGGCCTGGGCTTAACCAATTTGCCAATCACCCTCCAGGTGCCAGCCCTGCTTCTCACGGCCCTGGTCTGCGGCCCCCGCAGCGCCATGTTGGCGGCGGTTGCCTACCTCAGCATGGGGTTGTTCCAGCTGCCAGTGTTCCATGGGGGCGGGGGTGCTGCCTATCTGTTTAATCCTGGCTTTGGCTATCTAGCCGGCTTCCTACCTGCCGCATGGATCACGGGCAAGCTGGCCAGGCAAACGGGCATGGGCAGCTTGATCGGCCTAGCGGCCGCCAGCGCTGTGGGCCTGGGCGTGATGCAACTGTGCGGCGTTGCCAATCTGCTACTTGGAGCGCTAGTGGGTCAATGGAGATCAAACCTTGGCCCATTGCTTGTGAGCTACACCCTTGCTCCCCTGTTCCCCCAACTGCTTTTAATTTGCGCCGTTGCGGTTTTGGCCCTACCCCTGCGCCGTTTGGTGTTGGTGGAGACGTGAAGCGCTCCCGTACGTTGACCTACGGGTTAGCAGGCCTGGTGGTGCTGATCGATCAAATCAGCAAGCATTGGGCCCTAACCCATCTCCCCCCCTACGGCTCCAAGGTTTGGCTGCCAGGGCTGGTGCACTTCCAGCTCACCACCAATACCGGGGCAGCCTTCAGTCTGTTCAGCGGTTCCCCCCAGGCCCTGGGCGTGGTCAGCTTGGTGGTGGCCATCGGTGTTGTGGTTTGGCTGGAACGCCAGGGACCCCTATCCCTAGCCCGCCAACTCGGTCTCGCCTTTGTTTTGGGTGGTGCCATTGGCAATGGCATCGATCGATGGCGCTCTGGTGCCGTGGTCGATTTCCTTGCCTTGGTGCCGATCGACTTTCCGATCTTCAATGGGGCCGATGTGGCCATCAATCTGGCGGTGCTGTGTTTTGCGATCGATCTACTGAGGGGCCATGGCAAGCGCAGCGCTTGAGGCCCTAGGCCGTCGTTGGCGGCGCCTAATGCATCCAGTGCAAGTGCAGGTTGTTGTGCACCTGCCTGGCCAACCGTCCAGGGTCGTTCCCCTCCATGGCGGTGCCTATCAGATCGGTCGCGATAGCGATTGTCAGATCAAGATCGACCACAGCGCCGTCAGTCGCCACCATGCCCTGCTCGAACAACGGGGGTACAACTGGCTCCTCGGCGACCAGACCTCGACCAATGGCCTCTGGTGGAGGGGGCGACGCATCCGCCAACTACTCCTGAGCGACGGTGACAACGTCCGCTTTGGCCCAAGCCAGCAGGCAGGACTCCCAGAACTGGAGTTCCAAATTCGGCCGATCCCCAAACTCCACAAGCTGGTGCGCTCGGCCAGCCTCGGCCTGGCCACCCTTGCCGCCAGTGGCTTGATGGTGCTGGGGCTATCGGTGATCCAAACCCCAATCCGGGGCAGCTTGGCAACCGTGCGGGGGCCCCTAGTGCTCTACGACCAAGCGGGCAAACCGATCACCTCAGTGGATGCCCTGCGGCACCACGAACCCGATGGCTTGCGCCATTACCCCGGAGTCCTAATCGATGCCCTATTGGCAAGCGAGGACAGCCGGTTCTGGTGGCATCCAGGAGTCGATCCGGTCGGTACAGCCCGGGCCCTACTCACCAATTTGGTAGGGGGGCGCGTGCTTGAAGGGGGCAGTACCTTGACCCAGCAACTGGCGCGCACCCTCTATCCCGACCAGGTTGGTCAGGGGGAAACCCTGGGACGCAAGTGGCGGGAATTGCTCGTTGCGCTGCAAATCGAAGCGCGATTTAGCAAACGGGATTTGTTGTTGAGCTATCTCAACCGGGTTTACCTCGGGGTGGGCTGGGGCTTTGAAGACGCCTCCCGCCATTACTTCGGCCACCCGGCTTCCAAGCTCACCCTGCCACAAGCGGCCCTGCTGGTGGGCCTGCTGCCATCGCCGAATGGCTACGACCCCTGCTTTGATCCAGGTGCCGCCCTGGAAGCGCGCAACGCCGTTCTAGCCAAGATGGCTGATACCGGTCGCATCAGCGACGACCAGGCCCGCCAAGCCAGGCGCAGCCCCATCCAGCTTGCCCCCGATGCCTGCAAGGCCTATCAACAACGCAAAGGGGTTCCCTTTTACACCGACCAAGTCAGGCGGGATCTCGAAAGATCCGTAGGTAGCGCTGTGGCCTCGGAGGGGAATTTCCTCATCGACACCTACCTCAATCCCAACTTGCAGGCCCGTATCGAACAACTCCTTCGGCAACGACTGGCCTCCAGCAGTTCTCTTGGGGTACAAGAAGGAGCCGTGGTGGTACTCGATAGCCAGAACGGCGGAATCCTGGCCATTGCCGGTGGCCGCGATTACCGCCAAAGCCAGTTCAATCGAGCTTCCATGGCTCTCAGGCAACCGGGAAGTGCCTTCAAGCTGTTTCCCTATCTGGTCGCCATTGAAAAAGGTGTCAAACCAGGCGATTCGATCAGCTGTTCACCGCTGCTCTGGCGGGGCCAATTCTATGGCTCCGACTGCCGGGGCAGGCTCAGCCTCAGCTCCGCCTTTGCCAGCAGCAGCAACACGGCAGCGCTACGCCTGGGTCAGCGCGTCGGATTGGAAGCCGTGGTGCAAAAGGCCCTGGATCTGGGCATCACAAGCTCCCTGGCACCGGTGCCAGGACTGGTGCTGGGCCAAAGCGAAGTGAATTTGGTGGAACTCACCGCTGCCTATGGGGCCATCGCCAATAACGGTGTATGGCATGCCCCAACCACGATTCGCCGGCTTACCGATGCGGAAGCCTGCACTGGAGGAGCTGTCGACCAGTGCAAGCCCACTGGAAGTAGCCAACAAACCAACGCCCCAGGCCGACGCATCGCCACGGTGGCCCAAGCCCAAGCCATGCAACAACTGCTGCGGGCCGTGGTGCAACGGGGCACCGGAACGCCCGCCTACCTGGGAGGCCAAGAAGGGGGCAAAACAGGCACCACCAATGGCGGTCGTGATGTGCTGTTCATCGGTTACGAACCGAGGCGCCACTGGGTGATTGGCATCTGGCTTGGCAATGACGACAACAGCCCCACCCGAGCCTCCAGTGCCCTTGCCGCAGGGCTATGGGGCGAGATCATCCGAGCAACCAATCCCTAACCCCTTGAACCTGCGCACCCGCCTTTGGTTGGTTGGCGGTCTGGCCCTGCTGGGCCTGATCGGCTTGGGGATGGTGCTGCAGCTGTTCAACCAGCTGGTGTGGCAGCTCAGCACGGTGTTGCCCTACGGATTGGTGGGGCCCGTGGTGTTTGTGGTGTTTGCGGGAAGTGCCCTGTTCCTGGTCCAATTGGCGTGGCCCTGGGTTCGAGCAGGCCTGTCCAACCGCTCCCCCCAGGCTCCAACATCGGCTCCGGAAGCGCCCATCAACCGTCGGGAAGCCGCCCAGCAAAATTTGGCCGCCATCGACCAGACCCTCGAGCGGGTTCGAGACGCCGTCGAGCGGGAAGCCCTGCGCCAGGAAAGGGCCCGCATGCAAGCAGAACTGGAGCGGGGCGATCTGGTGATTGTGCTGTTTGGCACCGGATCGGCCGGCAAAACCTCCCTGATCAGGGCGCTTTTGAAGCAATTGGTCGGTGAGGTGAACGCCGCGATGGGGTCCACCTCCAAAACCGAGCGCTATCGCCTCCGGCTCAAAGGCCTGCAGCGGGGCGTTTGGCTGGTGGATACGCCGGGGATTTTGGAGGGCGGTGCCGGTGGAGACGATCGCGAGCACCTTGCCCGGAAGCAAGCCAGCCGCGCCGACCTGTTGCTGCTGGTCGTGGATGGGGATCTACGGGCTGCAGAGATGGAGGTGTTTGAAGCGCTGGCGGCCTTGGGCAAGCGGCTGATGCTGGTCTTAAACAAGTGCGATCTCCGGGGCGAACAGGAGGAACAGCGGCTGCTCCACCTGCTCAGGGAACGGACCCGCGGCACCATTGCCCCAGACGACGTAATCCCAGCTAGTGCAGCGCCCCAAACCATTCCCATGCCTGGCTCCCTTCCCCTGCAACCCAAGCCAGAGGTGGAAGCCCTGCTCCGCCGGATTGCCTCGGTGTTGCATGCCGATGGCGAGGAATTGATCGCCGACAACCTGCTGTTGCAGTGCCTTCAACTGGGCGAGGCCAGTCGCTCCCTGCTGGCCAAGCAACGGCGCAGCGACGCCGAAACCATCGTGGATCGCTACATGTGGATCGGTGCGGGGGTCTTGGCGGTGACGCCGCTACCGGGCATCGATCTGCTGGGGGCAGCGGCCGTGAATGCCCAGATGGTGGTGGAGATCGCCCGGGTCTATGGCATCAGCCTCAGCCGCCAGAGTGCCCAGGACCTGGCCCTGTCCGTGGGCCGCACCTTGGCAGGGCTTGGCCTCATCAAAGGGGGCGTCAGCCTAATCTCGGCGGCCCTAACCCTCAACCTGCCAGCCCTGCTGCTGAGCCGGGCGATTCAGGCCGTGAGTGCGGCCTGGCTGACCCGGGTGGCAGGCCTGAGTTTCATCACCTACTTCGAACGGGACCAGGATTGGGGGGATGGGGGTATCCAAAACGTGGTTCAGCAGCACTACGACCTCGGCCGCCGGGAAGGCGCGTTGCGCCGCTTTCTGGCGGTGGCCTTCAACCGGGTAGTGCAGCCCCTGCGGGAGAAGGATCGCCAACTGCCCCCCCGGCCTCCGAAGATCGAGCCATAGGCCTAGGGCTAGGGGTGTCCCCCGCAGCAACCGTGAGCCCCAGGGCCTCCGGCGGCGGCGGCAGCATGGCCCCACGACTATCCAACACGGTGATCAGCACCAAGTAGAGGACGCCGATCAACACCGAAATCACTCCGGTAATGATGGCCACCCAACGCCGGCGGCTATCACTGGGGGACTGACTCACGGCACCAGCCCCAAATCGGCCTGAACCACCTGGGCCAACTGGGCTAAGTGGTGGGGTTGGGTGTGGGGGTTGCCCAAGACCGCCTTGAGATGGTGCCTGCCTTGGTAGTGGGGCCTGGACAGCATCAGATCTCTCGAGAGCAAGGACTGGCGGGTGCGCTGACTCCAGTGGTCGGCAGCGAGGGCATCGCCACTCAGGGGGGTGAACGCCAGCAAATGCATGGGGCCCGAGCGAACCTGCAGGCGATCATCAGCTAGCAACAGGGCTTCCAGCTGGCGGCGGCGGGCGATCGCCCCATCCAAAATGGCTTCAATGCCCTCCAGCCCAAGCTGGCGCAAGCCCAGCCAAAGCTTGAGGATTTCAGCTGGTCTGGTGCCCTGGAGGCCCGTTTCTCCCCCATGGCCGCCGCCCCAACTGGGCTCCATGTAGGGCAAGCCCGTTTGGAACGCCTCCGAAAGCGCCTGGGGTTGGGCCAGCAAGAGGAGCGATGAGGTTTTGGTGATGCCCAAGACCTTCTGGGGATTCAGGGTGATCGAATCGGCAGCCGCAAGACCCTCCACCCGATGGCGATGGCCATCGGCAAGACCAAAGACCGCTCCAATGGCCCCATCCACGTGGAGCCACACGCCATGGCTAGAGCAAAGGGCCGCAATGGGAGCAAGGGGGTCAACGGCTCCCCGCACGGTGGTGCCCGCTGTGGCCACCACGGCAATCACAGGGCGCCCTGCAGCCCGAAAGTCCTCCAGGCGCGCCTTTAGACGATCGACCTGCAGGCAACCGGAACCGTCGACCGCGATCAACTGCAGTGCTTCCGGTGGCAAACCCATCACCGCGAGCGACTTGGCCAAGGAGACATGGGCATCGGCGCTCGCGATGACCACGGCCTCTGGGCACATCTGCAGGCCCCGGGAGCGGCGGGCCGTTACGAGCGCCATCAAATTCGAAAGGGTTCCACCGCTGGCAGCAACGCCGCCACTACCAGCCGGCAGTCCCAGCCGTTCGGCAAGCCAGGCCACCATGCACCGCTCCAGCCGCGTCAAGCTGGGGGAGAGCTCCTCAGCGAGCAAGTTGTTATTCAGGCCGGCACAGATCAAATCCCCCACCACAGACGCTCCCAAAGGTGGTGGATCGAGGTGCGCCAGGGCCCCAGGATGGTTGGGGTTGTAGGCCCCATCCATCACCAATTGAAGATCGGCCAAGAGGGCGTCATGGCCGAGACCCAAACGCTGGGGTTCCACCTCGGGCAACACGCTCAGGCCTGGGAGCGGCGAGCGCACAGACGCCGTTGCCAACCAGCGGCACAGCTGGGCGCTGGCCTGCTCGAGGAACAGCTGCAGCCCTGAATCGAGCTGATCCGGCTGGGAAAAGGGAAGGGCCTGGCGGGCCCGGGGCTCAGGTGGCGCGCTTGCCAACAGGGAACGCTCAGATCAAGCCATTCTCACCTTTCGGGGTTGGGCTACAAGGGATAGATGACCAAGCCCAACCCCCTGAGCTCCGAAACGCTCAAGTTCTGGATGGCACGTTTGCTGCGCCACAGCGAGCGGGTGGGCCAGCAGGGGGAAATTCCCGTAGCCGCCGTGGTGCTGACTGGGGCAGGCCACTGCATCGGTTGGGGCAGCAATAGCCGCCACCTCGGCCATGACCCGCTGGGCCATGCCGAACTCACTGCCCTAGGCCAAGCCGCCAGGCTGAGGCGAGATTGGCGCTTCAACGACTGCACCTTGCTCGTCACTTTGGAGCCCTGCCCGATGTGCGCAGGAGCCCTGGTGCAAGCCCGCATGGGACGGGTGGTTTTCGCAGCGAGCGACAACAAACGTGGGTCCCTCGGCGGCTGCCTCAATCTGGCCCAAAGCCCGAGTGCCCACCACACCATGGAGGTGGTGGGAGGGATCTGCCAAGAGCTGGCCCAAGAGCAATTAACCGCCTGGTTTAGGCAGCGACGGCAACTGGCGCAGAGCCCTTGAACGCTGGCAGTTCGGTTTCAAACAGGTTCAAAAGCCGCTCCACATTCTGGGGTTGGCTGTTGTAACCCATCAGGCCAATCCGCCAGACCTTGCCCGCCAACGCACCGAGGCCGCCGCCCACCTCTATGCCGTGCTTGTTGAGCAGATGGAGGGTGAACGCCTTGCCATCCACACCCTCAGGGATCCGCACGGTGGTGAGGGTGGGAAGCCTCAGGTGCTCCGGGGCGTGGAGCTCGAGGCCAAGGCGCTCGAGGCCCGTCCACAACAGCTCTGCATTGCTGCGATGGCGGGCCCAGGAAACATCCAGACCCTCTTCCGCGAGCAGGCGCAGGGCCTCACGCATGCCGAAATTCATATTGACAGGAGCCGTGTGGTGATACACCCGATCGCTTCCCCAGTACTGGTTGAGCAGGGTGACATCCAGATACCAGTTGGGCACCTTGCCGGAACGCGCCATCATTTTGGCTTCAGCCCTGGGTCCCATGGTGAAGGGGCCGAGGCCAGGGGGGCAGCTCAAGCCCTTTTGACTGCAGCTGTAGGCCAGATCGACTTTCCAATCGTCGAGATAGAGGGGAACGGCACCCAAAGATGTGACCGTATCCAGCAACAGCAGGCAGTCGTACTTGCGGCAGAGATCACCAACACCCTGCATCGGCTGGCAGATACCGGTGGATGTTTCAGCGTGAACAATGGCGAGAATGGCTGGACGGTGCAAAGCAAGGGCCTGCTCGAGCTCGTCGAGACTGAACGCTTCACCCCAAGGGCGCTCAATGGTGACCACCTCAGCGCGATAGCGGCCTGCCATATCGGCCAGGCGCAAGCCGAAATAGCCCTTCACTGCCACCAACACTTTGTCGCCGGCTTCGATCGTGTTGGCCAGGGTGGCCTCCATGGCCGCACTGCCGGTGCCACTCATGGGGATCGTGAGCCGGTTGTCGGTTTGCCAGGAGTAGCGCAGGAGTTCCTGCACCTCACCCATCAATTCGACGTAAAGGGGATCAAGATGACCAATAGGAGTGCGCGCCAGGGCCTGCAACACCGTTGGATGGGCATTGGATGGACCTGGACCCAGGAGCAACCTATCGGGGGTGGCGATCGGTGCCAACGTGCGGCGATGGGCTTGATTCAGGGAAGGCAGCACGGGAAGAGGAGCCAAGAACCGATCGTGAAGCAGAGAAGAGCCTACTGATGCACCCGAAGCAGGGTTTTCGGTGGGGCCCGGTGAAATGTAAAAAGGTCAGCGAGCCCGCACGTTGGTGGCGGCCAAACCACGGCAGAGGTGGTCAAAGGGAACACGCACGACAGCAGAGGCCTCGATACCAGCGGCTGAGAGCTGCTCACAAATCACATCCGCCAACAGGGCGATGCTGCGCACCGTTGGCCCCGTGGGCACACCCAGGCTCTTATAGGTGTCATCCAAGCCATTCAGGACCCGTTCATTGAGGATCGTGGCGTCGTCCGCAATTAGGGCGTAGCTGGCGTAACGGAGGAAATAATCCATATCCCGCAAACAGGCCGACAAACGGCGTGTGGTGTAGGCGTTGCCCCCGGGCAGAATCAGTTCCGGATCTTCAAGCCATAGCCGCTGGGCAGCCTCACGCACCAAGTCTGTGGCCTCCCGGTTGATCAGCTCAACCGCTGCCAGACGCACCTGAGATTCGGAGAAATAGGAGGAAATGCGATCGATCGCATCACGATCCAGGTAGCGGCCCAGTTGGTCGTAACGGCCAATCAAGCCGGTAATGGCATCGCGCATGGCGGATTCGCAGCAACAAACCTGGGGCGGAAGTTAGCACCAGAAACCACCCAAATCCCAGGCCTGGGATGGGTTTTGGAGAATCTGACAGAAACGGTTACGCAACTCGGGCCGTGGCTTTGGTTACCACTGCTACAAATGGGTGCTGGGCCGGGTCCGTACGGTTTGAGAACGCCGCTTTGGATCGGCTTCCACCCCTTAGATCGTCATGGCCAAAACCGCCCAAGACGTCCTGCGTCAAATCAAGGACGAGGGCATCGAACTCATCGACCTGAAGTTCGTTGACCTTCACGGCAAGTGGCAGCACCTCACGGTGTGCAACGACTTGCTCGATGAGGCAGCTTTTACGGAAGGCGTGGCCTTCGACGGTTCATCGATTCGCGGCTGGAAAGCCATCAACGAATCCGATATGGCAATGGTGCCCGATCCCAACACCGCTTGGATTGATCCCTTCTACAGCCACAAAACCCTGAGCCTGATCTGTTCAATTCAGGAACCCCGCAGCGGCAAGCCCTACTCCCGCTGCCCCAGGGCCATGGCCCAGAAGGCCCTCGACTATCTCGCCTCCACAGGCCTGGCCGACACGGCCTACTTCGGCCCCGAACCGGAGTTCTTTGTTTTCGATGATGTGCGCTACAAGAGCGCGAATGGATCCAGCTTCTACAGCGTGGACTCTGTCGAAGCACCTTGGAATAACGACCGAGACGAAGAAGGCGGAAATCTTGCTTACAAAATTCAGCTAAAAGAAGGATATTTCCCGGTCGCTCCCAACGACACCCTCCAAGACATGAGAAGTGAAATGCTTCTCACCATGGCAAGCCTGGGGGTGCCGATTGAGAAGCAGCACCACGAGGTGGCGACAGCCCAACACGAGCTCGGCATCAAATTCGCTGAATTAATTAGCGCTGCCGACAACGTGATGATCTATAAGTACGTGGTGCGCAATATTGCCAAGAAATACGGCAAGACAGCCACCTTCATGCCCAAGCCGGTGTTTGGCGATAATGGCAGCGGCATGCATGTCCACCAAAGCCTCTGGAAAGGCGGAAACCCCCTGTTCTTTGGTGAAGGCACCTATGCGGACCTCTCCCAAACTGCCCGTTGGTACATCGGCGGTCTGCTCAAGCACGCCCCAAGCTTCCTCGCTTTTACCAATCCAACAACAAATAGCTACAAGCGTTTGGTTCCAGGTTTTGAAGCACCTGTGAATCTGGTGTATTCCCAGGGCAACCGTTCGGCGGCGGTGCGAATCCCCCTCACCGGCCCAAACCCGAAGGCTAAGCGCCTGGAATTCCGCTCTGGCGATGCCCTCTCCAACCCCTACATCGGTTTTGCAGCCATGTTGATGGCGGGCATTGATGGAATCAACAACCAGATTGATCCCGGTGATGGCACCGACGTGGACCTGTTCGAACTCTCTACTGAAGAGCTCGCGAAGATCGCCACCGTACCTTCATCACTCAATGGTTCCCTTGAGGCCCTCAAGGCCGATAAGGATTACCTGCTGGCAGGCGGCGTCTTCACCGAAGACTTCATCGACAACTGGATTTCCATGAAATACGAGGAGGTCCAACAGCTGCGCCAGCGGCCCCACCCCCACGAGTTCACCATGTACTACGACGCATAAGGCACAAGCCTTGATACCAGGCGAGTACTCGACAGAACCCAAAATTTGGCCCCAAAATGGTCCCCAAAAGCACCCCTATCCATGGGTCGGGACCGCGCCAGTCGAGTGACATCCGCCCCTCGTGGTCTTGGCCTCTATCGAAGGTCAGGCCGTGAGGGGTTTTTCTTTGTCAAAAACCTGGCAGCTAAGGCAAAGCGCCAGCCGGCAGGAACAGTTAGCCCGACATACATCGATGAACAGATCAGACGCAGTGACAGCGTCCTGATCACCTCCCAAAAGGAAGCCGACCAATGGATCAGGCCAAGCAGCGCGGAATCAACCTCCAGCAGCTTGACCTGGACTTTTGGCGCACCATGAATGAGCACAGGTCCTGGGTCGACACCTACCAGCAAGCAGCGCTGGAACGGTGGGCTCTCCTCGAATCCAATATCAAAGCCGGTCACATCGAGGTGCTGAAGGATTTAGAGGCCAATGACCGCAGCCCCCTACCAGAAGCACGCCAGATCGATCTTCTCTTGATTCACTCCCCTGGGAAAAAAGTCGCAGCGCGAATCGCAGCAAGTTTGCTCGAAAAGATCAAGATACTTCAGTTCACCCACCTCACTTTCGAGTCAGCCCTTTGAGCCTTCTTTTCGGATTCTTTTGCTAGATGGGCTACTAACGGTGTCCTACTGCTAATACCACCTCATCACTGCACCCATATCTCTCATGCTGTGACTAAAGCCAGTCTTGTCTCTGGCTCCAACCCTTTGCAGCATAACTGTATTGAAGCATCTGATTTGGTAGGGCGGGATTGTTGAAGTAGGTCTTGTTGGCCAGCGCTGGCAGGAGGGCCCTCATATCTTGTAACTACATCTGTGGTCTCGTGATTAGGGTTTGACTAAGGCTGTCGCCAAAGGTGGTCTCCAAGAAGTACCCCACATCGGTCAGAAAGGTACGCAATGACCGCCAGCTTCAACGGGGTGTCCCGATAGATGCAAAGCCAATCATCGGCAAGGAGTTGTGGTGAAACAAACCTTTTTCTACCATAGGTTGAAGTTGAAATTTTTCCCATAGAAGTATTTTGTCTCCAGCTGATCACACTTATTTGTGTTTGTCTAAGCCTAAAAGTCAACAGGGCTAACTGGTTTGTGACCAAGATTTACTCGGCTCGACCAAAGCCAAAAGCCTTAATCGGAGCCAGAATTAACTTGCTGGCGCTTGAATATATATTATTTCATTTGAATTGTAAGGTGATCCTTGGAGTGCAGGACTATATTGTACTCAGAAGTGCAGCGAGCATCCTTGCTGTTGCCGCATGTTATGTCTTTTGCGTTATCGCCTGATCTGCCTTTTCTTGTTTCGTCAACACCCTTTAGGTCTAAGCCGTAGTAAGCCAGCTGCTTGGAGCCCCACCGCGCCCATCCCACCCATCCCCCATTAATCATGCGAGGGACAAGGTTATTGATGAGAGGAAATTTTTTAGCTGTATTTGACAGCACAGGAGACGAACGCATAACCCCCTCAAAGTGTACATAACGTGCTTGTCGAGTTGGGTCAAGGCTGCTGATGCTGCCAACAAGTCTTGATAAAGTCCCATGTTCGTATTCTCGCTGTGCCTGCATGGCATGCCCATAAGCATAGATAAACACGAATACGCACCAAGTCCAGGCAATCAATATTGTGGTTGCAGCGATGCGCCAAGGATTTGATTTTGGCAGCTCTGATACGTACCCTCCAATTGGCAGTGTGAAACTGCAAATCAAGCCGCCAAAGTATGTATTCATCCTGGGAATGCTTAAATCTACTGGCAGAACATAGAGAGGACCTGGTGCAGCAAGGAAGAGTATCAACGCTATCAAGACCGCCATAGGGAAGGCCCATTTGTGCTTGATTTGTGTAGTTAGTCGTCTGCCAAGTACGACAATAAAACAGATTGCTATCGCAATGAATGCGGGAGCAAATGCTGTATGGCTCCATGCATTATTGATTGCCTGAATGTAAGTATTGATGTTCTCTTTGATGACTGAAAAAAGCTCTTGGCCAAATTTGATTTTGGCCAAGTCATTGCTATAGTCCAGTCGCTTTTGCCAAAAAAGAAATGTAGCAGCCTGGAACGCAACCAGGCTGAATACCGCAGCGCCAATGGCTGAAGCAAGAGTGATTAGGCTATTTGTTGAAATGAGCTTTTGATTGTGGTCTTTCGAGGATGTCCATCTCCAGACGAAGACTGCCATGGCTAGAGGAAAATAAGCTCCAAAGGCCGGTTGATAGAGTAAAAGGCTGCAAAAAAGCATCAATACGATCACAAGTAGGCGAGGTCTTTGCAATGCATTGTGAGCTTGAGTCGCTGAGAGGGCTGCTAAGGCAACAGCCATAGTCATTGATAGGCAATCAAAGCCGTAAGAAAGATTCTCGATAAAGTAGGGATTAACAAATAGTGGCAGGGTCACTAATATTGCTAGCAGGATGCTTCTAATGCCAAAGGCTCGGATTAGTGCCAGGGCCGCGAGTCCAGCAACGGGAACAGAGAGGAGTTGGGCAAGGGGGGCAAGAGCGGTTGCGGGTTCTCCCAGGTTGAAAATATAATAGATGACGTCGGCTAGCGGACGGAATCCTTCTTTTGTCCAGTTTAAGTATCCTTCTGTGGATCGGCCATAGTCATCGACATAGCGAGGCACGAATAGAATTATCGGCAAGATAGCTAGCAGCGCTGTCAAGCAGTAAGCTTTGAGAAAGCCTTTGATGTTCTTTCTGCGATTTATGATCATGTCTTGGATAATTTTTGTATTTATGACGTAATTTACACCGTCGAGCTCTTTGAAGTCAACTTCACTTCCTCTAGGGAAATGCCTAGCTTTCCGCTCCCAAAATCTCAAACATTTTGGAAGTCATACAATCAAAAATCCTCATGGTCATGGATGTCAAGACTAATGAAATTACCTTTGCAGGCTAATTATCTAATCATGCCAGGCGAGTAAAAGTCGTCGCATCAAGAACAGATATTGAGGTGGTTTGGTTTTTCTGGACAGGTCCCATCGTTGAGATTGAGGCGGGGCACCGCCCCTGAGAAGGGGGGTCCCACCCTAGGTGTGTAGTCCCATCAGGTTGTTCAGTGGCTGACAAAAGGGTGTGAGCTCGTCAGGGTCGGTGTGTCACCCCCAATCCTTGCGTACCAGACATCAGAGGAAAGCAATCATTGGCTACCTCGGTATCTGGGGATCTATAACAGCCGCAGGTGCCACATGGCCTTGGCGGGTCGCACTCCCTTTCAGCAGCTCAGCTTGCTCACGGCTGCTGAATGACCTGGTGAGAAAACACATCTAAGCCCTCCTAGGCTTGGTGCTCCAGGGTGAAAGGTCAACCACAGAACATCGTTCATGATCTCCCATGGGACGCTTTGCACTCAACAGCTTCAGACGCAGTCACAAAGGCCTCTGGTGTTGGTTGACACCGTCTTTGGTTGAACAACCGCAACAGAATCTAACAGTGGCCAATGACCCCGGGCTTTTGCTTACCAATCCAGGCATGACCAAAAAACATGATCAGGTCCTGTGATTTCTAGAATTCTTGCAGCAGGCCTCATTGCAGCTCTTGGCCTGCACTACTTGATCTGGCGTATTAGCAGCAGCTTGAACTTCAGTTCAACGGTATCCTCATGGCTAAGTCTTGCAATGCTTGCAGCGGAACTTCTGCTCCTTGGAAGTGCCTTTTTACAGCTGCTATTCAGTTCACTACCAGGCCCCGATTATCGCTTTGAGATTAACTTGGCTGCTAAAAAACTAGCCGCCAAAAGACTTCTCGACCCCCATGGTGTTCCCAATGTAGCCGTTTTGGTTCCCTGCTGTGGAGAGCCGATAGAGGTGATTGAGCGTTGCCTAAGGGGATGTCTTTTTCTTGACTATCCTAATTTTAAAATTTGGCTTTTGGACGATGCTAACAGGCAAGATCTAGCCGTACTAAGCAGCAAGCTGGGTTGTCATTATTTGGCTCGCCCGCAACGAATTCATGCCAAAGCAGGCAATCTGAATTACGCATTACCCCACCTTCACTCGGAGTTAATTGCTGTATTTGATGCAGATGTAGTACCACTGAGAAATTTTCTTAACCGCACGGTTGGTCTGTTTAGGGATCCACTTGTTGGCTTTGTCCAGACACCCCAGACCTATATGAACGCAGATCCGGTAATGCGCAATCTACGTCTAGAGCGATGGTTAATGCCAGATGAAGAAAGTTTCTATCGATGGATACAACCTGATCGCCAACGCCTAGGTGCCGTTGTCTGTGCTGGAACTTCGTTCGTCATGCGATATAGCAGCTTAGATCAGATCGGCGGCTTTGAAACGCATACATCATCGGAAGACCTTGCTACGGGGATTCGCATTATCGCGGCTGGCTATCGAGGCATTTATGTTCCTGAAAAATTAAGTGCCGGGCTAGCCCCTTTTACAATCAATGCCATGGCTAGGCAGCGCAGTCGATGGGCTAGTGGCACCATTCAAACCCTGCGAACCGGAGCGAATCCTCTCACAATTTCAGGCCTTAATCCTCTTCAAAGGTTGGCGTTTCTCGAAGGGATTCTGCATTGGTTTAATGTTTTACCCCAATTATTCCTCTTGGCCATCCCCCTTAGCATTGGCTTTTTTGGGGTTTACCCTTATCGTATTGATTCGGGGGGATTGCTTACAGCAGTAATACCATTTTATCTAAGCCAGTTAATTTTATTACCTTGGCTAAGCGGCGGCTCTAGGGGAGCTCTCATGCCCGAACTCTATCGCTGGGTGTTTGTTCTCCCATTGGCCGAAAGTATCATTTCAACCCTGCGCGGGAAACCCAAGGGATTTCAAGTAACACCTAAAACTCTTTCCAGTGATAGTGGCAACCGCTCAACTATCCGATTGGTATTGCCCTTGACGGTGATTTTGGCCATACAGTTGACCAGTTCATTGACTCTGATCTTGAAGCATCCAATGGTTTCCTCCCAGGCAGACCTTGATGGTTTAGCGAGAATCCTTGCATTGTTCTGGGGATTGCTAAACAGCCTGCTGTTAACCACAGCCATACGCAGCTGCTGGGACAGGGCTAGATTGGATACAATTCCTTGGTTTTCGCTAAACGTTCAGGTTTTGTTGGGGCAGTCTGCTACTGGTCCAGCTCAATCGGCGGCATTGAAAGCCATCAGTGAAGCGGGATGTGAATTTGAGTTGTCTGATTCGAGCTCCATTGATCTTAAGACCAAGTCTGCAGAAGCACAGCTAGTCTTGATAATAGGTGGTCTTCCAGGATCCTGGCCTGTCCATGTGATGCGTCATCAGCAGCGTAACGGCCGCCAACGTATCGGTGTCGCCTGGGGAGAAATCGAGGATCACCAGAAGGAGTTACTCCAAATTTATCTCTACCGCAGAAACAATCTTTGGCCAATGCGTTGGGCCCCCTTCGATGGCTTGGCCATCCTGGCCGTACTGAGGCGCTTAATCCAAAGGCCATCTCCTGAAGATTGGTTTAGTCGCAGCCAACTTCCCATCAGTAGCCCTTCCGTTGATTTCACGACCCCTTCTTCCCGCTAGGTGGGTAGCTCCTGAAAACAGGCGAGGATGCATAAGCCAAGTGAATGTGAGGAATCACCAACCAACCCCGACAGACTTCCACCAGCAGATTTTGCTCCCTTGAAGGGGGCAGATCAGCTGGGAGGTCGGCGAGTGATGGAAAACAACGGTGGCTCCCGGCCATACCAGACTATGTGATCAAAATTAATAGTGGGAAGAAATGCAAAAGGGCTCAGCCTGGGGAAGCGCAAAACATAGTTGACCGCAATCCCATAGAGCCAAATTGATTTTTGATGGGAATTGTCGCCCGATTCCAGGCGCAACCGCCGCCAAAGGGTTAGCATACTCACTATCATAATTTACATATTATTGATAAGTTCCGTTGCCAAGCAATACTGCCGTTAAGGCGAACCAAGGTGGAAGAGCTGATTGATTAATGCTTCGTGCAACTGCAACATCCACAATCCATTGGTTGACGGATCAATCGTGAAAGTATGGATTTACAATTCATATAGGTTCGGTCATCACCAAAAGTTTTATCCGTCTTCTTGTAGGCCGAGACCCTTTTGGGCGCCATGGTCTCAAGGATGGACCCAGGCTCGCCATGATGATGCCATCAACGTCAGGGCCATGCCCAGGCAGATCTAAACCCGAGGGGCCAGTGGCGACATCAACCTTCACGGAGTTGGCACAACAAGCCGACTATTCACTGATGGATTCCCTTCATCCGGATCCCCAGGGGAGAGGTGCGGGCCAAGATCACAAACCCCGGCAGGTGTTCTCCGGTCATTACGTGCCGGTAACCCCTACGGCGCTTCCAGCTCCAGAGGTTGTCGCCCACAGCAGAACCCTCTTCAATGACTTGGGCCTGAGCGATGAACTGATCCGCGATGAAGATTTCATCCGTCTGTTCTCCGGTGACATCACCGTGGCACAGGAGCCGATGCGTCCGTTTGGATGGGCCACTGGTTATGCCCTCTCGATCTACGGCACCGAATACATCCAGCAGTGCCCGTTTGGAACCGGCAACGGCTACGGCGATGGCCGGGCCATTTCCGTCTTTGAAGGGTTGTTCAACGGCAAACGCTGGGAAATGCAACTCAAAGGTGGGGGCCCGACGCCCTACTGCCGCGGCGCCGATGGACGGGCCGTGCTCCGCTCCAGCGTCCGCGAGTTTTTGGCGCAGGAGTTCATGCACGCCCTGGGAGTTCCCACCTCACGCTCCCTCACGCTGGTGATGTCGCGGGAGGAAACCGTACGCAGGCCCTGGTATTCCCCGAATTCCAGGTCGTTCGATCCCGACATTTTGGTGGACAACCCTGCGGCGATCACAACCCGCGTGGCCCCATCCTTTCTGCGGGTGGGCCAACTGGAGCTATTTGCCCGCCGCGCCCGCAGCAAGTCCCATCCCGATGCCCTGAACGAGTTGCAAATGATTGTTCAGCACCTGATCGAGCGCAACTACCGGCCGGAGATTGATCCGGGTTTGGATTTCAGCGAGCAGGTGGTTGAGCTGGCCAGATTGTTTCGCGCCCGGCTCACAGCACTGGTGGCCAACTGGATACGGGTTGGCTACTGCCAGGCCAATTTCAACAGTGACAACTGCGCAGCCGGTGGCTTCACCCTCGACTACGGCCCCTTCGGATTCTGCGAACTGTTCGACCCTCGATTTCAGCCCTGGACAGGAGGTGGCGAGCATTTCTGCTTCCTCAACCAACCGCTGGCAGCGGAAGCCAACTACGAGATGTTCTGGGCTGCTATCCGGCTGTTGCTCGAGGACAACCCCCAGGCCCTCTCAAGGCTCGACCAGATCCGGGATGGCTTTGCCGATGGGATGCAGCAGGAACTCGAAACCATGTGGGCTAGCAAGCTCGGGCTGGGCAGCTATGACGCCGCGCTGGTGAATGGGCTGCTGCAGCTGATGGCTCTCTCGAAGGCAGATTACACAATCTTGTTCCGCAAACTCTCTACCATTTCTGCTGGCATCCCCGAGCATCTTTCAAGCCTGAAGGAGAGCTTCTACGAGCCCAGTTCAGAGCAGCTCGATGGCCAATGGAGCCAATGGCTCAAGCGCTGGCGCCATCACATCACAAGCTCTGGCGACCCTCAGGTGACATCCGCAGCGATGAAACGTACCAACCCCAAAATCACCTGGCGCGAATGGCTGATCGCTCCGGCCTATGAAGAGGCCGCCCATGGTGATTTCAGCCAGATCGGGGATCTTCAGGTGGTGTTCAGCAATCCATACCACGAACAATCAGCTGAAGTGGAGGCGACGTACGACCGATTAAGGCCCAGAACATTCTTCAACGCAGGTGGCGTATCGCACTACAGCTGTTCATCTTGAGCGGATCACCCACTCCCAAGTCCGGCAGATTGCCCCCATCCTTCAAGGAGATCATGGTCTCGTTGTACAGTGCGACAATGGCAAAGTTGGTAGGGCCTTTGGTGGCGCATTCAGCGAACCCTTGATCGAGCTAATCAGTGACTTCTACAACCAGGATGCCGGGGTGGGGTTGCTCCAAAAGCCTGTCTTGATCTGAGATATCAAACATGAAGTTCGTTACCAGATAGCAAGTAATGATTCAAACGAGCCTCGCCTCGGAAGTTTCCTGAGCAGCCCCAAAAGGCCTCAATCCCAACGAGTAACCTAAAAAAATTGAAATACTTTTCCCGCAAGCCGCTTGGTTCTTTTGCCCAACTTTAAAAACCGCCTACGGCCCGATGCAAACGCAGGCCAAACCTGACGGTTCCAAACACCAGGAATCATTGTTCAGCGCCCAGAATCAACCAGTTCACTAGTAATCAGCTTAGGCAACTCCAGTTCCTGTTTCAGCCAAAAATTCCTGAATCCGATGCTACGGGCGGACCATAGACGTCACAATCCCGCCAGTTGTGAGTCTATCAATCTAGCTGCTCGTCATGGTTCTTGGATCTGGATCGTATGCCGTAGACGCTGGGAAACGCTTCTGAATCCAAACCATTGGGGGCAGCTGAGTCATCACCCTGGCAAGCCGCCACGACCCACGCCCACCCTTGATTCCCATGATCTCCAGCTAATCGGTAGCAATGGCTTCAACCATGGGGACCACCGCCGCCAAAGATGATGCATAAAACGAACGATCCCATGCCTAGCTCCCAGCGTCTTGCCGCCTTCCAGACGATCCAGGAACGCCCAGCCACGGCGACGCTTCCCACCGCTCCCCTCCAGGAGCTTTGGGCCCAGGACGTGTTCGATCTGGCAAAGATGAAGGCTGCCCTACCCAAGGACGTTTTCAAGTCGGTCCAAAAGACGATCAAGGAGGGCGGAAAGCTCGACGTCACCGTGGCCAACGTGGTGGCCCAGGCCATGAAGGAATGGGCCACCAGTAGGGGAGCCCTCTACTACGCCCACGTTTTCTACCCCCTCACCAACTCCACCGCCGAAAAGCACGACGGCTTCATCTCCGTGCAGGGGGATGGTTCCACCATCACCGAATTCACGGGCAAAGTGCTGGTGCAGGGGGAACCTGATGGCTCCTCCTTCCCGAACGGTGGCATCCGCTCCACCTTTGAGGCCCGGGGCTACACCGCCTGGGACATCACCAGCCCCGCCTTCCTGATGGAGACCCCCAACGGGGTCACCTTCTGCATTCCCACCGTCTTCATCTCGTGGACCGGCGAAGCCCTCGATAAGAAGACACCCCTCCTGCGCGCGAATGCGGCCATGAACCGCCAGGCCCAGCGGCTGCTCAAACTGCTCGGTTGCCAAGAGGTAGCTCCGGTCAACTCCAGTTGTGGGGCTGAGCAGGAGTACTTCCTGGTGGACAGCAGCTTTGTTGCCCTGCGCTCCGACCTGCTGCTCACGGGCCGCACCCTGTTTGGCCGTCCCTCGGCCAAGGGCCAACAGTTCGACGACCACTATTTCGGCGCCATTCCCCAGCGGGTCCAGGTCTTCATGCAGGACGTGGAACGCCAGATGTACACCTTGGGCATTCCCGCCAAGACCCGTCACAACGAGGTGGCCCCAGGCCAGTTCGAAATTGCGCCCTTCTTCGAGGCGGCCAATGTGGCCACCGACCACCAGCAGCTCACCATGACGCTGCTCAAAAACACGGCCCGTAAACACGGCCTAACGTGCCTGTTGCACGAGAAGCCCTTCGAAGGGATCAACGGCTCCGGTAAGCACGTCAACTGGTCGGTGGGCAATGCCACCCAGGGCAACCTGCTCGATCCAGGCAGCACCCCCCACGAGAACATGCAGTTTCTGCTGTTCTGTGGCGCCGTGATTCGCGGCGTGCACCTCTACGGCCCCCTGCTTCGGGCCGTGGTCGCCACCGCCGGTAATGATCACCGACTGGGGGCAAACGAGGCACCGCCGGCGATCATCTCGGTTTACCTCGGCAGCCAGCTCGAAGATGTGTTCAAACAGATCCTGCTTGGTGAGGTGACCGGCTCCGCATCCGCTGGAGTGATGCAACTGGGTGTTGACACCCTGCCCGAATTTCTCAAGGACCCGGGCGATCGCAACCGCACATCGCCCTTCGCCTTTACCGGCAACCGCTTTGAATTCAGGGCAGTCGGCTCCAACCAGTCCGTGGCTGGTCCGCTGGTGGCGATGAACACGGTCCTGGCCGATTCACTCCATTTCATCGCCAATGAGTTGGAAGCCAAGCTCAATGGGGGCGATTCCCTCGAAACCGCCGCCTACGCGGTGCTCAAGGGAATCATGCAAAATCACGGAGCCGTCGTGTTCGGGGGCGATGGCTATTCCAAGGAATGGCACCGCATGGCCGTCGAAGAACGGGGCCTCGAAAATCTCCACAACACCGCAGAAGCCCTGGGAGTGTTGCAACGTCCGGCCATCCGTGAACTGTTCGCCAGTTCCGGGGTTCTGAGCCCGGTGGAGCTCGAAAGCCGTTACGAGGTCTACGCCGAACAATACGTGCTGGCGATTGAAGTTGAGGCCAAGCTGGCACTGCAGATGGCCCGCACCCAGGTTTATCCAGCCGTGATGGCCTACCTGGGCCAACTATCCAGTTCCTTGCAACACCAAGAGACCCTGGGTCTGACCACTGATCGGGTATTGGTCGGCCGAATCGCCGGTCTCAACCACCAGCTGCTGCAGACCTGTTCCAACCTGGACGAGGCTATCGCCAATCCTCCCCATGGCGATGTGCAAGGCCACATGAACCATTGCGCCAACATCCTTCTGCCCCTGATCGAATCGCTTCGCGAGTCGGTTGATGGTCTCGAAGGCCTGGTGGACGACGCCATCTGGCCCCTGCCCACCTACCAGGAGATGCTGTTCATCAAATAGGGGGCTCACCGGAACCCTGGGATAAACCAGGACGTTCCGCCCGGAAAAGACCCACATCCACGCCAAGGTGCTGATCCGGGCGACCCGTGATCAGCAGGGCGGTGCGCTGGCGGGTTGCGATTTGCCACATCCATTTGCTGAACAAGGCGATGCGATTTTCCGTGTCGGGTATGAAAGCCAAATGGGCCAGGGCCCAAACCACCCAGCCGGCAAGACCGGTGAGATAAAAACCCCGCAAGTCGGCCACCGCATACCAGGGTCCAATGACCGCCATGGTGCCCAGGTCCTGCCAGAGAAAGGGAGTAATCGATTGCCCCGTGAGCTTGGCAAGGATGTCGCGGGCGACCCAGCCACCGGCCTGGACAGCCGGGCCAGCCATACCGGGCAACGGTGTGGCATCGGTTGTGTGGCCATAGGAACAGAGATCGCCCACCGCCCGGATGTCCGGGTAGCCAGGAATCGAGAAATCGGGGCTCACCACCAGCCGACCGCCGCGATCAACGGGGCAGGAGGTGCGGTCGTGGAGCAGTTTTCCAAGCCGCGAAGCCCGCACTCCAGCGGTCCAGCAGATGGTGGCAGCCTCAAGCTGCCGTAACCCAGCTGGGCCGATGAGCGACACGCTCCCTGGGGCAATGGAATCGACCTTATAACCAAGCTGCAATTCCACCCCGGCCGCTTCCAGGTAGGCAGCGGCGGCGGTCGATAAGGGCTTGGCCATGGTGGGCAACACCCGCTCGACCAGGTCGACCAGGACGACCCGGCAATCACTCTGACGAAGTTGCTTGAAATTACGCTGGACGGCCCGATGCATCAACTCGATCAGGGAACCAGCCAGTTCGCAACCGGCAGGGCCCGCACCCACCACCACGACCGTCTGCAGAAAAGACCGTTGCTTGAGGTCGGTCGTCTGTTCGGCCTCCTCGAGGGCCATCAACAGCCGTCGCCGGATTTCATCGGCATGTTCGAGGATCTTCATCGGTGGCGCTAGGGAACGCCAGTCCTCGCGGCCAAAATAGGTGCTGCCCGAGCCAGTAGCCAGAACCAGCTGGTCGTAGCTGTAAAGCTGATCGTTGAACACCACGTGGCGAGCCACAGGGTCGATATCGACCACCTCACCAAGCAGAATCTGGATATTGGGAGCATCCCCCACCATTTGGCGCAGCGGCGAGGCGATGTCTGCCTCAGATACCAATCCAGAGGCCACCTGATACAGGAGCGGTTGGAAGAGATTGAAGTTGCGCTTGTCGATCAACGTGACCCGAACCGGCTGGCGCGCAAGGGCATGGCAGATTTTCAGACCCGCAAAACCGCCACCTACCACCACCACGTGGGGCCAGGTCCGCATCACCTGTTCAGGCGGCTCAAGCTCGAGAAAAAACCGTTCCATGGGCTGGCCACTCCAGCCGGTAAACAAATCTATGGGCTAGCTGGCCCTGGGTGGGTGACCGTTTTAACTTTTCGAGTATTGGGTTCCACACAACGAATGGACCCTTGACCCAAAGGCCAAGCGTGGTTTAGCCCCGGATAACGGGGATGCAATCAACTGGATGGCAAAGCAATCAAGCTTATCCATCGAGAAGCAAGGGGAAAATAATCTTCACTTGAGCCCCACCCAAATCCGATTGGCCATAGTAAAGTTTGGCCTTATGGTTGTCGACCATTTGTTGGACAAGGTAAAGCCCAAGGCCGGTGCCATCCGGCTTCGTTGACTTAAAAAGTTCAGGCTTCCAATCCTGAGAAGAGAAGCCCGGCCCACTATCGGAGATCTCGAGCTCAACAGCAGACAAAGTTGATACAAGAGACAGGGTAAGAAGGCGAGGCGAAGACTCCGGTTTGCAGGTGAATCCATCAAGGGAATTACGAATAATATTTGATAGGGCAAGACTGATCTGACTGGCATCACCCAGGATCCAATGGGGATCCTTAGCTCCTAAAATGCGCACTTCCACCACTGCTCCGTCGAGCTGAACTTTTTGTTTTAGCACGATGATCGGGAGAAGGGTACTGATATTGAGGGGCTTCAAGCCAGCAGGGATCAAACGCAGAAGGGCATGAACCTTGGCTGTGGAACAACTGAGTTCTTCGGCAGCCATCATGATGGAATCAATCAAAACATCGCGCTCCTGCGGTGCAGCAGTGCTTAACTCGCGACTCGCCATTTGAATGACAGCCGTTGGCTGTTTCACTTCATGGGTAAGGGAGGCGGCCATCATGCTTATTTTGAGCTGATGGGCCAGTTGGACTGAGCGGTCGCTTGCAAGATCACGTGACTCCAACAATTGGCACATCGTAAAATTGACAGCCTGACCAATCCAACTGTTCGCAAGCACCCTAAGAACCGATGTTAGCGACCAGTCTTCAAAAACAAAATTACCAACATTCAAAAAAAGTAGCGAAAGTAGCGAGATCGCATTCACATAAGAGTAGGCACAAAACAATCCAAAAGGATTGGTTCGCAATGCGATCACGACCGTAAGAGGCACCAAAAAGAGCACTGGTTTGTACCCAAGACCCTGGCCCTGAGAACCACCAGGGAGAAAGGCCATCAGTAGTAGGACCCCAACAAGACATGGGACAACAGTAATGACCCATCGAAGAACACGCCGATTTAAAAATCGACGACAATCAGTCAAAATCCAGAGCAGAGAAGGCGTTAGCTGGGTACGAGCTAACACATTGGCTAATAATATCGTTAAAAAAGCAGGGACAAAAGACAAGCCCAAATATGTACTACCCGAAAAAATTCCTCCTCGAAATAAACAGAAGGCCATCAAGGCACTGGATGGAACCACCGAAAGAACAATCAAAAAGGATGAAATCCAAAAATCCTTCTGTTTGGGAGAGTCTAGTTTTACTTTGAGGTGCCGGATTAGCCAATTGAAGAAAAGGATCTCCGCCGTACCAAGCAAAGCAAGGGCAAAGGATTGCAAAAATGGTAAACCTAGACTCAAACCAAAGAGAATCTGGCCCAAAACCAATCCCCAAGCCATGGTGGGCCCATAAAGCAGAACGAAAGCCAGGGAAATGGCTGAGACGGAAACGAACAGAAGCAGTAGCAACTCAGAATAGGGAAAAAACAACCTGAAGAGCTGCACAGGCAACAAGTAAGCAGCAACCAAAAAGAATAAACGTAGATATTTAAAATCTTTCCCCACAGATTGAATGATGCCGGAAGTCATGATTCGTTGGGGGCAAGATCTTCCTTCTCTGTCCTGTAAACCTGAACAGCGGCGTGGCGCACCAAGTCGGTCCCTGATAGACCAAGGTGCTTAGCGATGCCCTTACGATGACTTTCAACGGTCGACGGGCTAATGTATAACTTTTCCGCAATCTCCTTGCTGGACAAGCCTGCACCAATCAGCAGATAAACCTCCTGCTCACGGGCCGACATCATGCTGACATTCTTGATAACATTGCCTTGAGGGTGAGGGTCTGTTTTCAAAGGCGTAAGCCCATTGAGAGCTAGAGCCAGATCCTTGTAAGCAGAGGCTTTATCAACCATGGCCCGTATATGGGGTAGCAACAATGGGTTGCAACTGAACTCATGGAGCTGGGCTGAGAGTATGACAATCGCTGGACAGGAGTTAAGCTTGAGCAAGTGTAAAGCCACCTCCTGACCATCCCCATCAGGCAAGGCCAGATCTAGGATTAAAAGATCAGGGGGAGCCTGATCAACCATTAAAATTGCCTGGTTTACAGTTGTAGCAATCCGATAATGGCTAATTGCTGGTGAGTTGTTCAATATTGAGCCCAACAACTGGGCTAGAAGGACATGGTCTTCAACAAGAAGGCAATTCATCCTTACAAAAGTCTAGGTGGTTCATCGGGGTAAACACAGGATAGGAGAAGCCAGCCCTATCGTTGCAGCTCGGAGTGGTCCCCAAGGGACTACGACCAGGACAGTCGCTTTGGACTTTGGGCTTTGGGCTTTGGAACTTTGGGCTTTGGAACTTCTGACTAGTGAATCTCGTCTATCCTCTCACGACAGGCATCTCCGGCGTTCGACAAGCCCTGACTCTCAGATTATCCATCAACTTGGAAGGCAAGTTGGACGAAACCGAGCAGACCAAAACCAAGAAACATCTTTGGCTTTTGGACTACGATCTTATTCATTGGATAACCGAGTAATTGTAGTTCAAAAACAGAGAACCAAGACGAAAGAATAGCCGATTCGAGGGTAATTCAAAAGCATGCGTAAACTTGACCTAGGACAGCTTAGTTGGCAAAAGCATTGTAACTTCTGCGCCACCTAATTGATTACTGCGATCGAAGCGAAGTGAACCTCCATGATTTTCTACGGCTAGCTGAACAAGATACAAACCAATACCACTGCCGTCTGCCTTGGTTGAATGAAGTAATAAATCCAATGACATCGATTCTGAAAAACCTGGCCCGTTATCAGACACACGAAGGCAAATTCTTCCTTGATGCTGGCTCAGGTCAAGCAAAAGATGCCGCTTATTTGTCGCTTGACAACTTAGGGCTTCCATTGAATTACGCAAGAGATTTGAAATAGCAATTTGTAATTGTCCGCTATCTCCAAATAATTTGCACTCATGCTCGAATCCAATCAAATCAACGGAAATCTGATTGGAATCCAGAAAACTCTTTTGATAGAGCAGTGCTGAGCGTGCAACAAGTGCCAGATCAAACACCCGATGATCTGTTTGCACATTCCTAAGCAAATTACGCATAACTGCTATTGTTGAAATAACATGCTTCGATTCAGACTCAATCTGGGAAAGTCGATTGCCAAGGTTGACTGTCGACAGGGGACGATGAACAAGTTCATTTGTAGCCAATTGAATATTTAAAATAATCGTACTCAGGGGCTGATTAATCTCATGGGCAACGCTGGAAGCCATTAAGCTAGCCTTGAGCTTTCTTTGCAATTCTAGTCGAGAGAAATTTAATTCACGGCTACGCATTTTCTCGGCAGAGGAAAAGGCTTGGATTAAAAAGTGACCCACCAGAATAAACTGAATAAAATACAAAGCCAGGGCCAAGATCGACACCTCAATTGAATTATTTAAGCCTTTATTGTCCGAGTTGAGATAGGCAAGGTTCGCATCAAAGGGCGCATAGTGCCGGAACAAAATTATTGCCAATTGAAGGATCAAAACAAAACGAAGACTTTTGAGGGGTATCGAGACACCCACCGCGCAATAAGTTTCAGTTGCAGCAGGACGGTAGGAAATTTCAGCAATTGTCCAAACTGCAAGCAGGACAAGCAAAAGTGGGATAAGAAAAATCTGTGACGTATACAGACGATTGAGAAAGAGGACTTCAAAGCTGCAATTTATGGCAAAGATGAAAGTAGACAAAACACCGACTATTTGCAGCCGCATGATCGGAGAGGTTTTTTTTGAAGCAAATAATCTCGGCAAAGTAGCCCGCTTAAGGTATTTAGACACTGAGATCTGGAGGAATGGCATTATTCAATGACCGCATTATCCATAATTCTTGCCAAATAGCCTGAAAGCTTGGCATCCCACGTCTTCCCACAATCGACATGGACTTTATCGCATTCAATTTTCCATTGAGGCAAAATTTTATTTTTTAGCAATTCTCTCATCAAAACCTTGTCTGCTTGGGAAACACTGCTGCTACTGCCTTGATATCGAGTGCCCAATTTACAGACTTCACCTCTATTGCACTTAGCCATATCAAGTTGCAGAATCTCTGTATATTTCCATAGCTCCTCAAGATAATCATCAAAGGCTTTCTGAAGCCTAGATTTTTGACTGGATGATAGCTGATTCCATTTTTGTAGTGAAACAACATAACCGTTTAAGCCAAATTGAATTTTAGCTGGTAAGTTGTATTGGGCATATTGTGGCCAGCCTGCGAAGTTAGCGCTAGCCCCACTAGTAATGGCACAATCGACAACCTCATCTCGAAGGGAATTAAGCGTTTCTTCGAATGAAATAATAGTCGGTTGAGCACCGAGTGCAGAAATAAATTGAGACTGGACTTGACTGGATACCCTAACCTTTCGTCCTTTAAGAGCAGACAATCCCTGGATTGGTTGATTACAGAAAAGTTCCTGGGGTCCAAATGTCCAAATTCCTAGGAGCTTGGCGTCAAATTTCTCGTTCAAATATTTGTCAATAGTTCCTGAATAAGCACTAATTACTTCTTTCGCAGACTTGTAATCATCTATCATGCCAACCAGGTCAATACCAACGAGACTTGGCTCCCAAGCACTATTTTGAGGGAAGCGTAAAGATATCAAATCAACTTGTTGATCTTTTAAAATATTTAACTGAAATGTATCCTTGTATCCAGTGAAATCAATGGGTTGATAGGTCGTAACGAAGGGGATCTTGGTCTTTGACCTCAGGTTCTTGAAAAAAGGCTCCTCCATGCTTGCTTGAATTTTTCCGGTCCTGGTCGGCTGTCCAATCACCAAGAGGGGTATTTCTTCAAAATAGGTCCAAAGGTATGCGAATCCAGTGAAAAGAATAATCAGAAAAAAGATTCTTCGCATTAAGTAGTCCTAATCGGATGCTTACAGCAGGCCAGGATGGATAAAAGCTTAGGTAGCACCATGATCGAGTCCCGCACGGGAGACTTGGTCTGTGTGGTACTTAAAGATTGCCGCAAGGCGTACCAACTCAGCGCCAGAGGCATCCAAGTGCTGGACAATAGCCTTGCGATGGGATTCAACTGTTGAAGAACTAATGTGCAGGTAGTCTGCGATCTCACGGGTTTTCTTTCCTGTGCCGATCAACATGAAAACCTCCTGTTCTCGAGCACTCATCTTGATGAATCGATTCGAGATACTGATTATTTCATTCTTCTGTTCCAAGGAAGTACTGATCTGGTTGAGAGCATGGGAAAGCTCCTTATAGGCTGCAGTTTTCTCAACTGTGGCGTGAATATGGGGTAAGAGCTCAGGCTCACAGCAGAAATCCTGGAGCTGGGCAGAAAGCAAAATGATGTACGGAGATGGGTGTCTCTTCAGCAGATGCAACGCCACCTTCTGGCCATTACCGTCAGGCAGAGCTAAATCAAGAATTAACAGATCTGGTAGTAACTGATCAATCTGCCGCTTGGCTTCACACACCGATCTGGCTGTCTTGATCGGCCCAACAACTGGCGAGGTTTGCAGCATCGCCGTCAGCAATTCGGCCATCAACATGTGATCCTCGACCAGGAGGCAATGCAAAGCTGGTTGAACGGCGTTCATTCAAACGAAGAATGAAGTGAAATTAATATGACTTTAGCGTATTTGCAGATGACCAAATCAGCAGAAACGCCCCCAGCCAGAACCTGGTCCCAGCCAAAAACCGATCCCAGCCAAAAACCGATCCGTGGCGCCCAGGAGCGTCCCCCCAAACGTAGCGCCCCTGCTACGGCGACCAAAATTTGGCTGTTAAACCGGCTCGCGCAGCCAACACGGCTCAAGCTCCCCAATCCTGGGGATCACAACTCGCAGCGCCTTGATGCAAGTTGCTACTGGAGCTCACACCCTGCATCAATGTCACGCACCAGCGCCGCCGCCACGAGCGAACCAGCAGCCGAGAGCCAAGCCAAAGCGTCACTGAAGACAGGCAGCCGCAAGGTTCCGCGCATCTCCATCACCGTTTCCCAGTCCATCCACGACTTGATGATCCAAGAGTGCACGAGCCAAGGGCGCTCCCTATCCAACCTGGCCAGCTTCTGGATCAAGCAGCAAGCAGAAAATCTTGCGCGGGAGCAAGGCAAAACCCTTCCCGAAGACTGAACAGACCTTCAGGCCAGACCCATGAATGCCTGAAAAGCCATGGGCGCGATCCCGTCGTTTTTGCCTTCACTAAACCAGCAGCTCGGGTTTGTTTTGGAAGCTGACGCTCCCCATCGGATTCACACCAGCAGGCCTGATCCGTTGGAATGGTTCCACTGCCAAACCCGTCCATGCCTGAACAGCTCACCAAGCTGGCCTACCAAACCATGCAGCAGGGCAAGAGCCTGCTGGGTTTAGCCCATAAGGAAGTGAGCACCCGTCTGATGGGTGTCCTCTCGCCCGAGGGGATTCCGAAAACCGTGCCTGTTCCACCGGAACTCATGGGCCGGTTGAAGACGGCGATGGATGTCCTACAAGAACGGGATTGGCAGGAAGCCGAACAGGGCCTCTATCCCAGTTCCCTGCTATTCGACGCTCCCTGGCTCGACTGGGCTAGCCGCTATCCCATGGTTTGGCTGGACATGCCAAAGACATGGAACCGGCGTCGAGAGCGCAATGTGCGCGACCTCCCCGATGACGTGGACGTTGGGGGCTACCCCGACTACTACCTCCAGAATTTCCACCACCAAACCGATGGCTACCTGAGTGACCACTCAGCGGCGCTCTACGACCTTCAGGTAGAAATCCTGTTCAACGGCACGGCCGATCCCATGCGGCGCCGCGTCATCGCCCCTCTCGTTCGCGGTTTGCGGGCCTTTGCTGGGCGTCCTGCTGGCCATATCAGGGTCTTGGATGTGGCCACAGGCACGGGCCGCACCCTCCGGCAAATCCGAGGGGCCCTGCCCAAGGCCCAACTGGTGGGCCTGGATCTCTCCAGTGCCTACCTGCGCCAGGCCAATAAATGGCTGGGCCAACTCCCTGGGGAGCTCCCCCAGTTGGTGCAAGGCAATGGCGAAACCATGCCCTTCGCCGAGGCCACCTTCCAGGGGATTTCCTGTGTTTTCCTCATGCACGAGCTCCCAGGCGAAGCCCGTCAAAACGTGATCAATGACTGCTTCCGCATCCTGGAGGCGGGCGGGGTGATCACCCTGGCCGATTCCGTGCAACTGGCCGATTCACCCCAATTCAGCGCGGTGATGGAAAACTTTCGGCGGGTGTTTCACGAGCCCTATTACCGCGACTACATCAGCGACAACATCGAAGCCAGACTGAAGGCCGCCGGCTTTGAAGCCGTGGTGGCGGAATCCCACTTCATGACCCGGGTTTGGACCGCCCGTAAGCCCCAAAAGCCATCCCGGGACACCTAGGGCTTCACGCCCTAGTGATGCAGCCACCAAGACAGCAGGAATCCCCCAGTGCCCCAGCGCAGCCCCCGCCAAAACAGCCGCTCCGCATGATTGGTTGGTGCCAGTTCCTTGGGCAAGGGATCGAGCAAGCGTTGGCTGAGGGCTAGCCGTTGTCGCTGGCGCCTTTGGCTCACGCCCGTGCTCCGGCTGGCCAGGGAGGCCTGGGTCAGCAATCCATCCAACAGGTGGAGAAGCCGCACAGGTTGGCGGACAGGCTGGGCCATTGCCACTGAGATCTCGGTACCGCCAGGATGGGACCAAAGCCGCATCGCCGTCTAGTGGGTACCAAGCGTGAGTGGCCTGATCAAAGCCAAGATCTGGCCGAGCAATTGCAGCGCTCCTTGGCGATTGGAGATCGCGATTGGCACGCCCTCAAGGGTCAACGGCCCCGCCGGGCCGCCGAGCAACTTGCCGCGGCGCTGGTGCAACTCCTGAGCGGCGACGATCCCGGCCAATCCAGCCCCACGGAAGCCAGGCAGCGGGCCATCGACCTGGCCGAACACGGCCTGCTCTGGCTCAAAGCTGAACTCAACGATCCAGGCTGCCCCAGCCACGGCCGATAGCCATGGTTCCCATCCGCCGGCGCGTGATCGCCAGTTGGACCCGATGACCCCTGGGGCTCCAGCGGACATCGTCAAAGCACTGGTGGATCAAAACCAATCCCCGGCCGGCGCTGTCACCAGCAGCGCTGAAGCCAGGGTTCAAGGGCAGCTGGTCGAGGGGGCGCTCAAAGGAGAATCCCGCGCCCTCGTCTTGCACCTGCCAGATCAGCCAGAAAGCACTCTCAATTCTGCGCACCCTCAAACATTTGGAGGGGTCTGAATTGTTGCCATGGCGGACGGCATTGAGCAGGGCTTCATGGAGGCCCAATCGCAACTCAGCTTGGAGTTGGCTGCACGCCACCGGTTCGAGCAGCAACTCCACCAGGGGAGCCAACTGGAGGGTGGATGGGGTGATGAAATCTGTCCAGCGCAGCGCCAACGACCCTTTGCCCCAGAGAGGGATTGGACCCTACCGCTGGCCCATCAGCTGGCGTTGCGCTTCAGCAGGCCGGGGTGGTTCAAAAGGGCATCCATCAGGCGCACACCCCGCAGCTGGTTGACCAGGGGCATGTGCCCTTCTGGTGCATCGATCGACCACTGGAAGCTGCCTGGATAGCGCGTCCACAGCCCGCCTTGTTTCCAGCCCAATTTCGCCCACAACGCCTCCCAACGGCCATTGCAACTGCGCAGCAGCCGTGATTGAACCGAAAAACCAAATCGGCCACGGGAGAAACACACCCACAGGCGATCGAGGGTTTCGAGGTCGACAGTGCCCATGCGGGGCACTTCGCTGTAATAGACGTAGCCGCGCTGGACGGCATCAGCACCGGCCAATTGCCGCAAAATCGCACTGGTTTGCCGGTCGGCCTCTTCCCAATTCTGCAGAACCAACAGCTGTTGCAGCGGGCCGTAATCCACCCCCAGGGCACTGGTGGTGGCAAGCCAACCATCCGGAAAACGGGCGAAGAACGCCTCCCTCTCGGGACCCTCATCGGCCACAAGCCATTGGATCAAAAGACCCGCTGCCCAGTCATCTCCAGTTGCGTCCAAACCATCAAGGTGGCCGGCGATCAGAGGCCGTATCTCAGCCAGCCGCTGCTGGAGTTGGGGGATCAGGCTTCGCCTCTGACGTTCGGTAGCCACCTGAAAACGCTCCAGCAAGGCTTCAGGGGTGGCAGGGGCGGAGACCAGAGGTCCGGAAAGCATGGAAGGACCGAGCGCGCGCAGGCCAGGTATGGCCCACTATGTCAGGACAGCTCAAGGGATTGCGATGCAGGCCGGGGGCCCGCGCTTACCAATAGAAGACTTTCTCGAGCTGTACGCTCCGATTGTGGATGTGCGCAGTCCTGGGGAATACATCCAGGGGCACATCCCTGGCGCCCACAATCTGCCCCTCTTTACGGACGTTGAAAGGGCCGCCGTTGGTACCACCTACAAGCAGCAGGGGCGACAGAGCGCGGTTCAGCTAGGCCTGGAGTTCGTGGGACCGAAATTGGCGACCATGGCCGCCGCACTCCAGGCCATCGCAGCCCCTGGTCGTGATGGCGGCAGAACAGCCCTTCGCATCCATTGCTGGCGTGGTGGCATGCGCTCAGCCAGCGTGGCCTGGCTGGCGGCCACGCTCGAGCTGCCCGTGGTGCTGCTGGAGGGGGGCTACAAGCGTTTTCGCCACTGGGTTTTGGCCGCGATGGAAAAACCACGGCCCTTGCTGGTGTTGGGGGGTCGCACCGGAACAGGCAAAACAGATCTGCTCTTGGAACTGCAGAGGCGGGGCGCCGCGGTGGTGGATCTCGAAGGACTCGCCAATCACCGGGGCAGCAGTTTTGGCGGCCTGGGGCTGCCTCCCCAACCCAGCAATGAGCACTACGAAAACCTGCTGGCCTTTGCCCTAACGCAATGCCCGAGCCCTGGTCCTGTTTGGTTGGAAGCGGAAAGTGCGCAGGTGGGCAGGTGCCGTATCCCGGCTGGTCTTTGGGCCCAAATGGGCCAGGCTCCGGCCGTTGAAATCCAGCGGCCAATAGCGGAAAGGGTGGAGCGCCTGGTGGCCGTCTATGGCGCCCTAGGCCAACAACCCCTGCGGGACGCCACCGAGCGCATCGCCCGTCGATTGGGTCCCCAACGCACTGCCCTGGCCCTTGGGGCAATTGACCAGAGCGACTGGGCCGAAGCCTGCCGGCAGATGCTCGACTACTACGACCGCTGCTACGACCATGATCTAGGCCGGCGCAGCCAACCACCCCTGCGCCAATTCGATCTCACAGGCCTCAACGAACCGAAGGCGGCTGCCCTGCTTTTGAACCAAGCCAACCAGGAAACCTGACGGCTTTAGGATCGCTTTTTAACCCGTTGCCATGGGCGCCGCCATTCAGTTCTTCCAAGGCGTGGATGAACCGGTTGTGCCTGACATCCGTATGACCCGTTCCCGGGACGGACGCACCGGCCAAGCGATCTTTGTTTTTGAGCAGCCCCAAGCCCTTGCCCCAGAAAGCATGGGCGATATCGGCGGTATGTACATGCTGGATGAAGAAGGGCAGATGGTGACCCGCGAGGTCAATGCCCGCTTTGTCAATGGCAAACCAGCGGCCTTGGAGGCCACCTACACCTGGAAAACCACCGCTGATTTTGAGCGTTTCATGCGGTTTGCCCAGCGTTACGCCGATAGCCACGATTTGGGCTTTGCTGGCAAAGAGGGCGACGACAACGCAGAAACCCAAGGAGACGACTTCACCGAGGCCTGATCCCTTGAAATTTGGCCACTGGCTGGGTTTGTTGGGTCTTCTAGCCGCAGGGTTTGTGCTGTGGACCCTGCGGCAGAACCTGATGCACGTGTTTGCCGCCGTGGTGCTCGCCATGGCTCTGTGCACGGTGGTCGATTGGGTGCGCCAAAGATTGGCTTGTTCCAGGTCCCTTGCCCTTGCCCTCAGTTTTCTTCTGGTCTTGCTGGTGTTGGGTGTGATCGCCACTGCCGTGATCCCTCCCTTTACCAATGAATTCGGCCAGCTCATGGCCAAATTGCCCGATGCCGCAAGCACCTTGATTCAGCTGGTGCGCAATGCCATGGCCAGTGCCAGCCAGATGCTCTACGGCCAGCACAACGCGGACCTCAACTGGCTGCGCGACAACCTCTCAAGCGGCACAGGGCTCAAACCAGCCCTCCCAGGCAACCTCGGCAGTAGCGCCCTTGGTCTGTTGGGACTTGCCAGTGGTCTAGGTACGGCACTCCTGCAGACCCTCTTTGTGGTCGCGGTGGCGCTGATGGTGGCCCTCCAACCCACCGCCTACCGGGAGGTGGCTGTCTTGCTGGTGCCTTCGTTTTATCGGAGGCGTTTCCGCCAAGTGCTGGTGTCCTGTGGCAATGCCCTCAGTGCCTGGATGGTGGGTGTGCTGATCAGTTCGCTGTGCGTCGGCACCCTGGCCGCGATCGGACTCAGCTTGCTCGGCGTCAAGCTTGTGGCCGCCAATGCCCTGCTGGCAGGCCTGCTCAACATCATTCCCAACCTCGGCCCCACCTTGAGCACGGTGTTTCCCATGTCCGTTGCGCTCCTCGATGCGCCATGGAAAGCCCTTGCCGTTTTGGCGCTGTATGTGGCCGTGCAAAACCTTGAGAGTTACGTGATCACCCCTTCGGTGATGCACCAACAGCTGAAGCTGCTGCCTGGATTGACCCTGGCCGCCCAACTTCTCTTTACGGTCATATTTGGTCCCCTTGGATTGCTTCTGGCCCTGCCGTTGGCCGTTTGTCTGCAAGTGATCGTGCGAGAAATCCTGATTCACGACATTCTGGATCCATGGAAAAAGCAGCGCCTCAGCGCCTGAATTGGGTATGAACTCCCGCACCCTGCTGGGGATTGTGGCGTTGGTAGTGCTGGGTCTTTTGGCCTGGGAACTGCGCTGGGTGCTCCTGGTTCTGTTTGGGGCCATCGTGTTGGCTGTGGCCCTTGATGTGCCCATCACCCTGTTGCGGCGGCTGCTCCCGCTCAACCGGGGGGCCTCCCTGGTGATTGTGGTGGCGAGCGTGGTTGTGGTGGGTGGATTGCTATCCCAGCTGCTGTTGCCCGAATTGGTCGACCAAATCCATCAGCTCACCAACCTGATTCCGATCGTCTATCAACGGCTGATCGTGCTGGCAGGCCAGATACCAGGCCTGCCAAACCTGGAAAACCAATGGCTTCAGCCTGGCACCTTGGAACGGTTGCAACCGGTGGGCACCCAACTCCTTGGTCTAGCTGGAGGCGCAGCCAGCTCCACAATCCAATTAGTGCTGATGGCCCTGTTGGCCATATTGCTCGCCCTCGATCCCAGGAGCCACCAAAAAATCCTGATCGCGATCACCCCAGAAGTCTGGCGCCATAAAACCCGGGAGGTCCTAACCGAATGCCGCCAGGCCCTGGGGGGCTGGCTTGCGGGAATGACCCTCTCAGCGATGAGTGTCTTCCTGCTGACCTGGGCGGGATTGGCGGCCTTGAAAGTTCCCCTAGCCCTCTTAAGCGGCCTGGTCTGCGGCATGTTGACCTTTGTGCCCACCATCGGTCCGACAGCGTCAACCCTGTTGCCCTTGGCCCTAGCCCTGCTGGTCACCCCCGCCACCGTGGTTCAGGTGTTGGTGCTGCGGCTGATTTTGCAGAACGTGGAAGCTTTTCTGATCACGCCCCTGCTGTTGAGCAGGACCGTAAATCTTCTACCCACCATTTCCCTGATGGCCCAACTCTGCCTGGGCGCCCTCCTAGGCCTTCCCGGCGTGTTGCTGGCCCTACCCCTGGTGGTGGTGCTTCAGGTGATCTGCGAAGAGGTTGTGGTTAAAGAGGTGATGGATCGCTGGCTGTAACCAGCAGCCCTACCTTGGCTTGCCGATCTTGATGGCAGCTCAGCGGTAGTGGCGTACCAGGGACGGCATCAACGCCAACACTGCCACAGCCAACGGGTGGGCGAGGAGGGCTGCACCCAAACTTGTGAATGTGAAATGCTCGGCGAGCAAAAGAAGCTCGATCCGTAAATCCGCCAAAGCCAAAGCACCAAGGAAGACTGGAATCGCGAGTCGGCCTGAGAAATTACGGCTGGACAAGTGGGAAGACTCCGAATACAAATTAAATGAAGACAATTAACTAGACAAACTTCATTAGCAGGAGTAGAAAAGTCGAACCAAATATCAAGGCTTAGGGCAGGTCCTCGCCAACCGAATTAAACACAACCAATTCAAATAGATAACACCTAAATCCCATAACCTCAACGCCTTGACCTGGAAAGTACAGGCAAAAGGGTTGGCGCCACCCCAATGCTTGACCAACTGCCAACGGCAATGCCAATGGTGAGGGCCACCGCAAACCAAAACAGGCTTGCACCGCCAAAAAAGATCAAACCAAGCAGGGGAAGCAGGGTCGTGAAAGAGGTATAGAGGGAGCGGGTCAAGGTGGCATCAACAGCCACATCCACTTGATCAGTCAATGGAAGATCTGCGAGGGTTGTTCGTTGCTCACGGATCCGGTCAAAAACAACAACCGTATCGGTCACTGAATAGCCAGCTACCGTGATCAGGGAGACCGCAAACAGCGAATCGACCTCAACACCAGCAATCAGCCCCAACCAGGCAAAGGCCCCGCAGGTAAGCAAGACATCGTGGCCAAGAGTAAAAATAGCCAAGAAGGCAAAGACTCCGTCGTAACGGAAGGTGATATAGGCAGCAATTGCAACAAAGCTAACCACCAAAGAGACAACACTGCCCTTGAGCAATTGCTGCCCAAGGGTTGGTCCAATGGTGTCAACAGATGTGCTGTCAGGATTCAAGGGACCGACAATGGATTGGATCTCTTGCACCAAGGAGGAGGCCTGAACTGGGTTGAGGTCTTGGAGACGCAAAACCAGCGATTGACCCTGATCGAGTATCTGAACCGCTACGTTGTTGAGCCTGGGTGCCTCCTCTCCCTGCTCAGCAGGCAGCTTCAACTGAGCCAACACCTGTTGAATCTCGGGAGCAGAGATTACAGAACAGCCAGCAGGTTCACAGCGGCGTTCCAACTGAATCTGGGTACCACCGGTGAAGTCGAGGCCGGGTTTCAGCGGAGCGTGAATCGCAGGATTAAGCCAACTGACCAGCAAGCCAATCACACTCAACAATGCTGCAAGGCCTGATCCCAGCCAGGCGACGCGGCGATGGCGGCTAATTCGAAAGCGGGGCTGGGGGGCGTTCATCAGGCGGCTTTTGCGGGCAGTTGGGTCGCGGGAAGGAAATAGGTGGGTTTGCGCAGGGCCGCGTAACTCAACAACACCCGCAAGATTGTTCGGGTGCAAGTAAGGGCGGTAAACAAACTCAGCAGCAGGCCAATTGCAAGGGTGACTGCAAAGCCCTTAACCAAGCCCGTACCCAGTGCAAAAAGAGCGATACAACTGATCAAACCGGTGACGTGACCATCAATGATCGAGGAAAAGGCCAAGGAGAAACCAGTATCAATGGAACGGATCAAGGTATTGCCTTCACGAAGCTCCTCCTTAACCCTCTCAAAAATCAATACGTTGGCATCGACAGCCATGCCAATCGACAAAATGAATCCGGCAATACCAGGCAGACTCAGCGTTACTGGAATCAGCGAATACATCGCCAAATTAAACAGGGCATAGAGGGCGAGGGCAATCACCGAAACAGCTCCAGCCAACCGATAGACAACCACCATAAAAACCGCCACCAGGGCAAGTCCAGACAGTGCTGCGACCAAGCTCCGGCGAACATTTTCCGTGCCCAAAGTGGCACCGATAGTCCGCTGTTCAATCACCTTGACCGGAAGTGGTAATGAGCCACCACGCAGTTGAACTTCCAATTCACGGGCTTCATCGGCAGTGAAATTACCAGTGATCTCAGCAGAACCTCCCGTAATTCCTGCCGTTTTGAATTGGGGACCAATACTGACGTCACTAATGGAACGCCCATCGAGAATAATTCCCATCACTCTGCCTGTTCCAGCTAGGGATTGGGTCAGTGAAGCAAACTTCTCCCCCCCCTCCTTCGAGAACGAAAGGGTAACGGCCCACCCTTTGCCAACGTTTTCCTGTTTGCGACCAGCTGCTACGAGATCCTTGCCCGTGAGTTCGGAAGAGCCATAGAGAGCAAGAATCTTGGTATTGACCTTGGTGAGGAGCAAGCGGAGCTGTTCGGTCTGGCTACTCCCTGGTGGAACGTTGACACCGAGGGCATCGAGGGCCTTGGCCAGGTCTTCCGCCTTGATCTCGGCCTCTGGGGTGGCCTCCGTTTGGGGTTCTTCTGTGGAATTCTTAAACTCACTTTGGGCCAAGACGGCCTTGACTTGATACTTGAGTTTGAGCAACCCCCCCATTTCAGCCTCCGTTCCAGGCTGTTGGGGACGGAATTCTAATAGGGCGGTGGTTCCTAAAACCTTGGCTGCCCGGCTGGGATCCTGTTCGCCGGGCAACTGCAAGACCAACTGGTCATTGCCAACGGTTTGCAGGGTGGACTCTGATACACCAAGACCATTGATGCGTCGGTCGAGCACCTCTTTGACCGCTTCAAGCTGCTCCGTCTCGACCTTTTTGATCGCCCCACTGGGCATGACTTGGAGGGTGAGCTGACTACCACCCTGCAGGTCCAACCCCAACGGAGGTGGAACATTCAGAACCAGCGCAGCTGAGGCAATCGCAAGGGCGAGAATCAGGGCTAACCACCCCTGTTGACGGGCCATATCAGATCTGGCCTGCTTTGAGCTGGCGGGCAGCCGCCACGATCTGGTGGGGCTGAATAATTGTCAGATTTTCCAAGGAGCCGTTGTAGGGGGTGGGAATGTCCTGGGAGGAAAGGCGAATTGGGCGGGCGTCCAGGTCGTCGAAACAGTGTTCCGTAATGAGGGCAAGAAGCTCGGCCCCAATTCCTCCAGTCTTCATGCATTCCTCCACCACAATCACCTTGTGGGTTTTTCTGATCGACTTCGCGATCGTGGCCATGTCGAAGGGCTTGAGGCTGATCAAATCAATCAATTCCACATCCACTCCATCGCTTTCGAGCTGCTCGACGGCCTTCAGGCAATGGTGACGCATCCGTGAGTAGGTAAGGATTGTCACATCTTGACCTTCGCGGACCACTTCAGCTTGGTCGAGGGCACAGATGTAATCGCCTTCGGGAATATCCTCAGAAAGGTTGTAAAGCAAGACATGCTCAAAAAAGAGCACCGGATTGTTATCACGAATGGCAGCCTTCATCAGCCCTTTCGCATTGGTGGGGGTGCTGACCGCCACGATCTTGATGCCTGGCACAGCGTGAAAATAGGCTTCAAGCCTCTGGCTGTGCTCTGCGCCGAGCTGGCGGCCGACCCCACCGGGGCCACGAACAACGGTGGGAATCGTGTAATTGCCACCACTCGTGTAGCGCAACATTCCCATGTTATTGGAGATCTGGTTGAAGGCGAGCAGGAGAAAGCCCATGTTCATCCCCTCCACAATCGGCCTCAGGCCCGTCATGGCCGCACCCACAGCCATGCCCGTAAAGGCGTTCTCGGCAATAGGGGTGTCAAGCACCCGCAGCTCCCCGTATTTCTCGTAGAGGTCCTTGGTCACCTTGTAGGAACCGCCGTACTGGCCGACGTCCTCCCCCATTACGCAAACGTGGAGATCACGAGCCATCTCTTCATCGATGGCTTCGCGAAGGGCGTTAAACAGCAGCGTCTCTGCCACGTGTTGGCGTGCACCGTGTAGGGGCCAACCTATCTCAGCCGCCGGCGGCGAAGGTGGAGAGGAGCAGCACCGAGAGCAGCATCCCTGGAAGAAGCAGGGTCACCAGCAAGCCCAAGTCGTGGGGAGTCATGGGTTGAAATTAGGCCGATTCCTTGGCGGAGCCGGGCAAAAGACTGCGGATAAACACCAAAAACAGCCCTAGGCCAATGAAACCGAAACTGAACGTGGCCAAAAAAGACATGCCCACCACCAGGGTCTTCAAGGCTGTGGCGATGCTTTGGGCGATGGCCGAGCTGTAGCTGGGTGGGTGCAGGGCGTAGTGGGTCAGCACTTTTTGGCTCAGGCCCAAACAAAGCCATCCGAGCAGCACAGCCGTGAGGGAGCCAGAAAGAAAGCTCATGGGGCCCTTGCGGGGCTTGGGGGCCCCTTCAGGGGGCGCCGGAGTTGGTTTGGCCACCTTGTTGGGCTCCGCTGCCTGATTTGGCTCCGCTGCCTGGTTTGGCTCCGCCACTGGTTGGGACTTCGACTGCTCCATTAGTGCAGGCTGACACCCGTAGGGACAAAGCCGCAGCTCCAGGCCTCAAACCCGGCATCGATCAGATGGGGGTCGAGCTGCTGCTGGGCTGCCTGGGCCCGGGCCAATGAATCAAAGAGAGCAAAGCAAGTGGGACCCGAGCCACTCATGGCCACAGCCAGCGGAGCGGTGGGACCATCCAGCTGGCGCAACAGGGCAAGACCCTGCTGCACGCTCTCCACTTCAGGCTCCACCACCAGTTGGAGGTCGTTGCGCAAAGGGGGTAACTCAATCCCCGTTGCCAGGGCCTCGAGCAGCGGACCAGAACGGAGGGCACGGCGGCGCTGCTCGAAATCGTCCTCTTGATCCAAGTAAAAGTCCCCCCGCATCGCCTTGCAGCGTCCGTAGGCCCAGGGGGTGCTCACATGGGAGGCGGGATGCTTGATCAACAGCACCGCCAAGCCTGGTCCCGCTGGCGGAGCAACGGGCTCAAGCTGCTCTCCGCGGCCAAAACAAAGCTGGGTGCCGCCGTCCAGGCAAAAGGGCATGTCGGAGCCCAGCTGGGTGGCCATCAGCCGTAGATCCGGGGCAGAAAATCCCAGGCCCCAAAGGGCATTGAGCCCCACCAGGGCTGCTGCTCCATTGCTGGAGCCCCCTGCCAGGCCCGCCCCAATCGGGATGCGCTTCTCTAGCTGAATGTGGGCCCCCAGCTCGGGAAAACCAGAACGGGAGCGCAACATCTCGGCCGCCTGGACAATCAAATTGCTGCCATCGGTGGGCAAATCAGCCCGGTTCGTGCTGAGGCGAATGGTGGCGTCGGCCGTGGTCTGCAACACCAGGTTGTCGGCCAGGTCGATGGTTTGCATCACCATCGCCAGTTCATGGAAGCCATCGCGGCGCAGGCCCAGCACCTCGAGGTGCAAGTTGATTTTGGCGGGTGCCGATACCTTCAGGTCTGCCATCACAACGCCGCTAGAGCCGGGCCGGGGTGGGCTAATTCAAACCGGCCGCCAGGGCCACCCACTGCAAAGGGGCAACCTCCTGGGGCCGTTGTTGCAAGGTGATGCCCACCTCCAGCGCCAGGGCCTCAAGGGCATCGGTCTCCAACAGGCCGGCAAGGCTGTTGCGCAGCATCTTGCGGCGGGCCGCAAAACAACGCTTCAACAGCTGTTCCACCCGACGGGCCAGGGCCGGCTCCAGCCGCTGCTCCACGGGAAAGGGATCGATGGCAATCACTTCCGACATCACCTTGGGCGGCGGCTGAAAGCAGCGGGGCGGCACCGGGCACACCGATTGGCAGGCCCCCAGGAGCTGCATGCGCACGCTCAGAGCTGAATAGCTGCTGCTGCCCGGTTGGCAGCGGATTCGCTGGCCCACCTCCTGTTGTACCAACAACACCAGGCGCTGGTAGGGAACGGGCACGGGGCGATCCAAACGACCCACCAGCCGCTCGAGCAAGGGACCCGTGATGTTGTATGGAATATTGGCCACCACCTTGGTCGCGTCCGGCAACGCCACCACCAAGGCATCCCCAGCGGTGAGCTGGAACCTCGGGTTGCTGCCAAAGCGCTCCTGCAACCCCAGCACCAAATCGCGATCGAGCTCCACGGCAGCCACCGCCTGGGCCGGAGTGTCGAGAAGTCGTTCGGTGAGGGCCCCCCGGCCGGGCCCCACCTCCAAAACCCTGTCGCCTGCGGTGAGTTCGGCCGCTGCAACGATTCGATGGAGAACCCCCTGGTCCACCAACCAGTGTTGGCCGAAGCGCTTGCGGGCGCGATGGGCAGCAAAGCTCATGGGCAAGCCGGGGATGCCTCCAGATTGCCTGTTTGCCAAATTCAGCTGTTAGCCAAATCCAGTAGTGAGAGCAATCCAGCGCACCGGTTTGAGGGCTGGAGCGAGGGGAACCAGGGCCACCACGACTTGGAGTGAGCAGCCCTGCCATTGGGGGTGATCGGCCAACCAGCAGCGCCAGGCCTGCTCGAGCCGGTTTCGCTTGCGGCGGTGCACGGCGCCCACGCCCCAGCCATCGGGGCCGCAGCGGCGCCGGCCTTTGACTTCGACCAGTAACAGCCTGCCGGGTTTCTGGAGCAGCAAATCGATCTCGCCCCACCGGCAGCGCCAATTGCGATCGACCAGTTGCCAACCCCGGTTCTTCAGCAGCCGCAGGGCCCGCTGCTCCGCCCAGCCGCCCTGCAGCACCAGGGTGCGGCGTTTCGCTTTGGAACGTTGGGAGTTGGAACGTTTGGCGATGGAGTGGTGGTCGTTGGAGTGGTGGGCGTTGGGAGGTACCCCAGGGGAGTCCATGGCGAAACTCGCAGGCCAATCACCAGTGCCCCAGGTGTTCCATTCCTAGGCTTGGCCCAGCAAGAGCACAGCCATGACCACCCAGGCGAGGCCCCCACGGTTTGGTATCCATGGTTGGTGGCGCCCCCTTGTGGCCTTGGCGGCCGTTCTGGTCCTCTTGGGGGCCCCCTTTACAGCAGATGCGGCAATGGATGTGGCCAAGCAGGTGCTGATCGGTGCCGACTTCAGCGGCCAGGAGCTGCGGGGAGCGACCTTCAATCTCACCAACCTGCGCGACGCCACCTTTGCCGGCTCCGATCTTCAGGGGGCAAGCCTATTTGGCGCCAAATTGCAGGACGCCGACATGAGCGACACCAACCTGCGCGAAGCCACCCTGGATTCAGCGGTGTTTGAGGGCACCAACCTCACCAACGCCATCTTGGAAGACGCCTTCGCCTTCAACACCAAATTCAGAAACGTGGCCATCGAGGGCGCCGATTTCAGCAACGTGCCGTTGCGCGCGGATGCCCTCAAAACCCTCTGCGCAGTTGCCAGTGGCACCAACCCCGTCACGGGGCGAGCCACCCGCGCCACGCTGGGTTGCAGCTGAGGGGTCACCACCATGAGCTTTGACGCCCGCAGCCTTGAGCGTCTCCAGGAGCTAGGACGCACCCTCCCCCAACCCCTTCCCAGCCCCACTCCCGCAGCCAAAACCGGGGCCAAAGCCAGTGAACGGCGCCACCAGGTGGAAATCGAAGACGATCCCCAAGCCCTGTTTCGGGAATTGATGCAAGTCAGCCAGGATGGCACCGTGCCCCCCCATCTCATGGCGCGGCTCAAGGAGGCTGAAAATCGCCAAAAGCACCTGCAACAGCCCCCAAGACCTGGTCAAGAGCCCGGTCAAAAGCCTGGGGGGAATCCTGCCCAGCAACAACGGGTCCAGCAACAGCGGAGCCAACAAAAAAAAACCAGCCTGGGCAAACCCGATCCCCGCACCGCCATGGAGCACGGTGACCTCTACACGACCTTCCAGCAATTGCTGCTTGAAGACGAGGGTGATTGAGAGGGTGCTTGAGGACGACGGTCCTTGAGCATCACTCAGCTTGAGCACCACTCAGCTTGAGCACCACGCCGCCTGACGCCGGGCGGAAGGACAACTCCTATCCTGACCTCCAACAATCCAGTATCCATGGCCATTCGCATCGGCATCAACGGTTTTGGTCGCATCGGCCGGCTTGCCTTCCGCCGCGCCTGCACCCTCGGCGATGTGGAGGTGGTGGGCATCAACGACCTTATCGACGTTGACTACATCAGTTACATGCTGCGCCACGATTCCACCCATGGCCGCTTCAGCGGTGACGTGCGGATCGAAAACGGCCAGTTGGTGGTCAACGGCAACCGGATCCGCATCAGCGCCGAGCGCGATCCCAACAACCTCAACTGGGGCTCCATCGGTGTGGATTACGTGCTCGAGAGCACGGGATTCTTTCTCACCGACGAGGCCGCCCGAGCCCACATCAATGCCGGTGCCAAGCGGGTGGTGATGAGTGCCCCGTCAAAAGACGACACCCCAATCTTCGTGATGGGCGTCAACAACCACACCTACGCCGGCCAGGCGATCGTGTCGAACGCCAGCTGCACCACCAATTGCCTGGCGCCGATCGCCAAGGTGGTCAACGACAACTTCGGCATCGTGAGTGGTCTGATGACCACTGTGCATGCCACCACTGCCACCCAAAAAACCGTGGATGGTCCCTCGGTAAAGGATTGGCGCGGCGGCCGCGGTGCCGGCCAAAACATCATTCCTTCCTCAACCGGTGCCGCCAAGGCCGTGGGCCGGGTGATCCCTGAGCTCAACGGCAAGCTCACGGGCATGGCCTTTCGGGTGCCCACCCCGAATGTGTCCGTGGTGGACCTCACCGTGAACCTGGCCACACCGGCTAGCTACGAAGCGATCAAGGCCGCCATGAAAGCCGCCTCCGAGGGGCCCATGGCCGGCATCCTTGGCTACACGGAAGACGACGTCGTCTCCTCCGATTTCCTAGGTGAATCCTGCACTTCGGTCTTTGATGCCGGAGCTGGCATTGCCCTCACCGACACCTTCGTGAAGTTGGTGAGCTGGTACGACAACGAGTGGGGCTACAGCTGCAAGTGCATCGATTTGATGCGCCATATGGCCACGGTTGCCTGAATCTTTCTTCTCGGTTTCTCGTCAGTTGCTGACCAGTTGGTTGCAAGTGCAGTGCTCTGAAGTATCAAAGGGCATTCGCCCCCCCCCTGCCTGTGCCCCTGATCAAGTCCTTCTCCACCGCTTGGAGCCGTTCCTTCGACTACGGCGGCAAGTCCGGCCGGGCAGATTTCTGGTGGTTTGTGCTGGCGAACATCATCGTGATCACTGTGTTGTCGTTCATCTCCAAACCCCTGTCCAGCCTGTACTCCATCGCCCAGATCGTCCCCCATCTGCCCCTTGCCATTCGTCGCCTACGCGATATCGGCAAGCAGTGGACCTGGCTACTCCTCCAGGTTGTGTTGCCCATCATTGGTTCCATCTGGCTGATCGTGCTGTTCTGCCAGCCCTCGATCCCCGGCTGAATGGCGAGCTCCCTCGCACCAGAGGATTGGCGTCGTATCCGTGACGCCCTTCGTTACCAAGCCCGCGACCTCCATCACCGCTCCTATGCGGTGCATGGAAGCCGGCGTGAGTTGCTTTGGGAAGAGATGGATCGCTGCCTGGCCTTGGCCGATCAACTTGAGCAGCAGAATCACCCTTGAGACAGCGGTGGAACCAGTTGATGGTTTCTCCTTCTGTCTGTGGCTTCCCTTGAACGTCGATCCCCTGGCCTGATCGACTGCGTGGGCTTTTCCGGCCCCACAGTTGAGCAATTTGTGCTGGAGCGGGCTGGCTATCCGGCGGCAGTCGCCTTGATCTTTGCCCAGGCACTCCAACGGTGCATCGCCAGTGGCGATCGCCCAGCGAAGGTGCTGCAGCATCTGAGCCCCCTATCCCCCCAGGGATCCACTGAGCCGGTGGATTTTAATGAACCACTGGTTTCTTGTGGCCCGCTTCGTTCCAGTGGCCCGCTTGGGGCAACTGGAGCAGCGATCCATTTGGACTACCGCTATCTGTTGCGGCTGGTCTCGCCCCAAAGCCAGCGCTTAAGCGTGGCCTGCTGGCGGCGCTATGCCGGCGGTCTGGGCTGGCAACGGCGCTGCGGGCCCATGCCCCTCGAGCGCTTTGTGGCCCGATTTCTGGAGGTGCCTGCCCCGCCCCTCTCAGCCGGGGTTCCCCCACTTAAGCGGGATGGCGCCTGCCTTCGCGGTGCATCCAGCTGATCCAATCGGCGGAAATTTGCTTCGGGCACACCGCTTCGCATTCGAGGTTGTTGCTGCAGCTGCCAAACCCCTGCTGCTCCATCTCGGCCTGCATGGCCCGGGCCCGATGGCCGCGCTCCGGTTGGCCCTGGGGTAATTGGGCCAGATGGGCCAACTTGGCCGCCACAAACAAGCTGGCCGAGGCATTGCGGCAACTGGCCACGCAGGCCCCACAGCCAATGCAGGTGGCCGTGTCAAACGCTGAGGCCGCCTGGTCTTTGCCGATCAAGATCCCATTGGCCTCGGGGGCATTGCCGGTGTTCACCGAGCAATAGCCACCCGCTCCAATCAGGGAATCCAAGCTGGCGCGATCCACCGCCAAATCTTGAATCAGGGGGAAGGCCTTGGCCCGCCAGGGATCCAGCACCAGGGTGTCGCCATCTGTGAATTGGCGCAGATAGAGCTGGCACACCGTGGTGGCCCGCTGGGGGCCGTGGGCCTGGCCATTCACCAGGAAGCCACAGCTGCCGCAGATCCCCTCGCGGCAATCGTGCTCAAAGGTCACCGGCCTCTCGCCGGCCCCAATCAACTGCTCATTGAGCACGTCGAGGGCCTCCAGCAACGAGAGATCCCTAGAAATCTGCTCCAGCCGATAGCTCCCATAGGCGCCTTGGCCATCGGGACCTGGGCCATCGGGACCCACCTGCCGCCAGATCCGCAGGTTGAGCGAGAGGGTGCCACTCATCGGTAATTGCGGGTGCTGGGCTGCATCAGCGTGAACTCCAGGGGTTCGCTGTGGCGCACGGGTTCTGCCGCGGGTGTTGGCTGGCTCGGATCACCGCTGCCCGGATTGCCGCTGCCCGGTTGGTACTGCCAAGCGGCGATATGGGCAAAGCTGCCATCGTCGCGAAGGGCCTCCCCCTCTGGAGTTTGGTGCTCTTCGCGGAAATGGGCCCCGCAGGATTCTTCCCGGGCCAGGGCATCGCGCAGCATCAGCTGGGCCAGGGAGAAGAAATCGGCCACCCGCAGGGCCTTCTCCAGTTCGCCATTGGGCCCCGTGGCCTCCCCTGGCACCCGCACCTCCTGGTGGAAGCGGGCCTCAAGGAGGGCCACCTGCTGCAAACCCGTGTGCAAGCCCTCGGCGCAGCGGCTAATGCCGCAGTACTCAATCATCAAATGGCCCAGCTCCCGGTGGAAAGCATCCACGGGCTGGCTACCGCCCGCAGCAAGCAGGGCCTGCAAGCGCCCCTGGGCCCGGGCTTCGGCCTCGCGGCAGGCGGGATGGTCAGGGCCAATCTCCGGGGTGGGGTGGCCCGCCAGCCAGGCGGTCACCGTGGCCGGTGCAATGAAATAACCATCGGCTAGCCCCTGCATCAGCGCGCTGGCGCCCAGACGATTGGCACCGTGTTCGGAAAAATTGGCTTCGCCCAGCACAAACAGGCCGGGGATCGAGCTCATCAGGTGGTAATCCACCCACAGCCCCCCCATCGTGTAGTGGGGGGCCGGATAGATCCGCATCGGCCCAGCCATCGGGTCATCACCGGTGATGCGCTCATACATCTCAAACAAGTTGCCGTAGCGCGCGGCAATCGTGGCGCGGCCTTGATCCGCAATGGCGTCGTTGAAATCCAGGTAGACCGACCTCCCCCCGGGCCCCACCCCCTGGCCGCCATTGCAGAGCTCCCGGGCCCGGCGGGAGGCCACATCCCGGGGCACCATGTTGCCGTAGGCCGGGTATTGGCGTTCAAGGAAATAATCGCGCTCCGCCTCGGGAATCGCCGCCGCCGCTCGGGGGTCATCCCGCTTAGACGGCAACCACACCCGGCCGTCGTTGCGCAGGCTCTCGCTCATCAAGGTGAGCTTGCTTTGGAAGGCGTCGCCACTGGGGATGCAGGTGGGATGGATCTGGGTAAAGCAGGGATTGGCAAACAGCGCCCCCTGGCGATGGGCCGCCCAAATCGCACTGGCATTGGATTTGAGGGCGTTGGTGGAGAGGTAGTAGACGTTCGAATAGCCGCCGCTCGCCAGCAGCACCGCGTGGGCCGTATGGGTTTCGAGGGCACCGGTGAGCAGGTGGCGGCAGACGATGCCCCGGGCCACCCCATCCACCGTGACCAGCTCGAGCATGTCCCGGCGGGTGAAGAGCTCCACCTGGCCAGCGGCCACCTGGCGCATCAGGGCCTGGTAGGCCCCATAGAGCAACTGCTGGCCTGTTTGACCGCGGGCGTAAAAGGTGCGGCTCACCAGGGAGCCGCCAAAGTTGCGGTTGGCCAGGGTGCCGCCGTACTCCCGGGCGAAGGGCACGCCCTGGGCCACGCACTGGTCGATGATGCAGCCACTGATTTCGGCTAGGCGGTGGCAACCGGCCTCCCGGGCCCGGAAGTCGCCGCCCTTGAGCGTGTCGGCAAAGAGCCGCCCGATGCTGTCGCCATCGTTGGCGTAATTCTTGGCGGCGTTGATACCGCCTTGGGCTGCCACCGAATGGGCCCGGCGGGGGCTGTCGTGGAAGGTCACCAGCTTCACCCGGTAGCCCTGCTCCGCCAGGGTGGCCGCCGCCGAGGCCCCGGCCAGGCCACTGCCCACCACCAGCACCTGGAGTTGGCGCTTGCGCAGCGGACTGATCAACGGCAGGCCATCGCGGGTGCGGCGCCAGGCATCGGCCATCGGGCCCGCGGGAATGCGGGGATCGGGCAACCCGGCGGAACGGGGGCTCATCGCACCACCTGGGTGGCCAGCACCAGGGACACCAGGGCAAAGCCCCCACCCACCACCAGGGCAAAAGCCCGGGTTGCCCTGCGAATCCGGCCGGCATTGGCCGGCTCCAACAGCCCGAGGCTGCGGTGGGCGCCCTCGCCGCCATGGAACAGATGCAGGCCGACGGCCAATCCAGCGGCCCCATAGAGCGCCCCAGCCCAGGGGGCAGAAAGCGCCTCAGCCAAGCGCGCCATTTCCAGACCAGCCCCGGGCCGGGGCCAGCGCAGCTGGTTGAGGTGCACCACCAGAAACACCAGCAACACGCCGCCGCTCCAGGGCGCCGTGCGGGCCGCCAGGGCCGCCAACGGATCGGCACGGCGGCTCACCAGGGCCGCATCATTACCGGCCTGGCGATTGGCGATCAGCTTCGCCACCGTTTGGATCAAATGCACCAGCGCCACACCAGCCAGGGCCAGCTCCACGGCCGGCAACCAGGGCTTGGCATGCAGGGCCGTGGCGTAGGCCTCAAAGACCCCGGGATTGGTCACCGCCAGGGCCACCCCGGCCAGGTGCAGCACCAAAAACAACACCAGGACCAACCCCGTTGGCGCGATCCAGGAGAAGAGCTGGCGCCCGGAACCCACAATCGCCACGCCAATGGGACGAATTCTATGGGGGCTCCCAGGGTCCAGCCCCACCGCCAAGGGCGATCCCGCCTAATCTCCTGGCCATGACCGGCAACCTCCAGGCCATTGGCTTTTTGTTCAGCTGGGTGCTCGGCTGGGGCATCGGTGGCTCCCTGATCGACGCCGGCCTGATTCAAGCCGGCGTCTATTCGCTGGAGGGGGGCCAAGTGGGCACCCTGATCACCTTTCTGGCCTGGACCGGAGCGTGGGGCGCTGCCGGTGTGGCCCTCTACCGCCGCTTCACGGCCCCTGCTGCGCCCAGCGATTCGGGACCACAGGAATAGGTCGCCCCGGAGCCGAATTGCCAGGTGGCTTGGTCACCCTTCAGCCAAAAGCTCTGGCTGCCGGCGCCATAACGGGCGCCTGAACCCGAAGGCTGCTGGGGCAGGCGAATGGCCTGCTCCCCCTGCAACAGCACCACTTCGCGGGGCTCGCCGTTAAAAAACAAGGCCGTCAGCCGCACCGCATCAAAGCGCCCTTGGCAGAGATAGGTGGCCCGAATCGCCGCTTCCGGCTCCACCGCCATAGCTGGAACAGCCACAGCTGGAACAACCACGACAGCTGACAGCACCGGCAACAGGCCCAACCGGGCAGCGCCCCCAACCTCTTTCAGCACAGGAGAACCCAAAGCAAGGCAGCGCACCCAGGGTGGCCCCTCCAGCCACCAAGCGCCAAGCACCAAGCGCCAAGAAGCAAGAAGCAAGAAGCAATACACCTGTACTAAGATGCGGGTGATGACACCCCTTGTTCTGGCGCGGTAGTGATGGACAACTTGGCCCCTACCTGGCTCGAGCTCGAGGCCCTCGGCCCGCTCCGCAGCGAGCGTCGGCGGTGCCTGCGGCCCCTCGCCAGCGACAGCGTGGCCGCGGGATTTCCCAGCCCAGCCGATGACTACATCGAGACCGGGATCGACCTCAACGACGCCTTGATTCGCCATCCGAGCAGCACCTTTTTCCTGCGCGTCAGCGGCGACTCCATGCGCGGCGCCGGCATCCAGCACGGCGATTTGCTGATCGTGGATCGCAGCCTCGAATTTCGTTCCGGCAAGATTGTGGTGGCCGTGATCGAAGGCGCCTTCACCCTGAAACGGCTGGTGCAGCACCAGGGCCAATGGCACCTGGAAGCGGCCCATCCCGCCTATCCAGCCACGCCCCTCAACGACGACCTGGACCATTGCCTCTGGGGGGTAGCCAGCCACGCCATCCATGCCCTCTAAGGACCGGGCCACCGTGCTGATCGATGGCAACAACTTCTACGCCTCCTGTGAAGCGGTGGTCGACCCGGCGGTGATGGGCCGGGCGTTGGTGGTGCTCTCGAATAACGATGGCTGCATCGTGTCGCGCAGTGCCGAAGCCCGGGCCCTCGGCATTCCCATGGGCACGCCCTACTTCAAGGTGCGCAGCACCCTCGAGCGCCAGGGGGTAATCGTACGCAGCTCCAACTACGCCCTCTACGCCGACATGAGCCAGCGCATGATGGCCACCCTGGAGCCCTGGGTGGAAGAGCTCGAGATTTACTCGATTGATGAAGCCTTCGGCCAGTTGCACCGCCCCCGCGATGGGGGCGATCTCACCAGCTGGGGGCAACAGTTGCGCCGCACCGTGCTCCGCCAGCTGGGCCTGCCAGTGGCCGTGGGCATAGCCCCCAGCAAGGTGCTCGCCAAGCTCGCCAACAAACTGGCCAAATCCAGCGCCAACCATGGGGGGGTGTTCGATCTCGGTGCGGTCATCGATCCCGGGCCCTACCTAGCAGCGGTGCCCATCGAAGATGTGTGGGGAATCGGCCGCAAGCTGTCGCGCTGGTGCCGACTGCGCGGCGTTGCCAACGCCAAAGCCCTGCGCGACATGCCCAGCGGCGAACTGCGCCGCAAATGCGGCGTGGTGGGCCTGCGGTTGCAACACGAATTGCAGGGGATGGCCTGTATCCCGATGGAGCTGGTGCCCCCCGCCAAACGGGAAACCTGCGTGAGTCGCAGCTTCAGCCAGCCCATTCGGGAGTTGCCCCAGCTCAAGCAGGCGATCGCCACCTACCTGAGCCGGGCGGCGGAAAAGCTGCGGCGCCAAGGGCAACGCACCGGAGCCATCACCGTGTTTGTACGTAGCAGTCCGTTCAATGGCACCAGCTTCTACAGCCGGGCCGCCACCGTGGGCCTGGCGGTCGCGAGCAACGACACCGCCGTACTGCTCGCAGCGGCCTTGCCCCTGGCGGAGCAGCTCTTTCACCCCCACAAACCCCTGCAAAAGGCCGGGGTGTTGATGCAACAGCTGGTGGGAGAGGACACCCTCCAGCACCATCTACTGGTGCCCCTCCCCGAAGAGCAGCAGCAACGCCGCCAGAGCCTGATGGCCACCATCGATCGCCTGAACCGCCGCTACGGGCAAGGATCGGTGCAATGGGCCGCCTGTGGCTTCACGCCCCCCTGGCAAATGCAGCGCTCGCGCCTATCCCGGGCCGCCACCACCCGCCTGGGCGAGATCCCCATTGTTTACGCCTAAACGGAATGGGGCCTGACTAAAAGCTCTGCAGCAACTGCAAGCGAAGGCTGGGCTGACTCACCAACAACACCTGGTCTTCAGCCGCTCCGGCCAAACCAAGCTGCCCCCGTAAGGCTTCGGCTTGCATCAAGGCCAGACCGCAGGTTTCGAAAAGAAGCACGGGCAGAGTAGAGGCATCACCGCGCATGGCCTGGAGATCAAGGGCCTGACGCACGGCACGGCTGCTCCGCTCGAGGCCCAGGCGTTCCACCAGCTCGGGCCACAGGTCGTTGACCGGGGTAAACCGCGCCAAATCAAGGCCAGAACCACCAGGGGCGGAGCAGCTCACGGCAGTTGGGCTAGGGCAGCCTCAATCATGGCCGCTGTGACCGGAATGGTTTCCAGCTCATCGGCGTTGTCGAGGTAGGCGTCGAACGAGCCATAGCGCTTGATGCAAGGGGAAGCCCCGGGCTCAGCACAGGCCTCATGCCAGGTTCCCTCCTCAGGCTTCACCGCCACGTAACTGGTGAGGGCTTCTTCGAAGTCGGCGCCATCGCCAATGCTTTCACCGTGCCAGAGCACCTCAAAAAAGGTCATGGCCACTGTCGTATTGCCAATCGAAATTAGGGCGGGGCAAGGGGCTCTAGCTGCAAACCTGGGCCAGGAGGACAGGCTCCAGCCGCACGGGGGCCTGCAAAGGCCTCAGATCAAAGGCAGCACCAAGAAGCAACGGGCGCGAGGGGAAGCATCGATCCCAATCTGCGATCAGGTGCGACTACTCGACAATTCATCTGCGGAGGATCCCTTCCGCCCAGTAGTGACGATCAGGAACGGCAGGGCGCAGCAGCACCAAAACCTCTTGCCTGGTTGGGCTGCCGCGCTACTGGTGATTTGAGCTGGGATCAGCTTCCTCAAACCCGCAGCTAGCCGGGCTACAAATTCATGCAATCCAGCGCAAATCGCGCTGCAGCTCCTGGGCCATGCGGCTCTCGCTGGTGAGCAACTCCTCCAGCTCGATAGCGGTGAGCACAAGGGCATCACAACTCAAGGGCAGCTGCTTCAAGGGCCATCGCAGCAAGCGCTGATGTTGGGGGCCATCGGCGGCAGAATCCACCAACAGCAGATCGAGATCGCTGCCCACCCCCGCCGTACCGCGGCCGTAGCTGCCAAACAGGCCAACCCTTTTCAGGGATGGGGTTTGGGCTTGCTGGAGGGTGGCCCAGGCAGCTACTGCGCTGAGAACGTGCTCAGGGCTGGGCCAACGCAGCAGTGATTGCGTCAACGAGCGCACGGGCATGGCAGAGAGCGTCTGCACTTTGCAAACGGCCGAAGTGGTCAGTGGGGGCCCCATCGGGGAGGCTATCGGGAGAGCGGGTGGGGATGTAGAGGGCATCGAGGATGCGGAGCCGATCTTCGAGCTCAGGTACCTCAGCGGCCAGGGAGGCAGAGGCCTCAGGGGGCAGATCCCGCAACGACCGCCCTAGTCCATGGCCCCAAAACTGCTGGCCGAGCTGCAGGTGCAGAGCCTTGAGGGCTTTTTCAGCAGCCTGGTGACAGGCAAAGCAGGCCCATTCATGGTGGCCCCCATCCGCACTGAGCTGGGCCTGGGCCAGGTCGGCCTGAGCTTGATGCAGCCAGTCGAGCGAGCGATTCATCCACCCATGATGCCCTTCGTCACTGGTTTCACCACAGCGTTTGGCAGGGGAAAGGGGCCAAGACGGGATCCAGGGTGATCAAGATCAGCTGCTCGAGCTCGGCCTGGGCAGCGAGCAAGCGGTCAAAGGGATCGCGGTGCGGCGTGGCGTAACTACCAGCACGCAGACCATGGCTCCAGCTCACCGGCAAGGGCTGGAAGCCCTGGCTCTCCATCAGCGGCCAACCGTCTTGCAACAGCACTTCCGCCTTCGGCAAGCGACCAAGGCGGTGCTTGGTGGCGATTTCCCAGGCTGAGGCAGCGCTGATGAACACGGGCTGGTCCGGATCAGCCAGCGTCGCGTGCACGACTGGAGAGAGGCGCTCCGGTTCGGCCAACCAATTTGCACCCAAAAGCCCCAGACATGCCCAGAGGCTGGGGAGCGCTGCTGGAGTTTTGGGCTACCTGACTCTCAAATGCTGCAGATCTGAGGATCAGACCCTCAAGCCGTGAGGGCGTCAGGACTGGGTTGTTGCACCACCTCTTCGTAGCCAGCGCAGCGCCGGCTGTCGAGCTCGGTGAGATAGCGGCGCTCGTTGTAATAGAGATCCTGAAAGCGCAGGGCATCGCCGTTGAGGTCAGCAAACAGGCTGTCAATCCGGCTTTCCATGTCACTCACGGGTGCCAGGCCTGATGCAGAGGCATCGGCCTCACGGCGCTCCTCTTCCAGCAGCAGCGCAATGCAACGCTCGAGGGTTTCCAGCCGCTGGCTGCTCCAGGCATCCAGCAGGTGGCGGCAGCGCTTAAGGCTGCGCTGCCGCTCCAGGGACGCGGTAGCGCCCCGCAACTGCAGCAAGGGCTGGGCCAAACCCATGCGCTGCAGCTCGTTGGGTTCCAGCAGGGGCGTCAGGCGCGTGAGCAGGGCGCTTTGCTCCACCAGCAATTGGTCGCTCAGCAGCCGCGGTAGGTCCAGATCGCCCAAATCATCACCGGAGTCGTTGCCGCGGTTGATGGCCTCCATCCTGCCCACGCCGAGATTGTCCTCTTCCAAGCCGCTGATGGCAGCCCAGAGCAGCCGGTGGTGCTGCAACGCGAAGTCTTCAAGATCGCGCTGGCGCAGCTCCCGCCGAATCGAAGAGCGGTAGGGGGGGCAATGGAGATAGAGCCGCAACAACTCGGCCTCGGCCCGCTCCCGCAGGCCAGCCTCCCCAGGTTGCTCCCACTTCTGGGAACGGCCGTGCCAGCGCTGGCCCTTGACCTGCTGGCGGAGGTCGTCCTCCAGCTGGATCGCCATGCGGGCCTGCCCCCCCGACAGCCTCTCGGCCACCCGCTGCAGGTAGTGGCTGCGAACGGCGCTCTGGGGGAGTTTGCCCAGCAGGGCCACCAGGTTGGACACGGCCTGCTGGAACTGGTCGGCCTTAGCCAAATCCCGATCCGCCAACACCTGGTCGATCTGCCAATCCAACCAAAGGGGGGCTTGATCCAAAAGGGCCCGGTAGTCGCCAGCGCCGTGGTCCTTGAGAAATTCGTCGGGGTCCTTACCCGAGGGCAGATGCAAGACCCGCAGTTCCAACTGGCCCTGGAGCGCCAATTGCTCCACCTCCCCGATGGCCCGCTGGGCCGCCCGCACCCCAGCCCCATCGCTGTCGAAGTTGAGGATCAGCCGGCGACCATCACAACAGCGGCAGAGCTGGGTGATCTGTTGGCTGCTGAGGGCCGTGCCCAGGGAGGCCACGGCGTTGGTGATGCCTGCCGCATGCAGGGCGATCACATCGAAATAGCCCTCCACGACCACCGCCCGGTCGTCCTTACGGATGGCACTGGCGGCCCGATCTAAGCCAAAAAGGTTTTTACCTTTCTCGAACACCTCGGTTTCCGGGGAATTGAGGTATTTGGGTTCGCCCCCATCGAGGCTGCGCCCACCAAAACCAATCACCCGTCCCTGGCGGTCCTTAATGGGCACCATCACCCGATGGCGGAACCGGTCGTAAAAACCATCCCCACCTTTGCGCGGCACTACCAAGCCGGCGGCCTCGAGCAACTCAGGGCCCAGCCCTTCCACCTGCTGGAGATGCTTGAGCAAGCCATCCCAGTGCTGGGGGGCGTACCCCAGTTCAAAACCATCGAGGGTGGCCTCACTCAGCCCGCGCTCACCGGTGAGATAGGTGAGGGCCCCCTGGCCTTCTGGACTGCGCAGCTGGCTGCGAAACCAGCCCGCGGCGAGGGCGAGCACCTTATAGAGCTGCTCCCGGCGGGAGAGCTGCTTGCGCAGGCGCTCCTGTTGGGGGCCATCGAGGGTTTCGATCGGCAATTGGTACTTGCGTGCCAGCTCCAGCACCACATCACTAAAGCTGTTGCGCTGGAGCTCCATCAAAAATTTGATGGCGTTCCCACCGGCACCACAGGAGAAGCAGTAGTAGAACTGCTTGGCTGGTGACACCGTCATCGACGGCGATTTGTCGTCGTGGAAGGGACAAACCCCAACGTATTCACGCCCCTTCTTTTTGAGCACCACGTGCTCACCCACCACATCAACGATGTCAGCGCGTTCTTTAACGGCCTCAATCGTGCGGGGGTGGAGGCGGGGCAGGCTCAACGCAGGGCCATCAATCGATCCGAGCGTTCATTCTGACCGGCGCCATCGTCCTGCGCTGGCCATGGTGGCCAGCGCGGTGAGCTTCAGCCTGATGGGCCTCTGCGTGAAGAAGGTGGGGGCCCACATCCCCGCCGCGGAGGTGGTGCTGGCCCGCAGCGTGGTGAGCCTGGCCTTGAGCTGGTGGCTGCTGAAGCGCGCCGGCGTCACCCCCTGGGGAACCCGCAAGGGCCTATTGATCTGGCGAGGGGTACTGGGCAGCGGAGCCCTGCTCTGCGTCTATTCAGCCCTGGCCAGCCTGCCCCTCGCCTCGGCCACGGTGCTCCAGTACCTCTATCCCACCTTTACTGCCCTGTTGGCCTGGCTCAGCCTGGGCGAAAAACTCGGCAAGCGGGTGGTGATCGCCATGGCGGTTGGGTGGCTCGGGGTGCTGCTGGTGGCCCAGCCGACCGCCATCTTTGGGGGTGTCTTAACCCTGCCCAGTGGGGCCGTGGCGATTGCCATCGCTGGAGCCGTGCTGACGTCCTTGGCGTATGTGAGTGTGCGCTCCTTGGCCCATAGCGAACATCCGCTGGTGGTGGTCTTCTACTTCCCTCTGGTGGCCCTCCCCCTAAGCCTGCCTCTGGTGTGGCTGAATCCGGTACTTCCCAGCGGCCAGGAGTGGTTGTGGCTTGGGGGTGTGGGCCTGTTCACCCAAATCGGCCAGGTGTACCTCACCCGGGGCCTCATGGCCTTGCCGGCGGCTCGAGCCACGGCAATCAGCTATTCGCAAGTGCTGTTTGCGGGCCTTTGGGGCTGGTTCGTTTTTGGCGAATCGATCAATCGTTGGACCCTGGCAGGAGCAGGCCTCGTGCTGGCGGCCACCTGGATCAGCCTCAGCAGCCCTAAACCGGCAGGGGATCGGTGATCCATACCTGGCTATTGCCGTCAATCGAACCTTGGGGCCGGGCCAAACGCCAGCTCTGACCGCGCTCGCCCCGCTGCAGATAAAGATCGAACGGGCTATCCACCCGCACGGGGTCGCCGGCCAGGCGCCAGTTGAATTCACCTGTGAGGTGCACTCCCCTGCCTTCACCGATCCGCATGGAATCGCTGCTCACCACCCGCACATGGCTGACCTCAGGAGTCCCTGGGGTTTTGAGCTGAAGTGCCTCGGCTATCGCCGACTGGGTGAGTTGGATGTGCAAGGCCAAGGCGCTCTGCACCACGGAAGCGGCCGGTTGGCCCCGACCACTACAGCCGCCCACCACCAGGGAGATCAGAAGCACCAACGCCACGATCGGGACCGTCACCACCGGTGGGACCAGGCCAAGGACCCCAGCAAAAACGGGGCCGCGGGGGGGGGAGGCGGGCAGCATGGTGAGCCATTCACTGTTCCCATGATCGGCTGGCTGCAAGGGGAACTCGCCGATCCATGGCAACTCGACAAGCGCTACGGACTGCAATTGCGCTGCCATGGCGTCGGTTACGACGTGCAGGTAAGCCACAGGCAGTGGCTGCAACTGCCTGCCGTGGGCGAGTCCACCGCCCTGCATATCCACGCCTCGATCCGCGAAGACGGCTCAACCCTGTATGGCTTCAGCGAAAGGCATGAGCGCGACCTGTTTCGCGAATTGGTGGCCGTGAGCGGCGTGGGGCCCCAAATGGCCCTGGGCCTGCTTGGCGCCATGGCTCCAGGTGAGCTGATCCAAGCGATCGTGCATGCCGATCTAAGGCGCCTCACCCAGGCTCCTGGGGTTGGTAAACGCACGGCCGAACGCCTGGCTGTGGAATTACGCAGCCGCTTGCAAAAACGCTTTTCAAACCAACTGGATGCCAGCACTTTCGATGGCGAAGGAGACGGCGATGGCGGGCCTGCCATCAACTTGGAGGGAGCCAGCCGCGACGAGGTGCATCTCACCCTGGGAGCCTTGGGCTACGAGGCCTTCGAAATCCAGCGGGCCATGCGCGGGGTCGCTGGCCTTGGCCTGGGGGAAGGCGCCGGTGCCAGTTCCAGTGCCACCGCCGAAGATTGGATCCGCGAATGCCTGCGTTGGTTATCGCGCGACGTGACCTGAACCCCAGGGCGGTAAGCTCATTGTTTGCTCCGTAGGTGCCCGCCGCGGGCGCAGCCTGCGTTTCACTACCCAGCCCATGCCGCTCACCATTACCCAAAAGCAGGAACTGATCAACGGTCACCAGACCCATGGCACCGACACGGGATCGGTGGAAGTCCAGGTGGCCATGCTCAGTGAGCGGGTCAGCCAGCTCACGGTGCACCTGCAGAAGAACAAGCACGACTTCTCCTCCCGCCAAGGCCTGCTCAAAATGATTGGCCGCCGCAAGCGCCTGCTGGGTTACCTACGGGGCATCAGCCAAGAGCGTTACAGCACCCTGATCGCCAAGCTCGGGATCCGCGGCTGATCAACGACTCGCTGACTCCAAACGCACGCTGACCCCAAACGCGATGGCCAGCACAGGTTCAGGCCCTAAAGGAAAGGGCCCCAAAGGCATTGCCCCTAAAGGCATGGGCCCGATGAAGCCGGCGAAAGCGGCCAAAGCCCCAATCCGCCAAAAAGACCCAAACCGTCAACAGGTGATCCCGGAGGCTGTCTCCAATCGCATGGCCAGGCGGATTGCGATAGCTACCGGAGTGCCCACGGTGATGGGCATGGGCGTCTTTATCGGGAGCTACCTACTCGTCACCCGTCACATTGCTGAGGTCCCCACGGGTGTCACCCTGGCAGCGTCTGGTGGATGTTTTCTTTTGGGTGTTCTCGGCCTCAGCTACGGCGTGCTCTCCGCCAGCTGGGAGGACGCCCCTGGCACCGTGCTCGGCAATGAACAAATCGGCGTCAACATCAGCCGCTTGCGCAGCTCCTTGAAAGCGATGCGGCAGGATTCGGAAAATCGCTGAACAGAAACACCACAACGGTTGTTGCAGGGCTCACAAGAAGAGGTAATCCTCAGCACCAACCATAGAACACGAATAATATAAAAATATAATTTTTAAAAATAGATGCCATGCAATCTGTTGTTTCGCATTCTTTTTACAGGGACACTTGCGCTCGGACTTGCCCATCTTTTTGATTTTCAAATTGAAAACATTCCCAAGCTAGAGAACAACAAAAAGTCAGACCTAATCCAAATGTTTAGGGGTTGGGGATTCCTGGGCACTTGGGTTCTCATTGCAATCACAGCTCGTCTCCTAGCAAAACCCCATAGACAGGGAACAATGACCGGATGGAGACACCATCTTTACCGAAAAGAGTGGCTCCTTTTTGCCTCTCCTTTGATATCCGGCGGTGCTGCAGAAATCGGTAAAATTATCATTAGAAGGATGCGCCCCCATGGCGAATTCTTTTATACCTACAGAAGTTGGCTAACAGATCCATTGAGCAGCTCTGGACTTGGCCTGCCGAGCTCTCATACAGCAGTTGCCTTTGGAGGCAGCACAATCCTTTTTATGCTGTTTCCCAAATTACGTTATCCAGCAATCATCATGGCAGCTGGCTGCATGCTGACAAGGGTACTGAGCGGTGCACATTACTTGAGCGATGGAGTTGCCGGAGCAATACTTGGCACAATTTTTGGCGTGCTGTGCATCAAATTCTACTGGGCTTCAAATCAAATAACGCAATCAACCATGGGGTCAAACCTAAATCTAGGGTTGCCACTCGACCAGGAAATATTTTCAGATCAAAAAACAACCTAGGCCAACAACAAAATGGGACAGAGAGCAAACGAGACCGAAAAACAATATAGACCGAAAGCCTAGTCCAAAAACATAGACCCAAAAACATAGTCCCAAAAACTTAGGGCCAAAAACAAAAACTTAGTCAAAAAACTTGGACCGGGAAAACTTGGCCCTGAAAAACTTGAACCGGAAGAAAGCTGAGCCAGAAAACACGCTTCGAAACGGAATAGAGATAAAAAGATGTCTCGGTTTTAGGCAGCAACCAAAGGAGAACTGATCCGAGCCTGGAAGTCCGCCGAAGCGAGGGTATCCAGCGCCGCAGCAACATCGGCCACACAGAACTGGGGGCCGAGCCGCACAAAGCGGATCTCCTCGTTGTGACGCACAAGGGCGACAACAGGGACCCTTGAGCCCACCTCATCTTGGGGCGGACGGTGGCGGTGCAAACACTCCCTCAGCCGGTGCTGGATCGCGATATCGGCGGCCTGCTCAGCCTGCAGTTCCACCATCAACAACTGGAGATCATCGATGCTGCGGCAGTCATCGATGATCAATTGCACCCGCTCATCGCGACGATCCACGGAAGCCCAAACCAACAGGCGCGCGTCGACCATCAGGTGATCAGCCAAGCGCGCATAGCTCTTGGGAAAGACCACAGCCTCACAGGAGCCCGTCAGGTCTTCCAATTGCAACACCGCCATCCGATCCCCCTTACGGGTATTCACCTGGCGCAATTCAGGCACCATCACCACCGCGCTCACCTTGGCCTTATCTGGCTGATCCTCAAGTTGGCCCAAAGCAATGGGTGAGAGGAGCTTGACTTGCTGATGCAGCTGCTTGAGGGGGTGATCCGAGAGGTAGAAACCCACAAGCTCTTTTTCCAACCTCAACTTTTCAGTTGGTGGGTAATCGCGAACCGGGGCAGCCCTGGGGGCCGTGCTCAGATCGCCCGTGGCACTGCCGTGGGAAGAAGCAGAGTCAGCAGCGGAAAGCAAATCGAACAGATTGCCCTGACCACTAGCCCGGTCCTTGGCCCGGGAACTGGCCCAATCCACCACCAGGTCGAGGTCGGCCATCAACTGGGCCCGGTTGGCGTTCGGCTCCAGGTTGTCGAGGGCACCGGAGTGGATGAGGGCCTCCAGGGCCCGGCGGTTGAGGTGCTGACCAGGGATGCGATCGCACAGCTCGGCTAAAGAGCCAAACGGTCCATCCCCCTGGCGGGCCTCAATCAATTGGCGGATCGCCCCATCTCCCAAATTGCGAACCGCCGAAAGGCCAAACAGGATGCGATCACCCACGGGGGTGAAGTCGACCCCCGATGCATTCACATCAGGCGGCATCACTTCGATGCCCATGGCGTTGCAGTTGGCGATATAGCGCTGCACCTTGTCACTCGCGCCGGCATTCACCGTGAGTAGCGCCGCCATATAGGCCACGGGGTAGTGGGCCTTCAGGTAGGCGGTTTGGTAAGTCACAGCGCCATAGGCCGTGGAATGGCTTTTGTTAAAGCAGTACTCGGCAAACAACACCATTTGCTCAAATAAAGATTCCGCAACCCGAGGATCAACGCCCCGCTGGGTGGCACCATCAACAAACAAGCTCTGGTGCTTCTCCATCTCACTTTTTTTCTTCTTGCCCATGGCACGGCGCAGAAGATCTGCCTCACCCAAGGAATAACCAGCCAGATCTTGGGCGATCTTCATGATCTGCTCCTGGTAGACCATGATTCCGTAGGTTTCCTGCAGAATCGGCTGCAATTTCACGTGGGCGAAATCAATCGCTTCCCGCCCATGCTTGCGGTTAATGAACTTGGGAATCAAGCCAGCATCCAAAGGCCCAGGCCGGTAGAGCGCCAGGATCGAAGAAATATCTTCCAGCGATGATGGCTTGAGGTCTCGCACGATCTGGCGCATGCCACTCGATTCGAGTTGGAAAATGCCCTCCAAATCCCCTCGGGCCAACAGGGCGTAGGTGCCCTCATCATTGAGGGGCAGGTCATCGGGGTCGACCCGAATCCCACTGCTCTGGGCCACCAGATCGACGGTCTTCTCGATCATGGTGAGGTTTTTAAGGCCTAAAAAGTCCATTTTCAACAGGCCCATCGCCTCCACGTCTTCCATGAAGTACTGGGTGATCACCTGGCCGTCGTTGTTGCGCTGCAGGGGCACCAACTCATCGAGGGGTTCTGCGGCAATCACCACGCCAGCGGCATGGACTCCAAAGGTTTTGTTCGTACCTTCGATGCGCATGGCCATATCGACCCAGCGCCTAATCTGGGGATCGCCCTCATACTTCTCGCGGAATTCTGGGGCCGGCGATTCAGGCCCAATCATCTCCTTGAGCTTGGCGGGTTTACCACGCACCACAGGGATGAGTTTGGCCAAGCGATCAGCATCGCCATAGGGAATATCCAACACCCGTGCCACATCCTTGAGCACGGCCTTGGATGTCATCCGGTTAAAAGTGATAATCTGAGCCACCTTGGCTTCGCCATAGCGCTGGGTGACGTAGTCGATCACCTCGGCGCGGCGCTCGATGCAAAAGTCGGTATCAATATCCGGCATCGACTTGCGTTCCGGGTTCAAAAACCGCTCAAACAACAAACCGTTTTGGACCGGATCAATGTTGGTGATGCCGAGGGCATAGGCCACAAGGGAGCCCGCGGCGGATCCCCGGCCCGGTCCCACCGGAATCCCACTCTCCCGGGCGAAGCGGATGTAATCCCAAACTACGAGGAAGTAGGTGGGGAAGCCCATCTGCTCCATCACCTCGAGCTCAAAGGTCAGCCGTTCTCCGTAGACCCCATCGAAGGGTTGGTCGGCCCCAATCTTGAGACGGTCCCGCAATCCCTGTTCCGAGACCTCCTTGAGATAACTCACCGACGTATGCCCCTCAGGAATAGGGAAGCGGGGCATCTGATAACGGCCCAGGATGTCGTAGGCCTCCACCTTCTCAGCCACCTTGGCCGTGTTGGCCACGGCTTCAGCAATCACCTCGGGTTCTAGGTGGTCACCAAAGAGGGCCAGCATCTCGGCCTCACCCTTGATGTATTCGGTGCCTGTGTAACGAAGCCGTTTTTCGTCGCTGATCAGCTTGCCGGTGAGCACACACAGCAACGCGTCATGGGCCTCCACATCGTTGGCACTGAGGTAGTGGGCGTCATTGGTGGCAATCAACGGGATACCGAGCTCGGTGCCGATACGCGCCATCTCGACATTGACGATGCGATCCTCGATGCCGCCGTGGTCCTGGATTTCGAGGTAGAAATCGTCTGCGAAGACCTCCTGGTACCAGCGGGCCACATCCCTGGCCACATCGGGCCGGCCCCGCAAAATCGCCTGGGGGATTTCCCCCCCCAGGCAGGCCGTGGCCACCATCAGGCCTTCGCTGTATTGCTTGAGGAGAACCTTGTCGACACAGGCCCGCGAAAAAATGCCCCGCCCCCGCATCCCGCGCAGATGGCTGATGCTGGTGAGCTTCACCAAATTGCGGTAACCGGTGGCATTCTTTGCCAGCACCACGAGGTGATAGCGGCGTTCCTTCTTGGGTTGGGGGTCATCAATGGATCCATTGATGACATACATCTCATTGCCAATAATCGGCTTGATCCCTGCAGTCGTGCAGAGCTTGAGCAACTCAATGGCGCCGTACATAACACCGTGGTCGGTGAGGGCTAGGGCGGGCATCCCGAGTTCCACAGCCCGATCCACCATCGCTGGCAACTGGGTCGCCCCATCGAGCAGGCTGTAATCGCTGTGATTGTGGAGCGGGACGAAAGCCAAGGGGGACGCCAAGGGATCCCCACCACGCTAGGGGAGAAACGCAAGATCCAGTGTGGAAACTGCCAAGCCACCGACATCCCACACCAGATGTGGGCAGAGGCCTAGGGCACCAGGGACGCCTCTGGCCGCTGATCCATCACCCGTGCCGCGGCTTCGTAATGGTGGGCCACCTGAAGCAAACGGGGCTCCTCAAGCACATTGGTGATCAATTGCAGCCCAATGGGCAAACCCTGGGAATCAAAGCCGCAGGGAAGGCTGATGGCTGGCAAACCGGCCATGTTCGCAGGGATCGTCAGTAGATCCGCCAAGTACATCGCCAGGGGGTCATCGCTATGGGCCCCAAAGCCAAAGGCGGTGGTGGGGGAGGTGGGCGTGAGCAGCACATCCACACCGGTAAAGGCCCGATCGAAATCGCGCCGAATCAGGGTGCGCACCTGTTGGGCTTTTTTGTAATAGGCATCCACATAGCCGGCCGAGAGGGCATAGGTACCGATCAGGATCCGGCGCTGCACCTCGTCGCCAAAGCCTTCAGCGCGGCTGCGGGCGGTCATCTCCGCCAATCCCTGGGCATCTGCGGTGCGAAAGCCATATTTGACCCCGTCGTAGCGCGCCAGGTTGGCGGACGCCTCCGAAGGAGCAATCACGTAGTACGTGGCGATGCCGTCGTTAAAGCGAGGGCAACTCACATCCACCAACTCACACCCCAAGGCCTGGAGTTGTTCGGCAGCAGCCATCACCGAGGCCTTCACCTGGGGATCAAGGCCCTCGGCCTCAAAACACTCACGCACAAGGCCCACCCGCAAACCGGCGATCGGCGGCTGGAGGGCGGCGGCGTAGTCGGGCACGGGGGCCCTTAGGCAGGTGGCATCGCGGGGATCCTCACCAGCCATCACCTGAAGCAGCTCGGCGGCATCGGCCACGGAATGGGTAAAAGGGCCCACCTGATCCAACGAACTGGCAAAGGCAATCAAGCCCCAGCGGCTCACCCGGCCGTAGGTGGGCTTCAGGCCCACCACACCACAGAAGGCCGCCGGCTGACGTATGGAGCCGCCCGTGTCGGACCCCAACGACGCCATGCACTCGCCAGCAGCAACAGCTGCTGCACTGCCGCCCGAGCTGCCCCCAGGGACCTTCTCCAGATTCCAGGGATTGCGGCTAGCACCGAAAGCCGATGTCTCGGTGGAGCTGCCCATGGCGAACTCATCAAGATTGGTTTTCCCGAGCATCACGGCACCTGCCTTCCAGAGTCGTTCGGTCACCGTCGACTCATAGGGAGGCACAAAGTTCTCCAGCATCCGGCTGGAGCAGGTGGTGCGAATCCCCTGGGTGCAGAGGTTGTCTTTGATCGCTACAGGGATGCCTGCCAGGGGCGGCAGGGTCTCACCAGCCGCCCGGGCCGCATCGATGCGATCAGCATCGGAGCGGGCCCGATCCTGGGTGACCTCCAGAAAGGCATGGACGCTGGGGTCAACGTCACTGATTCGCTGGAGGTGATGGTCGGTGAGCTCCCGGGCCGAAACCTCACCCGTGCTGAGTTGCTGCCGCCATTCAGCGATCCCCATCCGACCAATGACCAGTTGAACTGGACGCTATCAGCCTGGCTCGGTCAGGGGTTCCTGACGGCGGCTCCGCACAATGCTGTAATCCAACGATGCCACACCCTCTGCCTTGAGATCACTGAGGAATGGGGGGAGTTGGGTTTCGAGGGTCCGGCGTCGCAGATAGGGACCAAACCAGTAGGTCACATCGGGGGAACGGGTCTCAACCCGCGCCCACCACGCCAGGCCCAAACCATTGGCGCAGCTACGCGCAGGCCAAAGCAAGGGGTTCATGGGGCCGAGACAGCAATGGGTCCATTGTGCCCCTCTTGGTGTCCTTCGGGAGGGCAGGTGTTCAGAGCTGGATGTCTCCATTGAAACCAGCCGGGGATGGGGAGGTCATTTCAAGCCCAAAAAAGGCTTGGTCCAGGACCTGGGCTGCCTGAACCTCAAGGATTGCGCCAGGCTGATCAAGGCTTAACCCAGGCTCTTCACCATTGGTCCCAGGCTCTTCAACGGCAGCCCCAGGCTCCGGGTAGGAGGCATCGGGCTCCTTTAAGAAAGCTCCAGGGCCTTGCGGTGGTTCCGAGCTGTCCCCATGGATGCTGTGAGCATCTGACTCGACAGAGATTCGTTCAGCAGCCTCAGAAGCAGGAGCTTGGGAATCGATCGTGGTGTCTTGGCGAGCCGCCCCAAGGGCAGGGGCCGGCAACTGGGGGCGAACAATGCGGGGAGCTGGCTGGGACCCCTTCAGACCCTTCATCCAGCCACGGCGAGCCACTTCATAGAGCAGCAAGGCGGTTGCCACTGAGGCATTCAGGCTTGGGGTTGACCCACGCAGGGGAATGCGGACCAGTTGGTCACAATTGCGGCGGGTCAGCATTGAAAGGCCATCGGCCTCAGAACCCGTGACGATCACCAACGGGCCATCGAGATCAGCCTCTTCCAAGCTGACTGTTCCTTCGCCGGCAAGACCCACAACCCGGTAACCCTCCCGCTTGAGCGTATCGAGGGCACGGTTCAAGTTGACCACCCTGGCCACTGGGAGGTGTTCCAAGGCGCCTGCCGCCACTTTGGCCACCGATCCGGTCAGGCCTGCACTTCTCCGTTGGGGCAGCACAAGTCCATGGGCGCCAAGGGCCTCTGCACTGCGCACGATGGCCCCCAGGTTGTGGGGGTCGGTGAGCCCATCAACAGCCATGAGCAGGGCAGGCTCACCGATGGCGGCACAGCCCTCAATCAGGGTGGGAAGATCGAGGGTTTCGGCTGCGGCCGTTTGCAAGGCAATGCCCTGGTGCACCGCTCCACCGGTGAGTTGGCCCAGGCGAGCCCAGGTCACCTCCTCCACCAGAACTCCAGAGGCCTTGGCCTCCCTGAGCAGTTGCAGGAACTTGGGGCTAAAGCGCATCTCCGGCGTGCACCAGATCCGGTGGATGGGCCGGCCACTTTCCAGCACGGCCTGGGCGGTATGGCGCCCCCAAATCAAATCGGCCGCCGGCTCATTGCTGTGGCGTTCGGCCTCACCCGCAGAACCCGGGGCATCCACGGCCACGATCAGTGGCCGGGACCCTGAACCTGGTCGGTCACGGCCGCCTTCAGGACGGGGGGCATCAAACTTGCGACGATCGGGCCTGGGCCCATCGGCCCGGCCAGCCCCAAACCGCGGAGAGCCAAAGCGCCCAGCAGGACGGCCAGCGGGACGGCCGCCAGGACGACGATCAAACGACCCCCGTTCCGAGGGTCCGCGCTCAAAGGAACCTCTCTCCGATGGGCCAGCCTCCGAACCACGGCGCTCAATACGGGGCCGATCGCCAAACTGGGGCCGATCTTGGCTGCGGCGGGCTCCGTAGACCCGATCACCAGAAGCATTTCCTCCGGCAGGGCGATCTCCGTAAGGGCGCTCCCCATCACCGCTGCGCCGCTCAAAGGGACGACGTTCCCCCCGACTGCCTGGACGGAACGCATCCCTGGGGCCGCCTGCCTCACGGCGCACCTTGGAACGGCCACCATCCCTGGGGGGCCCATCTTTAGTGCCGCCACCATCCCGTCCGCCACCATCCCGTCCGCCACCAGCGCGCGACCAGACATCCCTGGTGCCACCCTCCCCGGCACCACTCCCACGGGACGGCCTTTCGCGGTCCCCACCATCAGCGTCGCGCTTCCATTCAGGCTTCGGACCCGAAAAGCGTTGGGGACGGCCCGCGCCGCGGCCCCCTGTGCCCATCCGCTTGTCTGGTCCGCGGTCAAATCGAGGGCTCATGAAAAATCCTGGCAGGGGTTATGGATCGTTTTCCTTCAAGTGATCTAGCAGCTCGGCCAACCGCGGGGGGTCATGGAGAAACAACCAGCCGAGCAGGGCCTCAAAACCCGTGGCCTGGCCATAGGCACCCGGATCCCCATTGCGAGGACCTCGACCCGCCCGATTGCGGCCGCGGCGAACCAGGTCGATTTCGTTCTCACGCAGGAGGCCCTCCAGCCGGCCCAGGGCCTCGGCCTGGGCACCAGCCTTGACCACCTGCACCACCTCAGCGTGCAACAGCTGGGACTTGGCAGGAAGACGACACCGCAACAGCCGTTGGTGCAATTCCCAAACGGCATCCCCCAACCAGGCCAACTGGAGCGGGCCCAGGTCTCCACTCGGCGGTGCAGGTTTAAGACCGTCTAACCAACCTGAGGAGTCCGACCAGCCTGGGGAGGGAGCAGGTGGCACGGCTTCGGAAATCAACAAACGCAGGCGGCAAGGCTAATCAGGCAGCAAGCTTGAGACGGCAGCAACCTTGTTTAGGCAGAGAAGGTGTCAAGGGCCGTATCGAGGTCGCTCTGGAGATGGAGAAACTCCTCCAGCCGAACCAATTTCACCGTCTGCATAACGCGGGCGTTGCCAACCACCAAATAACGCTGCTTCTCCTCCTGGCAGTGCTTGGCTAACTGGACCAACGCACCAAGGCCCGAAGAATCAATCAAATCGATATGGGTGAGATCAAGTAGCAAGGGCTTGCTCTCTTGGCGATGGGCGCCAAGAAATTCAACAAATTGTTTGTCGGAGTAGGTGTCCAGCTGGCCAGTGAAACGGAACAGCTGGCATTGGGGCTGCTGTTCAAAGCCACCACGCAGGGAGACCGTCAGTCGCTGCAGATCGTTAATAGCTCGAGTCCCCCACATCAGGTCTGGGAAAAACTCTAGGGAGGAAAATTAAAGCTGCAAAGGTCGCTCCAGAAGCGCTCCATCTCTGCACCAAATGCCCTAACGACGCCCCGCCATCAAGGCAACGAAGCGGCCGAAATGGTGATCAGCGTCGTGGGGACCGGGGCTAGCCTCGGGATGATATTGGACACCGAAGACCGGTTGCTGACGCATGGCCAGCGCTGCCACGGTTCGGTCGTTGAGGTTGAGATGGGTGATCTCCACCCGATCGCCTGGAAGGGACGCCGCATCGATGGCGAAACCGTGGTTCTGGCTGGTGATTTCGACCTGCCCTGGCGTGCCGCAGGGATGGTTGAGACCGCGATGGCCGTAGCCCAATTTGAAACTGGATCCGCCAAGCGCTAAGCCCAAAATCTGATGCCCAAGGCAAATGCCGAAGACCGGCAGATTGGCCTGCTCTAGTAAGCCTGCAGCCAGGGCTATGCCCTCGGTCACCGCAGCCGGATCGCCGGGGCCATTGGAGAGAAACACCCCCTCAGGCCGATGGGACAACACCTGCTCCAGGCTGGTGTCTGAGGGCAGCACGGTGATCGTGCAGCCATGGGCCACCAGGCGCTCCAGGATGGCCCGTTTGATCCCAAAATCGATTGCAACCACATGAAACGGACGTTCAGGGCAGGCCTGCAGCCGCGCATCGAAGGCCGCTAGGCAAGGCTTGGTCCAGGTGTAGGCCTCCCGAGTGCTCACCTGGGCCGCCAGGTTGAGGCCGGTCATGGAGGGGGCAGAACGCACTTGCTCCAGAAGCGCTTGGGGAGATGTGCCATCACTGCTGATGGCCCCATTCACAGCACCACCGTCGCGGAGATGGCGCACCAGGGCCCGGGTATCGACCCCGGCAATGCCCACAACGCCATGGCGATCCAACCACTGCTGCAGATCCCCTTCCGAGCGCCAGTTGCTCGCGGCGGGGGCCAGCTGCCGGGCAATCACCCCGCGCACATGGGGTCGATCGGCTTCCTGGTCCATGGCATTGACCCCCGTATTACCGAGCTCGGGATAGGTGAAGGTCACGAGCTGACCCGAATAGCTCGGATCGGTCATGACTTCCTGGTAACCGGTCATGCCGGTGTTGAACACCACTTCGCCAATGACCGTTCCCGTTGCACCAAACGCCTGGCCGCGCAGCACGGTGCCATCGGCCAGGACAAGAACAGCCGCAGCGGCAGACTCGTTCAAGAGAGGCAGCACAGGTCATCCAATCATCCCGCAACGGGTGCTGGCAACGCCTTGCGTAGGGCCAGGAACTTCTGCCAGCCGAGGCCTTGGGCCACGGCCCGTTGGGCCAAGGCCAATCCCTCTGGTACGGCATCAACCACGCCTGAGGCCCAAAGCACCAGGGCCGTATTCAGGGCCACCACATCCCGTTGGGGTTGGCTGCCCTGGCCTTGCAAAACAGCTTCAAGAATGGCGCGATTCAGGGCCAGATCGCCACCGGCGAGGGCTTCGATGGGGGCGACCTGCAAGCCCAGGGCCACCGGGTCAAGTTCGGCGGCACGAATCTGGCCAGCCTCTACCAGCCGCAAGGTGTTGGGGCCTGCCATGGAAGCCTCATCCAGGCCGCCGGCCCCATGGACCACCACGGCCCGCTCCAACCCCAGGCGGGCGAGGGCTTCGGCCATCGGATCGAGCAACTCCATCCGCGCCACCCCCAACACCTGACTGTCGGGCCTGAGCGGATTGACCAACGGGCCGAGCAGGTTGAACACGGTGCGGATGCCCAAAGTGCGCCGCAGGGGTGCAAGCTCCACCAGGGCTGGGTGCCAACCGGGAGCGAAGAGGAAGGTCAGTCCTGCCTCACCAAGGGCTGCTACCACCTGCTCCTGGGGGGCTTGAAGAAAAATGCCGAGGGATTCGAGAACATCCGCCGAGCCCACCTTGCCGCTGGCACTGCGGTTTCCATGCTTGGCGACGGCGGCTCCACAGGCAGCAGCGACGAAGGCCACCGCCGTAGAGATATTGAAGCTGTTGGCCCCATCGCCACCTGTTCCACAGGTATCAACCAGGTGAAGTGCAGGGCGCGATGGTGGCATCGGACAGGCCTGGCGCAGCACCTGGGCCATCCCAGCAAGCTCGTCGCCATTGACGCCCTTGGCGCTGAGGGCAACCAGCAGCCCACCGGTGAGCACGGGGTCAATCTGGCCTCCGAGCCATCCCTCCATTAGGGCTGCGGCCTGCTGGGCGTTGAGGTCTTGCCGCAGCAACAGCTGGTTCAGCAGGACGGGCCAGCTCCAAGCAGTTGTCATGGCTATCGATGGGTATCCAGAACTGATCGCCCAAAAAAGGGCAGAAAAAAGCCCGGGTGCAGAGCACACCGGGCCGGGTGATGGGGACGTTTCCACTATCACCCGAGGACGGTGGATTTGGCCATGGCAAGAGACGGATTGCAGATCTCACCGTGGCCTGGTTTAGCTGCCTTCCTGGTCCGAGGTGTCAAAGCCTGAACCCACGGCTTCAGTGGCGGCCCCATTGCCAACCGGCGCAGGCCTGAAACCATCGGCCCAAATCTGCCGGGTGCGCAGGTGCAATTGGTCGCGGCTCAGGCCCCAGAGGCGCAGGGCTTTGACCAAGTCTTCCTTGAGATCCGCTGCCCCAGGGAAGCCCTCGTAGCGCATCAACAAGCGAGCCGCATCGACAAGGTGGTCATCCGCTGGCGTTGGCACCGCCAGGAGGCGATCGATGGCATCGCGATCGGTCCCATAGAGGGGATGGGTTTGATCGGGAGGCAGGGCGGAATTGGGCATCGGCGTAGCTAGGCGTCGAATCAGCTTGACGGGGAGGGAGCTCCCTAGGTTGGCCTGCAGTTGTGATCGCCGCCAACGTGGGAGCCTTTCGGGCCGATCTCATCGGGCGCTACCTGCGCCCCCACAGGAAGGCTGTCCTGCTGGGTGCCTTGGCGTTGGTGGTCGTCAACGTGCTCAGTGTCTCGATTCCACTGCTGGTCAGGCAGGTGATCGACGACCTACAAGACGGATTCGCCCTGCGCGATTTGCTGCATGCGGCGGCACTGATCGTGGTGCTGGCCACCGTGATGGGGGGCGTACGGCTTATTTCCAGGATGTTGGTCTTTGGGGTGGGCCGCCAGGTGGAGGCCGATCTCAAGCAGCAGATCTTCGACCACCTGTTGAAACAGGAGCCCGGTTGGGTGCAAACCACCGGCAGTGGTGAGGTCATCAGTCGGGCCACCAGTGATGTGGAAAACGTGCGGCGCCTGCTTGGCTTTGCCATTCTCAGCCTCACCAACACGGCCCTTGCCTATGCCCTCACCTTGCCAGCGATGCTGGCGATTGACCCCTGGCTCAGCCTGGCCGCTGTTGGGCTTTACCCGGTGATGCTGATGGTGGTGCGCCTGTTTGGCGGCCGCATGATGCGCCAACAGCGGCGCCAACAGGAGGCCCTGGCCTCCCTGAGCGATCTCATCCAGGAAGACCTCTCTGGCATCAGCGCCATCAAGATCTACGGCCAGGAGGCGACGGAACAAACCGCCTTCGCCGGACGCAACCGCATCTATCGCGATGCGGCCCTCAACCTGGCGCGCACCCGCAGCACCCTGTTCCCCCTGTTGGAGGGGATTTCATCGATCAGCTTGCTGATCCTGTTGGCCCTCGGCAGCGGCCAACTCGAATCGGGCCGGCTCAGCATTGGCGACATCGTGGCGCTGATCCTTTTCGTGGAACGGTTGGTTTTCCCCACAGCCCTGCTGGGTTTCACCCTCAACACCTTCCAAACCGGCCAGGTGAGCCTCGAGAGAATTGAGGAAATCCTGCAGCGCAGGCCCCGGATTGTCTCGCCCATCGAACCAGTGCGGGTTGACCCAGGGCTTAAGGGCAGTTCGGGCCAGGGCAGCATCGAAGCCCGGGGGCTCACCATCTCCTATCCGGGCACCGCGCGGCCAGCCCTTCTAGACGTGAGTTTCTCAGTGGCTCCTGGGGAGCTCGTGGCCGTCGTGGGGCCTGTGGGTTGCGGCAAAACCACCCTGGCCAGGGCCCTGGGTCGCATGGTGAAAGTGCCCAGCGGGCAGCTTTGGATCGATGGCAACGACATCACCAGTCTGGACTTGGCAGATCTGCGTGGGCTTGTGGGACTGGTGCCCCAGGAAGGCTTCCTATTTACCGCCTCGTTGGCCGAAAACCTGCGCTACGGAGCACCCGACGCACCGTTCTCACGGGTAGAGCGGGCTGCCCAACAGGCCCGCCTCGAGGCCGATATCAAAGGCTTTCCCGATGGCTACGAAACCTTGGTGGGGGAACGGGGTATCACGTTGAGCGGAGGCCAGCGGCAACGCACCTCGTTAGGACGGGCCCTACTCGTCGATTCCCCCTTACTGGTTCTGGATGACGCCTTGGCGAGTGTGGACAACAACACGGCAGCCGCCATTCTGCGCAGCATCCGCAGTGAACAATCCAAACAAGGCCATAGGCGCACGATCTTGATGATCAGCCACCAACTCTCGGCTGCAGCGGCCTGTGATCGGGTGTTGGTGATGGAAGACGGCCGCCTGGTCCAGCAGGGTCACCACGATGACCTGTTGGCCGAAGGCGGTACCTACCGGCGCCTGTGGGATCGGGAGCAGGCCAGCGAACAGCTGCGGGTGGTTGGCTAGAGGTTTTGCTCCCTTGGCATCATGCGATCGGCCCTCAATAGTTGTTGAGCTGCCCTGACATCCGCTCCAGTGATGGCTTAGCTGGGGGTGTCATTAGCGAGCCACGTCCATGGAATCGGCCATGAACTCAGCCCATGGGACAGTCCAGGCCTACAACCTGCGATGCACCCTCACCTTCGGGGACATCTACGCCCAAATCCTGATCTGGATGGTGGTCATTTTTGCAAGCCTGGCCGCAGGTCTGGGGCTCATGGGGGCCAGCAAACCAATCTTTGCCCTTGTTGGCGTGGGGCTGATCCTGGTGGTATCCCTACCGTTTTTGCTGTTCGCCTTCACCACCACCTTGCTGAATCACATCGCCCTCGAACCCAAGGCCTAATGGGCCTGCTTAGGCTCAGCGCCACTGAAACCTGTCGCCGTGTTCGGATTGTTTCAACAGGGTGCTCGGGGCCAGGCGGGCGATGCCCCTGCCCCAACCCCCACACTGCATGCCGTGCTCGGCACACCGATCGAAGCCAAACCGTTGGCAGGGCAGCAGGAAGCTGTCTTTGGCTGCGGCTGCTTTTGGGGGGCTGAAAAGGGTTTTTGGCGCCTACCTGGGGTGATCACCACGGCCGTTGGCTATGCGGGCGGAGAACGGGCCAATCCGAGCTACGACCAGGTTTGTTCAGGCCGAACCGGCCACAGCGAAGTGGTTCGCGTGGTGTGGGACGAAGATCAGGTCGACTTCAGCGATCTGCTCAAACTCTTTTGGGAATGCCATGACCCCACCCAGGGGGATCGGCAGGGCAACGATCGGGGCAGCCAATACCGCTCGGTGATTTACGTGGAGAGCTCCTCCCAGCTCGCCATGGCCATCGCCAGCCGGGATGCTTACCAGGCCCTCTTGGCTGGCGCGGGGTTTGGAACCATCACCACGGAACTCAAAACCGACCAGGCTTTTCACTTCGCTGAGACCTATCACCAGCAGTATCTGGCCAAACCAGGAGCTCGTCCCTACTGCTCTGCCCAGCCCAGTGGCCAAAGGCTCGGTGCTTTTGATGGATCCAATTACAGGCTCGATCCCAGGGTCTGGGATGCCTACGATTGGTCCATCAGCCACTGCGTTCTGCGGGGTGACAACAGCCCCATTCAACTGGCCTGAAGCAAAAAGGACGGAACAATGCTGGTGAAAGCGGCCCTGGCTGCTCTAGCGATGGGCTCACCCTGGTGGGAGAACTACGGCATCAGAGAAACGTTTCTGTGCCCCAACCTTGGATCGCTCGTCATTGAGCGCAATGATGTGCAAGCTTTCGTGCTGAGCGGAAGGTTTCGCTCCACCCTGTTTCGAGACAACTCGGATCTACCTGGATTGCGCTACGGCGATGACAGCATGCGTGTGATCATCCGTGGGGATCTGCTCACCCTGGAGCAACTCCCCAATCGCTTCGAATGCATGCGCAGTCAGGAGGCCTAAGCAGCATCTTTTCCGAATGAATCCATCACCCGAATGAATCCATTACCCGACCGCACTGTGATTGTTGGGCTTCTGGCCACATTGGGACTCTGCTTTGCCTTGGTTTTTTGGTTTGTCAAGCTGCATCCATCGGGTGATGGGCAACTGCAATGGCGAGAGTCCCCCAGTCGGCCCGCCCTACAAATGCCCGCCCCCGCCAGCGGGCAGTCTGGGGTGAACGCCAGGCTGATATGAACCCGTGATGGAACCAGAACAACCCCAAACGAAACGCCAACTTCACCCGCTGCCCAAGGGCCTGGTTGAGCTCTACGGACTACTGGCTGTGTTGTTTGTGCTTGTGCCGGAATGGATGGCTGGTGGCGCCCTCTTCGGTTTTTCAAGCAATCGAACAGGCTCCAGCCTTCCCCCAGCGGCAGCCGCCTGGCGCAAATTGCCCGAACTCAGGTTGGCCAACATGGACCTCGCTGAACTCAGGTTGCTGGCCAGGGAGCTTCGGCTTTGGGGCTATGCCAGCCTAAATCGAGACCGCCTCACCGCCCGCCTACTGACCCGGCTGAAACGACGTAAGGCCCTCTGATCGTGCAACAGTTCGGGGTCAGCATCCCGAACCTGCCTGCCCAGGCCTTGGGACCCAGCTCCACCATTTCAAGCCGCTAACAAAACCGAGAACCGCCCCCAGAACCTTGCCACCCGCCGCAGAAGGGGGCTGCTTCAGGTTCCCGCAGGAATCAGCATCCAGCAGATGGAAATGGCCACAGCGCTGAACCCCACCATCACCAATGGCCAGCTGCTGTCGAGATCGACGAGACGCTGGCGCATACTCTCGCGGGCCGGTCCCTCCTCGATCATCTCCATGGACGCATAGCGGCGGCCAATCCAGATCACCAGCACGAAGGCCACAAGGGTCACCACATACGCAACCACGTACACCTGATCTAAAAAGGTGAGATAGGGCAGGGCGGGAAGTTCACCGCGATAGGCCTGCTGGAGGAAGACCAACGTGAGCAAGACCGTCACCGGAATACTGGCCCGCGCATCCTGCTCATCGGGCCGCAACTTGAACACCAGGAGCACCATGGTCATCAACACCACCAGCGGCAGCAACAGCCGCCAGAAGGAGGCCCAGGCTGAAGTGCCAAAGGAAATCTCAAACAGCACGAGGCTGTAATCACTCTCTCGGCCTCCGAGGCCGAAATTGGTGGCGTACTGATGGCGATATTCGGCAATCGACCAGCCCTGGTTGAGCCAACCGAGGATATGGGCGTTGTAGCCCATGCCGCTGTTCCGGATGTCGGGTTCTAGCCGAAGCTTCCGGTAATCGAGGCCACCATCTACGTCGTCGGCCTCGATCGTGAGCGGCAGGCTGATGCTCATAAAGGGGTAATGACGAAAACTAGCCCTATCCAGCAAATAGCGGCCGCGGTAGGTGAATTGCTGGTAATAATTCCCATCGGGGAGACGTGTCGGACTTGCCGCCACAGCTTGCAGCGATGGGGGAGCGTCGGTGATAAGGGCATTGAAAAGGCTGAGGCGCTGATCAATCGTTGCGCCGTTGGCCTGGAGATAGCGCTCGAGCGCTTCATTCCAGATCATCCAGGCAGACCCACTTGATGCAAAGCTAGGTACGCTCATGTCGAGTTCAGACATGGTGTTGGCGTAGACACCCACCTGAACCCGGAAAGGAGCCGCCTCAAGAGCGGCCTGATCCACTTCAGTCTCGCTCGAATTAAGAAGCTCACCTCGAAGTGTGTTCCAGCCGTTCGAGGGAAGCTGAGCAGGATCGATGGTTAGCGCCCTGGAGGAACTGGCAAGACGCAGGGAATCCCTTGTCTGGACAGGAGTCACGTCGATTCTCAGGATGGCCAGGATGCCTAAAGTCGCAGCTAATAAGAGCGAAAGAATTGAGAGCAGATTCCAGCGCCGCTTCTTCTGCACAGCGCCTTATCGAACGATGGGACTGAACTTAGGGCGACGGTGGCAGCTCGCGCTACTTGCATGGATTGCGCTCGCCCCCCTGCTGGTGCGCTCATCTCCAACTCCCAACCAAACTCCAAAGCCAGCACCAGAACTGGTGGTGGGTCAGTCAGCCCCATTGAGCGGTCCCTCCTCACGCACCGCCAAAGACTTCCAGGAAGGCGCCCTCGCCTGGTTCGATGAGGTCAACCGCCAGGGGGGAATCCGCGGACGCCGGCTGAGGCTTGTGAGTCTGGATGACCGCTACGAGCCCAGGCAAACCTTGGTGAACGCACGCCAACTGATTGAAAAGGAACGGGCCATTGCCCTATTCGGCATCTTCGGCACAGCGAATACCAAGGCGATCATTCCCCTCGTGGAACAGCTGGGGGTCCCACTTGTAGCTCCCAGGTCCGGGGCCAGATCTCTGCGGATCCCCCTTCGGCCGATGGTGTTCAACCTAAGGGCCAGCTACCAGGCGGAGATCGATCTGATCATCAACCAGCTTGTGCGCGATGGCCGTCACCAAGTCGCGGTGGTCCGCATTGACGATGCCTATGGCGAGGACGGCCTACGGTCCACCGTGGCTTCCCTGGCCCGCCATGGCCTGAAACCTGTGGCAGTCGCCGCTGTAAAGCGCAACACAAAGGACACCGGATCGACCGCGCAGCAAATCGATGCGGCCCATCCCAATGCCGTGCTGATCTTCGCCACCTTCACAACCTCCGCCGCGTTGACCCGGGATCTGCATCGGCTCGGCAGCAGGGCCCAACTCATGAACCTCTCCCCCGTGGATGTGGAGGGACTCCAGGACGCTCTACCAGCTGGCCAGGCCAATGGGATCGGCATCTCCCAGGTGGTGCCATTTCCATGGGACCGGCGGGTCAAGGTGGTGGCCCGGTATCAGAGGTTGATTAGCAAGCTGCAGCGCACGCCAAGATTCGGGTTTACCAGCCTGGAGGGCTTCCTGGCAGCGCAGCTCCTCACGGAGGCCTTGGAGAGGGCAGGTCCCAACCCAAACCGCCAAACCCTGAAGAACGGCTTGGAAAGCCTGAACAAGCTGGACCTGGGCGGCTTCAAGGTGACGTTTGGACCCCGCGATCATGAAGCCAGCAACTATGTCGACCTCACCTTCACCGGCGCACAGCGATGGGGTCCCTGATCCGCCGAGGGAGCACAACGTCCCGTTCGCGAAGGCATCGGGCGATCCGGGGAGCTGGTTGGAGGGGTCGAGCAACTTCTCTGGCCAATGTTTTGCGGCCTTTCTCAACGGGTAGAGACCAGGGGCTCCCGCAAACCTCCAGCGCCCAAGCGGTACGCCCCCCATGCCGAAGCGAAGCCGACACAGGCAGGTGGTCTGCTTAAATGACCTGATCAAAGGGGGCCTCCAACCAGGCCAATCACAAGCCAACCCCAGGAGACCACCCCCCAAGATTCCTGTTCGGGGCGTAGCGCAGCTTGGTAGCGCACCACTTTGGGGTAGTGGGGGTCGCAGGTTCAAATCCTGTCGCTCCGATTGAGTCTTCCCAGTAAATCCCAGTCCCCAAGCCGCTTCTACCCTGGAGCGGCTTTTTTATTTCGACCCTCGTTGGGCCTGCCTAGACCTAGCCTGACGGCGAAAACTGTCCTCCTTTCGGTCCACCCTTTGCCACACTCGCGGACGCCGAAGAAAAAGCGCACCAACTGCCGCGCCAGATTCGGACCAACTCCTTCACCTGGGAGCAATGGGAGGAGCCTGAAGGCCCTGTCGCCATCACCGTCGCTGACTTTGCTCAAGCAGCCCAACGCCTCCACGCCAGCAAGTACCACTCGGTCCAGCCTTTGCAGCGGCTGGTGAGGTGATCACCGTGGCTGATCAGACCCTCATGCAGCTGGCAGGTAAGCAGGGGGATGCAGTTCACCCCAGCGTGGCGACGAAACCAGTAGCAGGTGATGCACACCTGGCGGCTACGACTGGATAGCAAGACCTCCTCGTCGAGGTAGGGCCAAGCGTCTATGGCGCTGGCGGCCTGATCACTGCTCAAGGCACGGCTTGGAACGCGGGACAAGGGCATAGTCGATGTCATACAGAAGTACACCTGTACTAGCAGGATTAACCGAATTTGGCGAGGGGCGCAGGGGCATTGACTGTTGGTGAAACGGAGGGGGCAGGGGGTTTTGGTGGCGGTGCCAGGGCTCAAGGCCGGTGAGCAGCGCTGAGCCAATGAGTAGGGCTGAGAAGCCTCGACGCAAGAGCCGCTCGGGGACATGGGGAGCCAACCGCTGGCCCGCGATGGCTCCAATCAGGCCCCCGGCCAACAGGGGCAGCATGAGGGGCAACTCTGCGGCGGGCCAATGGCCAAGGGCGGCTAGGGCCACCATGGAGTTGGTGGCGATCAAGAGCAGGCTGGTGCCGGTGGCCAGGGGCATGGGCAACCCAGCCAGGAGCACCAGGGCGGGAACAATCGCAAAGCCGCCTCCCACTCCGGCAATACCGGTGAGCAGGCCCACCAGCAGTCCCTGACCAGCTAGGTAGGGAGGCGGAGCAGGACGGCTGCGGGCTGTGGCTGCTTGTTGCAGAGCATCGCGTCGGTTGAGCAGCCAGCACGCCACCAGGGCCGCCACCGCGAAGATGGCCAATTGCATGGCCTCTGGGATCAGCCCGGCCTTGATGAGTGATCCGCCGATCCAGCTGCCGCCAAGGGCCGGTATTCCCAGGACCAGGGCTGGTGTGATGGCAATTTGGCGGCGGTGGATGTACGGCCCCACGTTGGCGAGGGCCAGCACGGTGACCACCAGGAGGGAGAGGGGCACCGCGGCCTTGGTGGGCAGTCCGGCCCCACTGATCAACAGGGGCAGTAGCAGGATCGATCCACCCGCTCCGAGCAGGGCGAGCAGAAAACCGATCACGGCGCCTCCCCCCAAGAGCAACGCCAGGGTTGCTGGGATCACGATTCCAGGGATTCCAACGTCACCTTGTTCCAGGGCATTACGGCCAGGAGCTTGGCCATGCCGCAGAAGCCGCTGATGCCAGCAAAGGTGAGGCCTGCGCCCACAAAGCCACTAAGCCAAATCCAGCCTGGCGCCACGGTTTGACTGAGGATCACCCCGATCAGCACCAGGCTTCCGGCCACGATCTGCACCTGGCGCATGAGGGGCAGCGGCGCATTCTTGAGCTTGCGGATGGGGAAGCCCGCCTGCTGCCAGGCAGGGAGGCCACCCTCGAGCTCGGCTATCGGGTGGGGATGGCCGTGCTGCAAGAGCTGGGCCAGCCCCTTTGCGCTGCGGTTGCCGCTCTGACAAACGAGCACCAGGGGCCCCAGCGGGAGTTCGGATTTGGTGATGCGCGAGAGGGGCACGTTGAGGCTGCCGGCGATGTGGCCGGAGGCGTATTCCATCGGTTCGCGCACATCGATCACGCTGACGTCGCGCTTGCCGATTTGGCTGGCCAAAGCGTGGGAGCTTACCCGGCGGGGTCTGTCCATGGGAAAAGTTGTGGCCATGGTTTGAGAAAAGGATGGAGGGGGCGCGATGGTTTGAGGCTTAAAGGTCGATGCCATCGAGGGGATAGCCCTCGGCACGCCAACGGCTCAGGCCGCCGTGGAGGTTCGCCACCTGGGCAAGGCCGGCCTTGAGGAGTTGTTGGGTCGCGAGGGCCGAGCGGCTGCCCGAATGGCACACCACCACCACGGGGTGATCGCGGGGGATCTCCGTCGTATGCGCTTCCAGCTCCGGAAGAGGGATTAGAAGGCTCCCGCCAAGGCGGCCATCGGGTCCGCTGGTTTCATCGGCCGAGCGCACATCGATCAGGGTGAGTTCGCTGCGGTGGGCAGCCACCCAAGCTGGTTCCAGTTCGGGCAGCCCCGCATAGCTGCGGCGCACCGGAGCCCAAGCCTGTTCTGGCGCAGCGTTCCGCGGTTTGCCGGAGCGCATGTTGCCCGGCAAGGCCTCGGCGATCTTGTGCGGGTGGGGCAGTTTCATGTTTTCCATGTGGCCCACAAAGTCGCGCTCGGTGGCATCCCCACCCAGGCGAGCGTTGAAGGCCTTTTCCTCTGCCACCGAGGTCACGGTGCGGCCGGTGTAGTCGTGCCCTGGGTAGAGCAGGCAGGAATCGGGCAGGGCGAGAATTTGTTCGGTGATGGAGTTCCAAAGGGTGTGGGCATTGCCCTGCTGGAAGTCGCAGCGGCCGCAACCGCGCACCAAAAGGGCATCACCGGTGAAGGCCATGCTCTGGTCATCGAGCACGAAGCTGATGCACCCATCGGTATGACCGGGAGTGGAACGCACCTCCAGCGAACGGCCACCGAAGGCGATGCGATCACCATGGGCCAGGGGCAGGGTCACGTTGTCTGCGCGGGCTGCGGCCGCCAGGCCAATGGCACAGCCAGTAGCGACGTGCATCAGCCAGCTGCCGGTCACGTGGTCGGCGTGGGCGTGGGTGTCGATCGAGGCAACCAGCTCGGTACCCAGCTCGCGAATCAGGGAGAGATCGCGCCCGTGCTGCTCGAAGACCGAATCGATGAGCAGGCCTTTGCGGCTGGGCACGTCTGCGAGCAGGTAGGTGAAGGTGCCGGTGTCGGCGTCGAAGAGCTGCCGAAAGAGCAGGGAGCCCCCACCGGCGGCGGCAGCAAGGGATAGACCAGGGGAACGAGCGACAGCCACGGCAATCAATCCAGACCTTTTATGACCATAGCCGCATAAAGGGCTAGAGTGGTTGCGTTCTTGGGGTGGGTCTTGGATGGGCTCTTTGGCTGGATTTTCTGCTGGGCATTGGATGCATCATTCGACCTCTGCGGAACCCCCTGGCATGGCCTCTGTTGGGTCCAAACCGAGTCCCCAACTGCTCGAGGAATTCAGCCAGTTCTTCCGCTTGCTGAGCGAGCCGGCCCGGCTGCAGCTGCTTTGCGAACTCAAGCAAGGGCCCCAGGATGTGGCGGCTCTGATCGAGGCCACGAGCTACAGCCAGTCCCATATCAGCCGCCAGCTCGGCCATCTCCAGCGGGCTGGGTTGGTCCGCTGCGAGCGGGACGGTGTCCGCACAATTTGGAGCGCCGACGACGACCTGGTGGCGGAACTCTGCAACCTGGTGCAAAAACGCTTTAAGCAGCGGTTGGAGCTGCAGCTCAAGCAGCTGCAGGGCGTGACCTAGCTAGCCGTAGTTCACCACCCGCTGGCAAAAGCCAGCCGAAACCGGCGCCAAAAGCACCCGCAGGTGCACTCACCGAGAACGCCTCGGAACCATTGGTCAGCTGATCGACTGGTCGTTCTCGGAGTTGCCTAGCTTGCATTTAGTGGTTTAGTTCATGTGTGAGGAGTTGAAGGATCGCCTCTTAGGAGTCGAAACAAGGACAGACGCCCTTAAGCGATCCACCCCCAGCCCTGCCTTTGGCGGGGCTTTTTTTACTGTCTGCAGCCGGGTTGGCTCAGGTCTGCTGGCCATGAGCATCAGCACTCGTCGACCTTTCCCTCGCTCACGCCGCCTCTGGACACCACCAACCGCAACCTCCCGCCTAGGCACCCACCGAGAACACCTCCGAGTCAGGTGCTTCCCTTGGGGAATCAGACCCTGATGAATCGGGCAGGTCTCAGGAGCTCGATATCCAGGTAGACCCACTCCACAACAACTTCAAGGTCATTAATCGTTGCAGCAGAATCACCCTGCAGCAGCTACGGGCTAGAAACGATGCCGGGCATTTGCCCTGATTTGCAACCGCCTTTTTGCTTTCGATGCGCTGGTCTGCCCTTGGCTTGATCGCTCTGCTTGGAACTGGCTTGGCTCCGGCCCTGGCAAGGGGCGGCGGAGGTGGTGGAGGCGGCGGCTTTCATGGAGGCGGCAGTTTTGGAGGTGGTGGTGGCGGCAGTTATCACTTCAGTGGTGCCCCTTCGGTTGCTCCTGAACGGTCTGCCCCAGCCCCAGAGCGGATGGCTCAACCGGCTTACACCCCTGAGCGGGCTGCACTGAACGCGGAACCGCGCCCTGCGGAGCCACGCCCAGTCGCCTCCGAGCGCACTTCTCCGAGTGAGGCCAATCTCAACCGGGGCTATCAGGGTGTCCATCCTCTCTATGGGGCTGGGGCCCGTTCCGCCTGGACTGGGCACAACATGTCTGCTGAACAGTTCCGTTCTGGGCGCTACCAAGGAGCCTGGAATGACGGAAACCGAAATGGGGGTGGTGGTTGGAACCGGGGCGATTTCAACCGCCAAGTCAACCTCGAAAACAATTTCTATAACCGCAATGTGGAGGGTTGGAGTCCCCAGTGGAATAACGGCGGCTACTGGGGCAACCGTCCCTGGGGCTATGGCTGGTACAACTGGTCCGCCAATAGCTGGGGCTGGTGGGGCGGCAGCTCTCCTGGTTGGGGACTGGCTGGGCTAGCCGCTGGGGCTGTGATCACCGATCTGGTGGATCAGGCCGCCAACCAGCAGTCGCCCGTCATTGATGTGCCCGACAGCAACTACCAGCTCAACTACGGCTCGGTGGATTCGGTGGGAAGCAGCGGTGCCAACTTCAGCTACGCGATGTCACCACCCCCTGGCAATACCAACGCAATGGCCCCAATCAAGGGTGCGGCCAACTGTCAGGAGGGATTGCTGGATGGTCAAATTCCTTCAACGGCGGCCCAGGCCCAATTGCTTAACGCGGCCTGCCAGGTTGCCTATGGCCCAGATCCCAAGGGCACTCCCTTGCCGGAAGGACTAGCCGCAAACCTTCCGACCTGGCTGCGGGATCTACTGATCCTGGCCCTGGGAGGCGGCATCGCAGTTGCGAGCTGGCAGGTGGCCGAGCGACGTACTGGTCGGCAAAACCAAGGAGAGCGCAAAAGCCATGCGCGGGTGACGACCAGCTGAAGCTGATCACGACCGCTCAGGAGGTCAAGGCAGGTCAAAAACCGCCATGTCCGTTTCTACCTGGTGGACCACCTCAAGCAGTTGCCCAAAGACCTCACGGACTCTTGGTGTGTCCCCAGGACGATGGGCGGCATGAAAGGCCAAGACCGTGATGCAGGTGTTCAACTGCTCCATGGTCAGCAGGGCATCCCGTTGGAGTTCCTGGGCAATGGCAGCGGTGATGAGTTGAGACATGACGTGTCGAGTGACTGCTTTTAGGGTTCTCAGACGCGCAGCGAGCACGCATTGCATCAGGACGCATGGCCAACCGCATGATCAGCGGTCCGGAGCTGCAGCGGCTGCACCATTCACTCGACCCCACCCAGAGCAGGTCGAACTTCGGCAACAAACTCAGCATCTGGGATCTGATCTGGGGAACGTACCTGGATCCCGCCAATCAGGCTCTGACCGCCCTCGGCATCGAGGAGGATCAGGGCCAGGCGCCATTCATCGAGCAATTACGTCAGCCCTTCCGGTAGCAACAACAGGGCGAGGGCCAGTACACGATCGACCCCAGAACCCTGAATCTCCTTAGTTGATCAAATATTCTAACCAAGAGAGCCCAGCCCATAGAGAGAGATTGCCCAATACTTCATTGACGGCAGGCGCGACACTTCCCAAGTCAGGCCGATTAAGACCTGCCTATGTATGGTCAGGACCGTGTTTGTTGTCATCATAGGAGGACTGATTTAACAGAGTATTGCCGCTCAAATTAGTCTTGGCATCTGGGTGGATGACTACATCGCAGACGATACCCTGGTAATCTCCTACTGCGTTTAGCTCTCCAAAAGGGAGTCGCCGCAAGCCGCTATTGGAATTAGTTTTTCATTCTGTAGGTTTCTGACCTACCAAGCCATGAGTGCAAGTGCTGATTGCCTTCTACCCTTAGCAAAATCAGGATGGCTGCAACCAACCCGGAGGCGCCCAAACGGACGACACGCCACCCAATCAGCATCCTTAAGCAAGCTGTCCATTGGCCCCTCCTCCAACAGTCTCCACCAAGTCGTGGGCAAGCCGTATGACGCGACACTGCCTGAATCCGTCAAATCAGTCGGTACTCCATTGCACCACCCCACAGGTGCCCCAGGAGTACAAAGCCCCACACCTGGATCCCTTGGCCCCAAGGGCCTTTGCTGACAGCTTCTGTTTTGTCTTGAGGCAGGGAGTGTTCTATCTGGTCGGTTCCGTAGTGGCGGGACCGGCTTTCTATTGACTTCAGCGCCGCTGATCACTCCAGCTTGATCGCCTACGAGTGAGCTCTGCCTGCTGCTCCAGCCAGAAGCTGGCCAGGTTCGACAGGGAGCGGCCTTGGATGAAGCTCTCTTCAACCAGGGCCTCGTGAACGTAGTGGGACACGGTGATGGTGATCCGCTGGGGCTTACGGCTGATAGTCCCAAGGCGCTTCTGTTGATTGCCGCCTTGGTCTGACTTGCCGGAAGAGAAATTGCGACTCTGGATCACTGCGCGGCTGTCGATGTATGGATATTTTGCCCTAGTGACGGGCACCGTTTACATCTCTCAAACGAGGGATGGCTCAAACCAGGAACTATCATCAGGCCACTTTTGTAACATATTGAACACTTTCGGGGGGGGGTAAACGCTTGCGCCTTCTGGCTCGACGGTTTTTTATGCAAATGGTGAATTAATGGCTTACCTGTCAATACTGCTGCAAATTGGCTGCGATATGGCGCACTAAGCAGCGTTATTTGGCCTGATTCATGGCAGCAGGGTTACTCGATGAATAGACCCCGCGCTGACTCTCGGCAGCTTCGTGGATAACGAGCAGCAGCACGGAAAGCAGCAAAGCAAGCACCCATTCCTTCTTTCCCCGTACTCGCAGGGCACGCCAGCAGCGTCCATACAGCGCAAACCCGAGGAACAGACCTACCAGGTCCATCAAGTAGATGGGTAAGCGGTTCTCAATCCCGAGAAACTCGTGGACAAGTTCTTGGCCCAGTAAATCCGGCGTTGGCCGCTGCATCAGAACCGCGATGCCATCGATGCCCACAAAGACCAGAACCACAACAACGGCTGCAAGCAGGGCCGCAATCCAGCCATGGCGGCCTTGGATTTCAGCTCCGGCCCAGAGGCCACCGAAATAGGTCAGCGGGAAGTAGAGACCAGCTAGCTGAATCAAGTGGATGGCCAGATAAGCAGCTACTCCCAAATCAACTAAACCTGCGGACGCCCACCCAAATAGCACCCTGGTGCTGCATCTTGCAACAAAATATCGCTTTGAAGACAAAGGGCCAAAACTGGGCTTCAGCTGATAGTGATTAGGGCAGGAGAGAACCCCTGCCCTTCCCGCCGTGCCGTTAGGCAGCTGGCTGGGAGCCTCGAAGTCCACCAATGAAGGCGGGGCTGGGAGGTCAATCAACCATGGCTGCGCTGCTGGCAGGGGAAGGGCTGCTCAGCAGCTCTGCCGCAAAGGCGCCTAGTCGACAGGTGGTGAATCCCAACGGTCACAACCCCAAGAATCTTGGGGTCAGCACCTTGTCCAAATCAAATGCGAGGTGCGATGCCATCTGTAGCCACCAGCGAGACCATGGGAAGCCTGTTACGCGACGATTAGGAGGCGGTGACGTGACCCCCTTTGCTGCTCCAGTTCTTATGAGAGCTAGTGGGGTGATCAAGCCGCTCTCCATTGCTGGAGGACTTCCAGGGGCGTACGTCCCTGGAGAGCTGAATGCGGTCTGTAGACGTTGTACTCGATCCGGTGCTGCTCTGC
>CALRWB020000008.1:0-154568 GCA_943371815.1 Chitinophaga pinensis | reverse complement strand
AGCGTGGCCAAGAAGTACACCAAGCGGAATATGGAGCTGCTGGATTTGATCCAGGAGGGAACGATCGGTTTGGTGCGTGGGGTGGAGAAATTCGACCCAACGCGGGGGTACAAGTTTTCGACCTATGCGTACTGGTGGATTCGGCAGGGGATTACCCGGGCGATTGCGGAAAAGAGCCGGACGATCCGTCTGCCGATCCACATCACCGAAACGCTGAACAAGCTGAAGAAGGGGCAGCGGGAACTGAGCCAGTTGCTGGGGCGTACGCCGACGGTGACGGAATTGGCGGAGGCGGTGGAGCTGCCCGAGGAGGAGGTGAAGGATTTGCTGTGTCGGGCGCGTCAGCCGGTGAGTTTGGAGATGAAGGTGGGGGATGGGGATGACACGGAGCTGTTGGATTTGTTGGCAGGGGATGGAGAGCTGCCGGATGAGCAGGTGGATGGGGAGTGCTTAAAGGGTGATTTACGTGCGCTGCTGGAGCGGTTGCCGGAGCTGCAGTGCCGGGTGCTGAAGATGCGTTACGGGATTGATTGCGAGGGTGCGGGTGGCAACGAACCCATGAGCCTCAGCGCGATCGCCAAAGTCTTAGGCCTGAGCCGTGACAAGACGAGAAACCTCGAACGCAAGGGCCTCGATGGCATCCGCGAACAATCCCCCATGCTTGAGGGGTATTTGGTGGCTTGAAGCCTGAGCCCCAACAATGGAATTCAGGTATTTTTTTAGACTTTCATTGCATGGCCATTGATTTTTCGTTTCCATTAAGTAGATGATTTGTTAGCAAGCTACTGCAGTTTCCTGGCCTGCGTTTCTTGGGCTGGAGCTAATGTCTCTTTTGAGCTTATGAATCAGATTGTGGCAATGATGTTTTGATCACTAAATCAGTGCATGCTGCGGTGGGTTGTTAGAAGTAAGATCAAGCAACCTATAGAGGAAGTAGTCGTTCTGTTTCCATGAGCTGCTTGATTTGCGAATCATATAGACAGTCTTTATTGTGACCCAGCGATGCAAGAAGAGTGCATAGACTCAAGTCTTGACTTGAGATTTCAAAGAGGAAGATTTCTTGAAACTAAATAGCAGCTTTAAATTTTATGATTTATTATTGACTTAAGCCTAGAAAATGAGCAGATTATTAATTTTTAGTTGTTATGCTATTGGCGTGGTATTTGTTTCCAGCGATTACCCAATGAATCTAAGTGTATCTGTATTCCCTGCATTTGCAGACCAGAAGCTATCGGCGTTGGAGCTGACATATCTGTATGAAGTGTAGGAGCCAGTGCCCACATAAAGTATGTCGCTGCTGTCTGCATTGGTAATTCTCAAGCTAGAGCTGAAATTCTTGACTACATTATCTTTGCTCATATTGAAATAAATTTTGTCAGTCGATCCTGACGTGCCAAAGCTTAATTCTCTGCCAAGATCGATTTCGGTTTCAAATGCAGTCGATCGTGCGCCAAAGACAATCGTATCTGCTCCAAAGCCGGTGTTAATCAATGATGAAACACTGCCTCCAAACACTAGGTTGTCATTGCCGCCCCCAAGTAAAATACCTGTTCCTTCTACAGTGTTATTGATGTTAGTTCCGGCTCCAAAAATTAATGAATCACCTGTCGTGCTAGACGATTTAATTAATGAATCATTAAGGTTTCCAGATGTAAGGCTTAAAGTGTTTTTACCATCGCCAAGGTCGAAAACTGTATTGATAAATGTGCCTTGAAGAGTAACCGTGTCATTTCCTGCTCCTGCTTCTACTTGGAGATTGGTGTTAAAGCCACCAATCAAAAGAGAATCGCTGCCGCTTCCAAGGTCGACAAAGGCAGAGGCTGGTGTGGATTGTTCGAAGTCATATGGAGAATTGCCATTGAGCCCTGCAAAAAATTGAACTGTATCGTTGCCCTCGCCAGCATCAAATTCCCCATTAAAAATTTCGCCCCTGAATTGGGCTGCATCGTTTCCTATGCCTAGGTCGACAGTTAAATCCGAGGATGATCCATTGACTGTAAAAGAATCATTACCATCCCCAAGACTAAATTCAGTTCCATTAGCTGAACCAGCGACCCGAATGGTATCTTTGCCTGCACCGGTGGTGATTTTTGAATCAGTTAAGTCTCTTAAGGCGTTAAGTAAGTCATTTCCTGTGCCAAGGGGATTGGCGCCATCGGTGTCGATATTTGCATTTGTTGCGGAACCAAATAAATTTAAAATATCTGAACCACCACTCAAATTGGCATTAAGTTCGTTAGTCGCATTAAATATATTGACGTTTCCGGGCTTGCTTGTGCCTGCTTCTGCACGTATGTCTAACCCTGTGATGGTTGTCTCACTGTTACCACTGCGTATGTCGTAGGCAGTGGTGCTTCCGGCACCGCGGGTGACGGCAATGGCTCCGCTCGGGCTATCAAGATCTTCAAGAAGCGTGTAACTGGCTTGTCCGAGCGTCAGGGTCGACATTTTGGGGTCAGTAAAGTTGTGTAGCGAGCAATACGGTTAAGATCTTCCGCATAACTGCATTAGAATTGCCTGAATCTTATGGGTATTCCTACCCAACTGTCAACCTGGCCCTTGGTAGGACAGTGATGGAGCGCTGGCCTCGGACCTTTGACGGGGCTGGCTGATGCAGGTGATTGCAGCAGGCGCCTTAGAACTATGGGTGGTTCGCCTTAGATGCGCCTTAAATTGTCCGCAGATCCGCGCCTTGGGTGGGGTTCTCCGCGTTTTTGTACTGTTTTCCCCGCCTTTTCGTCGTTATTGGTCTGGAGGAACGCCGCTTGCAAGCCCGTAAACTGGCACCAGGGCTTTTGAGTTGCTTGGCCTGGTCTCGGCATTGGGTTGCATGCTCGGCCCAGTTGCACGTAAAGCCCAGTGCCGGCCAGACAGGGATTGAGCGGGCTCAGTAATGGATCGACTGAAGCAAATCCTTCGGGAGGCCCTGGCGGCTGAGGCGCGCCACGACTGGGATTCGGCGGCTCGGCACTATGGATTGGCTGGGCAGTTGCAGCCGGCGGACCATCGGCTGAGCACCAATCTGGCCAATGTGTTTTGGTTGGCCGACAAACCGCAACTAGCCCTGGCTCCCATGCGCCGGGCTATGGAGTTGGCGCCCGCTGAAGCCCTGCCCTACAGGGGGCTGGGCAACATTCTGCGCGATCTCAATGACTTCGAGGGGGCCGTAGAAGCCTACGCAGAGTCGTTTCGTCTCAATCCCGTACCCCTGACCGGTTGGAACTGGAGCCAGAGCCTCATCGGGTTGGAGCGCTACGGGGAGGCCTTCGCCGTGGCGGAGGCTCGTCTCTCCGTGACTGAGATGCAGACCTATCGGTCAGCTCCCTATTTCGCTGGTGAGGCATCCCTGGTGGACTTGCTCGTCCACGGCCCGGTCCATGTGTGGAGTGAACAGGGCTTTGGCGACACCCTGCAGTACCTGCGCTGGATTTGCGATCTCTGTCAGCAGGACAATCAACTGTGCATCGAGGTGGAGTGGCAACTCGAGAGGCTCATCCGGGAGGGCCTCGCCTGGTTGCCCTATCCACCCCAAGTTGCCGTGAAGGTTGGGGAAGGTAGTGCGCCTGATCCTGTGGACTCAGCCCAAGGGGCGCTGATGAGCCTGCCGCACCTGTTGGGTGGGGCACCCCTCGTGGAGGATCTGTTCGTGGCCGATGGTCAGGGAGGGTGGCAGGGCTATCTGCGATCCCATGGGTGGCCGACCTCTCCTCGCCAGGCCCATCCCCGGGTTGGTCTTGTTTGGGCTGCTGGCCGCAAGCTGGAGGATCCCTTCACGGCAAGGGAATACCGCAAGCGCAGCTTGCCGCCGGAAGCCCTCTCCCGATTGATTAAGGGGCTGCTGCATGCCCAGGGCGCCCAGCTGAGCAATCTCCAATTCGGCCCCGACCGCGACCTGGCCCAGCCCTGGGCTGAGTTGTTTGTGGATGCCCTACCTGCCCATGCAGATTTTGCTGAAAACGCCGCTTGGATTCGCCAGCTCGATCTGCTGATCAGCGTGGACACGGCCAGTGCCCACCTCGCTGGGGCCCTGGGCCATCCCTGCTGGTTACTGTTGCCCTACAGCGCTGACCCCCGCTGGCTGCGGGATCGCAGCGATAGCCCTTGGTATCCAAGCCTGCGCCTGTTCCGTCAACCCCAAACTGGCCAGTGGGAGCCGGTGATCGAGCAAGTCCTGAGTGCCTTCATGCCCTGGTGGCAGCAAGCTTCAAGCTGATCACCAATTGCTCATAGGCCGTCACGCTGGATTCAAGGTTGAACCGCTGCTGCACCGTGGCCCGGGCCGCCGCGCCGAGCCGGAGTTGCTGGGGGGTGTCTGCAAGCAGCTCCAGCAGCACGGCCGCCAGGGCATCCGGCTGATCGAAAGGGATGAGCCTGCCGTTTTGGCCATCGTGAATCACTTCGGTGACGGGGGCATTGGCCGAGCCCACCACCGCTGCCCCGCAGCTCATCGCCTCTAACAGGCTCCAGCTGAGGGCATAGGGATAGGTGAAATAGACGTGGGCGGCGCTGATTTGCAGGAGAGCAACCAGTTGGTCGTAGGCGATGCGGCCCAAGATATGGAGCCGGCTGCGATCGATTGTGTTGCCCATCAGGGCCAGCATTTCGCCCAGGTATCCCTGGGGGTGGGTGGATGGCGGTGCATAACTACTGCCATTGGTGTCTCCCACAAGCACAACCCTGGCGGTGGGGTGTTGCTGCATCACCGCAGGCAGGGCGCGCATCAGGGTGCGGAAGCCCCGCAGGGGTTCGAGGGTGCGATTCACAAAGGTGATCACCGGATCACCTTTCTTCAGCATCAGTTCGGGGGTGAGGTGAATGTGCCGGCGGGGGTAGGGGCAGGCGCGGTCGCAATCGACGCCCTCATGGATCACATGGAAGCGGCTGCGTAGGTGGGCCGGGAAGGTGTCCCGTTGAAACAACGTGGGCACGACCGCGCCATCGCTGTCGGCGATGGCGGCGAGGGCCATGAAGTTTTGGCGTTTCATCGACTGGAGCAGCCCCTCGCCGACGGCTCCCAGATCGGGATCAAAGCCATAGCCAAGCAATTCCGGGTTGGCATAGAGCTCTGGATAGGCCAGCAGCACGGCCTTGGGCCAGACATTGCGGAGATACAACCCTTCGCCCCAGCCGCTGTGGAAAATCACGGCATCGGGTTGGAAGCCCTCCTCCCGCAGACCCATGGCCAGGGCATGGACCCGCCGGCCGCGACCCAGGTTGCGCTCAAGGTCGGGGTCGATCAGGCGCCTTGCCGGTTGATCGGAGTCTTCCTGGTAGGTCAAAACCCTCAGCTCTGAAGCTCCAGCTATTTTTTGGGGGGCTCTGCTGCCTCCGATGCAGACCACCTGATGGCCGCGTTGGCTGAGTTGGGGGGCCAAGTCGCGAAATTGGCCGGGAAAGTTTTGGTGAACCAGAAGCCATTGCATCCTGAAAGATTAGATTGGTTCTTGCCTTAAGCTGGATTAGATCCCTTTAAAGGGCCCGAGATCGGTCCTCTCGCAGGGCTCTCAGTCGGACTCTTAAACGGGCTGGATACGTTCAACAAACGCGCAGGTTTTTGATGGGTCTGTTCGGCCGCCTCTTTGGCAGGGTTGAGAAGGCAAGCTGGGCTTCCGATGGGGACCGCTCCTTGGTACAGGCTCCGCAACGGGGAGGAGCCAGCCGTGCCGGTATGGATGTGACTCCGTGGTCGGCGACCCGGCTGAGCGCCATCTTTCAAGACCTCTCCCGCACTCCCACCCCTGGCTTGCTGCTGGAGTCGCGCCGGGCGCGCCATTGCCTGAGCCAGTTTTGGTTGGGCGCTCCGGTGGATCAGCTTGAGGGGCTTTACCGCTCGGCGATTGGGGAGTGTTATCGCGCCTTGCTGGCGGGACCCTTACCGGCCCAGCCCTTGGACGCAGCCGAAATCAACTGGCGGGATGGCATCGCCCGCCGCTTGATGGAGAATTTCGATCGGCCTGAAACCACCAATTTGCTCTTGGCGGTGATGCCCTACTTCGATCGGGGCAAAATGCGGGTTGCCAATCCGCTTGAGCAGGTTCCCGGCTGGCTGTTGGGCGACTATGCGGCCCTGTTTGATCCGATGTTGCAGCAGCGGTTGCAGCAGCCGGTGGGGTTGCTGGGGCCTGCGGGCAGTGCCGGGGTTGGCATGGCCTATCCACCCCAACAGCTCGTTGGACCACCCCAACAGCCTGCCCAATTCCAACAGGCTCCCCAATTCCAGCAGCCTGGCCAATTTCAACAGCCGGTTCAGCAGGCCACCCCTTTGCCGGTGATGGCTGCTCGCCGGGGGAACGAGGGTTTGGCCCTGATTCAAAATCAGGACTACCTCGGCCGCATGAATGGTTTGCTCAATCTCTACGGGATTGACCGCCAGGACAACGAGGTGAAGCGTGAATTAATCGGCCTGCGCAGGCAACTGGGGCAAATCTGGTTGGATGTGAATCCAACCCAAATTCAGGCTCTCTATCAAAGTTCATTTGGTCAGTTGTATCGCAATGTTCTGGTGAGTGGATTCTCCCGGGAGGGATTGATTCCGGAGGATCAACAGCTGCGGGCGCAACTGGGCCAGGTTGTGAGCAACATGAGCCAACCGCGGGCTTTGAATGCGTTGCTGGCGGCCCTCCTGTTTTACCCGCCAGGCAAGATCCAATTTGGGGGTGGTGAGCAGTTCATCCCCCAATGGTTGTTGCAGGATCTCAATGCCCTGAATGCCCAAGCCCAGCGATGAATTAATCGTGAAATTCCTTGTAGACCAACCACCAGGCTAACCAGGCAATGGCTGGCATGCTGATCACGGGTATGAGGGCCAGGGCAAAGGCAAAGGTTTTTCCCTGGATCAAAAGACTGAGGCACCAGATGCCATAAACACCGAGGCAGGCCCAAAGCCAGGTGCGCCGCTGGCGCAGGATTTGCAATTGGCGCAATCGCTTTCTTTCGGATGCCCGTTGTTTTCGCTGCTTCTCAGGCAGGTAGTCGATCCAATCGCGTTGTGCCATGGCTGGAGGAGCTCAGCGCATGCGTTCAAGGTTACGCAGCTTGTCTTCGAAGAAGCCTGCTACCACACTCAACATGCGGCGTTGCCGCAGTTGAATATCCGCAGACAGGGTCATGCCTGGCTGCAGGGCTATCTGTTTGCTGCCAGCTTGCAGGGTTTGGCGTTTGAGGGTGAGGGTTGCTGGATAGTGGAGCCCGGAGGCTTCGTTGCCCAGGGCCTCCTTTTGTTTTTCCGACGTCAAGGCATCGGTGGAGACGGTGGCCACCGTTGCATCGATGCGCCCATAATCGACGGACGGGAAAGTATCGAGAGAGAGATCTGCCCGTTGGCCTTGGCGAATGAAACCAATCACGTTGCTTGGTACATAAACCGTGGCCTGGAGAGCATCGTAGGGAACAACCCTCAGCAGGGGCTGACCAGCTTGAGCCACACTTCCCCTGCGCACATCAAGATTGAAAATGCGCCCCGTTGCTGGGGAACGAATCTCACCGTAGAGGAGTTGTTGTTGGGCCGTGCTGATTTTGGCTTCTTGTTCTGCAATCTGGCGGAGATTGATCTCAATCCGCCCCCGTAAATCCGCACTGGGTCCTGAGCGGGTACTGCGCAATTGGGCCTGAAGCCGGAGATTTTCCCGCTCTTCTTCTGCCAGTTGGGTGGCGATTTCCTGGGTTTTGTTGCGGGCTTCCAGCAACTGCACTTCGCTGATCGCTCCGGTAAGCACCAAGCCTTCGTAGCGATTAGTGATGTTGCGGGCTGTGGCCACACTCTGGCGCAGGCCTGAAATCCTCACCTCGCTGCGGCGCAGTTGGGCGAGGGCCTCATCCCGTTTGTTGCGTAGCTCTTCGCGTTGGCTGGCTAGGCGTTGACGCTGGTTGGGGGTGATTTTGGCCAGCGTGGCCCGATCCCCCAGGGAGGCCGCATAGGTGGCATTCTCTTCGAGGAGTTGACGTTTGATTGTGTTGGCTGAGGCCAATTGGTTGCGCACATCGCCCAGGTCAAATCGCACCAACACCTGGCCGGCCTTGACCGGCTGCCCTTCCTTCACCATGACCGTTTCAATCACGCCCGGTACGGGGGTTTGGATGATTTTGACCTTGGTATTGGGTTCGAGTTTTCCCTGGACCAGCACGGTTTGGTTGATTGGGGCCACCACCAACCACACCAATCCGGCCCCCGAAATCCCCAACACCACATAGAGCAGGGATCGCGATGCCCGCCGGCTGCGCTGCAGGACAACGGCTTCGCGGAAGGACCATTCGTTGCTCAGCGACGAAGCCAGGGCAGAGCCAGATGGGCTGGCTGGGTTTTGGTTGGCCGGTGCTGCGGGGTTGGAAAAGGGGTGGTTGGGAGCAGATTGACTGTGGCTGGCTGGATGATTGCCGACCAAATCGACCTGCACCGGAATAATCCGATCTCGGCCGCCCCCCCCCAGGCGGGCACGCAGCCGATCGGTGAACGTCTCAAAAAACTGAACCAGTTGGGCGGCCGTTAGGAGAGGGCGCTGGGGGCGTTTTTGCATCAGCTCAAGCCCTCCTGGTTTTGGCTTTGGAAGAGGGCGTAATACCAACCCTGTTGCTCCATGAGTTGTTTGTGGCTGCCCACTTCCATCAGCGCCCCTTTGTCCATTAACACGATGAAATCAGCGGGGCGAACCGTGGAAAGACGGTGGGTGATGAAGAAGACGGTGCGGCCGCGGAAGGCTTCGAAGAGGTTGATGCACACCTGACGCTCGGTGCGGGCATCGAGGGCACTGGTGGCCTCATCCAGGATCAACATGCGGGGGTTTTGAAGCACCGCCCTGGCCAGAGCAATCCTCTGCCGCTGACCACCGGATAGCCCTGCTCCCCGTTCACCCACGGTTGAATTGTAACCTTTTGGCATCTCCATGATGAACTCGTGGGCGCAGGCAATGCGCGCCGCTCGGACCAGTTCTTCGGCGGTGGCATCGGGCTTCACCAAGAGAAGATTCTCCCGAATCGTGCCATCAAACAGCAGGGAATCCTGGGGAACAACGCCAATTTGGCGCCTGAGGGAATAGAGCTCAACCTTGTTAATATCTAGGCCGTCAATCAACACTTTGCCTTCCGCTGGCCTATAGAACCGGGGCAAGAGTTTGAGCAGGGTTGATTTGCCGCTGCCGGAACTGCCCACCATGCCCACGAAAGAGCCTACGGGCACTTCAAGGTTGATGCCCTGTAGCACCATGGGCCCATCATCATTAAAGCGAAAGTCAACGTTGACAAACTTGACCAATCCTTGCAGGGGTGGCATCGGGATGTTCTTGGCTTCATCACTGCTCTGCTCGGGGGTGCGGTCGACGATGTCGGCCAACATTCGTAAGTTTTGGGAATTTTGCTGGAATTGCTGCCAGGTGTTCGTCAGTTTGACGATGGGGCCTGTGACATAGCCGTCGAGAATGAAAAAAGCGAAAAGCGAGCCCATACTGAGCTGCTGTTGCATAATCAACCAGGTGCCAACGGCAATGACGAGAACTTTGTTGAGGCCTTGAATGAACTCTGCCAGGTTGCTAATGGTATCGGTGGTGATGCGCAGCTTGAGATCTTCGCCGAGGTAGCGGATGTAGCGGTTGTGGAACTCCCAGCGGGTTTTTAATTCGGCATTTTGGGATTTGATGGTTTGGATGCCGCCAATCGCCTCGATGAGGTAGCTGAATGTGCGCATCGATTCGGCCTGGGCGCGCTTGATTTGGCCGTAAACCAGGGGATTGGCGAGTAGCGTGAGGCCAAGAATGATCGGCAGGATGCTTAGCTCCACCAGGGTGAGCATGGGGCTCATGGAGAGCAGGATGGCCAGGAAGATCGGTACAAATAGGAGGTCGATCACCAAGGGCAGGCTTGGGCCCACCATGAATTCCCGCAGGCGATCCAGCTGGTTGAAGTAGAAGGTGATCTGGCCCACCGGCCGGCTGTCAAAAAAGTTTTGGGGCAGGCGCACCAGCTGGTCGATAATTGTATTTTTCGCTTCCTGGTCAATTCTGTTGGCTGTTTCGGTAAAGATGTAGGTGCGCAGGGTTTTGAGTAGGCCCACGCCGACGGCGCAGGCCATCATCAGGGCGGAGAAGGTGGCGAGGCCACCGATGTTTTGCTGGCCCGCCGTATTCATCAACTCCCGCATGCCCAGGGGGGTGCCGAGCATCAAAATGTTGATGAAAAATGAGGTGACCAGGATTTCAATCAGGGCCGTGCGGTGGGGCTTGAGGAAGGGCAGAAACCAGCTCCAATTGAAGACCTGTTCCTTCGCATCGCTTTTGCGCTCGAAGAGCAACAGTTCCACCTGGTTGCCCTCCAAGGTGGCCAGGTCTTGGCAGGGCACCCGGAGGGGACCTAGCTCGGATTCGAGCAGCCGGGCCTGGCCGTCGGGATCGACCCCATCGAGCACGCCGATGTGGCCGTTTTGCATCAGGACGGCCGGGGTGGCAACCCGGCCCAATCGTTCGACGGGAACCCGGGTGAGCATCACCCGCAGGCCCAGGGAATCAAGGATTTGGCCCAGGTTGACCAGGTTGAGTTGGGCTTGCCGTTGCAGCACAGCGTCCACTTGGTCCGCCAGGACATCGCTGTTAACGGGTACGCCGAAGTAGTCGGCGAGGGATCGGCAGACAGCGATGGGAATGTCTCGGGGGCCGGCGGCCCGGCTGAGGGCCAGGTGGTCGCGGCGGCCTTCTGCGCGGGGGGCCTGGGGTTCGGGGGAGAGGCTGTATTCCCCTTCGCCAAGCAGCTCGGCTTCCACGAGAAAGGATGGGCTCTCGAGTCCCGATGGCTGTTGGTACTCAGGCGCGGTAGGGCTGCCTTGGTGCCAGTTGGTGGGATCCTGGAAGCCGATCAGCCTCAGCCATGGCCCGTTGGCTGGCAGGGGTTCGAGGGGGCGTTCGATCCAGGGTTCGGCCACGGGCAGGCCGCTGCTGGCGTACCAGCTGTAGCCATTGGGTAAGCCGAGGGCCGTTTCGGGGCCAGCCACCAGGCTGCGCACCCGCGCTGCATCGCGGCACCCCGGCCATTGCTGCAGCACAGCTAGCCATTGGGGGTCGCGATCGAGCAACGCCATCAGCACGGTGTGCAGCTCGGCGGCTGGGAGCTGGTCTTGGAACCAGGCACTGATTTGGGGCTGGCCCAGCAGGAGATCCCGAAAGGCTGCCGTGGGAAGCCAGAGGGCATCCACGTCGCTGGTGGCCCGGATGTGTTCGCAAGGCATTTGGCGTACCAGGCCCACCCAGCCAATGACGGCACCAGGGCCCAGCTTTTCAATCGTGCGCAGTCCAGAACCGGCCGGATCGGCGGCCAAATTGCGCAACTGGCCGTTGACCACCAGCAGCACGCCATCGGGGGCCACATCAGGTCGCAGGATGGTTTGCCCCAGGCTGTAGCGGCGGGGTTGCAGCAGGGGGGCGATGGCCTGGGCCGCATCCGGGCTTAGCAGGTCAAATGGCGCAAAGCGGCCCAGCAGGCTCCCCGCCGATTGGTCTGCTGGGGAGGAGGGGGAGGAGGTCACGATGGGACGTTGCGGCTGGGCTGGGGTGATGCGACGGGCAGGATGGCTTGGGGCAGGGGGGGGAGCGGCGGGAGGGGCTCCCCTTGCATCAACAGCTCGACCCGTTCATCGAACCAGGTCTGAAACAGCTCCCCAATCATGCGCCCTCTGGTCTCCCCATTCAATTGGGCGGGGAGAAGTTGTTCAAATCGCAGCACGATCCACACATCCACCACCAAGAAAGGGGGCCAGAGTTGGCCTGGGCGGCTGATCCTTAATTTCGCGGCCAGATCGGGGTGGCCGGAGGCGAGGGGAACCGGACCAATCTGGCCCCGGCTGGTTTTTTCAACCCCTTCGCTAAAGCGTTCGGCGAGGAGGGGGAAGTCGGCTTCGCCTTCCTTGATGCTCTGGTACAACTCCTCGGCGAGGGCTTGGTCCTTGACCCGCAGCATCGAATAGACGACGCGATCCAAGTGCGGTTTGCGCTCCAGAAAGCGCAGTTCCGCATCCTCTCCATGGCGCAACTGTTGCCAGCGCTTTAGCCGTTCGGTCTTGGTGGCGAGGTAGCGCAGGTCGGCAAAGCTGAGCCGCTTGTTCTCAAGCCACTGGCTCATTTCCGTATCGCTTTTTACATTTTCGGCTTCGAGGTAGGGGCGAATCAGGGCTTTTTCGTCGGCGGCGGAGAGCTCAATGACAGCGGCGATTTCGTCGAGAACCCAGGCCTGGGCAATGGTGCGAGCTAGGCCTTGCTGGCGCAGCAGTCGATTGGTTTCGGCCAGGGTGAGCCAAGGACATCCTGGGGCGATCTCGATACAGGGAGGGTCGGGAACACCGCTGAGCGGTTCAGGGGGATTGGTGCGGGGTGATACGGGTTTTGCCGGAGGGGATGGCTGTGGGGCTGACTCTGGGGTTGACTCTGGGGTTTCCATGGCGGGTGGGTCGCTCAGCAGGTGGGTAGGGCGACGCTCTGCAGGGCCGAGCGCATGCGTTCGAGGCCCCGCTCGGGGCCGTAGTGCTCGCGGGCAAAGGCGTGGGCGGCAGTGCTCATGCTGTGCCAGGCCTCGGGCTTGCCGCAGAGCTGGTTGATGGCATCGAGCCACTGCTCACCGGTGGTGGCGACCAACACCTCTTGGCCATGACGTAGGCCGGTGGCCTCAGCCGCCAGGGGGCTCAGCACCTGGGGCAGGCCGTGGGCCGCTGCTGCCATCACCTTGCCCTTGATGCCAGCCCCTGACCGCAGCGGGGCCACGAGGAGCCGATGGCGGTCATAGAGCTCGCCCAAATCGGCAATCCACCCTTCTACCCGCACCCCAGGGGTTGCTTGCCAGGCCTCCGCCAGCTCCTGGCTGAGGCCACTGCCATAGATGTGAAAGTGCAGGTGGGGGTGCTGGCGATGCACCTGGGGCCAGAGTGTTTCGAGGAAGTGATCCACCGCATCGCGGTTGGGGGGATGGGTGTAGCTGCCCAGAAATGCCACACCGGAGCGGCCCTCCAGCGGGGCGGGCTGATCCGGCCCCTCGACCACCCAGGGGCAGGCAGCGGTGGGCGCTTCGCCGAGGGTTTCGGCTTCGATCACGGCCCGCTCAACATCGCTATAGCTCAAGGTGAGATCCACTTGGCGCATCACATCCAGTTCCCGCTGCTTCACGGCCTTCACGGCCTCGAGGGCCCGGTCGCGGCCATCGCCATCGAGGGCTTCAACCCGGGCGGCCCGCAGCTGGCGGAGGTAGTGGAGATCGGCGTTGCAGAAGAGAACTTTGGCCTGGGGAGCCCAGCGTTTGACCAGGGGAAGGCTGTCTTGGGCAATGGTGTAGCGGGTGATGTAAATCAGATCGAATTCGCCACCGCGCTCCTCCAGGAACTGGCGCAGCGACAGCACAAAGGGGGCATGGATCACCTCAATACCCTTGCGCTGGAGTTCTTCGGTGTAGCTGCCGAGCCAGGCGAGGTTGGCGGGCAGCAGGCTGATTTTGTAGCCGAGTTGTTGGACGAGGCCCATTTCCACCAGGGCGGCGTGGCTACCGGCATCCCGGTCGGGCCTGGGGGTGTCGTGGTCGAGGAAAAGGGCTCGGCCGAGGATGCCCCGATCCTTAATCAGCTCCGCCTCCGGATAGGTGGGTTCAGTGGGGCCATTGAACCGGTGGGCCCATTTCTTTTTGAACAGGGGGCCGTTGATCTCTTGGTATTTCTTGAGGCCTTCCTCCAGCTCCGGATCGGCACCATTGCTGAGGCCCTCGTGGTGGATCACCCGGGCTAGGGCCGCATAGCGCACGGTGAAGCCGGCCTCGCGCACCTTGAAGGCCAGGTCGGTGTCTTCGAAGTAGGCAGGGGAGAATTCCGGGCTGAAGCCGCCCACTTGTACCCAGAGGGCTCGGCTGATCATCAGGGCCGCGCCGCTCACATAATCCACCTGGCGGGAATAGCTGTAGGCCGGTTCGTAGGGGTTGCGGGTGCGGCCGTAGTTCCAGGGGCTGCCATCACCCCACACAATGCAGCCCGCTTCCTGCAAGCGGCCATCGGGGAGCACCAGCTGGGCGCCCACCAGGCCTGTATCGGGCCAACGCTCAAAGGGATAGAGCAGTTCCTCGAGCCAGCGGGCGCAGGGTTCGGTGTCGTTGTTGAGCAGCACCACATAGGGCGCCCGGGCGGCGGCCACCCCACTGCAGCAGGCCTGGTTAAATCCGCGGGCAAAGTCGTGGCGGATCACCCGCACGCCGGGGGCTTCGGCGGCGAGGGTTTCGGCGGTGCCATCGCTGGAGCCGTCGTCCACCACGATCACCTCAAAGGCCACCCGGGTAGGGGCATAGGCCAGGGCCGCCAAGCAACGCCGGGTGACCGCGTATTGGTTGTGCACTGGCACCACCACGCTCACCTGGGGATTGGCTGTGATTGGGAGCTGCAAGGGTTCTCGGCCGATGGCATCGCCGCCAGGGCCCGGTTCGGTGCCTGCCGGCAGGGCCCGACCCTCCGTATCGCTGTCGAGTTGGACCGGATGGCTGAGCAGGCGGTGCAGCAGGGCCCATTGGGACGGAAAGGGGGTGCCATTCCCATCGGCCCAATGCAACCAGGTGGTGAGGCTGCGGTGGTGTTCGCGGGCTAGGGGACCGAGATGGTCGGGGAAGGGGGCGCGGCCATGGCTTTGGAGCGCCGGCCAGGGGGTGAGTTGGGCGGGAACCAGATCGAAGCTTTCATCAATGGCGATGCCGTCCTTTTCCAGTTGGAAGTGGTGCACGTTCCCGTCGCAGTGGCAGGCGGGCAGGGGGATCTGTAGGGGCCATTCATGCTCCGGCAGGGGCTCGGGCGGGGTAATCGCCATCGGAGCACCGCCATCGATGCGCAGCCGATAGGGGCCTGCACCGATGGCCCACCCTGCCAGTAGGCGTCCATAGACCGGGCCAAGGCAGGCGTCGCGGCCTAGGCCGGTGCGGCAGAGCTGGCGCAGCATCTGGTAGCGCTCCGCATCCAGGCGCAGCGGGCTGCCGGGTAGCTCCATGGTGCGCTCGGCATCAAAGAACACCCGTACCACCAGGCCGCTGGTGCGGGGGGGGAGGTCGCGGCCGTTGTGGCCCAGGAAGACAAACCCACAGTCGGCCGGCAATCCCTCGCTGCGCAGGTCGGGGCGCCCGCGGTTGGCCTCCACCTCCGCCAACTTCCAGCGATTGGTTGGGTTGAGGAGGTCTTCGAGGGTGAGATGCAGGGTAAGGCTGGGGGCCTGGTCATCCTCTTGCAACTTGAGGGCCCAGCCGATCAGGCCCGAGCGCCCATCGAGGCCTTCCAGGCAACCGAGGTAGGGCCCCCGTCGAAAGGGCTTGAGGTTGGCAGGGGGCTCCAGCACCATGGCCTTGATCGTATGGCGCTCTTCAGCACTGTGGGAGATCATGCTGGCAGCTGCCGCCGATCCCCTGAACCGCCCGGCTGGTTTGTGGCTCGACCTCGATCAATTGCTCGACCTGCCGCTTGATGGTGAGGCGAGGGCCCAGCTATGGCGCCTGGCCCTTGGCCAGCAAGCGGATCAACCGGCAGCCCGCAGTTCCCTGTTGATCGCTTTGGCCCGCCATTGCGGCCAGGCTGCTGTTGCAGCCTCGGCTGAGGGTCAATGGGGCTTAGCCACCGATTACTCGGAGGAGGCGATTGGCCACTACCAACAGATTGGCCTGGCCGATGGGGAGCGCCAGCTTGCGGCCCGGCAGGAGTTGGCTGGCTTGCTCGGATGTTTGATTGGCAACCTGCATGGGGCTGTCCATGCGGATGGCGCCCCGCCCGTGGAGGAGCGGGGCGCGCTCTGTTGGCGCGGCTATCAGCTGGCCCTGCTGCATCGCCAGCTGGGCGTGGAGCGTCCCGGCTGGCTCTTGGAGATGGAGGAGCAACTGGTGCGGGAGGGGGGGGTCAGCCTGCGCCAGTTGGCAGCGGATCCCAACGCTTCACTGGATAGCCAGAAGCGGGTGGGGGTGAGGCGTCAGGCCCTGGAGTTGCTCTTGCATTTGGCTCGGCTGCATGTGCCATGCCCGGTATGGATTGATTTGGCGGCCCGGGATTTGCTGGCCGAAGAGCTCGAACTTTTAGGGGCTGGAGATGCTGAGAGGGGTTTGGATCCGGAGGGGTTGCGCCGCCTGCTGGGCTGGTTGCCCAGGCTGCCCTTGGACGGGCAGACCGCCGCAGCGGTGCGGGTGGCGGTTGAGCGGGCGCGGCTGAGCCTTGAGCTGCTGGAGTCCAGATCCCGTCGCTCGAGCCAGGGCGCAGCTGAGGCGTTTGAAGAGGTTGTTCAACCGGGCGTTGAACCGTTGGTGGAAGGGAACGCACCAAATCCTGGCAAGGAGATTGCCCAGCCCCAGCACCAGCCAGAACCCTTGCCCGAACCTGGGCCCCAGTCATTCCAAGGGGTGTTTGAGCAGGCCGCGGAGCTGGCCGGCTATCTGAGGAGGCAGGTGGCTGCCTGGCTGGACCACCATGGAGTCGGGCCAGGGCCGGTGCGGTTGGGCCTTGCCCTGGCGCCCGATCAGAAGCCTGTGACTGGAGGGCCAGACAGCCTGCAGCTCAACCTCTCGCCATTGTTGGCGTTTCCCTTGGTCGAGCAACTCGACCTGTTGGTGTGCAGCTTTTTTGAACCGCTCCAGCAGAACACCCGGGGGGAGAGCTTCGTGCAGGAGGAGCCCCATGGCGCGGTGTATGCCGCCTTGGCGGGTCTGTGGCAGCAGGGCAAGGGGCTGGATCCGGCCCGCTTTCCGGGGTTGGTCTATGCCACAAACCTCTGGAGCCGTTGCGGGGGGCCGGATGGCCTGGGGGCGCAGCAGGAGGGCTGGCAATTGCCGGTGAGCCAGCTGCGGCCTGGGCAGCTGCTGGTGCGTCCGGGCAATGTGGAGCTGGCGGCGCTGCAGAGCGCGATCGCAGGTGGGGAGGGGTTGGCAATGGCCCTGATGGAGATCCGTCGCCATCACCACGACCGGGCCTGGATGGAACGCCACAGCGAGCAGTGGTGGATAGATCCCTCGGATCCGGTGGAGACCATCCGCCGGCTGCACACCAAGGCGGGCTTCTATGCCAGTAGCCATGCACCGCTGGAGAGCCTGCAGCAGTGGAGCCAGGCCACGATTGCGGCGCTCTTGGGGGGAGAGGTGCTCTGTGGCTCAGACTCCGTCGTGGCGATGTTTCTGCCGGTGGCCCAGCAGTTGCAAAGGCAGAGCGGCAAGGTGCCTGAGTTGGTGCAGTGGCCTGGGGAAAAGGCTTTTTATGATTTCATTGCCGGCCAGGAGGTGCTGTTTGTGACCCCCCTGGCGGCTGAAGTGGAGGCCCACCATCGCAGCGGCAAGGCCTTTGCCTTGTTCACGGATCTGCCCATTAGCCCCTACGGCTTGCGTTGCATCCCTGCGCCGATGTCGATCTATCCGAATCGGCCAGATCGCGGCTTTGAAGATAGCTTGGAGCGCTGCTTGGAGCAGGTGGACCGAAGCTATCGCCAGCGGCCCTTTGCGGTGTTTACGGCGGCGGCCGGTGCCTACGGCCTGCCGTTGTGCCATGCGGTCCACCGCCGCTACGGCGTGACCAGCCTCTATGTGGGCAATGCCATGCATGCCCATTTCGGCGTGGAGCAACACGGCACATCAGGCTGGATGGCCGAACGGCGGCAAACCGACAATTGGTATCAGGCAGTTGACCTCAATGGGGTGCCGGGCGGGGATCGGATCGAGGGCGGCCGCTAACTCGGGTGAGGCTGGGGTCATGGGCCAAGACGCTGGAGTTTGCGGTGATGCCCAACCCCCTCAATGGGCAATCGCACCGCGGTTTCTGCCCCACGGCGCTGTATCGCCTGGGCTCCTTCCCGCACGTAGGCACCGAGGAGCTCACTGATGTTTTAGTGAGGTCGGTCGGGAACCCAACCAAGTGCGGCAAAATCGGGAGAGGTTGGTGTTAGGGAGTGGGCGAAAATCACTCTCGGAAATCTGGTCTGGCCCGAGCCTCAGGCCTCACGGCGATTGGCCTGGCCCTCGCCCTGGTGATCGGCATTCAGCTGGGGGGAATCCCCTGGCGTTACCGCAAGCAGCTATGGCAGCTGCAGGGGGCTGCGATCGGCGCTTTGGTGGGCTACCTAGTGGGGCGGCTGGACCGTGGCGACGGCTAGGAAGATTGCTGCTCAGGCACCCTTGAATGGATTTTGCAGCAAGGCGGCCTTGGGCTGATCGCCACGATGGCGAATGCTTTCAACGCCGCCGCTTAGTTCGCCAACCGTGACCGATGAAAGGAAGAGAGGGGGTCTGGTGCAGGCAGCCGAAGGCCGCGAGGCAAAGGTTTGCAACACTCCTAGGTTGTTGAACAAAATGTTCAACAACGCCATGGCGATCGGCGTCCGGGTTGAGCCTGAATTGGAGCGCCAGCAAGCCGGCTCCACCCACTGGAGTGAGCAGGTGCCCGACTGGACTGATTGGACGGCATGACGACCAAAGGCTTGCTGCGCGCAGGTGGTGTCGGTGGCCAGTCTGGGGGCCTATTCCGGTTAGCCACGGCCTGCGGTGGTGGTTCAGGCCAATCGCTGGTTGCAGGATCATCCGAGTGTGACGCTATGTCCGTTGACGAGCACCCTGATCGAGGCCCCACGCGTGCGGCTTTCCGTGCAGCCAACGCCGAGCAATGGCTTGCGCAAACCCTCCCAGCTGATGATCGACAGGCTGTTCACAGTGCCCATGGCCGCGATCGGTGGGGTTGGTCGATCATGGGCGCCAGCATTAAGCTAGATGGATCAGCTAGCCAGCCTTGCGATGGATGCCGTGTGGACGTTGCAAGACGCCAAAAATCGCTTCAGCGCGGTGGTGGACGCGGCCGCTTGCGGTGGGCCTCAAAAAGTGACGCGGCGCGGCAAGTGGGTGAGTGTGGTGCTTTCGGCCGAGGACTATGAGCGGCTGCAGCGCCTCGAGCAGGCCAGCGCTCCATCGCTGGGGGAACTGCTGTTGCAGATGCCCCAAGACGACGAGCGCTTCGAGCGGTTGCCCCTCACTCCGCGGGAGTATCCATGTATTTAATCGACACGATGGTGCTCTCCGAGCTTCGTCTGCGCCAGCGCGATCCGGGTGTGGTGGCCTGGATCAGCGGCCAGCGGCAGGAGGATTGTTTTCTCAGTGTGGTGAGCATCGGCGAGATCGAGCGTGGCATCGCACGCAAGCGCTCTAGGGATAATGCTTTTGCAACGCAGCTGGCTGGATGGCTGGATCAACTGCTGCGCTTCTATGGCGATCGGCTGCTGCCCGTGGATGTGGGGGTGGCGCGGCGATGGGGGCTGCTCTCCGCTGAAATCGGCCACGACGGCGCTGATCTGCTGATTGCTGCCACCGCGCTGGAGCACGGCCTCACGGTAGTAACCCGCAACCTGCGGCACTTCACCCCAACGGGGGTGCAGACCTTGAACCCGTGGATGCAGGAGCCTGCGCCATGACCCACCCCATCCCTTCCCTCACCACCCTGCCCTTGCGCAAGCCTGCCGGCCTACACCCTCGAATCAGACTAGAATTATGGTCTGAACTCCAAGGATGGACGCGGTGGATCAGGCAGTGTCTCTATCGACAGCAAAAACCCACTTGGCCGGCTTGGTGCAGGCGGCGGAAACAGGCGAGGTGGTTCACATTTCACGCCATGGCAAGCCTGTGGCCGTGCTGATCTCCGAGCAGGCCTACGCCTCATTGCAGGGCCACCAGTCAAGACGAGGCGTGTGGACTGCCATCGCGGATTGGCGTGCAGTTGCCCATGGGCGCCATGCCGATGATTGGCCCCTGGACTCAGGCCCAGGCGGCGCCCAGGAGATCGAAGCCTGGCGCGATCGCTCAATGGGCAGGGAGGTGCAGCTCGGATGAACGTGCTGCTGGATACCAATGTGCTGTCTGAACCCCTGCGAGAGCTGCCAGATCCGGCTGTGATGGCACAGCTGGAATCGGAAGAGCATGTCTTGCATACAGCCAGCGTGGTGATCCACGAACTGAGCTACGGGATCCACCGTTTGCCTTCCGGGCGCAAGCAGCAACGGCTCAACAGCTATCTGCAGGGGTTGCTGACCAGTGGCCTCACCGTGTTGCCTTACGACGGTAAGGCTGCTCTGTGGCATGGCGAGCAGCGCGCCAGGTTGGAAGCCAGGGGTCTGCGTCCGCCGTTTGCGGATGGCCAGATCGCGGCCATTGCCGCAACACAGGCCTTGGTGGTGGTAACACGCAATACCGCCGATTTCGAAGCCTTTGAGGGCTTCGATGTGCTGAATTGGTTCTCACAATCCTGACGCAAAATCCACCAGTCGCCGTCCTGCTTTACAACAGCGGTGTAAGTGCTCACGCCCGCAGCCTCGCTTGGATTAAAAGCTTCCAGCACTCCCTAATCAGCGCAGTACAACATCAATCTGGGTGAATGGCAACTGGCGGTTGACGTTTGCCTTCCGCGATGGACACGTTTTCGATCTGGATTTTGAGGACTACCACTGATGACGCTGAATCACGTGACCCAGATGCACAATCCCCCCCACCCTGGGGAGTTCATCGAAGGGGTTTATCTGGAGCCTTGCGGGCTCTCGATTCGGCAGGTGGCTGAGCGGTTGGATGTGTCTGCATCCACCTTTCAGAGGCTAATTGCTGGCAAAAGCCGGGTTTCACCAGACATGGCGCTGAGGCTCTCGCGGGTGCTGGGGCGCAGTGCTGAAAGCTGGTTGACCCTGCAGGACAGTTATGACCTCTGGCAGGCCCGTCAGCGGCTGGATCTCTCAGCGCTGACCCCAATGGAGCTCACGGCGGCATGAAGGTCCTCCTCGCCGGCAAGGCTGGCCCAGGTTCTTGCCGCTGAGCGACTCAATTAGTTTTCCCAGGGATTGATGAGCCGCAGGCCTAGGTCGGCAAAGTCGGCCAGGTTGCGGGTGGCCAGGCTGTTGCCATGGGCCAAGACGGTGGCAGCGATCACGGCCTCTGGGTCGAGCCCATCCGCCCAAGCCACCACTTGGGGGCTCGGTTTTGGCCGCATCAACTCAGCGACGACGTTGGTATCCAGCACAATCACGCCGGGTCCCCATGGATCTGTTCGTCGCCAAAGATCGCTGGCTGGGCTGGTGAGGTGCGTTGGGGCAGCTCGAGATCAATACCGCCAAGGTCGGCAAAATGGGCCGCGATACGGCTGCCCAGGCCGAGACCATCGATTGGTTTGCTCGGCATCGTCACGGCCTCCCGCAGGATCGTGCGCGCTTCCTCTTCCATCGAGCGGCCATGGCGGGCAGCCCGCAGGCGCAGTTGACCTTTGGTGCCATCGTCGAGATTGCGGATGGTGAGGCTGGCCATAGGGGTCTCGCTTGCCAGCAATGCTTGCAGTGCCATCAACGCTAGCGCTGAAGATTGCAGTTGATGCAGTGCACCAGGCCCGATCCCCTCAAGCGGGTTAGCGCAAGGCGTACCAAACGCCCCGTCCACTGCCGTGCGGGCTCAGGCTGCCGAGTTCCACCAGTACGCGGAAATGCTGCCCTCGATGCGGGTGGAGGAGTCAGAAACCTCAAGTGGACTCATCGGAGTCTTAACGATCTGATGGGCATCCAGCTCCCCGCCGGCATCAACCACGTGCTGGTGACCGGGGGTGCGGGCTTTACTGGTGGGGCGGTGGTGCGGCGCCTCCTGGCAGAGACCTCACCGGCATTGAAAAGGTGCTGGTAGAGCTGGGCCCCACAGCCCACCAGCTCCTCAAGGTGAACCTTACCGATGCGGCGGCTACAGCAGCGGCGGTGCAGCACGGCCGATCCCGACCTGGTGCTGCGCCTGGCGGCCGAGAGCCATGTGGACCGCTCGATCGAGGGGCCGGGGGCCTTTATCGAGAGCAATGTGAGCTCCACGCGGATCGGTTTCGCTCTGGTGCCCCTCACCGAGAGAGAGAAGCTCAAGCCGCTCGCGGGCCAGGTTTGCGTTGGGGTAACAGCCACCGAGGCGCTACCGCCTTCACAAGTCCCGGTGCCGCCATCAGCCCGCAGCCTCCGGGTGCGCCTTTGGCTCATGCTTCCGCGGAAAGACCCCGGAAATCCTCTTACTCTGTGACCATGGACCTGCTTCAGCGAATCAGCATTGACCCCGCAGTGCGCTACGGCAAGCCGTGCGTGAGGGGTACGCGGTTGACGGTGGGCGATGTGCTCGGCGTCCTGGCAGCCGGCAGGGCGGAAGCTGAATTGCTGCTGGACTTCCCCCAGCTCACCCATGAGGATGTGCTGGCCTGTCTCGCTTTTGCGGCGGAGCGCGAAAAGCGGCTGATCACCAGCGCAGCGGCGGTGTAGGCAGGCCAGCGTGAGTTCACCACAGCTGCTGATGGAGCGGTTTCCGAGCTCCACCCATGGGCGCCCGCCAAGAGGGCCTGGTCCTGGTGACCAAAGATGAGGACTTCCTCGATCTCAGCGTGACCCGGGAATGTCCGCCCAAGGTTGTGTGTCTGGCCATCGGCAATGCCAGTAATGCCGGATTCTTGCTGTTGCGACCCACAACCTGAAAGCCGAGCCGCGTCTTTACCGTGCAGCTACCCGACGACTTCACCACTGCGGCTGGATCGGCGTCCAGCTGGCAGCGCTTTCACCGGCAGTGATCAAGTGGTGGCACCTCTGGGGGGGGCGGTGATTGGAGCGCTGGGTCATGGATTCGCTTCTATCAACACCGCAACGCAGCAGACTGGCTCGGTTGCCCTCACTGCGGCCCCTTGGCGAGCGACAAGCTCTTCTATTTCCTGTTCCACAGCAATCCGGATCTGATCCTGCGCTGGCTGGAGGATCTGCCAGCCGATGCAGGTGGCTACAGCTTCTCGGCGCCCTCACCCCTCCTGCAACCGAGGGACGGCCAGGCGCCGATCACACCCCTGGCACGGGTTCTCAGCCTGCTGCTCGAGCCAGAAAGCCAGGTGCGCCGCATCAGTGATGCCCTGCACCAGCAGGCATTCACACATTCCGTGGCAGCCGAGGTGCTGCCATTAATCCCGGAGATCTGCACCATAGGCGGCATCACCCTTGAGGACCTAAGCCAGAGCAAGGCTTAGCAGGATTACCAGGAAATCTTTGGCCTAGGAGAAGCGCGAGGAGAAGCCCTCGGAGAAGCCAAGGTGACCCTCCGCCTCCTCGCCCGCCGCTGCGGCCCCCTGAGCGAAGCCACCGCACCAAACACCAGCACTGGCCGGGTTCAGCTGCTTAGAGAACCCGCGCCAGCGACCAGGGTGATCACATCCAGCAGCAGGCGTAGTAAGCCACGACCTCTTCTTGATCCACCTCGGTGACCACAAAAAACCGGGTGGTGCCGGATTCGGGCTGGTCAAGACGACAACCACCCCCCCTGGTTACCAGTGAGGCCCTGAGGGCTTTCACGCAACGACTTGTGGATCATTTCGCCCCACAAAAGTTTATTTTATTTGGTTCCCTGGCTCGCAGTAAGGCCCGTTGGGATTCCGACGCCGACATCCTGGTGGTGATGCCATTTGAGGGCACCTTCATTTCCAGTAGACCTATTGGTGTGCAGACCAGAAGCTGCAGCCCAGCGTTACGACTGGGGAGATCCGTTCATTCGTGAGGCCCTTGATCATGGAGAGGTCCTCTATGGATAATCACACTCCGCTGGATTGCAGAAACTATGACTCTCAACCGGTTGTCTCTGACCGCCGTTGATTTTCGCTATCCAGATCCCAGTGAACCCGAGGTTGGATCGACTTGAGACGTGCCGCTGAAGATCTTCACGCTCGCTTACAAATAACAGATCCTCATCGTCGATGTCTACCAAAATCGCCGGCTGCAGCCGACGCCTTTCTTCTTTCCACTGATAATGACTTCGGTCACTTGATACCGGCGCAGGTGCGCGGAGTTGTGATTCCCATGACTGCCCGGTGTCATTGACCCAGCCCAACACGATCAGCCGCTCCAGGGTTCGCATCACCGAGCTCCAGTTCTAATCCGCAAGTGTGAACTCTGGGCTTTCATGCGTTGATATCCGCTTCCAGCCGCTGTAAACGTTCCACGATGGCCTTGAATGACATGGTGTCGCCGTAGAACATCTGTGCAGCCAGCATCGCCTGATAGTCCTGCTGCAAGGCCTCAAGCAATGAGGCCTCCGGGATCAGTAGAAAGTTGCCCGTCGTGCATCGGTTGTAGTAACTGAAACTACTGCGGAAGAAGGTTTGCTTAATGCGTAAGACGTCGCGCAGCAAGTCCAAATCACCCAAGGCCTGTTGCCCGACCTCGTGATCTGCGAGCCGTGCCAGGTCATACCAATGGCGGGAGAGTCTCTCGGCACTCGGCCTTAAGCTCGGGCGATGGCACTCGACGTGAATCAGCGTGGCCTTCTCCCAGAAGGTGCGCGCTGCTGATAACACCGATACTTGCGCAGATGGCAAGGCCAAGTTGGGAACGTGTTCGGCAATATCCGGCGTGATGGCCAGCATGCTTTGTGGCAAGGTCGAGTTGCGACCGCCAAATTCAATCAGGATGCTCGGTCGTATGTAGCTGTCGGTATTTTCTACTGCACTGGGATAAAAGAGCCACAGCTTCTCAGCGTCATCACTGATCTCGATGCTGGTCGCTTGCGCTGGCAATACCGTGGCGAGAGCTCCCTGCAAAGCTGGCGCCAACTCGTCATTGATGTGCACCGTGAGCGCCGCCTTTAAGGCGTCCAACAACTTGCTGCGTTGGCTGTTGCTGGAGATGGATTCCAGTTCGGGTGCATCATCCACCAGACTTCGATAGTCAACTGTGATATCGATGTCCTCTGAGAAACGGTCAATTGCCTTGTAAACCTTGGACAGAGAGGTGCCGCCCTTGAAAGCCATCGGTTTGCGGCATGGCAACTGAAACAGGAAGTCAAGTACCTGGCATAGCCAGATGTCTTTTTCGAGGATCTCGGCCCGGCGACCCATCACTGGCGCCAGGCTCTGGAGCAAATCGGCTTGCTCGCGGACGGGCAGGTCGAAATAGCTTTCCCGGTTAGCCTCAGCCATAGGCCAGCGCGACTTCCTCATACCGGCGAAGCGCTTCGACCATCCAGGCCGGCATTGAGGCCTTGGCGCTGCGCAACGCCTCAAATTCGATCTGTGGCAGCTTGGCAGCGAGACATTCGAACGTGGCCGGCGTGACTTGCCGACGACCGAGATACCAGAGCGCGGATAACGCTTGGCCTGCTGGACGGCCAGCCAGTGCGAGCTTGCGCCCGGCGACGTGCTGCAGTCGAATCTGCAGCTTGCCCATCCGCACGGTGTGAGAGGAGCCGGTGGTGTAAAAAATCGGCTGGGCCGGCACTTGGGTGCTGAAACCAAAACGACGGGCGGCCTCTGCCCCATGGACTTCGATGGAAGCCCCTTCGCCGGCAGCGATTGTCTGCGCCACCGTTTCCGGCGACGGCATGGACTTCAAGCCATAACGGCTGGTGTTTGGAGCGCTGTAGAGGCCACGGCCGATCCGCTCAATCAACCCATCCTTGGTCAGACGCATCAAGGTCTGATCAATAGACGCTCGCGAGCCCAAGCCTGCAAATAGGGATGGAGTGAAAGGTTGTCCAGGTGGCTGGGCCGCGATGCGGGCGCGGATCGCCTGCGACGCACTCATGGCTTCCTTCACGTTAGATAACTTGCCCAAAATTCTAACAGTCGCAACAGCATTATTCGGCTCCCCCGGTCAGCCGGCCTCGTGTGTCCCGTGTCAGTCACGGTTGATGGGCGCTCAACTGCTGCAGGAGGATGTAGGTGTGGCGCACCGCTGGGGGCAGCTTTCGGCCGACATCGGCCACGACGGGGCAGACCTGCTGATCGCCGCTACGGCTCTGGAGCGGGGCCTCACGGTAGTGAAACACAACCTGCGGCACTTCGAGAGCGATGAGCCATACGCCCCATTGCCGGGGGCTCTTTGGCAATGTCCTTGATTCTGTACAGATTGCACATAAGCGCTGAGGTGCTCTACAAGGCCAGCCGCTACTGGCTGCTTTGCACTCCGCGGCCCAGATCGAAGATCTGGGTGAACGGCAACTGGCGGCTCACGTTTGTCTTCCGCGATGGCCACGTGTTCGATCTTGATTTCGAGGACTACCACTGATGCAGATGCACAATCCGCCCCACCCCGGGGAATTCATCGAAGGGGTGTATCTCGAGCCGTGTGCGCTCTCCATCCGGCAGGTGGCCGAGCGCTTGGGGGTTTCGGCTTCAACCTTTCAGCGGCTGGTGGCTGGCAAAAGTCGCGTGTCGCCGGATATGGCGCTGCGGTTGTCAGGGGTGCTGGGGCGTAGTGCCGAAAGTTGGCTTGCCATGCAGGACAGCCACGACCTCTGGCAAGCCCGTCAGCGACTCGATCTTTAAGGGCTGACCCTGATGGAGCTCACTCCGGCATGAAGGTGCTTTTACCCGGCAAAGCCAGCGCTACACCAGCACAGTGGCCACGCTGGAACGCACAGGCGGCTGGGGCTGGGCATCGTCAGCAAGGCCTTCGAGGTGAAAGGCAATGGCGTCACGGATCTCAGCGATAACGTCATCCCGCGTGGGACCTGTGGCCACACAGCCCGGCAGATCAGGCACATAGGCAGAGAAATTGTGATCGGTTTCTTCGATCACAACGGCAAAGGCTTGGCTCATGGCAGGGACACTCCGGATTGCCGGGCAATGCTTTTGAGGGTGCCGGACGCGAGGTCGTCGCTTGGCCTTGCTGGAACCGTAACGCGACCCGGCCGGAGTGGATGCTTGAACTGCCTGTGGCTGCCGCGGGTGGCGACAAGCACTCAGCCTGCCTGCTCCAAGGCCTTGATCACAACGCGGATCTTCACCCCCAATGCACAGGACGCTGGTCACAAGCACTGTCGGCTGAGTTGGCCATGGGCTGCATCCGTGGCATCACGGAAAACTCCCCAGGAGGGCAGGCCATGAAAATCCTGCTCACCGGCGCTGCCGGCCAACTGGGCCAGGCCCTGCGCCAACAGCTGCCGGCGGGAGTGGAGCTGATCGCCACCTGCCGCAATGGCGATGTCGCCGCACCGATACTGCGCGGCGGAGAGGTGTTCGGATGAAAGGGATGGATCAGGGGCGTGGAATGCCCAGGTCAGTGCAGATCTTGCGCACCAACAGCTCTTTGATTTCGTTGTGCCGGGGTATGGCACTGCGCCTGTTGAGCTCGGGTTGGTGCCACCAGGAGAGGTTGCCGCCTTCGCGGCGCTTTAAAGGGCCAGCGCAAGCTCCTCGTAGGAGCTGCCTGCAGCAGCACGGGCTTCAGCGCGGTTCATCTCCAGGGCTTCCTGCAGCACCTCTTTCAGCGACACCAGCAGCCCTTCGCGGGTGGATTCCTGGGCATTCACGCCAGACACCTCTTCCACCCAGCCGATCCACCAGTCGCCGTCTTGCTTCACAACAGCGGTGTAGGTGCTCATAGGCCCAACCTCCCTCGGATCAAAGTCTTTACGCCAAGGTTAATCAGCACATTGGGGAGGTGTTCGCATGAAAATCCTGCTCACCGGCGCTGCCGGCCAAATGGGCCAGGCCCTCCGCCAGCTCCTGGAGGGAGTGGCATGAACTCAACCGCGAAACAACTGGGCCACCGCTGGGCTGTTGAGCAGGCTCAGCAGTCGCTGGAGTTTGCGGCGATTGTTGGGGGAGGGGTCGAGTTGGAAGGCAAGACGGCCTCGATCAAGTCGATTTCGGAGTGCATCCAGCTGAGCAACGCGAGCTCTTTCTCGATCTGCATCTCTCTGGCGGGATCGCGCCGCCAATCAAGCATCCGCAAAAAGGAGCGGAAGGGAGGCAGCGATGAGCCAGACGCCCCATTGCTGCTGGAGCGAGAACTGGCGGTGGGGGAGGTTGATGTGGTCATAGGAAGAAAACAGAGCAATCAGGCCAACAACACTGCCGACGACGGCTTCCAGCAGGGCTTTGCTGATGTTCTTGGTGGCCTCGCCAATGACTTCCAGATTGCGGATTACACCGTCCTGAATCAGACGCGAGGCAAGAAAAGCGTCTTCCCCGGACTCCGTGTACTCAGCGATGCGCTCAAGGCAATCGCTAATGCTATCAAGATACAGACGGTCCTTGTTCACAGACCCACAGCTTGCTGCAGGATTTCCGAGCGAATCAGAGGATGAAGCGAATCGGGCTCGGCCACATCCACAGGGCAGCCAAGCAGTTGTTCCAACTCCTGACCGATACCCACCAGTGCCAGCAATGACTGATTCGCAGGCAAATCGACCAGCAGATCGAGATCGCTGTCCGCATGCTCCTGATTGAGGGCCACCGAGCCAAATACCCGCAGGTTGGAGGCCCCATAGCGTTGGGCAACCTCCACAACGGCAGGTCGGAGCCTCTCGAGACGCTCGCGGATGCTGGGTGTGCCCGTACTGGCGATGGTCATCAATCCATTCTGCCCGGGAATCGGAACTACCAATCTGACCCAGGCAACCCCACTAAACCGTGCCAACCCCCCCCCAGTGTGGATCTTCAGGAGGGCAAGCCTTGAAAATCCTGCTCGCCGGCCGCCGCCACACCCTGATGCGGGTGGACCGCACCGATTCGGCGGCCACATCAGCACCAAACCACCCCTTAAGACCCACACCAGCCCCTAATTAGCGAGCAGGGCGGCTAAAGCGGCGGCCGGCTTGTGTTGCGTTCATGGCTGCCCGCCTCACCACTGCACCAGGAATTCAGGCGGGTGCTGGCTCAGTCGCCACAGCGATCCAGCACGGCTTGGATCACCGCCGGTGCGATGCGGAAATCGCTGGCATGCAGGGCAGCGAACACCTGCCGGGCTGAGGTGATCAGGCCGCGTTGGCGGGCCAGGCCGATTACGGCGGCTGTGCCGGCCACGCTGAGACCAAGATCCTGAGCCACGGCACGGCCGGAGCGCTCATCGATCAGCAACAGGGCCGGGCCGTTGCGGCTAAGCGCCAGACGGATGCTGGACGCCTCCCCTTCATCGAGATCGGGCAGCGCCGGGTCAGTGGTGGGAATGGCGACGATCTTTAACCAACCAGACGCCAGGGCCTGCCGGATCGGGGCTTCCGTGGCTGGGTAACGGCCCGTGAGCACCTCGGCGAGCACCACATCGGTGAGCATCACTTCGGTGAACAGGTGCTGCAGCCAGCCCAGCCCGCCTACGCGGGCAAGCGCGATCAGCGGGCTGGCGTCGGCGATGACGATTGCAGCCATTGCTCCAGGGTGTCGAGATCGGCGTTGGATTCAGCAGCCGTCAGGCGGATCGCCGGGATGCCGAGGCGGCCGAGGTGGGCGATGAAGCTGGCCACATCCATCTCAGCCACACGGGCTGCCCGTGCCAGCGAGAGCTCGCCATCGCGGAACAGGGCTGTCGCCAGTGCCGCCCGCACCCCTGGTGCCTGCAGCACGCCCCCCTGCTCCAGGCCAATCAACACCGCATCGGGATGGTCGCGGTTGAGCACCACCACCGGGCTGCTGCGGGCCTGGCGAAGGGCATCGGCTGGATTGTGCTTGAGCCCACTCACGCTCACCGCATGCATGGCCCATTCCTCCAGGGATGACCGAGTGGGATAAGCCTAAGGGAACATTGATTGGGATGATCGATTCGCTGCATCAACCGCGAAACAACTGGGCCACCGCTGGGCTGTTGAGGAGGCTCAGCAGTCGCTGGAGATTGCGGCGGTTGTTGGCGGAGGGGTCGAGCTGGAAGGCAAGTCGGCCTCGATCAAGTCGAGTTCGGAGAGCATCCAGCTGAGCAACGCGAGCTCTTTCTCGATCTGCACTCTGCCTTGCTTTGGCCTACGGCCGACTGCGTCTACAGCTGCTCGATTTCGCTCTCGAGCTGATTCAGCCGCATCTCTCTGGGGGGATCGCGCCGCCAATTGAGCGTTGTGCCCAAATGGCGCGGCGTATTACACGACGCGGATAAAAACGAGCGGAAGGGAGGCAGCGATGAGCCAGACGCCCCATTGCTGCTGGAGCGGGAGCCGGCGGTGGGGGAGGTTGACGTGGTCATAGGAGGAGAAGAGCGCGATCAGAACAACAACACTGCCGGCAGATAGGTGAAAAACCCGGCTTCCAGCAGGGCTTTGCCATCAAACCCCAGGCGCCACCAGGGCGGCGAGGTATCCAGATCCTGAAAAGCTGCGTCCACTGTGAGCAGTCTGCTCCAATTCGACAATCACCATCTTAGTACAGGCGTACTACCGGGCCAATGCCTGAGACCACCCCGCCAAGCGTTCAATCCCTGCTCGCCGGCCGCCGCCGCATCCTGGTGACCGGAGGGTGCCGGGGCCGAAGACCATCAGGATGATCAATCCATCGCCCGCCGCATAAAGGTGTCGAACATCGGCACTGTGAAGGCGGTCATGCCATGGGCAGGGCTCCAGATCATGCCTTTGCGGATCAGACCGCTGCGCAAGGGGCCCGTGCGCTCGACCCTCACCTGCATCTGTTCGGCGATGGCGCCTGAGCGATGGGGGCCGGCACCGAGCTGGGCCATGGCATGGAGATAGTCCTGTTCGCGTGGTGTGAGTCGATCGAATCGCACGCGGAAAAAATTGCGATCAAGAGCATCACGGGCCTGATCGCTCGCTTTCTGAACATCGGCGAGCGAGATGCTTGGCCCCTTGGCAGCAGCCCAGGTGTGCTTACCCCATTCCTGCAGAAAGTAGGGGTAGCCCTGCGTGAGGCCCACGATTTCGGCGAGGGCATCGGCATCAATCCGGGCGCCTTCCACTTCGATCGGCTCTTCAATCGCCTGGGCTGCCGCATCGGGCGGAAGTGCGACCACGGCTGGAAAATCGAACAAGCGCTCGGCATAGGATTTGGCCTCTCCAGCCAGCGCAGCCAACTGGGGCAGGCCGGCGCCAAACAGAATTAACGGCAGGCCGCGTTGCACCACACGGTGCAACGCCACAATCAGTCCTCTTAGTTCATCTTCGCTGAGGTATTGCACCTCATCAATCAGGATCACGATGGATGTTTCAGCAGCTTTGGCCGCCAGTGCCGTGGCTACCAGCAGCTCCGGTAGATCCACCTCAAGATTGCCACTGTCGGCTCTTGGCGGTTCACTCAAGCCCATCTTTACATCACCCACGCTCACCTTGAAGGCGCTGGCAAACCCTCGCAACGCCGCCATCGCTTGGCCAGCCCAGGCACGCGCCTGTTCGACACGATCTAGGCGCAACAGGATCGATTTCAAGGCGGGGGCCAAGTAACTGGCTAGGGGCCTGCCTTCCGGAGCCTCCAGCTGTGCCACCTCATAGCCGAGGGCTTCCGCCTGCTCAGCGATGCGATTGAGCAGCACAGTTTTACCAACACCGCGCAAACCGAGCAGCAGCTGGCTTTTCTCTGAACGGCCAAGCCGAACACGCTGCAGTGCCAACTGGGCCTGATTCAGCAATGCATCGCGACCGGCAAGCTCAGGAGGTCTAGACCCTGCTCCAGGGGCAAAAGGGTTACGCAGAGGATCCATGCGCGCCGCTCACGAGAGCCCGAGTTTGAAAGATCTGTACCGATCTTATGCATCTATTGGCTTGGTAGCCCTACGGGGATGCCGATGGCGGTGAAGTCGAACAGTTCAATGGAGCCGAAGCCCAGCTGCCTGGCCACGATGTGACCAGGACGGCGGCCAACAACCCCGTGACCTCGGGCGCCAGCCTGAAGAAATTCGCTCATGTCTCCAGGATTATGGGTGCCTGGATCAGATAGGCCACCACCTGGGCCACGCAGGCTTCCAGGCTCTTGCTGCCCGGCGGTGCTCCCCATGCCCGGCTGATCACCCGGGTGACCGATCGGCCTGGCCACGACCGGCGCTATGCGATCGATCCCACCCGGATCAGCACGGAGCTGGGCGGTTACAGCGGCGGGCGGCTGGGGGTGCTGGCGAGCAACGCGAGCTGAGCCGTGATGGCAGCCACAGGGTGAAAAAAACAGGCGTCAAGGTGAAGTTGAAATTGGTGCTGCGTTCGTGGCGTTCTGCCTCACCACTGCAGAAAAGGGTTCACCTGCACCAGCGGGGCGCGAGCCGAGGACAATGACGCTGAACGGAAGCCTGTATGAATCGATACCGCATCGTTGGTTCCGAAACGGAGTGCGAGCCAGGCTCCAATGGACTGGTGTTGCGCAATCTGCTGGGTATTACTGACCCAGAGGAGATGGCGAACGTGGAGCAGGGGCTTCTCCGCCAGCTCTATGAAGCCGTTCTCACTGACTCTGCCTCTCAAGGGCGTTTGACGACCCGAATGCTGAGCGCATGGCACGGCCGATGGCTCGGAAATGTCTATACATGGGCAGGCGCGGAGCGAACCGTCAACGTGAGCAAAGATGGCTTTGCGTTTGCAACGGCAGCCTTCATCCCTGATCTACTGCGCGAGTTCCAAAAGCAGCAACTCGATGTGCTGACACCCTGCCGACCAACCAGCATTGATGAACTGGTCAATGCCCTCAGCTCAGTGCATGTGGAGCTGATTTTGATTCACCCCTTTCGAGAAGGGAACGGAAGGATTGCACGGCTGTTGTGCGATGTGATGGCAGTTCAAGCCGAGGTTGGTCCTCTGGACTACAAAGGATGGGATCAGCCTCCTGACGACTATTTCGCTGCGATCCGAGCTGGCGTCGGACGTGATCTGGAACCGATGAAGCAGCTCTTCAAGCGAGCGTTACCAAGCGGCGATTGACCACAACCTGGGTTGAGGCCAGCAGCTTTGCCTCGATGCTGCTGATCGGTTGTCGCGTCTCGATGGCCGTTGAGCTGGCAACGGAGCGAATGATCCGGCGCTGCAAAGGCTGCCGGCGAGCCTGGGCCCGCAAACTCAGAAGCTCTTGATCAGCCGCTGGCATTGCCAACCTCCTTTTTCATATTCTCGCACCCGCACTGCTCGCCGGCCGCCGGCCCACTGCGTGAACATTGGCGTCGCGGTGGTGCTCACCAACTGCAGCAACAACTACGGCACTGGCAATTTCCCGAGAAGCTGGCGCCAACGTGCGCGATTGGCTCTATGTGGAAGACCACGTGGATGCGCTGCTGCTAGCGGCAACCCAGGGGCAGCTGGGCCGCAGCTACTGCGTTGGGGGCCATGGGGAGCGCACGAACAAAGAGGTGGTGGAAGCGATGTGCAGTGCGCTCGATGACCTGCTGCCCGCTGGTGCCCCCCACAACAGCTTGATCACGCCGGTGACGGATCGCCCTGGTCACGACCGGCGTTACGCGATTGATCCAACCCGGATCAGCAGCGAGCTGGGCTGGCAGCCGCGCCACAGCTTCGAAGCCGGCCTGGAGGCCACCGTGCGCTGGTACCTCGATCATCAGGACTGGTGCTGCCAGGTGCGCGAGCAGAGCGGTTACAGCGGCGGCCGGCTGGGGGCGCTGGCGGGGGTGCGCTGATCTCGTCAATCAGCCTATGCTTATCCGTACACCCGTACGGACACCGAGAACCATGAGCGAGTCCCGCTTTGAGGTGCGCCTCAACCAACGACTAGCTGACGATTTTGATCAGGTGGCGCGGTCCGCTGGCCTCAGCCGCGCTGAAGTGTTCCGCCGGGCCATTGCACTTTATAAAACTGTGAAGCAGGAGGAAGTGCAGCAGGGTCATGTAATTCTGCGATCGCGAGATGGGGCTGAGCGTGAGCTCGTGAACTTCTGATGCCTGCTTCCAAGCCAGCACCACCTCAAATCGATCTCGCCCAGGATTGGCTTGAGTATTCAGCACAGAATCATGGTCAACGCCTTGAGATCCTGCGCTTCTCATTTGCGGCATCCGTTGCTGTTTTGGGAGCAACTCTCACCCCGTTACGACGGGACTGACCAGCTAACGCGTTGTCGGCACAGAAGCCGGGTGTCGAGAGGGCTCAAACGGATTGGTGCTGAGCAAGCTGCTGAGCATCAGCGATCCAGGGGTGATCGCCAATGTTGAGCGGGCGCTCGTCTTAATCTGGCCCCGATCAAGGAGCTCTTCAGGCAAGCGCTACCTGCCGGCGATTGATCACGAGCCGTTCAGAAGACCTCAGCCTTGCCTCAATTTCACTGACCGGCTCTCGCGTTTCGATAGCTGTGGAGCTTGCGACAGCACGAATGATGCGCTGCTCCAGTGGCTGCCGGTGCTCGCCGAAGAGCAGGGCCACCTGCTGTCCCAGGCCGGTGCCGCCATCAGCCCGCAGCCTCCGGGTGCGCCTTTGGCTCATGCTTCCGCGGAAAGACCCAGGAAATCCTCTTACTCTGTGACGATGGACCTGCTTCAGCGAATCAGCATTGACCCCGCAGTGCGCTAGCGCTCCGCGCTGCCTGCGGCTACGGCAAGCCTTGCGTGAGGGGTACGCGGTTGACGGTCGGCGATGTGCTCGGCGTCCTGGCAGCTGGCACGGCGGAAGCTGAATTGCTGCTGGACTTCCCCCAGCTCACCCATGAGGATGTGCTGGCCTGTCTCGCTTTTGCGGCGGAGCGCGAAAAGCGGCTGATCACCAGCGCAGCGGCGGTGTAGGCAGGCCAGCGTGACTTCACCACAGCTGCTGATGGAGCGGTTTCCGAGCTCCACCCATGGGCGCCCGCCAAGAGGGCCTGGTCCTGGTGAGCAAAGATGAGGACTTCCTCGATCTCAGCGTGACCCGGGGATGTCCGCCCAAGGTTGTGTGTCTGGCCATCGGCAATGCCAGCAATGCCGCCACGGCGATCCTGTTGCTGCAGCAAGCGGAGACGATCGAGCGTTTCTGCTCCCACCCGGAGGCAGGATTCCTGCTGTTGCGACCCACAACCTGAAAGCCCAGCTGCATCTTCACCCTGCAGCTACCTGACGACCTCACACTGCGGCTGGATCGGCTGGGGGAGTCGGTGGCGGTGATGGAGCGCTGGGTCATGGATTCGCTTCCATCAACACCGCAACGCAGCAGACTTCCTCGGTTGCCCTCACTACGGCCCCTTGGCGAGCGACAAGCTCTTCTATTTCCTGTTCCACAGCAAACCGGACCTGTCCACGAAACCGGGGCAACCCCAAACGGGCGCTGGGTATGGAGCGCGTCCGCTTCGATGAGCACGCCGCACAGATCCAGCTCGCCGAGCAGCTGCCGCAGCACCGCCCGCTCGTGGTTTTCGCCGGTGGCGTAGCAGGCCTGGCTGATGGCCAAACCGAGGGCGGCCAAATACAGCGTGACCTGGGCAATGTAAACGCAGACGGCCGGAGGCCATACGCCGAGCCACCACCGGTTGTCGGCACGATCGACCCTCGCAAGGTCTTGCCGTCACACACCAGCTTGTCGAGATCTGCGGCGCCACCGGGGATTTGGGCGATCGTCCAGTCACGGATCGCAGTGCACAGGGCGGCCACATCCACCTGTTGGAAGAAGTAGCGGAACGAGGAATCCGATGGCGGCCGCCGCAACGCCAGGCCGAGTGCCTCGGTCAGGACGCTGTGGTGGCGGATGGCGAAACGCTCCAGATCCCGCAAGCTCTGGCATCCACTCAGGATTCAGAGCACGGCCAGCAGCAGCAGATACCAGGCCTGAAACCGAACCCCGCGCCGCATCCGCGCATCTGGGATTGACCTTAGATCGCTGATCAGGTCGAGATCGGTTACGGCGGAGGCGCTTTCAAGCACAAGGAGGGGGCGATTCAGCCGACCCCAACCCATGCTGACAGCCCCGGCAAGGACGCCTGTGATGGACTTTGAATCAGCCCTGTGTGGTGACGATCCGCGGCGATAGCTACCGGCTGAGGGAGAAGCGCAGATCAGGGCCGTTCCGCGCGCAGACAGGCGGTTCATCGCCGCCAGTGCCTATCAAGGAGGCATGAGGGGAGAACAGCCGGAGCAACCCCACCGGAATTAACCAACGCGAACCACTGAGCAACGCATGAACTATGAGTAGGCACAGGCAAAGCCGCCCCAGCCAAGGCAAAATCAGCCCCAAATCTCCGGCCCTCAAAGGACTGGAAGTGGCTCACTTTTCAATGTCGGAAGTGGCTCGGTTTTCAATGGCGCTTGACAAAGGTGCCTCATGGCCTTGCCGGGTCGCGCTCCCTTTCAGCAGCTCTACTTTCTTACGGCTACTGAATGACCTGGTGAGAAAACACACCAAGCCAACAGCGAATACTGCGTTCAGCATTGACATAAATCCGTATCAATGCTAAATGTAGAGAATGGAGCTGGGTAGCCAAAGAAACCTCGTTCCGCCATTCAGTCTGCTTACATCAGCGCTTCAACATGGATCTAAGCTTGATCAACGAAAAAAGAAAGCAGATTTTCCTGGATCCAACCAGAGAAAATATTGATAACTTAATAATGGCTTTTAAAGATTTAAACCCAGTAGTGTTTAACAGCGATATTGCCTTCCTTGATGCATTGCAGCCACTGGGAAGGACAGTAAGACCGAATCACGCCCCGATCAAAGCCATCGCCCCAAAAGCAAATAACAAAAACAAGAAAGCGAAACCCAAGGAGAGCAACGCGGCTAGCCCGATGCAAGCACTAGTCTCCGTGAAAGTACCAGCCTCGGCCCAATGGAGCTTTGTTAATGGATTGGGCGATATGGAGTGGATACAGGGGCGATGCGTACGTCGATGCATGGAGGAAATGGTCGTCCACGCGCAGGCGCTACCCATCCCAAAAGTATTTGAAATTTCGATCACTGGTCGATTTGAAAAAATCCCAAATGCGCAAGTGAGGACCCCTTTCCACAGTATGATTTACAGGGTTGAGACGGCGGATAGCACTGAGAAAAGTGAGTGGACATGCCACACATATCAATGTCAGCTTGAAAGCGAACATGATGAATATGGTCATAAGGAGATACTTTTTGAGTTTTTATTCAGCGTATCAGATGGAGACTATATCTTGGATTTAGTCTATTCCTTCTAATTCATACGACATGACCATTCCGACTTCTCTAACCGCCTGCGTTTGCACGTATCAGCGATATGACATCCTGGGAGACTGCTTGACTGCACTACTCAATCAATCTCCTGCCAACATCAAATATGAAATCCTTGTTGTTGACAATTCGCCCAATGAAAGTGAAGCAATAGCATTTACGCAAAAGTTTCAAGGATCTCATATCAAGTTTTTCTGGACTGCTACAGCTGGGCTTTCGAATGCCAGAAATATTGGAGCTAAACAATGCGGCACAGATATCATCGCTTACATTGACGATGACGCGATATGTGATGATCAATGGGCGACTGAGTTGCTCAACGCGTACAGGCAACTTGGATCAGGATGTGGCGTTGTTGGAGGTAGGTCATATCCCATTTGGCAAGGTGAAAGACCAGGATGGTTCCCAGGCAACAAACTAGGCCTCCTATCTATTGTAGATCTTGGGGATGAAACAAGGTTGCTTGAGGGTAAAGAGTGGCTTGCTGGTGTGAACATCAGTTTTCGGACCTCGTTAATCCTGGAAGAAGGAGGTTTTGATATATCTCTGGGACGCACTGGCGGAGATGCGACACTCTTGAGCAATGAGGAGACAAGACTTGTCAATAAGCTGAAGGCTAAGAACGTTCAAGTTGGTTACACCCCACATGCTCAGGTTGGCCATTGCATTGACCCTTCCAGGCTCAGTCCAACATGGCTTCGAAAGCGCGTTGTCTGGCAAGCCATATCCGACTATCTCGTTGACTCCAGTCGCAAAGAGATCACAAAAACAAATTGGCCATGGGTTAGCAGAACGATATACGCGGCCCCGCCAAAATATCGAAATATCAACTTCTTGTTGAGATCAGGCTGCGAGCCCGATGAGCTTGCCGAACAACTCGACATCTTGTATACAGTCACATACTCCTCACTGTCAGGTTTTTCTGATTACGAGGAAATTAACTAGATATGCCAAAGCCTCTTTTTGCAAGAAGAGTTCTTGTCGTCTCACCGACACCCTCTTACCCACTTGATTTTGGCAACCGGATCCGCATCTATGAGATGTCCAAGCGCTTCCAGGATGCAGGAGCTAAGGTCGATTTTCTCTACTCCCCAATGGAGTGGAACACGAGTTTTATCGATTTTGACGGATACCGCGAAATGGTTGAACAGTGGGATAGGGTCTTCTTGGTTCCATCAGAAAGCAAATACTACACAAGGCCAGAGGGCAGCCACTACACAATTGACGAATGGTGGGAAGCCCCGCTACAGCAGATGCTGGAATGGCTGCTAGTTCGCCAATATTACGACTGCGTTATTGTTAACTATGCATTCCTTTCTAAGGCGCTTGAGCTGATCAAAGGTACAACGCTCAGAGTCTTGGATACGCATGATCAATTAGCAGGTCGCAAAGAGATTTTGGAAGGCTTGGGGCTGGAGCCAGATTTTTTCTATCTGACAGAAGAGGAAGAAACCAAAGCTCTGAACCGGGCCGATGTGGTGATTGCTATTAAAGACGAAGAAGCAGATCTGTTTCGACATTATACAAGCAAAGACGTTATCACTTATCCTTATTCCGGGCTTTCTCAGTCATGGATCTACCATGGCGATAGAAAAGTGGCTGACATCAATCTCTCGCTACTAAGGGTAGGATTTGTTGGTGGCCTCAACCAACTCAACATCAACTGCATTCGCAGTTTCATCTTAAATACGCGTGATTTATTTGCCCAGAAGGTTGCCCCCTTGGTGATCAAGATCGGTGGATCTGTGTGTGAAGCCATTGAAGATTTGGCACTTGAGCCCCACGTGCAGCTCATGGGCCGCTACGAAGAGCCTCGCGAGTTCTACAGCCAGTGCGATTTGATTATCAACCCGATGCTTCGATCCACAGGCTTGAAGATCAAAACCGTTGAGGCCGTAAGCCTCGGGATACCACTTCTCACAACGTCTCACGCATCAGAGGGATTGCCTGATCGTGAACCTTCCTTGTTGTTTAGTGATGATTGGGAACTTGCAAAGGAACTGGTTGAGGTCAGTTTCGATCGAACTCGTCTCGAGATCTTTCGCAAGGCAAGCAATAAAGCGCATATCGGATTGCAGACACAAGCATCCAGATCCTTTGAGTCTTTATCAGCTCGAATTAACTCAGTACCAGCTGTAGTTTTGTTCAGCAGTCCGCTGCTTGATCGCCAGAGTGACTATAGAAGGCTTTGGCTAAATACCCTAATCTATTATTTGCGGAACGGACGTGAGATCTGCATAACAACTGGGAGTGGAATTATCCCATCTCTTGATACCCTTAAAAAAGCCTATGGTTGGCAAACAGAGTGCGTAAAGTTCATAGGAGAATCGGGGCATGAATCTGTTAGGGATCACTTCTTTTCTGCAAGTCTCAGGGATCTGTGTAATATCCGCAATCGAGTATCGTGTGTTTTCGCAGACATCCCTACAAAAGAGCAGATAGAAATAATCTTACCATCTCTCTTGATTGCAAAGTCGATTCTCATTCTTGAAGAGCTATGTGATCATGCTTCTATTGAGGTATTTACAAAAATATTAAGGAGCTACGGTGTTATACCAATTATCATCACTTCAAGAATGAGCGCTAATGTCCAACTAATCAATAATTCAACTAGCTTATTTCAAGTTCTTCCCTACAAATATGTTGACGACCTCAGGGATTCTTTCAAAATACACGATGCGTCCAGCTTAGCAATGTCGAAAGACAATCAGCCTAATCATATCATTACTTCCGAAGAAGAATTCATATCGATATCTAACTATAAACATTCATTCAAAACGATATCCCGTTGCATTTACCGTAATATCATTGTGGATGAAGAAGGGCTGGTATCCGATTACTCTTTTATCCTCCTCATGAGGATTTTTGGGTTTAGATTCAGTTTAAGGTGCTTGTCAGGTGAAAACTTAGTGCTCGATAGCTCTTATCTTTCAAGGCTGATGAATGAAGATCCAGCATATATTTTTTCATGTCTTAACAAAAGTGATGCAGGCTGGTGTCATGTATGGTCAGCGACCCAATGAATCATTCTGTTTGCAAGACAAATCTTGAATTGGTAATTAATGTCATGACTATTCATTAACGCCTAATATTATTTATAAATATGCCAACAGCCACCCATGGCTTTTGATGATTCGAAATAATGTTCATATTCTCCCCCCTCGAAATAGGCATAGACTTCACCCAGGTTCTCGATAAAAATTGTTGCTGTAATGCTTTTCTTAATAGGAATTTGAATTGTAGTTGGCAGTATCTGCAGCTGATCAAATATGTGGTTTAGTGAGTTCATGGCTTTTACCGATAAGCTATTATTAATTGGTTCAAATGATTCCTCGTATGTGATTTCTGCAACTCTGTCTTTCGGTGTACGAGATAAAAGGTGCGAAAACCGAGATGAGGTTTGTAATGAGCAGAATATATAGTCTTCTAGTTCATATTTATCAACATGAAAAGTATGATTTTTATTTTCGTTTTCATGCCACACGCAAGAACTTTCTGCGCGTAGTTTTGAGAAATACTGATCCACAAGATTTGCGCGAGAAATATGGATTATGTAGCTATCAAATAGCTCCAGTAATGTATTGAGTAGAGTTGGCCTTTGAAATGGCTCGCACCAAGGCCACTCAATAAAGTTAAAAATAGTGTACTTAAGGTCAATAGTAATAAAATCTGAATTATTTGCGTTGCCAATTGAAACGAGATGTTGAAGAAATTGTTTACAGTGAAACTCTGTGGTTTGATAATCAAAGAAATGATTTTGAGCCGCTCCAGTCTGGCGAGTATATTCACTATACCAGTGGAAGTAATTCGAGTTCCGGATCATCTCGCTTGGATCACAATGAAAGACTTCGCCGAAGTAAGACGTATTTCCCAATGAGGCGAGAGTTCTTGCTATAGCAGTGGTCCCACTCCGCTGTGCTCCGATAATAGCCAGGACTTTAGTCATTTCTTGCCAGAGAAACTTTTGACTGCAAAGACCTTATGCAATACAGGTGCTAGAGAAAATGCACAAGCCATATGCATTTCAGGGCTGGGATAATATTCATTATACACAGAAGAACTCCTGAAGTCGCCCGGAGTTCGATTTGTCAATTCGTTCGTTGACCTACTAAAGAGTTTTTGGGGAAGACCTCCTCCTGCAATTACTTCTACGTAATGATCCGCATATACACTGATTTTTTCAATCTGGTTTCTTGTTATAAAATGAGGATAGCTGCCAGCGAGCGAATTAAACGATAGAGGAGTTTGTTTTATGTTTAAGGAACGATCGGGAGAATCAGTGGAGAACCAAAGAAGAATCTTCGGCTTCTTTATACTTGTCAAGAGCTCTACATACTCGTCAATGTAGTTAGACATTGTTTGATTGATTAAAAAATCGATTTCATCAAGAGAGGATGAACTTACTATTCTTTCCCATGCATCTTCTGCGTAAACTTTCTCGTTTTTCTGAGCATCTATCATTGTCGACGAGCCTTTCCAGTGTCCATCAATGTATCGAATTTTTGAGTTCTGAGTGGACCTCCCAGACATGATCTGTATAATGACCGCGTCTGTAGAGTTGGCTAATTCAATCAAGTATTGATGCTCAAGAAAAAACTTTGGCCCCACGCCAGCAAAGCCTAAATTAATAGCCTTGGCACCGATGGGCTGTTGGAGCAGTTTAGGAAAGGGATGCTCAACAAATCTTCCAAAGGTTTGGGCTGCCCCAATATATGCGATGTTTAGCCCTAATGGATTGAGAGTGGCTCCATCTCTAAATGGCAATGGAAATTGAGGGTGAAGACCTAGCCTGTAGTCAACGAAATTCTTATCAGCTTGTTGATAGTCAATGCTCATTTTTATAATACAGAGGATGGATGATTTATTTTAGGGTAGACAATTTTGGCCTAAAGTTATTAATGAGCATGGCGTTGGATGGCATTGTGATCACTTGAAATAATGTATGCACATATTTTAGCACATGTTTGGTTGACGGAAGACGCGAAGGAGTCTGATTCTCATGGCGTCTAACTACCTATATCCTGATCCCTTAAGCATCAGATTAGCGGGTTTGTCGGCATCGGTGATGTGGGTGCCTTTTGTTGGACAGGCTTGGCCCCTGACATCGTTAACCCAGGGCGGGAGGCACGGTTTTCAATACAATTGTAGACCTCATTGGGAGTTTTGCCCCCCAGGGAACTGTGGGGTCTTACATGGCCATACCTCCATAGGACTCGAGCCAGGCTGATTTCTGCCTCCCAACCATCGCTGTAGGCACGGAGATAAACCTCTACTTGGCTTCGCCGAGAAGCCTCCGGCTACGTACTTAACCGTTCGCCAGAGTCTTTCGACCAGGATGTTGTCGTAGCAGCGCCTTCTACCAGACCAGCTGATCTTGATGTCCTCTGCCTTCAGCTTGGCCAAGTAGTCGGCAGAGGTGAATTGACAACCCTGGTCGGAATGAAAGATCTCTGGCCTGCGGCCACTCGCCAAGGCCATCTCCAGCGCATCCATGCAGAACTGCGTGTCCAGGCTGTTGTACAACTTCCAGCTGAGAACATTCCTGGAGAACAGGTCCATGATCACATCCTTTACCCTCGAAGAACCTCGCCTGAGCAGCTATTTCGCTAGACCTGCCATTAACCGGAGGACCTGGCCTGGGACATCAAATGATTACAAACACTGTGGGCACGTGAGAACGGCAGGGCCAATGCTTTAATGCACGCTTTCAGTACGGCCATGGGCAAGAGGCGACCGTCTATTCTTGCCATGTTACTGTAGGGTATGTTTGCTCGAGTACAATGATTACAATTCTGCTTTCACATGAAAGGTCTGGTAGTCATTTGGTTGGTTCATACATAAAAGAAAGGACGAAGTGCTTTGTTTTTGACGAGGTCTGCAATATATTTTCTGTTTCCCCTGAGCATGAGGCTTCTTTCCACCGGTATCAAGTTGAGTTCATTCGAAAAAACAAAGATCTATATCTTTCTTCAAAATTTGCTGAGAGACTTGATTTCGTCAAGAGCTACTTTGACCACCTTCTGGTCATCTCCGGGTGCGATAACATTTGTGTTGATGTTAAATATGGTCATCTTCATAACTTTGACTGGTTTTGGAATCCAATATTCAGAAGACCGCTGCTTCTTGAACTAAGCGAGCAGCATGGTTACAAGCTCCTTCATTTGTATCGTAAAAATGTTGTTGAAGCTTCTGTATCGGCAATTGTTGCTGATAAGCGTAGAGTTTGGCATTCATGGCAGTTCGACGATTGTGACAATTCAGGATCTTCTAGTGAGCTGCATGCCACACACAAAACACTTGAGCTCCCATGCGAGTTCCCAGCATGGCGCATTGCTAAGGATGCATCGCTAATAAAGCATCAGAATGAGTGGATTAAGTCAAACTGGATTGGCAATACTCCCAGCTTTGAAGTTATCTACGAAGATTTCGTATCTTCAATAGAAGGTGACCAATCTCTTCTTCATCAATTGTCGGAATTCCTAGGGAGCAAGCCTTCTCTCGCCCCGTGGACCCCATCCCTGCTTAAGCTGGGCAGATCAATGCAGGATACAATTGCTAATTATAGCGAGGTTAGAAATGCATGCGAGGAAATAGGATTGGCTGGCTATTTGTAATCAGCACTTTGGCATGATCCTGGCCTTATGCAGCTTGAAAACTGGCAATCTGCAGAGCCTTTTTGTTAGAGTTTGGATGCTAACCTTTGATTAAAGCTATCTGAAATTTCAGTATGCTTTGGTTCTGAGCCTGGCTCAAGCCCGAAGATAGCACATTATTTGTTTGCCTAGGGCTTTAGTGGTTGATGTAGGCGGAGCCCAGGGTTTACATTGTCACCGAATTTCCTTTTTCATGCCTTCCGCATGAGAGGTGGGTGCGATTAACCTATTCTTAATGGAGAAACTCCTTTGGCTTGACATAGGCTTCCTTATGTGCTACAATCTAAGATAATGTTTTTTTGGTTTGAATTGAACTTTCAGGACAAGGCTTGGTTGCGAGCTGGCGAGGAGCTTCTTGCAAAGTCACTGCATGCTCCAGGCATGCTACTTCCAGTTGAGCGCAAATTCCTATGGTACGTCGCGCGAAATTATTGGCGAGGCGAAGGAGCGCTAATAGATGCAGGTGCATTTTGCGGTGCTTCAAGTATCTGCTTTGCAGAGGGTATTCAAGGAAATCCGAGTGTTTATCCACGGCATAAGCCAATTGTATCTTACGATAATTTTATAGCCTCCGAACCTTATATCTATCGGTCTATTTATGAAATGTTTGGGAGTTGTGTCCCTCAGGGCGGTAGCTTTATGGATATATACATAAGCCAGATTAAGCCCTTTGAGAGTCTCATTGAGGTTTGCCCGGGTGATTTTCATCAACAATATTGGCGTGGAGATGACATCGAGATACTTTTTCTTGACCTTTGCAAAACAGAGTCACTTTGCTTGCGCTCAATCGCTCTTTTCTTTAAACATCTTATTCCTGGTCATAGTCTAATTGTTCATCAAGACTACAGGGGTGTTTGGCATCCATATATCCAGTGGACTATGCAATTTTTCTCTAAATATTTTGAGGTTATTGTTGATGACTGCGGCCCCACGGTTGTGTTTAGATGCACGGAAAAAATCCCCGCCGATTCTATTGACTTTATTCTAAGTGGAGCCCTTACTGTTGCTGATAAAATAGCGCTACTTGAATCCCACTCGGCAGATGCTTTTTTGCGGGGTGATCTTCGTACGGTGTCTCTTTGCGAAGTTCTCAGGCTCAGGCAATTAGTATTATCAGGTTGTCTTCCAGAATACGAGCAAGAATGGAGTAATTATGCCAGCAAATATGGTGTTCCCATCGATGCAACACCAAATAATATAGATTTTGATGCATCACAATGGTTGCTAAGTAGTGCAGTGGATATTCATTGGAGGCGCTATGCCGATTCTTCCCTTTAAAATCAATTGCGGCAGTACTGTTCGGTTTTTGATTTTCACCCTTATGCCTCGCCTAATATTATTCGATCTACGAGTTTTAGGGAAATCCTTCGTTGGATTGTTTTCTATATAAAATTAGTTATTCAAGGCATAATTAGTGCTTATTTTTATTCAAAATTAAAAATTTATTAATTCTTTCTTTATTGTTATTGCGGCTCGATGGGAAGTTTTTTGGTATTTCAATTCTGGCGTTTTCTCAAATACATTTGGATGATTATTATAAATGTAGGACGCGTGCCGAATAGCCTTTTGGGTCGAACAGCAAAGGGTCGTAAGCTCTGAGGATAAGAAGCTTACTCATAAGCACCTGGCCAATTCGATCTCATGGGAATCGTTCCGACCACTTATTGGGAAAGGCTATGTAGGGCTTCCTGAAAAAGAACCGACCGACTGCGCCGCAGTAGATTTGGGTATTTTTAGACGGTAGAATATAACCAAAAGGTCGCAAATTCGCCCAAAAGCCGCCAAGAGTTTTCCACATGTATCGGCGTGAGCATCGTGATCAGCTCTCGTTCAAGGATTTCTTCCTGCCATTTGGCGGACAACTCTCAGGTGACAATCGCTGGATCAAGCTGGCCGAGCTGATCCCGTGGGACGAATTGGAAGATGACTATGCATCCCATTTCTGCAAGGGGTTTGGAGCTCCAGCGAAGCCATTTCGCATGGCATTGGGAGCTTTGATCATCAAAACCCGCTTGGGGCTCACGGATGAAGAACTCGTTGAGCAGATCAAAGAAAACCCATACCTCCAGTACTTCCTAGGCTTGGAAGGATTTCAGTATTCGTCGCCATTTGAACCATCGATGATGGTGTACTTCCGAAAACGGCTTCCGAAATCGGTGGTGAATGGAGTTACCCCTTTTCGGTGGACAGTGTTCAGGGCCTCGTGGGGGTGAGTGTACGGGCAGCGATGAATTGCTGTTCGTAGTTGATTGGGCTGAGGTAGCCAATCGTTGAGTGACGACGCTCGCGGTTGTAGTAACCATCGATCCAGAAGGCCATGTGCCTGATCAGTTGCTGAGGGCTGTTCATGGTCTTTGCATCGTCATCGAGGTCCAGTTCGTGTTTGAGGGTGGAGAAAAAACTCTCCACCACCGCGTTATCCCAGCAACAGCCCTTGGCCGACATGCTGCAGCTGATCTTGTGGCTCTCCAGCAACTGCCGGTAGGCCGTCGCTCGGTATTGGCTCCCCTGGTCCGTGTGGATCAGGAGTTGATCGGGTTCGATCTGACGGTGACCGAGGGCCCTGTTAAGAGCCTCCAACACCAAAATGGCCTCCATCGTGGCGCCCATAGCCCAGCCGACCACGCGGCGGCTGTACAGATCGATCCAGATCGCCAAATACCGCCATCCGGCTGTGGTGCGGATGTAGGTGATGTCACCAGCCCAACAGCGGTTGGGTGCAAGGGGGGCAAAGTCCTGCTGCAGCAAGTTCTCCGCGACCCCAGAGGCCTTACTGCCGTTGCTGCGACAAGGCCTGAACCCGCGTCTGGTCTTGGCCTTGAGCGCTGAACAACGCATGAGCCTGGCAATGCGGTGGCGGCCCACCTTGAGGCCAGCAGCCCTGATCTCCTGATGGACGCGTGGTGCTCCGTAGAAACCGCGGTGCCGATCAAAAACCGCCTGCACCTGGGCCGTGATGGCCTCGTTCTCCTGGGCCCGTGGGCCCGGGTTCTGCTGCCGTTGCCGCCAGGCGTAGAAACCGCTGCGGGCTACACCCAGCTGCTTACACAGCCAGGCAGTGGAGAAGCGGCCCGAGAGGGACTCGATCAGGCGAAACCTCTCGGCGGCAGCTGCTCCTTGCATCTACGAGGCACAGCCGAGTGGGCCGGAGGCCACAGTGCGCTGCCGCCAGCTTGAAAAAATCCTTTTCCCTCCTGAGCTCGCGATTCTCCTTGCGGAGCTGGGCCAGTTCAGCCCTTTCCTCGCTGGTGAGCTGACCCTGCTCGGGAGGGCCAAAGTCACCCCGATCAATCCGGGCTTGCCTGACCCACTTGGCCAGGCTGCTGATTGGCAGTCCCAGCCGCTGGGCCACAGCCCTGCAGCTGAGGTTTTCGCTCAAGCAGAGCTCAATGGCCTCTTGCTTTTGCTGCGCCGTGAACTGGCGTCTTGATTTGGTCAGGTTGGTCATCGATGGACAGTCTGAGGGTCATGGCGTGACTCCTAACGACCTGTCCACGAAACCGGGGCAACCCCAGAATGATTGCAATGAACGAATCGTGCGACATGGTCTGACTGTCATCCATTCTTCCTCTGCCAACAATCACGATGATGACGACGGTAACCAAGGAGATGAAACCGGCCACGCAGATCATCAGCAGACCAGATCCGACACGCCACGGCCCAATCAGGGCTCATTGCTGATTGATGCAACATGTGCACCTGCAGATATTCGCCACCCCACTGATCTCTCACTGCTTAATGAAGGCAGAGAGTTGTCCGAGATGCTCATCGATGCGATGCATGCTCAGGTCCGAGATACCTTTGGCCATAAGCCTCGCACACACCGCAAACAAGCCAGGCAGCAGTTTCTGGCCGTGACCAAAAAGAAGCGACCACGAATCAAGAAAATCCGTCAGGCGATCAAGCAGCAGCTTGCTCATCTCAAGCGCAATCTCACCAGTATCGATGCCCTAACTGCTTGTGGTGCATGCCTTCTGGCCGCTGGACGATACGTCTACCGGAAGCTTTTGGTTGTCAGCGAGCTGGTGCGTCAGCAGAACATTCTTTACCACTCTGATAGCAGAAGCATTCCTGACCGCATCGTCAGCCTCAGACCGGCTCATATCAGGCCAATCGTGCGTGGCAAGGCAAGGTGCAACGTTGAGTTTGGAGCGAAAATTTCGATTTCGGTGACATGTGAGGGCTTTACCTTCCTGGATCGACTCAGCTTTGATCCCTACAACGAAGGAGAAGACCTGAAGACCCAGGCAAAGGCCTATCGCCGCCGTCATGGTCACTACCCCAAAGTGATCTGCGCCGATCAGATCTATCGAACCTGCGCCAATCGAGCCTTCTGTCTGCGCCATGGCATTCGCTTGAGTGGTCCAAGGCTCGGTCGCCCCAAGAGCGATCCAGAGTTATTGGCTGAAGAGAAATGCCAGTTTCTAGATGATCAGAGGCAACGCAACGCTGTCGAAGGAAAGATCGGCCAGGGCAAACGGCGGTTTCGATTGGGTCTGATCCGCGAGAAGCTCGCTGTCACTCAGGGTTCAACCATTGCACTGAATGTGCTGGTGATGAACCTCGAAAAGCTGCTGGAGCTTCTTTTTGTCTTTTTTGCGGCCTTGCTACGCCTTCTCCTGGTCAATGAGAGCGGTCAGAGTGTTCGCACTCTGCCGCTGAAGCCTCAGATGGCTGCGGCGTTGACGTGACCCCCTTTGCTGCTCCAGTTCCTATGAGAGCTGGTGGGTGATCAGGCCGCTTTCCATTGCTGGAGGACTTCCAGGGGCGTACGCCCCTGGAGCGCCGAATGCGGTCTGTAAACGTTGTACTCGATTCGGTGCTGCTCTGACAACAGCTTGGCTTCTTGAACCGAGGCAAATAGCTCGATATGTAGCCTCCGGCCGACTTCGTCTACAAGAATTCATCCCTGAATCGGCCGTTGAATGACTCCACAAATGGATTCTCCCAGGGTGAACCTGGCGGGATGTAGGCCGTTGCCGAACCATTGCCTGTGCACCAACCCTGCAAGGCACAGGCAATGAACTCAGGTCCATTGTCCCGTGTCAATCAGGTTGATGGCCACTTTGCTTCAATCTTTTGTTATCCGTTTTATTGACGCTTGGTAACTCCATTTCTCTCGGCTCCGTCTTGGTTTTCGGTCGCTGTGCTGAGCTCTTCAGGCTCTGCCGTAGCATTGCCACGCGCCACCTTGTCAAGCTGTGGTAGTTCACTTGGCCAGCTGATCTCAGGACATCGGCTCAGCTCTGGGTCTCGATCACCAGTACTCCCGGCAGATCTGACCCCACCACCCCGTACTTCCAGCTGGCGATGTGGTGCACATGGGGTTGTGCAAAACCGGCTTCTTTCAGTTGTTCAAGTATTTCCCAGCCTGGGATTCGATACACCAACGAACCCTGCTCTGGTCTTATCGGGTCGCCATGCAATTCCCTTTCCCGTAGCAGCTTAATTTCGCCAGTCTCTGGATTCTCCACCGCCTTCACGATGCTTTCCTTCTGACCAAAGGCCAGGGGGCAGGTGGCCACCAGTCGACCACCTGGCCGTAGCACCCGTGCAATCTCGCCAAAGGCCCGATCCAGGTGATTCACATGCTCAAACAGCTCGTTGCACAGCACCAGATCAAAGCTTTCGCTGGCAAAGGTGAGGGCGCAGAGATCCTGATGGGGGATGGAGGAGTTCACGGCCAGATCGGAATCCTCCAAATACTCACTGCAGATGATCCGCTCCTCCCCTAGGTGGCGCCGCATCCAGAGTGCAAAGCCGCTCAGGGCCTCCACCAGATACACGTCCTGCTGCTTCAGTACGTCCAATGAGCCGTAGAGATGCTCCAGCAGCCAAAGCATTCCCCGGTTGCGGCTGAGCAGCCCATTGCCCACCAGCGATTCGCGCCAGTTGGGTCCCTGGATTAGCAGCTCCTCTGGAGGGATGTGCTCGCCAGTCAATGGCTCCAGGAGGCCAAGCACCCGCGTGAGCTCCACGAAATCTTCAAGCAGGCCACCGTGTTGAAGCAGGCCCGGCAGCTCCGGCTGAAACTCCGCAAGGCTGGAGTAGGTGCGGTGCATCTCATGAAGGGCTAGCACCCCCTCGCTGGGCATCAGCGCCGGGCGCTCTAGGGTCTCCATAAAGCTGCTCCTGCGTTAATGCAGTTTACTGCAATCCTGCGGTAGTGCTTCGGGGTGCGGCTTGGGCCCAGTTGCTCGACCCCGGCCGCTTGCTGAAATCCCTTGAAGCCATGCCAGCGGCCCTGGCGGGCCCGTTGCAGGCTGGGTTGAGGGTTGTGGATGGGTCTGGGTTTTGAGGTGAGTTGGGCGTTGAAGGTCTCCGGCTCTTCTGCTGCCTCAAGTCCGCCCGCCAGTGCCGATCTGTAAGGCCCGCCCCTGTCTCCACCTTGTTGCCTAGTGCCGATTCCTGCCCTCAGCCGCCGATCGCAGCCGGCTCTGGTTGGCCGGTTTGGCTGGCCGCAGCAGGGGTGCATTGTTCAGTTGGATGGCCACCGATGCCCTGGCTGAGCAGGGCTGGACCGATGACGCCGCCGGGCGGGGAGCTTCTGTGCAGCCGGTGGCGCGAGGGGCTTGGCCCCAATTTCCGTGAAATCACGGAGGACTTGTGCTGTAGTACAGCTGTACCGTGACGGGGTTGGGGATGCGAAGGGCTGGCCGGTGTCAGTGGGTGGGATTTGAAAACCGATCACTGGTTCTACGGGCTGTTCCAGAGCGCACCGGATCTGATTGCTTTGCTGCTGCCGCAAGGCTCCCTTCCTGCTCCCTCCCTGGGGCCCGATTCTCCGGGCGATGCGCTCTACCGCTATGAGGCGCCTGAACTGAAAGCGGTGAACCACCGCCTTGACGGGGCGTTCTGGCCCAGAAGCGGGGAGGCCGGCACGCCGGATCGACCCGTGGTGCTGCTTGAGGTGCAGATGCATAGCAAGCCAGGGTTCAAGCACCGCCTCTTTGCCCAAACCGCTCGCTTTCTGCAGCTCAACCCCCAGGTTCTCCATCTGGCCGTGGTCGTGGTGGTGCCACACCAGCGCCTCAGGCTAGGTCCAGCCCAGCTGCCGCAGCAGCTGCAAGCCTTTCTCGATGGGGTGATCTGGCTCAGCCTGGAAGAGCTCGGCCATCAGGCTGATCTCGATCCATTGCTCACTCTGCTCACGCTGCCGGTGCGGTCCGATGCTGTGCTGGTGGCCAGCTCTCAACAGATCCTGGTCCGCCGACCAGATCTCTTTCCCGCCGTTCAAACTATCCTTTTGGAGCGGCTTCCCCTACTCACTCGCGAGGACCTCATGGAGATCGCAACCATTCCCGCCAAAGACCTACGCCATACCCGTGTTGCCCAGGAGTGGATCGCCGAGGGGCGGATTGAAGGCGAAGCCCGCGGCCGTCAGGAGGGCGAAGCCGTTGTCACCCTCCGCCTGCTTAATCTCCGCTGCGGCTCTCTGAGTGATGCCACCATCGCCCGCATACAGGCCCTGCAGCTGGAGCAGCTGGAAGCCCTGGCCGAGGCACTGCTTGATTTCAGTGGCCCCGCTGATCTGGCGGCCTGGCTGGAAGAGGACAAGGGCTGAGGCTCAAGCTCCGCTGGGGCTGCAGGTCGTGAGGCGCCGTTTGGTTCAGCGCCATCCTGGCTGCTCTGGCCCAAGCCCGCTCGGCAGGTGCCACCCACTGGCGGCTGCGATCGGAGTCCCGCCTAATCCTGCTGCCGGCATGGTGCTCCTCTTGGTCAGGCCAGTTGCTTGCGCTGGATTGAAGGGGCTCTTCACTGATTGATCCAGCTGGGGGTGGCGGTGCCCGGGTGCCAGCAGAGGTGCGGCCATCACCCCACCACCTCCGGATCCAGCTGCAGCCCTGGGTAAAGGAAGGCGCGGCTGAGCCGCTGGCAGTCGCCGGGGCTCACCGAGGCTTCGCGCAGGGTGGCCTCCCAGCTGTTGGCCACGGTGCTGAAGATCCGCGTGGCGATCGCGTTGGCTTCCGCCGGCTGGAGCAGAAACCGTCCCGCCGCGGCCAGGATCGCCCGGCGGTTGGCCCAGCGGCTGGGGCTGCGGTCCACCAAGCCGCAGGCCATGGCCAGGTCGCGGCGGGTCTCGGCTTGCACGGGTGAGGGCGTGAGGTCGTAGGCGGGGCTGAGCTGCCAGCTGCGGGAACGGGCCAGCAGCGCATGGTTGCGGGGATGGTCGTCGATGTTTGAAACCGCCGCGTTGAAGCAGATCCGGCCGAACAGCTCCCGCAGATCCACGGCCGGCTGGGCACTGACGCGGCGGAGTTCATCGGCCAGGAGCAAATACGACCACCTGCCGCGATCGGTGGCGCTGTCTTCAGCCTGCAGCAGGGTGAAGGCGCTGACCATCCGATGGCGCCTGTATCCCGCCTCGCTCCAGTCGCGATCGAAGCGCTTGACCAGCAGCACATCGGCATCGCCCACCCTGGTGAGGCGACTGTCCGCCACCTGCAGCCCGCAGCGCCGGGCCAGTAGCAGCAGACCGTGCTCCACTCGCGGCTGGTTCCAGGTGTCGGAAGGCGCCGGGAACTTGGCCAGCCAAAGGGTCTGATCGGCCTCCACGGTGGTCTTGGGGCGGGCGCCGCCCATCGACGTGCCGGCCTGGCCAATCAGCTCCTCCACCTGCTCCAGGGCCGAGCCTGCCCGTTGGGGTTCCTCGCGGAGGATCGCATCGGCCGCCTGCTTGATGCGGTCCAGATCGAGGGTGCGGTGGAAGCGACGCTGCGGCGCCGGCGGTTCCACGCCCCGGCCAAAGCCCACAGCACCGCAGCGATCGTCCGGCCCAAGCAGCAGTAGATCGAAATCGCTGGGCTCCCCCAGGCCTCCATGGCGGGCGATCACCCGGCGCCCCCAGTGATCCGGCAAGGCATCGCGCAGTGCCCCGAAGAAGCCACCCAGGCGGGCGGTCTCGAAGGGGCCCTGGCGCAGCTTCAGCTGCACCGGATCGAGCTCCACCGCGTCCGGGCGCTCCCGGTAGCTCCGGCCGTACACGAACGTGCCCACCGGTTGGTCTTGCCGATCGCGGCTCTGCGAAAACCGGCCTGCCGTGATGAACTCCGTGCTGCCCGGCAGGACCACGTAGACGTAGCACTCAAGATTCGACGGCATGACAGGAGAGCGCCGCGGCTGGGCAAAGGGGATGGACGAGGCTGATCAGAAGTCGTCGTCGAAACGATGACGCCGGGGGGCCTGACCCGGTTGGCGGGCCGCCTCCAGGGCCTTGCCCTCCCCATCCCGGTCGGGATCGGCCACCACCTCCAGCTGATCGAGCAGCCCCAGGACCCACAGCGCACCGAGGTAGGCGGCCATCGAGGTGCCGGGCTTGCCGCGCTCCACATCGGCCACGGTGAAGCGGCTCACGCCCATCCGTTCGGCCACGTCCTCCAGCCGCAAGCGGCGGCGCAGCCGGGCGGTGCGGATGTTGCGCCCCAGCCGCTGCAGGGCCTGATCCAGGGCTGCCGGGGGGTGCTGAACGATGGGGCTGAGCTGGGCCAAGCAGACAAATGAAGAGAAATGGTGGCTGATGCCAGCCTAAGCGACTTATGAGTTGTCTGATGGCACCATGGAATGGGTTGGGATGGACGGGTGTCGCCCCGTGGCTCCCTGCAGCAGCCGCTGCAGTCGCTTGTGGATGGCGTGATCTGGCTGAGCCTGGAAGAGCTGGGCCAACAGGCCGAGCTCAAGCGCAGCACTCAGACGATCCTGGATCGCTGGCCCGAACTGCTCTCCGCCGTTCTCACTATCCTTTTAGAGCGGCTTCCCCTACTCACTCGCGAGGACCTCATGGAGATCGCAACCATTCCCGCCAAAGACTTACGCCATACCCGTGTTGCCCAGGAGTGGATTGAGGAGGGTAGGCAGGAAGGCCGTCAGGAAGGTGAGGCCCAAGGCGAGGCCCGTGGCCGTGCGCTCGGAGAAGCCACCGTCACCTTGCGTCTGCTCAACCGCCGCTGCGGCCCCCTAAGCGAGGCCACCACCGCTGGTATCCAGGCCCTACCCCTGGAGCAGCTGGAGGCCTTGGCTGAGGCACTGCTTGATTTTCGCGGCCCCGCCGACTTGGCAGCTTGGCTTGAAGAGCACAAGGGCTGATGCTCAAGCTCTTGCAGGGCTGCAGTCCCTTAGGAGCCTTCTGGTTCAGCAAGTTCCCGGAGTCTCTGGCACCGGCCAACTGGGCAGGCGCCCGCCGCCGGCAACGCCTCCAGGCCAGGGGGTTGCTGGGCATCGGCTCAGCCTCCGGCCGGTATTAGGGCGTGCAGGTTTGCCGTCACACCGGCCCGATCTTGTGCGGCGAGCAATCCCAGCGTGCCCAGCACCAGGCGTTCGTCAAGCGTGAACAGCTTGAGCCGCACCAGACAGGGCTGTCTAAGGCCAGCCACCATGAGATTTTCGATAGGCCAATCCAAAGGCCATGTCGATTGCCTGGCTGAGGTGACCATCGCCAGCAGGAGATGGCCGCCGCTTGCTGGCCTGCCGATCACTGAAGGGAAACGGCACCCGCACCACCGCAAATCTCTCAAACGGCGTCATGGCACCAGGGCACAGGCCACCACGTCAGAGATCGCCAAATGCCTCCTCGTCGGCCTGGCTGTTCCACTCGGCCAGGTTTGCCTCCACTCCTTGGAGATACACCAGATCCAGCGGAGCCACAGCTCGCACACGCACCGACCCATCCTCTAGCTCCCAACTGAGCTGATCACCCTGCTGCAGCCCCAGCGCATCGCGCACCGCCTTCGGCACGGTCACTTGCCCCTTGGTCGTGAGCGTTGCCAGCTCCATTCCCCTTACCCCCAAAACACCTGTCCATCCTATCGGCGGTGCTCCTTGCGGTAAGGACGCCTTGCTTGGATGCTCGCCAGCTAGGCCTCCACTAAGGGCCCTCAGAGCTGCTCGGCTCTGGCTAGCAGTGCATCGTCAAGCGTCATCTGATGACTCCAGCGATGCGCTGAGTGCATCTAGGGGCTCCGGTCGAAATACTCTCTCCCCCTTCGGCCGCACCCCGGCCCATGACCAGTGGCTGTTCTGACCTGAATCCCTAGGCCAGGCCGTTTTGGCCGAAGCCCACGCCATTGGCCGCCGATGCCCTGGCGATCTGCCACCCACCGCAGGCTCTCGGCCGGAAAACCCGTGAAACCACGGATGCGGCGCTGATGGTACTGGCGTACTGTTTGTTGATGGACGCTGGCTTGGGCTCGCTACGGTAATGACAGATATTGAAGGCCTTCCGGAGCTGCTTGCTCCAGTCCCGCGGCCCCGGCTGCTGGATTGCCAGGGCTGGTCAACCCTTGTAGCTGGCGCCCTCCTGCTCCTGATTTCGTTCACCACGAATTACGGCGATGACAACCTCTTCCAGTTCGGCAACCTCCCGGCCCCTGACAAGGTCGGACTATCTCTCCACCTTGCCGCCTTGGCGGTGCTTGCTGGCGACGTTCAACTGGCGACCCGTCTACGACATCGAGCAGAGAGAACTCGAAAGCGAGAGGCGTACGAAGTTGGTCGAGAACGAGATCGCGCAGCTGAAGCTCGAGAACAAGCGACTCGCCGAGCTCGAGTCGCGAATGGATGCCTTGTTGCTCAATGCCGATTCCTCCTCGCAGACTCCGCCCGCAACCGGCTCTAACTAAGTGAAGCGCTGGCGGTGCTGCTGGAGGAGCTCAGGCCGCTAGAGGCCTGAGCTGGGCTGAAGTTCGTGAGGCCCGGACCAGTTCCACGACTGGAGGGTGAGAGCGGAGTCTGGCCGAATGAGCTCTGATGGTTAGCAACCCACAAGTGGCTGAATCCTCTCAATCTCTTCGGCCAGTTCAGTGCTGGCAACTTCTGTGTCGTGGGCAGCCTGGGCACGGAGCCAGTAGCCAGGGCTCAATCCCAGGAAACGGCACAGGCGTAGATCGGTGTCGGCGCTGACGGCCCGTTGTCCAGCCACGATCTCGCTGATCCGCGATGCAGGCACGTCAATCGCTTTGGCCAGCCGGTACTGACTGATGCCTAGCGGTTGCATGAACTCCTGATTGAGCAGTTCCCCTGGGGTGATTGGTGTGAGGCGGTCCATGGCAGGCATCAGTGGTAATCGACAAGTTCAACGGCTTCAGGGCCTGCATCAGACCAAATAAAGCAGAGGCGAAATTGGTCGTTGATGCGGATGCTGTGTTGCCCCGCGCGATCACCCCGCAGTGCTTCCAGGCGGTTTCCCGGAGGGATGCGTAGGTCGTCGAGGCGCCCAGCAATCTCCAGTTGTCTGAGCTTGCGGCGGGCCACTCGCTCGAAAGCCTGAAATCGAGGCACGACCCATCCCTGGGCCAGGCGTTCGGTGTCGGGACATCGAAACGAACGGATCATTTCAGCAGTATAGTTCCGCCACACAGAATGGTTGCTTAAGCAGCGGGAGGCCTTTGCCGGGGGTGTCGGTGCCCGCCGCCGGCGCTTGATCTCAAGCTAGTGGAAACACGGATGACTCTCGGGGCAACCTGATTCAGCGCCACCGCCCCGGCGGCTCGATCGCTAAGGCTGGTCAACCCTTGTTGCCGGTTCCCTGCTGCTGCTGATTTCATTCACCACGAACTACGGCGATGACAACGTCTTCCAGTTCGGCAGACTCCTAGAGCGGCTGGTGGCGCTCACCGAGGCGCTCCTGCATTTCAGTGACTCCGCTGATCTGTTGGCATGGCTTACCACCCACGTCGGCTGAAGCTCAAGCGCTGTTATGGCTGCTGGTCGCGTCTTTTATTTCGCTTGGCTCGATTCTCCTTCCTGCAGAGTGTCGTAGATCGCTCGCCATAAGGCGAAAATCAGTGCCGCACCAGCGAGGACAACGGGAATCAGAAGCAGCGCAATCAACAGATATTCCGACCAGGCCAAGAAGACGAATACGCCAGTACCCAGCAGCAGCAGAAGTGTTGCTTTAACTGCATTTCTTGTAGAGAGCTTCTGGGGGTGGTTCGATCCTTGATTGGGAAGATAGTCGTTCAGGGGAGAACGCCAATTGAGCCTGGCTAGGAAACGCCTCCAGCCAGGCAACGTGGCCAGGAATGCGCGCTCCTCGGCATAGGGATCAGGTACTGACATCAGCCCTTGAATCAGATGATTGAATCTTAATTCGAGGTCGCCTGCGGCCGCTCAGCCACCACCACCACCGCGTCCACATCCACGTTGAGCTCGATTTCAGTGGCCCAGCCCACTCGGCAGGCGCCAGCACCTTCCGGCTGCGAGCGGAGTCCCGCCGAATGCCGCTGCCGACATGGTGTTCATCTCGGTGAACACCCCCACCACGCCCGCCTCTGGCTGGCGTGCAACCTTTTTGGCCAGCCGGTCGAGCGCGTGATCGCCCACCAGCACGTCGTTGTTCACCAGCAGCACCTCCCCCGCGCCAGGGTGAACAGCTTCAGGGGTACCACCTGAAAGCGGGCGAAACCACCCATTGATCGGCAAATGCTTGCTCGCGGCCCTGCAGATTCTTGAACGTTGGCGATAGGCAGTTAACCGTAGGCCTCGCTGCGGTGGGCGATCCGCACCACCAGCACCAACAACCGGTCATCCTCCAACTGACAGATCACCCGGTGGTCGCCCACCCGGTAGCGCCACAGGCCCGCCCAGTTGGAGGTCAGGCCCTTGCCTCGCTGTCGTGGGTCGCCGCAGGAGGCCACCAGATCCTTTAGGTAGGCACCGATGCGCCTGGCAATCTGTCGGTCCAGCTTGCTCAGTTCCTTGGCAGCTGCGGGGGTGACCTCAATCCTCCAGGCCAAGGTCCTGCATCACTGCGGGCAGCGGAATAGATGGTTCACCAGAAAGGCGGTGGGCCTCCAGGGCGGCAGCCCCAAGGTAGGCGTCCTCCAGGTCATCGAGACCCTGCTCGATCAGCTCGCGCAGATAAAATGCCTTGCTGCGGCCAGTGATACGAACGAGGCTCTCCAGTCGTGCCTCTACAGCTGGGTCCAGGCGAACGGAGGTGGGCATGGGCCCTCGTGAATCGCTGTAGTCATAGTAGTCGCCCTGGGCGGCGCCCGCCGCAGGCGTTTGATCTCAACCCAGCGGAAACACGGATGCGGTGCCGCTGGTACTGGCGTACTATTTATTGATGGGCGCTTGTTCGGGCTCGCTACTGTGATTGCAGATGCTCGAGCCCTTCCAGGGCGTCGTCCCGCTCCAGTCCCGCGTCCCCGGCTGCTGGATCGCCAGGGCTGGTCAACCCTTCTCGCTGGCTCCCAGCTTCTCCTGATTTCGTTCACCACGAATTACGGCGATGACAACCTCTTCCAGTTCGGCAACCTCCCGGCCCATGACCAGTGGCTGTTCTGACAGATCCACTTGGGTCTCCACCTTGCCGCCTTGGCGGCGCTTGCTGGCGACGTTCAACTGGCGACCCGTCTACGACATCGAGCAAGAAACCGAGAGATTGAGGATCGAATCGCTCGAAAGCGAGAAGCGCTTGAAGCTTCTGCAAGAGAGCAACGCCAGAATCGCGCGCTTCGAGCAGGAGCTCTTTTCCTCCTCGAACCAAGCCCCCTCCACCGGCAATTCCTCGCCTACATAGCCAACGAACTGGCCGGACCGCCGCAAGGCGAGCAGGTGGGCTGAGTTTTGGTTGGGTTGCAGTTCGGGCCGCACCAATCCAACCCTGCACATGTCGATCTCCAAATCCTGCTGGCCGTGTCCAACTCGATTGGGTGCTCGACGGATGCCCCACCCATGGTGGCGACCGTTAGCACTTCGCCCTTCGTCACTGCCGACAAGGGGCCCTTATGGAGGATCAGGCCAAGCTCCTACAGCCCACGGGCCACATCAGGGAAGGCTGCCCATAGGGCGCGATCAGCCGTGACCAAGGGCACACCAAGCTGCTGGGCGGCTGCCACGAATTCGCAGTCATAAGCGCTGCAGCGGCTGGAGGCCACGAGCTGAAGCACGGCCCAGGAGCTCACCGGCTCCTCATGGCGAATCACCAGGCACTCCGCCTGCTGCTGCAGGGCCAAGGCCTGATCCAGATCCAAAGCGCCCCGCCTGAGATAGCCAGCCAACACATTGCGCCATTCGTTGCGCCACAGGGGGGGAGCCGCCCACTCCGGCTGCTGGATTAGCAGGTCCTCGGCCAAAGCGGTTTGGGGCCCTGGCAGCAACAGGTAGGCCACCACATGGGTGTCTACCATGATCACGGGCGGTCCTCACCCTTGAAGCCCCCAATCGCAGCGGGGTCAAAGGGCCCGGCGGGAAGGGCTTGGCGCAAGGCGCGGATTTCTGCTAGTCGGTCCTCAGTAGGCGGAGCTGCGCGCAGGCCGGTCTCGAGACAGAGGATCGCCTCGTTGTTGAGGCTGCGCCGGCGGCGCTTGGCCGCTGCGGCTAGTCGTTCATGCAGGGCCTCGGGCAGATTTTTGAGGGTGAGGGATTTCGCCATGGCCGCCAAGCGCAGGAAGTGCCACCCTTTTGCAACCATTACGGTTGCTTTGGGGGGTGTTCTGCCCTTCTCGGCCTGGGAGGGCTGCAAGTCGTGAGGCTCCTTCTGCTACGCCATGGTCCTTGCTTCTCTGGCACCGGCTGACTTGGCATGGGCCCAGGGCCTCACGATCATTGTGGCGGAGCCTATTCGTGCTGCACGACTACTAGAATATCGTGCAGCACTGTTGTGGAGCCTTGTCATGGCGAGCACTGCCCGTGGGCCTGCGGTCAAGGTTGTCGGCGCCAATGGCCAGATCACCCTGGGCAAGCAATACGCAGGCAGGCAGGTCTTGGTGGAAGTCAGCGAGCCCGGCGTCTGGATCGTCCGCACGGCCACGGTGATCCCTGACAACGAGCGCTGGCTGCATCAATCGGCTGCAGCCGCAGACCTGCAGGCTGCGATGGCCTGGTCCGTCACCCATCCACCCGGGGATGCCGATCTGGCGGACACCCTGAAGCGCCTTGGTCATGGCGAGTGATGAAGCAACAGTTCTGTTGGACCTCAACAACCCCGTGTTTCAGGAGCATCTGCTGATGCTGCAAAAAGCCGAACGGCATGCGGCGATGACCACCCTCAACAAGATTCGCCAACTCACCTGGAATCAGCTTTACCGCGACCAAGGTCTCAAGTGGGAGAAGATCAGCAGCATCAAGCCGCCCCCAGGCATTGATGCTGTCTACTCTCTGCGCATCAGTCGGGCACGCCGGGCCACTGCCCATCGGGATGGTGATTGCATCCGCTTCCTCACCATCGCGCCTGACCACGACGCCACCTATGGCAAGGCCTAGCGCTTCAGGATTCAGGCCGTTTATGCCAGTCCCGCCAATCCTTGCTCCTGGGCCAGGGCGGCAAGGCGCCGGTCCTTGGACCACAGGCGGCAATTCCCCCGACCCATCAGCTGGTCCCGCCCATTGCTGGCATCGCTTTAGGCGTCATCTGATGACTCCATTGATGCGCTGCATTGCATCGAGGGGCTTCGGCCGCATCCCGGCCCATGACCAGTGGCTGTTCTGACAGATCCACTTGGGTCTCGACCTTGCCGCCTTGGCGGCGCTTGCTGGCGACGTTCAACTGGCGACCCGTCTACGACATCGAGCAGGAGCTCGTTTCCTCCTCGAACCAAGCCCCCTCCACCGGCAATTCCTCGCCTACATAGCCAACGAACTGGCCGGACCACCGCAAGGCGAGCAGGTGGGCTGAGTTTTGGTTGGGTTGCAGCTCGGGCCGCACCAATCCAACCCTGCAAGTGCCACTTCCCCCTCAGCAGCCCACAAGGAGCTGAATTTTTTCAATCTCCTCGGCAAGCTGAGTGCTGGCTATCTCTGTGTCATGGGCAGCCTGGGCACGTAGCCAGTAGCCACGGCCTGCATCCGACCAGATCAAGCAGAGGCGGAAATGGTTGTTGATGCGGATGCTGTGTTGCCCCGCGCGATCACCCCGCAGTGCTTCCAGGCGATGCCGGCCATGTCGATCTCCAAGTCCTGCTGGGCGGCCACCATGAATTCGCATGGCCAGGCTCACGGACTGGATCGACTGCCGGCTGGTCGTCGTCATGTAGGGATGGAGGAGTAGGTCGAGGCCTTTCTTGTGAAGGATTTAGCCAGCGGATTAGGGCCATCGGCCGATGGTGGCCCCGGATGGTTACATAACAGCGATCGCCCGGTTTTGCGCCAGGGCCCTGGCCACGCGAACGATCCGTGATTTCGCTGTCGCCTGACAGAAGCTTGCGGGCTGGCATTGATCAATCCCTGGGCCTGAAGCTTCTCCCCATCCCCGCTCTTGCCGAGATCACTGGTCATCTCACCGTTGTGGCGATTACCCCTAGGAGGCAACCATGCTCTAGGAGTAGAGCCGCTCACGGTGCTCGTCACCAAGGCTTGGATTGGGGGCCCAGAGGCGTTGCAGAGCGCGATTGCTGGGGAAAATGGGCTGGACAGGTGCTGATGGAGATCCGGCGGCAAAGCGAGAATTGGTTGCGGGCGGTGGGCCTCAATGGGGTGCCGGGGGTGGGTCGGATCGAGGGCGGCCGCTATCTGGGGTTAGGCTTGGTTCAAGGGCCAGGGCAGTGGTGTTAAGGCGGGTACCGGTTTCGTTCAGCTCAACGGCTGCCTGAAGGTTCTCCCCACTTTCACCTGATTACCCCAATGACGGATCGCCACGGCCAAGACAGTCGTTACGCCATCGATACGGCCGGCATTAGGAGCGGGCTTGAGAGAGAGGGGGATTAAGATCAAATAGAAATCCAAACACATTGCTAGCCACCAAAAAGATTATCTCGATGACATCACTAAGAAGACGACCAGCTTTTGAGAGAAATTAATACTGAGCAATCGTACAGCCCCTTAATTCCCAAAAATAATGTCCATTGACACAACAATCAGCAAGCCTCCATATGTATTTTGCATTGGAGATTCGCGCACGGGCACGACCAGCTTTCATGAACATGCTCAAAGACTAGGTTTTAATTCAATTCATCACTATGAATATATATTTGAAGCTTGTTCCGCTATGGCGCAAGAGGAGAAAGTTGATACCCTCATCAAGTTCATTCGCGATTCAGATTTCAATTGCTTTTCAGACTATCCGACAAGATCTTTTTATGCTGTATTGCACGAAAATTTTCCTGATGCGCTTTTTGTAAATACAGTCAGGAGCGTTCATTCCTGGCTGGCTTCATGCAAGTCTTATTTTGGGAAGGCTGGTCTTGAGATTGACTATGAGGAGTTAGCCGCAGATCACATCAAGTCCGAGCGAAGTGTCAAAAGCTTTTTCAAGGACAAAAATAACTATTGCGAGATCAATATATGCGAGTCTGATTCCTTGGAAGTATCCTCGAGGCTGAATACATTTTTACTGGGTCATGATACTGGCTTAATCATAGGCAATGCAAATCAGAGCAAGGACTCAAACTTTAATGGTGTTGACAGCGGAATATTTGATTCACGAGGATCGAATAAGAGCCAACAATATGTGTCCTGGAATCTAACGCCTCCAAGTAAGCAGTTCTCCCTCTACCAGTATTCTACGGCAAGCCTTGAAGAGCTTGCCACATGTTTTCAGTCAAGGCGAAAAAAAGCTTGTCTAAGCGAAAAGGGCCATGCTTTTTTATCGGCCGACAGCAGCAACGGCTTTAAAGGCATTCTTACTGGAGATGACAGCGGATTGGATCATTGTTTAAATTTATTTGAAGAGCGCCGAAATAAGCTTAGAGCCATTGGATCCACATATACAGTCTTTATTGTGCCGGAAAAGGTAAGTATAGCCCCCGACCTCCTGCCAAGAGTGTTTGAAAGATATGGCGATGAGTTGCAATTAAACATTGCCTCTAAAAGATTGGCAAGTTCAATTGAGCGTGAACTAGGCTATGTATACGATCTGGCTCCCTACCTTAGAGATATTCACTTATCAACTCCTATTCTTTTTAGGTTCGATTCTCATCTTAACTTCTCCGGCTCCTACTTTTTGTTTTCGTATATTAGTGAGGTCTTGAAGAATACCTTCGCAAAAGACATGCGAAGACCAACATCTGATGAATGGGATTGCAAAATTGGCACTTGGAACGGCGATCTTTTGCCTCATTTGGAAAGTTCTGAATTATCTCTTGTTAGGAATGCGTGGAGGCGAAACTGCCATCTATTGCCTATTGGCGAGGATTCTCCAAGCGAACAATTTATCCATTACTTTATGAAGCAAGATCAATATATATATGAATGCCAAGAAGATTTGAGGCTGCGGCAGCTTCACCCTGGTCGCCCACAGCTCAGATACACGATGTCGTCTTCTATAAGACAGATTTCCAATACTCCAATTGTCTTTTTACACGACTCAAGCATTGATAAGATCTATTTCCCCTTAGCCACCCTTTCGAAAAGCACATGTTTTTACTGGGACAAACAAAAGCTGCCGCCGCTTGATCATGAGGTTATGCTAGCTCCTGGCCATATTGTGCAAGTAGTGGCGGAGCGTTTCCTCTATTCTTTTGCATAAGTATTGCCCTAAAAATGTCCATAGTTCTTGGCATTTTCTGGATTTAAATCATCTTAGAACATCAAGATTGCTTCATTTCCGCCCGGTTTCAGAAAAGTTGTCCCCTCTTTGATCTGTACATCCGGGGGGCTTGAGGTCATGACCAATGCGTCGATACAGCGAGGCTTAAAGAGCTGATGTGAGCAGGCGGATGAGCCCACCGCAGCGGCAGATCGTGGCCCGGATTTCAGAGGAGCTGGGCATTCACGTGGTGAACCTCGACAACTGGAGGAAGGCTTGGCGGTTGCAAGGAGAGGTGGTGCCGGCATCTGAGAAGGAACCTGAGGGCTGGTGTCCGACGACAATTTGGCGGAGGCGGCAACGCTTCTTTTGGTCACAATAAAGATGCAGGCCCTCTGGGGAGAGGCCGAGGAGGATGACCTCCCAGGCCGATCGCCGGAGGGCGTTGGAAATTCTCGATGGCGCGGTTCCTTTTGGTGCCAGTGCCGGCCGAGTGGCTATACGGATGGGGATCAGCCTGCGAACCCTGCAGCTCTGGCGCCCTCAGGTTGCAGCTGATGGTGACGGGTGGATCGCTGCCGGGGCAGATCGTGCCTGATCTGGCGGAGCAGGGAGAATTTCTGGCCTCGTAAACCAGCTTCTACCGTGTGTTGCATGCAAACGGGCAGGCAAATCACCGCGGTCGTGGCACACCACCCCAGGAACCAAGCCTTGTGCCACGACTCCGCGCTGATGGCCCGAACCAAGTGTGGCGCTGGGATATCACCTGTTTGCCACCAGCGGCACAGCGGTTAAGCAGTCGCCATAAGCAGACAGCGGGCCGAGGTCTATGAACAACCCCGCCAAAGAAATCCACGGCGCTGGAGCCGCACGCCTCCCTGCTGGTTGCAGCCCGATGTGGAAGGATCAACGAACGTCAAGTTGGTTGCGAAACAGGCTACAAGACGGCGGCGGATTTACTGTTACAGGTGGCTGCTTGATGTTATAGCCAAGAGGCTTAATCTTTCCTGAAAGTTACCGTCATTTCCATGATCGCAACGGCCCCTGGGTCGAGGCCATCAGCCCAAGGCAGCACATGGGGGTTTCGATTTGGTCGTATCATCACGGCGACCACGTTGGTGTCCAGCATGATCAAGCTGGTTGCTCAATGATCTGCCTGTTGTCAAACAAGGCAGGTTGGGTCGTTTAGGAGCGTTTTGGTAAATCCAGTTTAAGGCCGCCAAGGTCCCTTAATATGAGCATGATTTTTCCAGTGCCTCCCTAGGATCTATGGTGATTGGTTGCCAGAAAGGTCTCAGGAATGTGGAAAATCAAACCTTTATTGCAGTACAGTTATCATGTCAAATTGATTTCACTTTAACATGTGTTAAAGAACCGTCCAGCACCAACTGGTTGCAATCCTAGATCCCAAGTGTAACCTCTGCCTAAAAGCCGTCTAGAGCTTCCGCTCCACCTCGATGTTAATTGGCAGATTACTTCACTCAGATTTTCAATTCAATTAATCAAAGTTACACATCGCACTTTAGAGCATTATTCTTCTGCTTTAACTCCCCATGACTGTAGAGAATCAGATCTTAAAAAGAATATCTGAATTAAAACCCAGTCTCCACTTGTCTGAGATTCTTGATTTGCGACTACAACTATATAAAGAGCAGCCATTGAATTTTGATAATGTCATTTTCCTTGTGCGGGGATTGCATGTCAGTGATCTAAAACGTGCTTTGGCTATTTTAGAGCAATCCTTGCACCATGCGAATCAAGCTACTCATCCGGCTTTCAATTTAAGGCTTCGACTCTTGCATGCAGAAGTGTTTTTGCACCACGGCGATCATGACAAAGCACGTAACATTTTGAATGATGCCAGAAGAGATCACCCATTTAATCAATATCCCCTCTTGCATTTGGCAAGGCTAGAGGCAAGCCAGTTTAATTATGATAGTGCATTGTCCATTGTTGCTAGTGCTTCAAAGACTTTTGGTTCCGAGGAGTCTAGTCAAAACTTCTTTAGAGAATATGCAGAAATACTAGAAAGGAAAAATGATTTGGAATATCCTCCCGTCACATCGTCACCTGAAGGCAGGCCTATTTATAATGTAGTGCTAGCGTACTTAGTCAAAGACGAGGCTGATGTGATTTATCAAAATTTGAATCATCACTATGAAATAGGTTTTAGGAATTTTATTGTGATGAATAATAACTCCTCTGATGACACAGGTCATTTGGTTGAGAGTTTCAAAAAAGAGCGAACTGATGCTTTTGTATTCATACTTAGTGATGAGATTGTTGGCTACAATCAAGCTGTTAAGACTAATGCGATGTCTAGGTATGCCGTTTCGATGCTTAGCCTTGTGGGGCGAAGTGTTGATTGGGTCCTGCCTGTAGATGGCGATGAGTTTTTTATACCTGGAAGGGAGTATGACATGAAAACAGTTTTCGATGATGCTTTACTTGATGACATGAAAACCATAGCATTTTCCTGGAATAATGCCGCGACTAGTGATATCGATTCGCCAATACTTCCTCAAGATAATATTTTTAGAAGATTTAATCTTAGACTTAAAAAAGCAAATAATCATGTGTTTAAAGTGGCTTGCAGGTATAGCGATGGAAGCGAATTTGTTCAAGGCAATCATGCAACGACTACTGCCTTTAAATTCCTAGAAAAAACAATGCCTGCCTCTAGATATGGTTGTTTTATTTTCCACCTGCATATGAGAAATATTAGTCATGTGAGAAGAAAGGTTATTAACGGCGGCAAGGCTGCATTAGAGGCAAACGTAGAAATTGCGGGGCATTGGAAGCAGAACTATATGAATTTTTTAAGCAAAGGTGATGAAGCAATTAGGGATATTATAGATTCATATAGGCTTCCTTTTAAGAATAGCGGATATGACATTAATCACTTTTAGATCTTGTTTAGATAATTTTGGCTTTTTTGAATTTTTGTTTTTTCTTCGCCAATGCTCTAATTAAATTACTTAGCTACTGAATGTCCTTTGAGGTGGCCTGATCCCATTTCTGGCTTTCATTTATTTCCCTATTCTCGAGCGGATGGCCTTGGTTTTTTCCAGGGTTCTCCTATGTAGCTCTTGGTGCTTGATAAGGAATAGCAGGGAATTTTTCGGGATTAAGCCGATATAAATCTCTTTCTGACTGTGGTATCTTTTCGCCTGTTTGATAGTGGCCATAGTAGTAATGAGCAGCGGGCGGAAGATTGAACGACATCTCTTTTAGCTTTCTTCCATACCAGAACCAGACCTCAATTGTCTCTGCTGTTTTTGCATATCGTTGAGTCATCAGTTGGCCAGCACCGCCATACTTTGTAAAGTGATAAAACCGAAGGGGATGATGATCGTTGACCATCGGACCATCATCCGTGATACTTATCGAACGCTCATGAATATTCCAGCTTGCAACGTTGCAGCCTGGATCTCTAACTATAAAGAAATTATCAAAATAAATCGGAGCAAAGTCACACCACTTTTGGTCTGTGAATATGCCGGATGGAACGTCTTCGTAGCAGAATCTTTGTACTCTTGAGTTCCACCATTCCAGAAATGATTTCCCTTGGTTGTCATTCCTTGCTGCATAAAAGCCTAAGTTGTATAATCCGTGCATAAGAGTGCATAATTCAATGTCTTTAATTGATAGCAGTTCGTTCGGGGCGACTGTGAGCTGATGAGGAGTCAGTAACCCTGAATGGCTGTCTAAAAGTTCAAACAATGATTCAAGCGAAGCAAAGATGGCGATATCAGGGTCAATATACATTACTCGATCATATCCTAAGGCCATTAAATGCAAACCAGCCGCTGGCTTTACGGCTGTGCAGAGTTCAACCACATTGTGCTTAAAACTCCATTGCCAAAAGTTGTTAATCCCTAGTTCGTGGCTTAATACAATCTTGTCAAAAGGTTCTGATTGAGTATCTAATGAGTACCCATTGGGAAAGATGTCCGATAGTACTAAAATAAAATCAATATCTGGATGGAAACTCTTTAAAGTGCTGGCAAGCACTCTTGCGCGTGAGAGATATGCTAAATTTACAGAGGTGTAGCAACATTTGCGAAGGCTCATTGGAATACCTCGGCGCTCATCTTGCTGTATTCGTATTCAACATTCGATGGAAAGCTTAATGATGATGTCTTTGCAGGGGTAAGCTCGAGAAGAAAATTTTTGAGTTGCATGTAGTTATTGGGCACTACGTGTCCGTAGGGAATTGATCGAGCGAATGCGGCAACGTTGCCAGACTCTTCGTTTGTGATTATATTTGCTCCTCCGATGATTGCTTCATATGCAGTAATGCAAAATGTTTCCGGCCATTGTGGCCAGACCAATGCGAAGTCTATTTCCATTTCTCGAACAGCTGTTATCATTGCGTCAGCCGACCTGGCTATATTTACATCTACGTGTTCAATTTCAGCTGAGAGACTGTCTGAGGTTGCGCCAAGGTGATACCAATCAAAGTTGTTGAATAGTTCAATATCTCTAACTAGGGTAGAGAACGTATCCCATCCCTTCGCAAATGCTGGATGGCCAAGGAATGCAATTCGTGGAAGCCGCTCTTCGTAGACACGATTGATGCTCTCGCTGCTTTTGAGGCTTATGTGATTGATAACGTGTTCTTTGTTGGGTAGTTCTTCTCCCAATGCTGAAGCACCCTTTTTCCATGTTGTTAAGGCGGCATTGGAAGGGAATAATAGCTCAGTCTGTTGATACTTTATAAGTGGAATGATACTTCTTATATTGCCTTCTCGACTATTTCCATAAAAGCAATATTTGCATTGTGCTGACTTGGGTGAAGGTGCTGCGCAGTACTTGACCTTGTTTCTTAGTAGTTGGTATGAGCTGCATAGGGCTGAATAGTCGTGCATCCAATAGAAAATGCGCTTGTTATTGAATCCCTTTCCGATAAAGCTCATGATATCAGCAGGAGCTATGCCAAGAAGGCTGTGAATCACAATTAACTCAGGCTGCTTTTCGCTAGTTATTTGAAAAAGCTTGTATAGTGATGCGATTCCAAGCTTTTTCCCGTTTATACTTACTACTAATTCGGTTTGGGGGTTTTCTGAGTGCAATGGCATCGGCGATGGTTGCCTTGCATAAACATGTACATAGTTTTTGTTAATGTCTTGGAAGCAGAGCTGTTCTTTTTGAATGCATAATTGTATTCCACCCGGTGATTCATAATAGCAGTCATGTGAAATCGCCAGAATATAAGAATGTTGAGTCGCTTCTTGCAATTCATCTTCTGTCAGGTGATTGTCTTGAGTTAAAGGTTTTAGCCATGTTCTAGCATCTTCGTATAAATCTTTGGGCAGGGATGCCTGGTTATGCACCTGAGATGCGAACCTCATTCCATGGTCTGTAGCAATGCGACCCTCTTTCTTCCCAGCTGCAAGATAATGAAAGAATGGACAGCATCCTGATTTTGATATGTCCGGATTATTCGATAAGTACTTGCGTGTGTTGAACCATGGCGAAGGATTCAGGCCAAGCCGATGTCCAAGATGTTGATAATGGCGATAACATTCGCGGCTGGTGCTCGGTAGATTTATGGTATGTGGTCTTTTCCTGAGTAGTTGCCGATGATAGAATGATGGCTTTATGTGATTAGAGCAAATCTCTGACTGATAGGAAACTCCATCCTCAATCGCTAGATTTAGTTCTTCCGCGGTCAGCAGTAAATCCTTCGGACACTCCCCCTGATTCAGTATGCCCTGACAGATTTTCGATGCGGAGACCAATTGGTATTGATCGTAAAGGCATTTTGCAAGCAAGTACTTGGCCCAGTACTTAATATGTATTAAGTCTGAGTACTGCAGTTTGACAAGGATTCGCTTTGCGTCCTCAAAGCGTCCCGCATCGGCCAGTGAGTGGGCTCTCTCAAGAACTTCTTTTTTTTTGGAGCTACTTGTTGTGGGGTAGATTAATTCTTTCTCGATGTTATTTGGAGTTTCAATTTTGTTGTTGTCGCGATTCGCATTTGTTTTGTTTTCCTTGGTTGGTCGATCAATAACTATTTTAGAAAGTTGCGAGATTGTGCTTGCTAATGCTGTTGCTCTGTTGTCTTTTTGTGATGATAACTTGTTGTATAGCAGTCGCCATTGAGTAAGGTCTAATGGTTGGTGAAGAATATTGATCTGTAGTTCCGAGAGCTTGACTTGATCTTGGGAATTCATTTGATTTGATCCGTTATTTGATGGATTGGGTCTGGGGTTCGGCAAATGGTGTAATCATTTGTAAGCTTTCAGTGATTTTCTTGTATGCAGAGATCCTTCTGCGGTGTCATGAGAGCGCCTCGATCACCAGTACTCCAGGTAGGTCCGACCCCAAAATCCCGTGTTTCCAGCTGGCGATGTGGTGAATGCGCGTTTCTGCAAAGCCTGCATCTCGCAGGTGCACCAGTACATCCCAGGCGGGGATGCGATATACCAGCGAGCCGTGTTCTGGCCTGACCGGGTCGCCATGCAGTTCCATCTCTCCCAGCAGATGCGTTTCTCCTGTTTGTGGATTAGTTACCGCCTTCACAATGCTTTGTTCTTGCCCAAAGGCCAGCGGGCAGGTGGCCACCAGCCGTCCCCCTGGTCGCAATACTCGTGCGATCTCGGTAAAGGCTTGATCTTGGTGTTGCACATGCTCAAACAGCTCGTTGCACAGCACCAGATCAAAGCTGTCGTTGGCAAAGCTGAGGGCGCACAGGTCTTGATGGGGGATCTCGGAGCTAAACACCAACTCGGAATTATCTAAGAACTCACTGCAGGTGAGCCGCTCTTCCCCAAGCTGGCGCCGCAGCCACAGCGCAAAGCCACTAAGGGCCTCCACTAGATAAACGTCTTGCTGCTTCAGCGTTTCCAGCGACCCGTAGAGATGTTGTAGTAGCCAAAGCACCCCCCGGGTGCGGCTCAGCAACCCATCACCCACGATTGATTCGCGCCAGTTGGGTCCCTGGATCGTCAGCGCTTCTGGTTCGATGTGCTCGCCCGTGAAGGGTTCCAGGATTCCCAGCGCTTTCGTGAGACCCACGCAATCTTCAAGCAGTTCACCTTGCTGAAGCAGGCCAAGAAGCTCCGGTTGAAACTCCGCGAGGCTGCTATAGCTTCGGTGAATTTCATACAGCGCTATCACGCCTTCGCTGGGCATTAGGGCTGGGCGCTCAAGTGCCTGCACCAATGAGATTTGCTTTAAGACTTCACTTTAGGGGCTTTCGGCTTCGGCTGGAAGGGGCACCTATGGCTGGCGCTTGGCGCTTGATGGGCTGATTGGGTCTGCTGCTGGGGATGGTGGCTCAGGTAGTGGCTTCTTGAAAACCCACCTTTGGTTTTAAAGCCCGGATCGCACCGCCCTTAGCCAGCGCCAGCCTTTGGAGAAACTGGAGGCATCCATCCCGAGCTGGTGGACAACAACCGCTCGATGGAGAAGCATCGGCTGGCGGACCGGTTGCTGGATCTGGTGCTCTCATGATTCCCTATGCCCACCTCGACCCCCTCTGCGACTACCAGCCGATCACGGGCGCCGATGCCGCCCTCGCTTCTCTCAACGGGCCAGTGGACGGTTGGGCTTTGCCCCTTGGCCGCTATCTGATCGGTCACCGTCCCGTGGACGATGCACTGCTCTTACCGATCGGCCTGATTGCTGCGGAGCAGTGGTTCTCCGACAGCATCCAATACCTGCCACCCCACTGGTGCGATACCCCCTGGAGCCAGAGCTTCGGCGGGTTCGATCTTGACCGAGACGGCAACCGCCTTGGCTTGCGGCGCCGGGAGAGCCGGCCCGAGCAGCAGCTGCCCGGTTCCTGGTGCGTGCTCAATGATTTTGTTGGCCACTACAACTTGGCCCATTTTTTTCTCGATGAATTGGCCCAGATCGCCGCCATCCGCGATCTCCAGGCCCAGGATCCCGCCCTGCGGGTGATTGTGCGCCCTTCCCCTTACCCCACCATCACCCTGCTGAGGCAGCTTCTGCTTGGCGACAGCACATCCCCTCGCCCCCAGGAGCCGTCGGGTGAGGGGTCCCTGTTGCGTCTCCAGCGGCTTCACCTTCAGCCGATCGCCATCAACACAGGCGGCGGATTCTTTCCGAAGTTCACGCCCCATTGGTGGTTGGCCTCGGCCCACCTGCGCCTGGGGCTCAGCCAGCTGCACGCGGCCCTCGAACCCCTGGCTCCGGCCGCCGGTTTCGCTGGGCGCTGGATCTGCTTCACCCGCGATCTCCATGCCGCCACTGTTGCGCCCCAGGGTCGCCGCTTCACCAACTACCCCCAGCTGCTTGAGGTCCTCAGCAATGCGGGAGTAATCCTGCTCGATCCTGGCCGCCACGCGATCACCGACCTCTATCCCTTGCTGCGCCAGGCCCGGGGCTTCATTGGCATCCACGGCGCCGGTCTCACCAACGCCTATTTCGGCCCCCCGGGCAGCCGGGTGATCGAGATCCGATCCTTTTGCGGCAATTCCCTTAGCCTCGAACTCCTGGGCAAGGCCTTTGGGCTCGACTGGCACAGCCTCGATGCCACCGTTTCTCCCGACGACCACAGCCAGGGCTGGATCGACATTGATCGGGTGCTGGCCGAGATGGCCGACGCCTGAACCGTCTAGAGCCTGTGCTCGACTGCCCAAGGGCAAAAGCTCGGGATTTGACCCTTGATTTCTAGCATTGCATCTTGATGGCTATGAGATTCGACCACTGCTGATCCGATCGGATCCCAGTCTTCAACGAGGTGGCTCTAGCCACCATCACCATGACTTCGACGTGTTGATCCACCAGCAGATGGGTATACCCCCTGATGGTTGCCGGCAACCGAAATCCCAGGATGTTGCCCCAACGGCGGATCACTTGCCTTGCTAACGGGGCCGTGGCAAGCCAAGAAAAGGTTTAAACACCAGTAAGTTAGCCCTGCGATTTAGATCGCCTGCAGCTCACTCAGTACGGCCAGCAGTTGCCGCTGATCAGCCTGGCCCTCCGGCAGGTAGCGGTAGAAGCTGCGCGTTGTCAGCGTGGCCAGGCTGTTGATCCCCTCTGGCACGGCGAGGGCCGCCCGATTCACGCCCCGCTGCAGGGCCATCCGCGCCCGCACCACCGTGCGCTCACCATCGCCTAGCTCCAGCTCCAGGGAAGCTTCCCCTGCGATCAGGCCCGTTTCCGGCAGATACAGCCCCAGGCGTAGCTGCCTGGTGCCTGCTTCCAGTTTCAGCACCAGCAGGTTGTCGCTTTCCAGCCAACCGTCGTGGTTTAGTCCGCGGCTGCTGGCAAGTAGCCGCACGCCTGCGGATTTGGCGCCCTGCATTGCTTCTGGCCAGGGCGCGGTGACTCCCACGGGTTGTTGCTCTTGCTCTTGCGCCTGGCATAACCCCGCCGGCAGCAGCTTCCGCAGCGCCTGCTGCTGGGCCTTGGCACTAAAGCAGCGTTCGATGAAGGTTTGGCAGGCTCTGTCCAGGGCCTCCGCTTCTGCTGCGGGCATGGCTAGCCCTTCACGGATGGCCACCGCAAACTCCTGAGGCGAGCTGCAGCAGCGCCGCGCAACAGCCGGTGCCGCAAATGGTTCCTGCTCCAGTCCCTCAAAGGCATAGGCGCTGCCCACCACCCGGTGGCCCCAGCTCAGCGCTTCCACCACCTTGCCTTTGAGCCCTGCCCCATAGGGCAGGGGCGCCAGGCTGAGCCGGGTGCGGCCATAAAGCTGCGCCAGCTTCTGATCACTCGCGCTGCCCTCAAACTGCACGCCCTCCGTACCCCGTAGCTGGTGCTCTAGCTCCGGCGGACAGTTGGATCCCACCACGATCAGTCGCATCTTTTCCCCCAGCAAGGGCCAAACCTGTTTGAGAAACCACCGCAGCCCGGCCCTGTTGGGCTTGTGGCCAAATCCCCCCACAAACAGCACCGATTGGCCGGCCTCCTCCCGCCCGGCGCCCGCCCCGCGCCAGCGGCTGATGTAGCCCGGCACGGTGTGAACCCCACCGCGGAAATGACGCCTGAGCAAGGCGGTTTCCTTGGGGGAAATGCTGATGACTGCATGCACCTGCTGCAGGATCAGGCGCTCCTGCGCGGTGCAGAGGGCCTCGAGGCTCGCAGCTGGCTCTTCTGGTGGCTGAAGCACCAGCGGAGGCGCATCACCTTGGCGGTTCTCGAGTTGTTCCCTGAGGCCATGCAGGTCGTGGGTGTTGTACACCCGGTAGGCATCGGGATAGAGGCGCGTCAGCGTGGGTAGAAACCGGGCCGTGATGTGGGGGCGGTTGTAGAGGATCACATCAATCCGCTCCACCTGCTGGCCCAGCCAGCTGGGCCAGCTCTGGCTGATCCCCGCTCCCCAGAGGCACAGCACGCCCCAGCTTTCCAGCCGCCGCCGGTAGCTCTCCATCGCCGCGAAGTTGTCCGGCAAAAAGATCACCTTGAAGCCCAGAGCCAGCAGGGAGCTCACCAGGGCCAGGGTGCAGCGACTACCGGCATCGCGATCGGGCGTTGGGAAGTAGTGATCCACCACTAACGCCACCGGTCCGCGGCGCAGGCCCCGATCGCTGGCCAGCAGCTGCTGGCTCATGTCGACCGGCTGCTCGCTGAGGAACACCCGGCTCCAGCGCTGGCGAAGCTGCTCGAGGTTCACCGTTTGGTACCGCTTGAGGCCCGCATCGGTACTGCGGGCATTGCTCAACCCTTCCAGGTGCAGGATGCGCGATTGCGGTTGCACCAGAACGGCACTGCCTGCGGCGCGGGCCCGCAGGCAGAAATCAGCGTCTTCGCAGTAGGCGGGTCGATAGCGGGTGTCAAACCCATCCAGCTGCTGCCAGAGCTCTCGCCGGATCGCCATGGCGCACCCGCTGACGTAATCCACTTCGCGCTCGTGGTCGAGCTCGAACCAGCGCTCCGCTCCAAAGCCCCGGCCGTGGTTCCACACATCGCCATTGCCCCAGAAGATGCCGCCGCTCTCCAGCAGCCCGCCATCACTGCCGTATACCTGGCTGCCCACCACCCCCACGCCGGGACGGCGCCCCAGGCTGCCCATCAACGCCTCCAGCCAGCCATCGCCCACCAGGGTGTCGTTGTTGAGAAACAGCAACACTTCGCCCCGGGCCCGGGCAGCGGCGTGGTTGCAGTTGTCGACAAAACCGGCGTTGCGCGGCATCCTCACGAGCCGCAACCAGGGGTTGCGTTCAGCGATATCAGGGGTTTCATCGCTGGAGGCATCGTCCGCCAGGATCACCTCAAAGCGAATGCCCCCGTGGCGGGCCACCACCAGGCTGCGCAGGCAGTTGAGCGTGAGGATCCACTTGTTATAAACAGGAATGATGATCGAAACCTGCACGGGCTGATCCGCATCAGGCCCCACGACGCCCTCGGGCGCGGGGAGGGCCTCGATCCCCCGCAGGGCCAGGAGGTAGTACACAAACCCAAAGCCATTGGCGGCGTCGTAACCCATCGAGGCCTGGGCCGCCTTCAGCCCCAGGGCCTGCTCCCCTTCCGCGCCGATCAGCTCTTCGAGTCTGGCGTCACCGAGAAGCCCCAATGCGTTGAGCTGGCCATTGCCGATGCTTTGGCACCAAGAGCTAAACAACTCCCGCCAGCCTGTCTGGGGCCCCAGGGGCGATGGCGACATCGCATGGTTGAGGGGCTGCAGCGGATCAATGGCTACCGGAGCCGCCCGCAGGGCCTCCTCGAGCAGGGAAGCAGCGGCAGCCGCTCCGCCGATTCCTTGCATCAGCCCCAGGGTTTCGGTGCGTAACCTTTCGGCGCAGACCCGGCTGGCATCCTGGCCGTAAAGCGCCATGGCTAGGGCCAGGGCCTGGTCGTAATCACCCCGGCGGGCCAGAACGGTGCCGATCACATAGTCGCGAAGGCCATTGGTCACCAAAGCCCCATCGAGGGTTGCGGCCAACTTCACCGCACGCTCGAGTTGATCCATCTCCAAGGCGGCCAATGCCTCGATGGCGACCTGGGTGTCGGGGGTGGGGCTCATGTTTTGTGTGGATAGGTATGGCGCCCTATCGCGTTATCTAGGGCATTGGCACCACGGCTCTCAGTTTCAGCCCAACGTCAACATCAAGGTGCTGAGGGAGTTCTCAAAGCAGGCGGCAGGGTTGTTCAAGACCCAATCCCGCAGCACCTGCTCTGCCGTTGCCGCACTCACACCCCGCTGCTGCAGTTGCTGTTTGATACCAAGGACCTGGTCAAGCAGGGGGCTCTCGGGTTGAAGGTCTAATGCAAACACCCTTGCGAGCTCGCCAACGAGCTCTTCTAGGCAGTGATTGGGGTTGAGGGAAGGCCCCCCAAGATCTTGCGACGCCTCAACACGGCTCGACATGGTGCTCAGGAGGCCACTGGGTATTGGCATCGCCGCGAGGTTCAGCGCTTGTTTGATGTTCAGAAGTACTGCCTGGTTTTGTGCTGCGCTGACGATTTCAGGGGCGGCCCCTTCTTTCTCCGCTTGCATAAAGGCCAGCGCAGCTTGTTGCTGTTGCCTGCCCGCGTCGGCTTCAGGGTTGAGAATTTGGAGTAGCGACACCCCATAGCGCAGCCATTCGGCCGGATCGTGGCTCTCCAGTGGATGGGCGTCGATCACAGCTTGCCAGTCGCCCCGCTCGAAGGCCTGCTGGGTCATTGTTGGGGTGCGGTTTGGTTTCCTAAGACTATTGGTTCCTTCGGAGTTGCCAGTTCGCATCTATTTTTAGGCAGAATATCCTATAGTTAGGATATCTTTTGAGTGGAATTTTTCACATTATTTTTCAAATAGGACGCTCTTCGGATGGGGTAACTCTCTGAAGGGCTAACTCTCGGATGGGCTAACTCTCGGATGGAGCGATTCTCAGAAAGATTCTGATTCAAAGGCGCCGGATCGAGTTTTTAATCGTAGCTCAATACGATGGATATCTTAATGTGATGTCGCAGATCTGGCTGGCTGAGCCGTGCTCGCTGAGCTCTTACTGTTGTGTAAAGCTTTTGGCAAAAAGCTTAAGCAGTGCTTTGCAAAGGACAGTTTTGGGTGATCGGCATTGGCCGCAGCGATCCAGGGGTGCAGTCGGTAAAAGGCGATCGATTCAGTGAGTTGGGCGTGGATCGAGAATGGAATGCTCTCGCGTTGGCCCCAGCTGGTGGCCCAGGCGCCAAGATTCAAAGCCTGATGCACCCAGGGATGGATCGGCAGGCTAAGGCTGCCGAGATGGTCTTGGCTATCGAAAGGATCCGGGCCGAGCTGGTGTTCGGGGTCAAGATGCCCAAGTAGGCGAAGAAGGAGCTGGTGGAGGCAGGCCTGGGTGGGATGGTTGATGGTGTGAAAGATCGGCTCATGGCGATGATTTTCGGCAATCCAGTCGCTTAGCTGAACGTTGCACTGGGCCTCGCGGCTTTGTAGTTGGGCGAGGGAGCTTTGATGGCCGATTTGCAGGAGGGCCGCCATCCCTTCTGGGCAGGGCTGGTTGAGCAGGTCCTCGGCAGCGAGCCCAAGGCCGGCTGCGGCCATGGCCAGGAAGTCTTGATAGGGGCCGAGGGGGGAGTCGGCCTCGATGGTGGCTAGGCGGCCATCGGGATCCTGCCCATAGCCACACCATGGCAAATGGCCTTCGTAATGGAGGTTGGGCAGCACTAAGGAGCGGGCTGTTGGGGCGAGCAGGGAGTTAAGAGTGGTGGAATCCAGGCCAATGTTGTTGCGGTAGCCGGGCTGTACCCGGTGCATCACTAGAACATCGGCCGTTGGTAAGGCTTGGTGCAAGAGCGCCACATCGGCAGCTGTCGCCAAGTGCACCGAGGGGCAGAAGTTGATGGAGGCCTGTGGAAGGCCGTTCTGCAGGCCAAAAAGTAGGGGGAAAGCTTGACAATTTCCAACCAAAACCACGGAAAGGTTGTTTCGATTGGCAGGAAAGAGCTCAGGCGAGAGTTGTTTTAGTCGATCGCGAAGATCATTACTGACGAGCTCTACCCAGCTGGGTTTTGGGTTGAGTAAGTGCTGGAGCCGATCCAGCAGCACTAGCGCTTGGTGGGCCCAGGCGATCGACTGGGGCGTTTCGCTTTCGTCGAAGGCCTCTTTCACCCAAAGGGCTCCATAGCGGCAGCACTGCTCCTCGTGAACGGCTACCCAGGCCGGATCGGAGCAGGAATGACCGTGCAGAGCAGCGAGCAGCTGAGCACCGGCGAGTGCGTGATCGATGGCCTCAGAACGCTGCAGTTCCTCTAGCTCAAGCATTTTGGCGTGGCATTCGAGCGCCTTCGATCGCATCTGCTCAGGCCCCCCTGGACGCTGAAGAAGCTCGGAACGTTGGTCCAAAAGCGCACGGGCCTGGATGGGAAGCGTTTCACCCAAGCCAGTTGTCATCAAAGGAATCGTACCTGCTCCCCAGCAAATTACCTGTGAACCCTGAGTTCGCCTTCCCCACTAATGGTCGTGGAATCAGTGATTCCACTCCACGTCACGACAACCTCACGATTGCATCCGCCCAATCCGGCATCTCCTCACCCGCTGGGTTGGCAGTGATGAGTACGATTCGACTCCATGGCCCTCTTCACCCTGTGCTGCGGTGCCGCCGGCACTGGGATTGAGCTTGCGGCGGCCAATTGGCAGAACCTGGGCCTCGACCAGCTGATCATTGGCGAAACCAGCCTTGCTGTAGCGAGTGGGCGGCAGCTGATCGCCGAGATTCCCACCACCTTGGAGGACCAGCCCTGCCTTGGGCCCCTCTTGGCGGAAGCGGCGTCCCGCAGCCAGGCCCCATGGTTGCTGCTCGTTCCCCCAGATCTCTGCCTGACTCCCGAGGCCATCCATAACCTCGAACAGCTGTGTCGCCCTGGCCGGCCCAGGCAACTGGTGATCGGCCGCAGTTGGCGCTTGCCTGCCCCCACCCTGGCGGATTCTTCCCTCTGCCTCGATCCCAAGCGTTTCGATGCCAGCATCGCCGCCGCCGGCCACCTGGATGCCCCCACCCAGCCCAGTTGGGTGCTGTTGCCTGCGGGCTGTTTCAGCCACGCCCCCCGGTCGCTGGCCTGTACCCCAGAAGAGGCGATTCCCTGGTTGGTGCAGCAGGCCCGCTGGCTGGGCTGGCCCGTGCTGGAGGCGAGTTCGGCGATTCCGGTGGTACGTCCTCGCGATTCCCATGCCCCCCATTCCCAGGCCCGTGATCTCCTGGGCGGCCTCGCCGAGGCTCCCCCCTGCACGGGGGTTGTGCTCCCCGACGCCGCCGATGCTCCCAAGCTCACCCTGCTGCTTGCCGCCCCGGAGGATCAGCTGGAGCCGTTGCAGCGGGCCCTGTGTCCGGCGCCATCGCTGCCCTGGGAGGTGATTGCCAGGCCCGATTGGCCAGGCCAAGGCCCTGGCAGCTTGGCCGCCGCCTGGAATAGCGGCCTGGCCGAGGCCCGTGGCGAACTGGTTTGGCCCCTGGCGGCTGTCTTACCGCCCTTGGCCCTGATTCCTGTTGTGCTGCGTTGCTTTGATGCCCCCTTCGTGGATCTGGTGCAATTGGCCAGCAGACTCGGCAATCACCACGGGCCGGCCACCGACCCCACCCGGATCGCCCCGGGCTGTCTCGTGGCCCAACGCCCCTGGATCGGGCGTTTGGGGGGATTCGATGAAAACTTGCCCCGCCACAGGATTCTTCAGCAGTTCCGGCAACGGGCCCAGGCCCGGGGAGCCAGCCTGCGCCATCTGCCCCTAGAGGCCATCACCCCCAGCCCGTGAGGGCAGAGCCTGGAGAGGCTGGCCCCTACGCCCAGAAACCGTTGCCACCCATGGGAGCGGCCTGCCGCAGCCACCGCCAGGCCCGGGCCCGTTCCGCGGAGCCGGCCAGGAGCAAGGCATCCCGCTCTTCCAACAGCTTGACCAGTTGCTCGCGATGGCCCTCAAGGGGCAGCTGGGCCAGCACGGCCATGACTGTGTGCAGGAGGGGAGCTGCATACCCCTTGCGGATCAACAGCTGGCAAATCGCCACCCAGCCCAGGCCCTGGGAGGCTTCCTCCTCGCTTTGCTCCCAGGCCAGCCTCAGCAGGCGATCCTCCAGCCATGGCAGCGCGATCAAGGGCGATGTCCAGAGGCCCAGGGCCTGGAGGCCATCGCCAGCGGCACGCTCTTGGTGGCCGAGGGCCTGGTGAGCCTCCATCCGCAGCCCCAAAATCAAGGCCCTCTGGGCCGGCTTCAAACCGGCCATGGCAAGTAGCTCGGAGCTGCCCGTCTCCAGGTCCTGCCACCGGGCCCCGCGGTGCAGTTCCAGCAATGCCAGAAACTGTTGATCACGCGATGGGACGGGTGTTGTGACGGTCAAGGGAGTCGCTCAGATGTTGGTGGCGGAACCCACCGACGGGGACGCTGCCTTCAAATTGGCGCAACTGTTCGGCTATGGCCAGCAACGGCCAGGATTGCAGCTGCGGTTGTGGATGCCCCCAGCCACATCCTTACGCACCGAAAGCCCCTGGTTTCCCCTGGCCAAACCGGGGGTGTTGCACACCCAGCTCCATCCAAATCCTGCGTTGCTGTTGTTGAGTGATGCGGCCGATTGGTGGGCCGCCCAGGCCTTCTATGGCGACCGGCCTGACCTACCCAAAATCCATGTCTTGCCCGGGGCTGACCTACGTCAGTGGGGGCATGGTGCGTTGGGGCAACCCGCCGTGCGGGTGGCCCTGGGCGAGGCGGTGGCCCAGGCCCTGAAGGGCAATCCAGCCATTCGCGAACCCATCCAGGTGATGCCCCTGGGCCTGGATCCGGAGGATCTACCGCCGACACCGGTTGTCAAGGCCGGTTGTTTGGTCTTGGCCCGGGATCAACCAACCCTCGGGTTGGCGCTGCACCAGGCCCTGCAAGCCCAAGGAATACCGGCCCTGTGTGAAGTGAGCCCCTGGCCCCGATGGCAGTGGCAGCGGGCCTTAGCCGCCGCCGAGGTGGTGGTGGTGCTCTCCCCTGCCCAGGCCCATGCCCCTGGCTTGGACTTGCGCCGCCTGGCGGCCATGGCCCTCGGGACCGTGGTGGTGATGGATGAGCCCCGTTTTGATGACGGCCTTTGCCGTGATGGCAACAATGCCCTCATCCGCCTGGCGGATGGGCAGGAGCTCAGTCGGGCCGTTTGCCAGGTGCTGGATGATGGGACCCTGCGGAGACGCTTGCTTGCTGGGGGGCGATCGACCCTGCTGCGCTACCGCACAGCCCGGGAGCGTCTTTGCTTCAATGATTTGATCGATTCCCTGGCTGACCATTGGTCCACCGCCCGTGCCAGCCACCAGGCGCCTTGAACGCGAAGTCCTGAAGCCCAAACCCTGAACTCCAGTCCCTGACCCCCTATTGCTGACGCCGGTGGACTCCTCCGATCCCTCATCCCCAGCCGATCCCCCGGATCACCCCCAGTGGCAGCAAGTTGAACAGGAGTTCTCGCGGGCCGAACGGCTGCTGGAAGCAGCCTGCCTCCAGCTTCAGGAGCACGGCGAGCAGGCCCAGCAGGAACGGGCTCGGGTTGGCCTGGAACTGGAGCAGGCCCTGGCCCCACTCCAGCAACTATGCGCTGGCTTGGGCTTGGTGATTGAGGCCATGGCCCAGGAGCGCCAGGACAATCGCACGCAGCGCTGGCAGGGGGAATTGCAGCAGCTGCTCTTGCCCGCGGATGAGGCCCAACTCCAGCTGCAGCAGGTGCTCTTGCAGTTGGAGTTGCCCCTGGCGGAAGCTTGGCAGGGCAAAGACCTCCGTGGGGCCAGGCCCACGGCTGAAAAATTCCAGGTGCACCAGCTCTTGGCCCACCGCCAGCGCCAGGTGCACCAGCTGCAGGCAGAAGTGCGTGAACTGCGCGGTGACCTCTTCCAGGCGCTCTCGCGTCAGCCGGTGCTGGCCGATGGCAGCGGGTCGGATGATGCTGGTTCACCGGCCGCACCAAGGGATGCAACCCCCAGCATCTTTTCGACTTAGTTGGGGGTGCCGGTTTGATTCAAGAGGGCTTCGAGCCGATCAAGGGCGCTGCTGAACTGGGCGAGCCGCAGCGCACTGCCAGGCTGCTTGATCGACACGCTGGTTGGCTCTGGGGCGAGCTGGTGGGGATCCAGGCTGGCGAGCAGTTCAAGCCGCTGTAGGGCCCTGGGTTCATCCCCCCGCGCCATTAAGGCGCCGTAGTTCCGCTTCGCCCCCGCCCAGTCGGCCGCAGCCAGGGCGCTTTCCCCTCGCTGCCACAGGAGTTCTTTGCGGGCCTTTTCAAGGGCTTGGGCCGCTTCTTCGAGGTCTGGGGATTGGGCGATGGCCCGCTCCAGGGATTGGATGGCACCAGCCCAGTCGCCCAGCCGGAACAGCACCTGGCCGAGGGCCAGTTCGGCCCTCGCCATCCCGGGCTCCATGGCGAGGGTTTGACGCAGGAGCGGCAGGGCGTCGAGGTCTTGGTTGTTGGCGAGGGCCACCTCGGCTTGCATCAACAGGATGCGGGCTTCCCCTGGGGCTAACCGTTGCAGTTCGCTGAGCAGGGGGGCCAGCGGTTTCCAGTGTTGATCGGCCTGTAGGGCCTGGGCCAGAAGCCAGGGAAGTTCCAGCCCCTTCACCAGGGGACCTGGCTGTAGGGGGAGGCTGAACAGAGGTTCCAGTTGGGCAATCACCTGGCGCCTATCGCCCCGGCGCCAGCGCAGCTGGGCCAGCGTGAGGTGAAAGGTTTTGGATTGGGGCCTGGCCAGGGTCAGTTGCTCAAAAGCGGCTTCCGCTTCGGCTAGGCGTCCCGCCTCTAAATGTTGTTGGGCCTTTTGAAGGGCATCCGCAATCAGGGTGGCCGGTGAGTCCGCGCCCAGCTCGATCAACGCGGATTCATGACTCCAGGGGTCATCAATCACATCCAGGGAGGCATCCAGTTCGCTGATGCGCCCGAGCCGCCGTTCGGCCTGCTCCAGCACAAGCCGGGCAGCATCGGGGGCTCCCCGTTTGCGTTGCAGCGATGCGAGGGCGAGGTAGGGCTCTGGCCGTTGCGCGAAGCGCTGGGTGAGATGGCGCCACAGGGTTTCAGCTTGGCTCCAGTCGTTGCGTGCCTCCAGGCCCAGGGCAAGCCGCTGCCAGATCGGCCACTGGCCGTTGTCCTGCTGCAGAATTTGTTTGCAGAGGGATTCTGCGCGAGCCCAATCCTGATGGCTCTCGGCCTCAGCGAGCTGGGCTAGGAGCGGTTCGAGCCAGTTGTTGGAAGCTTGGCTAATGGGATTGGGGGCTGAATTGGTTGAACCCATCCTATGGGGTTACTTTTTTGGACCTACTTTTTTGGACCTACCTTTTTGGGCCTACCTTTTTGGGGCGTGCTTTTTGGGGCGTGCTTTATTGTTTTGATTTAAGGAGAGTTGTGTTGCAGAGTTGGGTTGGAGAATTGACTCTCGGGGATTCTAAGATTGGAAGTCTGTGGTGATTAGCTGTGCCATTGGTTGAGCCAGCGGCGTAACCACGTTCCGCGGGGATCGTGCAGCAGGCGACGGCGGCTTAATAGCCACAATCTGTTCAGTTGGAAGCTGTAGGCGTTGCAGGCAGCAAGGTCGGAGTTGCTCGTAATCGTGGCACTCGCTTGCTGGTTGCATTCAGCCATGGATTGCTGCAACTCGCTGTTTTGAATCACCAGGGCTTGGGGATGGGCGGCCAGCCGTTCCCCGTACTCCACATCTTCGCAATAGGCCGGATAAAATGATTCGTCGAAGAGGCCAAGGCAGTCCCAGGCGTGGTTGTTGATTAGAAAAGCCGAGAAGGCTTGGCCCCCAGGCAGCATCGGCAGGAAGCACGGTTTGCTGCTTTCAAACTGCTGCAGGGCAGTCGCAATGGCGTGGGGAGCAAAAAGCACATCGTTGTTGACCATGAGGCTGATGCAAGCCTCTGGGAAGCTGGTCAAGATGTGATTCCAGCTGCCGGCAACGCCAAGGTTCCGAAATGGTTGGGCAAGGCAAATGTTGTCGATCAGCGGATGGCCATGGCGCTGCAATTCCTGAAGTTGAACGGCTAGCTGTCCCTCCCCCCCACTGTTATCCACGATGGCCAGCCTTTGGATGGGGTAGTCCAAACTGTCCAACAGTTGCTCCAGTAGATCGAAGCGGTTCAGAATTGGAATACCCATGAGCGGGAGGGGGCTGGCATGGCTCCGCTGGGGGTTGGGCGTTAGGGCGCTGAGGCTGGCCCAAAACAGTTCGAGCAGCTGTTGGTCTGCCGTGCGCTCCACCACGTCGGCGAGGCAGCGCCAGAGCTGCTCCCGGCGGGCGGCCTCCCTGCTTGGGTCGCCGGCAAGTTGGTCGCGGTAGCCCAGGAGCCATCGGTGCACAAGAGCCCGGGCTTCCCGCAGGCACCCCATGTGGTGAAGCTCATCAATGATGCGGGCCCGTTCCAGATCGAGGTTGCGATTCCAGTGGGGATCCTGCTTTTCCAGGGCCAGAAATCGCCCCACTCGCCCACCTGCGAGGTCGGTGCGGGTTGCCAGCCAGAGATCGAGGGAATCTTGGGCCACTGCCTACTGCCAATTTCGTGACGAAAACTTGGGCAATAGAAACCTAGAAAAACTGATCAAAGTTGTCGAAGTCGACGGCGCTGAAGGTGCCGTCTTGCACCTGGCCCATCAGCCGTTCGAGCTGCACCCAGAGGGCCCCGGCCGTGCCGACCGACAACACGAAGGACACCAGCAGGGCCGCCCCGGCCGAGAAGCCAAACACCTGGAGGCTGCCGCCGATGAACAAGGTGATGCCCAGCACGACGCCCATGTAGGGGATCGTGATCACGGCGGTGCCGAGGGGTAGCAGGGACAGGCGGTCCTGTTTCCAGCCGTCCAGCCGTTGCTGCACCAACTTGGCGAAGGTGAGGCCGCAGACCATGGCGATGGCCAGGCCCAGCCCTGCCACCAGGTAAGGGGGCTGGCTGATGGGCGCAAACTCCAGCAGGATTTCGCTGCCATCGAGATCGCCGTAGTAGCCACTGAGCGCATCGAGATCGGCATCCAGCAGATCGATCGGGGCGGCCATGGGCAATGCAGAGCGGGGGTGGTGCGCCATAGCGCGATGGGGCGACCCTAGGCCCCATTGCGTTACGCCGCTGCCAAGGGGTTGAGACGGTTGAACATGGTGCTCGCCATCTTTCGGGGCGAGAAGGTGCGGCGCACGAGGGAGGCCAGGGATCTCAGATCCTCCGTGTTGAGCCGATCGTCTTGAACCAAGGTGAGCAACAGCCGCTGGCGCAGGCTGCGGCCCCCAGGGCCGAGCAGCAGCTTCAGGCCCGCGCCGGCCACGGGCAACAGATCGGTACTTGGACCTTCGTTTTCCACCACGGCCAGCAGGTTTTCGAGCCGGTCGATCTGGAGCCGGCCTTCGCCATCGAAGAGCACCTCCAGCAGTTTTTCGCGCATCTCCGCGGTATCACCGGCCAATAGGCGCTTGGCCACATAGGGGTAGGCCACCTGGATGATTTTGAAATCCGGATCCAATCGCAGCGCCAGGCCCTCCTGGCTCACCACGGCGCGAATGATCAGGGCAAAGCGCGCCGGTACCCGGAAGGGATAGGCATACATCAACTCCGAGAACCGATCCGTGATCGCCTTGAAATTGAAGGCCCCCACGTTTTCGCCGAGGGCACCGCCGAGCACCTCCTCCAAGGCCGGCACGATTGGTTCGAGGTCGGTTTTGGGGTTGAGAAAACCCAGGGTCACGAAGTCGCTGGCCAGGGCGTGGAAGTCGCGGTTGATCAGGTGCACCACGGCCCCGGTGAGGGTGAGGCGATCGGCATCGCTGATCGAATCCATCATTCCGAAGTCCACGTAGGCCACATGGCCCAGGGGCCCGGTTTTGCCCGGCAGGGCAAACAGATTGCCGGGGTGGGGATCGGCGTGGAAATAGCCGAATTCCAGCAGTTGCTGCAGCCCCGCAATCACCCCAGTGCGGATCAGGGCTGAGGGGTCGAGCTGGCGGGCTTCCAGCACTTGGCGTTCCTGGAGTTTGGTGCCGTTGATCCAGGTGGTGGTCAGCACCCGCTCGGCTGAGAGCAGCCTCTCCACCCGGGGCACGGTGACCTCGGGATGGCGGGAAAAGAGCTGGGCAAAGCGTTCGGCGTTGTCGGCTTCCTGCCGGTAGTCGATCTCGGCAAACAGGCTGCGGCCAAATTCATCGATGATGCCGCCCAGGCCAAAGCCCAGGTTTAAGGGCAACACCGGTGCAGCCACCACGGCAAGCAGCCGGATGATCACCAGATCCCGCCGCAGTAGATAGGGAAGATTGGGCCGTTGCACCTTGACGGCAACCCAATGGCCATCGGCAAGTTGGGCCTTGTACACCTGGCCCAGGCTCGCTGCAGCCACCGGATGGCCAGGGAAATGCTCAAACAGTTGATCAGCAGGGCCTCCCAACTCCTGCTCGATCGTGGCCAGGGCGATGGCGTGGGGGAAGGGGGGCAGGTTGTCTTGCAGTTGGGTGAGTTGCTCCAGCCAGTCGCGCCGCACCAAATCGGGTCGGGTGGAGAGGGCTTGCCCCACCTTGATGAAGCAGGGCCCCAGCCCCGTGAGGGTGGCCAGGATCGTTTGGGCGAGTCGCTTTTGGACGTCGGGTTTGGGGCTTGAGCCCTGGATCACCAGCACCAGAGCCAGGCTGCCCAGTTGCCAGAGCACCTCGACCAAACGGCCCACCAGCACCCAAGGCCGCAGCAGTAACCAACGCAAATCCCGCCCTGGGGAATAGGTGGTCACGCTTGCTGCCGCCGATGGGGAGCGCAGACTCTAGAAACGCTGGTGGTGGATCCATGGATTGGGTGGGGGCAATGGCGCCATGAGCCTGTGGCTGCATTTGCCGGCCCATGGCCGCGGGCGAGGCCTGGCCCCTGGGCTGAAGCGGCTGCTCCGCCAGGCTCCGGCCCGCTGGGATCTCCCGGAGCTGCCTGAGGTGGGCGGACCCTTAATCCCCACGGGTTGGGTGGCCCAGGCCCAGCAGGAGTGCGCGGACCTGTTGGGTGCGGAGCGCTGTTGGTTTGGGGTGAATGGGGCCAGTGGCCTGTTGCAGGCTTCCTTGCTGGCGATGGCAAAGCCGGGCAGTCGGGTGCTCCTGCCCCGCAACCTGCACCGCTCCCTGCTGCATGGCTGTCTGCTGGGCGACCTGGAGCCCGTGTTCTTTGATCTGCCCTTTGACCCCGCCACCGGCCTGTGGTTGCCGCCATCGGTGGCCCACCTGCAGCGGGTCATTGCCGCTGCCCAGGCCACCGGTCCCTTGGCGGCCCTGGTGCTGGTGGATCCGAGCTACCAGGGCCTGGCTGCGGATCTTCCAGCTCTGGTGGCCCTGGGCCATCAAGCGGGCCTGAAGGTGCTGGTGGATCAGGCCCATGGCCAGGGGGAAGCCGTCGCTGCCGGTGCCGATCTGGTGGTGGTGTCGTGCCAGAAATCCAGTGGGGGCTTGGCCCAGAGCGCCCTGGTGTTGCAGCAGGGCGAGAGGGTGGATCCTGGGGCGATGGAGCGGGGCCTGTTGTGGCTGCAAAGCTCCAGCCCCAGCGCTTTGTTGCTGGCATCGGCGGCCGCCTCCGTACGCCACTCCACCAGCGCCCTGGGCCAGGGCCAACGCCGCCGGGCCCTCACCATCGCTGAGCGCCTGCGCCAGCGCTGCCAGCGCAACCAATTACCCCTGGTGCCCAACCAGGACCCCCTGCGCCTGGTGCTCCACACCGCGGCGATGGGCATCAATGGCCTCGATGCCGATGCTTGGTTGATGGAGCGGGGGGTGGTTGGGGAGCTGCCGGAACCGGGCAGCCTCACCTTTTGCCTGGGTGTGCAGCCCCCAGCTTGGCTGGAATGGCGGCTGCCCAGGCAGTTGGTGGCCCTGCGCCGCGCCCTTGGCGGGCCGCACCTGCCGCCCTTCAGCTCCCCCCCCCTGCCCCTGGTGGCCTCGCCAGCGATGCCCCTCGGCCAGGCCTGGCGCTCGCCAGCCATGGCTGTACCGCTGGCCGATGCGGTGGGGCGGATTGCCGCAGAACCGCTTTGTCCCTACCCCCCCGGGATCCCCCTGCTGGTGCCAGGCGAGCGCATCGATCGGGATCGGGCCGCGTGGTTGGCAGGCCAACAGGCGCTATGGCCTGGCCAAATCGCTGATACGGTAAAGGTTGTGGCCACGTAGTGCCGATGCTGCAGGCCGGGGCCTACCAGTGGGATTTTGTGACCCCGGGCTTGCCCGATGGGGCGTTTGACCATGCCCCTGGCTTCAGCCCCACGCCCATGGAGCTGCGGGTGATGCTGCTGGCCCACCTGCGGCCCAGAGCCGATTCACTGGTGTGGGATGTGGGCGGGGGTACCGGCGCATTGGCCCTGGAAATTGCCAGGCTCATGCCCCAGGGGGCGGTCCACACCCTGGAGCGGGATCCCGATGCCATTCGCCTGCTTGAGCAGAACCGCCAACGCTTTGGCATCGCCAACTTGCACATCCATGCCGGCCAGGCCCCCCACGATCTTCAGCAGTTGCCCGCCAAACCCGATCGGGTGCTGCTCGAGGTGGGCCGCCCGCTCGGAGATGTGCTGTTGGCGGTGTGGGACGCCTTGGTGCCCGAAGGGCGCCTGGTGATCAGCACCGCCAGCCTGGAGGGCCTGGTGGATGCCACCGACACCCTGGGCCAGTTGGAGGCCCGGGATCTCCAGGTGGTTCAGGCCACCGTGCATCGCATGCAGCGCCGCGGCAGCCAGGCCAAGCTGGCGGCAGCTGAGCCCCTGTTCTTGATCGCCGCCGAACGTTGAAGCCCAGTCCGCCCCCCAGCGATGCCTCCTCCGACGGCAACCCCGCCGGTGGCAACCCCAAGAGGCGCACCGCCACGCCGCTGGCCAGGCTGCTGAGTGGCTGGGCAGCTGGTGGTTTTGGTTTTGTGGTGGTGATGTTGGGGGGCTGGTGGTTCACCGCTGCCGTGGGTGTGATCGTGCATTTGGGTCTGCTGGAGTTTTTCCGCATGGCCCAGTTCAAGGGGATTCGCCCCGCCACCAAGACCACCCTGGTGGCGGTGCAGTTGCTGTTGATTTCCACCCAGGCAGCCAGTGGCATGGAGGGCAGCCATTGGTTTTCCGGCGATGTGGCGGCCGCGATCCTGCCGGCCTCAGGGGCGGTGATTTGTGGCTGGCTGTTGTTGCAGCCGGTCACCGGCACGATCGCCGATATCGCAGCTTCAATTTTTGGCCTGTTTTATTTGGGCTTTTTGCCCAGCCATTGGATCAAGCTGCGCGACCTGGCCGACCAAGCCCTGGCCCCCAACCTGGCGGGCTGGAGCTGGCCCCAAAGCGCTGGCCTGGGCCTCACCCTGGTGGCCTGTTTTTTGATTGTGGCCACCGATATCGGTTCCTATGTGATTGGTCGCCGCCTGGGCCGCCACCCGCTGTCGCCGATTTCCCCAGGTAAAACCGTGGAAGGGGCCCTGGGCGGCATGGCCTGTGCCTGCCTGGTGGGTGCCCTGGGCGGGGTGCTGCTGGGTTGGAACTGGGGAGCCCTGGTGGGGGCAGGGCTGGGGGCGGTGGTGGCGGTGTTTGCCCTGGTGGGAGATCTCACCGAGTCGATGATGAAGCGCGATGCCGGTATCAAGGATTCCGGCGATGCCATCCCCGGCCATGGCGGCATCCTGGATCGCATCGATAGCTTTTTGTTTGTGCCGGCGGTGGTGTTCACCCTGGTGACCCTGGTGTTGCCGTTGATCCAGGCCAGCTAGGCAGGCCAGCTAGCTGGCAGCACCGACTGACTCGTGACCCACTGACTCGTGACCCACTGACACCTTGGCCGTGCCAAAGAGCTGCACCATGCCGCCTTCGAGATTGGCGCGTTCAATCGTGATGCCCGGATCCATGGGCAGGTTCACCTGCAGCTCCCCTGCACTGGCGTTGATCACCACCGCACCATCGCTGGCGTGCAGTTGGGTTTCAAGCTCCACCAGCCCCACTTCACCTGCGGCCTTGGCCGCAAAGATCAATGTGTCTTGGCTGATGCGAAGCTCTACCAGGGGGCTGATCCCCAGCAGCATCTCGCCCAGTTGGTCGGCCAGGCCCCTCCACTGGGGCTTGCCGATCGATTGGGTGAGGCCCTCTGCCGTAAAGCCAACCTGCCCTTGAATCGTGAAGGGGTGCTGCAGTTGCAACGGCTGACCTCTGAGTAGGTTGCCGATGTTCACCTCAATGGGGCTGCTCGTGAGTTGCACCAATTCCAGCTCCAATTGCTGATAGCTCACCCGCCGGGCCATCAAGCTCACCCCCGCCAACTTGCCGCGCAACAGGCCCAGGGCGGAGCCTTCCAATTGGATCTCCAGGCTCTCGATCGCATCGCATTGCTGCCTGACCCAGAGCTGTAAGCCGCTGGCTAACAGCTGCATCACCGGGCCGCTGGTGGTGCTCATTGCAAACGGATTGTCATGGAATCCAGGCCTCGGCCACGGTTTGGGGTTGGTCGATGTGGGGTAGGTGGCCGCAGTTCTGAAGCTCCCTGATGCGCCCTCCTAACAGAGCAAGGGCTGCCCGTTTCTGGGGAGCCCGCAAAATTCTGTCGTTGGCCCCCCAGAGCACGGAGATGGGCTGCTCGGGTAAGGGAGCCCCGCAGCCAGCAAAGCCCCCCGAGCGGGCAAAGGCCGCCAACGTTTCGGCCCAGCCAGGGGCTTGCAGATGCAGCGAAGCGATTTCAAGTTCAGCCGCGCCCACATCGTGGTCGGGGTTGGCGAAGGCGGAGCGGCATAGGCCCTTGCGCACCCAGGGCAGCCCGAGAAACTTCACGCCCAAACCATCGAGCACGGGGGGCAGGGGCATGGGTTTGCCGGTGAGGCCAGCAGGGGCCAGCAACAACAGCCGATGAATCTGCTCAGGGAAGAGCCGGGCCAGCTCCACGGCCACCGATCCACCCATGGAGGCCCCAATCAGGCCCAAGGGCCCTGGGGTGCGCTCACCAATGGCTGCCATCAGACCCCTGAGGTGCAGCAGTACCGCTTCGGGGTTGGCGGTGGGTGGTGCGGGCCGGGGGCAAAAGCCAAAGCCATACAAATCGGGGATGAACAGCTGGCAGTGGGGGGCCAGCAGGGGGGCCAGCCGTCGAAACTCAAGGAACGAGCTGTCGAAGCCATGCAGCAACAGCACTGGTGGCCCGGCACCAAGAACGGCCACCGGCCATTCCGCTGCTAAGCCAGGGAGCTGCCACCACTGGATCCGGGCTGCGAGATCTTGGCCCTGGGGATCGAGTAAGCGGGCTGCCCCATTGGCCACCAGGTCTTTGCAGGTGCTGAGTCGCTCGAGGAGCAGGTCGTTGGCCAGCGTGGTTGGGCTCACGCCGCCACGCGCTCGCCGCTGCAGGTGCTCACCAGGGCTGCGATCAGATCGCTCGGAGCCACGGCAAAGGGCAGGTGGTGGAGATCGGAGCCGCTTTGGCAGGCAAAGGCGCACACCTCCTGCAGCTGGGCGAGGCTGGCGTCGGCCAGGCCCAGATCGCCCAGCTCCACCGGCAGCTGAAGGGCGCGGAACAGGGGGATCAGCTGGCGCCGCGCCTGGGCGGCCAATTGGTTGCCGGCCAGGAGTTCTTCCAGCCGCAGTTGCACCAGGATTCCGAAACCCACCTTCTCGCCATGGAGCACCCCGTGGGTGGCTGCCAATTGGGTGAGGCCGTTGTGAACCGCATGGGCGGCCACCGTGCGGCACCGGGCACCGCCAATCCCGCCAATGAGTCCGGCGGTGAGACCGCAGGCTTCCGCTACCCGCACCCAGGCTTCTCCGCCGGGATCGGCCAGGGCTGTTTCTGACTCCAGCAGCAATTGGTCGCGCAGAACCCGGGCCATTTGCACGGCCTGCTGAATCAGCCCATCGCTGCTGGTGCCACTGCTAATTGAGGCCTCGTACCACTTGGCCATGGCATCGGCGATGCCGCTGGCCAGGGTGCGGGCGGGGGCTTGGCGGACGAAGCCATGGTCAAACACCAATAGCTCCGGGCAACGGTGCAAGCCCACGTCCCCCTCGAAGGCGCCCTGGGGGCTGTAGATGTTGGCGAGGGCTGTCCAGCCCGCACAGGTGGCCGCACTGGTGGGCACCGTGATGCACCGCAGGCCGAGCCGGTGGGCGAGCAACTTGCCCGCATCCAACACCTTGCCGCCCCCAATGGCAATGACGGCATCAAAGGGTGGTTCTTGTGGTGTTTTGATGGAGAGTTTGACTGGATCCGCTAGGGCTGCGATCCGTTGCAGATCGGCTTCGCAGCAGTCGTACTCGAGTTCAACACTGGTGCAGCGGATGCCGGCCTGGGCGAGATCCAGCAGGCACTGCTTGCGCAGGGCCCGGGTCGCCGGGCTGCGGCCCAGCACCAAGGCGTGGCCGCTGAGGCAGGCAATGGCTGGCAGGGCTTCACGCCAAGCCCGATCTCCCCGCAGCACGGTTGCGGGGGCAATCGCGTGGGAGCTCAGGTGGCTTTCGGGGGCCCGTTTCATCCCAGAGGTGTCAAAACTGCAGGGATCAGGCTCCAGCGGCGGCGAGTTCAGGCATCGCAGGAGCCGAAAGCTGCTTGCGGATGACCACCTGCTTCTCCTCGTTCACATCAACAAGGGCTGAATCCCCATCGCCGATCCGGCCGGAGAGGAACTCTTCGGCGAGGGAGTCTTCCAGCAGGCGCATCACGGCCCGGCGCAGGGGCCTTGCCCCATAGCTGGGGTTGTAGCCCTCTTCCACCAGGCGCTCCTTGAAGGCCTCGGTGACCGAGAGGAGGATGCCTTTCTCCTCCATCCGGCCAAAGACTTCCTTGAGCATGATCTCGGCGATTTCCTTGACCTCATCGCGGGTGAGCTGGCGGAACACGATGATTTCGTCCAGCCGGTTGAGGAATTCGGGGCGGAAGTACTGCTTCAGCTCTTCATTCACCAGGGAACGAATGCGGTTGTAATTGGTCTCTTCGGCGGCACCACCGGAGAACTCAAACCCCAGGCCCCCGCCACCCTTTTCGATCACCTTCGAACCGATGTTCGAGGTCATAATGATCAGGGTGTTTTTGAAGTCGACCGTGCGGCCCTTGGAGTCGGTTAGGCGGCCGTCTTCTAACAGTTGCAGCAGCAGGTTGAACACATCGGGGTGGGCCTTCTCGATTTCGTCGAACAGCACCACGGTGTAGGGGCGCCGGCGCACGGCTTCGGTGAGTTGGCCGCCTTCGTTGAAGCCCACGTAGCCGGGAGGGGAACCGATCAGTTTGCTGACCGTGTGGCGCTCCATGAACTCGGACATGTCGAGGCGGATCATCGCCTCTTCGCTACCGAAGAAATAGGCCGCAAGCGACTTGGTGAGCTCGGTTTTACCAACGCCGGTGGGCCCTGAGAAAATAAAACTGGCAATGGGACGGTTGGGGTTCTTCAGTCCCACGCGGGCCCGACGAATGGCCCGGGAGACGGCCTTCACGGCTTCGTCCTGGCCGATCAAGCGCTGGTGGAGGGTGTCCTCCATGTTCAACAACTTCGCCGACTCACTTTCGGTGAGTTTCTGCACGGGCACCCCAGTCCAGGAGGCCACGATGTGGGCGATATCCTCTTCGGTCACCATTGGGGTGCGATCCCCATCGGCTCCGGCAACGTTTGTTTGTGCAGCCCCAGCCTGATCAGAAGCCTCTGGGCTGGTGCCCTCGGCCGGAGTGGTTTCAGTTGAACCAGCGTCGGATGGCTGGTCGTCTTTGCGGGCCTGCAGGATCGAGCGAATTTGCTCGCGCAGTTCCACTTCCTTGTCCCGTAATTCGCCGGCCTTGGTGAAGTCCTGTTCCCTGACGGCCGTTTCCTTTTCTTTCTGCACGGCACGCAACTGTTTGTCGACTTCCTTCGCCGCTGGGGGCAGCTTGGAATTCATGAGCCTCACCCGGCTGCCGGCTTCGTCCACCAGGTCGATGGCTTTGTCAGGAAGGAAGCGGTCGGAGATGTAGCGGTCACCGAGGGTGGCCGCGGCAATGAGGGCTTCGTCGGCAATCTTGAGGCGGTGGTGATCCTCGTAACGCTCCTTCAGGCCGCGGAGGATCTCGATCGTGTCTTGAACTGACGGTTCACCCACCATCACCGGTTGGAAGCGCCGTTCAAGAGCTGCATCCCGTTCGATGTGTTTGCGGTATTCATCGAGGGTGGTCGCCCCAATGCACTGCAGCTCACCCCTGGCCAGGGCAGGTTTAAGGATGTTGGCGGCATCAATGGCGCCTTCGGCGGCGCCAGCGCCAATCAAGGTGTGCACTTCGTCGATCACCAGGATCACGTTTCCGGCACCCCGGATCTCTTCCATGATCTTTTTGAGACGCTCTTCGAATTCGCCCCGGTATTTGGTTCCTGCCACCAGCAGGCCGATATCCAGGGTCAGCACCCGCTTGTCTTCCAGGATGTCTGGGATGTCACCAGAATTGATCCGCTGGGCCAATCCCTCGGCAATCGCCGTTTTGCCAACGCCAGGCTCACCGATCAGCACCGGGTTGTTTTTGGTGCGGCGGCCCAGGATCTGGATGACACGCTCAATTTCGTTTTGGCGCCCAACTACGGGATCAAGTTTTCCGTCGGCAGCTTGCTGGGTGAGGTTGCTGCCAAATTCATCCAGGGTTGGGGTTTTGGTGGACCCTTTGCCACTGCCACCGCCCGAAGCAACCTCAGCGGATTCACCCAGCATGCGGATCACTTGGGTGCGGACCTTGGCCAGATCGACACCAAGATTTTCAAGCACCCGTGCCGCGACGCCCTCGCCCTCCCGAATCAGCCCCAAGAGCAGGTGCTCGGTACCGATGTAGTTGTGACCCAGCTGACGGGCCTCTTCTAAAGAGAGTTCAAGAACCCTTTTGGCGCGGGGCGTAAAGGGAATTTCAACGGCCACGAAACCGGAGCCCCGGCCGATGATTTTTTCCACCTCAACCCGGGCGTCCTTGAGGTTCACCCCCATCGACTTGAGCACCTTTGCTGCCACACCGGTGCCTTCACCGATCAGGCCCAGCAGGATTTGCTCGGTGCCCACAAAGTTGTGACCAAGGCGGCGGGCCTCCTCTTGGGCCAGCATGATCACCTTGATGGCCTTCTCGGTAAACCGCTCGAACATGGGCCGGGGCCTGGTGCAAGTGCTTCCAAGCTATCAGGGTTGGTGTGGCTGGTGTGGTTTGCGGGTCTGGGTCAGCAAATCAGCAGTGGCTGCAAGCACTTTGCCGATTTTTGTTGTTAACAAAAAGGGTCTATTTATCCAGCTAAAGCAGTAAGAAAAGCCGGTTATCCACACCCACGCTACGCATCATTAAATTGACCGTAGCTTGAGCCATTGGATCAGGGCATCGTCGCCATTGCGGTAGTAACCGCGACGTATGCCGGCATTGTGAAATCCCAAGGCCCGATAGAGGGCCACGGCGGCGGCGTTCGAGGTTGCTACCTCCAGGGTGGCCCGCTCGGCCCCGTGGCGTTGGCCATGGCTGAGCAGGGCTTGCAGCACCTGGTGACCGAGGCCCTGGCGGCGCAGCCGGGGGTCGACGGCCACCACGGTGATGTGCAGTTCGTCGACCACCAGCCAGCCACTGGCCATGGCGACCAGGGCGCCTTCGCACCAAAGGCCGACGCCCGGTCGGCGCTCGTCAGCCAGCTCGCTGTGCCATTGCTCCTGGTTCCAGAGGCCACCGAGGCAGCGTTGGTCCAAGTCTTGGCAGGCCGCGAGGTGGTGGGGCTCCAGGGGGAGGCACGCCAGCAATTGGGGCTGTTCACCGGTCACAGCAAGCTGCCAGCAGCGTTCTTTACATTCATAGGCCCCCAAGTTGTTTTGCCCGCCGCCATGGTGATCTCCAGTGAGCTCGAACCCGGGGGGGCCTGCGCTTTGGATGGGGCATCCGGCTCTGTCCAGCATCTGTTTGAGCCCCATCGGGATGCCAGTAGTCCGAATCGCAACCTGGCGCCCATCACCGCCGAGATCGATGCCGACGGCCGCCTGCAGGTGGGCGGTTGTGGGTTGAGCACCCTGGCGCGTACCTATGGAACACCCTTGTATGTGCTCGATGAGGCGAGCCTGCGGGCCACATGCCGGGCCTACCGGCAGGCGTTGGAGGTCCACTATCCCGGCGCGTCCCTCGCCCTCTATGCCTCGAAGGCCAACAGCTCCTTGGCGATTTCCGCCCTGGTGGCCTCGGAAGGTCTAGGGCTGGATGCTGTGTCGTCCGGAGAGCTCCTCACGGCCCTCGACGGCGGGATGCCCGCCGATCGGATTGTGTTCCACGGCAACAACAAATCCCGTCAGGAGTTGGCCCTCGCGGTGGAGAGGGGCGTCACCGTGGTGGCGGATAACTGGCGCGACTTGGAGCTGTTGGCCGACTTGGCGCCGGGTTTGGCAACGCCCGTGGAGCTGATGCTCCGTTTTACGCCGGGGATCGAGTGCCACACCCACGAGTACATCCGCACCGGGCACCTGGACAGCAAATTTGGCTTTGATCCCGACCAGCTCGAGCCGGTCTTGCGGCACTTGGTCGGCTGTAGCTGGGCGCGCCTCACCGGCCTCCATGCCCACATCGGCTCCCAGATCTTCGAACTGCAACCCCACCGCGATTTGGCCGGGGTTCTTGCCGACGCCTTGGCCCTGGCCCAATCCATGGGCCACCCCGTGGGCAACCTCAACGTGGGCGGCGGCCTGGGGATTCGCTATGTGGCGAGCGACGATCCTCCGTCGATTCAGGAGTGGGTTCAAACCGTTGGCGAAGCGGTGGCCATGGCTTGCCAACAGAGGGGTCTGGCCCTGCCGCGCCTGCTCTGCGAGCCCGGTCGATCCCTGGTGGCTACGGCCGGTGTCACGGTGTACGAGGTGGGAAGTCGCAAGGTGATCCCTGGCATTCGCACCTACCTGTCGGTGGATGGCGGCATGAGCGATAACCCCAGGCCCATCACCTACCAATCCCAATACACCGCCCTGTTGGCCGATCGGCCGCGGGCGGAGCCCACCGAAACCGTGACCGTGGCTGGCAAGCATTGTGAGTCGGGCGATGTGCTCCTCAAGGACGTGGCCCTGCCTGCGGCCACCAGCGGTGACCATCTGGTAGTGCTGGCCACCGGGGCTTACAACGCTTCGATGAGCTCCAACTACAACCGCATCCCCAGGCCAGCGGCCGTGTTGGTGAACGGGGGAATCGCCGACCTTGTGCAACGCCGGGAACAGCCGGAGGAGCTACTGCGCTACGACGTTTTGCCCTCCAGGCTCCTAACGGTAAGTTGATTCAAAGGCATTGGTGCACCGGTGAGCGCGCTGCAGATCAACCCCCTGCAGCTGATCGACTTCCGGCTGCTGCTCGATTTGCTATTTGCCACCGGCCTTGGTGTTTTGGTGTTGGGTCGGGTTACCGAGGCACGCACCCTCTGGCTCCTTCGCGGCTATCTGCTGCTCGTGGCCATGGCCTGGTTTGTGCAGCGCTACGCCAACCTGCCGCTCACTTCCAAGCTGGTGGATGCGCTCGTTTTGGCCTGCAGTTTGGCCCTGGCCATCCTGTGGCAAGGGGAGTTGCGCCGGTTGATGGAGTTGCTGGGCACAGGCCGGCTGGGGGTTCTCTTCGGCGATCGCAAGCGCGACCACTTGGCCTCCGGCTCGGTGGCGGTGCTCAGTGAGGCGGCGGGACGGCTCTCCCAATCCCGCCGCGGGGGCCTGATCGTGGTGGATCTCGGCAGTGACCTGCGGCCTGAGGATTTTCTCAATCCGGGGATTGCCCTGGATGCCCAACTCTCCGTGGATCTGCTGCTCAATCTGTTTGCGGCCGATACCCCCCTCCATGACGGGGCCGTGCTGGTGAAGGCCAACCGGATCGTGGCGGCGGGCGTGATCTTGCCCCTCTCTCGGCAGGGTTTGAACCGCTACGGAACCAGGCATCTGGCCGCCCTGGGCCTCACCGAACGCTTTGATCAATGCCTGGCGATTGTGGTGTCCGAGGAAACGGGCACCCTCTCGCTGGCCTGCCAGGGCAAGTTGGAACGGCCGATTACGAGTAGCCGTCTGCACGATTTGCTGAGCCAGGCGCTGGCCCTGCCCGTAGGGCGTACCGTGGCCAAAGACCCGCTGGAACGTCGCGGATGAGTCGCGTGCTGGCGACCACTCCTGTTGTGGGCCCGAGGGCCCTGCCTGAGGGGCTCGATCCGGAGCGTTTGCCCCGGCACATTGCCGTGATCATGGATGGCAATGGCCGTTGGGCCAAGGGCCGCAGTCTGCCGCGGGTGATGGGCCACCGCGAAGGGGTCGAAGCCCTCAAGCGCATGTTGCGCCTCTGCAGTGATTGGGGGGTGGGGGCCCTAACGGCCTATGCCTTCTCCACCGAAAACTGGAACCGGCCTGGCGAGGAGGTGAGTTTTCTGATGACCCTGTTTGAACGGGTGCTGGCCCGGGAGCTTGAAGCCCTTGAAAGGGAGCAGGTTCGGATTCGTTTTCTGGGCGATCTTTCCCCGTTGCCCCCCGGCTTGCAGCAGCTGATTGCCGACGCCACAGCCCGCACGGCGTCGAACACCGGCATCCACTTCAACGTTTGCACCAACTACGGCAGCCGAGCCGAATTGGTGCGGGCAGCGAGGACCTTGGCCGAACGGGCCGCCCGCGGAGAGTTGGACCCCAGCACGATCGATGAGGCGCTGTTGGGCTCCGAGCTCCATACGGCCGGGGAATTGGATCCCGATTTGTTGATTCGCACCAGCGGTGAGCAGCGCATCAGCAATTTTTTGCTGTGGCAGTTGGCCTATGCCGAGCTCCACATCACCGAGGTGCTGTGGCCTGATTTTGATGAACAGGCCCTGGTGGCCGCTCTGCTCGACTACCAGGGACGCCAGCGCCGTTTTGGTGGTGTCGCTCCCCTCTCCTGATGGCTTTTCTCTTCTGATGGCCCCTCTGCCAGTGATCACTCGCCACGACTGGACCCGCGCCGAGATCCAGGCCCTGCTGGATCAGCCTTTGATGGATCTGCTTTGGCAGGCCCAGCAGGTGCACCGGGTGGCGAATCCTGGTTATGCGGTGCAGCTCGCTTCGCTGCTCAGTGTCAAAACCGGTGGCTGTGAGGAGGACTGCGCCTATTGCCCCCAATCGATGCACCACAGCAGCGATGTGGCCGGCCAACCCGAATTGGATGTGGCGCCGGTGTTGGCCCGCGCCCGGGCGGCGAAGGAGGCGGGGGCCCACCGGTTCTGCATGGGCTGGGCCTGGCGGGAGATCCGCGATGGGGCTCCCTTTGACGCCATGGTCGAGATGGTGCAGGGGGTGCGGGAACTGGGCCTGGAGGCCTGTGTCACCGCGGGCATGCTCACCGACCAACAGGCCGCCCGCCTAGCCGATGCGGGTCTGACCGCCTACAACCACAACCTGGACACCAGCCCCGAGCACTACGACCAGATCATCACCACCCGCACCTACCAAGAGCGGTTGGAAACCCTGGCCAGGGTGCGTCGATCGGGCATCACCCTCTGCTGCGGTGGAATCATCGGTATGGGCGAAGGGCCCAGCGATCGGGCAGGCCTGTTGGAAGTGCTCGCCAACCTCGAGCCCCATCCAGAGAGCGTGCCCATCAATGCCCTGGTGGCCGTGGAGGGCACACCTCTAGAACACCAGCAGGCGGTTGACCCCCTTGACCTGGTGCGGATGGTGGCGGCGGCCAGGATCCTGATGCCCCACAGCCGGGTGCGGCTGAGCGCGGGTCGGGAGCAGATGAACCGCGAGGCCCAGATCCTGTGCCTCTTGGCGGGAGCTGATTCGATCTTTTACGGCGACACCCTCCTCACCACCGGCAATCCCGATGTGGCGGCCGATCGGGAGCTGTTGGCCGCGGCGGGTGTCTCGGTATCGCCCTGATCCTGGAGGGCCGATGGGGCTAGTCGTCGCTGCTTTTTATCGCTTTGCCGCCTTCGCCGACGAGGAGCTTGCCCCTTGGCGCCAGCGGTTGGTTGCGCTGGGCCAACGCGCTGAGGTGAAGGGCACGGTGCTGCTGGCCCCCGAGGGTGTCAACGGCACCGTTTGTGGACCTGCTCCTGGGGTGGAGGCCCTCTTGGCTGAGCTGCGCAGCGATCCGCGGCTGGCGACGTTGGAGGTCAAAACGGCAGTGGCCCAGCAGCAAACCTTCTATCGGCTGAAGGTGCGGATCAAGCGCGAAATTGTCAGCATGGGCTGCCCCACGGTGAAGCCCTATGTGGGGGATGGTGAACTGGAGAGCTCGGCCGTGGGCACCCATGTGCCGCCAGAGCAATGGGACGCCTTGATTGCCGATCCAGACACCCTGGTGATCGATACCCGCAATGCCTACGAGGTGGCCCTCGGCAGCTTTGCCGGGGCCATCGATCCGGGCACCGCCAGCTTTCGGGAGTTCCCCCAATGGGTGAAAACCGCTCTCACGCCCCTGGTGGAGCAACGCCAGCCCAAGCAAATCGCCATGTTTTGCACCGGGGGGATCCGCTGCGAAAAGGCCACGGCCTATCTGTTGCAGCAGGGTTTTGCTGGGGTCCACCATCTCCAGGGCGGCATTTTGCGCTATCTGGAAACCGTGCCGGCATCGGCCAGCAGTTGGACGGGGGAGTGCTTTGTCTTCGACCAGCGGGTCACGGTGAACCACCAGCTCGAACCAGGAGAAGCGAGCCTGTGCCATGCCTGCCGCAAACCCCTCACTCCCGCCGATCGCCAACAGCCCAGCTATGTCGAAGGGGTGAGTTGCCTGCATTGCATCGGCGAGCACGGATCCGACGATCGGGCCCGCTTTGCCGAGCGTCAGCGCCAGATTGCCCTCGCCAAACAACGGGGCGAACGGCACATCGGCAAGGTGTTTGATGCTGGCTGAATTGCCCCGGCCGATTCTCTATAGCTTCCGCCGCTGCCCCTATGCGATGCGGGCCCGCCTGGCCTTGCTTCTGGCCGGCAAGAGCCCTGGCGAGGATTTTGAGCTTCGGGAGGTGAGCCTCCAGGCCAAGCCCCCGGAGCTCCTGGAGCGATCGGCCAAGGCCACGGTTCCCCTGCTCGAGCTCAGCGACGGCACGGTCTTGGCTGAGAGCCTGGAGATCATGCAATGGGCCCTGGATTTTCCCGCCGACCAGTCCGCCGCCCCGGCCACAGATCAGCTCGCCCATCCCCTGCTGATCCAAAACGATGGGCCGTTCAAGCACCATCTCGACCGCTTCAAATATCCCGATCGCTACCCAGGCGTTGATGGCGAGCACCACCGCGAGGCGGCGGTGGCGATCCTGCGTGAATGGGATCTCCAGTTGGCGGATCAACAGCTCGATGGCGATCCCAGGGCCCCAGAGGCCTGGTTGTTGGGCGATCAACCCAGCTGGCTGGATTGGGCGCTGCTGCCATTTGTGCGTCAATTTCGTTTGGCCGAACCCGATCGCTTTGATCAGCTGGATGGGCTCGCCCATCTGCGCCGGTGGCTGCAGCGTTTTCTGGAGGGGCCGGAGTTGGCAGCGGTGATGGCTCCGCCCTGGGCCGAGCGCCTGGCCTGGCGCTCTCCCCAATGGATTTACCATTTGGCCCTGGCCGACGAATGGCGCGCGGCTAAGGCCTGCGGCGACTACCGCCGTTCGACCAGGGGCCTTGCTCTTGAGGAGGTGGGTTTTATCCATGCCAGCGGCGCCCATCAGGTGGAGGACACCTTCCGGCGGTTTTATGCCGATGCCGAAGCGGTGCTGTTGCTCACCCTGGATCCCGGCCGTTTGGATGCTCCGCTGCGTTGGGAAGCGGCACCGGATCGTGGTGAGCTCTTCCCGCATATTTATGGCCCCGTGCCCGTTGGGGCGGTGCGCCTAGCGGAGCCCCTTGGCCCGGTTCCCTTTGGCCTCGATCCTTGGCTGCGATGACCAGCCTGGCCAGCCTGGAACGCCGGGCCGCTGATCAAGGCCTGCTCTTGCGCCTCCAGGTGGGGCGCCCCCTGGGCCTGCTCTATGGGCTGCGCGTTGCCGTAGCTCGTCAGCCTTCGGCAGGGGCCCAGTTGCGCTTGCTGGGGGAGCTGAAGGGCTGGGCCTGGCCCACGCCAGGGGGCCTGAAGCTCGATACCCTCCAGGTGGCTGGTCGCTCCAGTGGCTTGCCAGACCTTGGCGTGGGTCCCTTGATTGCCGCGGCCGCCTTCGCTTGGGCGCTGGAGCAAACCCCCTGCCGGCGGGCTCAAATTTTGGCGATTCGCGATGACGATGGCCAGCACCGACGCCTGGTGCGCTACTTCCGGCGTTTGGGTTTTGTCCCCTCGAAAGAACTAGGGGCAGCCCCCTGGGATTTGCCCGAGCGTTTGGTGTGGGGCGGCGCTGGTTTGCTCATGCAGGCCGATTGCCAGGTGGTTTTGGAGCGGGCCTTAGCGCTGTTGGATCAAAACTGGAGTTGAAGCTCCAGGCCGAGGGCCAGGATGTTGGGGGTGGTTCCGGTGCCCCCGGGATTGATCACCCATTGCAGAAACGGTTGCAGGGTGAGGGTGCTGTTGATCACAGCGCTGTAGTTGAGCTCAAGCAGGGATTCCGGGTTCAGGCCCGGATTCACTGTTCTGTTCAAACTGGTGCGACCCAGGCCGAGGGCCAGCACATCCAGGGGCCGGCCAGGAATGGCCCCCTGGCTGAGCCAACCGGCACCAACGAAGAGCGGAGAGGGATTGTTGGCACTTTCACCGGTCCGGCTGAGGCCCAGCCAAAGGCGGTTGTCGAACCCCAAGGGCGCTGGCACCGCCAGGGTGAGGGTGCTGGCCACACCGGGTGTGATGTTGTTATTGGTTCGGTCGTTGAGGTAGCCCCCGCCGATCTGCAACAGGGGCGGCGGGAGTTGGCGTGCGATGACTTGCTGCCCCCGTTTGATCGGTTGAGCGACGCGTTTGGCTCCCGGCAGGCGATCAAAACTCCATTGCACGAGCTGGGCGGATCCATTGATCTGGGGTTGGCCGGGGTTGGCGCCAAACAGCGAGGCCAAGGCGTTTTGGGGATTCAACAGAAAGGCGCCGTAGCGCCACTCGCCGTAGGGGCCGAGGTCGCCGCTGTCCTGGCCAGCACTGCCGGGCCGCCAACGCAGCTCAATTCCGGGCGCGATAAAAGGGTTGATCGCAAAGCCCGTCACATTGAGATTGAGCGTGTTGTTAAGAACCGAGTTCATGTAGGCATTGAGCACCGGGGCTTCGATGAACCCAGGGTTGAGGGAAAAGACCCCGGCCTTGAGATCCACTTCCCCCTTGCCTGCTGCACGGCTCACGGTGGCTTCCGTCAGCCAAAGGCCGGTGGGGTGGTCGCTTGCCGTCAGCGAAAAGGCGCTACCGATGCTTTGGCCGTAGCCCGCCTTGCCGCTGAACAGGGTGAGTTGCACATGGCCTTTCCAGTGGTCGGCTTCTTTCCAGAGGGCCACCTCCTTGCCAAAGCCCCTGCTGAAGCTGGCATCCAAGGTGGTTTGCTGGATCCAATTGGTGGTTTTGCGAATCCCGCCCCTGGGGTTGCCGAGACCATCGCTCTGGATGGTCAGGCCGAGATCAAGCCACGGTGGGCTTTTCAGCAAGCTGTTCAGGGTTGGCCAGGTGGTGGCGGGTTCGAGAACTGTTTCACCACCTGTTTCACGAGTTGTTTCACGAAAAGTCTCATCACCTGGGTCACCCATCGGCCCAGCCTGGGTATCAACCGGCCCTGCAACCATGGCCAGGGCAAGTCCTGCCCAGAGCAGGCCCTTGGCCCATTTGGCGCTAGGGGTTGGGCGTTGATTCCGCGTGGTAACTACTGCGCACCAGGGGCCCACTGCGAACCTGCAGGAACCCGAGTCGTCTGGCGATGGCCCCGAGTTCCGCAAACTCCTCAGGCCTCCAGTAGCGGGCCACGGGAATGTGGGCCAGCGATGGTCGCAAGTATTGCCCGAGGGTCAGGCGCTGGCAATCCACCTGGCGAAGATCGCCCAGGGCGGCCACCACCTCATCGAAGCTTTCCCCCAGGCCGAGCATCAGGCCCGATTTGGTGGGAATCCCTGGTGCGAGCTCCCTGGCGGCGGCAAGCAGCCCTAGGGAGCGTTGGTAGGTGGCCCCGCGGCGCACCACCCCCTGGAGGCGTTCCACCGTTTCGAGGTTGTGGTTGAAGCACGCCGGCTCCGCTGCAAGCACGGCCGCCAGCCGTTGGCGCTGGGCGGCGAGGGCTTGGGCTTCATCCCGGAAACCGCCCCAGAAGTCGGGGGTGAGCACTTCAATGCTGGTCAGGGGAGTGCGAGCTCGAATGGCGGCCATGGCTCCCGTAAACAGGCAGGCACCGTGGTCGGAGAGGTCGTCGCGGGCGACGGCGGTGAGCACCACATACCGCAGACCCATGGCGGCAACCGCCGTAGCAACCCGTTCGGCTTCGAAACCATCGAAGGGCGCTGGGGCTTGCCCCTTCTCCACTTGGCAAAAGGCACAACTGCGGGTGCAAACCGGACCTCCCAACAGAAAGGTGGCGGTGCCTGCCGCGTAGCACTCGCCCCGGTTGGGGCAGCGGCCCTCCTCGCAAATGGTGTGCAACCCTTGCTGTTTAACGATCCCCTGCACCGCTTCCAAGGCCGAAGCCTTGCCAATGGGCCGCCTCAGCCAGGGCGGTAGCCGCTCAGCCGGGGCGATGGCGCTGTACCTGCTGCCAGGGATGCTCATGGCGGGGTTGCGCACGGTGGGTGGGGGCTACTCCACCTGCCGGCGGCCCTCAAAGGCCCGGGCCAGGGTGACTTCGTCAGCGTATTCCAGTTCACTACCCACCGGCAGGCCGTAGGCGATGCGGCTCACCGTGGTGAAGGCTTTGAGCAGCCTGGCCAGATAGAGGCTTGTGGTGTCTCCCTCCACGCTGGGGGTGAGGGCCAGGATCACCTCCTCCACCTGCTCCTGGTCGACCCGGTGGACCAGCGGCTGGATCTGGAGGAGTTCCGGGCCAATGCCATCCATCGGGGAAATCAAGCCGCCAATCACGTGATAGCTCCCCTTGAATTCGCGGGTGCGTTCCATGGCCAACAGGTCCCGGGAGTCGGCAACCACGCAGATCTGGCCATTGCGGCGTTCCCCATTGCGGCAAATCTCACAGAGGGCTTCTGCAGAGAGGTGGAAGCAGCGCTGGCATTGCCCCACCTGGCTGCGGGCTGCGAGCAGGGCATCGGCGAAGGAATGGATCTGCTCTTCCGGCTGGCGCAACAGGTGCAGGGCCAGCCGTTGGGCGGTGCGCGGACCAATGCCTGGCAGCCGTTCAAACTGCTCGATCAGCCTGGCTAGGGGGCGGGTAAAGCCGCTCAGCGATCCGCCGCAAGTGGCGCGAATCTAGGGGTGCTCTTGGTCGCCTGCACCCGTGCAGCCAGCAGAATGGGCTGACGCATTCTTTGGCGCGATTCGATGGCCTTTCTCCGCAAGGTGCTGCGAGCCCTGTTGCCCCGCCTGGTTGTAGTGCTCCTGGCTGGGGTGGTGCTGGTGGGATGCAGTGCGGCGGCGGCTGGGCTGAATGGTTTCCAAAGCCCAGACGGCCGCTACGCCTTTCTGTATCCCACCGGCTGGACCCGCGCCCAGGTGAGTGGCGGCCCCCAGGTGGTCTTCCACGATTTGATCAACAGTGATGAGACCCTCAGCCTGGTGATTGCCGATGTCAGCACCCAGAGCAACCTGGAGGCCTTGGGCAGTGCGGTGGCCGTGGGTGAGCAGTTGCGCCGCACGGTGATTGCCCCCGAGGGCAGCGGCCGCCAGGCCACCCTGGTGGAGGCGAGCGAGCGTCAAGAGGGAGGCCGCACGTTCTACGACCTGGAGTACGCCGTGCATCTTGAAGACCGGGACCGGCATGAATTGGCCACCGTGGTGGTCGACCGGGGTCGGCTCTATACCTTTGCAGCCAGTACCAATGAAATTCGTTGGACCAAGGTGAAAGGTCTGTTCCACCAGGTTGTGTCCTCCTTCACCCTGTTGATTTGAGGTGAGGCATCGAGGCCGCCCTGGTGACATCGCCGTCATTGGGGGGGGGCTTGCCGGCGGTCTGATGGCCCTGGAGCTTGCCGAGCGGGGTCTGCCGGTCGTGCTGATCAGTGCGGCATCACTCGGGGTGCCCACTGCCCTAGCCCCGGCCATTCCCCTTCCCCCCGCAACTGCCTGGAGCTATGCGGGGGTTTTGGAACCCGATCTTCGCTCTTGGGGGCAACTCCAGGATCGCCATGGCGATCTCGGCCTGCGCCGCCGGCGCTTGCACCGCCATGGCGAGCCCTGGCTCGATCCCTTCCGGCTGGCGTGTTTTCGGCTGATGCCATGGGCACGCCAGGCCTTTGGTCAGGTGGATTTGCTTCGCTTCAACCAAGCCTTGCCCCTGGTTTTGGATCGCTTGGGTGTCCGCCAGCTCCAAGCCCAGGTGGTCCAACCCCCCAGGCGACGGGGCGGGCTTTGGGAACTGGATCTGCTGGGCCAGGGTGATGCCCCACTCCCCCTGCAGGTTGGCCAGGTGGTGCTCGCCGCTGGGGCTGGTTGTCGCGCCCTCTGGCCCGGCCTCGACGAAACCCTGCGCAGCAGTTGGGCCGGGATCCTGCACCTGGAGGCTTGGCCCGATCCCAAGCGCTATCCCAGTCGCTGGTTGCGGCGGGCCAGGGCTGGTGGCGTGGTGTTGCCCCAGGCCATGGCACGCCCTTTCCTGGAGCAGCGGGCTGGGGCCTTGGTCCAGGAGGAGTGGGTGGTGGATCCGGGCCTGGCTGGCTTGGGGGACGGTCTGTTGGTGGGGCAGATCAGCCTGGTGCGGCCTGGTCTCGAGCTGGGGGCTCCCCCTGATTTGGCCCTGATGGAAAGACGGCTGCGGCAGGCCTTGCGGCGTTTCGATCCGGTATTGGCGACGTTGCCGGCCCGCTACCGCCAGGTGCCAGTGAGTTTTTGCTTGGATGGCAAGGCTCTGGCGGGGCCCGTGGCTGGCACGCCGGGCCTGTGGGCTTTGGCTGGTTTTCGGGGGGCTTTTGGGGAGGTCCCTAGGGCCGCCCAAGCCTTGGCCGATCAGATCGCGTCCAGCCTTGCTCCGGGCTGGGAGCCCCCCAGTGTTCCTGTGGGCTGACAGAAGGCCGGAGATCCTGCATGCTGGCGACCATGGTGCCCTCCCCAAACACCCACCCCATTCCTTGGTATCGGCGCCGGGCCCAGGCCTTGTCGCAGCGGTGGCAAGGCTTCAGTGACCGCGATCAGGTGGCGGTTTGCCTGGCTGGGGTGGGAGGTGTGCTCGTGCTTTGGGCCCTGTTTTGGCCCGTGCCAACGGAAGTGGTGGGCACGGGGGTGCTGATCTATCCCGACAATGCGGGCCTCCTCAATGCCCGGGCCGCTGGCCAGGTTCAAGATGTGGCGGTGAAAGTAGGAGACCGGGTGAGGAAGGGCCAGGTGATGCTCCGCCTTTACCTGCCTGTGCTCAACCGTGAACTGCAGCAGCAGAAGGGCAACTTGGCCCAATTGGAACGCCACAACCGCGAGTTGGATCTCAGGGACGTTCTGCGGCTGATGACCGAGAAGGCCAGCGTTGAAACGTCGTTGGCCAAGTTGCGCGACGATCGTCAGCGCTACCAGGGCCTGCAGGGCACCTATGCCAGCAAGCTCAAGAATCTCGAATGGCTCAGCAGGCGCGACGTGGTGGCGCCCTTGTCGAGTGAGGTGGTGTCTGCCGAGCAGGGCCTGACCACCACCAGCGTCAACCTCGATGACGTCAAGATCAACGAGAAGAAGGTGATCACCAGCTACGAGCAGGTCAAACTCCAGATCGAAACCCAGGCCCTGCAACGCCGCTATCAGATCGACGACCTGAAGCGCCAGGTCAAGGTTACGGAAGCCAAGCTCGCCTACGACGGCACTGTGATTGCCGATCGGGATGGAGCGGTGTTGGACCTCCAGGTGATTCCCGGTCAGACCGTGGCCATGGGCCAGCGGTTGGGCACGATTGGACGGACTGATCGGCCCTTGGCCACCGATCAGCCGCTCAAGGCCGTGGCTTACTTCGCCCCGGCGGACGCCAGACGCCTACCGCTGGGCCTCCCGGTGGAAGTGGTGCCGATGTGGAATCAGCGGGGCCGCTTTGGCGGGATTGTCGGCAAGGTCAAGCAGGTGCTGACCTTGCCTGCCACCGAAGATGACGTCTCCACCACCGTGGGCAATCCCCAGCTCGCCAAGGAGCTCACCAAGGATGGTCCGGTGATGCGGGCAGAAATTGAACTGGGGAGGGATAACAGCAGCAACGATGGCTACCGCTGGACCATCTCCGGTGGCAGTGGGGTTTTCCCTGTGCGCGATGGCCTCACGGTGACAAGCCATGCCTACGTGGAATGGCGCAGTCCCTTGAGTTACGTGATTCCTGGCCTGCGTTCCCTCACGGGGGGCTATCGCAGCATCCGCATTGACAGCCTCTGGAACCGCCCCTTCCTGCGCCAACCTGACGACACCCCCTAATTGCTTTCCCATCAACATTGCTTTCCCATCAACAGCCATGGCTTCTTTGCGCTCCAAATGGAAGCTTCCCCTTATCCGCAACGCCTTGCTGCGCCAGGAGTTGCCCTGGCTGGTCAGTGAGGTGGTGCTATTGCTGATTTTGTTCAACGCCAATACACCAGAACTCTGGTTCTGGTTGGTGGTGTTGATTGTGATTTTGGCCTATCGCATTGAACGTTGGTTTGCCTCTGCCCCGTCTCGATGAGTTGATGCATGGGCTTGTCGCACGAAAGGCGGTTCCCTAGTTGGCTGCTGAACGGGATAGGAGCTGCAGGGTGCGGGTAATGGCCCTGTTGGGATCCTGGGGAACCGGTAGGAGCTCGCGCAACAATTGCGCATAGGTGATGTTCACATTCACCGTGGCCGTCAGTCTGTTGATCAAGCTGTTGATCAGTTGGTCTTGGGTGTTGGAGAGCAGCAGCTCGTTGGAGAGGCCGCTGAGATAGCGGAGTTTTACATCGCGGAATGCCTCCAGAGATGCTGAAACCGCGCGGCGAGCCGACGCCAATTTGGCCAGGCTGGCTTCATGGTTAAAAAAGGCCTGCTCCAGCCTCAGGCGGATGTCGTTGCGCTGGGCGGCGTATTGCTGCATGGTGGCGGCTTCTCGTTTGGCCAGGGCCCTGGCTTCCCCCGAGGTGGTGCCGGCATCAAACAAGAGCCAGTTAATGGTGAGGCCGATCGACCAATCCCAGCCGCTGGTGGTGCTATCAGGAAGCAGGCTGCTGCCGCAACAACCACCTCCACTGGCTTTGATGTTGGCAATGGTGGCGTTTGAGGTGCTGCTTCCACCTGAAGCAAACAGCGACAACTTCGGCAGGAGCGCTGCCACTGTGGCCTGCCTCTTTTGGGCCAGGGCATCCCTGGTGGCGAGGATCGCTTGGAGTTCGGGGTTGTCTTGGTAGGCCGCCAGCAGGCTCTGCTCCAGATTCAGGGGCCAGCGGGATTGCAGGGCAATCGGATCGCTGGCGCTGGGGTTGATGTCCGGGGGCAGGTTGAGCACCACGGCCAGGCGCCTGCGGGCCACGGCCCGATCCGCCAGGGCTTGGATCAGGTTCTCTTGATTGTTGGCTTCGATGGAGCGCCTGCGCAGCACATCCAGCCTGGGCACCAGGCCAGCCTGCTTGAGATCCAAAGTGTCCTGCAGGATCACCAGATCGGTGCGCACATTGGCATCCTGAATGCGCACCAGCTGGTCAGCCTGCTGCAGTTGGTAGTAGGCCTCGCTCACCTGCAGTTGCAGCTTGCGCACCTCATTGGCGTAGGTGTTGCGGGCATTGGCCAATTGGGCCCGGGCTGCTTTGATCCTGGGGGTGCGCGCGAAATCCACCAGGGCGTAATCCATGGAAAGTCCAGCACTGAAAGCACTGGTGCTTGTCACATCACCAGCGCTGCCGCCGGAGGGCACATAGAAAGGGCCGGCAATGTTGTTGATGCCCCCTCCAGGCCCAGGCCCTGAGCCGACGATGCCACTACCGGCGGGGTTAAACAGCGGGCCAAAGCCGAGGTTGTTGTTGGCCCTGTTGGCGGTGGTTGAGGAGCCCTCCTGGCCATAGCTCCCATTGGCAAAGGCGCTAATCCGGGGCCAGTAGGTGCCGAGCTGGGCCTGCAGCAGGGCGAGGCTGGCAGCCACCTCCTCCCGTTGGGCCTGGAGGCTGGCACTGTTGGCAAAGGCGATGGCGATGGATTGCTCCAGGCTGAGCCCTTGCACCAGCCCCCCGCCCTTGAGCTCGATCGGGGTGGGCAGGCTCAAGGGCGGCGCTGGATTGGCCTGGCTGGAGGAAAGTTCGCCCCGGGGTGCCGCGTTGGGAGTTAGCAGTGAAGCCGGCAGGCGGGGCGTTGCGTTTTCGACCTTTGGTGCTGGTTCTCGATCGGCGGGGATCAGGGCGTCGAGGGCCTTGAGCTGGGCATCGAGCTGGTTCCAGCTGCGCTGCAGCCTGGCGGTGCCTGGATCCGTTGTCTTGCCCTCCAGGTTTGGGCCGATCACCGGAGCAAGGGCCTGGGCCAGGCCCGGTGTGCTAGCTAGGGGAGCAAGCCAGATCGGCGCGAGTCCAATTGGTGCCAGACCGATGGCGATGGAGAGCCGGCTGATCGCCCGCATGGATCCTGCAGGAGCAGCTGAAGCCAGTCTGCTTGATGGCCTTAGGCCGCGGTTTTGGGGGTTAGCCATTCAGTAGGCCGGCCCAGCTTTGCTCGGCTTCCACGATGGCGCGTTGGGCCTGACCGCAGAGCATCAGGCGGCTGGCGACTCGTTCCAGTTGCTCGGGTGAGGCTTGATTGCAGCGGGGATCGCTCAAAAGGTGTTCAATGCCTCTCCAGCTCTGGGGCCAAACCATGGGCTCCTGGGGAGGTGCTGGCAAACGCACTCCCCCTTTGGCAAAAATGGATGCCCACTGGCCAAGTCTGAGCGCCAGTTGCTGCAGCAGGTCGTGCTCGGCCTGGTGGAGTTGCATCAGGAGGTCGCGATCTTGCGTGAAGGCTGGGGGACGGCGATCGAGGCCAACCACTGCGCCAACCAAGCGGGAATGGGCGTTATCCAGCACAAGCACCAGGCGATAGGCGGGATGGCGTTTGGGGTTGCTGCCTAGCTCAAGCAGCAAATCTGGAACGATGCGTCTGACAGCCATCAGGCCACTGCGCAATGGGGTGAGCTGGTTGGTTGTGGGAGACCTTGGGGCGGCATGGGGTTCGCTTGGATCGACGCGCTTGGCCAAGTCCTGCAAGATGGCTTGGACCTGAAGGCTCAACGCCGCCAAGGCCCCCAGGCTTTGGTCGAAGGCGCGACTCGGCCAAAACCATTTCAGGCTCAGCAGGGCAACCAGGATCCCGAAGATGGTCCAAGCCAGGCGCAGGGGAATCCAGCTGGTCAGTTGGCCGCTATGGAGCAGCCAGCCCATGACCAACAGCAAGCCGCCAGCCTTGTAGCCAACCTTCAGCCCCAACAGGCCACCGAGCAGGCGCATGCAGCCCATGCTGATGGCCATGGCCACTGGTATGGGGATTCCTTTTAATCCGTAAAGACCACTAATGAGCACCACCGAACCCAGGAGGCTTCCCAGGATCCGTTGCCGGCCCAGTTCGATGGACCCTCCGTAATTACCGGCGAGCACAGCCGGTACGGTCAGGGCGGAGTAATAGCTGTCGGCCAGGCCACTGATGCTGCCAAAGGCGTTGACCAGGCCGGTGGTTAAGGCCAGCCTGAGATCGGAGTGGCTCATCAATGGCCCCTGAGAGGGCTTTCGCGCCTTGGTCCTTAGGGGCATGGTGTGCCCACCCCCCCCTGGCCGAGACTGCGCAGGCTGGCCTGGAGGGGCTTCAGCTCTTCTGCCAAGGCCAACAACAGCAACAGGGGGCGGCCGCTGGGTTCGGCCAGCTCCTCCCAGTCGCGACTGGTGGCTGGAGCCCCCGCCCTTTGGCCCACCAGCAGGTTGGCGATCCCCTCAAGGCCCCGGCGCAAGGGATGGTTGACGTCCATCGGTGTGGGCAGATCCGAGGCCGCCACGAGGCGTTCCCATTGCCCCCAATGCAGACCCACCTGCTGCCAAAGCATGAGCCGCTGGGGCCAGCGCCGGCGGCTCAATTGGTGGGAGGCTGGGCCGGTTTGCTCCAGGGTGACCAGCTGTTGCATGCGTTGCAGACCTCCGCTGAACTGGGCAGGGGCGAGGGGATCGGGTCGGGGTTTTTGGTCTGTCATCCAGGCGCGATAGGCCTGAATCTGGTTGAGGAGCCTTGCCTGCAGGCTGGCTTCAATGGCCTGGAGCTCGGCGGACCGGTTTTTCGGCCAAAACAGCACATTCGTGACGATCCCTACGGCACAACCAAGGGCCGTATCCATGGTGCGATTGAAGACGTAATCCCAATCGAGCGCGGTACTGCTCGGGATCATGAGGAACATCACGCAAATGGTGACTGCCGTCCCTAGGCCGCTGCTCCAGCCGAGCACCCGCAGGACCGGAATCATGAACAGCAGCGATAGCAAGACCCCTGCCCAGCCCGAGGCAATCGTGTGCACCCAGAAGGTGATGAGCCCACCCACCACAGTGCCTAAAATCCTGTTTGCCCCGGCTTTCCAGGTTTGGTCGTCGTTGTCATCGACAGCGAACAGGGCCCCCGTCAGCGAGTAATAAACAAATTGAATACGTTCAAAATGCTCGGCCAGGGCGGCTGTTAAGAAGATGGCCGTGGCCATCTTGAGGCTGTTGCGCAGCAGCAGGGCGTTCAAGGTGGGCTGTCTGCTTGGCGCCTGGCAACTATGGCGTTTCGCCTGCGCCTGGACAAGGATGGGGGTTGTGACGCAGGCACCTTGGCCCTAACTCCCGATTTGGAGGCCGTTGTGCGCATGGGCCTGGCGGTGTTGTGCGGGCTTGCGGTCGGGCTGAACAGGGCTCATCACGGGGCCACGACGCACCCGAACCGGCTGAGGGTCCATGTGTTGGTGGGCCTCAGTGCCTGCTTGATGGTGCTGGCGGCTGGCCCTGGCCTCGATGCCCGCAGCCGGGCGATCCAAGGTGTGGCCACCGGTATTGGCTTTCTGGGGGCGGGTGAAATCCTGGTGCCCAGGTCGCAGCCCAAGCACGCCCTCCCCGAGGTGCGGGGATTAACCAGTGCAGCTTCCATCTGGTTCACCGCGGCCCTGGGGGTCACCGTGGCCGCCTCCACGCCGATCCTGGCTGGGGCCGCCTTGCTTTTGGCCCTCATCACCCTGTCGGCAAGGGACCCTGCCGATGGGCAGTTGGTCAATGACCATTCCGAGTCCCATCATCCAGAGGATCGCAACCCAAACGAGCCTTAGTAGAGGTTGCGGTAGCGGTCGTTCTCGGTGGGTGAGCCATCCGATGTCGCTGCGCTATTGGGAGGCCATTCCGCATCCCAATAGCTCAGGCCATCGCGGTAGAAGGGGCGACCTCCGAGCCGTTTGGTCTCGAGATGGGTGGTGCCCATGGCCGTGATCAGGCCACCCAGTTCCATGGGGCCCAGGTCGGTTTTGAGATCTTTGCCGGCCGCACTCAACAGGATCGGGAGCCGCACCAGTTGCTCTGGTCGGGTCAGTTTGTGGAACAGGGCTTGGAGGGCGAGTTGTTGACGCTCGATCCGGCCGATGTCGCCCATTTCATCGTGGCGGAAGCGCAGGAAACCCTCGAGTTGGCGGCCCTTGAGGTTTTGCAACCCAGGTTGCAAGTCGATGTAGAGCCCCTGGCTGTTGTCCACGTAATACATCCGCTTTGGCACGTTCACCTCAATGCCGCCAATGGCATCCGCCATCCTGCGAATGGCGGAAAGGTTCACCATCACGTGGTGGCTGATCGGCCGCCCCAACTTGCGCGAGAGTTCTTGCTTGAGTAGATCGAGCCCACCCAAGCTGTAGAGGGCATTGATTTTGTGGGGGCCATAGCCCTGGGCTTCTATGTAGGAATCTCGGGGCACCTGGGTGATCCTTGTGGTGTTGCCGTCCACGCGGAGGGCCGCGATCACATCGGTGTTGCCACCCCCTACATCAGTTCCCACAAGCAAGATGTCCTGGTTGCCAATCCCACTCCAGGCAGTGAAGGGGTTGGTTATGGCTTGGTTTCCCAGGCCCTTGCCATTGAGCAGATTGGACAGGGGTGCGGCCAGAAGCAGTCCGCTCCCCAAGCCCACGGCAATGGCAACCAGCACGGGGCCACGCTTCGCACGCTTTCGGCGGCGCTTTGCCGGAGGGCTATTCATTCCTTAAAAGCTATTGCACCACTGGGAATCCCAGCTCCATGCCGCCAACAACAGCGGTCACTTCCTGCTGTGACCCTAAACACCTTCCTTGATCCCAACACCGCCCTGGTCTGGGTCAAAGCCGTAGCTCCTCGTTTTGGCGCAAACCCGCTTGTACCCGCCAGAGATTGGCATAGGCCCCATTGCAGCTGATCAGGTCATCGTGGGGGCCCGATTCGACGATGCGCCCCTGCTCCATCACCACAATTTGATCGGCATGGCGCACGGTGCTGAGGCGATGGGCAATCACCAGGGTGGTGCAGGAGGCCGTGATCCGATCCAACGACCGCTGAATGGCGGCCTCGGTTTCGTTGTCGACAGCGGCTGTGGCTTCATCGAGCACCAGCACCGGCGGATTTTTGAGGATGGCCCGGGCCAGGGCAATGCGTTGGCGCTGCCCACCGGACAGCCGCTGGCCCCGCTCTCCCACCACGGTGTCGTAGCTGTCTGGCAGGGTTTCAATAAACCCGGCGGCCTCGGCCAAGACAGCGGCTTGCTCAATGGCAGACCTGGGGGCCCCAAAACTGCCATAGGCAATGTTTTCGGCCACGCTGCCGTGGAAGAGGAAGACTTCCTGGCTCACCAGGCCGATGGCCTGGCGGAGGTCGTGGAGCTTCAACCCCTGGATCGCTTGACCATCCAAGAGGATCTGGCCGCCTTGAATCTCATAGAGGCGCAGCAGCAGTTTGACGATCGTGCTCTTGCCTGAGCCAGTGGCTCCCACAATGCCGATGGTGCTTCCAGCTGGAATCTCCAAATTGAAGCCCTGCAGTAGGGGCTTGCGGCCGTCGTAGGCGAAATCCACCGCTTGAAAACGGATCGCCCCGCGCACCTGGTGCCTCGGAAGGACTTGATCCCCGCTGGGAATCGCAATCGGCGTATCCAGCAGGTCCAACACCCGGGAGGTCGAGGCCATGGCCCGTTGGTAGTCGTCGAGGGTGCGGCCCAAGGTGGTGAGGGGCCACAGCAATCGCTGGGTGATGAACACCAGGAAGCTGTAGGTGCCCACGGCAATCACCCCTTGCCAAGCCTGGAGGCCTCCAATCACGAGGATGGCCAAAAAGGCAAACAGAATGGCAAAGCGAATCAGGGGAATAAATGCTGCCGAGAGGCGGATGGCCCGCCCATTGCTGAGCCGATAGGCCTGGCTGTCCTCGGCGAGTCGGCCCAGCTCCCAGGTTTCGGCGGCATAGCTCTTGATCGTGAGCATGCCCCCGAGGTTGTTGCTCAACCGGGATGCCAAATCTCCGGCCCGTTCACGTACCTCCCGGTAGCGCGGGGCCAGCCGCTTTTGAAAGCGCAGGGATCCCCAGAGGATCACGGGGATCGGAATAAAGGCCACCCCCGCCACCATCGGAGAGAGCAGCACCATGGCTCCACCTACGGCCAGCACGGTGGTGAGAAGTTGCAGGATTTCGTTGGCTCCCTGATCGAGAAAGCGCTCGAGTTGGTTGATGTCGTCGTTGAGGATCGCCATTAAGCGGCCAGTGCTGCCCTGCTCAAAGAACGCCATCTCCAGCTGCTGGAGGTGGCCGTAGGCCTCTTGGCGCAACTCATGCTGAACGGTTTGGGCCAGGTTCCGCCAGAGCAGGGCGTAGAGATACTCAAAGAGCGATTCCGCGCTCCAAATCCCAAAGGAGAGCACGGCTAATACTCCCAGTTGTCCTGGTACCGAGCTCACGCCCCAGGCGGAGAGCCAGGAGGTGTTTTGCTTCACCACCACATCCACGGCCAGGCCGATCAGCACCGGTGGCGCCAGGTCGAACAGTTTGTTCAACACGGAGCAGCCTGCCGCTAGCCACACCAGGCGCCGATGGGGGCGGAGCGCGGCGGTTAAACGCTGCAGGGCTGGAGCGGTCATGGGAGCAGTTCCTCTAAGCGGGGTGGATGCAGGGGCCACGTTCTTGGTCCATCGCTGGGGCGATGCTGAAGATGGTCATACAGCACGACTTTTTTAGGCCCAAAGGCAGTAGAACAAAGATGTCTCCTCAGGAGGTGTGATGACCAAAAGTCGAGCTTTCAATCGATTCCATCGCTTTACGGCCAAAATGCGCCGCCGCCATCTCAAGGCCTGGTTACCCGAGCAACGCGAAGGCGAACCCCTTGTCGAAGCCCGGGGTGCTGATCTACGCAAACGGGGTTGGCACACCGATCAATTGCATGAGTTGGAAACCCTTGATTCCAGTTTGCAGTTGGGTTAGGGCCAAATCCTTTAGGGCCTAATCCTGTCGTTAACCACCCTTCAAAAATCCCCTGGATTGGTTTGACCAATCCAGGGGATTTCCTTTTGCTCGACGAGCCGCTCCGGGCTGCAAAGTACGGCCTACCAGCGGTTACCGCTCTCTTATCGGGGGGTGGCTTTGTTGACGCGAATCATCCGGCCCATCCACTCCACGTCCTGGAGGTCATCGATGGCTTTTTGCTCGGCCTCAGCGTCAGTGAGTTCGACAAAAGCAAATCCCCGCTTTCGGCCCGTCTCCCGGTCAAGGGGGAGGCTGCATTGGGAGACCTCTCCGTATTGCCCAAAGAGATCGAGCAAGTCCTCCCGTTCAGCCTGAAACGAGAGGTTGCCAACGTAGATGGTCATGGCTGAAGCAAGTCCTGGAACGGATTCCTTGCCTTGATTCTTAGCCGTCGAGACGGGAGATCTGCAAGGATTTGTTCATCACGCGCAATTGACGTAGCCCCTGGAAGACATCCTCTGGCATGCCCTTGGGAAGATCGACCGTGCTGTGGGTGTCAAAGATTTGAATCCGGCCAATGGAGCGCCCGTTCAGGCCGGCTTCGTTGGCAATCGCGCCGACAATATTTCCAGGTTTGATGCGATCGCGCCAGCCCACTTCCACCCGGAAGCGTTCCATGTGGTCTTCCGGGGGGCCCATGGGCCGCTCGCCGCGGGGGGCTCCCCGGCCAGCATCCTTGCCGCCATCGCGACCGCCATCCCTACCGAAGTCCCGACCGCCATCCCGGCTCCGGCGGGGATCACGGCCGATGTCACGCATCGGACCGTTCTGACGCACCTGGTCAAAATTGTCTTCGCCCTGAATGAGCAGGGGTTTGCCAGCCAGGCTGAATTCGAGGGCGGCTAGGGCCAGTTGCTCGGCGCTGCAGCCGTGTTCCTGGGTGACCCGTTGCAGGATCTCGCTGAGCAGGGCCCGCTCTTCGTCGTTGCTCGCTGGAGTTTGCAGGCTGGTAGTGAGTTTGGTGCGCAGCCGATCCAGCCGGTTTTGGTTGATGGTGGCGTTGTTGGGCACATCCATCGGCTCGATCGGTTTGCCTACGGCCCGCTCGAGGCCGCCCAGGAAGCGGCGCTCCCGGGGGGTGAGAAACAGGATGGCGTCTCCAGTGCGACCAGCCCGGCCGGTGCGGCCGATGCGGTGGACGTAGGCCTCGGAATCAAAGGGGATGTCGTAGTTGATCACCAGGCTGATGCGATCCACATCCAGGCCGCGGGCTGCCACGTCGGTGGCCACCAACACATCCACCTGGCCTTGCTTGAGCCGTTCGATCGTCCGTTCCCGTTGGGCCTGGGGCACATCGCCATTGAGAACGGCCACGTCGTAGCCGTGTTGCTCCAGGGATTCGGCCACCGTCATGGTGATGGCCTTGGTGCGGGCAAAAATAATTACCCCCTCACTGCGTTCTGCTTCCAGCACCCGCTCGAGGGCCCCGAGCTTGTGGGGAGCATGCACCATGAGGTAGCGCTGGCGGATGCGGCTGGCATCGGCAGCTTTTTGCTTGATGGTGACCTCGGCTGGAGCGTTGAGGTACTTCTGGGAAATCCGGCGGATTTCGCTCGGCATGGTGGCCGAGAACAGCACGACCTGACGCTTTTCAGGTAGCTGGGTGAGAACCCATTCGACGTCGTCGATGAATCCCATGCGCAGCATCTCGTCGGCCTCGTCAAGCACCAGGGCCCGCAGGGAGGAGAGGTCTAGGGTGCCCTGACGCATGTGGTCCATCACCCGTCCCGGGGTGCCAACCACGATCTGCACACCGCGTTTGAGTTGGTGGATCTGGTCGCGGAAATCGGCTCCGCCGTAGATCGCCAGAACCCGCACATGGTTCAGGTGGGCGGCATAGCTGCTGAAGGCATCGGCCACCTGGATGGCGAGTTCGCGGGTGGGGGCGAGCACCAACACCTGGGGCTTGCGCTGCTCGGGGTCCAGGGCCGCCAGCATGGGCAAGGCAAACGCGGCCGTTTTGCCGGTTCCGGTTTGGGCCTGGCCCACCAGGTCGCGGCCGAGCATCAGTTCGGGGATGGCGGCCTTCTGGATCGGTGAGGGCTCTTGGTAGCCGATGTCGCTGAGGGCCTTCAGCAATTCGGGCCCGAAGCCAAAGCGGGAGAAGCCGGAGGCCTCTGGATTGGGATTGGTTTCAGGAGTTGGGGTGGTGCTGGTTTCGCCAGGAGCCCCGCTGGAGCCGCTAGGAGCTTCGCTGGGATTGGCTAGGGAATCGCCCTGGCCAGCTGCGGTGCTTTCAAATGCTTTTGGGTTGGTTGCGTCTGGACGCGCTTCGTTGGCGACGGATAGGCGCGTGTCGCTGTCGACGGCGCAAGTAAAACTGCCGCCGGTTGTCATTTCGGTCACTGGATTGAATTGGGCCTGGTGATGTCCTTCAACGCAGGCCGGCAGAAACCCAATGGAAGAGAGGATTCAACGAGCCCTTTGGATGGACGCGTGCAATCGGGAGACGGCACGCCTGCGCTGAATTCAGAAAACTGCCCTGCCCTTGAAAAAGGCTGAATTCTTAACTTATCACCTTGCCCCACTCTGCGCTATGTGGCCAAGATCCTCTGCGCGTCCGAAATCGTCATCGAACCGTTCGATGTCGTCCTCCCTCAGCACAGCGCCCCTTTGGACCTCAATGAGCAGCAGGTCGCTCGATCCGGCGGCAGCGCGGTGCAGGGTCCCCTGGGGAATGAAAACGCTTGTTCCTGGGGTCGCAGGGATCGGGTCCCCGTCGATTTGCAGGAGTCCCTCGCCAGCCACGATCACCCAGTGCTCAGATCGGTGACGATGCCGCTGCAGGCTGATCCGGGCGCCGCTGCGGATCAACAGGCGCTTGACCAGATAGCCATCCCCATCGCCATCCCCATCGCCAAGGTTTTCAAACCAGCCCCAGGGCCGCTCGATTCGCTCCGCGGTGGGGCTGGATGGCCGGGGCATGGGTGATGCGCTGGGGTCGCTCGCAAGCTCGCGCCTCTTGGCGGAGCTGGCAATGGTGGTTGGGGCCGCACTTGACGCTGTGATCAAGACGGCCTGGCTTTAAGAAGTGGCCGTGATCAAGATGGCCTTTCGCTTGGCCCGGGTGAGGGCGGTGTAAAGCAGCCGGTGGCTAGGCCGACCCAACTCACCCATCAGGATCCAAACTTCATCGGCTTCGCTGCCCTGGGCCTTGTGCACCGTGAGGGCAAAGGCCGGCTGGGCCTCGGGTAACTGGGCGGGATGAATCAGCAGGTGGGCTGGGCTGCCCGCGACGCTGCCCGCGACTCCAAACAGCAGGCGTTTGCTGCCCTCGCGTTCAACGACAAGACCCACATCCCCATTAGCCAGCCCCAAATCGTTGAGGTTGCGCTGGCACAGGACCGGGGTGCCTATTGGCCAATGCTGGGGGCCGGATTGGGCCGCGGCCCCCAGCAGCTCCTGGTGGATGGCTTCAACACCCCAGCGCCCGCGGCGGAGGGGCGTGAGCACCAGCAGGGTTTCGAGCTCCGCCAACAGCTGGGCAGCCGCCACCTCTTGATCGTTTGCAGGATCGTTTGTTGTGGGGCTTTGGCAGAGCTGCTGGAGCTGGAGTTGGCGTTGTCTCAAGCGCAGGAGCAGCTCGTCGGGCAGCCTCCGGGGAGACTGCTGCTGCCAGAGGAGGTTGTCGCTTGCCCCCAGGTTGGCAAGAGCGGCCAGGGTGGCTGGGGGCAGGGAATTGGAGTCGTCAGGGGTTCCAACCAAGGTGGATGCCACGGCCGCAATGGCCCCGTTGTTGCGGTAGGTGGTCTGGAGGCGGACCGCCGCGTCCCCAAGCCGTTGGCGCTGCTCTGGGGCGTTGAGTTCCAGCAACACGGCCCCGGCGCCGATCGGTGGTAGCTGGCCGCTGTCGCCCACCAGCACCAGTCGGCTTTCGCTGGCGAGGGCTTCGAGTAGGGCCTGCATCAGGGCGAGGTCCACCATCGAGACCTCGTCCACAACCACGAGGTCGAGGGGTAGGGGGTGGCGCCGGTTGCGGCCAAAGCGCTCACCCCGGCTCTCCAGGAGCCGGTGCAGGGTTGTGCAGTGCAGAGTTAGGGGGGCAGTGGCGGCCTTGAGCCGGGCCGCGGCCTTGCCCGTGGGCGCTGCCAGTTGGATGCGGCAGTCGGGCTGTTGGTGGACCACGGCCTCCACCATGGCCAACACCGTGCTGGTCTTACCCGTGCCAGGGCCGCCCTCCAGGAGCACCAGCTGGCGTTCCAACACCGCTTGCACGGCCTTGCGTTGCTGGGGATCCAGGCGGTGCTTGGCAGCCACCGACTGGCTCAGTTCAGCGCTGGTTTGGGGTTGATCGAGGTGGGTTGGATGGGGTTGGCTGGCGCGGTCAAGGAGCGCTTCAAGCACCTCTTGGCGTTGGGCCCACCAGCGGCGCCACATCAGTCGATCGCCCTCCACCACCAAGGGCCCATCGGGGCTGTGGCCCAGGGCTGAAGCCAGGACGGCTTGACGGTGCCCTTCTGAGGGCAGGGCCATGTCGAGGGATCCCTCCAGCAGGGCGGCCGTCAGCCCTTCCACCAAGGCGGTGATTTCGGGGTTCGGCGGGCAGCCATGCAATCGGGGCAGGGCTTCCCCCAGGGCCTCAGCAAGGGAACCCATCCAGGGCGGCTGATCTGGTTTGGTCACGCTGCTCTGGCCTCCGGTGCTCTGGTGAGGGCGCGATCCAGGGCGAGCAAGCGCTCTATGGGGGCGCTCTCGAGGAACATGCCCGGGACAACCCCGCCGCTGTTAGCTAGTGATTGGGACGTATCGCCGCCACCGGGGGCGCCGCGCAGGAAGACATAGGCATAGCCCCCCAGGTCTTGTTCGGGTTTGTAGTTGGGAAGCCGCCAACCCAGGTAGCGGTGCAGGGCTACCAGGTAGAGGTGCGCCTGCAGGGGGTAATGGTTGGCGCCCATCAGCTCGACCATGGCCGCATGCCCGTAGTGCCTGGGCCCGCAGGCCAGGGGTTGGCCCTGGTTATCCCGCTCACCCATCCAATTGCTTTTCCAATCGGCCACCCACCAGCGGACCTGGCCATCGAGGCCCGGGGCGCGAAACACCAGATCCATGGAGCCGGTGAGGAAGCCTTCGCTCATCACGGCCAAGTGCCCCAGGCTGTTGGCATAGCTGGTGCCAAACGAGCCGCCGGGATTGTCGGCAAAGGCTGCCTTCAGGTCCTGGGCGGTGACCCGGCCAATGGTGAGATCGAAGTTGAGTTCGTTGAGCCTTGCGTCAACGGCCAATTGGTTGAGCTGGAAGCTGCCCAGGGGGCCGCCAAAGGGGGTGGAGAGCAGTTGTTCAATCCCCAGGACCACGGCCTCGGTGTTGGTGGTGGCGATGCCTGCGCGCTGCAATTCCCGCTCCACCAGGGAGATGTTGGCAGGGGTCTGGGCGGGCTGTTGGTAGTCCAGTTGCTCGAGGATGCGGTGCAGGCAATCGCCCGCATTGGCGCCCCGGGGAAAGGTGGCCAGGGGCCCCTGCTCGCCCCATGGCTCTGGGTTCGGCAATTCGAGATTTGTTGCTGCGAGATCTGCCGATGCGAGATCTGTCTCCAGGCTTTGGCCATCGGTTTCTCGACCCTCTTCGAGGGCCTCGGGGGCGGCGCCATGGCTGCCATGGGTCCAGCTGGTGTAGCTACTGCGCCCCCAGATGGTGTCGAAGCTGCGCCGGGGCACGGGGCCGCTGCTGAGGGGCGGCCGTTCGAGATTGCTGCTTTGCAGTGGGCTGTTGCTTCGCAATGGGCTGGCTGGGGCCGTGGTGGTGGGCTCCAGGAGCTCTATCGGTAAGTCCCGGATTGCGATGTCGTGCTCCAGTAGGAGGCGCCATTCGGGATCGCTGCGTCGTTGATAGGAGCCATCCGGGGATCCAGGGCCAACCGTGGGGAGGGGTTCCTGGCTGAACAGCCAGGGGTGCAGGGGGTTGCCCTCCTGGTCGTGGGATGGTCCCCAGGCCAGGACCAGCAGATGCATGGCCCGGGTTGCGGCCACGTAGGCCAAGCGCTCCCGTTCCTCCAGTTCGGCTTGCAGCTGGTGGCGATGGGCCTGGTAACCAATGCCCCAGTGGCGGTTGAGGTGCAGATCCAGCCCAGGCTCCCCTTCTTTTTGCCAGCTGGGATGCCAGCGCACGCCCAGCCGCTGGGCCCCGGGCCCCTGGCTGCTGGGGGCTTGCCAGAGGTAGGGGCAAATCACCACCGGATATTCCAGGCCCTTGCTGCGGTGCACGGTCACCACCGAGACGGCCGCATCGACCACGTCGCTGTGGGGCTGGTGGGCCTCCGGCACCAGGCGATCGGGATCGAGCCGGCGCCGCCGGAGCCAGTCGGCCGCGGCTGCGGGGCTGAGGTGGTCGGTGTGGAGGCACTCCTGCACCAGCTCGGCGCTTTGCTGCAGATCGGCCAGCAGCCTTCCGCCCAGGGATAGTTCCGCCAGACCCCGGGTTTGCAGCAGGCTTCCTAAGACGCCCAACAGGCCCCGGCGGGGTAATTGCTCGGCCAGCAAACCCACCCGGCCGGCCAGCTCACTCCAGCCCTCGGGCCCGGTTTGGGCCAGTTGCCCAGGGCTCCAGCCCAGCAGGGGCGATGCGGCTAACAGGCGCAGGCGGTTGGGGTTGGCCGGATCGGCGAGGGCATCGAGAAAGCGTTGCAAGGCCGCGGCACCCGGGCTTTCGAGCACATCCCCCTTGCTCACCAGCCGGCTGGCGATGCCCCAGTGCTCAAGGGCCTGGCGCAGGGCTTCGGCCTGGCCATGGGTGCTCACCAGCAGGCAGAGATCCCCCGCCGTGAGCCGGTGACTTTGCTCGCCCCGTTGCAGAACGAGCCCCCGGCCGAGGAGCTGGGCGCAGTAGGCGGCAATCTGCCCGGGCAGGGCCTGCTCCAGCAGGCTGCGGCTGGGGGCCTTGGTGCCTGCGGGCCTGGAACCCCCCAGCCAGAGCAACTTGAGGGGATGCTCATCGGCATCGAGGTTCAGCGTCCCTTTGGTGGCCTTGGCCTCCACCGGCGGCACCGCTAACTTGGATCGCCGCAGCCCGGGGGCCATCAACCGGTTCAGGGCCTGGATCAGGCCAGGGGCTGAGCGGTAGTTGTCCTGCAGACCACTGATCCCCCCATCGGCGGCGGCACAGGAGCGGGCCTGGAGATAGGTGGCCAGCTCCCCACCACGGAAGCGATAGATCGCCTGCTTGGGATCTCCCACCATCACCAGCCGGTGCTGGGTGGGGGTAAAGGCCCTCGAGAGGATGCGCCACTGGATGGGATCGGTGTCTTGGAACTCATCAATCAGGGCGGCGCCGTAGCGCTCCCCCACGGCGGCCAGCAAGGCTGAGCTCGATGCTTCACCGGGATCCAGGCCTTCGAGGAGTTGGGCAAAGCCAAGCCGGGCCCTGCGTTGGCGCCGTTGCTTGATTTGGGCCCGGCCCCAGTGACAGGCGTGGAGCAGTAACCGTTCGGTGGGTCCCTCCACCAGGGCGGCGATGGCCTGCATCAGCTCCGGATTGGGCAGCGACGGCTCCCCCTTGGCCGGGGCCTCGATCGGCCGCGCCACCTTCAAAAAGGCGCCGGGGTGGAAGTACTGGCTGAGCAGCTCCTGGGCCGAGGTGGCCCCGTAGTGACCCGCTTCGCCCATGGCCTGAATCCAGCCCTCGAGCAGCCCGACCCGGTCCTTGGTGGGCTTGGGGCTGTAGGGCGTGGTGCTCTTCGCCCCCAAAGCGCGCCACTCGGCGGCGGCGCTGCGCAGGTTCACCTCCAGGGCCTGGCCTTGGCTGCTCCATCGATCACGAAATTGCCGCCAGCAATCGTTCCAGAACCCCTCAAGTTGGGGTGGAAGGGGCGCCCCGCCATCGAGGTCAGCCGGCAAGGGATCCAGCTGCAGCGCCGGATCGCCATCGAGTTGGAGCAGCAGGGGCTCCAGGCTTTCAGGCCCCTTGAGCCGGCTCCTCAAACCTTCAAAGAGGTGGTCGGGCAGGGGCAGAACCTGCTGGTGCCAGTAGTCATGGGCAATTTGGCGCACCAGGGGGCCGCTATCGCTCTCCAACTGCAGGGCCGGGGGAAGGCCGGCTTCCAGGGCCTGGCGTTGCAGGGTGCGGCGGCAGAACCCATGGATGGTGGTGATATCGGCGCTATCGAGCTCCTCCAGCGCCAGCAGCAACCGGGCTTGCAGGGGTTTGGTTTGGGCCATCAGGGGCTGGAGCCAGGTGGCTAACACCGGATCGGGGGCTTCGAGGCTGGGCTCCTGCAGGCAGGCCAGGGCCTGTTGCAGCCGTTGGCCAATCCGGTCGCGCAGTTCGGCGGCCGCGGCGTCGGTAAAGGTGACCACCAGCACCTGGGCCAGGCTGAGCTCCTCTTCGGCGACCAGCCGCAACACCAGGTGGGCCAGGGCAAAGGTCTTGCCCGTGCCGGCACTGGCCTCCAGGAGGCGAAGGCCTGGTTCGAGGGGAAAGCTATTGGCGTTAAAAGCGGCTAGGCCGGCTGTTGGGTCCCTCATTGCTGCTGCTCCAACAGGGGCGCGTAGAGCTCCGCAGCCAGGGCCAACGCCTCGGGTGTGAGCAGCTCGGGGCCGGCCAGGGCGCTGCCAAAGCACAGGCTTTGTTCGGAATCCTCCCGCTCGCCCCTCCTGCCGATGCCGCCCTCCCAGCAGGCGATGGCCTTGGCCAGGCCGCTGCCCGGCTTGCGCTGCTCGGCTTCGGCGTAGGCCCAGCCGGTTTGGGGCGGTAGGGGCCAGCACTGGTCGCGCCAGGTTTGCCGCAGTTGGGCCAGCCGTTCAAGCTCGGCCTGGGCAGCTTCGGCGCTTGGGCTGTTCACGTGAAGGACAGGGCCGAAACCCTTCTCGCCCCGGGCCACCAGTACCCCTTGGCCCGGGCTGAGGCCGCTGGCGCTGGCAACCAAAAGCTGGAGCCACAGCTCCAGGCCGTGGCGGCTGCGGGCTTGGGCGGTATGCAGCAACACCACGCTCGAACCCCGTTGTTCCAGCTCGCACTGCCAAGGCCCCCAGCGCACCACCAGGTGCTTCGGCTCCCCCAGGGCGGCCAGGCTGGTGTGGAGGCTCTGCCAGCGTTGGGCCAGGGTGCTGGCCTCCAGGTTGCCCGCAGCCAGCGGAGGCAGCAGCCCCTGGCCCCGGTGCACCTGGAGCCAGCTGGCTGGATCGCCCTGGAACGCGGAGTCGTCTTTCCCCTTCCCTGTGGCGTCTTCCCTTGCGCTGGCCCCGTCCAGGGCCTGGCGCAGCAGCTGGGAGCGTTGCCGTTCATCCAGGCTGAGGCTGTCGAGGTCATGGAGCAGTTCAGCCCATTCCTGGGGCTTGAGCCCCAGCTGGGCGAGCCATTGGGTTTGGGGGTTCAAGAGCCAATCGCGCAGGTCGCTATAGGCATCCTCCGGAGCTGGGCTTGACGCTTCGGTTGGGGTGGCTGGCCCCCGGCTGGCCAGGGGCAAGGGTTTGCGGAGTTGGGCGGTCTCGATCCATTGGCGCGCCTCCAGCAGGCGCCGATCACAGCTGCCCGGAGGCCGCTCGCCGATCGGCTCGAAATTTGCCCGGTCGAGGGGGTTGGCGGGGTGCTCCACCACCAGGGCCGCCCCCCCGCAGGGGAGGGCTCCCTGCAACCACTCGAGCCATTGGCGCACGGGGGTTGCGGGGGGCATGGCTTCGCCTTTGCGCCCATCCCGGCTACTCCAGCTCACCATCAGGTGGTCCCGGGCCGAGAGCAGCGCCTCCATGAGCACATAGCGGTCTTGATCCGCCGGTTGGGGATCCCCCAGGCAACGCCAGTGCTCCATCAAGTGGAAGCCGGAGCGTTGGCGCTGCCTGGGGAATTGGCCGGCATCCAGGCCCATCAGCACGATTACCCGGTGGGGAATGGCCCGCATCGGCTCGAGGGCGCTGATGGTGATCGCCCCACTGCGGTGGCCGAAACGTCCTGAATCGACTGCCAGGCGCTCATCGAGGACGGCCGCCACCACCGCCGCATCCAGTACCAAGGCGCAGCCGGCGGCGGCCTGTTGCCAGTCGTCGATGGCAGAGAGGATCACGGGCAATTCCCAGGCCCGATCGCCCCCGTCGCCAAAGAAAGCCCCCAGCAGGGCGGCCAAGGTCTCGGCCCAGGCGCTGCAGGAACGGCTGCGGCGCAGGCTGGTTAGCCAATCACGCAGGCTGGTGAGCAGGTGCAGCCAGCGCCCCACCAGCTCCAGGCCATGGCCCGTGGCCAGGGGCGCGGTGTCGCTAGGGGCCAGCCCCGGCGTCTCCGGAAGGACTAGCCCCAGCAGGAGCCGATCAATGGCCCAGGCCAGGCTGCCCGTGGCGTCGCCACCCCGCTCGTGGCCGTCCAAACCCCATCGGAAACCACAGCGCTGCAGCACCCCATGCAGTTGGGCGACCTCGGGGCCGCTCAGCTGGAAGTGCTCCTGCAGGGCGCCGCTATCGAGCAGGGTCTCCAGGGAGGAGGCCGTGAGCCGCTCACCGGCCAGCTGCAGCAGTTGGAGCAGGGATCGGCTGATCCCCGCCTCGCTTTGCTGGCTGCGATCGGTCAGGCGCCAGGGGAGGTAGACCCCCGTGGCTTCGCTATCGCCAAAGACGGAGGCCACCAAGGGCGCAAACGCGTCCACTTGGGGCGTCATCACCAGGATGTCCCGGGGCTCCAGGCTTGGATCGGCAGCGAGCCACTGCAGGATCCGATCCCGCACGATCTGCACCTGCCGCCATAGGCCTGGGCAGGGATGGAACTCCAGGGAGCTATCGCCTTCGGAGCGCTCAAGTTTCATGGCGCCATCCCCCTGGGCCAGCCGTTGTTGCAACTGGGCCAGGAGCGGCACGGGCCCAGGGCCCGGGTGGGAGGTAGCCGCGGCGAAAAACAGATCCCGGTCCTGGGCCTGGCCCAACAGGCTCTCGCCGGTGCCCTCGAGCAGCTGCTGAAACTCCCCTCCCAGGCGGCCAAAGCGGGCTTCCAGGCCCGGGGCCTCCATGAACCAATCCCCGGCGAAGGGCTCCTGCAGGGCCACAACCGAACTGAGGCGTTCCCGCCGACTTGTGCAGCGCTGCCAGAGATCGGGACTGGTGGTGAGCAGGTACAGGTCGATTTGGGTATGGGCGCTCATCGCCTGGAGCAATTGCACCTGGATTGGCGCCAGGCTGCTGAGGCCAAACAGGCGCACATGGCTGGGCAAGGTGCCGGCGGGGGGTGCCCCTTGGCGGAGCTGCCGAATCGCGGCCTGCACCTTCAGGCCAAAGGGTTGTTCCCCGAGCCGGTCCCGCAGCGCCGCCAGGAGCAGCGGCTGCCAGAGCTGGGCAGCAGCCAAGGGCTCGCCCCGGCTGTCCACAGGCTTGTCCTGCCACCAGGCCGCCAACAGGTCGGGCCGGTAGAGGGCGTAGTCATCGAAGGCATCGGCGATCGCCCGCCCCAGCTGCCAGTGGGCCTGCTCCAACCGGTTTCCCATGCTGTGCTCCGCCAGCCAGCGCTTGAGCAGGTGGGCCTCCGGTTGCTCCACGAGCTGGGGCAAGAGCGCAAGAACCGGCCACACCAATTGGTTGGCCCGCCAGGGATCGTTCTGGGGGGCTCCCTCCCGGGGGGCCGCCCCCTCCACCAGGGCATTCACAATTCGGCGCAGTTGGCTGCCTGGGAAAGGGAACCGGATGTTGGCGGCGATGCCGCCGAGCCCCATGGCGAGCTGCTCGCCGAGCCAGCGGCTCGTGGGCCAGGTGTTGACCACCACCTGCACCTGCTCAAAGGGGCCGGGGGGTGCCAGCCGCAGTTGAGTTGCGAGCAGTTCGGCGAGGAGTTCCGCCCGGTTGCTGCGGAAAACGGTGAGCAAGGGGTGGCCTCTAGGGCAGGCAGCTTTCCAGCTGGTGTTCGATCCTTGAGAGGGTCAGGGAGTTGGGGATCGCCCGCTGGCCGGCCACCCGGCGGATCTCGCCGGTTTCGGGGCAATAGGCCGACAGATCACCGCCGTAGCAGGCTCCCGTATCCACCATCACGATCTTGCCCAGCCGCCGCACCTGGGGCCCGGGGGTATGGCCGATCACCACATCGCCAAAGCGTCCGTCGTAGGCCTGCCAAAAGGGCATGCGGATGCTCAGATCGGGCTTCCAGGTTTTGGGATTAAAGCCGGCGTGGGTGGCCACCCAACCGGGTTGCACGAAGGTTTTGGGCAGGTTTGCGAGACGCTCTTGCCAGCGGCGGCAAGTGATGTCGCCGAGTTGCCGGTAGGTGTCGCAGCCCGCTAGGGCCCTCTGGGAGGACCAGCTGCCCCGGCGGAGGGCTTTCACCAGGTCGGCCTCGTGGTTGCCCTTAAGCCAGATGGCCCGTCCGCTTTCAACAAGCGACCAGGCGAGCTCCATGGTTTCCAGAATCCTGGGACCCCGGTTGATCACATCCCCACACAGCACGAGCTGGTCGTGGGAGGGAAGCTGGTCAACCAGCGCTTGTAATGGTTCTGCGCAGCCGTGGACGTCCCCGATCACCCAATGGTTTCGAGAACGTGAGGGGGGCGTCATCAGTCCATCGCGTTGGCAACAGTCTGGCTTCCCAAGCCGAGGGTTGTCAGCCCCCCCATCGGCTCCGTGTGAGATCGCTGGTACGGTCGCCGCAGCGCAAGGGTGCCCCTCGATCGAAACGCCGCAGCCCAAGGATTTGAAGTCGTTGCCCGTGGTCCAGCGGGTCAATGCCCTGGTGGGAGCGCTCGATGGGGCCAAGCGCACCAACGAGGCCCTGGCCAATTGCTCCAATGGTGAGCAGATGCTGGATGTGTTGCTCGAGGCCTCCGCCAAGTTGGGTTTGGGCCTGAGTCGGGAAGAGTTGGCCAACACCCCACCGATCCGCGATTGGGTGTGGTGGAAGAACAAAGAGGCTGTCTTCACCATCGGTGACGCCAAGCCCCGCTATCAGCAGGACACCCAGCAGCCCAAGCGCTTTCTGGGCCTGTTTTAAGGGCAGGCTTTTTAAGCGCCGGCGAGGGGGTTGGGAATCGAGCTGCTGGGCGCCTCAAATTGGCCAAAGGCCACATATTCCAGGCGCAGCTTGAGAAACGCAATGAATTTCCCGTCGGTTGACACCACCGCGGCGGCCGGGCGGGGAACGGCGCTGGCCACGGGTTCCAGTTCGGGAGCATCGAGGAAGGCGGGCCGTTTCACCAACCAAAAGTCGATGGTTTTGCCCTGCTCCCCGTAATGGCGCACCCGCTCCCGCAGCACCTCGTCGAGGGGCTCTTCTTCGGTGAGGAACGCCTCGCTGGCGGCAACGAAGTAGAAGGTGCTCATGGCTGGTGGCTGCCGAACAGGGGGTCGCGGCGCGGATTCTGGACCAGAGCCCGCATTTCGCGCACGGCCTCCTGCAGCCCCACGGCGAGGGCGCGGGCCACGATCGTGTGGCCGATGTTGAGCTCCTCCATCCCTTCAATGGCTGCCACTGGCTCCACGTTTTGATAGGTGAGGCCATGGCCCGCATTGACCCGTAGGCCCAGGCTGCGGGCGATAAAGCTGCCTTCGCTCAGCCGGGCCAACGCGAGGGGTTGCTGGTCCCAGGGGGCCTCGGCATAGGTGCCCGTGTGGAGCTCCACCCAGCGGGCGCCAGTGGCTTGGCAGGCCTCGAGCTGCCGCTGATCAGCATCTACAAACAAGCTCACCCCAATGCCTGCGTCCTGGAGCCGGTCGACCAGGCCCCCGAGGTGGTCCCTTTGGCTTGTCACATCCAGTCCCCCTTCGGTGGTCACCTCCTGGCGCTTTTCGGGAACCAGGGTGACCATGTCGGGTTTGACGCGAAGCGCGATTGCCTCCATTTCGGCTGTGGCCGCCATTTCCAAATTCAAGCGGCTTCGCACCGTGGCCCGCAGCAGGTCCACATCGCGATCTTGGATGTGGCGGCGGTCTTCCCGCAGGTGAACGGTGATGCCATCGGCCCCCCCCAATTCGGCCAGAAGGGCGTAACGCACCGGGTCTGGCTCCACGGTGCGGCGGGCCTGACGCACGTTGGCGATGTGGTCAATGTTGACGCCGAGACTGGCCATGGGCTCTTAACGGAGTTCGGGCGGGCCGAAGGACCAGCCCCGCAGCGAAATCCTATGGACCAGCCGCCGACCGCAGAGCCAACTGCCCAATGCTGGCTGAAAACCTGGGCTCAGCGCCTTAGCTTTTTCTTGCCAAATTCAAATAGGTTGGTGGCGGCACAGACAGCCCAATCCACTGGCTTGCTGGATTTCTCAGCATCCCTTCGGCGCGAGCGCAGCCTTTGCAACGGCATCAGCCCCTGGCTGGCTCCGCTAGCCACGGTGGTGACCCAGGACGTCGCCCTGCCCGCCTATTTCAAGCCGGTGCAGGTGCTCGGCCAGGAGCGGTTGCCGCTAGATGGCCCGCTGCTTCTTGCCCCCACCCATCGTTCGCGGTGGGACGCCTTGGTGATCACCTATGCGGTGGGCCATCGGGTCAGCGGCCGCAATTGCCGCTTCATGGTCACCCTTGATGAAATGAAGGGCCTCCAGGGGTGGTTGTTGCATCGGTTGGGCTGTTTCCCGGTGAACCAGGTCCGTCCCACCACTGCCAGCCTGCGCTACGCCGTTGATTTGCTGGCAACGTCCCACCAACTGGTGGTGTTTCCTGAGGGCCGCATTCGCAACGACGACACCCCGATGCAGTTGCGCCAGGGCCTGGCCCGCTTGGCGTTGTTAGCGGCTAGCCAGGGGGTGCATGTTCCGGTGCTGCCAGTTGGCATTGCCTACGGCCATGGGCGGCCCCGTTTCCGCGACAGCGTTGCAATTTGCCTTGGCCAGCCCCTGGCGATTTCAGGCCAGGGACGGGCTGCGGCTGTGGCGTTCAACCAGCGATTGGAGGCGGCGATGCTGTTGGCTGAACAGCAGGCGCGCATCGCGATTGGCCTTGAGGGCTGAGGCGGGAGCGGGCCCTTAGAGTTCAAGTACCCGACTGTCTGTTTGTGCGTAGGTCCATCCGCACCCTTAGGGGCTCTTGTTTTGCCCTCGCCGCGATGGCCCTGCCACCGTTGCTTGCCCCCCAGTTGCTGGGGGGGCAATGGCTTCCCACGGCCTCAGCCCAGCAGCAGGTTCAACCCGTGGATGCTGCCCTCACGATCAATGCGGTGCAGGCCGCCTTGGCCAAAGGGGACCAGGCCGCATCCAGCGGCAACCTCACTGAGGCCCGCAAGCAATACGACTTGGCCCGCGATTACTGCCGCAAGTTGTTGGGTTTTTATCGCGATTTGAGCGGCTCATTCCGGGGCTTGGATGCTCGTATCCCCCGGGAGATGGATCAGAAGGGTCGCGAAGCCCTCGAGACCTTGGCCCAGGCGAACCTCCGCTTGGCCGCTGTCTTCCGTCGCCAGAACCAACCAGAAGTGGCGGTGCCGCTGCTGGTTGAGGTTGTCAAAATCATGACTCCAGCGACCCCGGAGGGTCGTAAGGCCTACCAGAACCTGGTGGAAATTGGTTTCGCCACCACGCCTTACACCGCCGGCCAGGTGCTCGATACTCCCTCCGGGAAGTAGGGACTGTTTGAGAGTCTCGAGCTCCTAGATTCCCTACTCCCTAGAGCGCGCTTGATGGTGAACCCCGACCAAGTGAAGGCGGCGATTGGCCGTGCTTTGCCCGATGCCTCCGTTGAGGTCGAAGATCTCACCGGGGGTGGCGACCATCTTCAGGTCAAGGTCGTGTCGAGCGCCTTTACCGGTTTGAATCGCATCAAGCAACACCAGTTGGTCTATGGCGCCTTGCGCCAGGAGTTGGCCAGCGAAGCCATCCATGCCCTAGCCCTGCAAACCTCTACCCCCATTTAATCGATGGAAGCCACGACCAAACAGCGCATCGACGAGCTGGTCGCCTCTAGCCCGGTCTTCGTGTTCATGAAGGGCAACAAACTCATGCCCCAGTGCGGCTTCTCCAACAACGTGGTGCAGATCCTGCATTCGTTGGGTGTGGCTTTTGAGACCTTTGATGTGCTTTCCGATGGGGAAATTCGTCAGGGGATTAAGGAGTATTCGGAATGGCCGACGATCCCCCAGGTGTATTTCAATGGAGAATTTATTGGCGGCTCCGACATCTTGATCGAGATGTACAACTCGGGCGAATTACGCGAGAAAATTGAAGTGGCCCTGGCCAGTTAGGGGCGTCCGGTCTCGTAAAGGGTGCGGGGATCCCCATCGGGTCCGACAAAACTGGACGGGTCCATGATCCAGCGATCCACAAGTTCCTCGAGCCGCCGCTGTTGGATCGGGTCGAGAATGCTGGTACGCCGTAGGGCGTGCAGGTAACCATCGGCATAGAGCCGCATCTCCGCCGGGCTGTGGTAACGGTGCGCCAGTTCCTGGCAGGCATCGCACAGCGATTGGAAATGGCGAATGGCTTCGGGGTGCTGGAGGGCTGTCATGGACGAAGGAACCCACGCCCCATTCTGACGCTTGGGGCTCCCCATGGCGACGCCAAGATGGCGACCCCAAGCCCACGTGCCAGATGGCAAGGCATCGCCTGATACGCGTTTGGCCACCCCACGCCCATTAACTTGGATGAATGGTGACCCAGCAGACCCAAGGCGCACCCTCGGCCCAGGCCATCCAGCCCCATCGGGTGCTGGTTGTTGATCCCCATGGCACCTTGCGGACTGTCCTGGCCCAACGGCTTCGCCAGGACGGCCATTTGGCAGCGGCTGTGGCCACGGCCCGGGAAGCCCTTGAGGTCTGTCAAGAGCAATCACCTGATCTGTTGATCAGCGCCGAACTCCTGGATGAGAGCTCGGCCCTTCGGCTGGCAGCCCAGTTGCGTTGTGCGGTGATGGTGCTAACCGCCCGCACGGGTTCTGAGCCCGTGGTCACGCTGCTGGATGCCGGGGCCGACGACGTGCTGCGCAAGCCCTTCGGCCTCGAGGAGTTGGCAGCCCGGGCCCGCACGCTCCTGCGCCGCAGCGCCAGTGGCCTGCAGGAACGGGTTTGTGTGGGTCCGCTGGAGGTCCATGTCTTGCTCCGTCAGGTGACCTTGCGCGATGAGCCCGTGGAGTTGAGCCCCCGGGAATTTGCCCTTCTCTGTGCGTTGCTGATGCCGCCTGGGGTGGTGCGAAGCCGGGAAGAGCTATTGCGCATGGCATGGCCGCCCTTTAGTGGGGGCCCCCGCTCGGTGGATACCCAAGTGTTAACCCTGCGCCGCAAGCTGGAGCAGGCCGGGCTCGGAGAAGGTGGCGGCATCGAGACGATGCGCCAACAGGGCTATCGCTTCAGTTTGGAAACCCTGCCAGCAGGTTCCCAGGAGGAGCAATCTGACCAGGTCCTACAGGCCTCGGGCAGCTATCCCTAGGCCGAAGGCCAATTCGGCAAGCAAGAGGGTGGCACTGAACCCAGCCAATAGCTGGTAGGTCCAAGGCGGACTAATCCTGCCAATACCGGTGGTGTCGATGCCAGTGGCCACCCCAAAGCGGCTGAGAAAGTCGTCAAAATTGGTGACCCGTTGGGGCAGCAAAAATGCAGAGCCATCGGGGCTGCGCACATAAAACACCCGGCCTCCCTGGCTGGTGGCGATCGGGGTGAGGGCCGAGATGGACCGCCATTCCAGGGCCCAGCCCCGCCGCAACAACCAGCTGCACCAGCTGGGATGGCCCACCCGGATGCCGCAATCATCCAGCTCCACCTGTTCACTGGTGAGGGCCACGATCAGAGCCAGGCCCAGGCCAACGGCGAGTCCCACCCCCGCCCTGCTCTCAGCTGGAGCCAGCCAGGGCAACGGTGCCACCAGGGCGAGGTAGAGGCAGACCAGGGTGAGCCGGATCACGGGGGCCATGGGATAGCTCATCGATCGTCGGCGGAGCCCGGCAAGGGCTCAAGCAGTTCTTGCGGTTGGTAGCGGCCCGTAAACACCTCCTGCTCCCGCCCCTTCCAGAATTCCCCAAGGCGCATCAGGTCGGCATGGGCCTCCTGCAACCGAGCCAGGTACTCCTGGGGTTCGAGGTCGTCCTTGCTTTCCTTGAGCTTGGTTAAGCGGAGTAATTGGAGCATCCAAGGCTTGCCGAGCTCACCCCGGGCCTCCAGATAGCGGGCCAGATCTGCCGAGCTGGGAAGAGGGGCCGAACCCATCACAGTGTGCGCTGCATGACCAAGCTTATGGAGCTTGATTGGCCAATGGTGTTCGGAGCAGGGGGTTAGGCGGGCAGGGCCCAGGGGTTGAGGCCCAAATCGGCGCCAATGCGGTGGGCACAGGCAAAGCCGCTGAAGGCCACGGCATTGAGGCCCTGGCCTGGGAAGCAGGAGTCGCCGACGCAATACAGACCGTTGATGCCCGTGCGATTGAAGGGCATGGGCAGCAATCCAGGCAGGCGCAGGCTCGGGATGGGTCCATAGGTGCCCCCCATGCGGCCCAGGAAGCGGCGGTGGGTGCGGGGGGTGCCAATCTCGCGGTGCTCGATGCCGCTGGCCAGCCCAGGCAGAATCGCTTCAAGCCGCTGGATCAGGCGGTTGGCATCGGCTTCTTTTTTGGCGGCGTAGTCGGAGGGGTTCAGTCCAGTCCAGGCCTCCATGGAGGAGGGGGTGAAGCTGTGCACGATGTGGCGGCCCTCCGGAGCCAGGGAGGGATCGAGCAGGGTCGGGATCGACACAAAAATCACCCCCTGTTCGTCTTCCATGGCCCCCCAGTTTTTGAGCACCAGGTGGTGGCAGTGGGTGCCCGGGCGAATCAACTCAGCTTTGACGCCCAGATGCAGGGAGAGGAAGGAGGGCGAGGGCTTGTAGCGCCTGCGCCAGGTGGCTTCGCTCTTGGGGGTATGCGCTTCATCCACCAGCGGCCGCGCCACGCTGCCCTCGCTGCCGCCATCTCCAGCGAAGGTGTCCCAGCGGGTGGCATTGGAGATCACCCGCCTGGCATTGATCTGCTCGCCGCTGGCCAGTTGCACGCCCACCGCTTTGCTGCCCTCAAGCAGCACCTTGGTGACCCGGGCCTTGTAGCGAATGGAGCCGCCATGGCGCTCCAGGCCGCTCACTAATTTCTCGGCAATCACCCCCACGCCTCCCTTGGGGTAGTTGATGCCGCCGGCATGGCGATCGGAGAACACCATTCCCGCGTTGATCATGGGGGTGAGATCCGCGGGCATCACCGACCAGCAGAAGCACTCCATGTCGATGAACTTCAGCAGGGCCGGATCGCTGATGTGGGCTCGGGCCACATCGCCCACGTTTACGGGAAGCCAGCGGGCCAGGCCCAGGCAGGCCAGGGGGGCGCGGAAAAACACCTTGGCCAGGTAGGCCGGATCCTCGAGGGAGAGGAGTGGCATCGCATCGAGGCAGTTGAAGACCTGCCAGCAGGTGTCATAAAAACGACGGATCCCTTGGGCCTCATGGGGGAAGAGGGCACTGAGCCGCTCCACAAAACTGGTGTAATCCCGATCGACGGCCACGGTGAGCCCACCGGGAAGGTGGTACTCCAGTTGGGCTGGATCGGCGATGGTTTCGCAGTGCTCCCCCACATCGGCGAGGGCGCGGGTGAGCAGGTTGGTGTGGCCTTGATCGCCAAAGCCAAAGATCATCGAGGCGCCCACATCGAAGGTGTAGCCGTCGCGCTTGAAGCTGCCTCCGGATCCGCCCGGGATCAGGTAACGCTCCAACACCAGCACCTTGGCGCCCTTGGCGGCGAGTTGGGAGGCCGTCACCAGGCCGCCAATACCCGAGCCAATCACCACGGCGTCTAAGGAAGGACTCGCACTCACAGGCCGCTGGATAGGCAATGGGGCGACCCTAGGCGCCCACATCCAAGGCTCAGTTCACAAACGCCTGGAGGTCGGCTAGGGACCGGTCCCGGTAGGCCCCATAGCGGCGGCGCTTGTCGCGGATGCGTTCGGGCAGCTCGGGCATGAGCCCAAAATTGGGGGGCATGGGCTGGAAGCCGGCCTTGCGGGAGCCTTTTCCGCTGCGGGGCTCAGCAATGAAATGGGTGAGGGCCCCAATCATCGTGGTGGGGGGCAGCTCGATCGGTTGCTTGCCAAGGGCGAGCCGGGCCGCATTGGTGCCGGCCAGCCAGCCGCCGGCCACGGCGGCGGCATAGCCCTCGGTGCCTGTGATTTGCCCTGCGGCGAAGAGCCGCTTGCGCCGGCGAAATTGCAGGGTGGCGTCCAGTAGCTGGGGGGATTCCAGGAAGGTGTTGCGGTGCATCACCCCGAAGCGCACGAATTCGGCCTTCTCCAGCCCAGGGATCAGCCGCAGCACCCGCTTCTGCTCCCCCCATTTGAGGTTGGTTTGGAAGCCCACCAGGTTCCAGAGTTGGCCGTCCTTGTCTTCCTGGCGCAACTGCACCACCGCATAGGCCCGCTTGGCCTGGCGGACATCGCGGTCATTGACGTCGCCCCAGCGGGGATCCCAGAGCCCAATGGGCTTCAGGGGCCCGTAGCGCATGGTGTCTTCGCCGCGGCGGGCTAGCTCTTCGATCGGTAGGCAGCCCTCAAAGAAGTTGGCACTCTCTTTTTCGAAGTCCTTGAGCTCGGCCTGTTCTGCCTCAAGTAGGGCCCCGCGGAAGGCAAGGAACTGCTCCTTGTCCATGGGGCAGTTGATGTAGTCGGCATCGCCCTTGTCGTAACGGCTGGCGCGGAACGCCACGCCCAGGTTGATGCTGTCGCCTTCGACGATTGGGCTGGCGGCATCAAAGAAGTGGCAGTCGTCCCGGCCGGTGAAGGAGCGCAGGTCTTCGGCCAGGGCATCGGCCGTGAGCGGACCGGTGGCCAGCACCGTGATCTGATCGGAAGTCGGGAGGCCGAGCTGCTCCTGGCGCACCACGGTGACCAGGGGATGGTGCTCCAAGGCCGCCGTGAGGGCCGCGCTGTAGCGGCCGCGGTCCACCGCAAGGGCGCCGCCGGCCGGCACCGCGTGGTGATCGGCGGTGCCGATCACCAGGGAACCCAGCCTGCGCAGTTCTTCTTGGAGCAGGCCTGCAGCCCGGTCGCTGGAGAGGGCGCCAAAACTATTGCTGCACACCAGCTCAGCAAATTCAGCGCTGTGGTGGGCGGGGGAGCGCCGGGTCGGCCGCATCTCGATCAGCCGCACCCTCAGGCCTGCCCGGACGATTTGCCACGCGGCTTCCGTGCCGGCCAAACCTGCTCCAATGACCAGGAGCTCCGCTGGTTCGGGCCGGAGGGGGGCTGGCAGCAGGAGCGTCAGCCAGCGTTGCAGCAGGGCCCTTTTGGAGCCGTTCCAGGTCAACAGAGGGGGATCAGGTGCGGGCGCGCATGATCATCAGTTGCAGCTGGCCGACAGCTGCCCGGCCGATGTGAAACACGGCCCAGCCGGCAGCAAGCAGAATGGGAGCGGCAACGAGGACCAGCCGTGCGTCCATGGAAGGCAGAAGTCAAGATTGGGCGATCTTAAGGACTGCAACGCACCTCCCGGCTGGATTGGCCCTTTTGTCGCAGTGTTTAGACACTCGATGGCCGGCCGGCATGGACCATGGCCAGTTGGCGATAGCGCTGGGCGTGGAGGCGTTGCTCGGCGATGGCTTCGGGGCTGATTTGGCGTTTGACCGTGGCTGGGGTGCCCATGACCAGGGCTCCTGGAGGCACATCCTTGGTGACTACGGAGCCTGCGGCCACCAGGGCCCCGGCGCCCACGGTGACGCCGTTGAGGATCACCGCGCCGATGCCAATCAGGCAGCCATCCTCGAGGCGGGCTCCATGGACGACTGCTCGGTGGCCAATGGTGACATCGGCTCCAATCACCACCGGTTGACCTGGATCGCCATGCAGCACGGCCCCGTCCTGCACATTGGAGCCCTCTCCCACCCGGATCGGGCAGAGATCGCCCCTTGCCACGGCCAGGGGCCAGAGGCTGGCCCCGGCGGCAAGGTGCACATCCCCAATCACCACGGCGGTGCCTGCTACCCAGGCGTCGCTGTGGATCTGGGGTTCCGGCCAGGGAAAGGCGCTCATGTTGATGGGGATCACGGGCCCATTTTCAAGGCCATGGCCAGGGGGCTTTGAGGAGGTCACCCCAGGGTGATACGTTCCATGGGTGCCCAACAGGCGCGGGTCGCTAGCTCAGCGGTAGAGCACTCGGCTTTTAACCGATTGGTCCTGAGTTCGAATCTCAGGCGACCCATATTTTGGAACGCCTTAGATTGCAAGGGATAAGCCTTGCGGCGCAAGCGTTTTCAAGGGTCAAGAGAGCCTCTTCCCTCGGGCGAAATGAGTCCGGGAAGGGTCGCCGAAAACCCTAGTTGTGTCATTTCCTTGGGACAAGTCCCAAGGAATCTGCCCGTCTCACCCCGTGAGACTGGGTGGACCCGGGAGCTTGTTCGGTGGGAACACTCACAGCAGAGATGCGTTCCCCATGGCCACCATTCAGAGCCCCATGCACCGCTGTAATGCGGTGCTGCGTGCCCTCGGCGCCCGCTACCGGCTGCGGGAGCACCGCCGCAGCCCTTGGATCACGGTGTATCAGCTGGGAGCGGGCGGAAGGACCCGCGAACACACCATCAAGGGTTACGCCGCTGCTGACCCCCAGGCGATCGAGAGTCTTCAGGACCTGCTGATTGAGGCCACCAGAAGCGGCAAACCCGTGGTCCTGCCCGACAGCCAGGCGGACCTGGAGGCGACCACCGCCTGCAACCCCAGCTGGCCGGAGATCTGCGCAGCCGTGGTGACCTTCCAGCGCGGCCAGGGGGTGAACATGAACCTGGTGGGCCCGTTCAAGGGAAAGGGCTACTTCTGCCTGTTGCCTACGGACCGGCCGGCAACAGAGGATGACGTGCGCCGCTTTGCGCTGCATACGAGCGAGAGCCTCAAGGCCCGCCTGGACGAACCGACGGCTCTGTTGATGCCGATGGCCACCCATCGCCAGGGCTTTCGCCAGAAGCGTGAGGTGGTGTCGCTGCTGCGGCGCTCTGGCTATGGGGCGATTGCACCGGAAGCCCTGAGCGATGAGCTCAAGGGAATGGTGAACCGCAAGAAGCTGGCCCTGGTGGCGGCGGGTGAGTCAAGGCGGCGTATTCCCAGCACGGCGGCGATCCAGGAGTGGCTGGATCAGGTGATGGAAGAGGACCCGCTGTGGGGCTGGGTATTCGCGATGGTGGCCACCTATGGGCTCAGGCCCCATGAGGTGTGGCACATCGCCGAACTCCCCGACGGGCAGGGAATGATGAGCATCGGTGTGGCTGCTCGCCACATCAAGGTGACCAAGACCGGCTTCCGGGTGGCGCTGCCATTGCCGGCGGCATGGGTGGAGCGCTATCAGCTCTCTGGCGCCAATGGAGAGCACCGGCTGGAACAACTGCGGGCCCGGTATCAACCCAAATTCGTCAATGAGGAGGGCCAGCCCTTTGATCCCGAACGGGATCTGGTGAAACGCTGCGATAACAACGAACGGTTGGGTGCGGTCTGCTGCCACAAGCTGCGCAGCTCCGATGCCAAGGCGGAGTTTGAGCTCAAGAACAAGCTCTATGCCTGGGTGGAAACGGCACCGGCCCAGGGCAAACGCAAGGCGCAGAAGCGCAAAGAACGTTGCGTTCCCTATGACCTGCGCCACGCTTATGCAATCCGTGCCCGGGAAACGACGGCTTGGAATTACGCGGATGTTGCGGCGGTGATGGGCCACAGCCCGGAGGTGCACCGCCGCACCTATTTGAGTGAAATCAGCGGTGAGCAGACCAAGGCGTCAGTGGCCAGACGAATGCTGGTTGGTTAGGGGCTGCTCAAGGGCATTGCCGCCCAGGGCTCGGCTTGAGTTTCCGAGCGTCCCCACTAGGCGCCCATAGGGTGATGGCAGCGTTGTTGTGGCCTTGGCGTATCGCATCCGACTGCTTGAGATAGAAGAAGGCTGGTCGGTGAGTTGCCTGGACCTGCCGGGCTGCCATTCCCAGGGCGATAGCCGCACCGATGCCCTGGCGAACATCCGGGAAGCAATTGAGCTCTGGCTCGAGGTGGAAGCAGAAGAAGGTGGGGTGAAAACGGTGGAGATCTTGGAGCTTGCGTTGTAATGCCGCAGCTGTCAGATCTATGCCAAAAGTTTGTTGGTGATTCCCCGCCCCGACCCCATCAATGCCATCACGACGGGAGCCATCGCTAGCGATGTGGGATTAACACCCCAAGCGTTCAGGGATTTGCTTTGAGCCCCAAGGCTGGGGAGGGGACTTAAGCCGGATACTTTTGAACCTCAAGCGGCAAGCCGCTACCCCGCAGGGTTTGGGTGCAGCGCTCCAGGTTCCAGAGCTGATTGGATTGCGGTGCATTGGGGTTTTTGCGTACCCAGTGCACGCCTTGACGGAGCACCCTGCGCTGCTGCCAGCGGCAAAGCTTGGAGCGGCTCACGGAAAGGGCATGGCAAAGCTCAACGGTGGTGAGCCAAGTGCAGCGCTTGTTGGCCATCAATTGATCCGCCCGAGGGCGAGTTCACAGCGCTGCAGATGCCAGAGCAGGTGGGAGCGGCATGAAAGTGGATTTTTGGCGACGAGGTGCCGTCCGTCCTTGAGCAGGCCCGAGCGGCGAATCGCAAACAAGGTGGTGCGGCTGATTGCCAGGTGCGTGCAGAGCTGGTCGGTGGTGAGCCAGAGGGTTGAGGTCATGGCAACAGCAAGAGCAGTTGCTATCTGGAATCAGACAGCCAAATAGGTTACTGATGCCAGTCCTGATCTAATTCTGATTTCAGGCCTGATCCAGGAGCTGGTCGAGCCAGCGATCGATTGCCGCTTCGCTCCAGCCGTGCAACTGGTGCAGCTCCTGGCAGATCACGAGGAGTTGCTCGCCGTCAGCGTCGCCCAGGTGCCCCAGCTGGCTGGCTTGCCTTTGGAGGCGATGCCCCGCGCGCAGGAGTTCCAGCTCCTCGAGGAGCTCGGCTTGCTCGATGGCGGCGAGTTCGTGGTTCAGCCGCTCGCCATCGAGCTTTTGGAGCAGGTGCAGGGACCCATCGCTCAGCCAGAGCAGGGCCTTTTGCACTGCATCAATCACAGCGGGTGTGGCCGTCAGGATCAGCCGATAGAGAAGGCGTTGGAGCACGGTTGAGGAGAGACCAACGGAGCCCCTTAGGGTTCCGCCCCAGGCCAGGGGACCGTTTCTCGGCTTCCCCCAGGCGCGGTCCTTTGGCTCTCTTCTGCCTCCAAGACATCAAGCACCGCCTGCAATTCGTTGATCCCTTGCTCGGTGAGTTCGCGGACCACTTCCGCCCCTGGAGTGGCGCAGGCCAGCAAAAGGCCGGCGACCGCTGGGGGAAGCTCAGGTGCCAAGCGTTTGATCGCGGCGGCCAATTGGCCAGCGGGGCAGCGCTCTGCCAGGGCCACGGCCCATTGCATTGCCGCCGCCGTCAACGGGGTTTGCAGTTGCAGGCATTGCAGGGGGCCACGGCACTCGGGGTTGTGCAGATAGAGGCGCAGGGCCCGGCGTTCGGCGCGCTCTAGCGGGCAGGCGGCAGGGCCAAGGGCTGGAGCCTCGGGGCGCAGCCCCAGGGCTTGGTGAATGCGATCGGCTGCCCGTTGGTGCAGAACCCCCGGGGGTAGCTGGGCCAGGAGGGCCTTGGCCTGGCGCTCCACCCGCTGCAACAGGGCCAAGCTTGTCGTTCCTGCGGCGGCTGTTGTCTCCTGGGGCTTTTGGAGGGGTGCCTCAAGTGGTGCCAGCAGGTGATCGAGCCACCAGCTGAGCCAATGGCGACTGGCCTCCAGATGCCGGGCAAAGGCCTCGGCTCCATCTGTTTGGATCAGCCCATCGGGATCGCTGCCCGCCGGCAGGGGCACCACGGCCAGTTCCAGGTTGCCGCGGCTGGCCTCAGGCAGGAGCGCTTGGATCAGGCGCAAGCTGGCGGCTTGGCCCGCCGCATCGCCGTCGTAGGCGAGCAGCAGTTGCTGGCAACCGCATCGGCGCAGGAGGGCCAGTTGCCCTGGCGAGCAGCTGGTGCCAAGGGTGGCCACGGCATTGGGAAAGCCGGCCTGGTGGAGGGCGATCACATCGAGGGGCCCTTCCACGAGCAGGGCCTGCTGGCTGGAGTGGATTGCCGATTTGGCCCTATCCAGGCCAAAGAGCAGCTGGGATTTTTGAAATAGGGCATCACCAGAACTGTTGCGGTATTTGGGCTGTTGCTCCGCCAGGGCCCTGCCGCTAAAGCCCACGCAGCGGCCTTGGAGATCGCAGAGCGGCAGTTGCAGGCGTTGCTCGGCCAGGCCCAGCTGCCAGTGGATGGCGGTGGTGGCTTGGATGCCGCGGCGGGCCAGGAACTGGGCAGCGGGGCCAGCGGTTTCGAGATCCCGGCGGAGCGCTTGGTGGAAGGCGCTCTGTTGTTGTTGGCGCCGGGTCCTTAGGCGCCGGCGATCCTCCGTGAGCTGGCTGGCAGCTTGTTTGCCTGCTTGCGATTGGGCCGTTGGGATTTCTTGGCTGACCGCAATCCCATAGCGACACGCCAGCTGCCGGATCGCTTCTGGAAACGTGAGGCCTTCTGTTTGCTGCAACCAGCCGATGGGATCGACGCCTTTGGCGCAGACAAAGCAGTGGACCCGGTTGGTTTTGGGGCTGACCGTGAGGCTGGGGGAACGGTCGTCGTGCCAGGGGCAACGGGCCAGAAATTCCCGGCCCGCCTTGCGCAACGCACCAGGCTCAAACAGATCGACAATCTGGGCCCGTTGGCGCACCTGCTCGATCAGCGTGTCGCTCAGCAACCCGTCGCTGGTGGGCCGAGCACCCCTGGGGCCAGCGGCCGAAAGGCCCGATCTCATAGGGCTTCCACCCCCGGATAGAGCGACGAGCCGATAAAGACGCGCCGGGCTTCATCGGCCTCCAGGTAGCAATGGGCGCGATCGATGCGAATCACCGTTTTGCTGAGGTCGTCGCTTGCCAGCTGGCCGTGGCGAAATTTGCCGTGGTGCACCTCCAGCAACCCCGCCGCCGGCGCTGAGTAGCCATCGGTTTTGGGGCGATCAATCAGCCATACCGCCGAGGCGTAGCGCTCCAGTTCCGACGTTCCCGCCAGGTGCGACACATCCGGGCCGGTGGGGTTGTTGTAGGCGCCGCGGTTGAGCTGGGCCACCACAAACACATCCACCTCGCAGCGCCCAGCTAATGCCTTGATTTGCATCGCTCGGGCAGCGAGTTCCGCTGTGGTGTTGGGGCCAAAGCCGGGGCTTGAGCCCATGGCATGGAAGTGATCGAGAAACACCGCAGACAGCTGGGGGCAGGCGGCCTTGGCGTCTTCCACCACGGCTGCGAACTGCTCCACAGTGGCGCCGAACTGGGATTCGTAGAGCAGGGGCCCCATGGCATCTCCCGTGGGGCTGCGGCCCTGGGCAAAGTCCGCTGACCAGCGCTGCAGGCGCTCCAGATCGGCTCCAGCGATGGCGTTGCCCCGGCCCTCGAGGTCATTGGCGCTGTACTGGGGGGTGTATAGGCCATGGGCCCGGCGGCTGTAGTGGGCCAGTAGGCGGGCACCGATGGCCCTGCGGCTGAGTTCGCAGGAGAAAAACAGCACCCCCGCTCCGCCCATGGCCAGGCCCATGGCGGCCGCAACCGCCACGGTGGTTTTGCCCACCCCCGAGCGGGCAGCGATCACATAGGTGCCTTCGCCCTGGCCGGGGATGATGCCGCCGCGCATGTCGAGATCAAAGCTGGGGATCCCTGTGGAGATCGGTTGGGGCCGCTCTGAGAGGGGCACCTGGGCGAGGGCCAGGCTCTCTGCGGCCGCATCGGCGGCGGTGCCGCAGCTCCGGCGGCTGTGGAAGCGGCCTGAGGTGATCGAGACCGCTGCATTCAGGGCCGTGCGGCAGGCCTCCAGTTCGCCATCAAGGCAGATATCGCGCTGCTCGCGGGCCAACAGCCGGCGCAGTTCTGGGTAGAAGATCTGGCGGGCTTTGGCGCTCTGGAACAGGGTGCAGGCCAGCTCGAAATCGTGGTTGCTGCTGCCATCGGCCCAGCGCAGGAGCTCGGCGATGGCGGTGTCTAGGGCCTGGAGGCTGCCCTGGAAGCGGCCATCGATGGCCCGTTGCCTGAGGCTCTGGCGCAGGCTTTCTGCCTGGATGGCCTGGATGTCGCGCTCGGCGCGGAAGGTGGCATCGATTTCATCGGCCACCGCCCGGTGCTCGGCGCTCGTCCACAGCGAGGCCGGAACTGCTTCGTTGAAGCGCAGGCCAATGCGCCGGCGAAACAGGCCCCAGAGCTCGCGGTTATCGCTTGGGCCAGCCAGGACGGCCGAGAGGATCGAGCGCTCGTGCTCGAGCAGCTCCGGCAGCGCCCCCTGGGCTGCGGGGTTGGTTTCGCCACGGGTTTCGCCACGGGTTTCGCCACGGGTTTCGCCATGGCTTTCGCAATGGGTGTCGTCATGGCCAGCGCCGCTGGGGATAAGGCCGCTGGCGGTTTCAATCAAGGCGCCTGTGGCGATGGCGCGCTCGATCACGGACGCATCAAAGCCGCCAGCGATGGGCGTAGCGGTGATCGGTGTTGTTGCTTGTGGGGTCATGGTTCAGGCCTCGACAAATTGCTGGGCCGCCGTGCCAGCGATGCCATGGCCGGCCGCCTCGAGTGCTTCTGCGAGCTGGCGTTTTTCTTGCAGCGAGAGCTTGAGGGCTGCCACCCCCTGGCCGCGCCAGTGGTGACCGTCCCAGGCGAGGAGCATCTGGGCGCGGCTGACCGTGGAGGAGCCCTGAGGCGGTGAGTCGGCTGCCGCTCCCCAGGAGAAGACGTGCCAAAACTCCACCCCCAAGCCGGCGCAGGAGCGATCACAGGCCAGCAACACCGCCAGGCATTCGGCCCCACTGCGGCCCTGGGGGTAGGTGGTGCGCCAGAAAGCGGGCATGGCTGCCAGCGCCTGGGCCAGGCGACCTAAAAAGCGATCGAGATCGCCGGCGTGGCGAATGGCGCGTTGCAGCTTGGGGAGCAGGGCCTGGCCCTTGGCTCCGTAGGCGGGCCAGCTGGTGGGTTTGTGGTGGTTGTAGTGCTCGGCGACGCGCTCAAGCAAGGCGGAGCCGCAGGGTTGGGCTGGTTGGTGGGTGGCGGCTGCAGGGTTGGTGGCGTCAGGGTTCCCGATGCCAGGGCCCTTGCTTGAACCGCTGCGGCTGAGGCTGGTGGGTTCGTGCAGCTGGATGTCGGTGCCGCGGCTTGTGCCCGCGTAGCTCAGCCAGCCCATGGCTTGCAGGGCTTCTAGGTCGGCGCGCAGTTGGCGCGGCTGCAGGTGCCATTGGGCCGCCAGTTCACTTAGGACCAGGCTGAGCTGGCCGCTGTCTGCGGAGCGCACCTGCAGGTGGCCGTAGAGCTGGGCGACCCGTAGGGCGCGGCTGGGGCCTGATCCGGAGGTGGCGCCCTGGAGGCTGAGGGCTTGCAGGGCCTGGTGGGTGCGGGCTATGGCCTCGCTACGCACCGCGAAAAATTGCATGGGGGCCAGGAGGACATGCTCCTGTGCGATACCTGACAGGCTACGGGCGGCGTTGGATCTTTCCTGCCTAGCGGCTTTGGGCCTTTTGGTTTTTTATGGTTTTTTATATAGGGATGGCTGGGCCGCTGGGGCCATAGAGCGGGGCAGCAGGGGCCCTGCCGCTGGGATTGGAGCGGCCCTAGCGGGGCTTAAGAAATTGTCGTATCACCGTGGAATTACGGATATGGTTTTGAACTGATTGGCTCTAGCCTGCTCGCTAAGAGATAGGCCCTAGAGGCTTCTGGTCATGACTGCAACCGCTGCCAAGGGCGCAACCGCTGGGAAGGCTGTTACTGCTAAGGGCTGGCCCGCCAGCTTTCCGGATGGGAGCTTGTTGCAGCTCCCTGGCGAAGCGCGCCGCGAGCAGGGCCGCAGCCATTTCACCGATGCGCTGGTGCAGTTGCTGCGCCATGTGAGCCATCCCCAGCTCAGTGAGCTGGCCGATTGGGCCTGCAACGAAGCGGGCAACCTGCACACCTCCCAGATTTCCCACCTGCGCAACAGCAAGATGCGCATGCTTGGCATCAAGTGCGTCGATGCCCTCGGCCGGATCAACCAGGCGGCCTGGGCCTATCACCACCGGCCGGCCCTAATGAGCCAGCTGGGTACGGCGCCGTTGACGCCGCGGCTCGAGTCGATCCTCAAGGGCTATGCCCCCTTGCTGCATCCGAGCACCGAGCAGCCCCTGGGGGCGGGGGAGTTTTTGGAGGTGTACCTGGGCTATCTGCAGCTGCCGATCAGTCCGCCTTTGAGCCTGTCCAGCCGGCAGGCCGAGCTGTTGGCTGAAAAGCTGGGCGGCTGGCTGGATCAGGCCTTCTCGGCTGATGGGATCAGCTTCCGGGAGGCGGGCCAGCGGCTGCGGAGCGCCTGGTGCGGCGAGAGCTTTGGCGTGGAGCGGTTGCTGCGCGTGGTGGCGGGCATGGAGGACTACAGCCCGCGCCAATTGGCAGATGACTGGGAGCGGATTGCCACAAGCGTGGCCGCTGCCCTGGGCCGTTCGCTCGATCCCCAGCAACTGGCAGAAGAGCTGCTCGGTGAAGCCCTAGAGCCGGCGGAGAAGAAGGTTGCTCTGAAAAAGACTGGCGAGAAGAAGACTGTGGTGAAGAAGCCGACCGCCAAGCCCGTTGCTGCGAAAGCCCCTGCCGAGAAGAAGCCTCGGGCGAGAAGGGCTACGGCGCTCAAGCAGGGTTAATTCTTCGCTCTTGAGCTGATAGGCAAGGCCCACGTCAGGCACGCCTAGCGCCAGCTGCTGGTTCTACCTACAGCAGGGCTTTGAGTCCGGCCTTGCGGCGGTGTTGTTCACCCACCTGCTGGGCATAGGGCAACAACGACGACTGGACATCCCCCAAGAACTGCTTGAGGCGCTTTTGGCTGTCTGGGTCGGTGGGCAGAAAATCAGAAAACATCGCCGCGTGGCAGAGGTCAACCAGCAGTGAGACCTCTTCTGCCGAATAGCTGATCAGGTGCTCGTCGCCGCAGTGGGTGACCTTCATGGCTCAGGCCAGGGCTGGATTGAGGTTAGGGCCCTACCGCTGATTTCGGCGACGTCAAGAGTTTTGTTGCCCCTTGCAAGGGGAGTGCCCTTCTGGGCCTGCTTGGTGTTGATCTGTAAGCAGATCACCAAAAATAAGCCTGTGCGAAAGCGTATGTGGGAATTCTTGGTATCTGGCATCTGATCGTTCAGGTCGTGCCAGTCCTCTGATGGTGTTTCGATGGCAATCACTTCCCAGGCTCCTTCTGTGGCGGATTGGCTGGAGGCCAGTGGCCGCTACCAGCCCCTCTCCGATCGCACCGTGCTCGAACTGTCGCGCCGTATCCAGCGCTGGCAGGCCCATCCCTCTGGCCCAGACGGCGCCCCTGAGTCCGTGCGGCGCAGTGGGCTGCGGGCCCGCGACCAGCTGGTGCGCCACAACCTCAAGTTGATCGGTCACACCTGGAGCCGTCACCGCTCCTGCTTGCCCGCCAGCGATGAGTCCACTGCCGATGCCTTCCAGGAGGCCGCGATCAACCTCGTGCGTGGCGCCGAGAAATTTGACCCGGCCCGCGGCTATCGCTTTTCCACCTACGGCAGCTTCTGGGTGCGGCGGGGATTCTCTGAGCACAACCGTAAGGACAAACGCCTCATCCGCCTGCCCTACAGCCAGGCTGCCCTGGCCCATCGGGCCCACCGCCTCAGTGCCCAGCACCAGGCCAAAACGGGTCATCTGCCCAGCCTCGACTGGCTGGCCCAGCGCTGCGGCAAGCGGGGAGAACCGGTGAGCCCAGAGCAATTGGGCCGGGCCTTGGAGGCTTGGAGCTGTACTGATCTTGGCCGGCTTGATCGCCCCAGTTCAGGCGCCGCTGGATCCGGCGCAGAAGATTCGCAAAGCAGCTGGCTCGATTCCATCGCCGCACCAGCTGCCAGCGCCACAGCCGATCCGGACAACGCCGAACTGGCCTGCGGGCCTGGATGGGATGGTCAGGAGGATCCGCAACGGGAGGCGCTACCCCAGCTGCTGGAAGCCCTCAATCCGCAGGAGCGCCAATTGATTTGGCATCGCTACCTGCGCGAGCGGCCCCTGACGCGCTACGAGCTGCAACGGTTGATGGGCCTCAACGGCCCCGAGCAATGCGCCCTGGAAGAGCAGGCCATCGCCAAGTTGCGCAGCGCCGCCAAGACCCTGTTGCGGAATCCGTAACCTTTCCTGTTCGATTGCTGATCAGCCTGATGGCCTATGTCCACTTGCACGGCTATTTGGGCCGGGACCCCGAGTTGCGCAGCCTGGGGGAGAGCAGTTGCTGCCAATTCTCCCTGGCTGATAAGGCCTACCTCAAGCCCAAGAGCGGCGAGCTGGAGGCGCCTCCCCAGTGGTATCGCGTTGAACTTTGGGGCCGTCGCGCCGAAGCGCTATCGCGTCTGCTGAGCAAGGGCAAGGAGGTGGTGGTGCACGGCCAATTGGACCTTGCTAGTTACACCAAGGCCGATGGATCGATTGGCCTGATGCCCACCGTCAAGCAGGCGGAGGTGACGCTAGTTGGCAAGGCCACTGAGGCTTCTGCTCCCCGATCGCCAAACCCTCTAGCTTCTGCAGTACTGCCTTCTGGGCTGTTCTGAGCGTCCTACAGCCAAGTCACCGAGGGGCGCAGCAGCGCCCCTTTTTGCTAGCTAGGTCCCTGGGCTGATTGAGCGATAGGTCTGCCCAGGTAGCTCGAGCCAGTTGGCTACTCGGTGGCTCTTTTGTTAGATCGCTGACCTGGGGTTGCGCCGTTTCCAGTCATCCCCAGATTGTCACTGCTTCGTTGTTCGGGGCCCGCATCCCCTCGCGTTTTGGTTGTGATTAGCGCTGGTATTCGCCATTCGATATCCGAGCGATTGGCGGTAGTGGCCCCATTGGCTGAGGGCACCACGGTGGTGAGTTGCACCGGTTCGACAGCGCTGCAAAGCCTCGCCCTTTGCGTGTATCCCCAGATCAGCCTGTGGGCAACCTCGATCGCCGAACTCCTGGCCCAGCCCCTGCCTAGCGCCGGCAAGGTGTTGGTGGGCTGTACGGATGATCTCCCCGATGGTTCGGTTCTCGATTTGGTCCAGGCGCTGCGCCCGCAGCTTGGCGCTGATCGGCTGATGGTGATGGCCCTCTTGGAGCCCACCCGCAATGGCACCTACCTGCGCCAGCTGGTGGAGGCCGGGGTGCAGGCCATTTGTTGCACCACGTCGTTACGGGAGGGGGAGTGGCTGGTGGCCACTACCGCCGTCTTGCATGGCGGCTGCTACATGGATGGTGGCTTTTCGCGCTTGCTGTTGCAGGGCCAGACAACCAGCTCCGCTGCGGCAACTCCCCTGGTGCTCACGGCCCGCGATCGCTCCCTACTGGGGGAGTTGGGCTTGGGTTACAACACCCCTGAAATCGCCCAGCGGCTGGGCTTGCGTACCGACACCGTGCGCCGCTACCTCAGTGAGCTCTACCAAAAGATTGGGGTGCGTGATCGCACCCAGGCGCTGCTGTGGTGCGTGTATCACGGCCTGATCAAGCCCCGTGATCTGGAGCCTGTCTTTGGCTAGGGCCCTCCAGCCAGGCCGCCAGGGACGGGGCTGCAAGCAGTTCATCGATCGCGATGATTTGGAACCCAGTGGGGCCTTGGGGTAGCCATTGGCGTAGGGCTTGGCTACGGCCCAGGGGAATGGGATGGCGCAGGGTACGGGCCGGGGCGAGAAAGGGCAGCCAGCGCTCGATGCCATCGGCCTCGATCCAGGGCTCAAGCGATGTGATCGGTGCCACGGCACAGATGGCCCGCTCCCCTGGGGCGATCACCGCCAGGTGGCTGACGAGGAACGCCTGATCGGTATCCACGGCAAGAGGCAGCCAAAGGCCCCGCTCGCAGGCGTTGGCAAGGGCTTGGTTGTGGTGGCAGGTGAGCAGTAGGTGGGCAGCCATCGGTGGTGTTGCTGGTTGCCTCCTGTCATGCCAGCGGCCACCAAAAATCCCCGCCCACAGCTGCGGCTGTGCGTTTTCGCATTGGTTGCATGGTTTTCCCACCGACGTGGTGTGGCCAATCCCACGTCCGCCTGGCTGGTTGGCAAGGAATGCTTTTGTAGCAATCCTTTTGCTGACTTCCTTGGGCCGGCGGCTTGGTTGGCGCCCTGGGGCAGACGGTTGGTTTTTGGGGTTTGTTTTTGGTTTTGCTTTGGCGGCCTTGGCGGGCCCGGAACCCTAAAGGGCTCGCTTTTGTTGCCATGAAGACCGCCATTGCTATCAAACCTGCAGGTTCTGTGGCCCTGCGCGGGGCTTTGGTGCTCGCGGCAGCCCTGGCCTTGATGCTGCAACTGCCTGAATTGCCAACCCTGGGAGATGCCCCGGTGGCGTTGTTGGTGGCGGCGGCTGGGCCGCAGCGCTGATCCCCATAGCCTGGATCCCAGCAACATTTGCAATGGCAAGAAGGGCTTTAAAGCCAATGAACGCGGAGCAGAGGGCCTTTGCCTGTGAGCACCTCAACCTCGCCCGCCACCAGGCCCACCGCTTTGCCCGCCGCACCGGCGTTCCGTTTGATGAGTTGATTGGCCCGGCCTTTGAGGGCCTATGCAAAGGGGCGATTGGCTTTGATCCGTCCCTGGGCTGGAAGCCATCGAGCTACCTGGTGCCCAAGGTGAAAGGTGAGCTGTTGCACCACGTGCGTGACCACGGCCACCTGTTGCGCATCAGCCACCGCCTGAAGGAACTGTGGATGCGGGGCAGGAAATACCGCGACTTGGGCTGGAGCGACGAGGAGATTGCCCGCCGCTGTGGGGTGGAGCTGGCCGAGTGGCTCGATTGCCGCCAGGCCTGCGGCCAGCCGCCCGTGAGTCTTGTAGAAGATCTAATCGGGCATTAGTAGCCTGTTCTACTTGCAATCAGGCATGGGTTCAAAGCATCACTTGCGGCCGCCCGGGGAGGGTCGCCGCTCCAGTTCAGCCGTTCCCGATCCGGATCGCGAACTGCTCAAGTTCAACGTGCGCCTGGCCAAGGCCCGCCAGGCCCAGGCCGATACCAACCGGATCGAGCGCAAGGCCTTCCGCGAGCACGCCCGGATTGAAAACGCCGTGGTGGCCTACTCCCGGGAGCTCTGCTCCCTACTGGATGAGCGGGGATTCACCAAGGGGCAACAGCTGCCGGCTCCCAAAAGCCAAGGGGAGGCGGTGTTGATCGTGCAGCTCTCGGATCTGCACTTCAACGAGCGGGTGGAATTGGCCTCCAACCGCTACGACTTCACGGTCGCTGCCCAGCGGCTGGTCAAGCTGGCCCAGCGGGTCAAACAGCTTGCCCGCAGCCATGGGGCGAGCAAGGTGGTGGTGGCCTGTTTGGGGGATTTCCTCAACAGCGATCGCCGCCTCGATGAGCTGCTCAGCAATGCCACCAACCGCTCCAAGGCGACGCTTTTGGCGGTCGACATCCTCAAGGCCTTCCTCTTGGATCTCCGCACGGAGCTGGCGGTGGAGGTGTACGGGATCACCGGCAATGAAAGCCGGGTTCAAAAGGAGCTGGGCTGGAGCGATGAACTCGCCACCGACAGCTACGACTTGATGATCTATTCGATCCTCAAGCGGGGCTTTGAGGGGACAGCTGGCATCCAGTTCTGTGGTTTTCGGGCTAACGAACTGCTCTTTGAAGTGCTGGGCCGCACCTTTCTGTGCCTGCACGGCCACCAGGTGGGAGCTAACACCCAAAAGGCAGTGCAGGAGATCACCGGTAAGTACGCCGCCCAGGGGATCACGGTGGATTACACGCTTTTTGGCCATGTCCACGCCACCTCGATCGGCGACTACCACGCCCGCAATGCCTCCTTGGTGGGCAGTAACGCCTATTCAGAGGCTGGCCTGAATTTCTGCAGCAAGGCCGCCCAGAACGTGCACATCGTGACGGGTGTGAAAGGAGCCGGTTCCATTGATGGGATGAAGGTCGACCTGCAGGACGTCAGCGGCATCACGCCCTATCCCTTTGCTTCCGAGTGGGAGGCCTACTGCCCGAAAAGTGAGCGCAAGCTCCACAACCCTTCTGTCGTTTACCAGGTCGTTGTTTGATGAGCAGCACAACCCTTTCCCCCTCCCGCAGCTGCGCGCGTTCCTGCGCCTGTCGTGGGGCAACCAGCACCAAAAGCGCCAGCGATCGGGCAGCCACTGATCACGCAGCAAGAGACCTGCAAAGCGCCCTGCTCCAGGCGGTCACCGGGCTCAGCCAACTGGTCAGCCAGCTCGCAGCGCAGATGGGCAACGGCGGAACTGCCATTGGGGATGCCGAGCCCTGGATGGAGCAGCTCACCCCAGCCACGTCAAAGCCCCGCTGCGCGATCTCCAGCTCTCCTTTGTGGGATGAGCTGTCGGTGGTTGAGCTGCGCTCTTTGCTGCGCAGCTACCCGATTGATCGGACGTCGTTGCCCGCACCGATCGAACTGCTGCGCCGCAGCGAGCTCATCGAAGCGCTGAACCAGATCCAGGCCATGAACCCCTGAACCAGAAGCAGCCAGAGCTTCCCGTTTGTCCCCTTACCCCACTCACCACTTGCTGATGACCCCAGCCCCTCTCACCACCTTCCCCGCGGCCCCTACTGGCGCCATTGCTTTGCCGAGCCCCAGCGGTGAACCCAGCCCCGGTTCACCCCAAGCCCTGTTGCTGCTCGCCAGCGCAGGTGTGCTTCCCGCCAATAGTGGAGTCGATGATCACCGCTTCTCAGGTGATGCCATCAAGGCCAGCCTCAGCCGCCTGCTTGAGGTCAAGCAACAACAAGAGCTGCTCAATCAGGAGCAGAAAGAGCTGAACGAACAGCTGCGCCTCGCCCACCTGCGCGGTGACCTGCTCAACTTTCTGCCTGCGGGTAAGGACGGCAACGGCTATCAGATCACCCCGGATCTGGTGCTCAACCGCAGGGCAGGCCGTAAGCAGTGGATCTTCAGCCTCGATTGCAAGCAAATCGAATGCCAGCTCAAGGCCCGTCAGAGCTATGAGCAGCAATCTGGTCTGGCCACCTACGCCCTGGGCTCAGCGTTCTGGGAGCTCAGGCCCTCAAAGGGCTAACGCCCCTTGAGCCAGCAGTTGTATGCATCAGCCCTGGGCTACGGCCTGGGGCTTTTTGATGCCGATCACCTCTAGGCGTTTCCTGCAACTAGCCCCTTTGGGCCGCCAGATCCTGGGTTCAGCTGGGCCATCGATGGGTGAGGTGATCACCGTGGCTGATCAGACCCTCGTGTAACTGGCATAGGAATATTTGCTCTACCTGCGCTAATAGATCTATTTTATCCGCAATTTAGGGATGCAAAGGTGTATTAATTTGGTCCGACTTCTTTTGCTGCCTTGCTGACTTTTTGCGCCTTGGCTTTTTTTACAGCTTTTTTGAGGGCTGCCGCAGCTCTGTCCGCCTTGGTCGCATTTTTACCATGGATACCCGCTACCGCCTCAGGGGCGGGTTCTTGATGTTCTTCGGCAGGTGCTAATGCTTCAGGGGCGGGCTCTTGATGCTCCTCTGCAGGTGCTACTGGTTCAGGGGTGGGTTCTTGATGTTCTTCGGCAGGCGCTACTGCTTCAGGGGTGGGTTCCTGATAGTCATCTGCAGGTGCTACTGCTTCAGGGGTGGGCTCTTGATGCTCCTCTGCAGGTGCTACTGGTTCAGGGGTGGGTTCTTGATGCTCCTCTGCAGGCGCTAATGCCTCAGGGGCGGGTTCTTGATGCTCCTCTGCAGGCGCTAATGCCTCAGGGGCGGGTTCTTGATGTTCTTCGGCAGGGTCAGTCAGATCAGGAGCCAAATGTAGCCGCAAACTGTCTTTGGCGGGTGGAATGATTTTGTCGCCAAATGAATTGGAATTTTTGCGCGGAGCTGATGTTAATCTTGCTGAGATTGCGGCTGGAATGGCAATAGCATAGGCGGTCAGAGTTATCACGCCACCGGGAAGATTAATGCTCATGCTCCCTAGGTTTAATTGTTGGAAGCTAGCATGTATTTGGGAGGCGAGGTGCATTCTTAATATTCAATTCTTGCCCTTGAGTCTGGTCAAGACTGGGATCCATGTGTCGAATGGCAGGTGCCATCCAGGTTTCAAATATTAACTTCATTGTTGCTCTTTTTTAACCCTTTTTAGGCGATTAAGGCGTTTCGAGTTTGTCCTTATCGCGATGCCCAGCATCGTGTCAATAAGTGCAAATACTGGCTGGCAATTCTGCCGGAGATCCGAGAAGTATCGCCTTTTCCAGGCGCAAAAAGTGCACCATCTTTGAGATGGAAGCCACCCCTGAAGTAGAGGCTGTTCAGCAGGAATACCTCAACCTGGCCCAGCGCATGTTGGACAACGTGGAGCCCCTGGAGGCCGAATCCCTCAAGGATCGAGAGATCTTTGACCTGTTGGGATTTGATTAAGGGTTAGCTGAACACCAGCAGCCCTTGGGGCTCAAAACCACTCGGCAACGGCATCGTCCTGGCTGTTGACCGCCGCATCGGGGGTGCGGCGGGAAAACTCCAGCTTGATGGAGCGGCGTTGCTCGCCATCGGCGGCAACGGCCGTGATCGGATACACCTGCTGACCATCGCGGAAGGGCACCTGCAACCGGAAGGTGCCATCGGCGGCCAAGGGCACGAGCTCCTCGCCAATCCTCAGCGTGGCTGCAGGATCGGTGGCCCCATAAACAATCAATTCAGCATCGGCCACCAGCCAGAAGCTGCGTTGGCGGGCCATTAACCCAGCACCGGACTCGTTGCGGCCACTCGCCCAAAGGCCGACCCCAGAGGCCTGGTTGCCGGCCGCGGAAGCCTGGTCTGCCTCTGCCTGAAGGTCGTGGAAGGCCTCCGAGCCCCGCCCTACAACCTGGCGGCCACCGCTGGCCTGGAGATAGAGCCGCTCATGCAAACCCGCCGCCAGCGGCGGGGGAGGGGTAATGGGCAGGGTCCCAGGGTTTGGGGTTGCGGGGGCATCCAGCAAAAATGGAACGAAATGATCAGCGATCTCGTTGCTTGGTCCAGGCGCTGGCATGCGTGCAGGCGTCGAGACAGCCACCGATAGCCAGCCACCACCAGCCAAGCGGTAGCCAAGCTCCACCTGATAGTCGCGATCACTCATGGGCACGGGAACAAACCATTCCCGCGCCTGGGCATTCACCAACAATTCCTGCAGGGTGTGCAGGTGCACCGACCCGGCTGGCAACCCGGTGACATCCCACACCCGCAGCACCAGCTGCTCTGCCTTCGCTTCAACCACCCGTTGACGGTCCTGGGCACCGATCTCCCAGTGCACGAAAGCCCATTGGGGATCCCGGGGCAGAAACACCACGCTGGTTTCCAGGCTCGGACGTGGGGCAGCACCCATCTCGGCTTCTAGGCGATGCAGGGGCTGGCTTTCTGGAGAGGAACCGGAACCAGCCATGGCCTGATCGCAAGCAACGTGTCGTGACTGTGGATTCTATGGAGTAACTACCTATTCGAACCGTGCTCTAAGACAGGCAATGCGCCATGTCGAAAAGAGCAGGTTTCTTTAGGTTTAAGCCACTTTGGGAACCAATCCCGCCTTGGGCAGATCATTGCTCCAGCGGGTGCACCTGGCAGCAGAACAAAGTCGACGGTTTCAATAAGATATCTTAAGAGGATCCACGCCCTTTCCCGTCGGGGCCTTTAGTGCTCCAGCTTTCATTGCTATTGGTCACTCTTTGCTTGTTGTTGAACCGAAGTCAAAGGCAAAGATCCTGATAGTCGACGACGAGCCAAATGTATGCAACATCCTGGAAACTCGGTTGAGAATGGTCGGCTATGAGGTCGCCACTGCAG